>CASERZ010000001.1 GCA_949290515.1 uncultured Christensenella sp.
CCCGTCACTTCTCGGAGATCTTAAACGCCTGCCTTCGGCTTATTCGATTTTCGTTTGTCCGTTATTTCCGTTCGTTTATCCATTTGACGGAGCGGCGCAGTGCGTTGCGCTCCGATACGATGTCATTTAGTCCGTTACATTTCGGTTTCATTCAAGTTCCGTTCTTTCGCCAATTCCAAAACTCTTGCCGCTATCGTTTCAAAAAATATCCTCTGTTCGTTTTCCGATAACGCCGTAACATCCGGCGTGCCGACAGCAACGACTTCAAGTTTCGTTTTCAGCATTTTATCACCTCCTCGCGTGTATTTTTCGAGGGGCAGAAAAATACCCCTCACTATTTAGGCTCGAAAACGGCAAAAAGCAAGGGGCTCACACGAAACTTTTTCAAAAAATTTTCATTTTGGCTTGTTTTGCCGCTTCCCGACCGCCCGATGACCAAAATTATAAACACTTATCCGCGAGGAGCGTGAGCATGTTAAGGTACACTCTTCCGTATCAAAACCGTTACTCAAGGGATACTGCGCCGTATGTGAAAGTCTACAAGCCGCCAATATGTAAATGCAGACGGCACGCAAGGCATCACCTCTCAAATACCGCCGCACGAGGAAACACGGGCGGATCGCCAAGCGGTTCAGCGGCGACCGCCCGTTCCCGTGCGCTTTGAGTTCCGCCTTGTTCCGCCTGCCCATATGGCGGGTGCTTGAACGGCGAGGCGCAGCCGAGCCGCTCGTTTATTCAAGCACCCGCCATAGTGCCAAAAAGTATTGACAGCATCATATTGTTATGTTATAATATAAAAAATAAGTGGAGGAATAGTATTATGTTAAATACATATGTAGGCTCTAATAATCTTTTGAAAGAGTATCTTGAACAAAGTGAATTAATTGAGCAATATTGTAAGGCTCATACTGATTTTCATATCGATTCTTATTTTAAAGATGGGGAATGCGATCAAAATGGCAATTCCATAGTACATCACGCTGATTCACATCATGATTTTTAAGAATCTCTATATAACTAATGAAAATTCAAGCGGATTACCTAAATCTATTAATAAAGCCGACTAATATCTGCAATTTGAAATGCAAATATTGTTTCAATGGCAATAATACTGATGAAGTACAAAGTTTTTTGCGAATCGAAGATTTAGAAAAATTTTTGTCGATATCATTTCAAAGTTCAAAAATTATTCAAATAGTTTGGCATGGTGGAGAACCTACATTAATTGGTATAGAGTATTTTGAAAAAGCGTTCTCCATTATTGCTAAGCTATTAAAAGCTTATAATAATAAAGTGACACAATGTATTCAAACAAATGCAATTAATTTGTCGCAAGATTGGATAGATTTCTTAATATTAAATAATGTAAAAATTGGGACATCTTATGATGGATATTTAAATGAATTAACACGCGGAAAAAGTGTGCAATATCTAAAATCCATGGCATTATTATCTAAAAGTTCTGTTAATGTTGGTGCCATATGTGTTGTTACAAAATTAACATTAAATAGTATACTAGAAACTTATTTAGACTTTAATGAGCGTCGCCAATCCGTAAATTTCCGTCCTATTGTTTTAGAAAATGATGAGCGTAACAACAATTTGCTGGCTGTAGGTGTTGAAGATTATTGTACCAAAATCAATAATCTTTTTGATTTTTGGTTAACTGATGTCAATTGTCAAATTAATGTGGAACCTTTTACTACATACCTTCAATTGTTATTAGGAAAACCGGGAAAAGTTTGCAATATGGGGGCGTGTATTGGGAGTTGGTTTTGTTTAGAACCCAACGGAGACATCACTCCATGTAATAGAAGCTTCCCTAAAAAATACACATATGGAAATATTAGAAGTATTGATTCTTTTGAACAAATCTATAATTCTAGTGCCATGGCAAATCTTTTAGAGCAAGCAATTGAGCGTCGTAGAAAATGTGCAAATGAGTGTGATTATTTTAAATACTGTAATGGAGGTTGTAATTATGAGGCATTTATGGGTGGGAATATATGCGATAATGACTATTTTGAATGTCGAGTTTTTAAAACGACCTTTTCTCATGCAAAATCTCAAGTATCAATGTTAAAAAATTACAAAGGAATCAATCCAAAAATTGAAGACATAGTTCGAAAAATAAACAATTGTTAAGATGTTGTAACAGAATGAGATTGATATTTATAGTATGACATGCATGCTATTATTAAATGTAATTTAGTTATGCTTGCATATGCCATAATTAACAACTTATAGAATATGATATTCGTTTTAGATTACTACCGCTCCACAAAAATAAAGTCGAATCACTTTTTTCTAATAGTTGTTCAATTTTTATAAAAAACGCAAGCTAAACTTTTGGTTCAACTTACGCTAATAGTGGTGCACCAGCAAGGCGCGTCGCTTAAGACGGGCACAAAAAGAGAGACGCAAAGTCTCTTTTTTTTATCCCCGAAGATGCTTGCGTCTCAAGTGCAATAGATTTGTGACAACGAAATAGTGATGTTCGAATAAGATGAATTTTCTTTTAAGTCATTTATGGTTTTATATTCAGATGTCAATAAATTACACATATTTGGCAAATAAGCATATTGTAATTACAGTTGTGAGATGATAAAATGATATAAAGATGATGTATAATCAAATTTTATTATGGATTTAAAAAGGCTTGCCGCCTTTGCCTTTATAACAGATACTTTCAATGATTTTAACTATTGATATGTTCAGAGTATGCGATTTTGAAGGGAGATGATTATGAAATTTTATCATTTGACAGATTTGCACTATTCGTCTAAATCCGTATGGAAGGGGAATTCCTGGGATATGGGGAAAGAAGAAGATGCTGTTCTTGCAAGATATTCTGAGGAAATCGTTAAAAAAGTAATTGATGATATAAAGATAGATAAGGATGTCGATACCGTAATTATTACGGGAGATATTACTAATCAAGGGGGAAAGGATAGCCATAAAGAGATGGTGGAAATACTGCGGAGTTTAACAAAAAGCGGTAAAAAAGTGTATGCTATGGTTGCCAGTCACGACTTTAAATGGGACCCCTATATAATAGATGATAAAGGAAACAGATTAGCGTCTGATGATATTACTACTGAAGAAGAAGCTTACGCATATTATAAAGAATTCGGTTTTAATCAGGCAATATCTTATGATAAGCATACTTCTAGCTATGTTGTTCAGCTTAACGATAAGATAAGATACGTGGCTGTAAATCCTTTATATAGTAACAAAAAAGTCAATAGCGGAATGTATTTTAGCGATAATTTTATGTTATGGATAAACGAGCAGGCCGATAAAGCTGAATCTGACGGTTGTATACTTATAGGTGGGGTACATTATCCGATTCTGACACCTTCTCCTGTGTATAAAATGATAGGGGGAGTGGATTGCTTTATAAAAGATTCTTCAGAAATAGCGCAGCAGTTCGCTGATATGGGAATCAATTTGTTTTTTGCAGGGCATACTCATATTCACAGTATAAATAATATGCTTTCGGAAAAAGGCAATAATTTTTTTCAGGTTACGACATCGGCACTTACGTCGTATCCTACATTCTATAGAAAAATCGAAATAGACGAAGAAACAGGCAATGTGAAAATTAATTCAATAGAAGCAGGCAATATTTTGGTTGACGGACATACAATCAACGTTAAAGAAGCTGCTAAAAATAATTTTATAAGTTTAATAGAACCTGTCGTTGAAAAAATGCAGTATGATGCAAATGCGCTTACCGTTATAGGCGGAGAAATGGAAAATAAAGGCGACGTTCTTAAAAAATATAATTTTATTATAACAAAGTCGGCAAAGTTTTTATATAAACTTAAATTCGGTAAAATTGCAAAATATGTAAAAAAGGAAAGCGGACTGAAAAAGAATGAAATTGCCTCTGTGAAAGATAAAAGAGTATTGCCGTTTATTGCTCAATTAATAGCGTCGCTCTATGACGGAAAACAAGAATATAATCCTGAAAGTAAAGAATATAAAATATTTATGGGAATGGTAGCAGTGTTGGACAGTATAATTAAGAGCCTTCATATAAATATTGAAAAGAGGACGCATACGAAGGATTTATACGATTTAATTGAACCGTTATTATATAACGCCGGGTTGGATAATTACACTTGCGAGTTTAACCTGAAAACTTCCTGCACTAACAATCAAATCTATAAAATAAAAAGCAAAAAAGGGTGGAAAATAGTAACCATAGCTAGCTTATGCGCCATATTATTTTCACCGATATTATTGCCGTTGTTTTTAATTATATTATTGTGGTTTAAATTTAAATAAGATAAATTATTCAGATATATGCAATATAAAATTAAAAAAATTCTTTACCGGATTTTTCTGAAAGGTAGGCAGCATCTTAGAACAAATAATACGTTTTTCAATTTACTCTTGAAAAGAATATTTTTATATGTTATGATAAGAATATAGTTGGCTGTAATAGTTGAGTGAAATTATATGGAAGTGTCTTTTAAAAATTATAAATAAAGTAACAGGCTATCGTTATTCAATATTAATTGCAGACGTAGGCCCTCATACATTTTTTTGTAAAAAATGAAAACCTGCATAATATTTTTATATGAGATAAAAATTTATATGGGAAAGTGCTGATGTCTGAGGTGAATCGTGAAAGACAATAAGATTTCAAATGACGATATTATGAATGAGGAACAGATTCCTGAAAAACCTGTTGAAAAGCCCAAAAAGCGATGGACGATTTTCGGCGTCGAGTTTGTTTATCTTGCCTTTATAGGTATTTGCATTGCGTTTGTTGGCTGGATTTTGGAAAACTCTGTCAAGCTTGTCACCAACGGTACTATTGATGCTAGATATCACATATTGCCATTTATCTCTCCTTATGTTCTGGTTTCGTTTGCCTTTCATATATGTTTAGGGGACGTTGACGATTTGACTGTATTCGGCAAAAAAATATTTAAGAAGACCAGCTGGAAAACGAAAGTATTATCCAACATACTGATATTTGTTTTTCTGTGTGTTGCGGTATTTTTAGGAGAATTGATAGTAGGCAATCTGTACGAGAAATGCTTCGGCGTAACTCTGTGGTATTACAGCAGCAGCAAGTTTTTGGTTACAAAATATGCAGGACTGGTGCCTTCGCTTTGGTACGGCACTTTTGCGTATTTAATATTCAGATTTATATACAATCCTTTGTTAAAGCTGCTTAGAAAAGCTCCGTATAAGGCTATCAAAATAACGGTGATTATTTTAGGCACATTGATACTTGCGGACGCGACGAATTTATTGGTGCAGATAATAGTTTTCGGTAAAGCTCCTATGTTATGGCGCGTACAACTTTGGTAAATCCCTATTATTTAACGCATATATTATATTGGTAAATAGCAGTTCGTTAGATATTTGATGCTACATTGATTATTTTTGACTTGTATTTTTCATATATGTATGATATGATATATACCGTAAATTGAAACTGTCGGTATATATATGCTGAAAGTTGCTATTCGGGGTGTAGCGCAGTTTGGTAGCGCGCTTGGTTCGGGACCAAGAGGCCGTGGGTTCAAATCCCGTCACTCCGACCATATTGAGGGTGCTCCCTTATGATTAACAAAAAAGAGCGGTTTGGTTACCGTTCTTTTTTTGTTAAAGTTTTGGTCGCAGCCTCAAGGTCTTCGTGCCTGGGAATACCGAAATAGTGACGCTCGCACGAGACGCTATAGCTTGCTCGCTAAGCCGTCGCGTGGCTCCTTGCAAATCCCGTCACTCCGACCACGCTCGGGAGCAAAGGTAACTTTACTCCACTTTTTTATTCAAAAAGTTTCGCTGTAAACCTTGCTCCCTCGCTTTCGCAAAAAGTCACGCTTGGTTCGGCTGCTCAGTTGTAAACGCCTTCGCGACGTCTCACAGTCGCTACCAACTTTTTGCGAGGAAGCTCACTGTGTTCGCAGTTAAATTGATAAAAGTAATTAGTAAAAATTTATATAATTTCATATATTGGGAGCAGAAGAAGCAGATTAATATATTTTGTCAAATTTTGAAGGGCGTTAAATTTGACAAAAACACATATTTATATTATCATTAATATACAATCATAATAAGTAAGGTGTTGGGATATGAAAAAATTCAGAAAATTTTTAATAGCTATCATAATTGTTTTAAGCATAAGCGTGTTTGTTTTGGCAGCTTGCGACAACGTTCCCGAAAGTACTGTTTCGGATGAGCCTGTAGCAGAGCTTTCGTCGTGGATGAGTATGATTGAAGACGATACTTTGCTTACTGAGTTGGTAATTCCCGGAAGTCACGACAGCGGAACAAAGGGAATGAACTTATTTGCCGAAACTCAGGATAAGACTTATTTGGAGCAGCTCGAGAGAGGTTTCAGATATTTCGATACGCGCGTTATGTATACGGGCGGAGAGTTTTATATGTATCACTCCGTAAAGGGCGAAATGAAATATTCGCAAGTGCTTGAAGACGTCAAAGCTTTTTTAGATGAAAATCCTACAGAGACGGTTATTCTCGATTTTCAGTGGACGGAAGGCGGAAACGATAAAGGTATTTTCGATATGCTCGAAGAAAAACTCGGCGACAAACTGATTAACGTCGAGGGCGAAAGCGCGCTTGAATTCGTCAAGGCTCTCACTTTGGGCGAAGCTAGAGGCAAGTGTCTTATATTCGTAGGGCAGAACGAGAGCAATCTTGACAGACCTTATCAGATTGCAAGAGATAAGGACAGTGAGGAAAGAGAGGGGAGCGCGCTACGTTCATATTACAATGCTTCATACAACCGTTCTTCTTCGCAGAAGTATATCGAAAAATACATTCCCGAGTATATAGAAATGTTCAAAAACTCCAAGGGCGGAATGTTTGTATTGCAAGGACAACTTACTTATGCGTTGACTTCGATTAGAGACGGTGAGGCAAAGCACGACCCCAATATGAATGCGTATGTCAAAGGTCTTTACGACAGTGATGATTTGCAGTATATCAATATAATAATGAGAGACTTCGTAAATTGCGAGAAAGCTTCATATATTCTTAATCTGAATGTTGCAAAGAAACTTGTAAAGGCGACTGACGAAGAAGCTTACAAGACAATGCTCAAAAATTATATTGAATTGTAAATAAAACACTTTATAAAAGCAGACTATGACAGCCTGCTTTTATATTTTTTCGATACAAAACACTTTTTCAGGTGTAGTATAAGTAAAGAGTAAAGGAGACGGATATGAGAAGATTTGCTAAAATGTCGCAAATATTTATATTACTTCTTATCATACTCGTCGTATGCATATCTTGTACAACTCCGAAAAAGGTGTATGACGGATGGCTGGGTGACGTTGAGGAATTTGGGGATTATTATTATACCGACATAAAAGACGGCGATAACTCCAAGAGGATAATTTGCGGACTTACGGAAGAAGGTAAAAGCAAACAAACTCTCGTAATCCCTTATACTATTTACGGCAAGCCCGTAAATGCAGTAGGCTGGAGAGGAGAAAAAGCAAGCGTCGATTTTGTTACGCTCAACTGCACCCGAATATACGTGGGAGATATTGCCATACAGGATATTGACTTGTTTTCGCAGATGCCCTTGCTTGAAGAGGTATACTGGAGCGGTTACGATATAAAGGGTGAGTTTACTTACGGTATAGAAGATTTATTGTCGGACAGATACGATATATTTTCCGACAAGGACGATATGAACGAAGCGGAAGCAGCATTGAGTCAAAGCAACGTGGTATTCAGGAGATATACAGAACTTGTCACTGCCGAAGCGATAGAGTACATATTCGAAAATAATAAGGATAACTCCTATTACAAAGAAAAGCTTGAGGAAATGGCGACCGAAGGGATGACGTTCGAAGATTTGGCGAGAGAAGAAAACAGGCTCAAACTAATTGAATCGACTTTTTGGTGTGATAATTGCGAAGAGGGGGATGATATATTTTTCCCGCCGACAGAAATTGCGGAATACTTTAACGTAGCTGTATATAAGTTTTATTCCGACCCCGAATGCACTTCGGTGGCAGACTGGAGAGACTGGCAGGTCTCAGACGGACAATTGATTTTGTATTGCAAAAATTGAAGGCTTGACGATATAAAGAAAGGAGGCTGATGCCTCTTTTTTTTTTGCAAAAATATTTGCAAATCAAAAGTTTTTTGTGCTATATTTATAGCAATCGGAAAATAAAGGAAGTGCATAAAAATGCAAAAAGTGGAATTTGAAAAGGTAGAAACAAAAACGCAGCTGGAGGATATGTCTGTACTTGCGACAAAAATTCTAAAGGCTTATTACGACCCTATTGTAGGAGAGGAAATAAACGGAACGATGCTCAGAAGTTTTCAGTCGGTAGAGGGCATAAGCAAGGAAATCTCCGAGGGCGGCGAGTATTATTTTGTCACTCTTGGCGGCGAGAGAATAGGTTTTGTCGCAGTAGAGCCCAAAAAGGAGTATTATTATCTCAGCAAATTTTATCTTCTCGAAGAATACAGAGGCAAGGGGCTTGCTTCGCAGATGTTTTATTTTGTCAAGGATAAAGCTTTGAAGAGCGGTTATGACAAGATAATTCTCAACGTAAACGCCGCAAACGCCGATACTATAGCGAGATACAAGCACTTCGGTTTTGTGGTAAAAAAAGATATTCAGCGACAGGTCGGGGACGGAATGTACGTGCACGACTACGTTATGCAAAACGATATTGCATAAAAAGGTGATTTTAAGTAATATTTATGCATTAATATGCAAGTTAAAAACTACTTATACAAAATTGCTTGCATACGCACATATTTAATGATAAAATTATAGAAAATCGAAAAAGAGGATTTTTGTATGAAAAAAGTTATTTTGGCACTTTTAATCGTTGCAATGATAAGCGTAAGCTGTTTTTCGCTTATGGCATGTAATTCCGGCGTAGCAGTAGGATTCCAGAACGCTACTACGGGTAAAGATTATGTTGAATCTTTCTCCAACCTTACCGCAAAGGGTTATTCTTCGGCAGGTCTCGCCGTTCAGGATATGATAAACGGCAGAATCAAATACGTCGTAACCGATAAGGCGGTAGCAAAAGAACTTGTCAAGGCTTATTCCGACAAGGTAAAACTCATAGACATCAATCTCACAAAAGAGAAGTATGCATTTGCAGTAAAGAACGGCAATGACGAACTTTTGGCAAAAGTCAACGAATTCCTTGCCAACAACAGCGATGAAGTTCAGGCTATCATCGAAGGTTACACCAACGGCACCATTACTCCCAAGAAGTTTACCAACGGCGATAAGAATGCTCCCAACACTCTCATAGTCGCTACCAATGCCGAATTCGATCCTTTTGAATATATGGACGGCGGCGCTTTCTCCGGTATCGATATGGAAATCATGGCAATGTTCTGTGAAGAGTACGGTTATACGATGTACGTTGAGAACATGGCTTTCGAAGCGGTAGTTACGAGTATTCAGACCGACAAGGCAGACATTGCGGCCGCTGCGTTGACCGTTACCATCGCAAGAGCTGAACAGGTAAGTTTCTCGGACGCATATTTCCTTGATGACGGCGAAGACGCTTCTCAGGTAATTATCGCTCCTATCGCCGATACGACTTTTGACAATTGCAAGACGAAAGAAGACGTAGAAGCCATCATTAAAAATTTGTAATCATCAATAATCCGAATTAGGAAAACAGTCAATGGGAATGGATTTGCAGACTGCATGGCGCGGTTTTTACAATCAAATGGTCTCAGGCGGATATAAGAGGGTATTGGAGGGTCTCCAAAATACCCTCATTATCGCTGTATTGGGACTTTTGATAGGTATAGTAATCGGTACAATACTCGCAGTGACGAAGGTAGTGCCGCAAAAGAGAAAAGTGGCGAGAGTATTTTCTACTCTTACCGATATATATGTGGGAATTTTCAGAGGTACGCCTATGGTCGTGCAACTGCTGATTTTCTATTTCGTATTGTTCCCTATGATAGGAATGGGCGATATACCGGCGCTTGTCGTGGCAATAATATCGTTTGGTATGAATAGCGGCGCATACGTTTGCGAGATAATGCGAAGCGGCATATTGTCTGTCGATAAGGGACAAATGGAAGCGGGAAGAGCCGTTGGACTCAGCTACGGCCAAACCATGTTCAAAGTCATAATACCGCAAGCAGTCAAAAACATATTGCCTACGTTGGGCAACGAGTTTATTATATTGGTAAAGGATACGTCGGTGGTATCGTTTATTGCGGCGGTGGACTTGACGAAAGCGTTCCAGGAGATAGGCTCGGCAAACTACGAATATTTAGTGCCTTATATGGTACTTGCGCTTTGTTACCTCGTGATTGTATATTTCATCACGCTGATTATCAAACTTTTGGAAAGGAGGATGAGAGCAAGTGACAGAAGATAAAGACAACCTTGTCAAAAACATCCCCGAAGGGTTGAGAAATTTGTCGGACAGCGATGCGTGCGAATATGGCGTATTTGTAGACGAAGATATATGCAATTCCCAAAAAGAAATCATCATCGACGTAAAGAATATTTATAAATATTTCGGCAAACTTCAAGTGCTCAAAGGCATTTCCTATCAGATAAAGAAGGGCGAAAAGATAGCGATTATAGGGCCTTCGGGCAGTGGTAAGAGTACTTTTTTGAGGTGCATGAACCTTTTGGAAGAACCCACTTACGGCGAAGTTTGGCTTGAAGACAAACTCGTTACTCCCGTCGATCCTTATCTGCACAGAAACGTTATTATGACTTCGCGTACCTTCAAGAGGGCCATGACGTATCATATGAGCAAGGCCTTGGGAGAGGTCGGCGAAGGACTTAAAGACTACGATTTGCTCACGGGCAGAATGGACAGGGCTACTTTTGACGCTCTTGCAGATAAAGTCATCGCGTCTATCAAGAAAGAAGACCTTTTGAAAAAGCACGAAGGTATGGATTATTTCAAGGCTTTGAGAGAGTATGACAAAAAATACAATCTCAATATCAACGTCGCACGCCAACGCGTGGGTATGGTATTTCAGCATTTTAATCTGTTCAACAATCTGACGATTATGCAGAATATGATTCTTGCGCCTGTACAACTCAAACTCAAAACCAAGGAGCAGGCAATAGAAAAAGCCACTCAGCTGCTCGAGAGAATAGGGCTTCTTGACAAAAAAGACGAATACCCCTCAAAGCTTTCAGGCGGTCAGAAACAAAGAGTAGCTATCGCGAGAGCACTCGCAATGGAGCCCGAAGTAATGCTTTTCGACGAGCCTACCAGCGCGCTCGACCCCGAGATGGTAGGAGAAGTACTCGAGCTTATCAAAGAGCTTGCCGACGAGGGAATGACTATGGTAATAGTTACGCACGAAATGGGCTTTGCTAGAGAAGTTGCGAGCAGAGTGCTTTTCCTTGATGGCGGAAAGATTGTCGAAGAGGACGTACCTCAAAAGCTTTTCTCTAATCCTCAAAACGAAAGACTTAAGGACTTCTTATCCAAAGTGCTTTAATCCTGACTCAATATTACTGTTAAATAATTATATAAAAAAGCGACCTCGAGGTCGCTTTTTTATGTCTGTCCGTATTGTGCAAGGCAAGGGAAAATATGGTAAATGCAAAGTGACTGAGTTACAGTTTTTAAGGTAGACATTCGCTAAAGGATAATGTATAATAAAGTCGCAAAAGGGGATGGCGGGAAAATAAGGCAAGGAAAAATTCGCCAGTAAATTTTGCAAATAAAAGACTTTGCAACGCAAAGACTAGAAATGCGGTAATATTGTCTGTCTTATGACAAAATGCTTAATACGTTAAAATTTTGACGCATTGCAAGCCGAAAACAGTCATTTTGTCAGGCGTATTTTGCAAAAATACCGCAAATAAGTCAATTATGATTTTGGCTTATAAAATAAAAATTTATTGTAGCGCAAAAACATTGACACGGCACTATATTTTGTTTATACTATTGTTACGATATACAACATATTGTTGTCAAAAGTGCAAATAGAATATAATGGCCATTGCGACTGGTGGATTTTAGCGACTAACGCAAGGGAACAATGACCTGATTAGCCGACCACCTGGGCAGATAAATATACTGTCTGGGCTTTTTTATCGACAATATTCAAAAGGAGATATATATGAAATACGAACAGTGGAAAGGTTTCAAAGAAGGCGAATACCAAAACAAGATTGACGTAAGAGACTTCATCAATCTCAACTACACCCCTTACGAGGGCGACAAATCGTTTTTGGCAGGACCTACCGAAAGAACCAAGAAAGTAATGGCAAAAGTCAACGACCTTCTCAAGAAAGAACTTGACAAGGGCGGCGTACTCGACGTTGATACCGAACACGTTTCGGGACTTTTGGCGTACGAGGCAGGATATATCGACAAGGACCTCGATATTATCGTGGGCTTCCAGACGGACGAGCCCTTGAAGAGAGGAGTAAATCCTTTCGGCGGTATGCGTATGGCAAGACAGTCTTGCGAGGCATACGGCTACAAACTCAGCGATAAAATCGAAGAAAATTTCAAATACAGCACCACGCACAACGACGGCGTATATTCTGTTTATACAGACGAGATGCGTGCGGCAAGAAAGGCTGCAATACTCACGGGTCTTCCCGATGCATACGGCAGAGGCCGTATCATAGGCGACTACAGAAGAGTTGCGCTCTACGGCGTGGATTATCTTATCGAGCAGAAGCTTGCAGATAAAAAGCGTTACGGTCAGAACGATATGAGCGAAGACAATATCCGTACTCTCGAGGAACTGCATCAGCAGATTCAGGCACTCAAGGACCTCAAGGGTATGGCTCTCAAATACGGTTACGATATATCTCAACCTGCGGCTAACGCTAAAGAGGCTATACAGTGGCTGTACTTCGGTTATCTTGCGGCTATCAAGGAGCAAAACGGCGCGGCAATGAGCCTCGGCAGAACCTCTACCTTCCTCGACATTTATATTCAAAGAGACCTTGACAACGGCACTTTGACTGAAGAGCAGGCGCAGGAGCTTATGGACGACTTCGTAATCAAACTCCGTCTTTCCAGACAGCTCCGTACTCCCGAGTACAACGAACTCTTCGGCGGCGACCCTACCTGGACTACCGAGAGTGTAGGCGGTATGGGACTTGACGGCAGAACGCTCGTAACCAAAAACAGTTACAGAATGCTCAACACTCTGTATACTCTCGGTTGCGCTCCCGAGCCTAACCTGACGATTTTGTGGTCGGATAAACTTCCCGAAAACTTTAAGAAATTCTGCGCTCAGGTTTCTATCGACACCGACTCCATTCAGTACGAAAACGACGATTTGATGCGTCCTATATACGGAGACGATTACGCAATAGCTTGTTGCGTATCGGCAATGAAAGTCGGCAAACAGATGCAATTCTTCGGCGCAAGATGCAACCTTGCAAAACTTCTTCTCGTTACGCTCAACGGCGGTATGGACGAGTACAGCGGATTGCAAGTAGCGCCTAAGGGCAAGAAGTTTGAGGGAAAGCTTGATTATGACGAAGTTATGGCTGCATTCAACGAGTACAGCAAGTGGATGTGCAGACTTTATATCAACACCCTCAACGTAATTCACAGAATGCACGACAAGTATGCTTACGAGAAGATTCAGATGGCTCTTCACGATACCGAAGTGCACAGATTTATGGCGTGCGGTGTAGCGGGCTTGTCCGTTATAGCAGACTCCTTGTCGGCAATCAAGTATGCAGAAGTTACTCCTGTCTACGGTGACAACGGTCTTATCTGCGACTTCGATATAAAGGGTGACTTCCCTAAGTACGGCAACGATGATGACAGAGTAGACAGCATTGCTGTATCCGTACTCGAAAACTTCAATAAGGAACTCAAAAACACTCCCGCTTACAGAGGCGCAGAGCATACCTTGTCGGCTTTGACCATTACTTCCAACGTAGTATACGGAAAGAAGACGGGCAGCACTCCCGACGGCAGAAAGAAAGGCGAGCCTTTCGCTCCCGGTGCAAATCCTTTGCACGGCAGAGAGACCAGCGGTGCGCTTGCTTCCTTGAATTCCGTAGCAAAGCTTCAGTACAACTGTTGCAGAGACGGTATATCCAATACTTTCTCCATATTGCCCAACGCTCTCGGCGATACCAAGGAAAAGAGAATAAGCAACCTTGCCGATATGCTCGGAGGCTACTTCAAGGAAGGCGGACATCACCTCAACGTAAACGTGCTTGACAGAGCAAAGCTTGTAGAGGCTATGGAAAATCCCGCTAAGTATCCCAACATCACCATAAGAGTATCGGGATATGCGGTCAACTTCCACAAACTTTCCAAGGACCAGCAGCTCGAGGTATTGAAGAGGACTTATCACGGTGAACTATAAGGCAAGAATAGATTCCGTATACAACGGTTCGGCGGTAGACGGCAAAGGACTTAGATGCGTAGTATTCTTTACGGGGTGCAATATGCGTTGCGGTTTTTGCCACAACCCCGAGACGTGGACGGAAAAGGGCAACGAAATCGAGCTTTCGGATTTGATGCGCAAGATTAAAAGATATAAAAATTATATAAAAAACGGCGGAGTAACTCTTTCGGGCGGCGAACCGTTTTTGCAAGCGGAATTCTGTGCGGCTCTTGTCAATGCGTTGCACGTAGAGGGTATTAGTTCTATCATAGAAACCAACGGTCTTATAGTTGACGAAGCCCTTATCGAAGCTTGCGACGGTATAAGGCTTGACGTAAAAAATCAGGACGGGAAAGTAGACAAAAGGGTTTACGCATTTCTCGACAAGTGCGAGGAACTGGGCAAAGAGGTAACATTGACCAATGTACTTGTGCCCGCGCTCAACGATTCGCCTTTGAAACTGAGTATAATAAAAGATATAAAAAGCAGATACTCTTGCATAAAGGAACTAAAGCTTTTGGCATTCAGAAAACTCTGTACGAGTAAATACGAACGGCTGGGAATTCCTTTTCCGTATGAAAAATACGAAGAGGGAAGAAAAAAAGATTTGGATAAAGCTTATGCATTTCTGCAAGAATGACACACAGGACGGCGCGAGCCGTCCTTTTTATTGCAAAAAAAATAACAAAGTAACGATTCAAGAAATGAGACAGAAAAGAAAAACTTTGTTTAAGGAAAACTTTGTTTAAGGGCGTAAACCGTGCGACAATTCTAGGGTTTATGTGACCTCATCTCCAAAGAAGAGAATATAATATATGGCGACATTACAGTCAAAAAGCAGCCCGGAGAAGGAGTAAAAACAGGGTTTTGTTAAAAAATTAACATTTTTTCAAAAATGTATATCAAAACTGTTGACACGTATATGCAAATCGTATAAAATATAAGTACAATAATTGTGAAAAATTTCACAAAAGGTTTTTTTGAATATGTATTTTCCTTTGCCGTACGGCAGAGCGGTATATAAATATAAAAAATACCGACACTAAGAAAGTAAAAATTTTTTTAAAAGGACGGATATAAAAATGGCAAACATTCAAATCGTAAACGACGAACAATCTTTGCTGGCAAGACTTGCTGAAGTCAGAAAGGCGCAAGCTATCTATGCGACTTATACTCAAGAGCAGGTTGACAAGATTTTCTTTGCCGCAGCTATGGCTGCCAATAAGATGAGAATTCCCCTTGCTAAAATGGCTGTCGAAGAGACGGGTATGGGCGTTGTAGAGGACAAGGTTATCAAAAACCACTATGCATCCGAATATATCTACAACACTTACAAAAACGTCAAGACTTGCGGCGTAATCGAAAGAGACGAGGCTTTCGGCATCACCAAGTATGCAGAGCCTGTAGGCGTTCTTGCAGCGGTTGTTCCTACGACCAACCCTACTTCTACCGCTATCTTCAAGTCCCTTCTCGCTTTGAAGACGAGAAACGGTCTTATCTTCTCTCCCCACCCCAGAGCTAAAAAGTGTACTATCGCTGCTGCCAAAGTCGTACTCGACGCAGCTGTAGCGGCAGGCGCACCCGCAGGTATAATCGGCTGGATAGACGAGCCTTCCGTGCCTTTGTCCGGTATGATAATGAAAGAAGCAGACCTTATTTTGGCTACCGGCGGTCCCGGAATGGTTAAGGCGGCATATTCTTCCGGAAAGCCCGCTGTAGGCGTAGGCGCAGGTAATACTCCCGCTGTCGTAGACGACAGTGCGGATATCAAGATGGCTGCTTATTCGATTTTGCACTCCAAGACTTTCGACAACGGTATGATTTGCGCATCCGAGCAATCTACTATCGTACTCGAAAAGGTATATAAGGAATTTAAGGAAGAAATGGCTTTCAGAGGCGCATACTTCCTCAATCCTCAACAGACTGATATGGTAAGAAAGACCATACTCATCAACGGCGCGCTCAACGCTAAAATCGTAGGTCAGCCCGCTTGCGTTATCGCTAAGATGGCAGGCTTCGACGTACCCGAGACAGCAAAGGTACTCGTAGGCGAAGTAGAAAGCGTAGACCTCAGCGAAGAATTCGCTCACGAAAAACTTTCTCCCGTGCTCGCTATGTACAAGGCTAAGAACTTCGACGACGCTCTCGACAAGGCAAGCAAGCTTATCGACGACGGCGGACTCGGACACACTTCCGTATTGTATGTAAATACTGAGACGGGCAAAGAAAAGCTCGACAAATTCGCAAAGAGAATGCGTACCTGCCGTGTGCTTATCAATACTCCTTCTTCTCAAGGCGGTATCGGTGACTTGTACAACTTCAAACTCGCTCCTTCGCTCACCCTTGGTTGCGGAAGCTGGGGCGGTAACAGCGTAAGCGAAAACGTAGGAGTTAAACATCTTATCAATATCAAGACAGTTGCAGAAAGGAGAGAGAATATGTTGTGGTTCAGAACACCCGAAAAGGTATACTTCAAGAAAGGCTGTCTCGGCGTAGCTTTGAGAGAGCTCAAGGACGTAATGAACAAGAAAAAAGCGTTTATCGTAACCGACAGTTTCTTGTATCAGAGCGGATTTACAAAGAATATTACTGACAGACTTGACGAGATGGGTATCAGACATACCACTTTCTTCAACGTCGCACCCGACCCGACGCTTGCTTGCGCTATGGAAGGCGTAAAGGCTATGAGAGAGTTCGAACCTGACGTAATCATCGCAATCGGCGGCGGTTCCGCTATGGACGCAGGTAAGATTATGTGGGTACTCTACGAGCATCCCGAAGTAGACTTCCAAGACCTCGCAATGAGATTTATGGATATCCGCAAGAGAGTATACACCTTCCCTCATATGGGCGATAAGGCAACCTTTATTGCAATCGCAACGACTGCAGGTACCGGCTCTGAAGTAACTCCTTTTGCAGTTATTACCGATGAAAAGACTGGTACAAAGTATCCTCTTGCCGACTACGAACTCTTGCCCGATATGGCAATCGTAGACGCAGACCTTATGATGAATATTCCTAAGGGCTTGACGGCAGCTTCCGGTATCGACGCTTTGACTCACGCTCTCGAAGCTATCGCATCCGTAATGGCTACCGACTTTACCAACGGTATTGCTAAGCAGGCTATACAGATGATATTCGACTACTTGCCTAAAGCTTACGAGCTCGGCGCACACGATGCAGAAGCAAGAGAAGTTATGGCTCACGCTTCCTGTATGGCAGGTATGGCATTCGCAAACGCATTCCTTGGCGTATGTCACTCTATGGCTCACAAGCTCGGCTCTTATCATCACTTGCCTCACGGCGTTGCAAATGCGCTTATGATTGACGAAGTAATCAGATTCAACGCAGTTGACGACCCCGTAAAGATGGGTACTTTCCCTCAGTACAAGTATCCTCAGGCAAAGAAGAGATATGCCGACGTTGCAACTATGCTCGGACTTAAGGGCAAGACTGATGACGAAAAGATTGAGTCTTTGATTGCAGAAATCGACAAACTCAAGAAGACTGTAGGAATCAAGGAAACCATCAAAGATTACGGTATCGACGAAGAGACCTTCCTCTCCACTCTCGACAAGATGGTAGAGGACGCATTCGACGACCAGTGTACGGGTGCTAACCCCAGATATCCTCTTATGAAGGAAATCAAGCAGATGTATCTCAATGCTTACTACGGCAAGAAAAACTGAATTTTCGGTTGAAGGTTTTCTTCTTCAATAATAACTTCATAGCGATAGAAGTCGGCGCAAGCCGGCTTCTATTGTTATAGGTCGGTTTAATTTTTGGGTACGTTTTTAAAAACTTATAAATGCACGGCTTTAGATAATGTATAGGAAAACGAGATTTTGTATTGTATATTTTCTCGATAGGTGCTAGAATTACTATAGCTGAATATTTATTTGATAACAAGGCAGATATGACGGATTTTGAAAATAAGATAAATTTATTGAGGAATATGATAGCAAAAAGCAACAATATCGTTGCTTTGACAGGCGCGGGAATATCCGTGCCTAGCGGCATACCCGATTTCAGAAGCTCGGACGGACTTTATACCACAAGCAAGGGCTACTCATACTCAGCCGAGGAGCTTTTATCCCATACTTGTTTTGTAAACGCTACCGATGAATTTTACGAATTCTACAAAAACAATATGATATACAAAAACGCTACTTTCAACAAAGCGCATTCGTATCTTAAAAAACTCGAAGATGCGGGCAAATTAAAAGCCGTCATAACTCAGAATATCGACGGACTGCATACGCTTGCGGGAAGTAAAAACGTACTTGAATTTCACGGAAGCATATATCGCAATACCTGTACGGGCTGTGGCAAAAAATACGACCTCGATTATGTCTTGGCTAGCAAAGGGATACCGAGATGCAGCGTATGCGGCAATATAATAAAGCCTGACGTAGTGCTTTACGAAGAAGGACTTGACGAACAGACGGTAACAAAAAGCATACAGGCAGTATGTTCTGCAGATATGCTTTTGGTAATAGGTACGTCGCTCAAGGTTTATCCTGCGGCAGGACTTGTGGATTATTACAGAGGCAACAGGCTTGTGCTCATCAACAAGGATGCTACAGGGTATGACAAATCGGCAGACCTTGTACTCAACGAAGACATAATCAAAGTGGTAGATAAACTGGCAGAAAAAGATAATCTGTTTTAAATTGAATTTACACTTTAATAAATGATTTGAAACAATATTAAACAGCAATTACATTATGTAAAATTTTCAAAAACAGTTATAGTAAAGTAAGAATAAAAGCGGGTATTACACCCGCTTTCGGTTTTTATAGCAACAGTTTTTTATTATATTCTTGCTACGCCGCTGTCCTTAGCCGCTTTTGCTACGGCTTTTGCGACAGTAGAGCCTATGCGCTTGTCGAAAGCCATAGGAAGTATGTAGTCTTCATTGAGTTCTTCGTCGCTGACAAGACTTGCGATAGCTTTAGCCGCAGCTACTTTCATATCCTCGTTGATTTCCTTTGCTCTCACGTCGAGCGCGCCTCTGAATATGCCGGGGAAGGCGAGTACGTTGTTTATTTGGTTGGGGAAGTCGCTGCGTCCCGTGCCTACTACGCGTGCACCGGCTTTCTTTGCTACGTCTGGCATAATCTCGGGTACGGGGTTTGCCATAGCCATAACTATTGCGTCCTTTGTCATAGACTTAATCATATCTTCGGTCACGATATTGGGGGCGGAAACGCCTACAAATATGTCTGCGCCTTTCATTGCGTCGGCAAGAGTACCTTGCTTACGCGCTTTGTTTGTAATCTCGGCAAGCTCTTCGTTGCCCTTAGGCTCGTTGACGCCCTTGCAGATTATGCCTTTTCTGTTGCAGACGTATATATCCTTCACGCCGAGTTTGAGGAGAAGTTTTGCGATTGCAGTACCTGCCGCGCCCGCACCGCTGAAAGTTACAATAAGGTCTTCCCACTTTTTGCCGACGATTTTCAGTGCGTTTGTGATAGCGGCTACCGTTACTACCGCGGTGCCGTGCTGGTCATCGTGGAATATAGGGATATCCGTACATTCTTTGAGCTTCTTTTCTATTTCGAAACATCTGGGGGCTGATATGTCCTCGAGGTTTACGCCGCCAAAACTTCCCGAGAGAAGAGCGATAGTCTTGACTATGTCGTCTACGTCTTTGGATTTGACGCAGAGGGGAATAGCGTCTACGTCACCGAATTCTTTGAAAAGCACGCATTTGCCTTCCATAACGGGCATACCCGCTTCGGGGCCTATATCGCCTAATCCCAATACTGCCGTGCCGTCTGTTACGACAGCGACCGTATTCCAGCGTCTTGTGAGGTCGTACGATTTGTCTACGTCCTTTTGTATTTCAAGACAAGCCTGTGCAACTCCGGGAGTGTAGGCGAGAGACAAGTCTTCCTTACCGTTGATTTTGCTTCTCGTATTGATTTCTATTTTACCTCTCCACTCGTAGTGTTTTTTGAGAGATTCTTTCATATAATCCATAGATTTTCTCCTTGAAGAGTATTTACTAATATATTTTAGCACACAATTTCGTTTTTGGGAAATGATTGAGGTACATTGACGCTACTTTTTACCGTATGTTTTGTGGGGGCATCGGCGAAAAACGTCGGCGCGCTTTTAGGTATAAATAATATTATATAATTATATTGACAATTTGCCGCCTTGCTTGTAAAATAGATAATATACGGGCTTGCACATTGCCCGATTTATAAAAGGAGAAAGTTATGAAAAAACTCATTATCGCAATTTTGATTATAGCAATGACGGTTAGTTGCGTTGCTGCATTTGCAGGATGCGAAAGCGCGGATTACAACGTAGGTATCGTACAATTTGCACCTCATACAGCTCTCGACGCTGCAAACAATGCTTTCCAGGCAAAACTTGCAGAACTTATGAAGGCAGAGGGCAAGACCGTACAATTCTACAACAACAATGCGACGGGCGAAGTTTCCAATGCAACTACGGCGGCAGAAACCCTCGTAAACAGAAACGTTGATATGATTTTTGCAATCGCTACGCCTGCGGCTCAGGCAGTGCAAGCGGCTACAAAGGATATCCCCGTAGTATTCACGGCAGTAACGTCTGCTCAGATAGCAGGTCTTACCGAATCCAATATTACCGGCGTTACCGACCTGAATGACGTAGATATGCAGGTTGACCTTATGGCAAAACTTGTTCCCGGCGCAACTAAAATGGGTATTCTTTATTCCACCGACGAGCCTAACTCCGAACTTCAGAAAAATCTCGCGGTAGAAGCTATGGAAGAAAAGGGTATTACCGTAGTAGTACAGGGTATCACCGATATGCAAGGCGTAGAGCCTGCTTTCAACAACTTCAAGGCTCAGGGCGTACAGTGTATTTATATTCCTACCGACAACAGACTTGCAGAAGGCGCGTCCAGCGTACATTCCGCTAATATGGCTACCGAAGCCAACATTCCTATCGTATGCGGCGAAACAGAAATGAATAAGCTTTGCGGTATCGCAACTTACGGCGTCAACTACGCTAAGCTCGGAGAGCAGTCTGCTCAGGTAGCTTTCGATATTCTCTTCAACGGAAAGAAGCCTTCTGAAATCGTGGTAGTAGACCCTGTGGTTACTGCTGACGACTTCAGCATAAGCGAAGATATTGCCACTGCAATCGGATTTACTATTCCCGACGAAGTGCTTGCTTTGGCAAAATAATTAAGATAAAACAAAATAACAAAACAAAACTACGGACAGCATTAATGCTGTCCGTAAAAAGGTGAATAATGGACGTATTTTTTTCTACCTTCCTGACGGGAGCGAATCAAGGACTTTTATGGGCTGTACTTGCCATAGGCGTGTATATCTCATACAGAATACTTGACTTTGCTGACCTTACCGTGGAAGGCAGTTTTGCGAGCGGCGGCGCTACGGCAGGCATAATTATGTCATTGGCAAAAGATTTTGTCGCTAAAGGTGCTGCGGCAGGTATGTTTATGTCGGTCATATCCATATTGTGCGCCGTTGTTGTCGGCGGACTTGCGGGACTCGTAACCGGACTTTTGAATACAAAACTTAAGATTGCTCCTATTCTTGCGGGCATATTGACAATGACAGGATTGTATTCGGTCAATCTTATGATTATGGGTATAGGTACAGGCGGGGCAAAAAACAATATTGCTCTCGGACCTATCGGCACGTTGTTTACAAAGATAGGCGACGTAATTCCGATACCTAAGAATTATATCATATTGATAATAGGCATTCTTACGGCAGCGATAGTTATAGCCATACTGTACTGGTTTTTCGGCACGGAAGTCGGTAGTGCGATGAGGGCTACGGGTAACAACGAAAAGATGGCAAAAGCTCAGGGCATAAACACGCAGAATTCAAAGATATTGGGACTTGTGGTATCCAATGCGCTGGTTGCTTTGTCGGGCGCACTCGTTGCACATCAGCAGAGTAACGCATCCGTTACAATGGGTGTAGGCGCGATAGTTATAGGTCTTGCCGCAATCATTATAGGTGAGAGCATTATCTCGGCAAAATTCCCCTTCTGGGCAAGACTTGCCAGCATAGTAATAGGAAGTTTGATATACAGAATAATCATCTCCTATATTTATCTTGCGGGAGTAGATTCCGAATACGTAAAGCTTCTCACGGCAATTATGGTAGTTGTTGCGCTTGCAATACCTCTCATAAAGGAAAAGGTAGGTCCTATAATAAAGAAAAAACGCGAGGCTAAGAATAAAAACGCAAATACGCCTTCAGACAGCGAGCCTCCTGTTGATAACAATACTGATAAAAGCACTAACGAAGGTGCGTTAGCTGACAATGCGGAAGAGACAAAAGTCAAGTCCGCGAAGGAGGTCTAGTATGCTCGAACTTAAAGGAATACACAAGACTTTCAATATAGGTACAGTTAATGAGAAAAAGGCGCTTACCGACTTAAATCTCAAGGTAGACGAAGGAGATTTTATTACCGTAATAGGCGGTAACGGAGCAGGTAAGTCTACAATGCTCAATATTATAGCGGGCGTATTTTTGCCTGAAGAGGGAGATATCGTTATCGACGGCGTAAACGTAACCCGTCTTGCGGAGCATAAGCGCGCAAGTATGATAGGAAGAGTTTTTCAGGACCCTATGATAGGTACGGCTGCCAATATGAATATCGAAGAAAACCTTGCTCTTGCCAACAGGCGAGGAAAGATGAGAGGCTTAGGCTGGGGAGTCAAGAAAGGAGAAAGAGAATTATTCAGAGAAAAGCTCAAAATGCTCGACCTCAATCTAGAGGACAGAATGACGACTAAAGTCGGACTTCTTTCGGGCGGACAGAGACAGGCTTTGACTCTTCTTATGGCTACGCTTATCAAACCCAAGGTATTGCTCCTTGACGAGCATACTGCGGCACTCGACCCCAAAACGGCAAGCAAAGTGCTTTCGCTTACGGAGGAGATAACGAGCGAGCAGAATATCACCACCATTATGATTACGCACAATATGAAAGACGCAATAAGATACGGCAACCGCCTTATTATGATGAACAACGGCTCTATCATATACGACGTAAAAGGTGAGGATAAGCAAAAGCTTACAGTCAAAGATTTGCTCTTGAAATTCGAGCAGAGCAGCGAGGGTGAGTTTGCCAACGACAGAATGTTGTTGACTTGACAACACGTTAAGAAACGAATCAAAAAAGGACGGCTAGCCGTCCTTTTTTAATCAAGCATAGCTTTTTATAAATAAATCAATTAATATAAGACTCAAATCAATTTTTATAATCGGATTTTAAATTTTGCCGATACAAGATTTTATCTTAATTGATTATTAATCGTAAAAAATTGATATATCGAAAACAAGATACTCTTTCAGCGCATAGCACAGAATATCTTTTATAATATATCATAACAAAAATTTGTATATAAACATTAAAATTATGGACAAAACGGATATTTTTGGCAATTTTCTCTCAATTTTTTCTTATATTTTCACATAAAATTTAATATATCACAGTAATATTGTATACAAATTAACGTATTATTTGTAAAAACAAGATTAAAAAACATTAAAAATCGGAAAAATATCCCTAAATAATCATAAAATTTGTGCAATTTTGTCTAAAAATTTTTAATAAAGTTGCCAAGGCGGCTGAAAAGTGGTAATATTAATATGTATAAAAAATTTATTACTTTTATCAACAAAACAGGAAAACAGGACGGATTAGATTATGGCGGAATTTTTTATCAACTTCGCTCACCTTATTGACGAGAAGTCTCCCGTAAACATCAGAGTTATAGGAGAAACTCAAAAAGAGGACAGTATCAACAACGAGCGAAAGAATTCGGATATTATGGCTCTTGAATACATAATATCGGGCGAGGGCGTGCTCGAAATAAACGGCAAGACGTATTATCCCAAGGCGGGTGACGTATTCTTCCTCAAAAAGGGAAGCGACCACAAATACTCTTCGAGCAAGAAAAACGGTTGGCATAAAATCTGGATTATTTTCGAAGGAAAACTTATGGAAGAGATGGTAAAACTTTATCTTCCCGAAGATACTTATCTGTTTTCGAATTGCTATGTAGGCAGTTATTTTAAGGATATACTGTATTATCTCAAAAACTACAAAAACGACTACAAAAAACTTACAGACGGCGTATCTATAAAGTTGTTTGAGATTTTTACCGCGATAAGAAGCAATACCACTGCCCCCAAAGACAGCTTGGCTATGCAAATCAAAAATACTCTCGATATGATGGTCGAAAAGGAACTATCATTGGAGAGTCTTTGCGCGCAGTTTAATTATTCGAAAAACCATATTATTCACATATTCAAGCAGGAGTTCGGCATCACGCCTTACAATTATTTTCTCGAGAGAAAAATCGAATATGCAAAAGTTTATCTCGACAACTGCAGTCTGTCTATTGGCGAGATAGCGCAAAAGCTTTCGTTCAGCGACCAGCAATACTTCTCGATTTGTTTCAAGAAGATTGTGGGAGTATCTCCCGTCGCATACAGAAACAAAAAATTCTGATTTAAAAAACAATTCACCCTTCGGGGTGAATTTTTTATAAATTGTTGTTCGGTTTTTGCAGGGCAAGACTTTTAAGACTGTTTTCTAAGGTAGCGGCGGCTTTACCTGATGGCGTTTTAACTTAATTAAGATAATATAAACACGTATTGCGCGCGAGTATATTATTTTAGTTGAAAAATATCGTTTTGTATGCTAAAATAACTAGCGTAACTACAATACCGTGTCTACACGGAAATACAAATATACCAGAGGTTTTGAATTTATGCATTGGTCAGAACAGATTGCTAAGAGAATCATCGAAAAAAATCCCGACAAGGAAGAATACGTTTGCGCGGCAGGTATCAGCCCTTCGGGCTCCATCCATATCGGCAACTTCAGAGATATAGCTACCAGCTACTTTGTTGCCAAATCCTTGCGCAAAATGGGCAAAAAAGCCAAACTTCTTTTTTCGTGGGACGAGTTTGACCGTCTGCGTAAAGTGCCTGTCAACGTTGCAAAGGTCAACGACGATATGGAAAAGTATATCGGTTGTCCTTACGTAGACGTGCCCAATCCTTTCAAGGACAGCGACGCTAAGAGTTATGCGGAGTACTTTGAGAAAGAATTTGAAGTTTCGCTCAAAAAATTCGGTATAGAGATGGACTTCCGTCATCAGGCGGATATGTACCGTAGCGGAAAATATAAGGACTGCGTACTTCTTGCTCTTAAAAAGCGTAAGGAGATTTTCGATATTATCGACTCTCACCGCACTCAGGACGCGCAGGAAGGCGAGAGGGAAGCTTATTATCCCGTAAGCATATATTGTCCCGTATGCGGTAAGGATACCACAAAGATAGATTCTTTGAGCGACGATTGCACAAAGGCAGAGTATACCTGTAAGTGCGGACATCACGGAAGTTTCGATTTTACCAAGGACTTCAATTGCAAGCTCGCGTGGAAAATAGACTGGCCTATGAGATGGTGCTACGAGGGCGTAGACTTCGAGCCGGGCGGTAAAGACCACGCCAGCATCAACGGAAGCTACGATACGTCCAAGCATATCTCCAAGGAGATATTCGGCTACGATGCGCCTATATTCCAGGGTTACGAATTTATCGGTATAAGCGACAACAACGCTTCCACCGGTAAGATGTCCGGCTCTAGCGGTCTCAATCTTACGCCCGATACGCTGTTGAAATTGTATCAGCCCGAGGTGCTTTTGTGGCTGTATTCCAAAAACGAACCTTTGAAGGCATTCAACTTCTGTCTTGACGACGGTATTTTGAGACAGTATTTTGAGTTTGACAAGATGTATGCCGAAGTGCAAAACGGTAGCGCAAACGAGTTGACTACGGCTATTATCGACCTTGCAAGAGTTGAGGGCAGAGAATTAAAACTCGTACCTATGAGCCTTATCGTACAACTCGGCTCTGTCGTGGACTTCAACGTACCTATGCTCGAGATAGTATTTGAAAAACTCGGTACGCCTTACAAATACGATGACTTCAAAGACAGGCTTGACAGAGCAAAATTCTGGCTTGAGAAGTGTTCTCCTCAGGATATGAACAAGCTCAGAAAGACCAGAAACTGGCAGATATACGAAGCTCTCGACGATACTGAAAAACAAGAGATAAAAGAACTTTACGAATATATCAAAAAGGGCGGCTACGACCTTGCGTCCTTGCAGACGGATTTGTACGCTATTCCTAAGAAAGTTCGCAATCTTACCACTGAAGACAAGGAACTCAAAGCAAAGCAAGGAGCATTCTTTAAAAACGTTTACAAGCTGCTTATCGACAAGGAAAAAGGACCCCGTTTGTATCTTTTCCTCTATGCGATTGAGCCAGATAAGTATTTGCCTTTGCTTGACTTCTCCTACCCAAAGACCAAGGAAGAAGAGGATAGTGAAAAGGTAGTCGAAGAAGTAGTCGAGGAAAAGAAAGCGGAATACGGCGAGCCTGACCCCGTCGCGCCCGTAAAAGACGAAATAGCACTCGAAGATTTTGAAAAGATTGATTTAAGAGTATGCAAAATCGTCAAGTGTCAGGAAATTCGCAAGTCCAACAACTGCTATAAGCTCACGCTGTTTGACGGCGAGGGGGAGAGAGTTATCGTATCTTCGATAAAGCATTATTATACTCCCGAGCAGCTTATAGGTAAAAAGATTATCGTAGTTGCCAACCTCAAGCCCGTAAGAATTACAGGCGTAACCAGCAACGGTATGCTTGTCGCTGCTACCAACAACGCTTGCGGTTGTCAGGTAGTTTTCGTAGACGATATAGTACCCGAAGGTACTATGATTAAATAAATTTTTCATAATACAGCGATTGATTAAAATAGACATAAAAGACAGTCCGCCCAAAAGGCGGACTTTTTTCAATGAGAATATTATAGACCTTTGAGTGTATTGTATTTTTGAGGTATTTTCTAACATTCGATATTTTTACACCAATAAAATTATTAAAACAACGAAATGAAATATTCAGGATATAAGTATAAAATAAAAAATTAACGACCCGATATATCGGGTCGTCGTTTGGTGACTCCATGGGGATTCGAACCCCAGTAGCAGGCGTGAGAGGCCTGAGTCTTAACCGCTTGACCATGGAGCCACGTCAATTGCTTTATTATATTATCATAATAATTCAATACTGTCTATCGTTTTGCCGTATTTTTTTAAGTTTAATGATTTAAATTGTATTTTATAAGCGGTTTTTAGACGTCGATTGAGTGGTTTTTGCGTATATTATATCGGCAAATATGCCTATGACAATAATATGGATATATTATTGAAAGAATGTTGACAAAATCTTTTTGCTATTTTATCATAAAAATGTTGGTAAAAATTCTATAAGGATTGTTATATAAGTAAGAAATGTCAGACAAGTCTATCAACAAGGCAGTAGAGAGATTTATCGAGGGCGATGCAAAGGCATTTGACTATATTTACGACAAAACGTACAAGATAGTCTATTTTGTCATATACGGCATTGTCAAAAACCGTACGCACGCGCAGGATTTGGTACAGGAAACTTATCTCAAAGCCTTCAAAAATCTATCGGGATTTGTAGCTGATAATTTCGTCGCGTGGATTACTACTATGGCGAAAAATATAGCTATCAACGAGTATAACAAACTAAAGCGCGAAAAGCTGACTGATTTTGTCGCTGAAAACAACTATATAGAAAGCGACTTCAGAATGCCGGAAGAGGACAGCTTCGGGCTGTTGAAGCTAGCACAGGAAAAATTGAGCGAAGACGATTATAAGATAGTAGTGATGTGCGTTATAGCAGGATACAGACGTCGCGAGGTAGCACAGATACTGAATATGCCTATATCGACGGTAACATACAGATTGCAGAGCGCACTCGAAACGCTGAAAAAGAATATACAAGGAGGCGGAGTATGAATAAGATTTTTAAAGACCTTAAGAATCAAGCGGACAGTATATTGCCCGACGAGAACTTCAAAGAAAAGCTTAAATCTCAGATTTTGCCTCAGTATGCGACTTCAAACGCAAGGGATATGCAAAAGAAAAAGCGTACATTTTCGCCGCGCATTAAAGGTTTGTCTATAGTTGCCGCGGCTTTGGTCGTAATAATCGTTGCTATATGCATTGCCGTACCCTTGTCAACGCGCGGAGGGGCGGTGAGCGGTGGAGATACCGTTGTGCTCATTGATATAAATCCTTCGTTTGAGATAATAGCCGACGATAAAGACAACGTAAAGAACGTAACGGGACTAAACAGCGATGCGAGAATAGTTCTGTTGGGTAAAAATTATGTAGGCAAGGACCTTTTTGACGTATGCAACGATATAGTGCTTACAGCCATACGCCTTAATTACGTTCATACTGCTGCTGATATGATAAATATAATAGCTTACAATAGCAATGCGGCAGACGAATCTTCGGCTATAAGCAAAATACAGAAACTTTTGACAGGCTCTATTGAAGGAAAAGCGCAGCTTTCAGTGACAAATTCTGAGGAAGCGAAAAGGAGCTTGATAGAAAGCATTATCGTGCAATTCGGACAAATAGACGGACTTGGAGAAAAGACCATAACCGAACTTCACAGAATACTTATGAAGTATGACGTCACAAAAGAAGAGGAACTTGACGAACTTGAGGAACTTTGGGAAGAAGCGCTCGAGGCTCAAGGCTTTGACGACGATATCGCAGAAGACATTATAGAAGAATGGAAAGAGCAGTACCTCAAACCTTTGGGTGAAGGACTTGACGAAGAGATAGAAGATTATATCGAATTGTTTGAGCTCAAACTGATTTACGGCGGTACGGATGAAGAGAGAGCGGAAGAGCTGGCAGAAAAAGAATATGACAGAATTAAAAATCTGGGGGACAGAAACGCTATAAGAGAGTTTATCGACCAATGGTGGACGCAAGCGGAACAGGAGTATTTTTCAATAAGAAGAAGTGAGCTCGAACAAAAGGGATTGAGCGATGAAGAGATAGAAAGAATATTTGCAAAAACTCGCGAAGAATTCCTCAATGACACTGAAGAGAAAAAGGAAACCATTAGCGATTATTTGGAAGAATATTACGAAAGATAAAACTTATAAATTGATATATTGATAATAGTATAATAAGACTTGTTTATCCGAGGAAAAACGCCTCGGATAAATTTTTTTGAAAAATTTTCAAAATTGTTTGGCAAAAGTTGCGACTCGATTGTTATATAGGTACTAAACGCAAAAAGGAGACACTATTATGAAAAAAAAGATTATTGTGATTTCGACAACAATCCTGTTATGTTTGGCACTCGCGCTGTCAATAGTAGCTTGCCCCGATACGGGAATATTTAATAACAACACTTCGGGCAGTTCGCAAAATAGCGCAAATCTAGTAGCTTTCTCAGCATCTTCGTCGGCACTCATTCTCGACGAAATGCAGGATTCTTCTTCGGCAATTGCCCTTGCGGATAATAGCGGCGCTGTATCGGGTGCATTGCTTACCGATGCAGAAATAGAAGAGGTAAAAGCTCAGCTTGCGATACTTGAAAACTATATGGGAGACAATGCTCCCGTTGTTAAGGAAGGCGCAGTAGGTTCGGGAGATATATATTACGGTGAATACGAATACGTAATGACTATTACGACAAAAGATATGCACGGCAACGACAACGTATATTCTATGTACTTCAATCAGACGAAAGTAGGTGAGAAGACTGAATATGACGATGACCGTAATGCTCCTAGCGGCAGCGTAGATTTTGAGTTTGAAGAGGAGTTTGAAATAAACGGTGTACTTGTATCCGGTGAAAACGTCTATACCCTTGACGGCAGAAAGGAAAACGAAACCGAGACTGAAGACGGTAAAACCGAGACGGAAAGCTCTTATAAGCTTAAAGTGAAAAAGAGTGAAAGCGAATATGTCGTATTCGAACAGTCTTTTGAAGAAGAAGCAGGTGAGAGCGAACAAGAGTATTCTTACAAAATTTATGTTGACGGCAGATGCGTAAAGGAATTTTCTCTCGAATTTGAAAACGAACTCAACGAGAGTGAAATCGAGATGACGACAATTGAGGACGGGAACTTCTTTACCGTATCCTATGAAAGCGAAATTGTCAACGGAAAAGAGCGTATCAAAGCTGAAGTTACTAAGGACGGCAAAATAGTCGAAGTAATTATTACTGTCGAAGGAAGCGGCACAGAAGAAGACCCTTACAGACATATTTACAAATACGGTGAAATCGAAGACGTAGACTATGACGATTAATCCCCCACCTTATAAAACCCCCTGAAGCTTATAAGGAAAATAATAAAAGACGGGCTTGTCCCGTCTTTTATTATTCAGCAAATCTTATATGATAAGGTATATAGCAATCTCATTTATCGCGTCAAAGTAATTTAAAGATTTGACATAGAAGTCTTTATGATATATTATAAATATGTTCACTTGTTTTCATCTTACATAGATGCGACAAGTAATGCAATATGCTTCCTTAGTTAAATGGATATAACAAGCCCCTCCTAAGGGCTAGTTGTGGGTTCGATTCCCGCAGGGAGTACCAAAGACAGTCTACTGTCTTTTTTAATAAGACCTAGCGGGAATCTCACCTAAAGGTTCACGGCTCGCGAATGTGGAAAATATCATAAGCAATTTTATTATAGCGTTCTGCGATTGAAATAATATATATTAATCTTCTAATAGGTATTTGAGCATTTGCTCGGGATTATTTATGAATTGTTTGGTTATTTTGTAATTTTCGGTTTCTTTGTAGTTGACTTTTTCTATTCTGTCTGGAGTAAGATAAATTACTTCCGAATCGGGGTAGGACATTAATATCGGGGAGTGGGTGGCGATAATCAGTTGCGAATTTGACTTGACTAAATTGTCAATGTCGACTAACAACGACATTTGTCGGCTGGGGGAGAGCGCTGACTCAGGCTCGTCCATTAAATATATGCCATTGCCTAGAAAGCGATTTTCTATAAGAGAAAGAAAGCCTTCTCCGTGTGATTGTTTGTGAAAAGAAACATTGCCGTAACGCTTTAAACTACTGGTTTCGTCAAGATAGCTTGCGGTATTATAGAAGCTTTCGGCTCTAAGAAAAAAGCCGTCTTTAGGGTGAGCTGCTCTGATAGTGGTAATAAGTCGATACAATTCGGAATGAGAATCTTTTGTGGAAAATAAAAAATCTCTTGAACCGCCTTCGGGATTAAAGCCTAGCGCAATAGAAATTGCTTCGAGCAAAGTCGACTTTCCGCTTCCGTTTTCGCCTGCTATAAAAGTTACGGGTTTTGAGAATTCAATACCGCCGCTTTGAATAAGGTTTTTCACTACGGGCAAATCTGCAAGATATGAGGTTTCTTCCGGTAATTCATTTAGTCGTATTCCTTTTAAATAAATCATATCAATATAATTCCTTTTAATGATAATATAATAACAAATATTTTTTAAATTATCAATATTTTTTTTGTTTTTACAATGAGTTATAAATATAAGCAAAGATTTATATTATAGAAATATTTATAAACCGTTATTATAAATTAATTAAAAAAAATTGCGATGTAAAGTATTTCATACATAGAATGTAAAGTAAACTTAGCAGACAAATTTTTTAAAGAGGTGTATAATATGACTACAGTTAGAGAATTATGAGAATAATTCGTAACCTTCCCTGTCAATGAAACCTCCTCAACAAATCATATTTGTATCGTTCATTGACAGGGTTTTTCTTTTTAAGAATTGTGTTTGTGATAGCAAAATGAAACGGCGCATTATTGCGCCGTTTTCTCTTAAAAATAGTTTTTTTAAAATTGTTATTCTTTTACTTGATACACTCTTACGTAGTCTATTATAAAGTCGTAATTCTTGTTTTTATCGTTTCGGCTTGCATCGCCGCACCAGTATTCGGATTCTGTGCCGTCTGCATTAAGTGCTTTACCCGGGTGGAGATTTCCGTCCTCGTCCATATATCCGCCTACTTCTACGGTAAGCAGCATATATTGTTTTACTTGCGATACGCCGAGCGTAACGTCGTCAACGATGTGAGGCGTGCGCCAGGTTTCTTTTCCGTCAATATAAAAGACATATTCTTCAGGAGTCCACATTACGCCGTAGGTATGGAATTCGCTGTACATATTACTTACTCGTATTGAGTCTGATTTTTGCGATTTTGTATTGGCATATCCGTCTCCGTGCAACACGTGCATATTGGCGTTTCTTTTGAAAAATCCTGTATAATACCAGGGGGATTCCATTATATCAATCTCTACGCCGTCAGTTCCCGTACCCATTACGTCTTCTGACGTCATACCCGTGCCTTCGTCGGGCATAAGCCAAAAGGCAGACCATATACCTTCGCAAGGCGGAGCAATGCATCTTGCTTCGAAGTAACCGTATTTTGCAGAAAATCCTTCGTAGTTTTCTTGCATTGCGGCTACGTGTCCTTTATTCGGATTAGTTGCGGACTCTACCCATGAAGTATACCAACCTTCGCCGTATTGACCGTCCGTCTTATAGTGGGTGCGTATGGTGAGCGTGCCGTCTTTTACGAACAGCGTATCGGGAGTAGTCTCTACATAAGCTGCGCGACGCACGTGATTTTCTCCGTCGTAGCCTGCTTTCCACTTCGAAGTATCGAGAGAATCGCCGTCAAAGTTATCTTCGAATACCAGCTCGTAATTGCCTTGTTTAAGAGCTTTTTGCAGCTCATCGGAAGTCTTGTCGCAGGATGCAAGAGAAAAGGAGAAAGTGAAAATCAGAATTATAGCCAACGCGTAAACAAAAATTTTTCTCATAATATACCTCTTAACGATTAATCTTTATATTTAATTTTGAATACGGCTTTTTTTACCGTGCCACCGTCTATGCTCAAACTGGGTGCGTGAGGCTCGTCGGGTAGGAAGAGTGACCAGTCTCCTTTTTTGGTGGGAAGGAGTGCTACTTCGCCTTTCCAAAACTGTATATCCTTGACGGCGTCGTATTCGTTGGCGGGCGTAAGATTTTCAAGCGGAGCATATCCCATATATTCGTGACCGCTGAGTATTAGCTGAATATCTGCGTATTTTTGATGTGTTTCAATGGAGAGTTCGCTGAGAGGTTTGGGCTCATAGGTCATAACGTTGACGTAGACATCGTCTGTCAATTGGTATCTGCCGCAAGGAGTATTCTCGTCAAACTCTTTTGCTTTTTGCATACATAGAGCGATTTTGTCGTCGATATTTTTAAAATAATCGTTCAGGTTGATATTTGCACGAATCATAAATACCTCTTATAGATTAATATTGATAATATAATTATATCATTATTTGCGCGCGCAAGGCAAGAATAATGAATTTATTATAAACAGTGCGGTATATAAGACAAAGTGTAATTATTAAAGATGTTTATGTAATAAAGCCGTACGTAAACAACGTATTGTTTAAAACCCGTTGAAAGAGAATTATTATTTTAGCTTTAATTGATTGTTGCTAAAGCAAAAGCATTGCGCGTAATTAATTGCTATGAAGCACAATATTTGTTATAATTAATAAGTAGTTTTCGGAGATAATATGCAAGATAAAAACAAGAATTTTTATGAAGAATATAAAAACAAAAAAGACTCGTCTTTCTGCGAGCCTTGGGGCAATGTTTTCCATTACGAATATAAAAGCACTTTGTGCATAGGCGGTTTGCCTCTCGTGCATATTAATATCGGTGCGGGCAAATACAAAGCCAAAGGAATTTTAGCCGTAGGCACGTATGCTCAAGGCATAATAGCGATTGGAGTAATTTCCCTCGGGTTAGTTTCTGCAGGTTTGATTGCTATCGGATTGATAGCGGTAGGATTGCTTGCATTGGGAGCCGTAGCGGCGGGCGGAATAAGCGTAGGAGTGATTGCGGTAGGAGGAGTAGCTGCAGGTATAATCAGTGCCGGCGGTGTGTCGGCGGGGCTGATTAGTGAAGGCGGTATAACATATTCTTTATACCCGCCGCTTAAAGAAAACGCATAGCTGACAAAATAAAAAGACGATTGACAGGGCTGAGACCTCGTTTTTTAATATTTAAATAGGTTGATTGAGAATAGAAAGATAATTTTAAAAGCAATTGATTAGATAAAAATAAAGAATTGATTGAATTTAGGGGTATAAATTAATATCGGTTATGCAAAAAGATAAAAAAAATACAATGCATTTGCATTGTCCTCACAATTTTCCGTCGCATCAGAACATTTTAATGTTCATACCGTATCTGTGTACGTAAGCCGACCAGAGTTTCCAGAATGTCTTCATACCATTCACCTCCTATTAAGTTTTCTTAGGTTTCCCTTTTTTCGCCTAGATAATATCACTGAATTTAAATATTGTCAAGAGTTTTTTGACATATTTTTTCAATAAATTTGTAAAAATTTTTTTACAGAAAATTGTGAGGCGTTTTCACGTTCTCAAAAGACTTGCTCGGGAGTCTGTTTAAGAGTGTATTATTTAATTATTTTTAATATATTTTGATATTTTATACATTAGAGCATTTAATTTTAGAAAATTTTTATTAAAATCAATATTCATTAAAAAAATGAGCGCTAAAATTTACTTTTGCAAAATTTAAAGGATATTATATCTGTTGATTATCTTTTCAAACGGCAAAACAATAACCGAATCGTGCATATAATTTTGTTTTTTCAAATCAAAGTCTTTGTCGATAATTTGTTGACAAGGTATATATAATGATATATAATAAATTGAACAATGTTCAAATCGTAATATTAGATAAAATGCGTAAGTCGGCAAAGGACAGTCGGCGCGCAAGGAGTGTGCAGTTATGAAAATTACAAAAGACGCTATAATCGACGAAGCTATAGCGGTATTGGAAGAGAAAGGGGACGACCCTCAAAAACTTACCATACGAGAACTTGCATCACGTCTGAATATCGGCGTAGGACTTATCAATTATCATTTCGGAAGCAAAGAGGTGCTTATCAACCGCTGTGTAAGAAAGATGATTATGGGTATAGTCGAGGAATTTCACAAGGTAAGGCAATCCCTTGCGTTTATGAAACCCAAGGAAAAACTCAATTATCTGTGTCTTATGACGTTTGATTATTTATATACAAAACCCAACGTGTCAAAAGTCGCGCTGGTGTACGATTTGGGTAATACAAGCGACAGCGATACCACGTCTGCACTGATAGACGCATACATTCCGATAATAAAGGATTGCCGTCCCATATATGACGACCAAAGGGCATATCTGACGGCAAGCAGAGTTATCTACATACTCGAGCAGTCGTTTTTGCGCACAGAGGTGATAAAAGCGCGTAGCGGAGTAGACCTCAACAACAGCGAAGAGAGAAAGGAATATCTCGAAAGTCTGCTGAGAGATTTGATAAAATAAACCGCTCGGATACTCAGTAGCGCGGTAATGCGAGCGCATAATGCTCTTAAAGCGGAATGTAAAGCAAATACCGCAACCGATAAGAGCGATTGAACTTGAGCAAAACTTTGCCTACAGACAGCGCGTCAAAGATATGTATTTTTGAAAAGGATAAAATATGCCCTCAGTTTACACGCATTACAAATTTGCCTGCGATGCCTTTGATTTTCTTTCCGAAGGACTGAAAGAAGCAGTGCAGGCAGGAAGAAAATTTTACGATACGGGACAGAGCGGTGCTGATTTGCTTTTTTATTACAAACCGCACAAAACCAACGATTTGCGCAAGCACGGCTCGGCTTTGCACAGAATAAAAGCCGACGAATTGTTTTCGGAGTTTAAAAATCGAGTTTATAAAAGCGGGAATAAAGTAGCCGATATAGCGTATCTTACGGGTTATTTTACGCACTTTATTCTTGACAGTACTATGCATCCGTATATTTGGAAGTGCGAAGAAGAGAAGCTTGCGCCTCATTTTGTAATAGAAGCTGATTATGACAGAAAGCTTATGCTGAGAGACGGCGTCAATCCCTATAACGCAAAATTTCTATCATTTCAGGTAAATGACGGTGAAGTAAGAGAAGTTTGCTCGCGTTATCTCTCCTGTACGCCCAAACAGGCGGGGAAGATAATGCGCTCTAGAGTGAACTTTACGAATCTGATATCTTGTCAGAATTCTTTGCTCAGAGGTTTTTTGAAGTTTTTATTCAGGATATCTTCAAATCCAAAAGGAAACGATATTCTCATTCCGGGACAGGACGTTGAGGCTTGCGCCGACATATCGCCGAGACTGGACGTTTTATACGCTCAGGCTCTTGAGGATATAAAGATACACTCAAAAGAGTTTGAGGACTTTTTATTGAGAGAGGGAAGTCTTGGAGCAAGATTTGCAAAAGATTTCGAATATTAGCTTTCGGACGGTTTCTTTCAAATGTAAAGTTTTGACAAAATCAAAATAGCTTTTTTGTAAGAAAGGTTTACATTTTAACGTCTTGTATGCTAAACTTTACAATGTAAAGTATGCTTGTCCGAAGCAGCGCAAAACAATTAAAGCTTGTGCTTACTTAAAAACGTTGTATTCGGGCTGCGTATGCAAAACATCCCTGAATAGAGGAGAAAACTATGGAATACAAAGTATTTGTCGTAGAAGACGACGACAGTATAAGAGGACTTTACGAGATAGCTTTTCAGGATAAGTTCGAATGCAAGAGTTTTGTCAATGCGGAAGATATGTTCGAGGCTTTGAAGAAAGAGAGTTGCGACATAATCATACTCGATTTGATGTTGCCGGGAATGGACGGACTCAAGGCATTGTCGCTTCTCAAAGAAAACGTAGATACCAAAAATATTCCCGTAATCATAGCCAGCGCGAAGGGTGACGAGAATATCAAAGTCAGAGGTCTTGACGCAGGCGCGGACGATTATATTGCCAAGCCTTTCGGTATGCTCGAACTCATTGCGAGAGTAAAGGCTAATCTCAGAAAGACTGGTGCAAAGAAAAACGACGACGAAATATTGAGTTACGGAGATATCAGGATAAACAATGCCGAACATACGGTGTATGTCAACGATAACGTTGTTCCTTTGACGCTCAAGGAGTACAATCTGCTCACTTTGCTTATGAAAAACATAGATTGCGTGGTATCGAGAGAGGTTATACTTAGTCAGGTATGGGACTACGATTACGTGGGCGAGACGAGAACTCTCGATATGCATATCAAGTCGCTGAGAAGCAAGCTGGGTGTATATACTGATAAGCAGTATATCACCACGGTAAGAGGCGTAGGCTACAAATTTACTAAAATCTAAGCAGAAGAATCGGCACGGCAATTTGCCGTGCCTTTTTACACAAGCATATTTTCGGGTATTCGGGCGGGAAATGCGCTGATTGAGGAGCGCACCGCTCACGGCAGGGCGGAAGAAAAGCTACCGCCCGTTTTGTTATTGACAATTCATACTGCGCGATAATATAATATATTTAAGTCCGTTTGTCTTATCGGAAAGCTCTATAAATCTTGACGGCGGAAAGCAAAGTAAATAAGCGTTAAGGATTTGAGCTTATAAGACAAAAGAGCGGTTGCGGAGAGGAAGATGAAAAACAAAATTCTCGCGAGAATAATTTTGATTATGACGATAGCGATATTCGTTACCGTCGCGATGACGTTTTTCCTTTTCAATATAATCACCATCAACACAACCAAAAGCAACCTCAAGAAGATATCGTTCGGAATTGTCGAACAGCTGAGAGGAGCGCAGGATTACCGTGACGTCGAAGAGCTGTTTGTGGAATACGAGGCTTCGGAAGACTTTTATAAATTCATAGTGTTCGACAGCGAAGGCAAAGTTATCGTAAGGCGTACTGACGTGCCTTTCAGACCCGAGTTTGTAAAAGACGGCAATCAGATAGAGAAAGCCGTTGAGGATGGCGAGGCATTTTTCCTGGGCAATCCCTACGAATCCAAATATACGATGAACTACGTGGTGAGAGTGGACAACCCTAACTTTAAAGGCGGGTATATCGTATATATGTGTTCGATTGAGGCTATCTACAACAGCGGACCTTATTTTGTCGTCGTTGCGCTTGCCGCTGTAATTTGGGCGGGCGTCATATTCGTATCATATCTCGCGCTGACTATCAACGTAAGATTTGCGACCATTCCTTTTGAGAAGATAGAGGAAATTCTCGTAGATATCAACAACGGAGAATACACCCCCAGTCAAATTCCCGAAAAACTCAACTTTCCCGAGTTTAAAGCCGTATTGACCAAAATAGACGATTTGGCAAGCGAAATTGCCAAGAACTTTATGAGTTTGAAGTACGAACAGAAAAAATCGACCATACTTCTGCAATCGGTCAATCAGGGTATTATCATAGTTTCAAAGAGTGGAAGAATAGTACTCAACAATGCTAACGCGCTGAGAATTTTCGGAAAGCAACAAGACGTAGTGGGCGTTGATTTGAGTTATCTTATCACCGACGAAGAGCTTCTGAGCGCGCTCAGACAGTCGCTTGCAGATAAAAAGTATTATACGGGAGAAGTGCAGATAGGCGAAGACGTCTACCGTGTGGAAGCGACTTTCAGTAACGTTTACGATGACGACGTGATAAGCGAAGAGGTTATGATTCTGATTTTCACAAACGTAACGCTGGAAGTCAACAGCGCGAAGATAAGAAGCGAATTTTTTGCTAATGCTTCGCACGAACTCAAGACGCCTCTTACAGCCATAAGCGGTTACAGCGAACTTATGACTATGGAGGGCATAGACAAAAAGCAACTTAAAAAGTGCGTCGAAGAGATAAATTCCAACGCCCAACGTATGAAAGCTCTTATCGACGATATGCTCAAGTTATCCAAGCTTGACGCGGATATGGACAACGAGGAAATTACAAAATTCGATTTGGACGAGGTATGCAAAGGAGTGCTCAACGAGATGAGCGGTATAGCTGAAAACAAAAACGTTACGCTTTCTTTCGAGGGCAACGCTCAGCTGATAGGAAGAAAAAAGATGATAACGACGCTTGTGGCAAATCTCGTAAACAACGCTATCAAATATAACAAGGACGGCGGTCACGTTTGGGTAACCGTAGGAGAAAAGCCCGACAGCGTGGAAATCAAAGTCAAGGACGACGGTATAGGTATAGCAAAAGAACATCAGAGCAGACTTTTCGAGAGATTCTACAAGGTCGATACAAGCCGTACTTATACAAACGAAAGCTCCACGGGACTGGGACTTGCGATAGTCAAGAGGATAGCCGTAATTCACGGAGGAAAGATATCTCTCAAGAGCGCGCCGGGAAACGGTACGGAATTTACGGCAGTTTTCCCCAAACGCTTGATTGAGTGCTGAAAAGGGAGTAAAATATTCCGATAGCAAGACAATTGTTTGAGAGCGGACGGAAGAGCAAACAACAATGTATATTGTCGAAAACAAGACGCATCAAACAAATCGCATAACAAACTTATAAAAAGATACAAAGAGGTAGTAAAAAAGAGGTAGTAAATATGAAATATCCTGTCAAACTAATCCCCGCGACTATGCAGACGGTGTGGGGCGGTACAAAGCTTATGGATAAGTGGAATAAGCATACCGACGGAGATAACATTGCCGAAAGCTGGGAGCTTTCCTGTCACGAAAAAGGCGAAAGCGTAGCGGTAAACGGTGAATACGCCAACCTTAAACTTTCTGAGATAATAAAAAACAATCCCGATTTTTTGGGAGAAAACGGAAAAAATTTCGAGTTTTTCCCCATACTTATAAAGCTTATCGACAGCAAGAGCGACCTTTCCATTCAGGTGCACCCCAGCGACGAATACGCACTTGCCAACGAGGGTGAGTACGGAAAGACGGAGATGTGGTACATTGTCGATTGCGAAAAGGGAAGCGGAGTATATTGCGGATTTAAAAATCCTATCGGCAAAGACGAACTCGAAAAGGCTTTGCGCGAGGGCAAAATTACAGAATATCTGAATTTTGTAGAGGTCAAAAAAGGAGACGTTCTGTTCATTCCTTCGGGTACCGTGCACGCTATATGCGGAGGCAATCTTATATGCGAAGTACAGCAGAATTCTGCTTTGACCTACAGACTTTATGATTACGACAGAACGGACAAGGACGGCAACAAGCGTCCCTTGCATATTGAAAAGGCTCTCGAGGTTACGGATACGTCGAGAAAGACTGTTCCCAATGCCGACGACGTGCGTATCGACGCAAATACCCGTCAGGTCGCAAAATGCAAGTATTTTACGGTTGACGAGATTATATGCGAAGAAGAGTATGCTTTCGAGGTTGACGACAAGTCTTTCGCTAGTTTGACTGTAGTAGAGGGCACCGGAGCGGTAATGGCAAACGGAAACTGCATTACTCTCGATTTGGGAGATACGGTATTTTTGCCCGCAGGCATAGGCGAGTGCAAACTGTACGGCAAATTGAAAGCAATAAAGGCAAGCGTATAACATTAGGCTTGTAGAAAAGCGGCCGGGAAGACTAGCCGTAGATTCAGACATAGGATACTGACGGAAATGACGGAAATTTTGACTGGAAAAGAAGGAATAGAACGTGCGGCTGAACTTATAAAGAAAGGGGAAGTCGTCGTTTTTCCTACGGAAACGGTGTACGGTCTGGGTGCAAACGTTTTCGATAAAAACGCCGTACGCAAGATTTTCGAAGTCAAGGGCAGACCTATGGACAATCCGCTCATCGTGCATATAGCCGATATAGCGCAAATAGACAAACTTGCTTGCGAAGTTACTTTGCAGGCACGAAAAGTGATGCAAGCGTTTATGCCCGGACCGATAACGGTTATTGTAAAAAAGTCGGACGCAATTCCCGACGAAGTAAGCGCGGGACTTAAGACAGTAGGCATACGTTTTCCTTTTCACGCGGTAGCGCAAGAATTTATAAGAGCGTGCGGTGTACCTATAGCCGCACCGTCGGCAAATACCTCGACTAAGATAAGTCCTACTACGGCAGAACACGTATATGAGGATTTGAAGGGAAAAGTGGAGATAATATTACAGGGCGGCAGCTGTCAGGTAGGCATAGAGTCTACGATACTCGATATGAGTACCGAAATTCCTACGATTTTGCGCCCCGGCGCGATAACCGAAGAAATGCTTACAGAAGTTTTGGGCGAAGTCAAGACTTTCAGCGGAAAAATCGTGGTAGCGAAAGCTCCCGGAATGAAATACAAGCATTATGCGCCCGATTGCGATATGGTTGTGGCAGAAAACGTTCAACACGCGCTAGAGGCATACAGACAAAGCGTGTCGAGAGGAGAAAATCCCGTTGTGCTAGCAAAGACGGATTACATAGCCGAGATGAAAAAAACTTTGGACGTCAACGCAATAGATTTGGGAGCAAGCGACGAAGAAGTGATGCACAACGTCTTTGCCGCTATGCATACGGCGCAGGACAAATACGGTTTTATCGTATGTCAGGACTTCGGGGACAAGGGCGTGGCAAAATCTGTTATGAACAGAGTCAATAAAGCTAGCGGAGGTAACAGGGTATGAAAGTATTGTTTGTTTGTACCGGCAACACTTGCCGTTCTCCTATGGCTCAGGCCGTACTTCAAAAAAGGCTTGACGACAGGGACGATACTTCGACGCAAGTAGACAGCGCGGGTATATTTTGCGGTTACGGTCAGCCTATGAGCGTGAATACCGCAAAAATCATAGAGGATATGGGCGTGTTTTTTACTCATTCTTCTCAGCCCGTTACGCCTAAACTCATAGAAGAGACGGATTTGATAATAACTATGACGCGCGAACATAAAAACATACTCAGCGCGTTCGTGCCACCTCAAAAGCTTTATTGTATAGACGACATCACGCACGAGGGGGATATATCCGACCCTTACGGCAAAGATTACGACGCGTATCAAGCCGTACGCGTGCAGCTCGAAAACAGTATGGATAAAATCGAGGAGTTAATCAGGTCAATATCGGCTGCAAATACGTCGGAAAACGCGGCTGAAAAGCACGATGAATAAAAGCTTATCAAGCGCGTGAGAATAATAAATACCGTAAACAATAAGTAATACATTACTTATCTATTGCAAAATATAAAAATATATGATAGAATAGTAGAAATATCCAAGTGAGGTTTATATGAAAATTGCTATCGGTTGCGACCACGGCGGCATTGTACTCAAGCCTGTTGTGGAAGATGTTTTGAAGAAAAACGGTATCGAAGTCGTAGATTACGGTTGTTACGACGAAAATTCCGTAGATTATCCCGATTACGCGCTTAAAGTTGCGGAAGCGGTTTCTCAAGGTCAGGTTGACAAAGGTATAATTCTCTGCGGAACGGGAATAGGCATAAGTATAGCCGCCAACAAGGTTAAGGGCATAAGAGCGGCAGTATGTCACGATTTGTTTACCGCTGAAATGTGCGCAAGACACAACAACGCAAATATTCTGTCTATGGGCGGAAGAGTAGTCGGCAAGGAACTTGCGGCAAAGATGGTGCAGACGTGGCTTGACACTCCTTTCGACGGCGGAAGACACTGCGGAAGAATAGACAAGATTACCGCGATAGAAAACAAGTATTTTAAATAATCAGGAGACGGTTATGATTGAAGAGATGATTGACAATATTATCTCCGCGGAAGAAAAGGCGCAGACGATAATCAAAGAGTCTGTCAACAAATCCAACGAGATTGTCAACGAAGCGCATAAACAGGCGGCGGAACTTGTGGAAAAAGCCAAGGACGAGCAATACGAAAGCGAGCAAAAGGCAATATCCAAGGGTGAAAAGGACGGAGAGAAACGTCACAACGCCAACATTGCAAAAGCGCGCAAGCAGGCAGAGGAAATGCCGCTTGCACTCGAAGCAAAGAAAAAAGAAGTTACAGATTGTATCATTAAGGAATTGAAGAGCAGATATGGCAATAAGTAATATGCTCAAGTTGCTGTTGATAGGCAACGTAAAAGAGCGTAACAGCTTAATAAAACGCCTGCATAAACTCGGTTGCGTAGAGGTTGCGACCACGGACAAAATCGAGAAGATGCAGAGTGCGGATACGGGAGAATACGCTGACAAGTGTAAAGTCAAACTTGCCAGACTGGAGTTTTGTCTCGAGACGGTCAAGTCATACAAACCCACCGCGCTCAAACTCGCAAAGGAACAAAAAATAGATTATATCCCCGCAAAGGGAAAGGGACCTTTTCAGACTAGACCGTTAATCAGTTTTGAGGATTTTTCAAATCTGAAGGATATCGAGACGGATATCTTTACCCAAATCAGTCAGCTTAAGGAATACACGGACAAAATAATTGCGTTGAGAGCAAAGACTCAGAAAGAAACCAACGTAATAGCTTCGCTTGCGCCTTATGCGAATATGCACGCGCCTTTTTCCAAGTTTAAGGACACGGCTACTGCTAGCGTGCTTTTGGGAGAGGTAGCAAAGACGAAGGTTGCTCTGTTTGAAAAGATAGAGAGCGAATACGGCGGCGTATACGAAGTTTTCCAAGGTAGCGGAAACAGCGACGGCGTGGCTATCGTGATAGACAAATCCAAGCGTGAAGACATACAGCAGCTTCTCGCCGATACAGAATTTACCGCTTGTTCGATTTCGTCGGACAGTACGCCCGAAGAAATGAGAGCGCAGGCGGAGAAAAACCTTGCCGAGACGGAAAAAGAACGCAATCTAGCCATCGAAGCTATAATGACTTTCGAAAATATCTTTGACGACGTAAAGCGTCTTCACGACTACTTTACTTTGGAAGTTGCAAAGGCGGAGAGCGAAAACCGTACTCAGACAACGTCTTCGACATACTATCTCGAAGCGTGGTTACCTGAGGGAGAAAAGGACAGAGTAGACAAGGATTTGGAGAATTCTCCTTTGTCGCTGGCATATACGATAAGAGAACCGCTCGAGAGCGAAACGCCTCCCACTTTTGTGGAGAGCAACGGAGTAGTCGCTCCTTACGAGAGCGTAACAAATATGTTCTCGGTACCTTTCTACAAGGAGATAGACCCCAACCCTTCGGTAGCGTTTTTCTTCTTCCTGATTTTCGGTATGATGCTGGGCGACGCGGGCTACGGTCTGCTTCTGACTTTGGGTACCGGTATAATTCTCGCTTTGAGAAAGCCCCCTAAGGGAGAGATGAATCTCGTCAAGATTATGTTTATGGGCGGTATCTCCACGTTTATATGGGGATTCCTCTTCGGTTCGTACTTCGGACTGAGCGCGACGGATTTGGGAATATGGTGTTGGTTTAACCCGATAGAAGACCCTATGCCGCTGCTTATTCTCAGTCTTGCGGTAGGCGTAGTGCAGATGTTTTTCGGTATGGCAATCAATATGGTTGCGCTCATCAAAAAGCATCAGCCTGTATGGGGCATATCGTCGGCTTTCAGCTGGTACTTCCTTGCGCTGGGTATAGGCGGCATATTCGGAGCTAGCTATATAGGCGCGTGGGCAAAGACGGCAGGTATAGTATTTGCAGTTCTCGGCGTAGTGCTTTTGATGCTTTCGGGTACGTTCGGAAAGCGCGGAGCAAAGAAGGTTACGGGCGCGCTGTCCAGTCTTTACGGAATAATCAACTTCTTCTCGGATATGATGAGTTATACGCGTATATTCGGTCTGGGACTAGCGTCGGGCGTAATCGGAATGGTATTCAACGAAATCGCGTCGGTTATCTCGGGTATGATGCCTTTCAAGTTTATGGGAGTGATTGTTACGATAATAATATGTATTATCGGTCACACGTTCAACATATCCATAAACGCTTTGGGCGCATACGTTCACAATTCGAGATTGCAGTTTGTCGAATTTTTCGGCAAATTCTATACGGGCGGCGGAGAGTTGTTCGCGCCTTTGGGTAGTCAGATGAAGTACTACAGAATAGGCGAGCCCGTTGAAGCGAAAAAGGCTTCTAAGAGCAAACAAAAACAGTAATACGTGCGTCCTTGCGGGCGCAACAGTATATAATTACAATTCGATATAAACCACAGGAGGTTATTTTATGAACGGTGTTTATATAGCAATGGCCGGAGCCGCTTTAGCCGCATTGATGGCAGGTTGCGGTTCTGCAATAGGCGTAGGTATTTCCGGACAGGCAGCCGCAGGAGTTACGAGCGAAGACCCCGGCAAATTCGGTAAGGTTTTGCTTTTGCAGCTTCTTCCCGGTACTCAGGGTATTTACGGACTTATCATAGCATTTATGGTATTTATGAAAGCAGGAATTCTCGGCGGAGAACTCGCTAGCTGGTCAACGGCTCAGGGCTGGGGTATGGTAGCGGTATGCGCACCTATGGCAATCGTAGGTTTGGTATCCGGTATATATCAAGGTAAGTGTGCTTCTTCCGCAATCGCGATGGTAGCAAAGAGACCCGAGGCTTCCGGTAAGGGCTTGCTTTTGACCGTAATGGTAGAGACTTACGCGTTGCTTGCACTTCTTATCTCGTTCTTGGGTGTAATGTTCCTCGTATAATCTTAAAGGAAAGGTATTATGAACAACAAAGAAGCTATTATCCAAAAGATATTAGACGACGCCGAACAAGTCGCAAAGAGCAATATCGACGAAGCGGAGAAGACAGCGCGACAGATAAAGGAAAGGGCTGAGCGTGAGGTAGAAAAGTTCAAGCAAGAAAACCTCACCAAGGCAGACGATTTGTATGCCGACGCACTCGAGAGGAGCAAAGTAGTCTCCAATCTCGACTGCAAGAAACTTCTTCTCAATGCAAAAAAAGCTACAATCGACAAGGCTTTTGCCGAGGCTGTTGACGACATAATGAAGGACAAGAAAGGCTATCTTTCTCTTATAGAGAAGATGATTTCGTCTTGTGCCGAAGACGGCGATACGGTGGTTATTTGCAAAGAGGACGAAAAGGTCATCACCAAAAAATTCGTTACCGACCTTGCCGCAAAAATCGGCAAAAAAGTCACTCTCTCAAAGGACTTCGGAGACTTTAAAGGCGGCGTAATACTCGAGGGTAAAAATTACGATAAAAATCTCACGCTCGAACTTGAATTGAGCGCAATCAGGCAGGAGACGGAGAGCAAAATCTCCAAAATCCTGTTCGGGGGCAAAAAATAGTCTATGGCAAACAATTATCTCGTTTACTCCAATGCTAGAGTAAAGTCTATGGAAAATACTTTCCTCTCCAACGAAAAGATTGTGCGTATGGCATACGCCGACACTTTGGAAGAGGGCGTCAAAGTACTGCTTGAAAGTCAGTACGGCGGTGCTATGACCGTAGACGCGGACGATTACGAAAAACTCTTGCAGGCAGAGGATAAGAGAGTTAGTGAGTTTATACTCGACGCAATGCCCAAAAATTGCGGTATGGAAACCTTTTTGTTCAAAAACGATTATCACAATCTCAAAGCGTTGGTAAAAGGTAAGTATATGCACGCGGACGACGTAGACTATATGCTTATGCCCAAAGGCACATACGATACCGCTACGCTCAAAGAGTACGTCTACGGCGACGATTATTCTGCGCTGTCCAAGACTATGCAACAGGCATTGACGGACGTTGACGCTGCGCGCGCCAACGGTAACACCAGCCCCAGATTTATAGACGTAACGCTCGAAAAAGCGTGCTACAAAGAGATTACGGACTTTTTGAAAAAGGTCAAGGCACCCGCAATACTCAGGTACTGGCAAATCAATATAGATTTGTCCAACGTATCCACCTTCGTAAGAGGTGAAAAGACGGGCAATCCCGACGCGCTCAAAGAAGGATTTATCGACGGAGGACTTCTCGGTACGTCTTATTTTTCGGGCGACGTAGCTCAGGTAGTCGAAAAGCTCAGATACTCGGATTATTCAAAGGTCGCAGACTGTCTGAGAGAGGGCGATATGGTTTCCTTCGAACGTATCTGGGACAATATGCTCCTGGACGTTTTCAAGGAAAAGAGAAACGATATTTTCTCCATATCTCCTATCGCGGGATTTTACGTGGCAAAAAAGATAGAAATCAAGGTCGTTAGAATGATATGCATTATGCTCAAAAACGACGTTGACAAAGACGTTATCAAAGTCAGATTGAGGGAACTGTATGCGTGAAGGCAAGATTGCCGTAGTAGGCGACAAAGACTTGATATTGGCATTTAAGGCTATCAGTATGGAAACCTTTTGCGCGTCCGATAAGGAAGAGGGCGAAAAGGTTATCCGTCAGCTTGCCAAAAACAATTATGCCGTGATTTTCGTCACCGAAGACCTCGCGGCGCAAATGGACGAATTACTCACGAAATATAAAGTGCGGGCTTATCCTGCCATTATACCTATTCCCACTTCCGCAAAATCCAACGGATACGGAATGAAGGGAATAAGAGCCGACGTGGAAAGAGCCATCGGCACAGACATATTGTTTAATAAGGAAGATTGATTATGCAAGAAGTAGGTAGAATTATCAAAGTTTCAGGACCGCTTATCGTAGCGGAAGGAATGCGTAACTGCAAGATGTTCGACGTGGTGAGAGTAAGCGAAAACAACCTCATCGGCGAAATCATCGAGTTGAGAGACGACAGGGCTTCCATACAGGTATACGAAGAGACGAGCGGTTTGGGTACGGGTGAAAAGGTCGTATCCACCGAGGCTCCTTTGAGCGTAGAACTCGGTCCCGGAATTATCTCGGGTATTTACGACGGTATTCAGCGTCCTTTGACAAAACTCGTCGAAACAAGCGGTGACAGAATTGACAGGGGCGTGGATATGCCTGCGCTCGACCACAAGAAGAAGTGGAACTTCGAGCCTAAAGTAAAGGCAGGAGACAACGTAGTTGCCGGCGATATTATCGGCGTGGTACAGGAGACCAAGGTTGTAGAACACCGTATAATGGTGCCCTACGGAGTAGAGGGCGTAGTCAAATCCGTAAAAAAAGGCGAACATACGATTGACGACGATATATGCGTAATTACGACTGCAAAGGGTGACGTAAAGGTCAAAATGTATCAGAAGTGGCCCGTCAGAAAGGGCAGACCGTTCAAGAGTAAGATGTATCCCGTTGCTCCGCTTATTACGGGTCAGCGTACGATAGATACCTTCTTCCCCGTGGCAAAGGGCGGCGCGGCTTGTATTCCCGGACCTTTCGGAAGCGGTAAAACAGTCGTTCAGCACCAGCTTGCCAAGTGGTCGGACGCAGATATAATCGTTTACGTAGGCTGCGGCGAACGCGGTAACGAAATGACGGACGTTCTCAACGAATTCCCCGAGCTTATCGACCCTAAGACGGGCGAAGCTCTTATGAAGCGTACCGTGCTCATAGCAAACACTTCGGATATGCCTGTTGCGGCTCGTGAAGCTTCTATGTACACGGGCATCACCATAGCCGAGTACTTCAGAGATATGGGCTATAACGTAGCTATTATGGCAGACTCTTCTTCGCGTTGGGCAGAGGCACTCAGAGAAATGTCCAGCCGTCTTGAAGAAATGCCCGGCGACGAAGGTTATCCCGCATATCTCGCGTCAAGACTTGCAAGTTATTACGAAAGGTCGGGTATCGTCACGGCTCTCGGCAGCGATGGACGTACAGGCTCTGTTACTGCAATCAGCGCGGTATCTCCTCCGGGCGGCGATTTGTCCGAACCCGTTACGCAGGCTACGTTGCGTATCGTCAAGGTATTCTGGGGCTTGAGCTCTTCGCTCGCTTACAGAAGACACTTCCCCGCAATCGACTGGTTGCAAAGCTATTCGCTTTACGTTGACAGACTGGGAGAATGGTACGGCAAAAACAGCGGCAGAAAATGGAACGACAACCGTCAGCAGGCTATGACGATTCTGCAGGAAGAAGCAAACCTCGACGAAATCGTACGACTTGTCGGCGTAGACGCATTGAGCTACGAGGACAGACTGACTATGGAAACTGCTAAGTCCATAAGAGAAGACTATCTCCAGCAGGACGCTTTCGATGACGTCGATACCTACGCAAGCCTCAAAAAACAGTTCAAGATGCTCAATATCATTCTCGAATGTTACAGGCTGAGTAAGGAAGCGTTGAGAAAGGGCGCGGATTTTGACGACATTATAGCTATCGAAGCGAGAGAAGCTATCGGAAGAATGAAGTATATCCCCGAAAAGCAAATCTCCAAAATCGACGATATACAAAAGGCTATGAAAGAACAGCTTGAAAAGTTGTCCTATATGGAATAAGGAGTGAAGTATGCTTAAGGAATACAAATCTATAAGAGAAATAGTCGGACCGCTTATGCTGGTTGACGGAGTTGAGGGCGTAACCTACAACGAACTTGTCGAGATAAGCGGAAAAGACGGGTCTGTGAGAAGAGGTAAGGTCCTCGAGGTCAACAGAGATAAGGCACTCGTACAGCTTTTCGAGGGAGCGCAGGGCATACAGATGTCTACGTCCAAGGCAAGATTTTTGGGCAGAAGTCTGGAACTTGCAGTATCGGAAGATATGCTCGGCAGAGTATTCGACGGTCTGGGCAATCCCAAGGACGGCGGTGCGCCTATTATCCCCGAAAAGAAACTGGATATAAACGGACAGCCTATAAATCCTGCGGCACGTAACTATCCCGACGAGTTTATACAGACGGGTATCTCGGCAATCGACGGACTCAATACGCTCGTAAGAGGACAGAAGCTTCCAGTATTCTCGGCGTCAGGTCTTCCTCACGCAGAGCTTGCGGCACAGATAGCAAGACAGGCAAAGGTACTCAACAGCGACAGTAAATTCGCGGTAGTATTCGCAGCTATGGGTATCACCTACGAAGAAGCAGAATTCTTTATGCAGGATTTCAGAAAGACGGGCGCAATCGAAAGAGCGGTAATGTTTATCAACCTTGCCAACGACCCTGCGGTCGAGCGTATCGCAACGCCCCGTATGGCGTTGACGGCGGCAGAGTACCTCGCTTTCGACAAGGGTATGCACGTACTCGTAATTATGACGGATATCACAAACTATTGCGAGGCTTTGCGTGAAGTTTCAGCGGCAAGAAAAGAAGTGCCCGGCAGACGCGGCTATCCCGGATATCTCTATACCGACCTCGCTACGATGTACGAGAGAGCGGGCAGAATTATAGGCAAAGAGGGAAGTATCACTCAGATACCTATACTTACGATGCCAGAAGACGACAAGACGCACCCTATCCCCGACCTTACGGGATATATTACCGAAGGACAGATAATATTCAGCAGAGAACTGTACAAGAAGGGTATGACGCCTCCTATAGACGTACTTCCTTCACTCAGCCGTCTCAAGCAGAAAGGTATAGGCGAAGGCAAGACGAGAGACGACCACTCGGGAAATATGAACCAGCTTTTCGCGGCGTATGCGAGAGGTAAGGAGTGTAAGGAATTGTCGGCAATTCTCGGTGACGCGGCATTGACTCCTCTTGACAGACAGTATGCGGCATTCGCAGAAGAATTCGAGAAGAGATATATCAATCAGGGCTTCTATACCAACAGAAGCATAGAGGAAACGCTGCAAATCGGTTGGGAACTTCTCACTCTCTTGCCCCGTTCGGAGATGAAGCGTATCAAAGACAAACATCTCGAGCAGTATTACGACCCTATCAAGGCAAAGAGAGAGCAGGAAGAAAAAGAGCAAAATCAACAATAATCCGTGCGCTTCAGCGCGCAGTATAAAGGCGGAATATGGCAGGAAGATTACAAGTCAATCCTACGAGAATGGAGCTTAAAAGGCTCAAGGTAAGACTCAAGACCGCAGTCAGAGGACACAAACTGTTAAAGGATAAGTCCGACGAAATGATAAGAAGGTTTATGGAGTTTGCCAAACAGAACAAAACGCTCAGAGAGCAGGTAGAGCAAGAATTGTCTACCGCCCTCAGGACTTTTATTGTGGCAAAAGCCGTGAGTGACGATGCGGTAATACAAGAAGCAGTTGCTATGCCTTCAAAGACGGTCAAACTCACGATGGACAGCCAGAATATAATGAGCGTAGTAGTTCCCGTTATGGAGCTGATAGAGAGCGAGAGCAAAGATAAGTATCCCTATTCATTCGGTTCGGTTACGGCAGAGCTAGACAGCTCGATAGCAGTGCTTTCCGGACTTATGCAGAAGATGGTAAAGCTGGCCGAGATAGAAAAGACCTGCAATATGCTTGCAATCGAAATAGAGAAAAACAGAAGACGCGTCAACGCGCTCGAATACGTAATGATACCTCAGCTGGAGGAAACGATAAAATTCATTACTATGAAACTCGACGAAAACGAGAGAAGCAATATCGTCCGTCTTGTCAAAGTCAAAGCAATGATTGCACAGGAGAGAGTATGAGAAGAGAAAGCGAAAACGGCGCGCAAGCTACGCGTCCCGCAATACTCAAAGACTTGTGTTTTCTGACGGGCGTATTATGTCCTTTGCTCGCGCTGATACTTTGTTTTGTCGTCAAGGACGAAGTGTACGCAAAGACTTTCAGGGTAAGTATGATATACGGCTTTGCTCTTTGGGTAGTAGTAGGATTGATTGCAGGGCTTAATATGTGCGATGCCGATTTGTCGGGCATAAGCAAAGTCAAGGGCTGAGGATAAGATACTTAAGGGCTTTTATATAATATTTTATCAATATTTATTGCATAAGAGAAATGCGCCTTTAAATCTTTGATAAAAATAGAATAGCAGACGAAAAAACTCCGCAGACTATGCGGAGTTTTGTTTTTATAAATCGTTAATAGCCGAAAAGAAACCTTGCTTTTCAGTCGACGGTCTTTGTATTCTTGCGGCTGCTGACCACTTCTCCCGTAGTGGGATTCACTATAGCCGACCAATAGTCGCTCTTGTCTTTAATAAAAGATACGTACCAGAAGTATTCGCCGTCCGTGCTGTCGCGGTGCGTTATAAGTTTTACGTAGCCCTCTCTTTCAAAGCTGTCCGTTGAAAGAGCGTCGTCGATGTCCGTCTGAAAATGTTCGTAAGCTACTTTGAGAGCTTCTTCTCCCGAGATGTAGTCCGAAAGCATATCCTTAAGCTCGAAGACGTAGGAGTTTTCACCTTCGGTGAGAGTAAGAGTGACGGGCGTGCCGATTTTATCCATATCGCTTATTTTTGCATTGAGGGATATGCCGAGCTTGCTCTTTGCTATACTTCCCGTAAGCTTCTCTTTGTCACCTTCGAGAGTATATTCGAAAGTCGAATTGAGTTTTGACGCGTCTTTGGGTATTACGGAAAGCACGGTCAGGGTAACGAGGTTATCGGCTTTACCGTCCGCGATAAACAGTTCTTCTTGTTTCATAGTAGTGATTTTTACGCTGAAATCGTCGTCAGAAGCGACGTAGAGAGATTGTTGTATTGCGCTTACGTTGTCGCACACTTTTTCAAAATTAGTTTTAGGCTCCTGACAAGCTATTGCCGTAATGCATAAAACGGCCGCGAGCAGGACAATGCCTGCGATTTTTGCAAATCTTTTCATATATCCTCCAAATACTGATGATTACTAAATTGTATGAGGCTTGTACGGCGGATATGCACGACGCGCTTGCAAAAGTATTGTTCTCAATTGACAATTTGCCGTTGCAATTATAAACAAGCTTTTGTATAGACGGTTTTCTCTATGCTTTGCACTTGAAAGTATAATTCACCCAGACATAAAAAAGCGACGGCATTGCCGTCGCTTTAACGATTAAAGGTTAATCAATCCTTATTGTTCTTTTTGGATTTAGTGAAGAGCGAAGTGATTTTTTTGATTGCTACGTTGCCTTTAGCTTTTTTTGCGATTTTGTTGCGCTCTTTGTTTGCTTGTTTTTCGCTCTTTTCGATTATCTTGTTTTCCTTGTTTGCTTGCTTCTCTTTTTCTTTGGCGAGAGCTTTTTGCTCTTTCTCGTACTGCTTGACTTCCTTTATGAGGTCGTTTACCTTGACTGCCTTCTGTTCGTTTTTCAACTTTGCTATTGCGTCTTTTTTGGTAAAGTTTCTCAGCGTTCTGAAAAGTCCCGCGAATATTCTGTTGAATGCTCTGAAGTAGTGTTTGTTGCCCCAAAGCAAAAGTCCCTCTATGACTTTGTTGTCCATTAGTCCCGAGGTTATTCCGACAAGACCTCTCAGAGGCATTTCTTCCATACCTTGCTGTATCATCATAAGGGTTGTGATATCCGCGTTGGGCACCTGACTTTTGATGACGGAAGGCGCGTACTTGACGATGAGTTTACCTACAAGACAGACTTTGAGTTCGCCTATAGTCGTGTTGTAGTCGAAGTATCCGCGTTTAGCCAAAGAGTTGGGCGGTATTACTTCACCGTAAAGTTCGGCAAATTCTTTTTCGGGTATCTCGCTTATGGTATCTATCGCATAATAGCTGGGACAAATCTTTTTGTAGTCGGGTACACTCTTTTCCGTCTGGTCGAATTCTACATAAATCTCTCCCTGCAATCTTATATCTCTCGACGATGCGCCTATCATTATATTGTAGTTGCCGTTTTGAGCGTACCAGTCATTGATAAGCGTATTGTAGAAAGCAAAAGAGCGGTAGTCGAGAGTATGTTTGACTTTGACGCTTTCACCCGCTTTGATAAATACTTTTTTGAATCCTTTCAATTCCTTTTGGGGCTTGAATACTACGGGAGAAGGGTCGCTGATATAAAGTTGGCATACCTCATATCCGTCGTAATCTCCTACGTTTTTGACGGTATACGAAACGGTCAAATCCTTAATTTGCAGATTGCTGTATTCAAACTTTGTATATGACAATCCGTAGCCGAAGGGGAACAGTACGTTTTTGCCCGCGCTGTCGTAATAGCGGTAGCCTACGAATACCGACTCTCTGTACTCTACGTTTTTAGGACCCATAGGGAAGTATTGAGATACAATGTTATCTTCGAGTTTGATAGGGTATGTTTCCGCAAGTTTACCCGAGGGATTTACCTTGCCGAATAGAATGTTGTATATAGCTTCACCGCCGGCTTCTCCGGGGAGATATGCGTTGATAAGCGCGCGTACCTTATATATCCAGGGCATAGCAACGGGTGAGCCGCCCAAAAGAATAACCACGGTATCGGGATTTATAGACGCAACAACGTCTATGATATCTCTGTGGCTCTTGGGGATTTTGAGGTGAGTTCTGTCATAGCCTTCGCTTTCGTACTGGTCGGTAAGACCTACGAAGAGGAAAACTCTCTTATGGTTTTTGGCTACTTTGATAGCTTCCTGCAAGAGGTTTTCGTCCAGCATATCGTTGTTGACGTCGTAGCCGGGCGCAAATTCGTATTTCTTGCCGTTGAGTTCCATAGCGTCGAGGAAGTTGACGAGTTTGTAGGGGTTTATTCTTGAGGAGCCTGAGCCTTGATATCTGAAAGTGCGCGCAAGCTCGCCTATTACTGCGATATCGTCCTCATCTTCTTTAAGAGGGAGGATATTATCCTCGTTTTTGAGAAGTACGATAGACTGTTCCGCAATTTCGCGCGCAACGTTGTGTGCTTCTTCGTAGTCGGCTTTATAATCGGGTTGAAGTCTAGAGTAGCTTTTAAATATAAAGCTGAGCATTCTTTCGACGACGATATCGAGTTTCTTTTCGCTGAGCTTGCCTTCTTTTACGGCATTGACTATTTGCTTGTCTGTAATGCCGCCGCTAGAGGGCATTTCGAGGTCAAGCCCCGCGCGTATGCCTTCTACGCGGTTGTTGGTAGCGTTCCAGTCGCTTATTACGATTCCGTTGAAGCCCCACTCGTCTCTCAGTATATCGGTCAAAAGACGCTTGTTGTCGGAGAGATATGTACCGTTGAGTTTGTTGTACGAACACATTACGGTATCGGGCTGAGCCTTGACAGCCTCTTCGAAAGCGGGAAGATAAATTTCTCTAAGCGTACGCTCGTCTACGACGGAATTTATCGTCATACGCAGTTTTTCCTGGTTGTTTGCGCAGAAGTGCTTAAGGGAAGTACCTACGTCGTTTGACTGCACTCCTTCGATATATCTGCGTGCGAGTTTACCTGCCAGATAGGGGTCTTCGGAAAGATATTCGAAGTTACGTCCGCACAGAGGGCTTCTCTTGATGTTTATGCCGGGACCCAAAATTACGCTTACGTTCTGGTCAAGACATTGCTTGCCGAGACTGTCGCCGAGCTTTTGAGCCATTTCCTCGCTCCAGGTGCTTGCGAGGTTTACGGCAGGGGGAAACGCCGTTGCGGGAAAAGACGCCTTAAGACCTACGTTTTTGTCGTCGTCATTTTCTTTTCTCAGTCCGTGGGGACCGTCGGAAACGCAAACACTGGGTATACCCAGACGTTTGACGGGTTTTGTGCTCCAGAAGTCATAGCCGGAACACAGTCCCGCCTTTTCTTCCAGCGTCATTTTTGTGATAAGCGTCTTAATTTCGTCAATCATACAGACCTCCATTTGATATTCTAACATACTTTATACAGGTATGACAAGGCAAAATTCTATATTCTTGATTAATTATAAAATATTATAAATTTAATACTTTTTGCGATACCCTTGTTGAAGATTATTGTCGGATTTGACGTAAAATATAATAATTATTTATTAAGGCGGAGAGAAAACAATGTTGATTTTTGATAAATTTTGCAATCTGCGTCCAAATAGTTTGACTTATTTTTTATATTGATTTAGAATATAAAAAAGTTTGGAGGATTTATCAATGGGAAAAATCGTAAAAGAAGGTTTGACTTTTGACGACGTATTGTTGATTCCGCAGTTTTCGCAAGTTTTGCCTTATCAGGTAGATTTGTCTACCAAGCTGTGCGACAATATATCGCTCAATATACCTCTTTTGAGTGCGTCTATGGATACCGTTACCGAGTGTGAACTCGCAATCGCTATGGCGCGTGAGGGCGGTATAGGTATTATACACAAAAATATGTCTATCGAACAGCAAGCCGAACAGGTAGATAAAGTAAAGAGAAGCGAGAACGGCGTAATTACCAATCCTTTCTCCTTAGGTCCCGACAATACTCTCGAAGACGCCAACAATCTTATGAGAAGATTCAAGATAAGCGGCGTGCCCGTAACGGTAGAGGGCAAACTCGTAGGTATAATCACCAACAGAGACTTGCGTTTTGAGACGGATATGTCCAAGCTTATAGGCGAGTGTATGACCAAGGATAATCTTGTTACCGCACCCGTAGGCACGACTCTCGAGGACGCACAGAAGATTCTCGCTGAGCGCAGAATAGAAAAGCTTCCTTTGGTCGACAGCAAGTTTAATCTCAAAGGACTTATTACGATAAAAGACATCGAAAAGGCTATAAAATATCCCAACAGTGCGAAGGACTCCAGCGGCAGATTGCTCGCAGGCGCGGCAGTAGGCGTTACGGCTGATATAATGGACAGAGTAAGCGCGCTCGTTGACAGCAAGGTAGATATAATCACTATAGATACTGCGCACGGACATTCCAAGGGAGTGCTCGATTGCGTAGCAAAAGTCAAGGCTAAATTCCCCAATCTTCCTATCATTGCGGGCAACGTAGCTACCGCAGATGCGACCAAGGCTCTTATCGAGCACGGCGCAGACGTAGTAAAGGTAGGTATAGGTCCCGGTTCTATTTGTACAACACGTATTATCGCAGGTATAGGCGTACCTCAGGTCACGGCTGTTATGGACTGTGCTGAGCAGGCTGATAAACTCGGCAAGAGAATTATCGCAGACGGCGGTATCAAGTATTCGGGCGACATCGTCAAGGCACTCGGCGCGGGCGCAAGCGCGGTAATGCTCGGAAGTTTGTTTGCAGGTACGGAAGAGACTCCCGGCGAAATCGAAATTTTCCAAGGCAGGTCGTATAAGGTTTACAGAGGTATGGGTTCGCTTTCCGCTATGGCGGCAGGCAGCAAGGACAGATACTTCCAGACCAACGCAAAGAAACTCGTTCCCGAAGGTGTAGAAGGACGTGTTCCTTACAGAGGCAGCCTTGCAGACGTAATCTTCCAGCTTATGGGCGGTTTGCGTTCGGGTATGGGCTATTGCGGTATGGAGAATATCGAAAAGCTCCGTCACAATGCACAGTTTGTCAAGATTACCAATGCGGCATTGATAGAGAGCCACCCTCACGATATCAGCATTACCAAGGAAGCTCCCAACTATTCGACAAAGGGCTGACAGGTACAATACAATATGTAAAAAGAAGGGACTGCGGTTGCAGTCCCTTTTGCATTGTCTAAAAATTATATACAGGTTGATTGTCTAAAATCGGCAATCGGCAATTTGTAATTTTATATTTTGATTTTAATTATCAAACTTTGTGCGGTGCACCGTTGTCGAGTCGGGAAGCTTCGCACGCATAAGCCATTTTGTGAGACTGTATGCTGAGGTCGATATCCGTGAGCAAGTTATTGTTGACGATACCGTCCATCAGTCCGATATCTCCTCCGCCGTGACCGCCTTTCATAGCGTTGTGCACGCTTATTTTTTTAGTCTTTTTTCCGAATAGCTTGAGGTAGAGAATATTGTCCTCGAATTTTCCTTCAAGTGTGCCGAGAGTGCCTCTTAGGGTTATTGTGCGGTAAATCTCGTTCGAAAAAGCCGTCATTATAAGAGAGCCTTGCACTCCGTTTTCAAATTCGAAAAGCGACGATTGATAATCCACTACGTCATTGTCGCATTCGTATACGCACTTTCCGAATTGACCTTTCTTAAGGGCATTTTCTACTTTTTCCATAGTAGGTTCGCCGTCGGGCACAACTCTTGATTGAGGCCAGGCATATTTGCGTTTTGCGGCAGGGATTTTTTTCAAAGTGTCGATATATATTTTTTTAGCGTCGTAAGGGCAGTCGGTAAGTTTGCATTCAGAGCAGAATTGTGCGTGCGAATCGGGTGCTTCGCTGTGTTTGAAGTGATTGAGTTTTCCTATTGATACTACGTTTGAACAAGGACTTTGCACAAAGTACGCCATCAAATCGAGGTCGTGACAGCACTTAGCAAATATCATAGGAGAGGACTCCAGGCTTTTGCCCCAGTCTCCTCTTACAAAACTGTGTGCCTGATGCCAGTAGCCTACGTTTTCAACCATTTCTACGCTTATGAGTTTTCCTAAAATTTTGCTGTCGACGATGTCTTTTACCTTGCTGTAAAAAGCCGTGTATCTCAGTACGTGACATACGGCAACCTTGCGGTTGAATTTCTTTGCGTAAGCGGCTATCGTTTCGCACTCTCCTATATCTTTAGATATAGGTTTTTCGAGCAGAATATTGTATCCTTTCTTTATTCCCGCTACTGTCTGAGCAAAGTGGTCGCTGTCCTGCGTGCATACGAACAGCCAGTCGGCAAGCACGTCTTTTTTAAGAAAATCGTCGTATGACGAAAAGCACGTCTCGTCGGGTAGATTGTGCGATTTTTTCGCAATATTCAGTTTTTGTTCGTTTGTTTCTATGACGGCAACGATTTGCGCCTGCTTTTTGTATTTGCGTTGTAATATCTGGGCGTAGTTTTTACCGCGTCCGCCGTATCCTAGAATTGCTATTTTCATATTTGCCTCCGATTAATTATAACATTATGCAGATAAATTGAACAACTGTAAAAATCATACATAAGTTATAACATAATAAAACAGCCGCCCTTAGTGACTGCCGGTCGGGCGGCGTATATTTATTTTCTGATATAACGCGAGTCGCTCATTACTATGTCTTCGTCATCTTTGAAACGTGCCACTTGCATATGTAAATCGTATTTGTCCCTAAGAGCGGCAATAGTTTTCATCATCGGCGAAGAATGATGTATATCGAGAGCTTCTTGACTTGTCCAACTGTCTATGAGCAAGACGGTGTTTTCGTCTTGCAACGAAACGTAATATTCGTATCTCAGATTGCCGGGTTCGTTGCGTACGGCTTGAGCTGTGCCGCTTTGTTCCATCTCGCGTGCGAATTTGAGTGCGTTGTTGTCTTTACCTTTATATAAAATGTTTATAGTGATACTCATACAGTTGCATTTAAAGTTATTAAACAAAAAGGGAAGCGCAAGCCTCCCTTTTTATACTGATTAATACTCGATTCTCTTTGCGATATATTCTTCGAGTTCGTCGATAGAGATTCTGACTTGCTCCATAGTATCCCTGTCGCGTACCGTAACGCAGTTGTCTTCGAGGGTATCGAAGTCTACGGTTACGCAGAAAGGAGTTCCGATTTCGTCCTGTCTTCTGTATCTCTTGCCGATAGACGCGCTTTCGTCGTAGGTAGCGGAGAATTTTTTGGAGAGGTTTTTATAAATCTCTTCGGCCTTTTCTCCGAGTGCTTTTTTCTGCAAGGGAAGTACGGCTACTTTATAGGGAGCTATGAAAGGATGGAAGTGCATTACCACGCGGCTGTCTCCGCCTTCGAGTTCTTGTTCTTCGTAGGCATTGCAAAGGAGCGTAAGCACCATTCTTTCTACGCCGAGTGAAGGCTCGATGACGTAAGGCACGTATTTTTCTCCCGTGTTAGGGTCGGTGTATTCCATATTCTTTCCGCTGACTTTAGCGTGTGCGTTGAGGTCAAAGTCCGTACGGTCGGCAATACCCCAAAGCTCACCCCAGCCGAAGGGGAATTTGAATTCGAAGTCGGTAGTTGCGTTGGAGTAGTGGGAAAGTTCCTCGGGGTCGTGGTCGCGGAGCTTGAGGTTTTCTTCTTTGATGCCCAGACCCAACAGCCAGTTTTTGCAGAATTCTTTCCAGTATGCAAACCATTCGAGGTCGGTGCCGGGCTTGCAGAAGAATTCGAGTTCCATCTGTTCAAACTCTCTTACTCTGAAGATGAAGTTGCCGGGCGTAATTTCGTTACGGAAAGACTTGCCTATCTGACCTATACCGAAAGGCACTTTCATACGAGTCGTACGCTGTACGTTGAGGAAGTTGACGAATATACCTTGCGCCGTTTCGGGACGGAGATATACGGTATTCGTGCTGTCTTCGGTAACGCCTTGGAAAGTTTTGAACATAAGGTTGAATTGTCTTACGCCGGTAAAGTCGCACTTGCCGCAGTTAGGGCAGGGGATTTTGTTGTCGGCGATATATTTTTCCATTTGTTGGTTGGACCAGCCGGCAATGGAAAGATTGAGTTTTTTACGGCTGATATAATCTTCTATGAGATTGTCGGCGCGGTGTCTTGTCTTACAGCTTTTGCAGTCCATGAGAGGGTCGGAGAAACCGCCTACGTGTCCCGAAGCTACCCAAACGTTGGGATTCATGAGAATCGCGCTGTCCAGACCCGTGTTGAGGGTGTTTTCCTGAACGAATTTTTTCCACCAAGCGCGCTTGATATTGTTTTTAAGTTCTACGCCGAGAGGACCGTAGTCCCAGGTGTTGGCGAGACCGCCGTAGATTTCGCTGCCCGCAAAGATGAAACCTCTGCTTTTGCACAGAGCTACGAGTTTATCCATAGTTAAATTAGCCATATTGACTCCTTGAGTGCGTACGCACGTTTGTAATACCCTAATATTTTAATAAATTTGCATAGCATTGTCAAACGTATAGTAACATTTTTATTTTTTGCCGCTTATTATGAAATAGAAGAGGGTAGAAAAATCTACTTTCAAAAACAATGGAGGAAATAATAATGACAAACTTCAACGAATGTGGTTGCAACAACCAGAATTACAACGAATGTTCGAACGGCGGTTTCAACTGCTTGTGGCTCATTATCCTTTTGCTTTGCTGCGGCTGCGGTAACGGTTGCGGCGCTAGCACGAGCAAATGCGATTGCGGTTGCATCATTCCCGTAATTGTTGCGCTTTGTTGCTGCTGTAAATAAGCAAACGGCCCATAGCAAAACTACATAAGAAAAAAAGGAGTACCGTTCAGGTACTCTTTTTGATTTTAAAAAGATATTGTCGTGGTATGGTTGCCGGGATAGGGTTGCCGGTGTAGGGGAGTTTTATATCAGACAACCTCGTGCTTATCGGAGGCATTTTCGTCGTCGGCACTTTCCGAAGTTTGAGAAGCGATGCCGGCTTTGTACTTTTTGTCGTAAAGAGTAAAGTTGATTATCTCCCAGACCGTATCTACGATAAATACGGGCAAAAAGCAATAGAGCGTGAATTGCCAGTACATCTCTGTAAAAACGGCGACAAAGCTTACCCAGATAATAAACATAACCGGAGTAATCACGCCTTTGAATATTTTATAGGGTAGCGGTTTTATTGAAAAAGACAGCCACCAAGTGATAAAATTATATTTTTGCATAATTCGATTTTAGCACAAGCGCGCCTTCGTGTCAAACGCTATCGGTGGCGAATAAAAGCATAAAAGGAGTATTTGTTCCATAAAGTTTAGTATGAACAAAGTCAAGTGGCTGTGGAGTATGACTATAGGCGTAGGGCTGGTATTGCTTTATGCCGCGCCCAGTGCGTATTTTGTCGATACGCAAGGTGTATATGCGGGATTAAAGTTGCCCGTATTCGCATTGTCGGGATTGTGGATTACAGTGGGCTGGAGTATAGTGTATCTTGCCGACATAGCCGTTATATCCCGTCTTGTTTATTACCGTAAAAGCGTTTTTCTTACGGCGGCAGTCGTATTTTGCGGTTTTCTCAACGCGGTATGGTGCATAGCGTTTTTTGTTTTCGGCGCGTTGGGAGTTGCTTTTGCGCTTTCGGTTTTTATGACTGCGCTTGTGCTTGCTACTGCGGTTTTTTTGATGAGAGAAGAGAGCTTTTCTCTCATATTCTGGCAACTGAAAATAGTATGGTATGCCTACTCTTGTATAGTTTGTTATTACGTATTTATGCTCAATCATGGTTGAAATTACGTCAAAATACGCCGATTTACGCGCTTAAGGTTTGCAAAACTTATGCCAAACGCTTGTATATTGATTGACGCTAATGTATAATAATCTCAGATAGCGGTACGCTCAGCGACTGCATATCGAATAAATTTTGTTACCAAAAAAGATGGATATCCTTCAAGGAATTCAAGCGAGGTGTTTTATGAATAATCAAATTTCCGGACGCAGGTCCAAAAATCTTGCCATACTGGCATTGATGCTTGCTCTTACGATTTTTTTCTGTTTTTACCCTATAGTTTTCCCCGGCGGCGTAACGTTGGCATTTATGATTTTTCCCTTGTTGATAGTAGCGCAAGGTTACGATATCAAGATGACCGCAATACTGGCGTTTATGATGGCTTTAGTCAATCAGATAGCGTGGTATACTACCAAGGCGGGACACGTAATGGCACCTATATGGCAAAATCCGCTTGTATGTATGGTCCCTAGAATTGCCATAGGTATAGTCAGTTACTATATGGGCTTAGGGCTCAGAAAACTCTTTTTGCATCCCGTGTACTGTACCGACGCCAGCGGGGCAAAGATACTCAACAACAAAAAGGAGCTTGACGCAAAAGACTATGCAATCAGTGCGGCAAGCACGGCTTTAGGAGTATTCACCAATACCGCGCTTTGCGGGCTGTTTGCGATAATTTGTTACAACGGCAAAGTGCTGTCCGACAATACTATGATAACGATTGAGTTTATACTTGCGTGGTTCAGTATAAACTTCGTGATAGAGATAATAGCGTTTTCCGCGCTCGTACCGCCTATAATAATGGCACTCAGAAAAGCAAATCTTATTCCTTCTGCCGTTACGGGAAGAATTTACGACGGCTCGGGCCGGGATAAATTTTCTGCACAGCAGAATGCGCAAATTGCAGTTGAACAAAAAGCGGAAGACGTAACAAAAAACTTACAAAACTGACGGCTTAGCCGTACCCTAATCGGGGCAAGGAGGTATATATGTTGCTCGTAATAGACATAGGCAACACCAATATCAAACTGGGCGTATATGACGAGGATATGCTCGTACATTCGTGGAGAATGTCAGTCAAAGTAGTACGTACCGCAGACGAGATAGGCATAATGTTTGCCAATCTTTTCAATTCAAAGAGTATCGCGCTCGACGCGTTTGACGGTATTATTATGTCGTCCGTACAGCCTTCTCTCAATTACACCATAGAGCACGCTTGCGAGTACTATCTCGGCAAAAAACCTCTTATGGTCGGCGTAGGTATAAAGACGGGGCTGAATATCAAATACAACAATCCTCAGGAGGTAGGCGCGGACAGAATAGTCAACAGCGTAGCCGCATACAAGCTTTACGGCGGACCTTGCATAATCGTCGACTTCGGTACAGCCACTACTTTCAACGTAGTATCGGCAAAGGGAGAATTTTTAGGCGGTTGTATTGCACCGGGTATTATCTCGGGACTTGAAAGTCTTGTCAACAATACTGCAAAACTTCCCAGGGTCGAAATAGTCAAGCCCGAAACTATCATAGCCAAAAGTACGGTTACGTCCTTGCAGGCGGGTATGGTTTACGGCTATACGGGACTTGTCAAGTATATAGTCGAAAAGCTCAAGGAAGAAAGCGGTCTCAGCGGTATCAAAGTTATCGCAACGGGCGGTCTCAGCGAAATAGTCATCAATGCCGAAAGCGAAAAGATAATAGACGTTGTGGACAGGTCGCTTACGCTCAAAGGACTAAAACTCATATACGATATGAATAAATAACGCATATTTTAAGTAATATTTTTTAAAAAACAGCCGTATTGATTGGACAAGAAGGAAAAAATATTATAGAATAATTTTATAAAGAACGCTTGAATAAGGCAGTAATAGGTACAACAAAGGAGAATTTGTATGAAAAAAGTTGGCGTAGCCGTACTCGGACTGGGAGTAGTCGGCGGAGGTACTTGCAGAATACTCATAGACCGCAAAAAGCAAATAGCAGAAGAATACGGTGTGGATATAGACATTGCGGCAGTTTTGGACAGGATTCCTGAGAGAGTGACCAATCTCGGACTTGACCTCTCCATTCTTGCTAAAGACATAGACGAGATTTGCGACAATCCCAACGTAAACATAGTTGTCGAGTGTATGGGCGGCAGCGAGCCTGCCAGAACTTTCCTTATAAAAGCTTTAGAGGCAGGAAAGAGCATTGTTACTTCAAATAAAGAAATGTTTGCGAAATTCTGGCCCGACCTCGAAAAAGCTGCGGCTAAGACGGGCGCAGGTCTTTATTACGAAGCTACCACCGGCGGCGGTATGCCTATCATCCGTACGATGACGCAGGCAATGCAGGCAAACGGTATTCAGGAAATCAAGGCTATCATCAACGGTACGACCAACTATATTCTCACGCGTATGACCGAAGAGGGCGCTGATTATCAGCAGGTACTCAAGGACGCACAGGCTTTGGGTTATGCCGAGGCAAATCCCGTTGCTGACGTAGAGGGTTACGATTCCAGCTATAAGTTGAGCATTCTTTCCTCGCTCGCTTTCAACAAGCGCGTTCCCGTAGATATTATCTACAGAGAGGGTATCACCAAAATTACGGCTGAAGATATAAGAATCGCCAAAGATATGGGCTTTGTTATCAAGTTGCTTGCTATAGCAAAGCAGAGAGGAGATAAAATCGAAGCGAGAGTACATCCCGTATTCCTTCCCAAGAGCCATCCTCTTGCAAACGTCAACGGTTCGTTCAACGCAGTTTTCGTAGTAGGCGACGCAGTAGGCGATATAATGCTTTACGGCAGAGGTGCAGGCGCATTGCCCACAGGCAGCGCGATTGTCAGCGACGTCGTATTCTGTGCAAGACAGGTTGAGCACGCAAGATACCCCGAAATGTTCAACGTAATGACGCAGGATCAGATAGTAAGCGACTTCGAAAGCGATTACTATCTCAGACTCAACGCAAGAGACGTAAGCGGCGTTATCGCGGATATCGCATCGGTATTCAAGAAATACAAAGTTTCCATATCTCAGATGCGTCAGGACGAGAGCAAGGAGGTTATCCCCGTAATATTCATTACGCATAAGACCACTGAGAAAGCTATGAAGCAGGCTATCGAGGAAATCAAGAGCTTGCCCAACGTGCTTAGCGTGGAAAACGTAATAAGAGTAGAAAAATAAAACAATCTCTCTACCGACTTCATTGAGAAGCAAACAGAGATAAAGGAGATTGCCGTATGTTATCAAATACGTCGACAAGATATCTTGTCGAACTGTGCGACAAATATCCCGAAAACAAATACGTAGTAGTCGAATGGCCGGAGCTTAAATCTCTTTGGGAATACGCTCCTGAAGACTTCGACTTTGACGAAAGCTGGAAAGAGCTTAAAATGAACGAGTGTATCGTCTACAAATATAAAGACGAGGACGAAGTTTGTTTTACGCTTACTGACAAAGCCAGAGTACTTGTACAAGAATACAAAATGTTTATCGAACAGACGCTTGCTTCTCAGCAGTCTGTCGGCATAGTTTCTAAATCTTCTTCCAGAAAGGTAGATGAGCAAGCGCTCACTAATCAGCAAAGAGAGATACTCAAAGATACTTTCGTCAAGACCGATTCCGACGGCAGGACTGTTATGGTTATGCCTAAGGAAGTCGCAGAAAAGAAAAAGCGATTCGAATTTAAAAAGATAAAACAAAGCGCATTCGCAGGCGGTTTTGTCGGAGGACTTATATCGGGACTTATATTCGGTATAATTTTCGGCATAATCGGCGGAATTATAGGCGGTATGCTAGGCTGACAAAGGAGGTATTATGCTCAACAAAAAGTCAAAAGCTTTGATGAAACAAGTGTATAACAAAGCCGTAGAAAAAGACGGCACTTGTCTCATAAGTCAAAACGATTTGCTCGCTACGCTTCCTTATACTATGCAATTCAAGAAAAACGACCTCACGGTATGTCTCAAAGCATTAGTCAGTGAGGGCTATGTCGAGATGATTACTACCGAGAAAAAAGGCGAGGACTATTACTGCATAACCTTGCAAAAACTCGGTTACGATTTTGCTTATCAGCTTGCAAAAGAAAAAAGACAGATAAAATTCAAAATCGCAATGACGGTTTGCGGTGCGATAGGCTCGTTTGTAATAGGTAGAATACTTTTGTATCTCGTTACTAAATAAGTCGCTGTGCTGTATAATATTGCTTACAAAACGTCCGTTAAATACGGGCGTTTTTATTTGCCGTATTTATCTTGATAAGCTTTCTTTTTCGGTTATATTCTTCACTGTATTGCCGCAAGTGATTTTACCTATTGAAATTCAGAAGAATATGTGGTACAATTTTTATGTATAGTATTGTAATAGTGTGTTTGTAATATTGTACGTTCAGGGGCATAAGAAGAATTATGAAAAACAAAGAGAGACGCGCTAAATTAGACAAATTAGAACAAGCGGAGATTGAGCCTCCCAAAGAAAGCGAGCGTCTTCGTTATATCTGAATAAATTGCTATAATTATATTAAGTTTGCATATTACCGAGCGGCTAAGGCTATGGATTAAGCCTGAGCCGCTTTTATAATCGCACAACAAAGTTTAATTGAATAATAGGCTTGCTTTTGCCAAATATTATTTATTATGATATGTAAAAAACAAGGTTGATATGTTGTAAACATATAACTGAACAAACGCTTGCAAAATGCGAACATTTGTGCTAAACTACCATTGAATATGTACGAACTCAAAAGCAAATTTTCACCTTGCGGAGACCAGCCGCAAGCCATAGAAAAACTCGTAGAAGGTGTCCGCGACGGACTCCGTACTCAGGTATTGCTCGGCGTAACGGGCAGCGGTAAGACTTTTACTATGGCAAACGTGATAAAGGAACTTGACCGTCCTGCGCTGGTCATAGCGCACAACAAGACGCTTGCCGCTCAACTTTGCAACGAGTTCCGTGAATTTTTCCCCAACAACAAAGTAGAGTACTTTGTATCTTATTACGATTATTATCAGCCAGAGGCGTATATACCGCGCACGGATACCTATATAGAAAAAGATTTGTCCATCAATGACGAGATAGACAAACTGCGTCACTCCGCGACAAGCGCGCTTTGCGAAAGCCGCAACGTTATCGTAGTTGCTTCGGTATCTTGTATATACGGCTTAGGCGCGCCGACAGAGTATTATTCTATGGCAGTATCTTTGCGTGAGGGAATGAACGTGGACAGGGACGCTCTTTTGGACAGGCTTGTAGAGATACAATACAAGCGTAGCGATATTGAATTTGCACGCGCTACTTTCAGAGTGCGCGGAGATATTGTAGAGATTTTTCCCGTCGAATCTGACAACTACGCAATTCGCGTAGAGTTTTGGGGAGACGAGATAGAGAGAATAGTGCAATTCGACCCCGTTACATCCAAGCCGATATGTGCTCTCAAACACGTCAATATTTTCCCTGCAAGTCACTACGTTGTAGCCAAAGAGAAACTTGACGATTCATTAAAGCAAATTCGCGAAGATATGGTCGAGCAGGTTGCGCTGTTCAAACAACAAGGAAAACTTCTCGAGGCTCAAAGACTTCAGGAAAGAGTCAGTTATGACCTTGAGATGATAAAGGAAATGGGCTATTGCTCAGGCATTGAAAATTATTCGCGATACTTTGACGGACGTCAGCCGGGTCAGCCTCCTTATACGCTTTTGGACTTTTTCCCAAAGGACTATATAATGTTTATCGACGAAAGTCATATGACATTGCCACAGCTCAGAGCTATGTACAACGGTGACCTTGCGCGCAAGACAAACCTCGTGGATTACGGCTTCAGACTTCCTTCTGCTTACGACAACAGACCTTTGAGATTTGCCGAATTTGACGAGAAAATATCTCAGGTGATTTGCGTATCGGCTACTCCAGCCAATTACGAACTCGAACAAGCGGGACAAGTCGTCGAACAGCTTATTCGTCCTACGGGACTTATCGACCCCGTAGTGGAGATTCACAAGATAGACGGACAGATAGACGATTTGATATCCGAGATAAACAAAGTAGTCGCTAAGAAAGCGAGAGTGCTTGTCACTACTTTGACCAAAAAAATGGCAGAAAGCCTAACGGCTTATCTTACCGAACAGCATTTGAGAGTTAAATATATGCACTCGGATATAGATACTCTCGAGAGAATAGAAATTATCGCGGGATTGAGGCGCGGTGACTTCGACGTACTCGTAGGTATAAATCTTTTGCGTGAAGGTTTGGATATTCCCGAGGTGCAGCTTGTTGCCATACTCGATGCGGACAAAGAGGGATTTTTGCGTAGTGAAACCGCGCTTGTGCAGACAATAGGACGTGCGGCGCGAAACAGCGAGGCAAAAGTAATTATGTATGCAGATAGAATTACCGACAGTATGCAGCGCGCTATCGATGAGACCAACAGGAGACGTCAGATACAGTCGGCATACAACAAGGAGCACAATATCACTCCTAAGACGATAATCAAAGATATCAACAATACGCTGGAAATATCCAAGAAAATCGAAGACGATACCAAGACTTCAATCAAAGATATCAACAGAGAGCTTTCCAGACTTGCTACGGCTATGAAAGTAGCTTCGGCTAATCTCGACTTCGAACTTGCCATTAAATACAGAGAGCAAATCGCAAAGCTCAAAGAAAGTCTTAAAAAGTCAAACAAGGTGTAATATGCTGGATTATATATACGTAAAAGGCGCGAGGGTACACAACCTCAAAAATATCGACGTCAAAATTCCGAGAGATAAACTCGTAGTGTTTACTGGACTGAGCGGCTCGGGTAAATCTTCGCTTGCCTTCGACACGATTTTTGCCGAGGGACAAAGAAGATATATGGAAAGTTTGTCGTCTTATGCAAGGCAATTTTTAGGACAGATGGACAAGCCCGACGTTGACTATATCGAAGGACTTTCACCCGCCATATCCATTGACCAGAAAACCACGTCGCACAATCCCCGTTCTACGGTAGGCACGGTTACAGAGATATACGATTATCTGAGATTGCTTTATGCGCGCATAGGCATACCTCATTGTCCGGTATGCGGCAAAGAAATCGTACACCAGTCGGTGGACCAGATTGCTGACAAGGTACTTGCTAATCAGTTAGGAGCAAAAATCAGAGTACTTGCACCTGTGGTCAGGGGCAGAAAAGGTGAATATCAAAAGCAAATCGAGGGCTATAAAAAGAGCGGCTACAGCAGACTTATTATAGACGGAAGCGAGTACAATATTCTCGACGAAGACGTAGTGCTCGATAAGAATATAAAGCACAATATAAAGATAGTCGTCGACAGAATTATCCTCAAAGAGGACATCTCACGTCGTCTTACCGACAGTCTTGAAACTGCGCTTAAACTTGCCGAAGGACTTGTGGAGGTTGAGGTTGACGGCGTAGTCAATATGTATTCGACAAAATACGCTTGTCCCGATTGCGATATCAGCATTGAGGAATTACAGCCCAGAATGTTTTCCTTTAACTCTCCTTTCGGAGCGTGTCCCGAATGTTTGGGATTGGGTTACAAGAGCGCGCTCGATATAAATAAGCTCGTCAAGTGGGATAAATCCGTAGCTGAAGGCGCATTGGACGTAAGCGGCTGGAATATGGATATGCAGAATTACAGCTCGACCATATATATCGCGCTGGCAAAAAAGCATAAATTTTCTTTGCAGACTCCTATGAAGGATTTGCCCAAAAATATCATAGATATTTTGCTTTACGGTGACGAGGAGAGATTGCAGATAAATTATAATTCTCAATACGGCTCAGGAGTATTCAACAGACGTTTTGAAGGTGTTGCCAACAATATCGAAAGAAGATATAAAGAAACGTCTTCCGAATACGTCAAACAAGAGCTTGAAAAGTATATGAAAGAAGTACCTTGCGAGGTGTGCAAAGGAAAAAGACTTAAGAAAGAAGTGCTGGGCGTGACCGTAGGCGGCAAGAATATCTACGAAGTATGCGATATGCCTATCGACGCTACGCTTAAATTTTTCGAAGAGTTACAACTGAATGAAACCGAGCAGACTATTGCCCGTCAGATTATCAAAGAAATAAAAGCCAGACTGGGATTTTTGGTAAACGTGGGACTGAGTTACCTTCAGCTCAACCGTACCGCCGCAACTCTTTCGGGCGGTGAAGCTCAGCGTATTAGACTTGCTACGCAGATAGGAAGCGGACTTATGGGAGTATTGTATATTCTCGACGAGCCTAGCATAGGACTTCATCAGCGTGACAACGATAAGCTTCTTGCGACTTTGGAAAAGCTGAGAGATATGGGTAATACGCTTATTGTAGTCGAGCACGACGAAGACACGATGCGCCGTGCGGACTATATCGTAGATATAGGTCCTAAGGCAGGTATTGAGGGCGGCGAAGTAGTGATTGAGGGTACGCCTGAAGAAGTAATGGCTTGTCCCGAGTCTATTACGGGTGCATATATGTCGGGCAAAGAAAAGATAGACGTACCCGAAAAAAGACGCGCGGGAAACGGCAAAATCCTCAGCATTAAAGGTGCGCATAAAAATAATTTGAAAAATATTGACGTGGATATTCCTTTAGGCACTTTTACGGTTATTACAGGCGTGAGCGGTAGCGGTAAATCTTCGCTTATCAACGAAGTGCTATATCCTGTACTTGCAAACAAACTCAACGGCGCACGAAACAGCGAAATGAATTGCAAGGAAATTCTTGGTGTCGAGGAGCTAGACAAGGTAATTTGTATAGACCAAAGCCCTATAGGACGTACGCCTCGTTCCAACCCCGCTACTTATACCAACGTATTCACGGCAATAAGAGATTTGTACGCAAAGACTCCCGAAGCTAAATCGAGAGGCTACAAGAGCGGTAGATTCTCTTTCAATATTGCGGGCGGAAGATGCGAAAACTGTGCGGGCGACGGTATAAAGAAGATAGAAATGCACTTCTTGTCAGACGTTTACGTGCCTTGCGAGGTCTGCGGCGGAAAACGATATAACAGAGAAACTTTGCAGGTAAAATACAAGGGTAAGAGTATTTACGACGTGCTGGATATGAGCGTAGCGGAGGCTTGCGAATTTTTCCGCAACATTCCTCAGATTTACAACAAAATAGTTACGCTCAACGACGTAGGTCTATCGTATATAAAACTCGGTCAGTCTTCGACGACTCTTTCGGGAGGCGAAGCTCAGAGAGTAAAGCTTGCGACAGAATTGTCCAAGCGCTCGACGGGAAAAACGGTATACATTCTCGATGAGCCTACTACGGGTTTGCACAGTGCGGACGTAAAGAAGCTCATTGCGATACTTCAACGTTTAGTAACAAAAGGCAACAGCGTAATAGTAATCGAGCACAATCTCGACGTAATAAAGGTAGCGGATTATATCATTGATTTAGGACCCGAAGGCGGTGAAAAAGGCGGTACTATAGTAGCTACAGGTACACCTGAAGAAATAGCTAAACACGCTGAGAGTTATACGGGAATATATCTCAAATCGAAACTCGAAGAGTAATTATTGTGTTATCGCACAGGACGGCTTAGTTATCGTTAAACACCCTTACGATGAGTTTATTCAATCACTTATTCGTTTTGCATTATTAATCGTACTGTTATTCTTATAGGCTATTAGAATGAAACAAAAAGTTTACAGCGGCTGCATTGCAGTCGCTTTTTGATTGGTATCACATAATCGTTTGCTTAAGCAATCGGGTTTAGTTATTATGTACAGTTTTGCGAATTTAAATCATACTTTCAAATATATTTATTTAGCTGATAAATAATACATAATTTATTATTATTTTCACATAATTTGATTATGTTGATAGTATTTACGAGGTCTATAATAATATATTTTTTCCTGTTAATAGCAATGAGGTTAATGGGTAAAAAGCAGCTGGGAGAGCTTCAGCCTTTCGAATTTGCAGTAACGCTTATCGCGGCGGAGCTTGCCTGTATACCGATGTCGGATACACAAGTGCCTGTATTGTACGGTTTGGTACCGATATTTACGCTGTTTGTAGTTGAGTTTACGATAACAAAGATTGTAAAGCATTCAATCCGTATGCGAAAACTTATCAACGGAAAACCCGTAATAGTAATTACGCCTGACGGCATAGATTACGAAGCAATCAACAAACTTGATATGACTATTCACGATATAATGGAGGCAATCAGGTCTAAAAACTATTCGTCGCCTGCGGAACTCGAATGGGCAATAGTAGAAACCAACGGAGATATGTCTGTCGTGCCTAAGACGGAAAACAGAGGCGTAACCTTGGGAGATTTGAATCTTAAATCAATGCCTGCTGTTTTGCCTTATTCGGTAATATGCGAAGGCAAGCTTATGCGACAGAATATGCAGCGTAGCGGCTTTGACGAAAGCAAACTTGAAAAGATACTCAAAAAGTATGATTACGGTTTGCGAGATATACTTTTATTGCTGGTCAAGATAGACGGTAATTTCTATCTTCAACCTAAAAGCGGTAAATATATTTCCGGCAATGTTGACGATATTGAAGATATAGAAGGGGAAGAAAATCAAAATAAAAGCAAATGAAAATCGAATTAGTAAAAATAAGCGGCAGGTTTATAAATGCTAATCGACTATGAGTATATTTTCTCTTCTATAACAACTAAAAGTCTTCATAGCAATAGTTGTCGGCGCAGATAAAAACTCATAATCATTATTGCGAGCAGAGTTGCGATGGGGACTTGTAACAATTATTGTGGGGGGGTAAAACTGCTTTTATTAAAAACTGTATTGTCGCAGTAATAACAAAACAATACAATATAAATATAAACAAAAAAATGTGATTTGAACATCGTTCAATTTGTATAAACCATAAAATTAAAAGATTATCAATAGCTGTATATAAAGTGATAATGAGCAAACTGATGCATAAAATCAAATAAAATGATACTAAGTACTATAAGAGTTAATGAGAAAATCATATCATAACGGCGAAAGTTTGAGTAAAAATATTATTGCGATTTGATAGTATAAGTGAAGTATAGAAGTATAAGATTGGCAAAGTCTGTAAGTTGCGAATAGTTGTTTTGATATAAAGGAATGCATTGTTTAGCTAATATAAAAAACACTAGGCTTATTATGAAAGATATAGTAATATCCGCTGAATATTAAACCTTATACAATAAGAATCACAGTCTTCATAAGATTTGAACATTGTTCAAATCTTATGAAGAGGACTTTTACAGATACATAAATCTTGTGCGCGAAAGGGCTAAAGGCTAATTGACGTTTTATTATATACATAAATCTATGAGGTGTTTATGGCTAAGATAATACTGACAGCAATTCTTTTGGTATTGATACTTGCTTTGGGTATAGGAGAACAGGTGTTTATGAGCACTAGTTTTGACACATTGTCGGAAAAGTGCGAAAACATCAAAACTTTGCTTGTCCAAAAGAGGTATCGCGAAGCCGAATTAACGATATCGCAACTAAAAGAATGGTGGGGAGAGAGAAGAGATATTCTTGAATTTACCTGTCCTAACAACGATATTAAAGATATATATAAAGAAATCGGCGAGCTGGAAGGTACGATATATTCTCAAATGTATGACGATTCTGTGACGCGCACTAACGTTATCAAGAGTATGGCAGAAAATTCGAAAAACCTGTTGATATACAGAATCAAAAATATCCTATAAGTATATTAGAGGCTTTTATCGTTTATTTATGATTAAAAGTAAGGTCTATTCTGATTGTAGGGGAAAGTCTTCTATGATAAATGAATTAGCTGTTATAAAAACATATCATTATCAACGTTAGGTCAAGAAAACAAATTTATTTGCCGATGTTTGAGTATTAATAATTTATGTGCGAATGTAATAAATTGTTCTGTAAATCGTCTTATAAAAAGAACTTTATTGCCGATTAACGCAATTCTTTGAGTTGAAACTGATTGCGGATTAACCTGATTTTTTAAAGGCGATAAGATAGTTTAAAGGCAATTTGAACAATGTTCAAATTGCCTGTTTTAATTGAAAAATTTTAGAAATATCGTTAATTACTAATAAAGTTTATTAGCTATTAATATAAGTGTGCAAGATTTAATGAGTTTACTAACGATTATAATTTTCCTTATTTAGCTTAATTGATTATATGTTATACAGATAAATTATCGCGAGATATTTTGATTGCTCAGTAAATCGGCTAATATATCTTTTATTCTTTTGCGATGAAGTGGGCATATCCAGTCAGGACATATCTCGTTGACCGGGATAAGAACAAAGTCGCGGTTTTCGTAATCGTTGTGCGGTACAACAAGATTTTTTGTGTCTATGATTTTATTGCCGTAAAAAACAATGTCAATGTCCAACGTCCTGTCACCCCATCTTACGGTGCGTTCGCGTTTTGCTTCTTTTTCGATTAGGTGAATATATTCAAGCAAACTTTCGGGAGTGAGGTAGGTTTCGATTAATACGGCACAATTGACGAAAGTATTTTTTGCTACGCCTCCGTAGGGAGGATTTTCGAGATAGGACGAGGTTTTCATAAGATTTATAGCGGGATTTTCGCTAAGTCTGCGAATAGCCGTTTCGAGAGTTGCTTTTTTGTCACCCATATTGCTTCCCAAAGAAAGAATTACAGGAGTACGCTCAAGTTGTACGCTTACCGAGACGTCGCCGAAATCTAAATCCACAGGGGCTTGCGGTTTTCTTACGGTCAAAACAATTTTTTCTACGGGATATTTTTGCATAATCATCGAAGCGGTGCGGTAGCAGAGCGTTTCTATGAGGTTAAAAGTGTTTTGAGTTGCAAAATCGCTGATTGATTGCATAATCGAGCCGTAATCGAGAGTATCTTCGAGACTGTCGCTTTGTGAAGCCTTTTCAAAATCGTAGTCTATCGTACAATCGAATATAAAAGGCTGAGGATTTATTTTTTCCTCAGCAAAACAGCCGTGACAAGTAGATATTTTCAAGTCTTTTACGTGTATCTTGCTCATTTTAGGTGCTTAGCCTCCTCTTGTGTTATCGTCAACCAGTTTTCTTTTACGTCGTGTACTCTGACAAAGAGTACTTCCTTTTGTACGGCTTGTCGGGTAGTTTGCAAAGTGGGAGCGAGTCTGTCTTCGACATTGCCTCCGAACATTGATTTTCTCGATGTTCCGAGCAGGAGAGGAAGGTTGTATTTGTGGAGTTTCTCGTAGTTTTTTACTACGTAGAAATTTTGCTCGCGCGTTTTGCCGAAACCTATACCGCCGTCAAGAATTATTTTATCTTTGTCGATGCCTACTTTCGCTGCGATATCCAGACTTTTATCGAAAAAGGCAAACATATCGTCAAACAAATCTTTATCGGAAGAGAGTTTTGACTGGTTGTGCATAATACATACCGAGGCGTCATACTGTGCTATGATTTTTGCCATATCGCACGCCTTGTCTTCGTGGTACTGCAAGCCCCAGATATCGTTGATTAAATCTGCGCCGTTTTCGAGTGCCTTCTGTGCTACGTAATGATAATACGTGTCGACGGAAAGGGGAATATCGAAATTGTTTTTGATGAGTTTGACGGCATTTTGAATACGTTGCCACTCTTCTTGTGCGCTTACCGCGGTATGACCGGGGCGGGTAGACTGTCCGCCTATGTCTATGACTTCGGCTCCGTCGGATACGGCTTTTTGCACGCGCGACATCAATTCGTCGTTTGCCGTGCGGCTTGCGGCGTAAAAAGAATCGGGCGTAAGGTTGACGATAGCCATTACGTGGGTGCCTTTGTCAAAAGTAAATTTGCCTATTTTCATATTGTCTTAATTGTCAATTTTATTATATTTATCTCATAAGAGATAAAATATGCAGTTTATTTGCCTCGTCGATATCGCCGAGTACGGCATAGGTAGTAGTTTTGCTGCCTACCTTGCGAATGCCGCGCGCTGTCATACAAGTGTGTTCTGCCTCGCACAAAACGATTACTCCCTTTGCGCCCAAGCTGTCCATTACTGCTTGTGCTATCTGATGAGTCAGTCTTTCCTGAAGCTGAAGTCTTCTTGCAAATACTTCGACAGTACGGGCGAGTTTTGACAAGCCTACAACTCTGTCCTTAGGGATATAAGCAATTGCAATCTTGCCGAAAAAGGGCATAAGGTGATGTTCGCACATAGATGAAAAAGATATGTCTTTTTCAATGACGATATTGCCTGTTTCTACGGCAAAGGTCTTAGACAGGTGCACTTTTTCGTCTTCTTTGTAGCCCGCAGTCAGTTCTTCGTACATATTGGCTACTCTTTTGGGTGTGTCTGCAAGTCCTTCTCTTGCGGGGTCTTCGCCTATTGCTTCGAGTATGGCTTTTACTGCTTGTTGGATTTTTTCTTTATCTATATTGTTCATATATTCACCTCGTAGGGTATGTCGTTAATCGCTTGCAATGCCGAAGAGAGAATACTCAACGAGCCGCATACGATTATGAGCGGATAATCTTTGTTGTAAGCCGTGCAGATAGCAGATTGCATATCGTCGGCACAGCAGGAGTTTTTGGTGTATTCAAGACATTTCGACAATGTAATTTTATTGTCTTGACCTCTTTCAGATGAGGGGGTGATTGTTATAAAACAATCGGCAAGCGGACCTATATGACTGAGTACGCCGTCCATATCCTTATCTTTGAACATTCCGAATACGAAGCATTTTGTCATATCTGAAAAATTGAGTTTTAATTCGTCGGCCAGTACTTTTGCTCCGTCGGGATTGTGGGTACCGTCAAGGATAAAGGTTTTACCGTTTTTGCGTATCTTTTGAAGTCTACCTTTCCAATAGGAGTTTTCAATGCCGCGTTTTATACTGTCAGAAGTTATGTTAAGTCCTTTTTCTTTGAGGACGCTGGCACATTCTATTGCGAGCGAGCAATTTTGCAGTTGGTATCCGCCCAGTTGCTTTATGCGATACTTTGCGCCGTCATATACAAAAGTTTGTCCGTCCTTGGAACTTTCGATAAGCTTTACGGGGCGGGTAAGACGCAAATCGTGCGCTTTTTCAAAAACTTGCATAACCTCGTCGCACTGATTAAAAGTAATCAGCGGACAGTCTTTGACGATAGCGAATTTTTCTGTAGCTATTTCTTTAAGCGTGTTGCCCAGAACGGCGGTGTGGTCAAAGGATATCGAAGTTATTACGGCAGCGAGCTTATCGGGAATAACGTTTGTTGCGTCCAGTCTTCCGCCCAGACCGCATTCGAGTACGGCAATATCGCAATGTTTGTCATTGAAAATAAGCATTGCTACGGCAAAGTCGAGTTCGAAAGCAGTGGGGAGGGTAAGCCCCTCTTGTTGCATTTTAGCTCTTTCTTCAGCCACAATAGTGATGTATTTTGCTATGCTGTCGTCATCGACGGGTTTGCCGTCAATAAGATAGCGTTCGTTGTATCCGAATACGGACGGTGAGTTGAACGTGCCTGTTTTGTAGCCGCTTTCAATGAGTATATTAGTAATAAAACAGCTGGTGGAACCTTTGCCGTTGGTTCCAGCAATATGAACGAATTTAAGATTGTTTTGAGGATTGCCCAAACGCTGTAAAAGAGCGGATACGGTCTCGAGGCCGTAAGAACTGCCGAATTTTTCTATATTGAGAATATAGTCAACCGCTTGCTTATAAAACAAAAAAAGAACCTCCCCGAAAGAGCTTCTCCCATAAAATAGACCCGATATATTGAAGTCTCGAAGTGGGAGTGAGTATTGTATCGCAAGCATAGGCTTTTCGTTCGCAGGCACTCCCCGTCCATACGACACTTGACGCACAATCTCTACACTTTCAAATAGATTATACCAAAGTATAAATACAAAAGCAAGGCTTGATGAGTAAATTTTGTTTAATAATATTAAATCTCTAAGATAAGCAGAAAAACTAATCTGTTATTCTTTCGTAAACGTTAAAACGGGTATCAAAACCGCTGTCTGATACCGGCGCAGAGCTTATAAGGCGAAAGGACTTGGAAATTGCAGGGAAATATACGTCTCCATCAGGACATACGTCCACGAGAGTTATATACAGCTTGTCGGCAAGCGGTAAACACTCGCTGTAAATGCTTTGTCCTCCTATTGCAAACACGTCCTTGTCTGGCGCGATTGATTGGGCAAGCGTCAATGCGTCGGCTAGCGATTTGACCACGTATGCACCGTCCGCACTTTTGAGTGTGGAAGATACTATAATATTTATTCTGTTTTTCAAAGGCGCGCCTATTGACAGGAAAGTATTCTTGCCCATAATAACTATGTTGTGGAGTGTAAGACTTTTGAATCTTGCCATATCCTCTTTGAGAGAAAAAGGTAGATTGCCGTCTTTGCCTATTACGCCGTTTTGCGCGACTGCCGCGATTATGTTTAGCATAACTAAATTATAAAACATTTTATATCATTAGTCAATTCGTGCGCGCTTGCTTGCGATAAGCGGAGCGGTTTTTACTCAGAGAAAGAAAACTCGGTTTTTGAGAGTAACGCGTTTTGCAAGTTTGAGCGATTTTACAGAGAGTGCAAGAGGTACGAATGCTAAAGTGATGCCTATACCCCCGATTGCAACTTTCAGCAGCAAAGGAATTGTCAAAAGCGACAATACATATCTTCCTGTAAGAGTTACGGCAGTAGAGTATGCCATATAAGCACAGCATTTAAAGCCTGCTTTTACGTCAAGTCCCGCGTATTTATTGAGCATTATAAGATTGATTATCATAGCGACGGAGTGGAATACTCCCAAAGCTACAAAGTATGCTTTAACGCCCAGATACTTAGGCGTAATCAGCAATACGACTATGAGAAGAGCGCAACTTGCCACGTGAGATATAAATGTATTGAGCTCCTTTCCCATAGAATTGAGCATAGACACTACAAGTCCGTTGATGCACATAGGTACTACTATTATGGCTGCAGAAGCAAGGTATTCACCGCTTTTTGGGTCGTCGTAGAGTTTTGTCGCAAGCTCTTCACCTACTGCAGTAAACAGTGCAAAGAAGTAACAGGCAACAAGACAGGAAAAAGCTATCGCGCCCGAAAGACTTTTTGAAAGAGGACCTACGCCCTTTTCGGCGTTGGCAGAGGCAATCTCAGGTATCAGCACTACGCCCAGCGAGCCGATTATAGACGTGGGCGTGAATAGCAGAGGCATTACCATACCGCTTGCTCTGCCGAATTCGGCAGTGGCTTCGTTTGCACTCAGCCCGCAAGAGGAGACGAGCAAAGAGGGTAATACAAGCGATATAAAAGTAGAGGTAAGCGAGCCTACGATACGCGTTACTGTAAGGGGCGTTGCGCTTTTGGCTATTTCTTTTGCCATTGCGGGACGCTTAAGTTTGCCTTTTTTGGCAAAAAACAGTATCAATATAATTATAATTATAATAATGTCGCCCGCGAGCATAGCCGCCGCATAAGCGTATTCCTTGCTAATTGCAAGTATACCACCCTCGAGCAGAATTACGGCAAACAGTACTTTAAGTACTTCGTCTGCAAATTCTGTCACGGAGAATATTCCGAAGTATTTTTTACCCCAAAACCAACCTCTGAGCACTGCGTATATGCAGGATGTGAGGAGCATAGGGAGCATTATCATAAACAGTTTTTTGCATCTTGCGTCCGTGAATACAAAGTCGAGTATTTGCGGGAAGGTAAGTAAAACGGAAACCATAAAAAGCGTAAGAAGAACGCCTGCGAGAAGACAGGTGCTTACGCTTCCGAATTGTTTTTTTGTATCTCCTACGGCATCGCTTTCGGCGGTAATACGCGACAGCGTAACAGGAAGTCCCGAGCAACAAATGCAGGCAAACAGCATAAAAACGGACATACATATCTGATACAGTCCCAGAATTTCTGCGCCTAGTTTGCGAGAGAGATATATTTTGAATACGAATGAAAGCAGTCTTGTGATTACCGATACGAGAGTTACTGTAGCGAACGCCTTGAATAATTTTCTCATACAATATAATATTTGCGCTTTTTGAAAAATAGAATATAACTATAAAAGAGCAGGAGGGATTATGAGAAGAATAATGTACAGGGCAAGCGAGGATATTACGGCTGAAGAACTCGCCGAAACGTATAATACCACAGCCGCAAACATAAAAAAGCTCAACGGCATAGGGGATATAATATGCAAAGGTGAGAGGGTGCTTATAGACTGTATGCAAGGAGAGTATTACGTGGTGCAGCCTTTTGACAATATCGCGAAAATAGCCGAAAAATTCAAGGTTGACAAGAACAGACTTGCCGAATACAACGGCAGAAGCGTGTTTATCGGACAACGCATATTTATCCCCGCAGACTAAAGGCATTAAGATGAGAATTATTTTGTCGCAGTATCTTTAGTATCATTGTCGCGGCAATTGTTTTTCGCTTCTTACATTATAAGCAAAGCGGTTTTAATACATAATCAAGAACAAAAAAATACGATATAACGTATCTGGCGGTGTAAGGATTCTGCATTGCTATACTTATAAAATGCACACCCTATCGTATATAATAAGCAATAAAAAAGGACGGCTTGATTGCCGTCCTTTAATTTGTTAATCAGTCGCGATTATTTTCCGAACTGGTCTCTCTTGTCGCCCTTCTTGGGTGCAACAACAGGTTTCTTGCCGCTCTTGACGAGTTTCTTCTTTCTCTTAGGAGCAAACTTCTTGATGAGTATAATCACGATAATAATTACGATTGCGCCGCTGACAACACCCGATACTACGTAGAGCCATACGAGAGGGTCTTTCTCGGGTTCTTCTGTAGGAGGTTCTTCCTCTTTGGGTTCCTCGGTCGAGTCGTCGCTCGTGAATACTATACGGAAGTTGTTTTTAACTTTAGCCGAGTCGAGAAGTACGCTGTTGAGCGAGTTGTCATAGTCGGCTACTTCGCTGTCGTTGAGCTTCTTGTAGAGAGTTGCGTCTTCGGGAGCGGAAACACCGTCGGTGATTTCGATGTAGTTGTCGCCGTCCTTATAGTAGTTGCCCTCAGCGTCCTCTACGTAAACTTCCTGACGAGCGATAAATTCGCTTTCTTCGATTTCTTCTACGGAGAAGTTGTCGACAAATACATAACCGCTAAGATTGTAGTCCTCTCCGTCAAAGCCGAGGCTTACGGTAAGGGTAGCGGTAGTATCTTCGATATCTTCTTCAGCAAAGATATAGAAAGAGTATTCTGTCCATTTGCCTATAGTCTCGTTTCCTTGCTCGTCGTAGGTAGAAGTATTGACGATTCTTTGCTTGTCGGTATCTTCGGAAGAAGAGGTGAGTTTCTTACCGAACTGATAAGTTTTGTTGTTGGCCTTGAGGGTAATCGTAGCCGTAGGCAAGAATGCTTCGTCAAGGTCTTCGGCGTCAGCATTTACAGCGAGTTTGTAAGTGAGTAACCAGATGCTGATTTTGTAGTACTTTCCTGCTTCGAGAGTAGCGGAGTTGGAAGTATATCCATATGCGGTGTTGTTCTTGTTGTAGATAACGAGAGCCTTATCGCCTACGAGAGTTTCGCTGTCATTGAAGATGGAGTTGATTATTGCTTCGTCAGCTTCGTTGTCGGGGTCGAGGTCTATCTTCGAGAAGTCGGTAGTCGTCTTGTCGATAACGCCGCTTGCGAGAGTATCTTCGTCGCTGGAAGCGTCGGAGTCAACGAGTGCACCCGTGAAGTTGTTAGGGGAAGCGAGGTCTTCGGCATCCTTTACGTCATCGAAGGAGTCAACGAGCCACGATTGAGCGAGCACGTTTTCGAGAGCGGAAGACTGTGCGTTGTCAAAAGCTTTTTCGTCAATGCTTGCATAAGTTGCCGCTTTAAAGAATACCGTACTGCTGGTCATTGCGCCGCTTTCGTAACCTGCATTGAGCGAGAGCGTAACAGAAGTGGAAGAGATGCCCGTTTCAACGAATACGGTATACATATGCCACTCGCCGTCGCCTACGAGGGTAGCGAGTTTGGAGTTTTCGTCTGCAGTAGCAGTCTTAAGAATGATGCTGAAAGGACTTCCTGCGGTAGCTTTTGCCCATATACTGAATACGTAATAGGACTTAGCAGATAGGGATACCGAGTTGGAAGTATATCCTAAAGTAGCAATAGTATCGTCTTTCTTTATAGCGAGAACAGTGGAGTCGTCTTCAAGGTTGAATACGCCTTCTGCGCCGTTATAGAAAGAGTCGGAGTTTATGCCGAGTGCGGCAAGCTGACTTGCATTGTTGAGGTTGAGGATACCCGCCATATTCTTATAGGAAGAATCGGTGAGTACGGTAGAGTTGTTGACCGACCAGCCGGAGGGAACTCCGAGGTAGCCGTTGAGCATACCGTCTGCGCCGAAAGCGTCTTCGCCGTAAAGGTTTTCGGTGCCGCTCAAATCAACGTACTTGAAGTAGCCGTTGGCAGAAAGCTCGCTTTCGGAAGAGGTGCTTACCATAGAGTAAGTCTTGATATTGGTCTGAGTTGTTACGGAAGCGTACTCGGTGTAAGAGATTTCTTCAACGTAAAGCGATGAGATATACGCATAACCGCTGAGAAGTTTTGAGTAGTCGCTGCCGTTGCCCGTACCGAGAGAGATGGCTACAGCTACTTCGCTCTCTTCGATTTCTTCGCCTACTACGTAGAAGGAGAACATCGTGTAATCGTTATATCCTTTGTAGTCTTCGAGAGTTTCCGTATTGACGGAAGTAAAGCTCGTTAGCGAGGTATAAGCACTGCTGAACTTATCCTTGGACTGGTCAAATTCCTTATTGTACTTGAGAAGCTCGATGGTAATACCCGTAGAAGATGCAATATTTTCCGTCTTTACGAACATAGATATGGAGTATACCTTGTTGGGAGCTATGGATATAGTATTCTTGGTGGTGGTTGTACCGTTGTAGTACAGGGTAGACAACGTAAATGCCGAAGGCAAGTAGTTGTTTATAGCGAGTACTTTGGAGTTGAAAATCTCCGAATCGAACTCAACGGGCTTACCGGGGTTAGTCTTGAAGAATTCGCCTGCGGTAAAGTTTTGAGTGTCGATAACCTGGTATGTCGAACGACCCTCGATAGCTTCTTCGCTGTTGAGTACGCCGAAGTTGCTGAGGTCGACGGAAGTCATATTTTCCTCATCGGAGAGCATATTGATTTTCTTTGCGGTAGCCGATTCGGCTGCGGAAGTATAGTCGGATTCGCTGATTTCGTCGAGAGTGATATGGTCGAAGAATGCCGCGCCGACAGCGTGTGTATCGGTATCGTTTGCACCGCCGTAACCCAGCCAGAATTCAAGATAAAGCTCACTGCTTCTGAATTGGTTTGCTGCTACGTAGAAAGTGTATTGAGTCCACGTACCCGAAGTTGAAACGTCGTCAATGGTATAGTTGTTTGAGTCGTCGTTGGTACCGTTGGTAAGTCTTATGGAAGCACTGCCGCTGGTAAGGAATGTATTAGCCCAAACGCTGAGTTTATAGTAGGTGTTTGCTGCAAAATTCATACCAGTAGAAGGACGCATACCGAAAGCGGTAGCTTGTTTATTCTGCATAAAGAGCATTCTCGTGCCGACAGAATTCTCGGGAACCTTAAGAGCGTCGAGGGAAGAACCCTGAGCGGTAAGGAGCGATTCGAGAGCGGAGAGAGAAGTCTTGTTGTCTGCTATAGAAGTCGTATCCAAAATACCTTTGGAGATATAAGTCGAGGAAGTGCTAGCGTTGCTTCCCGAGCCGAAACCTGCTACAGAAGAATATTTGGAAGAGGTATAAGGAACGCTTGTGGTAGAAGAAGCGTAATCGAATTCGGCGTCGACAGTCTTCATCGAATATTTAGCTACGGTAGAAGTAACTGCTACATCGTCAAAATCCTTTTCCGTAAACTCTTTAGCGTTTTCGTCTTCCTCGTCTACATCAGAGAGATTCTGGAGATATACGTTGTCGAAGAAAGCGTAGCCCTTTGTCATATGACCCGTTTCGGTATTGCCTACGCCGAGCGCGAGCATAACGGTAATAGAGCCGTCTGTGAGTTCGGAGCCTTCGATATACAGAGTGTAGGTAACCCATTCACCGTTGGTATCGATAGCTTCCCAGCCTGCGTATGCGGAACCGTTGACGTAGATATATGCGCCTGCCAAATCGTCGGTATTGTCTTCGTCGAGCAGGGTTTTTACGTCTACGCTGAGCTTATAGTAACTGTTTTTGTTGAGAGTATGAGAACTCGAAGTGTACTTATAAGCAGTAGCGGTCATATTGTGAATCATAAGGATACTGTTGTCATCCAAATTTTCGTTTGTGCCGCTGGTTTCACCGCGTCCGGGAGATGCGATGGTGATGGATTTGTATTCTTTTCTCAGGTTTTTCCAAGCGCTAGAGGAAGAGTTGACGACGCCGGTCGTGAGGTCGTCCTCATCGTTGGGAGAGCCGTTGGTAGAACTGGTAGAGCCGGGTGCGCCTGTCCAGTTGTTAGGGGAGCTCAAAACCGCGGTATCGCTCGTGAGTTTGAACGTACCGTTGGAGAAAAGCAAATCGGTTTCGGTCACGTTGCCCGTAGTGCTTTCGTTATTATCGCAAGCAGCGAAGAGCGAAAGCGTAAGACATACTACCAAAACCAATGCTGTTAAGATAAAAAGTCTTTTCTTGTTCATTTAACCACCTTTCAATAATCTATTAAAATAATCTATTATTAATAGTCTTTGTTATTATATATTAAAGACTGCAAAAAATCAATTACTTTTACCTATTTTTTATTTTTCTCCCTGAGGTACGCTGCTTGTGGACGGTTTGGAGGGCGTATATTACGCTTTTACTTCGTTAAACCGCTTGACAATACAGCAAGTATTGCCTGCGCGCTTCGCCTTGTAAAAGTCATAATCTCCGCTCCTCAAACTGCCCACGCACAGCGTACCTTAGGGAGAGTTTTTTGTGAGTGAGTTATTGCTTGCGCGCTTCGTCTTGTAAAAGTCGCAATCTTCGCTTTTGTCTTGATTTCTTTTAATTATGGATAAATTGATTAAAAAATAAAATTACTGTATAAACGGATAATGCTTTTTCAGAAGTTTGCGTTTTCTGAACAATAACGTTGACAACTTTTAAAATTCGTTGAAACAAACTTCGGTAAAAAATGTTAATTATGCACAAGATAATATTCAGGATAGCGTTTTGAGTGTTCTAAAGCTATCGCTGGGGGTTAAAAGAAGATTCTAAGCAGTAAAAATATATGGATAAAACGGTTTAAATTTTATCTGATATTCAAAGAGTAATAAAATTTGACGGGAATATTTATGGGAAAAACTATATCGGATTTTGAACAAATAAATACAAAACTTAATTCACAAAAGGCTGTTAACCAAGAAAATACGTCAAAAAAAGCTTCTGTAAACGGATTTTGGGAAAAAAACGGAAAAGTACTCAAAAAAATTCTCACGATTCTGCTTTCGGTCGGAGTCGGTGCAATTAATGGACTTTTTGGGGGCGGCGGAGGTATGCTGGTAATTCCTCTGTTTACGGTTTTTATGGGGCTTGAAGAAAAACGCGCACACTCCAGCGCAATACTCGCAATTCTTCCCCTCAGTCTGATAAGCGGTATAATTTATCTGGTCAGGGGAGATTTTACCCTTTACAGCGGAGGTTTTGTTACGGCAGGCGTAATACTAGGAGGAATACTGGGCACTTTTGTGATGAAAAAACTCTCCAACAACGTGCTTGCAATCGTATTTTATGCGGTTATGATATTTGCAGGTATATCTTCTTTGGTAGGCGCACTCAACCGATAATAATAAAATCAACGGAAATAGGAGGTCTTGAAAAGTGATTTTTTGGTACATTCTGGCAGGTGTTTGCGGCGGTATAATCGGCGGTATGGGTATGGGCGGAGGTACATTGCTCATACCTATTCTTACGCTTTTTCTGGGAATCGACCAGCGTAGTGCGCAAGCAATAAATCTTGTAGCGTTTATTCCTATGGCAATAGTTGTTTGCATTATCAACGCTAAGCGAAAAAATCTAGACTACAAGAGCATACTCAAGGTAGTGATTCCCGCGTTGCCTACGGGCATACTTACGGCAATAGCGGTAGGTAAAATCAATTCGACGACGCTCAGCGTGCTTTTTGCCGTATTTCTCATATGTTTAGGCAGTATTATGTTTGTTGCGGCTATGTACAAATGCACACGTGCATATATCTGCAAATGTAAAGAGGAATATTCGTACAATGACTGAACGCTTGTGCATACGTTGATATAAAATTGTCGGCATAACGGCAAAAAAACTCTCATAGACTTGAATTGAGGTGAGTTATGAGAGAAGACTATACGGGGCTAATAAAAGAGATTGCAAAATACTTAATCGAGCACAGGTGCACGATAAGACAGTGCGCCGAAGTATTCGGGCTTAGCAAAAGCACGGTACACGGCTATATGCACGTAAAGCTCAGGTACGTAGATATAGATTTGTACGACGAGGTACAAGGCGTACTCGATTATAATTTTTCCGTAAGGCATCTGAGAGGGGGAGAGAGTACGAGAAAAAAGTACACAAAACACCCTAAAACAATCATAAATCCCAATTTGCGCGAATCGAGCGGAGAAAAGTCGGGAAATTATACTTTTTGCTGAAAACGCTCGGAGTATGCAGAATTGTCGCGATGGTATGTTGTTTTATTGATAACCAGAAGCAGTAAAAAAACACGCTTACTCGCGTGTCGGTTTGTAAAAAGTAAAAGCGGTTGAAAATCAATCGCTTTGTTTTTTGAGTATACCGTTCATCTTATCCCAAAGATTGTTTCTTTCGGGGTGGAAGAGCGCGGTGAGAAAACGCTGTTTGCAACCGTACTTTTCGTCCAAAGAAGCGACGAGTTGTTTTACGTCCTCGCGTTTTGTGTTTTTGTCCATAGGACAAGGATTGTGAATTATCGGCAAATCATAGCGTCTGGAAAGTCCCGACAGATACTTTTCTTCGACGTAAATAAAAGGACGGATGAGAGTTATATTGCTTCTGTCCATATGGCTTACGGGCATAAAAGTGGAGATTCTGCCTTCGTATATAAAACTCAAAAAGAACGTTTCCAGTATATCGTCGGCGTGGTGACCGAGTGCAAGCTTGTTGCAACCGTGGGCAATGGCTACGCTGTTGAGTGCTCCGCGGCGCATCTTAGAGCAAAGAGAGCAGGGGCTTTTTTCTTTTCTTTCGAGTATTATGTCGAATATCTGGGTATGTTCGACTACAAATTCTACGCCAATGCTTTCGCAATATTTTCTTGTAGCTTCTACCTGTGCTTGGTCGGTATCGGCAAAGCCGAGGTCGATATTTATTGCCAGCAGGTCGAATTTTTCGGGTGCGAATTTTTTGTATGCGGCAAGTATGGCTAGCAAAGAGATGCTGTCTTTGCCACCCGACAGTCCTACGGCAATTTTGTCGCCGTCCTCAATCATTTTGTAATCGCTTATTGCTTTTCTTGTCAACGATAATAATTTTTGCATACATTTAGTTTAGCTATTTTATTGACTAAAAGCAACAGAATATTGTATATTAAATCTGTAATTGTAATAAAATTATATAAAAATAACTTTACGCGTTACGCGCTATGCGCTTTTGACGCAAAACCTCGGAGGAACAATTGACTAAGAGCATAATCAATTTTGTGAGAGAACTTATAGGCAACGACTATATCACGACGATGCTTATAGCTATGATACCTATCGTAGAACTGAGAGGCGCGATACCTGCCGCAATGACTATGGGTATACATCCTTTGCTTGCCTTAGCGCTTGCGTGGACGGGTTCGGCGATAGTTTCGCCTATTTTGCTTTTGATTTTGCAACCCGTACTCAACTGGATGAAAAAGTACAAAGCTTTTGCTTCTCTTGCAAACGCGGTAGAGAGCGGATTCAGGAGCAAGGCGCTCAAAGTCGTAGGAGCAAGCGACGACGGAAAACTTTCTCCCGAATTAATGCGCAAACTCGAGAAGAAAAAGATGCTCGGCGTATATATTTTCGTAGCTGTGCCTTTTCCTATGACGGGCGTATGGACGGGAAGTGCGGTATCCACTTTTTTGGATATACCTTTTTTGAAATCTATGTTTATGGTATGGCTGGGCAATCTTACTGCGGGACTTATAGTTACCGCGCTTGCCGTATTGCTCAAAGACCATATGAATACCGTACTCGATATATTCTTTATCATAGTATTGATAGTGCTTGCGATATATATCTTGCGTATAGTAATCAAAATGGTAAAGAGCAAGAAACAAGCAAAGACCGACGCGGAAAAGGGACAAAACGCTGTTGCCGACAGCGAGGCTGACTCCGACGGTACTCAGGAAGCGGGCAAAGGCGGTGTCGAAGACGGTGAAGAAAAAGCCGAAAGCGACAATCAAAAGGGGCTTGACGAAGGCGCGCTTGCACCGACAAGCACAAACGCTTTGTCTTCAAAAGATAACGATAACAACTCGGGCGCGTCGGACGCGTCAGACAAAAAGGACGAAAGCGACGGAATTTAATTCCGTCGTTGGTTTAAGAGGATAAAATGAAATATTACGAACTCTCCGTAGATACAACCAGCGAAGCGAGCGAGCTTGTCGCGGACATACTCACAGATTTGGGAAGTAACGGTATAGGCATATACGACAACAGAGATTTACTGGGCTTGTCCGAAAGCGGAGTGGTATGGGACTACATAGAAGAGCATCTTATACAAGATGACGGAAAAGCTCAGGTCAAGGGGTATTTTCAAGTAGACGGTTATGACGAATTGAAAAAACAACTTCTTGAAAGACTTGATTTTTTAAAGGAAAACTGTCCATTCGATTACGGTACTTTGGCACTCAGCGAAACGCTCGTAAACGATGACGACTGGGTCAACAGCTGGAAGCAGTATTATAAGCCTATTCACGCGGGCAGGGTTACGATAGTACCCGAGTGGACGGACTATGCTCCTGCGGACGGAGAATACGTTGTAAAAATCGACCCGGGTATGGCTTTCGGTACGGGAGAACACGAGAGTACCAAGATGTGTCTTATGCTTTTGCAAGAGATGGGAGTCGAGGGTAAGAGTGTTATCGACGTAGGTACGGGAAGCGGCATTCTTGCGCTTGCGGCTGCAAAACTCGGTGCGCAAAGCGTAGAGGCTTACGACGTGGACGACAATGCCGTAAAGTCTGCCAAGGAAAACAGCGCGCTCAACGGTTTTACGGACAAGATATACGTTGCCAATGCCAATTTGCTCGACAAGACGTCTGGAAAATTCGATATAGTGCTTGCCAATATTACCGCCGACGTACTCATTACGCTGTCCCAAAGTCTGGGGGACTATATGAAAGACGGCGGAACGGTCATCATATCGGGTATTATACTCAAGAGAGAAAACGAAGTCGTTAAAGCTTTCGAGAAGGCTTCTTTTAAGATTGAAAAGAGAATGAATATGGGCGAATGGGTGGCTTTCAAGCTGACTAAATAGATATGGAAATCAAGAGATTTTTTGCAGACAAAGCCGATTATGCGGACGGCAGAATAGTCATAAGCGGGGAGGAGTTTTTGCACCTCACCAAGGTTTTGCGTTATAAGACGGGCTACAAAGCCATCGTCAATTTGGACGACGAAAACGATTACTCAGGCACCGTAGAAAGCATCTTTAAAGATTATGCGGTAATCAAAGTAGACGAGATAACCCCCAATCTTTGCAAGACACGTGCGCAAGTTACTCTTTTTCAGGCATTGCCCAAAGGGGACAAGCTCGACTATATCGTGCAGAAGTGCGTCGAACTCGGCGTAAAGCAAATCGTACCTTTTACGTCTGCTTATACCAACGAAACAAAATATAATGCCGTAAGACAAAACAGGATAGCTCTCGAAGCGTGTAAACAGTGCGGACGCTCTTTGAAGTGCGAGGTATCGCCGCTAAACGATTTTGAGGGAATATTGAAAGAACTAAGCGGTTACGATACCGTCATAATGCCTTACGAACACGCTACAAAGGGCAGTATGGCGAAAGTCAGCGGAATAGAGGCTGGCAAAAAAATTGCATTGATAATAGGCAGCGAGGGCGGTTTTGCTCCCCAAGAGGTCGAGGCGGCAAAAGAGAAAGGCGCACAGATAGTATCTTTGGGAAAACGCATACTCAGGTGCGAAACGGCGGCAGTTATCGCGGCGGGACTTGTGATGTACGAGCTGGGAGAATTGAAAGACGAATAAACTTATGCGCTAATACGTCGACTACAGACTTGACAAAGCATAAGCATATATTGATTATAAATAATATTTACAATATTACAAGAGTAAAAAAGAGTGTAAAATGAAAGCGGTAGTATACAATCTCGGTTGCAAGGTGAATAAATACGAGTGCGACAGCTTGCTGAAAAGCCTTAAGGAAAAGGGCTGCGACGCAAGCGAAGAACTCGAGCCTGCCGATTTTTACATACTCAATACGTGTGCCGTTACAAACGAGGCGGAGAGAAAGTCGCGTCAATGCGTTACGCGCTGTCTTAAACTCAACCCTAACGCGAAGATTATAGTATGCGGTTGCGCTTCTCAAAACAACGCGGAGCAGTTCGCGGACAAAAAAGGCGTGGTTTTCGTCAAGGGGGTAGCCGATAAGCAAGCCATAATAGACGAGCTTGACAAGACGGGTGTCGAGGTCAGAGAACTTCCAAAAGTATACGAGGACGATTTTTCTCCCGAAGTTGTGAGGACGAGAGCGTACGTCAAAATACAGGACGGGTGCAATAATTTTTGCAGTTATTGTCTTATCCCGTATCTCAGGGGTAGAAGCCGTTCGAGAGAGGTCGCGAGCATTGTCAGAGAGTGCGAAGAGCTTGCAAAAAAGTGCAAGGAAATTACGCTTACGGGCATAGATATATCTTCATACGGCAAGGATACAGGCACTAATCTTGCCGCGCTGGTGAAAAAACTGGGGCACATAGATTGCAGAATACGCCTGGGCTCGCTCGAGGTCAACGTAATAGACAGAGAACTATTGAGCGCGCTCAAAGGTCTTAAAAAGTTTTGTCCGCAGTTTCATCTTTCCTTGCAGAGCGGAGAGGACGGGGTACTCAAGAAAATGAACCGTCATTACACTACGGCTCAGTACGCTCAAAAGGTTGCGCTCATAAGAGAATATTTTGAAGACAGCGCGCTGACTACCGATTTGATTTGCGGTTTTCCCACGGAGAGCGAAGAAGCGTTTGAAAGCACGCTCGGGTTTATAAAAGAAACAGGATTTTATCAGGTACACTGTTTCGGGTATTCTCCCAGAAAAGGTACCGTTGCCGCAAAATACAAACTGCTTGCGCCCGAGGTACTAAAGGACAGATGCTCAAGAGCTAGCAAGGTTGCGGAGCAGTGCAAAGAAGAATATCTTGAGAAGTACGTAGGCAAAACGCTCGAACTTCTTACCGAGGACGAGGAAAACGGATATATGTGCGGATATACGCGCCAGTATATAAAGACGTACGTAAAAGACGTGGCGGGCGATACGCTTTGCAACGTAAAAATTGTCGGGATAAAAGACGGCATAGCTATTGGCGAAGTCGTCGAAATATTATAGATATAATAAATTACTCAAACGCGCTTTGAGCGTAAACAAAAGGAGAGTATTATGGATTGTATTTTTTGCAAAATAATAAAGGGAGAAATTCCTTCTTACAAAATTTACGAGGACGAATATACATACGCGTTTTTGGATATTGCGTCGGACAGTTACGGACATACGCTCGTAATACCTAAAAAGCATTGTATCAACGTGCTCGATTGCTCTGACGAATATCTTGCCAAGGTAGCCGAAAGCGTCAAGAAGATAGCAAATCATTACGTAAACGATTGCGGTTTTGACGGCGTGAATATTCTCAACGCTAGCGGGGAGGCGGCTCAGCAGTCGGTATTCCATCTGCATTTTCATATCATACCCAGAAAGAAAAACGACGGTTTGGATATATGGCCGCTCAAAGAAAAATTCGACCTCGATATGCAGAAAATTTGCAATGAGCTTACGCTCGTAAAATAAAACGCACTGAAACTTTGGAAAAATTTTGCCGACGTCGGCTTTTTAGGCTAAATTTTGTTGACAACGATTTTTCTTTATGTAATAATATTGAAGTAATTAAGCCGTTTAGGGAAAGGAGGCGATAATATGTCGACAGTTAAAGTAGGTGAAAACGAATCTTTGGACAGCGCAATCAGAAGATTTAAGCGTAAGTGTGCAAGAGACGGCATTATCGGCGACCTGCGTAAGAGAGAGGCTTACGAAAAGCCCAGCGTAAAACGCAAGAAGAAGGCAGAAGCGGCTCGCAAGAGAATGTACAAGTCCTGAGGACTTAAAGAGTGAGAGGTACAGAGTACCTCTTATTTTTTTTGTGTGAATTATATTATTAAGCACAATACTTTTGAGCGCATATTGTATTTCAAGGCGCGTTGACAAATGCGGGTATGGTCAAAGTTTTTGAGTGCGCCCGTATCGGCAATTTGCTGTCAGGATAAAAACAGTTGAGTTTTTCCCGCTTATATTATATAATAATGAATGCAATAACAGTTATTATTAAATATCGACTTACAATTCAAGGATAAAGGATAAAAGGTTTATATGAACTACGATTCTCTTCTCAATTCCGCACAGATTTTACCCGTAAAAGATACCGAAGGCGCGGTGCTCGTGCTTGCAGGTGCGGGCAGCGGCAAGACGAGAGTGCTTACATACAGAATAGCTTATCTTATCGAACACGACGGAGTTTCTCCCTACGAAATTCTTGCCATAACTTTTACCAACAAAGCGGCGGGAGAGATGAGAGAGCGTATATACGACGTTACGGGAGAGAGCGGTATGACGATTTGTACCTTTCACTCTTTGTGCGCCAAGATACTGAGAGCCGACATATCCAAACTCGGAGATTATAATTCAAACTTTTCCATATATGACGACGAGGACAGCAAAAAGGTAATTGCGCGTATTCTCAAGGCTTTGGAAGTTGACGATAAAAAGGACTACAAAAAGCTTATCCGCTGGCACATATCCAATGCGAAAAACAACGCACTCAGTGCGGCTGAATACGCTTTGAGAATAAAGGGCGAACCCGAGGGGGAACTCATATCCAAGGTATACGCGCGCTACGAGGCGGAACTCAAAACCAACAATGCGCTCGACTTTGACGATTTGCTTTACAAGACGCTGCAGCTTTTTGCTATGCACAAGGACGTGCTAGACAAATATCAGACGAGATTTAAGTATATCCACGTAGACGAGTTTCAGGATACCAACAAAATTCAGTATACACTCGTGCGCTTACTTGCCAACAAGTACGGCAATATTTTCGTAGTCGGCGACGATGACCAGAGTATATACGGCTGGCGTTGGGCGGACGCTTCTAATATCAATAAGTTCACTCAGCATTTTCCTTCTTGCAGAATATACAAACTGGAACAGAATTATCGCAGCACCAAAAACATTCTCGGCGTTGCCAACAGGATTATCGCTCACAACTCTCAGCGTATGGACAAGACGCTTTGGACTGAGGGCGAAGAGGGCGTAAAGGTAATTTACAAGAGCTGCTATGACGAAAAGTACGAAGCAGACTACGTGCTTGAACAAATCAACTCGCTAATCAACCGCGAGGGGTATTCGTACAGCGATTTTGCCATACTCGTGAGAGCGAGTGCGATTACGCGTTCGTTTGAAGAAAAGCTTGCGCTGTACAACTTTCCTTACAAGCTTATCGGCGGCAATAAGTTTTTCGAAAGAAAAGAAGTCAAGGACTTTTTGGCATATCTCAAATTTATCGCAAACCCTTATGACAGCGAAAGTATTCTGAGAGTTATCAACGTGCCTAAGCGTAACATAGGCGAAGCGGCTGTGCAAAAACTCATAGAGGCTTGCGCGGAAAAACAGGTATCTCTTATGAACGGTATTCTCGACGTGGATTCGCTTGACCTGACGGCAGTCAATAAAAACAAAATAAGAGTTTTTGCGGACGTTGTAAAAGAATTGCAGTCGAGAGCTAATATGCCTCTTGTCGATTACGTTGACTTTGTCAACGAATTCGTCAATTTCGCGTCGCAATACGACCCTAAAGACGAAGAGGATAAAAACAGGCTTGACAATATAGACGATTATATCACTTCCGTAAAAGAATACTGCAAGGACAATCAGGACAGCAGGCTCGACGAATACCTTCAGTCGGTTTCGCTCGTTGCCGATACCGACCAGCCTATCGACGACAGCATTACGCTTGCCACGGTGCACGGCGTAAAGGGTCTCGAATACAAGTGCTGCTTTATAGTAGGTCTCGAGGAAGGTATTTTCCCCAGTATGCATCAGGACAGCGGAGAGGACAATATACAGGAAGAGCGCAGAATAATGTACGTTGCGGTGACCAGAGCAAGAGAAAGACTGTATCTTACCAACGCTCAGTCGCGTTACAGATACGGCAGGCGCGAATATTCTATGCCTTCGAGGTTTTTGAAAGAGGGCGGTTTCATAAAAGAAGCTCCTAAGCGCGATACAGCCAGCGTAGAAAGCATACTCGGAGATTTCGGAGGCTATCAGCCCGTGCAAGAGTATACGGACAGAGAGAAGCGCAACCGCATAACAGAGATGAAAAAGCTTATGCACAACTATGTCAAGACGCCTGCTTTTGCAAAGAGTTCGCCACAGAGTACACCTCAGTCAAAGGACGTATCCGTATTCAAAGTGGGTATGAAAGTAGAACATACGCGTTTCGGAGTAGGTACAATTACGGCAATTACGGGAGAAAACGCAAAGATAGAATTCCCCGTACTCGGCGTAAAGACTTTCAACTTGAGACTTGCGCCCGTCAAGATAGTAGAATAAAAACCGCACGTGCGGTCTAATATAAAAATACCGCGAAGCCGCATTTGAGTTTTGCGATGCTAGAGCGGTGACATAATAATGTCAATACTAAGTATTGAGATAAGGCAAGGAGATATTATGGACGTAAAAGAAGAGATGCGACAGCTGGTTGACAAGCTCAACGAATATTCATATCAGTATTACACGCTGGACAATCCTACCGTAGCCGACGTCGAATACGACAGGCTTTACGACCGTCTTGTCGCGCTCGAAAAAGAGAGCGGCATAGTCCTTGAAAATTCTCCTACAAAGAGAGTCGGTGACGTAGTGCTCAAAGGCTTTAAGTCCGTAAAGCATCTCGGCAGACTTTATTCTTTGGACAAATGTCAGACTAAAGAGGCTTTGGGGCAATGGCTAGATAAGCTTATCAAAGCTTTGGGTAAGATGCCCGCTTGTTCGCTCGAGTACAAATTCGACGGTTTGACTATCAATATGCTTTACGAAAACGGTTTTCTCGTAAGAGCGGCTACGCGCGGTAACGGCGTAGAGGGCGAGGATGTAACAGAACAGGTAAAGACTATAAAGTGTGTGCCTTTGGCAATACCTTACAAAGGAACTTTGGAAGTGCAGGGAGAGGGCATAATGCGCCTATCCGCACTCGAAGAATACAATTCCCGCGAGGGGGTAACTCCTCTTAAAAACGCGCGCAACGCGGTAGCGGGCGCGATAAGAAATCTCGACCCTAAAGTAACGGCTTCCCGCCGCTTAGAGGTAATTTGCTACAATGTGAATTATATCGAAAAGACTTTTTCTACGGGTAGCGAGATGATAGCTTTTCTCAAGGAAAACAAATTCAAGACGAGTGAACAATTCGTGCTTTATACCGACAAAGACAAGCTTATATCGGCTCTCGACGGCATACAGGATAAAAGAGATAGTCTCGATTTTCTTATAGACGGAGCGGTAATCAAGATTGACGATACTGCTATAAGAGAGCGTATGGGATATACGGAAAAGTTTCCTAAATGGGCGGTTGCGTTCAAATTCCCCGCGCAGGAAACGACCACTGTGCTTAAAGACGTAGTATGGCAAGTGTCGCGTACGGGCAAACTCAATCCGCTGGCAATTCTCGAGCCGGTAGACCTTGCTGGCGTAACGGTGCAGAGGGCTACGCTTTCCAATATCAGCGAAATAAGACGCAAGGATATAAGAATAGGTAGTCGCGTATTTATAAGGCGCAGTAACGACGTTATTCCCGAAATTACGGGAATAGCAGAGCACACGCCTCAATCTAAAGAGGTAGTCAAACCTACGGTTTGTCCCGCTTGCGGCGCACCCGTAGTAGAAGACGGAGTATTCCTCAAGTGCAGTAATGCGGCACACTGCGCACCTGCGATAGTGTCGGCAATGTCGCACTTTGCTTCACGCGACGCGATGGATATAGAGGGCTTGTCCGACAAAACTTTGGAAACGTTGTACAACGAAGGCAAATTGCATCATTTTGTAGATATTTACAAGCTCAAAGAAGAAGATTTTGCCGATATAGACGGCTTTAAGGATAAGAAAATATCAAATATTCTGGGTGCAATAGAGAAGAGTAAAAACGCGTCTTTGGATAAATTTATATTTGCTTTGGGCATACCTAATATAGGCAAAAAAGCCGCAAAACAGCTTGCTGACGAATTCAAGACTTTGGACGGCGTAATGCACGCTACGTATATGGAGTTGATTGCACTCGAAGACTTCGGTGAGATAATGGTCAACGGACTTTTGGATTACTGGGCGGACGAAAAGCACGTGGAGGATATAAAAGATTTGCTTGCAAGCGGCGTCAAAATAGCCGAAAAGCAGATTATTCAAGGCGTGCTGACTGGTAAAAAAGTGGTATTGACAGGTGCGCTTCCTACGCTCAAACGCTCTCAGGCAAAAGACCTTATAGAGAAAAACGGCGGAGAAGTATCGGAGTCTGTATCCAAGACCGTCAATCTCGTGGTTGCGGGAGAAGATGCGGGCAGTAAGCTTGAAAAGGCACAAAAACTCGGTATAGAAATTATAGACGAAAAAGCTCTCATTGATTTGATTGAAGGAAAATAATTTTTGTCTATTAAACGTTTATTACAAAATCAAAAATATGTATATAATATTAATTTGCCGATATATAATAGCTATATCGGCATTTTTATTGTGATATTTTTATAATAATTTCAAATTACACTTTTGTATTTATAAAGTAGAATTAATCGCTTAACAAATTTTTTGTCATCTGAATTTATGGACAAAAACGAATATAAAAATTCTGATATTTGATTGTTTCTCCCTAGCTTTCGAAGCCATAATCAAACTTCGGTGTATAAAAAAATTTGCTTTCTTTATGCGGTCATATCAGCCAAAAGCAATTATATAATATTTTATTTTATAAAACGCTTGTAAAATCGCAAAAAAAGTGATATATTTTTAATATTAATACGCACAGGCATTACGGAGCATTATCGTTATGACAATTTACAGTATGACGGGTTACGGAAAAGGAATAGCCGAAAAAGACGGTCTCAAAATCACCGTCGAGCTTAAATCCGTCAATCACAGATTTTTGGATTTGAATATCAAACTTCCCAAGGTGTTTTCTTTTGCTGAGGATACTTTGCGCAAGACTTTGCAGTCGAAAGTCGGAAGAGGACATATCGACGTTTACGTCAACTACGAGGACAACAGAGAAGAAAAGTGCTCTTTGCGCATAGATTACGACCTTGCCAAACAGTACGTAGACGCCGCAAAACAGCTCAGCGATAAATTCGGCGTAGTCAACAACTTGTATGCCAACGAAATTCTCAGAATACCCGAGGTAGTTACGCAGGTTGCCAACGAGGAAGACGAGGGTACTTTGTCTCAACTTCTCATAGACGCTTGCACTCAGGCCGTCGACAGTCTGAACAAAATGCGCGCCCTCGAGGGTGAGGCTCTGATAAAAGACCTTCTTTCTAAAGTCGACGGTATCAAAAAGGCTCTTCCCGAAATACAAAAGCTCTCTCCCGTTACGCTGGATGAGTACAGACAAAAGCTCAATGAGCGAATAAAAGAATATCTCAAAGAAGTGCCTGTAGACGAAGTAAGACTTATCAACGAGGTTGCTTTCTACAGCGATAAATTCTGTACCGATGAAGAGATTACCAGACTTTATACGCACACCTCGCACTTTGAAAAAATCGTCAAAGAGGGAGGTGCGGTAGGCAAAAAGCTCGACTTTATCGTACAGGAGATGAACAGAGAAAGCAATACCATAGGAAGTAAATGCAATAATGCCGATATCACAAAATACGTGGTATTCTTGAAGAGCGAGATTGAAAAGATAAGAGAACAGGTGCAGAATCTCGAATAAATCCTACACCATATTTACGGAGAAAAAATGCAAAGCAAAAGAGGATTGTTAATAGTCGTATCCGGTCCGTCGGGTGCGGGAAAAGGTACGGTGCTTGCGCACACAATAGCGAATTATCCTACGCTCAGATATTCGGTATCCGTTACTACGAGAAAGCCGAGAGCGGGAGAGAAGGAGGGCGTTAATTATTATTTCAAGACGCTCGAAGAGTTTGAGGAGTTACTCTCTAAAGGAGAGTTTCTCGAGTATCAAAAAGTGTACGACAACTATTACGGCACGCCTTTGAGCAAGGTACGTCAGCAACTCGACGAGGGGTATGACGTCGTGCTTGAGATAGACGTCAAAGGCGCGCTCGAGGTCAAAAACAAATATCCCGACGCGGTAATGATATTCATATCTCCCGCAAAGCGCGAGACGATAGAAGAGAGATTGAGAGGACGCTCGACGGAGAGCGAAGAGCAACTTAAAATCCGTACCAAAAGCGCGATTGAGGAAATTAAGCAGGCAGTATTCTACGATTATATCGTAGTCAACGAGGACGCTTTGAAAGGCGCGCAGGATATAATCGCCATTATCGAGGCGGAAAAATGCAAAGTCAAAAACAATAAAAAATTTATAGATAATCTCATTTACGGAGGTAACGAATTATGATGATAGACCCCCCTATCGACAAATTGATTAAAAAGGCAGAGTGCCGTTACGCTTTGGTTTGCGGCATTGCAAAGAGAGCAAGACAGCTCGAAACTCAGTATCCCGAACTTCTCGAAGAGACCAAGACAAAGGCTATAAGCTATGCGGCTCAGGAAGTTTACAACGACAAAATCGTAATCAAGAGAGATAATCAGTAATCTTTCGACGAGGAGACAAGTATGCTTTCCAACTTCAACGTATTGCTCGGCGTAAGCGGAGGTATAGCGTGTTATAAGGCTTGCGAGGTCGTATCCCGATTGAAAAAACTCAATGCGGGAATAGACGTCGTAATGACCAAACACGCGGCAGAATTCGTCGCGCCTTTGACATTCGAGACACTTTCCAACCGCCCCGTAGTCAGCGATATGTTTTCGAGGGAAAGGGAGTGGGAGGTAGAGCATATAGCTTTGGCTAAAAAAGCCGACCTGTGCATTATTGCTCCCGCTACGGCAAACGTAATCTCCAAGCTGGCGGAAGGGATTGCCGACGATATGTTGACGACGACTTACCTCGCGCTGAAGTGCCCTGTAATCATAGCACCCGCAATGAATACGAATATGTACGAAAACCCTGTGATTAAAGCCAATCTGGACAAGCTCAGAAAATCCGGTGTAATCGTCATAGACAGTGCAGAGGGCAGGCTTGCTTGCGGGGACGTAGGCAAGGGCAAAATGGCAGAGCCGATAGATATCGTCGCAAAGGCTGTCGAGGTGCTTTGTCCCAAGCGCGACTACGCGGGAAAGCGCGTGCTTGTTACAGCGGGCGCAACAAGAGAAAACATTGACGGCGTAAGATTTATCACCAACCGCTCGTCGGGCAAAATGGGTATCGAAATCGCAAAAGCCGCCTTAAAACGCGGTGCTGAGGTCGTGCTAGTCAAAGGACTTGTACAGGTCAGCGTGCCTTCGTATATATCCAAGGTCGTCGCCGTAGAGTCTACCGAGCAGATGTACGAAGCCGTTATGGCAAACTATAAAGACTGCGACGTCATAATAAAGGCGGCAGCTCCCAGCGATTACAGACCCAAGAAGAAGATTACGGACAAGTTAAAAGGCGAAGAAATAACGTTAGAGCTTGTCAAAAATCCCGATATAGCAAAGGCGGTAGGCAAGGAAAAGGGTGAAAGGAAACTCGTGGTTTTCTGCGCCGAAACGCGCGAGCTTATGGAAAGCGCGATGAAAAAACTTGCCGATAAAAACGCCGATATGGTAGTTGCCAACGACGTTACTATGCAGGGTGCCGGATTTGACAGCGATACGAATATAGTTACGATAGCAAAGAAAGACGGATTTTTAAAATCCTATCCCGTAATGCCCAAAAGTCAAGTTGCGGACGTAATACTCGACGAGATATACAAATGATTGCAAGAGTTATCGTTGACATAAGCAACAGCGAAATTGATAAGATTTTCGACTACGAAATACCCTCAAACCTTAACGTATGCAAAGGAAGCCGCGTGCTTGTTCCTTTCGGTACCAAAAGAATTGAGGGCTATTGCATTGATATAGTAGATAAATCCGACGTACCTACGCTCAAGAGCGTTGAGGGAGTGCTTGACGAGTTTGTATGCATCAGCGAGGAAATGCTCGAGCTTATGGAGTATATGAAACGCAAGTTTTATATACGCTACGTGGACAGCTTGAGACTTTTTATCCCTTCTAAATTAAGAGGCGGAAGAATAAAGGAACTCACGAGAATTTTCGTTACGCTCAATCCTATGTTTACTTTCGAAGAGCTTGCCGACGCTTTGCCCAAGAGAGCAAAAAGTCAGCTAGCTGTGCTTGAAAGGTTAAAGAACGGCGGAGAATTTTTGTCGGTACTAAATACCGAATACTCGGTAAGTGCGATAAATTCTTTGGTATCGAAAGGCTTGCTAATCAAGACAAGCGAGCAGGTTGAGAGAAAACCTATGCAGAGCGTAAAGGGTGTATTAGACGAAAATTCCTTGCGCCCCGCTCAGAAAAAAGCGTTAGAAACGATATTCTCAACCGATAAAGACACCGTTTTATTGCACGGCGTTACTGGCTCGGGAAAGACGCTTGTATATATGTCGGCAATAAAAAAAGTGCTGGACGAAGGCAAAAATGCAATAATGCTCGTGCCCGAAATCTCGCTTACCCCTCAGATGCTTAAAAACTTCAGAGGAATGTTCGGCGACAAGGTGGCTATGCTTCACAGCGGACTGAGCGACGGTGAGAGATTTGACGAGTGGAAGAGACTTCTGAAAGGGCAAGCGAATATTGTCGTAGGCGCAAGGTCTGCTATATTCGCGCCGCTTAAAAATTTAGGGCTTATCATTATCGACGAAGAGCACGACGCAAGCTATATCAGCGAATCCAATCCCCGATATAGAACGGTGGATATTGCGCGCTTCAGAGCAAAATACAACAACGCAAAAGTAGTACTCGGCAGCGCAACGCCTTCAATCGACAGCTATCTTCTTGCCAAGCAGGGCGAATACGCTCTTGCCGTAATGGAAGAACGCATAAGCGACAAGGGTATGCCTAAAATCGAAATCGTCAATATGTCCAACGAACTGATTATGGGCAATGACGGTATGTTTTCGGCAAAGCTGGAAGAGGAGCTTAGAAACACGCTTAAAAAAGGCGAGCAGGCAATGATATTCCTCAACAGACGAGGTCACTCCTCGTTTGTAATGTGCAGAAAATGCGGATACATAGCCAAGTGTACGGACTGCGACGTATCGCTTACGTACCATTCTGTCGACAATATGTTAAAGTGTCACTACTGCGGAAAAAGGTATAAAATGCTCACCAATTGTCCCGACTGCGGCAGTACGAATATCCGCTACGGAAAATTAGGCACGCAGAGAGTTGTCGAAGAAATACACAGGCTTTTCCCCGACGTCAAAGTGTTGAGAATGGACAACGAAACTACTACGACAAAAACGGCTTATCTCGACATACTGGGCGCGTTTGCGGCAAAAGAGGCACAGGTGCTTGTGGGCACTCAGATGATAGCCAAGGGACACGATTTTCCCGACGTAACTCTGGTTGGCATACTCGACGCGGATATGAGCCTTTATCATCAGGATTACCGCTCCAACGAGCGCACCTTTCAGCTCGTTACTCAAGTTGCGGGCAGAGCGGGCAGAAGCGATAAGGGCGGCAAGGTAATACTTCAGACCTACGCGCCAAATCACTACGTGTACCGCTTTGCGGCAAAATACGATTACAAGGGCTTTTTCGAAAAGGAAAACAACGTACGTCAGACGACCAACTTTCCGCCTTATACGACGATAATAAGAGTGCTTATGACGTCGGAAGACGAGGATAAGGTAATCGAGGCGGCAAAAAAGATATACAGAGAACTTTTGTCTTATGCGCAAGCCAATGCGGACGACTTTCTGTACATACAGGCAATGAAGTCGCCTATGGGAAGAATACAGAATAAATACCGCTACCAGATAATTGCGAGGATAAGGCGCAGGCGCGAAGACGAAATAATCGCGAAATTTTACGGCGTAATAGACGCCAACAAATTCAGACAGGTATCCGTATTTGCGGAAATAAACCCGCAGAATATGGCGTGATAAAGGAGTATTTATGGCATTAAGAGATATTGTTACAGACCCCAATCCTACACTCAGAAAAAAGTGCAGACCCGTAGAAGTTTTCGATGAAAAACTCGGCAGACTTCTTGACGATATGCGCGAGACGATGAAACACGCCGACGGCGTAGGACTTGCAGGACCTCAGGTAGGAATCTTGAGAAGACTTGCGGTCGTCGAAGTAGAGGATTTTTATATCGAACTTATCAATCCCGTAATCGTCAAAAAGTCGGGAAGTCAGGACGGCCCAGAGGGTTGTCTCAGCGTACCTAACAGACAGGAAAGCGTTGTGCGCCCTTATAAAGTTACCGTGGATTATCAGGACAGACACGGCAATCCTATGACGGCAACGGCTGAGGGCTATGTCGCAAGAGCTTTCTGTCACGAGATAGACCATCTTGACGGAATACTGTATTACGACTTAGTCGGCAAAAAGAACGCAAAATAATTTTATCGTTGCTATCGCTTGCAAAACTTTTCAGGCGGCAAGAGATTTGCATACATATGGTAAACCATAAACAGACTGAAATCAATTAATAAAATCCAGAGGCGCAATGAGAATACTTTTTTTAGGCACGCCCGACTTTGCGGTCGCGGCACTTGAGAGAATAGTCGGTACTGACAACGAGGTTGTAGGCGTAGTTACTCAACCTGACAGAAAACGCAACAGAGGCGAGGTGAGTTTTTGCCCCGTAAAGCAGTTTGCCGTCGAAAAAGGTATTAAGGTATATCAATACGAAAGTATTCGTAAAGAGGGCGTCGAGGATATAAAAGCAATCAATCCCGACATAATGATTACCTGTGCTTTCGGGCAGATAATCAGTCAGGAAATTCTCGATATTCCCAAATACGGAGTAATCAATATTCACGCTTCGCTTTTGCCTAAGTACAGAGGTAGCAGCCCTATACAGTGGTGTCTTGTCAACGGTGAGAGCAAGACGGGTGTTACGATAATGCGTACGGCTTTGGCGGTGGACAGCGGAGATATCCTTCTGCAAAAGGAGATTGATATTCTGCCCGAAGAAAATGCTGGCGAGCTTTTTGACAGGCTTGCAATACTCGGCGGTCAGGCAATAGTCGAAGCTTTGGAAATAATCGCAGACGACCGAGCCGTATATACTCCTCAGCAAGAGAGCCAAGCTACGCACTATCCTATGATATCCAAAGAGGACGGAAAGATAGACTGGTCGAAAAGCGCGCGTGAAGTATTCAATAAGATGCGCGGTTTTACGCCCTGGCCTTCGGCTTTTACTACTTTGGACGGAAAACTTTTCAAGATACTCAAATGCGTGGTATCTGACAAAATATTTGACGGCAAAGAGGGAGAAGTAGTTATAGAAGAGCGTAAAGCGTACGTTGTTTGCGGCAACGGTACGGTAGAGTTGAAAGAAGTTCAGCTAGAGGGTAAAAAAGCTATGCCCGTAAGCGACTTTTTGCTCAGCGGAAAACTCAAGACGGGAGTGATGCTGGGATAATGAACGGATTTGCTTTCGCTTACGACATACTTGCCAAGATATACAAGGAAGACGCGTTCAGCTCGATAGAGCTTAACAAACGCGTTACAGGCGCGAGCAATCAGGCTGTAGTAACAAGGCTTGTATACGGAGTATTGCAGAAAGATACCGAACTCGAATATTACATATCCAAGTTTACTCAAAAGCGTCCCAACAAAAGCGTTGCGGTGCTTCTCAAAGAAGCAATGTACTGTCTTTTGTATATGGACAGTTTTCCCGATTATGCGGTAGTCGACGAGAGCGTGGAATTGTGCCAGAAGATAGGAAAACGCCAGCTCAAAGGCTTTGTAAACGGCGTACTTAAAAACTTTATAGCGGCGGGTAAAAAAGCAGAGCTTCCCAAGGACAGAGACGAAAGACTGAGCATAACGGTAAGCGTGCCGCTGTGGCTTGTGAGAGCCTACATAAGGCAGTACGGATTCGAAAAAACGCAAGAGTTTTTGAGTGTCGAGGAGTTTACGAAAGAGCATATACGCAACAATTCGAGATTATGGACTACGGCTCAACTCAAAAGCGCGCTTGATGAGAAAAACATATCCTATGTACAAAGTAGCGCGGGCGGACTTTTTGTAGATAACTCAGCGTATATAAAGGAACTCAGCGCGCAAGGAAAGATTACTTATCAATCTATGACTTCTATGCTTGCGGTACAGGCGCTCGAAGTCAAAGACGGAGAAAAGATGCTCGATTTATGCGCCGCGCCGGGAGGTAAAAGCGTATATGCGAGCGAGCTAGCCGATATAGAAATTACATCGTGCGATATATACGAACACAGACTGGAGCTTATAAAAGCTTATGCTGACCGAATGAAAGAAAAGAGCATAAACGTTATGCTCAACGACGCTACGCAGTATAATGACGCTTTTTATTGTTCGTTTGACAAAGTGCTTTGCGACGTGCCTTGCAGCGGTTTGGGCGTTGCGGGTAAAAAACCCGATATATATCTGCGTTCCTCTATGCAAAAAGTTTTAGAGCTGAGTGAAGTGCAATACAAAATTCTTTCAAACGCAAGCAAATACGTCAAGCCTCAGGGAAGACTTGTCTATTCGACTTGTACTACGCTGAGAGAGGAAAATTACAACGTGGTCGGAAAGTTTGTCAAGGACAATCAGAGCTGGCGCGTTTTGCGACACGAAAACTTCTTGCCTGACGGCAAAGGGTGTGACGGTTTCTTTATTGCCGTATTGGAGAGAAAATGAGTCAATCAATGTTGCTTTTGGATATGAATATCGACGAGCTCAGCGGATTCGTACTTGCGCACAATCAGCCGCTTTTCCGCGCGAAACAGCTATACGAGTGGCTTAACAAAGGTGCTGACTTAGATGAGATGAAAAATCTTCCCGCAGCTTTTTTGTCAACTCTAAAGGATGAGGGGTACAGAGCGCAGGGAGTAAAAATAGTCAAGCGTCTTACTTCTCAAAAAGACGGTACAATCAAATATCTCTATTCGCTTTCTGACGGCAACGTAATAGAGGGCGTATTGATGAAATATAAATATGGCAATACATTGTGCGTATCTACACAAGTCGGTTGCAGAATGGGCTGTGTGTTCTGTGCGTCTACTTTGGATGGTCTGGTGCGCAATCTGACGGCGGGAGAAATACTCGGACAAGTAATAGCCGTCAATAGAGAAAATTCTACCGAGGATTCGCGAGGAGTAACAAATATCGTGCTAATGGGTAGCGGCGAGCCTTTGGATAACTATGACAATGTATGCAAATTTTTGAGCCTTGTGAGCGACGAAAAGGGGCTTAACGTATCCAGAAGAAACGTATCTTTATCGACTTGCGGATTGTGCGAAAAGATAAGACAACTTGCAGACGACGGATACAGTCCTACGATGACCATATCCTTGCACGCGCCTAACGACGAAATGCGCAAAGAAATAATGCCTATCGCAAAAAAATATTCGATAAGCGATATAATATCGGCAGTAAAATATTACTTCGATAAGACCGGCAGACGCATTATTTTCGAGTATTCGATGATTAGCGGTAAAAACGATACAGAGGATTGCGCGCGCGAACTTGCGAAAGTGGTAAAGGGATTGTCGTGTCATATCAATCTCATACCTCTCAACTACGTTAAAGAAAGAGGACTGGACGGAAGCAGTAAAAAGAATATATACCGTTTTCAAGCCATACTCGAAGGACACGGCGTAAGCGTAACGGTAAGGCGTAGTATGGGCGGCGATATAGAAGGCGCGTGCGGACAACTCAGAAGAAAGGTGCTCGAGCAAAATGAAAGTCTATGAAATAAAAGACGCGTACTACCGCGCCGGTAAAGAATACAGAGAAATCCGCAAAGCAGTAAGAGCCGTCATAATCGACAAAGAGGGGAACATACTTGCGGAAGAGACCAAGAAACCTTATGTTTTTATGCTTCCCGGAGGAAAGCTCGAAGACGATGAGAGCGTGCGCGACTGTGTAATACGTGAATGCGCCGAAGAGTGCGGACTTATTGTAGAGTCAGAAGAAGAGTTGTTTGCGATAAAAGAGTACTATAAGGATAAAATCTTTTACACTACTTACGTAAAATGCGCGATAAAAGGTGAATGTATTAAGTCTTTGACGGACAACGAAAATAAGCTGGGACTGAATTGCGTATGGAGATGTCTGAGTGAAGCCGAAAAGACAGCTGTAAAGCTCGAAAAATTTTATTCGAGCGGAAGCGAGCTTGAGGGAATGCACAGACGCGAGCGCACTGCTTTGGGGGCTATAAAGGAAATATTTAAGGCTTAGCCGATACAGTAACAGCAAAATATACGGCAATAAATTAATGCGGAAAAGCCGCAAAGGAGAATATTATCAAATCTAAAACAAAAGGTCAAATCATAAAAGGAGTGGGTGGCGTCTATACCGTAGTTACCCAAGAGGGCGAAACGGTAAAATGCTATCCGAGAGGTAAGCTCAAGTCAAACGGCGCGCTTTTTATAGGTGACATCGTAAATATTGCCGTTGACAAAGAGGGGATTATCGAAAGTGTCGAGCCGAGAAAAACTCAGCTTGTAAGACCTTACGTGAGCAATATGGATTGCATAGTCATAGTGCTTGCACCGTTGCCTAAACCCGATATGATGCTGGTGGATAAATTGATAATAGGTGCGGCGGAAAACGGTATAGTACCGATAATATGCGTAAACAAAGCCGATATGGAGGGGGCAGACAAGGTAGCTGAAGAAGTTGCATCCGACTACAAGGACGAGGCGGATATTCTGGTCATATCCACGCAGACAAATCAGGGTATTCCCGAGCTTATGGACAAGATAAAAGGCAAATACGTCTGTCTGGCTGGTCAGTCGGCGGTAGGCAAGTCTTCGTTAATCAACTGTATACTAGGCAGTGATAAGCAGCTTACGGGCGATTTGAGCAAAAAGGGCGACAGAGGTAAGAATACCACCAGACATATAGAGATAATCACGCTTGCCGACGGTACAAAGATTGCTGATACTTGCGGATTCAACAAGCTTGAACTTCCTTTATTCGAGCCGTCGCGACTTTCGACTTATTACGCTGAATTCGACGAATACGCAGATAAATGTAAATTCAGAGGCTGCAATCATTATAAAGAGAGCGATTGCGCAGTAAAGCGTGCCGTAGAAGAAGGTAAGATAGCCAAAAGCAGATATGACAGATATATTGCGTTGTTTTCGCATATTGAAAGCAGATGGAACAGGCGTTACGATTGAACACTATTTTTAATACCGTTCAAATGTACAAAAACAATAAAATCACTAAAAATAAAACATTTGAACATTGTTCAATTTTATAAAAACAAAAAAACAGAACACTGTTTCAGACGCAAAACTCAAATTCGGATAATCGGATAAAAAGTAGATAAATTGCCGCTTGTCGGCATACAGGAGATAAAAATGAGTATATTGGTTTCTCCGTCGATACTTTCGGCGGATTTTGCAAAGATGGGAGAGGACGTAGCTAAGCTAAAAGGCTGGGGCGCGGACTGGGTGCATTGCGACGTAATGGACGGAGTATTTTGCCCTAATATCACGTTCGGAATACCTATGATAAAAGCTATCAGAAAGTATACGGATTTGCCTTTGGATGTGCATTTGATGATTACCCATCCCGAGCGCTATGTGGAAAAATTTTTGGACGCAGGTGCCGATATTATTACTTTTCACCCCGAAAGCAGCGAAGACGTCGAAGGTATAATCGACAACGTGCATCGCAACGGCAAGAAGGTCGGGCTTGTGCTTAATCCCAACATACCCGTCAGAGAGGTCGCAAAGTATATTGATATGATTGACCTTGTTATGCTTATGGGTGTTTATCCCGGATTTTCCGCGCAAAAGTTTATTACCGATACTATGTACAAGATAAGCGACCTTAAGGCACTTATCGGAGATAGGGACGTAATGATAGAGTTTGACGGAGGCGTAAGCGTGGATAATATTGCTGAAATGGAAAGTCGCGGCGTAAACGTTGCCGTAAGCGGCAGCTACGTATTCGGAGCGAAAGACCCCAAAGAAGCAATTGCTTTTCTTAAAAACCGTAAAAAACTCGACGATTATATCAAAGAATACAAGCCATTCAGCTAAAGTGTAACGGATTTGCTTTGATTTTCATATAATGCACCAGAGTAAGGAGGGCAGGCTATGAAAATCATATGTATCAATCCGCCTAAGTTTATCAAGGCAATTTTGAGAGTTTTTGCAAAAAGCCGTCATTGAGTTATTGCTGTCTTAGCTGTCGTTTGGCATTATTTAAACGATTCGGGCAGGAGGCTTTAACTCAAAAGGAAGTTTGCTTTATGCCGAAAAGGGCAAAAAAAACACTCTGCTATGCAGAGTGTAATTTTTTTTACTGAATATAGCGATTAAGCGCGCTCTACAGCACCGCTACGCAAACATCTGGTACATACGTACAAACTCTGAGTAGAGCCGTTGTTGTTGACAACTTTGACTTTCTGTACGTTTGCTCCCCAGCTTTTTCTATATTTACGGTTGGAGTGGCTAACCTTGTTGCCGCTTTGTTGACCTTTACCACAAATAGCGCATACCTTAGACATTGTCGATACCTCCATACAAATCTTGCCTAAACATAATAGCACTCAAAAAATAAAAATGCAAGAGAATAACGATATATTTTTTTAATTTTTACGATTTTTTCGCTTAAATTACACATAACTTTATAATAATATATTTAAAATATTAAAAAATACTTGCATTATACAAGCGTATTTGTTAAAATTTTAGTGTATGGCAGTTAAGACATCAAACTATTATGGCAGAATAATCATCACAGACAAAGCCATATCTATGGTGGCTCACTTTGCGGCTGCGGACTGTTACGGCGTAGTCGATTTGGTGTCGCGCAAACTCAGCGACAGTATCAGTGAGTTTTTCAACAAAACCCCTTCGGGTAAGGGCGTTAAAATTGTCACGCTAAAAAACAAGATTAATATTGAACTTTTTGTTGTCCTCAGGGAGGGCGTAAATATTGACGCTGTAAGCGACTCTATAAAAAATACCGTAAAGTACAACGTAGAGACTTATACGGGTATGAGAGTTGACAATATCATTGTCAATGTTGTGGGAGTAAAGGTTTAATCGGAGAATCAGATGAAAGTTATAGACAGCTCCAAGCTATTGGAAATGATAGACGGTGGCTACCGTTATTTAAAAGCTAATAAAAACGTGGTTGACGCACTCAATGTCTTTCCTGTGCCTGATGGAGATACGGGTACTAATATGTCCCTTACTATGGCATCGGCAGTCAAGGAAGTCAAGAACGTAGAGACTGACGATATTACGGATATTTTGACGGCGTACTCCAGAGGTGCACTCAAAGGCGCAAGAGGTAACTCGGGCGTTATTTTGTCACAGATAATCAAAGGTTTGGCAGTAGTGCTCAGTGACGAGAAGTCAATCACTACAAAGACTTTTGCAAAAGCACTCGGATATTCGAGAGAAGTAGCATACAATGCGGTTACCAAGCCTAAGGAAGGTACGGTGTTGACCGTAATTCGTTATATGGCGGAGCACGCGCCTTCGATAGCAAGCAAAAATGCTTCTTTTATCAACTTTTTCGAACAACTCATTAAAAAGGGCGAAGAAATTCTTCAGAAAACTCCCGATATGCTTCCCGTACTCAAGCAGGCGGGCGTAGTAGATGCGGGCGGTAAAGGTCTTCTTTGCGTATTCCAAGGATATTACAATGTGCTTGCGGGTGTCGATATTCCCGAGGAAATGGAGGCAAGCGAGGATACTGTAGTAGTTCCCGCCGCTCCTTTGGACGCTTTTGGCAATGACGAACACGATTTGGAGAATATCAAGTACGCTTATTGTACGGAATATTTCGTAATCAACCTTAATAAGCACGTAACCGAAGAGGATGTAGAGAAACTGAGAGATAAGTTGATGGCAATCGGCGACTGCGTTATCGTAATAGGTGACGTATCTCTTATTAAAGTTCACGTGCATACCAACCAACCCAACAGAGCTTTGTATCACGCTTTGCAACTCGGTGAACTCGATAAAGTCAAAATCGAAAATATGCTTGAACAACACAGAGCACTTGTCAAGGCAAAAGAGGAGTCTAAAAAGGAAATGGGACTTATCTCTATATGTGCAGGTGACGGAATTGCAAGTATTTTCAAAGATTTGATGATTGATGAGGTTATCGAGGGCGGTCAGACTATGAATCCCAGCGTCGAGGATATTCTCAACGCAGTAGAAAAGATAAACTCGGACAACATTATCATATTGCCTAATAACAAAAATATAATAATGGCTGCCGAAAAGGTAAAGGAACTTACGAAGAAAAAAGTTTGCGTTGTTCCTACTACGGGTGTAGCGCAAGGCATAAGAGCTGCTTTTGCGTTTGACGCAAACAAGAGTGTTGACGAAAACGTAAGTGAAATGATAGCCGCTTATGAGGATTTGAAGTGCGGTGAAATCACCAATGCTGTAAGAAATACTACTCTTGACGGCTTTGACATCAAGGAAGGCGATATTATCGGACTTGACGGCAAGACTATAATTGCCGATTCAAAGAGCGTAGAAGAAACTACGATGACCGTTATAGACAAGCTTGTAGACGAATGGAGCGAAGTTATCACGCTTTATTACGGCGAGGGTGTAAGCAAAGAGGAAACCGAAAAGCTTGTAAGTAAGCTTAAGGAGAAATACGAGGACTTCGATATCGTCAGCTATTACGGCGGACAGCCTCACTACTATTATCTCGTTTCTGTAGAATAAGTAATTAATATTCGCATAAGTTTTTGTCTAAGCGGGAATAAAAGCTTAACTTGAAGATTAAAAGGCTTTTTTTGAGCATAAGAGTAATTAAACGCAAATATCTCTGATTAAAAAATGCAATTATTTAGATTTTATAATTCAATTCTATAAATCAGATATACATAAATTATAAAGTTAATTATTATATAGGTATTCAAATAGGTATTTAAATTCAATCCGATTGCGCGGATTGAATTTTTTTATAGATGATTATAGGATTAGGTATAAGGGCAGGTGTAATTGAGATAATGTGTGATTCAACTCTAAGATATTAATTTAATTTGAAGTATTTAAAATATTAGATAGAGAAGCCGGCGTTCGATTAAATATAAGTAAATAATAAACCGTTCAAAGAAGTTATAGTGGTATATTGTTTTATTATTAAGATTATATTGATAATTATAAAAATAATATAAATCTTTATGTCTTTAAAGTCCTTTAGCGATATAATTGTTTTAATTGCTGTAAAAAATAAAACTGAACAATAAACAAATTATCGATAAACGGTGTTTTTAATTAAACGGGGTTTAGCTTTGATTTTGAAAGCGCTGTGTGTAAATACAAAATAATGTCTTTTAAAACGTTGTTGCAAAATATATTATATGATAAAAATTTACAATTTGAACAATGTTCAAATTGTAAATTAATGCCGATGCAAGCCGATGCTATATGTGCTTTTAAAAAGCCTTTGATAGATTTTTATTGCTATGATATAGGATAAATACAAGAAAGTGTAGTGGGTATAGCGTGAGTAATATATTGCAATTTTAGCAAATATGCAATTGACTCTATATCTATCCGTATTAATATGTCTTTGGCATAGCATTAATTATTTTATTATAAAGCTGTTACGTAGTTTGTAAAAACTGAACATTGTTCAAATCGCATTAAACACAAAACACATTTTAAAGTAAACAATAAGAGCCAATTAGTCTCTCAGCAAAAAATAAAGTAAAAGGTAAAAGCAATATAATAAGCGAAATAATAAGCGAATTTAAAGCGAATTATCGCACTTGACTTGTCGACTGTTAAGGCATTATAATCGTATTGTATGGAACTGATAGACGTAAAAGGCGTAGGCGCAAAAACTTTGGAAAAACTCAATAAGATAGGTATCGAAACGGTAAGAGACGTTGTGTACTTTTACCCTAAATTTTATTGGGATATGACAAAGGAGACCAAGCTTGACGAAATAGAGAGCGGAGATTATGTGCTTCTAAAAGGCAATCTTACGTCTATCAGCGGACTCATCAGGGCAAAGCGCGGACTTACTTTTTGCAGCGCAACGCTGAATACACAAGGTAAAAAGGTCAAGGTAACGTGGTTTAATTCTCCTTTTATACTTTCGCTTATTAAGCAGGATACCGAATTTTTGTTTTGGGGCAAAGCTAATCTAAAGGGAAAAAGAATTGAGATGTCCAACCCCAGTTTTGAAAAAGCTGAAGAGAGTAAGCGATTGCAAGGCATAGTGCCGATATATCCTTTGAAAGACGCGGTTGGACAACAGTTGTTCAGGAATATCGTAGCAAAATGTCTGGAAGAATACAGAGCGGTTAGCAGACTTGACGCTCTTGCCGATATGACTTTGGATAAGGCGCTTAATATAATTCACAATCCTGTGGATATGTATGAGACGCGAAAGGCAAGGCGAAGAGTTGCTCTCGAAGAACTTGTATATCAGATAATTGCATACCGAATTATAAAAAACAACAGCGACAACAAAAAGCCTTATCCCTATGAAGCAGACGAAAAAGCGTTAGACGGTGCGATTGCTTCGCTGCCTTATGAGCTGACGCCATCGCAGAAAAAAGCCTTACACGAGATAATATCCGACCTTAAGGGAGAAAAACATACAAACAGAATGCTTATGGGAGACGTTGGCTCCGGCAAGACTGTGGTAGCTATGCTGACGTGTCTTTTTGCTAAAAAATGTAACAGACAAAGCGCTATAATGGCTCCTACCGAGATACTTGCAAGACAGCATTACCGCACGGCACAGACGCTTTTTATGAACGAGCTGAATACCGAACTTCTCACATCGTCTACGCCCGCCGCAGAGAAAAAGCGTATAATAGAGGCATTGAAAAGAGGGGAAGTCGATTTGATTATAGGCACGCACGCCGTGCTCAACGACAAAGTACAGTTTGACAATCTCGGACTAATCGTAATTGACGAATTACACCGTTTCGGCGTAAGACAGAAGAGTAAACTCGAGGACAAAGCTCAAGGCGTGGACGTAATAGTTATGAGCGCGACGCCTATACCGAGAGCGTTGGCATTGTCTTTCTACGGAGATTTGGATATGTCCTCATTGGAGCCGAGAGCGGGTACAGGCAGTAATATCTCTACTTTCGTTATGGGAGATGACAAGCTTAAAGGACTGTATAAATTTATCAACGAAAGAGTGTCTTACGGCGAACAGGCATACATAGTATGCCCTCTTGTGGAAGACAGTGAAGGACTAGAGGTATTTTCTGCGAAAATGCTCTATAAACAACTTGTCAAAAAGGAACTTGCCGACCTGAGAGTAGGTCTTGTTTACGGCAGTATGAAGGACAAGGAAAAGAGCGAGATTATGTCGAGATTTTACGCGGGAGATATAGACGTGCTTGTCGCGACGTCGGTAATAGAAGTAGGCATAGACAGTCAGCGCGCGAGCATAATGGCTGTGATGGACAGCGACCGCTTCGGTCTTGCCGCGCTGCATCAGCTTAGAGGAAGAGTAGGAAGAAATCCCGAGATAAAATCCTATTGTTTTTTGCATACGTCAAAGGCGGCGGAAAACGTAAGACTGGAGGCGCTGAAAGACAATTGCGACGGTTTCAGAATAGCTGAAATCGATGCCGATATCAGAGGTTACGGAGACTTTTTGGGTATAAATCAGAGCGGCGGAGGAAATCTCAATATCAATATCGACAAAAAGCTTATTGTCGAGAGCAAGCGCATTGCCGACGGGCTGATGGAGGAAGGGGAGATATACAGCGAATATGACGAGATGCTGGCAAAATATCTCGCTACGATGAAAGGAGTAAGCCTTAACTGACAAGAGTTAACCCCCTAATATGTGTTTTGCAAAAAACTCTTTTTTGCGCTAGGTCAACCGTAGACGGTTTTTTTTATCGGTAAATTTATGCATAAAAATGCAAAAATACGTGAATATTTGCATAATTATCCGCTTTTTCGTGAGGAAAGGCGGATTTTTTACGGAATTTGAAGAAAATTTTTAAAATATCAAGATAATTATGGACAAAAAGCCCTTAATGGTATTATAATATAACTAATTTAATTATAGGACGCGATTATGATAAAAAAATTCAAGTTGCCTAAAGGTATGCAGGACTATCTGCCTAAGGAGCGTTATTTCAAAAAAGCAATCGAAAAGAAAATAATGGATTGCTTTGCTTTTTACGGTTTCAACGAGATTGAGTCACCCGTACTCGAAAGATACGAACTCTTTGACGGCGGCGTAGGCAACGTCGAACTCAATAAGTTGTTTAAAGTTACCGATACTGACGGGGAGTTGCTTATTCTCCGTCCCGATATCACGATGCCTATATCCCGTATCGTATGCACAAAGCTTTCTGAGGGAAGCAAAAGACTGTGCTATCTCGGCAGTTCTTTCAGCGCAATGGAAAACGAGGGCAAGCTGAGAGAGTTTACTCAGGCAGGTATAGAAATTATGGGAGCAAGAGGAGACGAAGTGGACGTCGAAGTGGTTATGCTTGCCATAAAGAGCCTTTTGGCGTGCGGACTAAAAGATTTTCAGATAGAACTCGGCAACGTAGCCTTTTTCGAGGGGCTTTTGGAGGCCTTTAAAGTAAGCGAAGAAGACAGCGAAGTGCTTGTCAATTCCATAGAGTCCAAAAACGGCATAAAACTCTATTCGCTCTCGGGAGATATGGATAAAAGACTTATCGACAGTCTGGCAAAACTCCCTATGTTGTTTGGCGGAGAAGAGGTGCTAAAAGAGGCTGAAAAAATGTGCCTTTGCGATAAGATGCTGAGCGCAGTGAAAAATCTGGAGAAGATATACGAGGGAATAAAACAGCTCGGCTATGACAAATACGTATGTTTCGATATGTCGATAGTAGGCAAGATGAGATATTACTCGGGTATGGTTATGCGCGGTATAGTCAAAGGTATGGGACGTCCCGTGCTTTCGGGCGGAAGATACGATAACCTTTGCGACGCATTTGGAAAACACGTGCCTGCCGTTGGCTTTGCCATAAGTATAGGTTACGTTATGAACGCGCTTCAAAACGACGGACTGTTGCAAAATTCCCCTTCCGTCGATACCGTGATAGGTTATGCTCCCGATGCGATGGAAAAGGGTGAAGCTTTGACAAAGCAGCTAAGAGAAAGCGGAGTGCAGGCGGTATGCAGTTTTGCCGTCACCAAAGACGAACTCAAAGCTTGCAAAAAGACCCTGGGCGCAAAAAAAGCCATATTCGTCACTAACGGCGCAAACGAAGAGGTGTGATAATGAAAGATAAAGTTACGTTTGCTTTGGCAAAAGGCAGACTTGCCGAAAAGTCTGTGGATATACTAGAACAGTGCGGAATTGACTGCCGTCACATACTCGAACCCTCTAGAAAACTCGTAATGAGCGACAAGAGCGGTAAATTCGAATTTATTTTCGTCAAGCCCAGCGACGTGCCTATCTACGTAGAACACGGCGTAGCGGATATAGGAGTAGTGGGTAAGGATACTTTGCTAGAGGAGGGAAGAGACGTGTACGAACTCATAGACCTCGGATTTGCAAAGTGCAGACTGTGTCTTGCCGGATATAAAGATACGGATTTATCCTCTCCTAAAAACGTATTGAGAGTTGCGACAAAGTACGTCAACGTGGCAAAGGACTATTTTGACGGCAAAGGACAAAACGTGGAGATAATACCTCTGCACGGCTCGATAGAACTGGGACCTATCGTAGGACTAAGTGACATTATACTCGATATAGTCGAGAGCGGAAAGACCTTGCAAGAAAACAATCTTACGGTATTGGAAGAAATAGTGACTTGCTCGGCAAGACTGATAATCAACAAAGTAAGTCTTAAGACTAAAGCGGATACAATCAAACCTTTGGTGGCTAAGATTGACGCGATAATAAAATCCGTGTGAACGCCGGCAGACCTATTGTCTGTTTGAGCAACCGACACGTAATACGCAACAGACATCTTATAGCTTAAGAAAATCCGCCTTTATAGGAGACAATATGAAAGTACCTGTTTTGAGATACGGAACGGACGATATGACCAGAGTGTTTTCGAGAACTCAGCTCGACAACAGCGAATTCATAAAGACCGTAGACGACATAATAAGCGACGTTAGAAAAAGAGGAGACGAGGCTCTCTTCGAATACGCATTGAAATTCGACAAGCAAACCGTAAACGCCGACAATATAGTAGTCAACGAAGAGGAGATAGAGGACGCTTACTCAAAGGTTTCTCCCGCGCTCGTCGAAAGTCTCAGAAAGTCCATTGCCAACGTAATGGATTATCACAAAAGACAGCGCGATAAATTCGCCAACGCATTTTTTGCGGGCGGAGCGAATGGCAAGAGTACTTTGGGCTGGATATACAGACCTCTCAAAAGAGTAGGACTGTACGTACCCGGAGGAAAAGCTAGTTATCCTTCTACCGTAATAATGACGGCAGTACCTGCGATAGCGGCTGGAGTCGAGGAAGTAGTGGTTACTACTCCCAATATCAACAATCCCGCAATACTCGTAGCTTGCAGAGAGTGCGGCGTCAAGACTATCTATAAAACAGGCGGAGCACAGGCTATAGCCGCGCTGGCATACGGAACGCAGTCGGTACCCAGAGTGGATTTGATAGCAGGTCCCGGCAATGTCTTTGTTACGCTTGCGAAAAAACAGGTTTTCGGTCACGTGGCAATAGATATGATAGCAGGACCGAGCGAAATACTTGTAATTGCCGACGATAGCGCAAACGTCAGTTATCTTGCGAGCGATTTGCTTTCGCAAGCCGAGCACGACGAACTTGCGGCAAGTTTTCTCGTTACTACAAGTCAGAAACTAGCAGAGCAAGTCGCAGACGAGTTAGAGAGACAGACGGCTCTTCTGGAGAGAAAGGGCATAATAGAAAAATCGCTTGCCAACAACGGTACTATAATCGTTGCGAAGAATATGGACGAGGCAATAGAGATTGCAGACAGAATAGCACCTGAGCATCTCGAAGTTTGTACAAAGGACGCTAAGGACGTAGCTTTGAAACTTTCTAATGCGGGCGCGGTATTCGTAGGCAACTATTCGCCCGAGCCGTTAGGCGATTATTTTGCAGGTCCCTCGCACGTGCTTCCTACGAGCGGCAGCGCAAGATATTCGTCCGTATTGTCTGTCGATACTTTTATGAAGAAGATTAGCTATATCGAATATTCAAAAGAGGATTTACTGGAGGCGGCAGACGATATAATCGCTGTTGCGGAGTGCGAAGGATTTACGGCGCACGCCAATACTATCAAAATCAGAAAACAAAACTGACGGTCTATGACCGTACTAAATACTCTGACATAATAACGTTTATAAGTCGGAGCAAAAGGAGTATATATGAGAAAGTCCAATATCGTGAGAAATACCAACGAGACAAAAATCAAACTCGCTCTTAATCTCGACGGAGACGGAAAATACCAAGTCAATACTGGCGTAGGATTTTTCGACCATATGATGACGCTGTTTGCTTGTCATTCGGGTTTTGACTTCAGCGTAGAGTGCGAGGGAGACGTGAGAGTGGACGGACACCATTCGGTAGAGGATATAGGTATAGTCCTTGGTAAAGCCGTAGCCGAAGCACTCGGAGACAAAAAGGGAATAAAACGTTATGCAAGCGTAAGCATACCTATGGACGAAAGCCTTGCCAACGTTACCGTAGACATAAGCGGAAGACCTTTTCTCGTATTCAACGCAAAGGATATGAGCGGTAAGGTAGGGGACTTCGATATCGAACTCGTTGAGGAATTTTTCCGTGCAGTATCCAATTACGGCGGAATTACCTTGCACGTAAATCTCTTGTACGGCTCTAACAACCACCACAAAATCGAAGCGATTTTCAAGGCTTTTGCAAGAGCTATGAAAGAAGCTACGACTATCGTCAGCGACAAACTTCCTTCTTCCAAAGGTGTGCTCGAATGATAGCGGTAATAGACTACGGAATGGGCAATCTGAGGAGCGTTCAGAAAGCTTTGGAATTTGTCGGAGAAAAAGCTTTGATTACTGACAATGCCGAAGATTTGAGAAAAGCCGACGGAATAATTCTTCCGGGAGTGGGGGCCTTCAAGGACGCTATGGACGCGCTCAACGCGACAGGTCTTACGCCCGTACTCAAAGAGGAGATAGCAAAAGGCAAGCCTTTTTTGGGAATATGTCTGGGAATGCAGATGCTTTTCGATAAAAGCTATGAGGACGGGGAATACGACGGACTGGGACTTGTAAAGGGTGAAGTCGTAAGATTCGATACTCAGCTCAAAGTGCCTCATATAGGCTGGAACAAACTTACCGTCAGAAAGTCTACGCCGTTATTCAGGGGGATAGACGATTTGAATTTTTATTTTGTTCACAGCTATCACGCGTCGGGGTGTAATTCGGAAGATGTGGAAACCACGTGCGAATACGACTACGAATTTGTCGCGTCCGTCAATAAAGGCAACGTGTGGGGAGTGCAGTTCCATCCCGAAAAGAGCGGAGATACGGGGCTGAAACTTCTGACAAACTTTGTAGCAATATGTAAGGAATACGGCTTGAAGGCATAATATGCCTTAGTCAATACAACATAAGGAGCAAATATGATACTTTTTCCCGCAGTCGACGTACTCGACAACAGAGCGGTAAGACTTTTGTACGGAAAACGAGATGAGGTTACGGATTACGGCACGCCCGTCGAGCGCGCTTTGAAGTGGCAACAGGCTGGCGCGCAGTATTTGCATATCGTAGACCTCAACGGCGCGTTTGACGACAGCTTAGTCAACAAAAGGACGCTCGTCGAACTCATTAAAAAAGTCAGCATACCAGTGCAGATAGGCGGCGGCATAAAGAGTATGGATAAGATAAAATTCTACCTCGAAGAGGTAGGCGCAAGCAGGGTTATAGTAGGTACGGCTTGCGTTACCAATCCCGATTTGGCGGATAAGGCGTGCGCTGCATACGGCAATAAAATCGTAGCGGGAATAGACGCAAAAGACGGTTTTGTAGCAATAAAAGGCTGGGTGGTGAAAAGTGCGCTCAAGCCTATCGAGGTTGCGTTGGATATGAAAAAACGCGGAGTGGATACCGTTGTTTATACCGACATCAACAGAGACGGCGCGCTGTGCGGAGCGAATATACAGGCTACGGCGAAACTGTCTGAAGACAGCGGTATGAAAATTATAGCAAGCGGAGGTATGGCTACGCTCGACGACGTAAAGGCGGTCAAGCAAAACGATATATACGGAGCCATACTCGGAAGAGCAATCTATACGGGCGATATAAAGCTCGAGGACGCGCTCAAAATATAAAGCTAATAAAGTTGAAGGTAACGGGAATATAAAGTCGCAGATAACGGCATATACCGTTTGCCTGAGAGAGATATCAAACAGGAGACAAAAGTGCTTAATAAGAGAATAATACCTTGTCTTGACATAAACAAAGGACGTGTAGTAAAGGGCGTCAATTTCGTCAATCTTATAGACGCGGGTGACCCCGTAGAAGTCGCAAAGGCGTACAATGCTATGCGTGCCGACGAGATAGTGTTTTTGGATATTACAGCGTCGCACGAAGGTAGAGCGACTATATACGACGTAATATCGCGCGCGGCGGAGCAGGTATTCATACCTTTGACCGTCGGGGGCGGTATATCGACGATAGAGCACTTCAGAAAGCTTCTCAATCTCGGTGCGGACAAGATAAGCGTAAATTCGGCGGCAATTAAAAATCCCGACCTTATCACGGATGCGGCATTGAAATTCGGCAGACAGTGCGTAGTCGTCGCGATAGACGCAAAACGCAATGACAAAGGCTCTTTCGACGTTTATCTCAACGGCGGTAGAATAAATACAGGAAAGGACGCTATCGAGTGGGCTGTCGAAGCGGAAAAGAGAGGAGCGGGAGAAATCCTTTTGACGTCAATGGACTGTGACGGCACAAAAGCGGGATACGACCTCGATTTGACAAAGAGAGTGTGTCAAGCGGTCAATATTCCCGTAATCGCAAGCGGAGGAGCAGGAGAGAAAAGACACTTCAAAGAAGTGCTGGAAGACAGCGTAGGAGCGGATGCCGCGCTTGCAGCGTCGCTTTTCCACTTCAAGGAATTGGAAATAAAAGACCTTAAAGAATATCTTGCAAAGGAGAATATACCCGTAAGAATGTGACGGGAGGACGACTATGGAAAACGTAAATATAAAGTATGACGAAAAGGGACTTGTATGCGCTGTTGCGCAGGACGTATATACGGGCGAAGTGCTTATGCAGGCGTATATGAACGAGGAAGCTCTCGCAAAAACTCTAGAGAGCGGTTATGCGCATTACTATAGCCGTTCGAGAAAATGTCTTTGGAAAAAAGGCGAAACGTCGGGACATTTGCAGAAAGTAAAAAAGATTCTATACGATTGCGACGCAGACTGTCTTTTGTTGGAAATAGAGCAAATCGGCGCGGCTTGTCATACGGGAAACAGAAGTTGTTTTTACCGCACGCTCAAGGAGTTTGAATTCGTACCCGATTACAAGGTGGTATTCGAGGACGCAGAGACGATTAAGGAAAGAAAACTCAATCCTGTCGAAGGCTCGTATACGAATTACCTTTTCGACAAGGGAGTGGAGAAAATTTGCAAAAAAGTCGGCGAAGAGGCAACAGAAACCGTTATTGCCGCAGTAGCAGGCAAAAAGGACGAACTCGTAGGAGAACTCTGTGACTTGTTGTATCACTCTCTCGTGCTTGCCGAAGCTAGCGGAATAAGCGTGCAGGACGTTTTTCACGAAGTTATGGCAAGAAAAGGCAAAGCCCCCAATCCCAAATACGCAAAGGGCGATATAAAATCCAACAGCGATAAAATCAAAGAGGAAAAGTGATTTTGCTCGGATAGAAAAACTCAGTGTCGGACGGATAAAGTCGTACATATCGCAGACGGCAGAAAACAATCCGTATCCGATTGCGGATATTAACTATACGGATATAAATATTTAGTACATAATATTTAAGACAAAAATATATTCTGTCATTATATGACGAGCATTTTGCGCGGCTGACGAATAACAGTGTGTACCAAAGGTATTGCACAAGTTTTTTATATCCGAAAATTCACAAAAAAGAAAAATGTATTGCATTTGCTCTTTGCAAGTGCTACAATATCTAATATTAACCGAATTCATTACATAAAAAAGGAGTATTTACTATGGACAAAGGAACACTTTTGACGTTCAGACCGCAAATCAAAGTCATCGACGCTACGCTGAGAGACGGAGGACTCGTCAACAATTTTTATTTTGAAGACGATTTTGTAAAGAAACTCTACGATACCAACATTCAAGCAGGTGTCGATTATATGGAATTCGGTTATAAGGCATCCAAGGAAATTTTTGATAAGAGCAAATTCGGCAAGTGGAAATTCTGCGACGAACAGGATATTAGAGATATAGTAGGCAACAACGATACCGACCTCAAAATATCCGTAATGGCTGACGTAGGCAGAACGGACGTAGACAAGGATATATTGCCTAAGGACGAAAGCGTAATAGATATGGTCAGAGTAGCCAGCTACGTAAACACCATACCCGCTGCAATCGATATGGTAGAGCATTGCGCTAAGAAAGGATATGAGACTACCGTAAATATTATGGCTATATCTCACTCCAACGACAGTGATATAAAGCAAGTCCTCGAGCTTATAGGTCAAAGCCCTGCCGACGGCATCTACATTGTCGACAGTTACGGCTCGCTCTATCCCGAACAGATAAGACGTCTTTCCGATATTTATCTCGAGGTAGCAACAAAATACAATAAGTACGTAGGTATTCACGCGCACAACAATCAACAACTTGCTTTTGCAAATACAATCGACGCGGTTGCATCGGGCGTGAATTATCTTGACGCTACAATCAACAGTCTGGGAAGAGGCGCGGGAAATTGTCCTCTCGAATTGTTGCTCGGTTTCCTCAAAAATCCCAAATACAAATTGCATCCCGTGCTTAAGTTTATTGAAGAGGAGATGCTCAAACTCAAAGAAAACGGTCTTGTATGGGGATACGATATACCTTATCTAATTACGGGCGTGCTTGACAGGCATCCTTCGGGAGCAATAGACTGCATAAAGAAAAAGCGTACCGATTATGCCAATATTTACCAGGAACTTATGGGACTGGAATAAAAGTGCTTAAAAATAATTATATGACCGCCTTTCGGCGGTCTTTTCTTTTATTTACATACGAAAACGCAATGCTATGCAAAAACGATTATTCCGACAATATTATTGACAGCGCGCGACAGTGTGTTATAAAATTTAATTGCAAGCGATTAAAGCAGATTTTCAGGACGGATTATGAGCAAAAAGGTAAAGGTTTTTACAAAAAGCGTAAAAATAGGATTTGTCAAAACCCTGTTGGTAATGTCCGCCGCGCTGGTTGTATTGAGTTTACTCAATAACGGCTCGGCGTTCGATACCATTGCTTTGCGTATGCCCACTTCTCCCAAAAGCTTTTCCATACACGCCGTGTCGTGGGCGGTTTTGGTTATTTTCGTTACGGATATTATATATGCTTATATTGCTTTTGCGCTTTGCAAAGCTCTCAATTCCACCGACAATGCTGCCGACAAGAAATTAGCGCATATGTTCTCTTTGATTTTCGGATGCAGCTGGCTGGTAGGGTCGGTAGGGTTGGTATTGATATATTACTTTGTTCATAAATATAAATACAACAGAGTATTCGAATGGGCAGATTTACTTAATATTTATTATACACTTGCGGTTTATGCCGTGCTAATTGTAGCTTTTTTGCTTTTGGAATTGATTATCGAAGCGATTATGAAGAAAATCAAAAAGAGCATAGACAGAGGAGCGATAAGAGGGAAAAACGTAAAATTCAAGATAACCGGTTTTAAAAATAACGGAACCGTTTTTCCTAAACTTATGAGCATAGACGCTCAATTTGCCGATTACAGAGAAGACTTCAGCATACAGGATATAAACCTGAAGGAGTTTTGCGAAAGCTTCTGCAAGTACCTTTGGCGCAGTAAAAAATATTATACGCTGCCTACGGTGCAAGCTTTCGTCAGCGGTCTTGCCAACAGCAGATTTTTGATTTTGCGCGGCAATAAAGAGGATGTCAACTGTACGGATTTGCCTAAATTTTTTACTAAATTCACGGGAGCTGACTGTACGGATATAGACGTGCTTCCCGATTGGCGCGACGAAAAGGACCTTATAGGATTTTACAATGACTATTCAAAGACTTTTCACGCTACGCCTTTTCTGACTTCAGTATACAAGAGTACTTACAGAACTAATACTATGAACCTCATAGTTATGGACGAAATAAACAACGCGAGAGTAGAAAAATATTTTGCGCCTATCATAAATCAGATAAACAGCGACAAAAAAATCATAGACATACAGTCGGAAATAGACGACGAAAAATATCCGCTCAATGCGCCTTTCGGTTTGCTCGACTGCGCGGACAATAACTGGTTTATAGGCGTCGAAGTACGCGACGAAGGCAAGTATCGCATACCCGAAAAGGTATACGGCATCGCTACCGTGGTAGACGTGAGAGTATGCAAGGTGGACGAAAAAGTCGATTACGTAAAGCCGATTACCGTGAATTATCTGTCCTTTATCCGCGCTAAAAAACAGGCTTTGGAAAACGCTGTACTAGATAAAAAAGAGTTGGAATTTATAGACAAATTGTGTGCGTTTATGAACGAACATTTCGTTCCTCTCGATAAGGACGCAAGGGAAAACAAATACAAAAACTTTCTCAAAATGTTTTACGCTTGCGGAGGGGACAGCAAGGTAGGCGTAAATAAATATCTCTATTCGCTGCTTACGAGTTATCTCGACGACAGTTCGATTGCGGTCAATAAAAAAGATTTGAAATATCTCAAAAGCCGTCTTATCGTAAGAAGCGAGGAATACCGTATGCAGGAGAGTATAGATATCGTCGATAAGATGATTGAGCGAATGGCGAAAGACTAAAAGTCTTTAAGCTGCGTATCGGACGGACGCGCACACAAGCACGCATTGCTTTGCCTGCGACATAGGGGAGCGCCTCCGTTCTTTTTTATTTTAATAAAAAAACAATATATACTTGACTTTTGGACGCAAATATCTTATGATATATATAATTTTATGGAGATTGTATGAAACTCAACGGCTCACAAATTTTAATTGAATCATTGTTGGAACAGGACGTAGATAAAATCTTCGGTTACCCCGGCGGTGCCGTACTCAATATCTACGACGCTTTGTACGCTTACAGCGACAAGATTACACACGTGCTCACTGCTCACGAGCAGGGCGCGGCTCACGCTGCCGACGGTTATGCCAGAGCTACAGGCAAGGTCGGCGTAGTACTTGCTACTTCGGGTCCCGGAGCTACCAATCTCATTACGGGTATCGCTACGGCATATATGGACAGCGTTCCTATGGTCGCTATTACGGGCAACGTAGGTACAAGCCTTATTGGACTCGACTCTTTCCAGGAAGTATATATTGCCGGTATTACGATGCCTATCACTAAGCATAACTTCGTCGTACGCAAAGTTGAAGAATTGCACGACGTTATGAGAGAGGCCTTCAGAATCGCTCAGAGCGGCAGACCCGGTCCCGTACTTGTCGATATTCCCAAGGACGTTACTTCCAACGTCTGCGAATTTACTGCTATGCCCAAGGTTAAGCCCGACGCATACGTACAGGCAAGCGAAGCTTCCGTTAAGAAAGCGGCAGAAATGATAAACGCAAGCAAGCGCCCCGCAGTGCTTTTCGGCGGCGGCGTACTCATATCGGGCGCAGAGAAACAGCTTCTCGAAATGCTCACTAAAATTCAGGCTCCCGCTACGCACACTCTTATGGCTGCGGGCGTACTCGGCTACGGCGAAAAGCTCAATCTCGGTCTTATAGGTATGCACGGCAGTATGTCGGCGGGCAGAGCGGTTGCAAACAGCGATTTGGTAATCGCTATCGGTACGAGATTCTCCGACAGAGTTGCTACAGATAAGGACAGATTTATAAAAGAAGCCAAAGTAATACATATTGATATCGACGCTGCCGAAATCAATAAAAACGTTACTTGCGACCTGAGTGTTATCGGCGACGTAAAGCAAGTGCTCAACAAGCTTTTGCCTTTGCTCAATCCCGCTAAACACGACGAGTGGCTCAAGCAAATAGACGAGTGGAAAAAGTACGACTATAAGCCCAAGGATATAGAGGGAGTATTGAGACCTCATCAGGTAATACAGGCTATATCCGACGAAATCGGCGAAGACGGCATAATAGTTACCGACGTAGGTCAGCACCAGATGTGGGCGGCTCAGTACTCTAAGCGTACTAAACCCAGAAGCTTCCTTACTTCGGGCGGTCTCGGTACTATGGGTTACGGCTACGGAGCTTCGATAGGAGCACAGTCGGCTTTCCCTAAGCGTAAGGTTGCACATATCACGGGTGACGGCTCTTTCCATATGAATCTCAACGAGCTTTGCACGAGCGTAACGTACAATTTGCCTATCGTAAGCATCGTTCTCAACAACAGCGTGCTCGGTATGGTAAGACAGTGGCAGACGCAATTCTACGGCAAGAGATATTCTCAGACTACTCTCGAGAGAGCTACCGACTACGTAAAGCTTGCCGACGCTTTCGGCGCAAAGGGATTCAGAGCTACCACGCTCGACGAGCTCAAGGCGGCTCTTAAGGAAGCGTACGCGCTTAAAAAGCCTTGTATTATCGAGGCGGTTATCGACAGGGACGAAAAGGTTTTGCCTATGATACCTCCCGGTCAAACGATTGACGAAATCGTTATGTAAAGACGATATCGTATAAAAAGAAATCAATGTTTAGCAATACTAAGCACTAGAATATATTTTCATATTTTGGAGGATAACAAAAATGATTAAGAAGTATTATGATTGCGATTGCGATTTGAAGTTGTTCGATGGCAAGACAGTAGCAGTTATAGGTTTCGGTTCTCAGGGACACGCTCACGCAATGAACCTTGCTGACAGCGGTGTCAACGTTGTCGTAGGTCTCAGAGCAGGCTCCAGACACGCACAAAAAGCTAAAGACGCAGGACTCAAGGTAATGAGCGTATCCGAAGCAGCTAAAGCAGGTGACTTCGTTATGATGCTCGTACCTGACGAAACTTGCGCAGATATATATGAGGCAGAAGTTAAGCCTTATATGACCGCAGGCAAGGTATTGATGTTTGCTCACGGTCTCAACATTCACTTCCAGCTTATCAAGCCTTCCAGCGATATCGACGTTATAATGGTCGCTCCTAAGGGACCCGGTCACACCGTAAGAAGCCAGTATGTAGAGGGTAAGGGCGTTCCTTCTCTTATCGCTGTATATCAGGACGCTTCCGGCAAGGCTAAGGATTATGCACTCGCTTATGCAAGCGGTATCGGCGCAGGCCGTGCAGGTATCCTCGAGACTACCTTCAGAGAGGAGACCGAAACCGACTTGTTCGGCGAGCAGGCTGTACTTTGCGGCGGCGTAACCGAACTTATGAAAGCAGGTTTCGATACTTTGGTCGAGGCTGGCTACGCTCCCGAAATGGCTTACTTCGAGTGTATTCACGAGATGAAGCTCATCGTTGACCTCATCAACCAGGGCGGTTTTGCAAAGATGAGATATTCTATCTCCAACACTGCTGAATACGGCGACTACCGTACCGGTAAGAGACTTATCACCGAAGAGACGAGAAAAGAGATGAAGAAAGTTTTGAGAGAAATCCAGGACGGTACTTTCTGCTCCGAATGGATGACCGAAAACAAGAGCGGCAAGTGCGCTCACTTCCTCGCTACCCGTCAGCTCGAGAGCGAACATCCTCTTGAGAAGGTAGGTAAGGAACTCCGTACTATGATGAGCTGGCTCAAGAAATAAGTCGGTAAATCAATGTAAATCAAGTCGTCTTGCCTAGTGCAAGACGACTTCTGATATAGTCTTTTTTCTAAGCCGTTTTTTATAAATGGCTTTAAATTTATTATATACGAGGTAATTATTATGGCTTTGAGAAGCAGATATTTGACCAGCGGAGTTGAGACGGCTCCCCAGAGGTCGTTGTTGTACGCTTGCGGATTTACAAAAGAGGAACTTGACAGACCTCTTATCGGCGTAGTTTCCGCACACAGCGATATTGTTCCCGGACACATTAATCTCGACAAGATTACCGAAGCTGTCAAGGCGGGCGTAAGGCTTGCGGGCGGTACTCCTATTATGGTGCCTTCCATCGGCGTATGCGACGGTATCGCAATGGGACACGTGGGTATGAAGTATTCTCTTGCTTCGAGAGAACTTATCGCGGACAGCGTGGAAACAATGGCAAACGCGCATTGTTTCGACGGTCTCGTGCTTGTGCCTAACTGCGACAAAATAGTACCCGGTATGGTTATGGCTGCGGTAAGACTCAATATTCCTGCGGTAGTAGTCAGCGGCGGTCCTATGATGGCGGGTCTCGTAGGCGGATGCGAAACGTCTTTGTCCAAGATGTTTGAGGCAGTCGGCGCGAGAAAGGCAAATATCATCGATGACAAACAGCTTCTCGAATTTGAGGAGAATTGCTGTCCTACCTGCGGCTCGTGCTCGGGTATGTATACGGCAAACTCTATGAACTGTCTGTGCGAAGCAATAGGTATAGCTCTTCCCGGCAACGGAACTATTCCTGCCGTTATGAGCGGAAGAATCGCGCTTGCTAAGCACGCAGGTATGGCTATAATGGATTTGGTCAAGAGAGACGTAAAGGCAAGGGATATTATCAATACCAAGTCTATCCGCAACGCACTCGCTTGCGATATGGCTCTCGGTTGCTCGAGCAACAGCGTATTGCATTTGCTTGCTATTGCAAACGAAGCAGGCTGTCCTATCGACCTCAATATAATCAACGAAATCAGCTCCAGGACGCCTAATCTCTGTCACCTTGCTCCTGCAGGACCTACGCATATGCAGGACCTTAACGAAGCGGGCGGTGTACAGGCTGTACTCAGCGAACTCGCTAAAAAGAATCTTATCGACACAACGGCTATCACCGCTACGGGCAAGACGGTGGCAGATAATATTAAGGACATCAAAGTCAAGAATTACGATATTATCAAGCCTATCGAAAAGCCTTACAGCGAAACGGGCGGTATAGCAGTGCTTTGGGGTAATATCGCTAAAAACGGTTGCGTAGTCAAGAGAAGTGCGGTTGCTCCCGAAATGCTCAAACATACCGGTCCCGCGAGAGTATTTGACTGCGAAGACGACGCTATTAAGTCCATTTACGCAGGAGAAATCAAGCCCGGCGACGTAGTTATCATAAGATACGAAGGACCTAAGGGCGGTCCCGGTATGAGAGAAATGCTCAATCCTACTTCCGCGCTTGCAGGTATGAAACTCGATAAGTGTGTAGCACTCATTACCGACGGAAGATTTTCGGGTGCGTCCAGAGGCGCGTCTATCGGACACGTATCTCCCGAAGCGGCTGAGGGCGGAGAAATAGCACTTGTGAAAGAAGGAGATATCGTAGAGATAGATATTCCCGCAAACAAGGTTAATATCAAAGTAAGCGATAAGGAACTCGAGGAGAGAAGAAAGTTCCTCAAGGAGAAAGAACCCAATATCAAGAGCGGCTGGCTTGCCAGATACGCAAGACTCGTTACGAGTGCGGACAAGGGCGCAATTCTCAAATAATTCGCGATAACAAGAAACAATAATAAGAAAGATAAAAAGATAAACAGATAATAAGGAAGAAATAAAAATGTTGACGTTAGACAAGGTGTATCACGCCTCTTATGTTCTCAAAGAGGCGATAAGAGAAACGGATATAATTCCCGCTCCCAAGCTCAAGCCCGGTGCGGATATCTATCTCAAGACAGAGAATTTGCAGGTTACAGGCTCATTCAAGGTCAGGGGCGCATACTACAGAATATCTCAGCTCAGTGAGGAAGAAAAGAGAAAGGGCGTTATTGCCTGCTCGGCAGGTAACCACGCTCAGGGCGTCGCTCTCGCGGCTAGAAAAAACGGCATCAAATCTTTGATTTGTCTGCCTGACGGCGCACCTATATCCAAGGTAGAGGCTACGAGAAGCTACGGTGCGGATATTTGTCTCGTTCAGGGCGTATACGATGACGCTTACAACAAAGCTTTGCAACTTAAAGATGAAAAAGGATATACCTTTATTCATCCTTTCAACGACGTAGACGTAATCGCCGGACAGGGTACGATAGGTCTTGAAATACTCAATCAACTCAGTGACGTGGACGCTATCGTAGTGCCTATCGGCGGCGGCGGACTTTGCGCGGGCGTTGCATTTGCGGCTAAGTCATTAAAACCCGATATAAAGATTTACGGCGTACAGGCAAGCGGTGCACCCAGTATGTACAAATCTTTTAAGGAGCATAAGATAGCAAAACTCGACACCGTGCACACTATCGCCGACGGTATCGCTGTTAAGGAACCCGGTGCTTTGACTTTTGAGCTCATCAGCAAGTACGTAGACGATATCGTTACCGTCAACGACGACGAAATCTCCGCAGCTATTCTCGCTCTTATCGAACAGCATAAGATGGTCGCAGAAGGCGCGGGCGCGGTTTCCGTAGCGGCTGCTATGTTCGGTAAGATACCCACGGACGGCAAAAAGGTTTGCTGTATCGTATCGGGCGGTAATATCGACGTTACGATATTGTCGAGAGTCATCAGAAGAGGACTTCAGATGAGCGGCCGTAACTATCTCGTTACGCTCGAACTCGTCGACAAACCGGGGCAGCTTACGCAGGTTTCGAGCATAATATCCAAGCTCGGCGGAAACGTAATATCCATACACCACGAGCGTTCCAACGAGGGCAGTGACGTCAACGGCTGTTTCTTGAGAATACAAATCGAAACGAGGAACTTCGACCATATCAATCAAATAAAGAAAGAACTCACTAGCGCAGGCTTGAAGATTATCTAAAAGGAGGCTAATATGAAAGTAATCAGCACAGATAAAGCACCTTCCGCAATCGGACCTTATTCTCAGGCAATCGTCAGCGGAGGTATGGTATATACTTCGGGACAGATAGCAATCAATCCTTCTACGGGCAATATCGAAGGCACTACGATAGAAGAGCAGACCGAACAAGTCTGCAAGAATATCGTCGAGCTTTTAAAAGCCAGCGGAACTTCTATCGACAAAGTAGTCAAGACGGTATGTTTTCTTGCCGATATGAACGATTTTGCGGCTTTTAACGCCGTTTATGCAAAATATTTCGTATCCAAGCCCGCAAGGTCTTGCGTAGCTGTCAAAACTCTTCCCAAAAACGTACTCGTAGAGATTGATACGGTTACCGAGGCGTAAGAGTTAAAATTATATTGTTATATATTCTAAAAGAAGGACGCAAAAGCGTCTTTTTTTTATAATATTAAAATGTAATGTTTACGTAAAATTAGGTTATATAATGTTGCATTATATAAATAAACGTGATAGAATATGAAAAAGGCAATCACTTTCAACTTTTGATTTATGACGATAACGCATATTATTCTCATATATGTCATATAAATGGATGGCTAGATTATTATGAATAAAAAAAAGGTATTAATTATTACATCATTAGTTATCATCATAACGATTACGACGGTATTTACGTCTTGCGCAAAAATTCAAACGGAAAACAGTACAATCAACATAGTCGGGACTTATCCGGGGGTAAGTATAGTTTTCGGCGACTTTGATATTGTAAGCAGGAAAAACAGTAATGGTTTGACGATATTTGAAGTTTTGCCTGAAGACGCTGACGAATTTAAGCAACTTACGTTCGGGAGCGAGTATTGCGTAGGAGAGTTTACGCTGCACGAGTGTTATAAGTACGACACGGTATTTGCAGAAGGATTTCACACAGGCGATATTTGCAAACTGTTTTTCGACGGTGAGGAGTATTGGTTGGGAAGACAAGTCAACGGCAAGTATTTTTATTTTCAATCAATTCCGTTTGTTTCGCCTATAGTCGAAAATGGAAATGCAGTGCGAGCTATTGGGTTTTTGCCGTCAGTGATTTTTTCTGCCGATATGGAAGGCAAGGAACCGGGTATACCGCGCAAGGTTTTGTACAATTGGGAAGAATTGAAGATATTTTTTCCCGAATCAAAGTATGATGACGTGCTTAAAAAAATTTATGCAAGATGCTATGACTTTTTAAATAGCGTTGAGGGAGTTGTGGAAATTTCTTACGACGAAGAAAATTCGACGATTACCGTTTCTAACAATTGGGAGGCTGCGAAATGACCTTTGTTGCGATTAAAAACTTAAAAAAGCAGTACGGTAAAAATTTAGTGTTGGATATAGAATCCCTTGAGTTGCAAAAGGGGAGAGCCTACGGATTTTTCGGAGCTAACGGCTCGGGAAAGAGCACTCTTTTGAAATGTCTTACGTCGTTGATAGATTATAAAGGCGAGATTGAGATAGACGGAGTAAATCTCAAAAAAAATCCTAAACCGCTCGAAAGGATAGGTTTGCTTATCGAAAATCCCGCTTTTTATAACGAACTGACGGGAAGAAAAAATATCGAGTATTTTTGCAAAGACACTTCGAGTATTGACGAATATTCCGAAATTTTGCAAGTAAAAGACATACTTGATAAAAAGTACAGAACTTATTCTTTGGGTATGCGTCAAAAACTGGGGATATTGCTTGCGTGCGTAAAAGGCAAAGACCTTATAGTACTTGACGAGCCTTTCAACGGGCTTGACGTAATAAGCGTTGACAACGCTTTAAGACTAATCAATCATTGCAGAGAAATAGGCGTTACGGTGATACTTACGTCGCATCAGCTCGATGTATCGCAAAAAGCAATCGACAGTATTTATCTTCTCAAAAACTGTCGAATAAAAGAATTTATTATTCCTGAAAAGAAGAGTGGTGAAAGATTTTTGTTTGAGTTTGCAAACAAAGAAAATGCCGATGCGGCGGAAAAACTTATAGGCTCTTTAGCTGTCGAATACGAGAGGACGGATAATATCTTCAAGATTAATTCTCAAGGCAAGTTTACTTTCTACGATATGATAGATAAGCTAAAGCCTTGCGAATACATAAAAGCGGAAGACATTACGAGTGCGGTCAAAGAATTGTATTTGGAAATGGAGAAGAGCGTATGATAAAGAGAGAATATAAGCATTTTTTCACGAGAAAATATCTTTTGTTCTTGCTTCCGGTAATTGTTTTTGTCTTCATAAGCGGGTATGCATCTCTAACTGCCGATGCGGAAGGGAGCGTATACAGCGATTTTTCCAACTATGTTGAGTTTTACGAAAACAGAGAAGAATTGCAGGAGCAATACGATTATTATAAGTCAATGTACGATATGGGCGGTATTCAAAACGACGATATGAATATCGGGGTAAATAAGGAAGAGACGGCAAAACGCTTGTCCATTTTAAAATTCTGTCTTGACAACAATTTGGAATACGACGGCATTATTGATATTGACCACGTGGTAGCCTACAGAAAATATACCGAGTTCAGTTATCTTTATAACTTCGGCACGGCTTACGTACTGTTTGCAATAGTCGCGTGTATCTTAATAGGCGGATGTTATCAGTCCGCGGATATGGTCACCAAAACTTCAAAGCTAGTCTATACTACGGGCGAAAAGAGGAACAGAATCATTGACAGAAAATTTTTGGTATCTCTGTCCGGATTGCTCGCAGTTACCGTAGTTTATTACATATTGATTGCGCTCTTTTCTTTGCAGTTTTCCGAGTTTACGCCTAAGTATTTGTTATACTTTGTCAATGGGAAATTGCAGGTAATGAACTATTTCGGCTACTTTACTGCGATGCTGTTTTCTCAGCTGCTTATGGTGGTGTGTACGTATACTTTTATGTATTATTTCTCAGTTGCTGTCAAAAATATTATAGTCAGTATTTGTACGTTCTTTGTTATATTTGTAATAAGTTTGTTTACCAATGCGGTTATCAACTCACCCGATGCGGTTAATTTTATAGGCTTTCTGCGAATGGGGTATATGAGCTTTGTAAATGTGTCAAGTACAACGTTTGAGATTAAATATTGTCTTTACTTTATACCTATTATTGCGGGCATTGCGATTATGGTTACAATATCCAAAATAATTTCATCCAAAGCAGATTACAGCAGATAAAGATATATGTCCGAATGATTTGTATCAGCAATTATAAAAACCGACCGCCGTCCAAGCGGTCGGTTTTTATTGCGACAAACACTCTTTACGTATCTTTTCTTGCAAAATATAAGGTGTGTAAATTCATTTATATGGATATTAAGGGGAGTGCGAGTTGAAGCTATGCGCGTCAATCGTTATATGAGCAGTCACGTGATTATCTCAAGCACATTCAGTATATAGCATAGCCTAATCATCGAATATAAAAGTAGGATATTACATACAGTACATACAGTACAGATAGTCAAGGACAAAAAAACGGAGCACTTTCGTGCTCCGTAATTCAATATCGCAAGATATTATTTCTTTTTGCTTTTGCGGGTTTTCTTAGGCTTTTCGTCTACGGCATTGTCAATCACGATTCCCTGATTGTCTTCGGGAGCGTCGGTTGTTACGCCTTTGACGTCTATAGAGTCGATTTCCGCTTGCTTAGCGTTGTCATCGTCTACTATCTGAGCCTCTTGAATTTCGCCTTCTGCAAGGGCATATTCTACCTCTATGGGCGTGCCGTCCTCATTGTAGAATTGAGGATTGTAGTCGAGTCTGCCTTCGTCGGGATCGCCCTTGCCCTTCTTGATGCTCGAACGGCGCATCACTCTTTCTCTCAAAGAGAGTATTGCGGGGAGCAGGGTAAATACGAATACGTAGCTCATTGTCGTGCCCGTAGCGATAAGCTGAGTTATCTGCGCTACGATGATGTTGCTAGTGATGAGGTTTACGCATACGCATACGCCTATGAGGATGAATGCCGAGGTGGTTACGCTAGGAGCGGCACGGTTGATAGCGTTTTGTACCGCGCGTACCGATTTGACGCCCGCTTTCTTTTCTTCCATATACTTACTCGTAAGCATAATCGCGTAGTCGACGGTTGCTCCGAGTTCGATTGCCGTAACGATGAGGTATGCTACGAAATTGATTTTGCTTGCGATTCCCAACAGATTACCGAAGTATAAGAATGAGAGGTTTATCCATATACCGGACTCGATTACGAGCAAGAGTATAAGGGACAGCTTGAAGTTCTTGAAGGTAAAGAGCAGTATGATAAATACTATTGCTGCCGACAGCAAGCTTACGAGCAAGAAGTCGCCGGGAGTTACCTGATTGAGTTCGTATGCGCCTTGTGCAAGACCCGTAACGTATACGCCGTACTTCGTGGAATTGTTCATAATGTTTTCCTTGAAGCTTTCGAGAGCGTTAGCATACTGAGTTGAGTCTTCACCGTATTGCTCCTTAGCCGCGAGAGCGAGCATATAAGGGTCGTTTGCGTTTTCGGAATCGTACAGACCGAAGTTTTCTACGGCAAGTGCCTTAATCTCTTTGAACGCGTTGTAAGTATAGTCAGTCTCAATCATATTCGCATAATCGCCGTCTTCGTTGAGGTTGCTGAGATTGATTGTGTAGAGCATATACTTGGTGACGTTTCCGTCCTTAGAAGTTGCGTTAGAGATAAAGCTTGCGTGCAACTGAGTGTATATTACGTCTTTAGAAGCGAGGGATTCGATAGTGTCGAAGTCTTCTCTCGATAGGAGAGTGGTCAGCGAGAATACCTCTATAACGTGGTTTACTGTGTCAGAAGTCTGCGCGACGTCGTTTTCGTCATACTTGATATTGCCGTCCTCGTCCAGTATATAGCCGACTTTCTTGAGTTTTTCGACAAACTCATAATGCTGACCTATCGTGTCCGCACCCTCGTAAGGTACCATCAGAATAGCCTGATTGTTGAGGATGAGCGTCTGTGTTTCGGGCATCGTGGGGTTGGGATTTTCCGCTGTCGTAGAGATATAGTTAAGAGGTACGAGGAGCTGGAAGTATGCACAGGGAAGTGCAAGTCCGAGTATGAGTACCGTTACTATAATAGCAAGAGCGGGTTTTGTAATAGTCTTCGATACAAACTTAAGCTGAGGTTCAATCTTCCATTTGTGTTCGGTCTTCTTGATTGCCTTGCTGAAGATGAGAATGAGAATAGGCTGGAGGAAAATTACCGCGAGAAGGGTGAGGATAACGCCCTTAGCGAGTACAAATCCCAAGTCGTAACCTATACCGTAATCCATAAAGAACAATGCTACGAAACCGCCGACAGTAGTAAGCATACTTGCCGAGATGGCAGATATTGTCTTAGGCAGAGCAGCGATAAGCGCGTCTTTAGGTTGGGGATGAAGTTTGAGTTCCTCGTAATAAGTATGCATCAGAAATATCGAATAGTCCATCGCGATTGCAAGCTGGAGTATCGTAGCGCACGAAGAGGTAATCGAAGAGATAGTACCTACGGGGTGCGAACCTGCGATTATGTTGGAACCCATATTGAGAAGTATGGATATACCCAGCGTAGCGAGGAATATAAGAGGCTCGAAATAGCTGTGCGTGGTGAGCAACAAAATAACAAAACAAATCAACACAGCTGCGATAAAGAACTTAGGCATATCGCCGAGCGAAGACTGCAACATCGTACGTGCGTTTTGCGCAGTACCGCCTACGTAATACCATTCGGATGCGTTGGCAGGACCTTGAGCGTCGCCGTTTGCTTGAAGTTTAGCGATTTGTTTGCTGAATACGTCGTCGATTTTGTTGAGTGCAGCAATCGTTTCGTCATCGCCGCCGGCAGTCTTGAAGTAGATAGAGATTATGTAAGTTTCTACGTCTTTCGTAATCTTTTCGCCGTCTGCGGTAGTAAACGTTACGTTTGTCGTCTTGACGAATTTTTCTCTTGCGTTTGCCTGAGTAGCTTCGTAGTCAATTTCGTCAATCATACTCAAATCGTCGAAAGTGCCTACCCAAACAAATTTAGTGGCATACTTGCTTATCGACGGTTCGGCTTGCAGTGCACGCACCAGTGTAGCCACTTGTTTTTGCGAGAGATAGGAAACTGCTACGTTGCAGTCACCGATGATGTTGTACTCGTTTTCCAGAATGGATTTTGCCACTATTGTGTCGGTATCGTCTGCAAGATATGCGATGAGGTCGCTTTCCTTGTCGACAAAGAAATTACCTACGATTGCCAGTACGAGAAGTACGGCAACAACCACTACGATAGCGACTTTGTGAGACATAATCCACTTAGATAATTTAATCATAGAGCCTCTCCTTATTATTAGTCCACTAATAATATAACAAAATAATACATATTTATCAAATATATCAAAGTAAAAAATTTCTTAAAAACTATACAAAAATTTATACAAGTGTCGGACTTTGTGAAAACCGCGGAAATTTACTTGTAAAATTGCGTCAAAAATAATTTACAATTATCCACATTTAACTTTTAAAGACTGAGTACGGTATGTTCTTCGCGACATTATCATAGGGTTTTTAAAATCGTAAAATTAAGAGAAAAGACTATGTCTTTTATTTCTAGAGGCTCTTTTAATTTGTTAGCACGAACTCTTATTTAAAATCGGTTTTTAAATTTAAAACACTTCTACACTCAAAAGACGTGCGAAAAAGGGGAAAACAAGCTTGATAAGTGATATAATAAATAAGTTGATTTATATTAAATCAGTTGTAAATAATATAAATATCAATACTCTTTGTCAAAATTATAGCAAAATTTAACTCAAAATATTTTGCAAAAGGTCTTTTGTGTTGATATAATACTATTATGCAAATCGGAGTTTCAACGGCAACGTATTTTACGAGAAAGTATACCGAAGAGGCGATAGTGCCCATAGCTAAGCTGGGTGCGGACGTCTGCGAAGTATTTTTTGCTACACACAGCGAATATACCGAACAATTCGGCAAAACAATCAATTCCGAGCTTGAAAAAGCTCAACGCTTCGCTCCTCTCAAAGTACATTCCGTACACGCGCTTACCAACCAGTTTGAGCCCGAACTTTTTTCGCTGAATTCCAGAGCATATGCCGATGCAATGGATACTTTCAAAAACGTGTGCAACGTAGCTAAGGTCATAGGCGCATCTCACTATACCTTTCACGGCGCGACTATGCTCAAACGCACTGCCTACAACTACAATTATCCGCTGATTGCCGAGAGAGTAAATATTCTGTGCGAAACGGCAAGGAAATACGGAGTTGAGTTTTGCTACGAAAACGTTCACTGGGCATATTTTTGCAATCCCGATTACTTCAGGACGCTCAAAGACCTTTGCCCGGATTTAGGATGCGTACTCGATATCAAACAGGCAATGCAATCCCGCATAGATTACGAAGAGTATCTAAAGGTTATGCAGGGAAGACTGAGGACGGTACACCTTTGCGACTACACTGAGGACGGTAAACTCGCTATACCGGGACGCGGCATATTCGATTTTGTTACTTTGTTCAAAAAGCTTGCAGATTACGGTTATGACGGAGTTTGTCTAATGGAAGTGTATGCGAAGGACTATAAGGACGATAACGATTTGCAAGAGGCTTTCGATTATCTAAAAGACTGTCTCGAACGTGCAAAATAAATGCTTTTATTAGGACGGATTTTTAAATAACTTCATTGCATATCTAGTCGTATGCAGAAAAAATTGAAATAAGGATAAAAACAGACCTTTCGGTCAACAGGAGATATAATATGCGTTATAGCAAAAAGACAATGAAACTCAGAATGGACTACAACAATATGATGTCCGCAAGCGTAGGTAAGGACGGATTTACCGACAAGAATCTTTCGGCTATCGGTGACGAACTCACCAAGGCTTTCAACGCTGTCGAAGCGGGAAAAGGCAAGGGGATGATGGGTTGGGCTGACCTTCCTTACAACCAGGACGAAGTCGTAGAAGACATTCTCGAGACGGCAAAACAAATCAGAAAGAATTACGAGTACTTCGTTGTACTCGGTATAGGCGGTAGCGCGCTAGGTCCTATCGCAGCATTTCAGGCAATTTGCCACTTGCACTACAATGACCTTCCCAAGCGTAAGCGCAAGGGACCTAAGTTCTACGTAGAAGACAACGTGGACCCTGAGAGAATGGAAGCGCTCCTCGACGTTATCGACGTAGAGAAGACTATGTTCAACGTAATCACAAAATCCGGCTCGACTTCGGAGACGATGACGCAGTATCTTATCATCAACAATATACTCACCAAGAAGCTCGGAGCGAAAGCAAAGGAACATATTATTGCTACGACTTCCAAGTCTACGGGTAATCTTATCAAGATTGCTACCAAAGAGAATTACAAGACTTTCTATATTCCCGACGGCGTAGGCGGCAGATTCAGCGAGCTTTGCCCCGTAGGTTTGTTGCCTGCAGCAGTAGTAGGTATCGACATTAAGGGAATGCTTGCAGGTGCAAAGTATATGATGGAGCAGTGCGACAGCGACAACGTAAAGAAGAATCCCGCTCTTATGGCTGCTGCTTTGCAACATCTTGCAATGCAGAGAGGAAAGAATATAGGCGTTATGATGCCTTATGCAGACGGCTTGAAGTTTATCGCAGACTGGTATGCTCAGCTTTGGGCAGAGTCCTTGGGTAAAAACAAGAAGCTCGACGGCAGCGATTGCAACGTAGGTCAGACTCCCGTCAAATCTCTCGGCGTAACCGACCAGCACTCGCAGGTACAGCTTTATGCCGAAGGTCCTTTCGACAAGGTTATTACTTTTATCGGCGTAGACGATTACCGCACTACCGTAAAGATACCCGAGGGCTGCGAAGAATATCCCAACGTAAACTTCCTCTGCGGACATACTATGAACGAACTTATTCAGGCAGAGAGAAAGGCTACGGAATACGCTGTGACCAAAGCGGGCAAGCTCAACTATACGATTATGCTTCCCGAGCTCAACGAGTTTACTCTCGGTCAGCTTTTGATGTACTTTATGCTTCAGACTGCTTATGCGGGTGCATTGCTCGGCATCGACACCTTCAACCAGCCCGGAGTAGAAGAGGGTAAGAACGCAACTTACGCGCTTTTGGGAAGACCCGGATACGACGAGAAGAGACAGGAACTTGCCAACGCTCCTCAAAAGCAAAACAAGTATATCATCTGATATTCTAAAGCTTGATAGAGAAAGAAAAGCCGTCGAAAGACGGCTTTTTTAAATGATTTTTGTTTTATGGGTATAGAATTAAGATTATAAATTAAGCTAGCTAATTTTTCCATATTGTTCGATTGACTTGATAGAATGTAAGAAATAATGTATAATCGGTTTGACAGATAAAGAGGTGCAAATGATTAAACTTTTCGGACACGAGACTGACGGCGTAATATTCGATTTGGACGGCACTTTGCTCGACTCTATGTGGGTATGGAACAAGGTTGACGAAGATTTTCTTGCGGAAAACGGAATTGCCGTTACGTCAGATTATACCGAGGCGGTCAAACAAATGCATTTTAACGAAGCCGCGCTTTATACCAAAAACAGATACAATCTGCCTCAGTCGACGCAACAGATTAAGGATAGATGGATAGAGATGGTAGAGAAAGAATATGCCGAAGAAATTTTTCTTAAACCTTATGCATACGAGGCTTTGAAAACGTTGTTGGCAAGGGGAGTTAAAGTGGGCTATGCTACTACGCTTTTCGGACAGGTAGCGCGTCCTTGTCTCAAGCACAACAGTATAGACAGCGAAAGCCTAAAAGAATTTTGTCCGCTGACTACAATAGAAGAAGTGGAGAGGGGAAAAGGTTTTCCCGATATTTACCAACTTGCCGCAAAAAAACTTTCTTTGAATGCAAACAGATGTATGGTATTCGAGGATATTCCTCTTGCAATCGACGGCGCGATGAAGGGAGGTTTTAATTTTTGCGGTGTTTACGATAAATATTCAAACGCGCACCTAGATTTCAAATCGCGTTGCAAAAATTATATACACGACTTTAACGAACTGTTGACTGAAATAAAGAAAAACGTATAAATCAAATACTTTTCAAACGGCTTTCGGGCCGTTTTTGTTTAATTTGGGTAAATTGTATCTAAAGTGAAATTTTGTACTTGTAATTTAAGGAAATAGAATATATAATTATGGTATGAGTAATTTTTTGCTTAAAGCTAAGCACATACGCGTTGATTACGCGGGCGGATATACGGGGCTAAAAGACGTAACGCTCAGACTTTCTCAAGGGGATATGCTTACCGTTTACGGAGAAGAAGACGCGGGTAAAACTACGCTGTTGCGCACTTTAGCGGGGCTTGAAGAAATATCCGACGGGGAGATTATTCTGGGCGGGAAGAATCTTAAAGAAGTGCCTCCGAAGATTAGAAACCTAGGATACACATTTACGGCAAAAATACTCGGCGGAAATAAAAACGTAATTGAAATATTGTCTTATCCTATGATGCTCAGAGGATTTGCGCAAGAAGAAGCAAAAGGAAAAGCTGAGAGTATATGCGACGAATATTCGATAGATAAAAGCGCGCGAGTAAAGGATTTGCGTGCTTTGGACGTGGCTAAACTGATATTAGCAAGGCTTTTCTCAATAGAAAGAGATGTGTATCTCGTCGACGAATTGATAGACGGATTGGACGAGAAGGACAAAGACGAATACTATTCTTTATTGCTTCAAAAAGCAAAGGGGAAGAGCGTTGTGACGGTAACTTCAGACAGTGCATTTGCAAGAAGAGCGGGAGAGAATAATCTTCTTATATTGCACTCGGGCGAAGCAGAGGGACAAAACAGTCTGGGCGAAATATCAAAAAGACCGCGTAATATGACCTCGGCACAGCTGTGCGGTTACGAATTGTTTACGGGGTTACTCGAAGAGCGCGACGGAGTTTATTTTGCCGTGCTGGACGAAGACGGCAAGAGATGCAAGACAGTTGCTCCTATAAGCAGAGTTTACTCGGGCAAAAGGGTGTGTTTCGCGCTAAAAGAAGGAGAAGTTAAACCCTTTTATTACGATTTGTCTTCAGAAAGAATTATATCGCGGGAGCGGGAAATAATATAAAACCGTTGAATTGCAAAACCGCTATCATCAATTGACTTAAAAGGAGAGGAAAATTGGATAAGGACTTAAAAGATATCTTTACAGGAGATAATTACGCCGCAGTTTCATCGGCAAAAGAAGCTAAGAAAAAGAAAATATTTATTGCCATAGTAGTTTGTGCTTGCATACTCGTTATGGCGGTAAGTTTTGCGCTCGGATTCGTGTTGGGCAACAATACGAGCATCAACAACGATATGCCGCTTTTGATAGAAGCGTATCAATATATCAAGGAATACTATTACAAGGACATATCGTGGAATGAGTTCCAGGAGCTTGCTGCGGCGGCTATGGCAGGTAGTCTGGATAAGTTTTCGGGTATGGTCAGCGTGGACGGCGGCAATGCACAGTCCGGCTCATTCGGAGTGAGTGTGACAAGTACTACTTATAATCAGCATCTTGTAAGCTTTATAACTCCCGATACGGTAAATTACAATGCAATCGCGTCTTACAAGTTCGATGAGGATATGAGGCTTGTATCGTCATTCGACGCAGAGAGCGAAAGCGTAGCTATGCGAGAAGGTGACAGAATTTTCGCTTTAGGCATAAATATCGGTACGGAAGAAGAGTATATAGTGCAGGTAGAAAGCGCAGACCTTTCGCTGTTGTCCAGTATTCTCAATGAATGGAGTGTAGTGCAGGAAGTTACGTTTATCTTTAAAAAGTACGACGGCAGCGGCTCGTATCTTGACGGATATTACGGTATAAATCTCAAGAGAACATACAGCGATGCGCTCGATAAAAAAGCTTTTTATTATTCGCATAGCGAAGATACCGGAATAATAAAACTTCTCGAATTTTCTAAGGAAGCAAATCTCGACTTTGAAAAATGCGTGAAGCAATTCGTAAAAGAGGGCAAGAGCAAGCTTATTCTCGACTTGAGAAACAACGGAGGCGGTGACGCTACGAGTTTACAGTTTATCGCACAGTATCTTGTTAAGAATCCTCAGGATACCTCGCTTCCTTTGATGAAACTCGTATCCAATTCCGGCGGCGGAAAGATGGTATCTAATATTACCTACACGTCAAAAGATGGGGGAGAAAAAGAGAGTTATTATCTCGGAAATGTAATAGAAGGCTTTGACATAGCGGTACTTGTCAACGGAAGCTCCGCGTCTGCGTCGGAAGCACTAATAGGCGCGCTGCAGTATTACAACGATACGCAGATTGTGGGCGTGAATACCTTCGGCAAAGGCGTTGCACAGAGAGTATTTACTCTCTCCAACGGTGATTTGCTTTACGTAACCAACGGCACTTATTACGTGCCTACGGCGGACGCTTCGGGTAGAATCGTGTGGGAAAAATGTATTCACGGAGTAGGATTCAAGCCTACTGAAGAAAATACGGTTACGGATATTGTGACGGATTATAAGACCGACGCTTGCACTGCGCGTGCTATGGAGATATTGCACGGCTGAACGAGAGAACGTGAGTCGGTTGTATAAAAGACAAAAAAGGGCGGTGACGTTAAGTGCGTTGCCGTCCTTAATTTTTGTCTGTATAAATATGTGTGTTTACAAACAACTTGTTTTGACTATATTCACTATGGTAATATTTATAAAGAAAGGGCAAAAAGTTTGACAAATTTCCCATACTGTAATAATATATTATTACACACGGACGGGAAAACTTCTTGCCGTCTGAGTATATTACCACTACCCAATCAATGAGTTTTCGGAGAGTAAGGATATGAATAGCATATTTGTATTTTGCTCTGCCTTTGCAGAGCTTTTTTATTCTCCAAAGGAGTTTTTATGTTGAGAATAGGCGTGATAGGAATAGTGCTTAAGCAGGACAAGAGTACGGCTCTTGCCATACAGAATTTGCTGTCCAACTTCAGTTCGATAATCATAGGCAGAATGGGCGTGCCCGACAGAGAAACGGGTATAAGCACCATAAGCGTAATCGTCAAGGGTACGAATGAGCAGATATCCGCTTTATCGGGAAAACTCGGAAAACTCGACGAGGTGTACGTAAAATCGGCAATAACTTCGTTTGAAATAGAAGGTTAATGAAAGGAGAAAAAAATGAAAAGAATTATCGTAGCTATTCTTTTGGTTGCAACAACGTTGATTAGCGTATGCGCTTTTGGCGCGTGCGTCAACGAAGACGACGGGTATACACTCGTTGCGCCCGACGGCGCCCCCGCTCTCGCGCTTGCAGGTATAGAAAACACAGTTAAGACGCAGACTGATACCTACAATATCAAAAAGTCCGTCGTTTCTTCGGGGGTAATAAGCACAGAAGCGGTAAAGAGCGATATTGCGATTGTTCCTGCAAATCTTGCGGCAAACCTTTACAATAAGGGCAACGATATACGTTTGCTTGCCGTAGTCACAAACGGCAATCTCTTTGTTTTGTCCAACAGCGACGAACAAGTCTCTGACCTCAGTGCGCTCGTAGGTAAAATGGTATATTCGATAGGACAGGGAAGCGTACCCGATATGATATTCCAGAGCTTGCTCAAAAATGCGGGTATAACCTATGCTCAGGGAGAGAAAGCGACAGAAGGAAAAGTGACGATTAAGTATATGACGGACGGCTCCGAAGTAATGTCCCAGATGGCTCTTGCCAAAAAAGACGGTGAAAACGTCTTCGGCGTACTTGCCGAACCTGCGGTTACAAATGCGATAAACAAACAAGGCTTCAAGGAAGTTTTCAATTTGCAGACGCTTTGGGCAGATGCATCTGAAAGTCAATATGACGGATATGCGCAAGCTGTGCTTATAGCTAAAGCGCAAGTGTGCGAAGACAAAGAGTTTGTCGAAAAACTTTTGCAAGCTTTTTCGGACAATGCTTTGTGGGTTGCTGAAAATCCATCTGAGGCGGTAGAGAATATAAAGACTGTATATGCTCAGACTTCGCTTTCGACTTCCATAACTGCCGATGTCGTCAGAAGATGCAACGTAAAGACAATTGCTATGCCCGACGGTAAGGCTTATTACGAGCAGATGCTCGATGCCGTAATGCAAATCAACGCCAACGCAATCGGCGGCAAATTGCCTGCACAAGAATTTTATTTCGCAGGCTGAGTATTATAGATAAAGGATTTATTCGGCGTTAATGCCGATAATACAAGGTATATGCGCAAAGAAAAGGTATACAAGGCACTAAATATTACTTTGCCAATCGTCACATTGCTGGTGATAATTATCGTGTATGCGATAATATCGCTTGCTGTGGGGATAGATATGCTGGTGCCTTCGGTACCTTCGATTGTCAAAGAGTTTTTCGCATTATTCGCTAAAGCGAGTTTTTACGAATCGGTAGGTTGGACTTTGCTCAGGGCTTTTATAGCTTACGTATCTGCATTTTTGCTTGCCGCCTTGCTTTCGGGCGTAACCTATTCGTTCAAGCCTTTGCGAAGCGCGCTTGCACCTATAGTGCTTATTGTGCGCATTATGCCTACTATGTCGCTAATACTGCTTGCTTTGATATGGTTTGACAGTTTCGAGGCAACGGTACTTGTTGCGTTCAGTGTTATTTTCCCTATGCTGTATACGTCGTTTGCGGACGCTCTGGAATGCGTAGATAAGGACTTGATAGAAATGGCGCGCGTGTACGGAGTATCTGAGCGTAAGCAGATATTGTCTCTGTATCTTCCTCAGATAGCTCCCAACGTATTTACGGCAATAAAAAGTTCCGTGGGGCTGAATCTTAAGCTTGTAATTGCCGCAGAAGTTCTTGCGCAGACTGCAAAGAGTATAGGAATAGAAATGCAATTTGCAAAACTATACGTGGATACGGCTCAACTGCTTGCGTGGACGGCTGTCGCAATAATTTTGGGGACGGTGTTTGAGAAAATCGTTGTCCTTATCGAAAAAAAGGCGGTGAAGTGGAAATGAAAATATGCGATTTGACATTTTCTTATTCGGATAAGCCCGTATACAGGAATTTTTCGTTGGAATTAGACGAGAAAAAGGTGAGTTGCATTATGGGCAATTCAGGAGGAGGAAAAACCACGCTTCTCAACTGTATCAGCGGTCAACTTGCCTATAACGGCGATATATTTTATGGACAATATGCCGATAAGAGTATAGACGAAACAGTTATATCATATGTCTTTCAGCAGCCGCGTCTCATACCTTCGCTGACAGTTGAAGATAATATAAAATTCGTACTTAAAGATACCGATAAGCAAATCCTGAACAAGAAAGTAGAGGATATAGCAAACAAGATGGATATAAGCGATTGTCTAAAATCATATCCCTGGCAAATCAGCGGAGGACAGGCAAGCAGAGTAGCGATTGCGCGCGCGCTCGTCAGAGAGTGCGACGTGTTGCTTATGGATGAACCTTTTAAGGGGCTTGATATAAAACTCAAAAGGCAAATTCTCGATACTCTCACTCAATTGATAAAAGATAAAACGGTAATTTTCGTCACGCACGACGTAGAGGAAGCCCTCGTGATTGCCGACAGAATAATTGTGCTTTCAGGCGGAAACGGTCAAACTGTAAAAATTTGCGAAGACGTAAAAATCAATGATGATAGAGTGGGCAGAGACCTGTATTGCTCAAGGCTCAACGAGGTAAGAGGTATTGTTACTTCTGCCTTGCTGAAAAATTGAACGCAACAAAAAACACTCCTAAAAAACGGCATAATGTTTGCCGTTTTTTATTTGTGCTTTTCAGAGATTTATATCGACTTATTAAGTCGACAGAATTTATATACAAATCGGTTTAAGAAAAAACGCGATTTATGGATATATCAGTTTTTTGCCATATCTATCAGAGAACGCAATTTCGTTATCTGTTCTCCGGACAGCATACAGCTTGCCGAACTGAAAAATTCTTCGAGTTTGGCATTGTCCAACGTGCCGTTTTTTCTTCCTTCTTCGACGAGATGAAACATCTCTTGCATCAGTCTTTCTTCCGACATTGACGAATATTTGTTTATCTCTTCCTGCAATCCCGAATGCGCAGAATTTTGCGAGGCGGAGCCTGTTGAGTTAAAATTCAATCCTGAAAACGCATTGTTTGAAGAAAAAGCGTTGTCGGACGAGAAAGCGTTGTTTTTTGTGTAAAAGCCGTTTTTTTTCATTTTTTCTCCTTTCGCTATCGGAAAAACTTATTCTTCGCCGTCGTCATACAGACTTTTCAGGGTTTTGTTGACCTCTTCTTCGTTGAGTTTTACCGTCTCGCTTTGCGAAGAAGGGCGGTTGTTGTTCATAAGACTTGGCAAAAGCTGCATAATCAGCGACATATCCTTGTTGTTGCCGTTTGCCATAAGTTGCATTATTTTTCCGATATCCATATCCATATTTTCACCTCTATATTTTATGCTTTTACGTTTTGTTTGGTTACGGTTTGCGATAGTTCAGTTTGTCGATTGCGTTAAGAAGCGCGCGTATGTCGCTTATCGTATTGTTGTATCCTATACTTGCTCTCACGGTGCCGCTGTCGAGAGTTCCGAGTTGTCGGTGTATCAGAGGAGCGCAGTGTAGTCCGCATCTTACGGCGATATCGTTTTCGTTGAGATAATCTCCTATATCTGTTGAGGAGTAATCTGCAAAATTAAATGACACTACGCCGTTGTTCTGAGAAGAGTAGAGCCGTACGTTTTTTATTTGTTTCAGACCGTATATGAGTTCGCTTGTCAGATAGCGGGAGTTCAGGGATATTTTTGAAAGGTTTTTATAAGTCCAGTCCGCGCTCGCGCCGAGACCGATTATGCCCGCGCTGTTGAGAGTTCCGGCTTCGAAAGCGTCGGGAGGTAAATCGGGTTGAATAAGGCTTTCGCTGTGCGACCCTGTGCCCCCGAAGCGTATCGGGAGAAGTTTGTAGCGTTTGTCATATACCAAAAATCCCGTCCCTTGACTGCCGTGCAATCCCTTGTGTCCCGCCGCAGCGAGAAAGGCAATATTGAGAGCTTTGACGTTGATTGAAAGGTGTCCGAGCGATTGCGCTCCGTCTACGAAAAGGGGAACGTTGCGTCTTGCGGCGATTTTGCCGATTTCTTCTAAATCCGCAAGGTAGCCTGTGACGTTTGACATATGATTAACACACACCAATCGGGTATTTTCGTTGATAGCGTTATTTATATCGACAGAAGATATTCTGCCGTCCTTGTCGGGTTTTATCTCTATTAATTTTACGTCCGACGTTTCTTTTAAATGCCACAGAGGACGAGCAACGGAGTTGTGTTCGTAAGACGTGAATATCACTTCCGCACGCTGTCCCTTGTATGCGGCAAGGTATCCCAGAATTGCCAGATTTGCTGCTTCGGTACAGCCCGAAGTAAATATTACTTCGTAGTTATCGTCACCGCCTACGAGCGTTTTGAGCAATTCTCTTACGTCGTAAATTTTAATTGCTGTGTCGATAGCGTCGTTATGTCCGCCCCTGCCGGGATTTGAAGAACAGGCTAGCTGATTGAACATTTCGTCAAACATTCGTCTGGGTTTGAATCTAGAAGTTGCGGCATTATCCAAATATATCATTGTTACCTCACAAATACGGTTTGTCGTTAATATATTGTATTATGAGCGGAATACATAAATACCTAGGAGAAAGCTATGAATTACTTACTGATGATTTTCCGCTCGCGCAACGATACTCTTGCTGCGTACCGTTTTTTCAGCTCACGCGGGCTGAATTGTATGACCGTAAACGCCCCCAGAAGTTTAGTTAAGTCTTGCGGGCTTGCTCTTAAGACTTCGGCTTCTTCTGCTGTTGTTTTGGGCTTGCTTAATCAATACACTTCGGCTTCGACGGTCAAAGTTTATACGGCAGAGCAGAGTTTCGGCGGTGCAACGTACAGACAAATATATTGAGAGCGGAACTTCTTCCGCTCTTTTTTTTCGCAGACTCGTGATTTTGTGCGTCAGTCGGGTATTTTTCTCTGTTTTGAGTGTTTTCGAGTATAATTTCCCCTATATTATAATAAAATATTTTATATCACTTTACAAACTCGCCGTTTTGTAATATAATTATCGTAACTATAATCATTTTCAAGGAGATTCTTTCACAACTATGGTAGTTCCACTGTTATCGGCATCTATCAGCAATTCAAAGATTATCACTTATATAGTGGCAATCGCAGTATTAGTAATTTTTTCGGCGTTTTTCTCGGCTACCGAGATGGCGTTTTCTACCCTTAACAGAATAAGACTGAAAAATATGTATTCCAACGAACCCAAGAAGTACGGCAAGGTATACTTCCTCAGCGAGCACTTCGACGGTTTGATATCGACTATTCTTATTGGCAACAACATCGTGAATATCGCTTCGGCTACGCTTGCAACAATGTTGTTTACGGGACTTATTTCCAGTCAGGAACTCGCAGGTACGGTATCTACCGCTGTAAGTACCGTCGTAGTGTTGATATTCGGCGAGATATCTCCTAAATCAATGGCAAAGCGTAATCCCGAATTTATTGCTAAATTTGCGGCACCTTTTATTTTGGTTTTCTATTACATTCTTTATCCTATAAACAAACTTCTGGGATTCTGGCAGAGTTTTATCGGCAAAATCTTCAAGAAAAAAGGTGACGATAATATTACTGACGAGGAACTGATAACTTATATCGACGAGGCTCAGACGGAAGGCGGTCTCAACGAATACGAAGGCGACCTCATAAGGTCGGCAATTGAGTTTGACAATATGACCGTTAAAGACGTATTCACTCCCAGAGTTGACGTCGAGGCGGTTGATATAGAGGACAGTATGTCCGACGTAATGAAGGTCTTCAGAGAAAGCGGTTACTCTCGTCTTCCCGTATACGAGGAAAATATTGATACGATAAAGGGTATCATTAATCTGAGAGATTTCTACGAAGCGTATATCGACGGCGTAAGCGACTTTTCCAAGATTATCACAAAGAGCGTCATTTACGTACCCGATACTATGAAAATCAGCGACGTATTGAGAAAATTGCAAATGGCAAAGACTCATATCGCTATAGTAGTCGACGAATTCGGCGGTACTATGGGTATAGTTACGCTCGAGGATATTCTCGAACAGCTAGTAGGCGATATCTGGGACGAGAGCGACGAGGTTGTGGAACCTATCGTCAAGCTTTCGGACAATAAGTATTCTGTGCTCGGAGATACCAATCTCGAAGAGTTTTTCGATTATTTCGAAGTCAATCGCAAACAAGAGGAGTTCGATACCGTAACGCTCAGCGGCTATATCGCATATGCGCTCGGAAGAATGCCCCAAGTGGGAGATATAGTCAACTTTGAAAATCTTGCGATTACAGTTAAGAAGATGGATAACACCGTCGTAGAAAAGGTAGAGGTAATCGTCAATACTTCAGAAGAGCAGGAAAAGGGAGAAAAATAATAAAAATTATGCGCCTTGTTGCGCGATAAGCAAGTGTCCGACGTCGCGACGTCGGCATTTTGCCGAAACACCTGAACAACATTCTTAACTAAGTAAAAATTTTTTAGCATATACGAATTAAACAGGAGGCAGCAATGTACAAAAAGGTCGATTCCGGAATGAACTTTTGCGAGAGAGAAAAGCAGGTTATCGAATTCTGGAAACAAAACAAGATTTTTGAAAAAAGCGTGGAGATGAACAAGGGAAAGGAGTCTTTCTCTTTCTATGACGGTCCTCCCACCGCCAACGGAAAACCCCACATAGGTCATATTCTCACCAGAGTAATGAAGGATATTATCCCCAGATACAAGACTATGAAGGGATATTACGTAGCGAGAAAAGCAGGCTGGGATACTCACGGTCTTCCCGTTGAGCTCGAAGTCGAGAAGTTACTCGGTATTGACGGAAAACCCGAAATAGAAAAATACGGTATCGAGCCTTTTATCAAAAAATGTAAAGAGTCCGTTTGGAAATACAAGGGCGAATGGGAAAGAATGAGCGACAGAGTAGGTTATTGGGTAGATATGGACAACCCCTATATTACCTACGACGACAAGTATATCGAATCCGTATGGTGGGCTGTCAAGACGATTGCCGACAAAGGACTTATCTACAAAGGTCATAAAATCGTGCCTTATTGCCCCAGATGCGGAACGGCTCTTTCTTCTCACGAAGTTGCTCAGGGATATAAGGACGTCAAGGAAAAATCCGTATTCGTCAAGTTCAAGAGAAAGAACAACGACGGTTACTTCCTCGCGTGGACGACAACGCCTTGGACGCTACCTTCCAACGTGGCTTTGTGTATGAATGCCGACGAGAATTACGTAGAGATTAAAGCCGACGGCGAAATCTATGTGCTTGCGGAAGCTTTGGTTTCCTCTCTGTTTGAAAACTACGAAGTCGTAAGCGTAAAGAAAGGTAAGGACTACGAATACGAGGAGTATATACCTCTTTACAACTGCAACGATACCAAGAAAAAAGCTTATTACGTTACAAACGATTCCTACGTAACGCTTACCGACGGTACGGGTATAGTACATATCGCTCCCGCTTTCGGTGAAGACGACTCAAAGGTAGGAAGGAAGTACGATTTGCCTTTCGTTCAGATGGTAGACGACAGAGGCAGATTTATCAAAGGAACGGGCGAGCTTGAGGGGATATTCGTAAAAGACGGCGATAAACTCGTCATTAAGGACCTCAATTCCAGAGGATTGCTGTTCAAGGAATTGCTCTTTGAGCACAGCTATCCTTTCTGCTGGCGTTGCGATACTCCTTTGCTTTACTATGCGCGTTCCAGCTGGTTTATCAAGATGACGGAAGTCAGAGACCAGCTTCTCAAAAACAACGCTACCGTCAACTGGATGCCTCCTACTATTGGCTCCGGCCGTATGGGTAACTTCCTCGAAAACGTCATCGACTGGGGTGTTTCGAGAGAGAGATACTGGGGTACGCCTCTTCCTATATGGGTATGTCCCGACTGCGGAGAAATCAAGGTTATCGGCAGCAAAGAAGAACTTAAGAAACTCGGCGGACTCAATGAGGATATCGAGCTTCACAAGCCTTATATCGACAAGGTTACGTTCAAGTGCGAAAAGTGCGGCGGTACTATGAAGCGTACTCCCGAAGTTATGGACTGCTGGTTTGACAGCGGAAGTATGCCTTTTGCACAGCATCACTATCCTTTTGAAAACAAGGACGTGTTCCAAGCGCAATTCCCCGCAAACTTCATCAGCGAAGCTGTCGACCAGACAAGAGGATGGTTCTATACCTTGCTTGCGATATCTACGTTGCTTTTCGACAAGGCACCTTTCAAAAACTGTATAGTACTCGGTCACGTCAACGATAAAAACGGTATCAAAATGTCCAAACACAAGGGCAACGTCGTCGACCCTTGGTCGGTACTCGACGTGCAGGGCGCAGACGCTGTAAGATGGTATTTCTATACATCTTCGGCTCCTTGGCTTCCTTCGAGATTTTCGGCGGAAAACGTTTCTGAATGTCAGAGAAAGTTTATGGGTACGCTTTGGAATACTTATTCCTTCTTCGTGCTCTATGCAAACATCGACAATTACGACCCTTCGAAGTACAATCTCAAAGAATGCAAACTCTCTCATATGGACAAGTGGATACTTTCCAATCTCAATACCCTTGTTGATTACGTGGACAAGTGTCTTGACGAATACAAGATTACCGAAAGCTCGAGAGCTATTCAGGACTTTACTGACAACCTCTCCAACTGGTACGTACGCCGCGGAAGAGAGAGATACTGGGGCAGCGATATGACCGACGATAAGATTGCGGCATACACCACGCTGTACACCGTGCTCGTCACTCTTTCAAAACTCATCGCGCCTTATACTCCTTTTATGGCTGAGAGCATATATCAGAATCTCGTACCTAACTTCTACAAGGACGCTCCCGAAAGCGTACACCTTTGCAAGTTCCCCGAGGCGGATATGTCTATGGTAAACAAGAAGCTTGAAGACGATATGGCGTTTGTATTGCAAGCGGTTGTTTTGGGAAGAGCTGCAAGAAATAAGGCAAATATCAAAAACAGACAGCCTCTCGACAGCTTGTTTATCCTTACGGATAAGAGCGTGAACGACAAGGATATAATATCTTTGGTTGCAGACGAAATAAACGTAAGAAATTGCGAAATCGTAAAAGACAAGTCTAAGTTTATGACTTACGAACTCAAGCCTCAGCTTAAGACCTTGGGACCTAAGTACGGCAAACATCTCGGTGCGATAAGACAATACCTTTCGACTTGTACGAACGCAAGCGAAATCGTAGATACCGTCAACGCAGGAAAGACTTATACTTTCCAAGCAGACGGGGAGAATATCGAGCTTACGCTTGACGATTTGCTCATCACTCCCGTGAACAAGAGCGGTTATGCACTCGAAAGCGATGCTGCTATGACGGTTGTTATCGACACCAATCTTACGGAAGAACTCATCAATTCCGGTATCGCAAGAGAACTTACGTCCAAGATACAGACTATGCGTAAAGAGGCAGGCTTCGAGGTGGTTGACCATATCAGAATAGGATATAAGGGCGAGGGTAAGTGCGTTGAAGTACTCAAGAGCGACAAGTCTATTTGCGAAGGCGTGCTTGCCGATGAGTTAAGTGACAAACTCTTTGACGGTTACACCAAAGAACTCGACATCAACGGCGAAAAGATTACGGTAGCCGTAGAGAAAATTTAAATATGATTAGAGTTGCAACCGATTGGAAAGATTACGAGATAATCGCTACGGGTGAGGGGCAAAAGCTAGAAAGATGGGGTAAACTCGTACTTTTGCGTCCCGACCCGCAGGTTATCTGGAAGAGTGCTTTTCCTTTGGAAAAGGACAAGAGCATTAATGCACACTACATTCGCTCAAATCAGGGCGGAGGCAGATGGGAATATAAAGGCAACGTTCCCGAAAGCTTTAACGTAGAGCGCAAAGGCTTGAAGTTTTCGCTCAAACTTATGGGCTTTAAGCATACGGGGCTTTTCCCCGAGCAGGCTGTAAACTGGGATATAATGCAAAAGCTCATAAAAGACAGCAATAGAGAAATAAAGGTTCTCAATCTTTTCGCATATACCGGCGGAGCTACCGTGGCTTGTGCGAAAGCAGGCGCATTCGTTACGCACGTAGACGCGGCAAAAGCTATGGTGGACAGGGCAAAGACCAACGCTAACCTTAGCGGTATTCCGAATGACAGAATAAGATACATAGTCGACGATTGTCAGAAGTTTATCGCAAGGGAAATAAGACGAGGAAATAAGTACGATGCGGTTATTATGGACCCCCCGTCTTACGGCAGAGGTACAAACGGTGAGGTGTGGAAACTCGAAGACAACGTCTTTGACCTTGTAGCAGAATGTACGAAAGTATTATCGGACAACCCCTTGTTTTTCCTCATAAATTCGTATACTACGGGATTGCAGCCTCAGGTAATAGACAATATTCTCAGAATTACGCTCAAAGCCTACAAGGGCGAAAGTCAGGCTTACGAAGTGGGGCTTCCTACAAAAGAAGGTTTGATTTTGCCTTGCGGATGCAGCGGATTATGGACGGCAAAAGGCTTGATGGTCTGAAGCTGTCGGATTATTAAAGACATAAAATAAATATACACAGGTAAAATATGACAGAATTCACTAGCAAAGATTTGACGGTTTTGTATGAGGACAACCACGTTATCGTAGTTGTCAAGCCTTGCAATATTCCTTCTCAGGGAGACGACTCCAACGATAAGGATATGCTTACCGTAGTCAAAGAGTACATAAAGGAAAAGTACAATAAGCCGGGAGAAGCTTACGTAGGACTTGTTCACAGACTTGACAGACCTACGGGCGGCGTTATGGTATTTGCCAAAACCTCCAAAGCGGCGGCTCGTCTTAGCGAAGACATTCGTAACGGAAATTTTGAGAAAAAGTACCTTTGCGTTACGTGCGGAGTACCTAATCAGAAGCAGGGAGAACTCAAACATTATCTCAAAAAGAATCAGGCTAAAAATACAGTGCAAATCGTACCTCAGGCAACAGAGGGAGCAAAGCTTGCCGTTCTCGATTATTCTTTCGTGCAGGAAGTCAAAGGCTTCAGCCTTTTTAAAATACAGTTGCATACAGGCCGTTCGCATCAAATAAGAGTGCAAATGGCGTCCATAGGACTTCCTTTGTTCGGTGACAGCAAGTACGGAGCAGACCCCAGAACTTTCAGACACAATCTGGGACTTTGGGCTACCGAAATAAAGTTTAAGCATCCCGTGAGCAACGAGACGATGACATTTATCGTGCATCCTCCCAAGGACGAAGTGCCGTGGAGAGCATTCGATATATCTAGAATACTCAACGTAGGTATTGTGCCCAATCCTTATGACGACCTTGCTAACTTCAACGTCTTGCAAGATAAGACCAAGGCGCTCATAAAAGAAGAGAACAAAGAGAGTAAGGACGCAAAGAAATAAGCACCTTGCGACAGTCAGGTAGTACGGGTTACTGCATTAATCGGCTGTGATTTTGTTAATAGATTAAGATTAAATAATTCATTATTTAGATAAATAAAAAGCAGGAGTTTCTCCTGCTTTTTATAGTTTATAATTTATTTACCGTTTATGATTTTATAGTTGTTTTACGAGTATCAATCCTTCGGTGCATCTTCGGCTACGGGCACTTCAGCAACAGGTTTTTCCGACTCGGTTTTTTTACCCGATGTCTTTTTGGTAGTAGCGGACTTAGTGCCGGAAGAAGTTTTGCTTGTCTTTACGGCAGGTTTTTTAGTGCTGTCGGAAGATTTTTTCGTGGTGCTTGACGAAGATTTGCGCTTTGTTGCGGCAGATGCCGTTTTCTTTTGCGCCTCATTCGTCTGAGTAGCTTTGTTGCTTTTGCCGCTCTTTTTGTTTTCAACAACTTCTGCGGTGGAGAGTATAGGCTCCTTGACTATGCTTTCTTCCATAATACGTTTGTCTTCTTCGAGTAAAAACATATTGTTCGTTTGAGAAGTTTCAGCTGTTTTGGTAAGCTCTGTCGTCTGTGTTGCTGACGTTTCCTCATTCGCGTTTTCGGAAGGGAGGGGAAGTGCATTTCCCTCTTCGCTCTTTACGTTGGCTTTAGTTTTTACAGAAGGGGATACGTAAGTGCTCATACTGTAAAATACGTTTCTGAAGTGGTCCGCAACTCTTTCCATATTGCTGATTACGGAGAGGAAAATTCCGCCGCTTTCCGCACTGCAAGTATTGTTGTGCAATCTTGCGATATGGTTTTTAGACAGGTCGCTTTCATAGGTGTCTACTAAGTCTTCATAGCCTTCAACTTCGTCTTTAAGACCTATATTCTTGTTTTCGAAAGCGTTGATTACGGTTTCGTACAAATGGTCGATTGCGCCTTTCATAAGAAGTATTTCTTCAACGGCAACTTGTGAAAAACTCAAGTTGTTTTCTACAAGCTCCTGTGCATATTCGCATATATTTTCCGCGTAGTCGCCGACTCTCTCGATGTCGCTTATAGCGTGATAGAAAGACGCTATTTCTTTTTCTTCCTTATAGGATATGTCCTTTGCGGATATCTTTACGGAGTACTTGGTCAGTTTTTTGTTGAGGAAGTCTATGTGCTTTTCTCTCTCGTTGAACTCGTCCATTTTGTCGAAGTTGAGTTTTGTAAGACACTCGATTGACAAATCAAAGTTGGTTTTAGAGAGATTTGCCATTGCTATCAATTCTTTTCTGAGCATCATCAAAGCGATAGGAGGCGTCTTCAATATTCTCTCGTCGATATACATAAACTTCTTTTCTTCTGGAGCTTGCTCGGGAGCCGTCTTTTTCTCGCGTACAATCAGAGTAGCCAGCTTTGTAAGTCCGCCCGTAAAAGGTACGAGTATGATGGTGACAACTACGTTGAACAATGTGTGGAACATTGCTATCTGCGTACCGATTTTGTCGGGGAAGGCAGCCGCAAGCCAGTAATCGAATGCGAGTTTTTCATTGATAAGAGGTAGTACGAATATCAGTACGGTAAAGATTAAAGCTCCGAAAATATTGAACAAAAGGTGTATTACGGAAGCTCTCTTTGCGTTAGCGTTTGCACCTATTGATGCTAACATTGCCGTTACACAAGTACCGATATTGATACCCAGAGTCATAAAAATTGCGCTTTTCAAACTCATCATGCCTACTGCACCCAACGTAATAAGTATCGAGGTGGTAGCGGACGATGACTGAATAATCGCAGTGAATACAAGACCAATCAGCATCAGAAGGAAAGGATTGCTTATCGTCGCGATAAAGTTTCGTATAGCTTCGTTTTCGCTGAATACCTTCATCGCAGAGGACATAAAATCCATACCAACGAATATAATGCCTATTCCGCATATCAAAAAACCCGATTTATTTATCTTGTCTTTACTCGACATTGTCATAAACGCGCCTATGCAGGCAATTGCCGCAAGGAATGACGCAACGGGTAAAGCTTGCAGGGAAGCGATGTGCGCAGTAATCGTAGTACCTATATTTGCACCCATAATAATACCGGTGGCTTGTTTTAGCGTCATTATTCCCGCATTTACGAAACCTACGACCATAACCGTCGTCGCCGAAGAGGATTGAATGACCGCCGTAATTCCAGCACCGGTAGCAATTCCCATAAATCTGTTGTTTGAAAGCTTATTGAATAAGGGTTTTAAGCGATCGCCCGCAAGGGATTGCAGGTTATCACTCATAAGTTTAAGGCCTAGCAGGAAGGTTCCCAGTCCGCCCATAAGTAACAAAAATGCTTCTAACTTATCCATATCGCCAACATTATATCACAGATATTCGTAAATGGCACGCGAATTACAGGGGTATTTGAAAATTTATCCATATTTTCTAAAAAATCTCCATATTTTCTACGAAAGACTACATTTTTTATGCCTAAAATATCCATATTGTACATATTTTTTATGTAATATTCTGTTCAAATATCGCCTTAAAATACACTTTTTTACAAAAAAATCAGGTTTTTTACAAAATTGTATAAAAGTTTTAAATGTCTGTTATTGCGAAATTGTACATTTTGAAAGGTTTAGGTAAAAATAATATTGAAAATACTTTTATTTTAATATATAATCAATATATAGAGGTAATTATGGAAAAATTGATTCTTTTGGACTCCAACAGCCTTATCAACAGGGCATACTACGCGCTCCCCAATCTTACAAACCATTCGGGACAGTATACGGGTGCGATTTTCGGCTATTTGAATATGCTTATCAAGATTGTAGATACCTATAAGCCTACGCATATTATCGCTACTTTCGACCGTAAAGCACCTACTTTCCGCAAAGAAATATATGACGGTTACAAGGCTACACGCAAACCTATGCCGCACGAGCTGGCAAGTCAGCTTGCTCCGCTCAAGGAGATTATAGCGGCTATGAATATACCTATTGTCGAAATGGACGGTTACGAAGCGGACGATATCATAGGCACTATTGCAAAGAAATTCGATGTGCAGACGTTTATAGTTACGGGAGATAAGGACTCTTTGCAGTTAATCGACGATACCACTACCGTATTGCTCACAAAAAAGGGTATTACGGAAATAGCCTACTATGACGAAAAAGCATTAAAAGAAGAGGGACTTATTCCTTCTCAAATCATCGATTTGAAATCGCTTATGGGCGACGCTTCGGACAATATCCCCGGAGTTGCGGGAGTAGGAGAAAAGACGGCGCGCGATTTGCTTGCAAAGTATTCTACACTTGACGGCGTGTATGAGCATATAGAAGAAATCAAAGGCAAACTTCAGGAAAAGCTTTTGACCAACAAGGATACTGCTTATCTTTCGTATAAGCTTGCTACTATCAATACTCAATCTCCCGTCGACATTACGCTCGACGAAGCAAAATTCGATTATCCTCCTTTTTCGGGAGAGGTAAAGCGACTTCTCAAAGCTCTGGAACTTACGAAAATTATAGACAGGCTGCAATTTGACGGAGAAGCAACTGCTTATACAAACGAAGTGCAGCACGAATTGCCCCAAACTGTCGATATCGACAGCGAAGAAGGGCTTGGAGAAGTATTATCTAAAATTATAATGCAGGGCAAATTCTCGTTTAGTCTTTCCAAAAAGATAACAATCGCTACCGAAGGAGAATGCTTTAATATAGTTATCGCGGAAAACCTTTTGGGCGAAGGGATAGATTATAACGCTTTCATATCGGCTATGAAAGGGATTTTCGAGAGCGAGAAGATAAAAAAGACTTGTTACGATATAAAAAACGTAATGCATATACTTATGCAAAACGACGTCGTATTGAAAGGTGCTGAAAACGACGTGTTGCTCAAAGCGTATCTCGTCGACGCAAACCGCAACTATAAGAGCGAAGAAGAATTATTCAATGCTTACAATCTTCCTGAGGGCGATGAAGCCGCGCTAATACAGCTGATTGACGACATACTGGATAAGGAGTTGGAGGAGAGAGGGCTCACAAAACTCTACAAAGAGCTTGAACTTCCTTTAGTCGAAGTGCTTTTCGATATGGAAAAAGAGGGGTTCAGAGTAGATTTGGATATCCTCAACGAACTCAATAAAAAATATTCCGAAGAGCTCGACGGACTTCTCAAAGAAATTATTGATTATGCGGGTAAGCCTTTCAACGTCAATTCGACAAAACAGCTGGCTTCGGTACTCTTTGAAGATTTGGGACTTAAGACTGGCAAAAAGACTAAGACGGGTTATTCGACCAACGTAGAAGTGCTTAACTCTATTAAAAATCAGCACCCTATCGTGCCTTTGATACTCCGTCAGAGAGAACTTGCAAAACTTAAATCGACCTACCTCGACGGTATATTGCCTCTAATTGACAGTAATCAGAAAATACACACCGTTTTCAAACAGACGGTTACGGCTACGGGCAGACTGTCATCTACCGAGCCCAATTTGCAGAATATTCCTATTCGCAGAAGCGAGGGTAAACAAATCCGTAAAATGTTTGTGGCAAGTCCTCGCAATGTACTCGTATGCGCAGATTATTCGCAAATCGAATTGAGACTTATGGCACAATTCAGCGGTGACGAAACTATGATTGACGCATTTAACAACGATATAGATATTCACGCTACTACCGCATCTAAAGTTTTCGGAGTGCCTCTAGAAATGGTTACTCCCGATATGAGACGACAGGCAAAGGCAGTCAACTTCGGAATTATCTACGGCATAAGCGACTTCGGATTGTCGGAGGATTTGGGGATACCTGTATATAAAGCGCGCGATTTTATTGCGGGATATTTTGCCACTTATCCCAAAGTAAAACAGTATATGGACAAGTGCGTGGAAATTGCAAAACAACAGGGTTACGTAACAACTTATATGAACAGGCGCAGAGAAATTCCCGAACTCAAATCGTCAAATTACAATTTGAGAAGCTTCGGCGAAAGAGTAGCGATGAATATGCCTTTGCAGGGCAGTGCGAGCGACATTATCAAACTTGCTATGCTTAAAGTGCACAAAGCTTTGAAAGATGGCGGGTTCAAGGCAAAACTCATTATGCAGGTACACGATGAGTTGATTATAGATTGTCCTGTAGACGAGGCGCAGAAAGTACAGAAAATACTTGTCGATTGTATGCAAAACAATACCCCCGATTTCAAAGTCAAGCTTGTAGCCGAGTGCAGCGCGGGCAACAACTGGCTGGAGGCAAAATGATGAAAATAGCGGTAATAGGCGGAATAGGGAGCGGAAAAAGCTACGTGCTTAATCTTATAGCGGGTTTTGGCGAGAGAGTGTGCGACTGCGATGCGATTTATAAAGAAATATCCGTAACCGACGATTACGTAAAAAGTATCGCAAAAGTTTTTGACGTAGTCAAAGACGGAGTTATCGACAGAAAAAAACTTGCCGAAACAGTGTTTTCTGACAGAGAAAAACTTAAACTGCTAAATTCCGTTGCGCACCCTTTGGTGTTTGAAAAATTAGACAAGATTTATGCCGAGGACAAAGGCAATCTCTATGTAGAGGTTTCGGCTTTCGATAAAGCTATGTCGGACAAATTCGATAAAATCATACTTGTCGACGGAGATAAAGAGGTAAGGATAAACAGAGTTATCGACAGAAGCGGTTATGACAGAGAATATATTGAAAACGTTATGCGCGAACAAGCCTCTTTGGAAGAGATGAAAAATTCTGCCGATTATATAATCGTCAACGACAGCGACAAGGAAAATTTGAGAGAAAAAGTCAAAGCAGTGTTGGACGATATAAATAAGACCGACAAATAATAAGTCAAGATATAATTAGTAATGAGTAAACATAAAGGCGGACATTTGTCCGCCTTTTGCATAAATTATGAATATCTTATTTGTTTTTTGAAGATGCAGCATCGTTGTTTGCGATATGCACGTCCAGCTGAGGATAGGGGATAGAGATGCCGTATTTGTCAAAGGCTTTCTTGACAGCTTCCATCATATACCAGTGGACATCCCAAAAATCGTCAGTCTTTGTATAATAGCGCGCAAGAATATCGAGAGAGTTTTGTCCGTGATTGCTGAGAGTGATTAAAGGCGCGGGGTCTTTAAGTATCTTGTCGCAGTTCTCTATACATTCTCGTATAACTTCTTTTGCTTTTTCAAAATCGCTGTCATAAGAGATATTGAAAGTAATATCGTCTCTTCTCGTACCTTGACGAGTGTAATTGATTATTACCGAATTGCTTGCTTTGCTGTTTGGTATAACGACAATTTTATTATCGCCCGTGCGCAGATACGTATAGAAAAGCTTGATGTCGACTACAGTACCTGCTTCGCTGTCCATCTCGATGTAGTCGCCAATTTTGTAAGGGCGCATAACTATTACTACGACGCCGCCCGCAAAGTTGGACAGAGAGCCTTGCAGAGCAAGACCTATCGTAAGTCCTATCGAAGTGATAGCCGCAGCGATACTCGAGGTTTCGATGCCCAGATATGCGAGCATAGTCGCAAAACCTATAAAGATAAGCACTCTTCTTACCCAGGGAAGAGAAACTTTTCTCAAGGTTTCGTCTACGTTTTTCTTGACAAGAGATTTGTCCAAACGTCTGCATATTGCTTTTACTACAGCGCAGTAAATAGCAAATACTATAATTGCGATTACGATTTTAAGTCCTTCCGTCACCAACCAGTTGCCCACGTTGGTCAATATCTCGGAAAACGATATAGCCATCAAGTAGTTCATAAATTTTCTCCTAAGTAGGAATATTTACTAAATCATAGCAAAATATAAGCATAATTTCAAGTGAAAAGGTTAAATTGTTAAATACGTTAAAATATTTGTTGATTTTCATTAAGCATAAGTAAAATTTATTCGTTTAAGTTCATTTTTTATTATGGCCTCAAACTATTGACATATGGGAATAAGTATGTTATAATTTATATCAATTAAAACGCAAGGGGATTATTTTATAGCAATGTCCGAAGTTGTGGGCGACTGTAGCGACGCCAACCCACGAATATCGCATAATTTAACACCGTAACTTTCAAGGTATAGCCGTCGGGGGAACACCCGCATGGTTATACCTTTTTGCGTTTTAAAGATTATTATTTTCAGGAGGATTTTTAAAACAGACACCATGGAAGACCAACAACAACGGCCTTGGCACGCGATGTCTTATCAGGAAACCGAAGAGGTTTTAAACACCTGCGAAGACGGGCTTTCCGACGAGGAGGCGGCAAAGCGCCTCGAAAAGTATGGCAAAAACGTACTTCGTGAAGTCAAACCCAAGAGCATCTGGAAAATGATTTTAGAGCAGATTTCCGACATAATGGTTATAATTCTATTCATAGCCATGATATTCTCGCTCGTCATGTATTTCATCGACGGCGAGGGTCTACCCGAAGCAATAGTCATTTTTTGCGTAATCGTACTTAACGCCGCCGTGGGCGTTATTCAGGAAAAGAAGGCCGCCGACGCGCTCGAAGCGCTCAAAAAGATGACCGCTCCCAACGCCCGCGTACTAAGAAACGGCGAGGAGAGCATCGTTCCCGCAAGCGAGCTCGTTCCCGGCGACATTGTTTACCTCGAGGACGGCGCTATCGTCCCCGCGGACATAAGAATAATCAACGACAACAACATGAGCGTGCAGGAGGCCTCTTTGACGGGCGAAAGCGTTCCTTCGCCCAAGGACGCCCCCATCGTGTTGCCCGAAGACGCGCCCCTCGGCGACAGGGTGAATATGGCATATTCCTCGTCCGTCGTGATGTACGGCAACGCCTTAGGCGTAGTGGTCGGCACTGGCATGAACACCGAAGTCGGCAAAATCGCCGATATGCTCAAAAAGCAGGACGATTTCCAGACGCCGATAAAGAGAAAGCTCAACTCCGTCGGCAAAATTCTCACGGTGATAGGGCTGATTGTGTGCGTCGCGATAATGATAATCGGCTTCGCGCGCGGCGGCAGAACGTGGCAGTCGCTCGTGCTGCTCGGCATATCGCTTGCCATATCGATAATTCCCGAGGGTCTGCCCGCAACCGCCACCATAATAATGGCATTCGGCGTTCAGCGCATGGCAAAGAAGAACGCGCTGGTAAAAAGCCTTCCCGCCGTCGAAACGCTCGGCTCGGCCACCGTCGTGTGCTGCGACAAGACGGGTACGCTCACTTTAAATAAAATGAAGGTGACGCACGTCGCCGTAGGGGCGGACTTCGAGACGGGTACGCCCACTTTGACCGAAAATCTCGCCGATAAATATCACCGCGCGGTGTATCAGGACCTTCTTGACGGCTGCGCGCTGTGCGGCAACGCGAATATGGACCCCGACCGTCCCGGCGAAACCATGGGCGACCCCACAGAGGGCGCGCTCATACTCTTCGCCGACAAGTTCGGCATAAACTCCGACGACTACGAGGAGGAGCATCCGAGATTATTCGAGCAGCCGTTCGACTCCGACCGCAAGCGCATGACTACGCTCAATCAGATGCCCGAAGGGCTTATAGCTTATACCAAGGGCGCGGTAGACGAGATGCTGCCGCTGTGCACGCACTTCCTCACAAGCACGGGCGTGCGCGAGATGACCGAAGTCGACAGGCGCAAAATACTCGAGCTGTGCAACAATATGTCTAAGGACGCGCTCCGCGTTTTAGGCTTTGCCAGGCGCCAGCTTACGAAGGTGCCCGAGGACAAGACGGAGAACGTCGAGTTCGGAATGACCTTCGTCGGCGCAGTGGGCATGATTGACCCTCCCAGGAAGGAAGTTATAGGCGCGGTGGAAACCTGCCACGACGCCGGCATACGCGTTATAATGATAACGGGCGACCACAAGGTCACGGCGCTCGCCATAGCCAAACAGTTGCACATATTCCGCAAGGGCAACACCGTTATAACGGGCACCGAGCTCGACGAAATGACCGACGAACAGCTCGACGAGGCGGTAAAAACGTGCGTCGTTTTCGCGCGCGTTTCGCCTTCGGATAAGCTCAGGATAATCAAGTCGTTAAAGCGCACGGGCGAAGTAGCTGCGATGACGGGCGACGGAGTAAACGACAGCCCCGCTTTAAAGGAAGCGGATATAGGCGTGGCGATGGGCATAACGGGCACCGACGTTGCGAAGGACGCCGCCGACATGATTCTGCTCGACGACAACTTTACGACGATAGAGCACGCCATCCGCGAGGGCAGGCGCGTCTACCGCAACATTCAAAAGGTAATCCAGTTCCTCGTCGCGGGCAACATATCCGAAATACTCACGCTCTTCATCGCGTTCGTTTTCGGTTGGGAAGACCCCATTCTCGCAATCCACGTACTGCTGATAAACCTCGCTACCGACTCTCTCCCCGCGATTGCGCTCGGCGTAGACCCCGCCGACAGAAATGTGATGAAGGTGCCGCCCGTAAAGAGCGGAACGCTGTTTGAAAAGGGCGTTATAATAAGGATAGTCGTGCACGGACTGTTCATAATGGCGGCGTCGCTCTCGGCATACTGGATAGCCGAGGCCTGCTACGGCGGCACGTCCGAAGAAAAGCACGCCATTGCAATGACGATGACGTTTATGGTTCTCGCGCTCTCGCAGCTCGTGCACGCGATAAACCAGCGCTCCAATTACGACAGCGTGTTCCGCCCCGACCAGGGTCACAACCACTTCCTGTACGGCGCAATGGCCGCCTCGCTTGCAATCGTGGCGTTCGTATCCTTCGTGCCCGGCGTCATGGACTTCTTCGATCTAGTATATCTCGAGTGGTACCAGTACCTCATCGTGCTCGCGCTCGCGCTCTTCCCGCTCGTCGCGGTCGAAGTTTCGAAGATTTTCCTGCGCATCTGGAAAAAGAGGCACACCGCCGAAAAGCCCGACCTTGTCGACTGAGCGCATTAAACCGCGGCGGTTAAAAGCGCCTGTGAGGGCAGAGCATTTCATAAACGGCGCTTTCGGCGCATAAATCTTAACTTAAAATCCCTGCTTTTGCGGGGATTTTATTTTTTGTATAAAGCCCCATCGGATAGCTTTGGGACGGAGGCTACTGCCGATGAGTAAAAAAGGATGTACGAACAATCAGCGGACAAGCCCCATTTGTGTAAAGGGGGGAGTGGGGGGGGAGTGGAGTAAGGGGGGATTGTAAAAGTTATGGGTTCTGCGGCGCGTTCAGAATTATAGGCTGGCTTTGGCGAAGCGTCAGCCGAGCCGACTTGTATATAAGCCAAGCGCACGCCTAACTGCCATTTGAAAAAATAACCTGTTTTGGAGGGAATATGAAGTACATAGACTGGCTCATTCAATGGCTGGAAAACTATATCCGCCCGTCCGTGAAAGTGCGGACTTATGAGCGGTACAAACTCATAGTAGAGCAACACATCAAAGTCAAGCTCGGCGACGTGGAGCTTGACGATCTTTCTCCGCTTGTTCTGCAATCGTTCATTACAAGCCTTTTGCAGAGAGGCAATAAAAAGACGGGTAAAGGTTTATCGGCAAACAGTGTCAATGCCGTTATCTCCGTAATTCAGAATTCACTTAAAACGGCGCACCTGTTGGGGCTGACAAAAGAATACGCAGCAGATAAGCTCAAACGCCCAAAGCTTAAAGAAAAGCCCGTAGAATGTTTTACCCTCGCCGAGCAAAAGAGGATAGAGCAAGCAATCCTAAACGGGAAGAAAGATAAGTTGTATGGCATTATCCTCTGCCTGTATAGTGGTCTGCGCATCGGGGAACTCATCGCCCTGCAATGGAGCGATATAGACTTTACGAAAGGCATACTGACCGTTTCCAAGTCCTGCCATGACAGCAAAGACGGGCTAATCATAGATGAACCAAAAACGACAAATTCCCGCCGCTTTATACCGTTACCAAGACAGTTGCTGCCGATACTCAAAAGCATTAAGAAAAAGAGCGATTCGCCCTCCGTGGTGTCTGCAAACGGAAAGCCTGTCTCCGTTCGCTCCTACCAGCGAAGTTTTGAATTGCTCCTGAAAAAGCTGAAAATTCCGCACAAGGGATTTCATTCCCTGCGCCACACTTTCGCCACCCGCGCCCTTGAATGCGGTATGGATGTAAAGACACTCTCTGAAATTCTCGGTCATAAAAATCCTACAATAACTTTAAATCGCTATGCTCACTCTCTTATGGAACACAAGCAAGATATGATGAACAAGCTAGGAAAACTACTGTAATTCGTTCACCAAATAGCGTAATTGATGTCCTTATATTATTAATATTATAACAGAATAGAGAAGTAAAGTCAATTTACATAATATAACAACAAAGAATTTGTTCATATATTAAATTTTTACACGAAAAAGCTTTCCATTATGTTCAATGATTACGCTATTCGATGAACAGTAGTCAAGTGGTTTGTTCATCGAATAAATCGTGCGTACGATGGATAAGGCTCCGTGTCTACAAATGTTTCCAAAGAAAAACGTGAAAAGTTACTCGCAAAAATAAAGTCAATTAAAACATTCATAGCAACTGCCCCTCAGGATGAGAATACCGCGCAGTTGCTTTCCTATATTGCCGACCTTGAAAAAGAAATCAAAGGCAAAAAATATGGACTCGTCTTTGAAGAACACCGCGAAGCAATCGACGAGATTTTAGAAACGCATACCCCTGTGTTGTCGGAAGATAAAAACTTGTTTATAGACAACGGCGGGCAAATGAATTTTTTGATAGAAGGAGATAACCTTGCTTCTTTGCAGTTGCTTGAAAAAACGCATAAGGGTAAGATTGATTTAATCTATATAGATCCGCCGTATAATACGGGACGAAAAGATTTTGTTTACGATGACAGATTTGTTGATATAAATGATACTTTTCGTCATAGCAAATGGCTTTCTTTTATGGATGAAAGATTAAAATTTGCATCTTTGCTACTCTCCAAAAAAGGATTAATAATGATATCTATTGATGATAGAGAATTATTTAACTTAAAAATTTTGTGTGATAGCATTTTTGATGAACAAAATTTTATATCTTGCATAAGCTGTCACGCTAATCCCGGCGGCGACAAGAGCGACTATATTGAAGGTACTTTACAATATCTTTTGGTTTATGCTAAAGCGAAAAATCAAATTAATGATTTGGGAATATATGAAAGGTTGGATTCCGATAAGTATCCGTTGCTTGATGATAAAGGATATTTTAGAAAAGGTGGGCAATTAGAAAAATGGGGTAATGACGACACAACACATACGCACCCTAATTTGGCATATTCAATATATTATAATCCAAACACAGGTGATGTGAAGCATCTTTTTGATTACAATCAAATGGAAATAAACTGTGATAGGAGCTTAAATATTGTATATCAAATGCCTAATAAAGAATTTCTCGATCAAGGATATGTCTGTATTAGACCCAGAATTACGAATGCTGGCGAAAACGGACGGTGGCGTTTAGAACCTGAGACATTTTACAAAAGGCTAATCAATAATGACTTCATCTTTACTAAAACTAAAGAAGGTTACAAAATATATGAAAAAGATCGCTTAAAAGAAAGGAAATTTGTTAAAACAAAAAATTTCTGGGGTGGAGATATTGCTAAACAAGAAAGTAAAGAACTGTTGTCATTGTTTAAAGGCAAAGTTTTTGACTACCCAAAACCAATTTCTTTAATGCAATATATCATAAACATTATTCAAAATAATACTGCAACCATTCTCGACTTTTTCGCCGGTAGCGGTACCACAGGACACGCAGTTATGAAACTCAATGCCGAGGACGGCGGCAATCGCAAGTTTATTCTTTGTACTAACAATGAAAACAATATCTGCCGTGACGTTACCTACGAGCGTATTAAACGCGTCATCGATAAAGAAAACTATTCCGCAAGTCTGAAATACTTCAAGGTGGATTTTGTTCCTATTTCGGACAAGCTATACTATGAATACGCAGACGAACTTTTGAAGCACATCCGCGAACTTGTTGAATTAGAAAACGGCGTCAATTTCAACGGCAATGCCGAGATCGCCATCGTGCTCACCGAACAAGAGCTGGATGAGTTTACGGTAAACGTTCCCAACGAGTGCAAAGTGATCTATCTCGGACACGACGTGCTGCCGAGCGAGGCGCAAGAGAGTTTGTTCAAAGCGCGCGGCATAGCGGTGAACATCATTCCCGATTACTACTACCGCGAATTGGAGGGCTGAAAATGAAAATCAATCTTATGCAGTTTCAATTGAAGGCGATCAAAGACCTTTTGGAGAGCATGGAAAAGCCGCAACGCGATATTATTCTCAAAAGCCCTACCGGCAGCGGCAAGACAATCATTCTCACCCACTTTATGGACGAGTATATGCAGGGGCACTCAAAGACGGTGTTTGTGTGGCTCACTCCCGGCAAAGGTAATCTGGAAGAGCAAAGCAAGGCAAAAATGGACACCTATATCCACAACGCGCAGACGAAACTTCTTGCCGATGTGATGACGGCAGGCTTTGCCGAAAATGACGCCTGTTTTATCAATTGGGAAAAGCTCACCAAGAAAGGCAACAATGCCTTGAAAGACAGCGAGCGCACTAACTTTCTTGAATGGATTGACAAAGCATTTAACGACAGTCTGACTTTCAAAATCATAATAGACGAAAGCCATCAGAACTTTACGGCAAAAGCCGACGAGATTGTGCAGCTGTTCAAGACGGACAAGATCATTCGCTGTTCGGCAACGCCGCTTTATGACAAAAAGGCAAAGCTTATCGAGATTCCCGAAGAGGACGTTATAGCTGAAGGACTTATCAAAAAGATGCTTGTTATAAATGAAAATTTTCCTCAAGTTGTGGAAACTGATAATCAAACAAACTACCTTTTAGATAAGGCACTTATTAAACAACGCGAATTACGTTCTTTACTTTCTCAACGTCATAAGGATATAAATCCACTGATAGTTGTTCAACTACCAAATAATTCTGACTTACTTCTTAATACCGTAGAAAAGTTCTTTGAAAATAACGGGATCTCTTACGACACGGGGACTCTTGCCGTATGGCTTTCAGGAAGGCATGAGAATCTTGAAAATATTTCCGAAAATTACAGCGAACAAATTGCTGTAATAATAAAACAGGCAGTAGCAACAGGTTGGGACTGCCCGAGGGCACATATTCTCGTCAAATTGCGCGACAACATGGATGAAACGTTTGAGATTCAGACCATAGGGCGCATACGCCGTATGCCAGAGGCAAAACATTACGATAACGATACTCTGGACAGCTGTTATCTCTATACATTTGACGGCAAGTTTACGCAAGGCGTCAAAGCAAGCCTTGGCAAGTCAGCGCTGGAAGCAAAGACGCTATTTTTGAAGAGCGAACACAAAACTTTTTCCCTTATCAAAGAGCAGCGCACCATGGTCACGGACTTGCGCGATCCGCGCCGCGCACTTACTGCCATTGCAAAGCACCTTAAAAGCGAGTACGGCTTGACGGGAGATAAAAAGCAAAATCGAGTGCGACTGGAAAGTAAAGGCTATATTTTTTCGGACAGCATTGTGCGCTACACCTTGTCGGGCAATGTGGTTGCGCTTTCCGAGCTTTCCGAAAAAGACAAGCTCAATGCAATTGCCGTGAAAGAGCCTATCAACACGCATACGCATGGACGAGAGTACCACAACCGCGTAGGCAAAATAGGTCTGGAAATCGGAATGCCCTATGCCTATATGAACACAATATTGGGCAAGCTGTTCGGAGAGAAGTATTCTTACTCTGAAAAAGTGCTTGCGCTTACGACGCGTGAATTATATGCGTTCGTGATCAATAACACCGATTTACTGCGCCGCATTTTCCGCGATGCGATGGCGGCACAACTTGCACAAATGGTTATCTCGGACAATCCCGTTTCTGAAAAGGCATTTACCATTCCGCAATCTATGCTGTTCACTTATGACGCCACAAGCAAGTTGCAAACCGAAAGCACTAAAAACGTGTATCAGGGATACTTGTTATCGGCAGAGCCGCGATCGTCTTCGGAAAAGAAGTTTGAGAAGTTTTGCGAAACTTGCGAGGCTGTGGATTGGATTTATAAAAACGGAGACAAAGGCGATGAGTATTTCTCTATCGTGTACAACGACAACAGTGGCGCGCAAAAGCTGTTCTATCCCGATTATGTTTTGTCTGTAAGCGGTGAAACTTGGATTATCGAAACAAAAGGCGGATTTACGCGTAGCGGAGACAGTGAAGACATTGATATTTTCTCGTCAAAAAAGTTTGAAGTGCTGCAATCATATCTAAAAAAATACACCATAAAAGGCGGTTTTGTCCGATACGACAAGCAAAGCGAAGAATTATGTATCTGCACGGAAAATTATAGCGATGATATCCATTCGGATAGCTGGGAAATATTGAAGGATGTGTGGAAATAATAAACATTGATGAAGCACATTTGTCAGACTAAAAGGCAAGGCAGACATTAGATACGGAATAGCGAGCAAGCGTATAAATGACCGCATATAGCGGTGCGCCTTTTCCTTTTGGTCAGCAGTGCGCCCACGGCAGTTACGTACATTTAGTACGCGCCTTTGCGGGCGACCTCGAAAAAGAAAAAAATCGCACCACTCTCTGCGGTCGCAATGGCTAACAACAATATTTAAAAGCGACAAGCCAAAAATAGCAATAAAAAATAGAGAGGTTTTCCTCTCATATTTTGTTACCATAAACAGCAATTATAATAAATTTTCTATTTGAAATAGTACCGACAATAGGTTATATCTATGATATAGACCTATTCGTTTGGTCGGTAGACGAGCGACCGACAATAAAAGCCGAGTATTTAAATAAAAAAATACTCGCTAACCCTTGTCGGGTAGCGAGTTTGGTGCGGTCAGGGGACTTGTAAGGAGCAAAGCGACGGAATAGCGAGCAAGCGTATAGCGTCTAGTGCGAGCGTCACGTTATTTCGGACTATCACGGATGTAAGCATAAAAAGCGACAAGCCAAAAAAAGGCAATAAAAAAGAGAGGTTTTTCCTCTCATTTTTTGTTGCCATACATAGGCATTGTCGCTTTAGCTGGTGCGGTCACCGGGACTTGAACCCGGATGGTTGCCCATACGCCCCTCAAACGTACGCGTCTGCCTATTCCGCCATGACCGCATTTGCATTACTAATAATATATTAATTGAAGACAATTGTCAATTGTTTTTTGATAATTTTTGCAGGGATTTTTAATATAACTCTCAAAGCGCAAAAGATTAGCTTTTGTTGATTTGATAGTTGCATTGTTTATAATGTGTGATTATAAATAACGATTGGTGTTGACATAAAGAAAAATTTTTGCTATAATAATAGTAAATAAACTAAAGGGGGAAAGTATTATGGAGGAGATGCTTAACTCGCGCGAAAAGCAAGAGAGTAAACTCTATGCTTTAATTGCGGGGATATTCAGTTTTTTTCTTGTAATACAAGCAATATATACCGTAAACGTCATATCGGTAGAGGGAACACCGAATACAAGCATAGTTGCGGAAATCGTTAATTTGATTTACATGCTTGTATTTACGATAGCATTGTTTGTGGCAAAGAGCAAGATTCCCTTTGTTGCATTGACGGGATTCAGTCTTATATATAATTTTGCTAATATCGATTTTGAGACGATTAGAATGCTCGGTCCGCTGACTATAATTACAAATATAATAAATTATGTTGGGATGATATTGCTATTGGCTTACTGCATATTGGCTTGCGTCGAAAAGCAGAACAAGATAAAGCCTTTTACTATGCAGGGAATGTGTCTTAGCGTGTTAACTGTATTCTTGATACATAATATGCTTATATTGACTAGTTATCTTTTGAATCGTTCGAATCGCATTACGCAGTGGACGTTGGCCGACAACATAACTACGTTCTATTCTCTTCAGATATTAACGATGATTTTGTTGTATGGCAGATTGTTTTTCCTTTGTCTTTGGTTGTCGCCGTATAATGACAAAGAAGACGTCGTTTACGAGAGAGAAAAACAACTCGGATTTGTCAGAATGTACGAGCACGTAATTTATTTGCTGTTTACGTGCGGAGTGTGGGAGCTTGTCTGGTTATACCGTACGACCAAAACTCTCAACGAACACAGAGGAGAGTTCGACAAGGAAAGAGACCCGTTGGCATGTCTTCTTTTGAGTATGTTCATACCTTTTTATTATCTGTATTGGCTGTATAAGACCTGTAAAATTATGGAGAGAAAAGCCGAAGAACAAGGCGATAGTTGCTCTCTCGCGGTATTGTGCGTCGTGCTTACTTTTATAGTAGGAATAGTACCGCCTATACTCGTTCAGTTAAGGCTCAACGATATTGCAAAAAAGACTTATGCTGCCGAGAGTGAACAAAACGGCGGCACGGATAAAGAAGAAGACAAACATGAGAATACAAACGTTGTCGTCAATGTCGAATGAACGCGAATGCATAATATACAGGCAAAAGCATAATATATAAAAAGAAAGGGGAGTTTGCGCTCCCCCTTTTTTGATTTGTTTAAATTAGTTTTATATCGCCCAGCGGCCGTCTTTAAAGATTTGCACTTGCTTTCCGTCTGCCGTCGTGCCGACGATATCGAGCGAATCGCTTCCTATCATAAAATCTACGTGTATCATACTGTTGTTTACACCCATTTTGTCGAAATCGTCCTGAGAGTATTTTTCGTAATCTTTTATACAGTTTGAAAAACCTCTGCCTAGAGCCAAGTGACAACTTGCGTTTTCGTCGAAAAGGGTATTATAGAAAAGTATATTGCTCTCAGCAATAGGAGAATCCTGAGGGACGAGTGCGCATTCACCAAGCATTTTCGCACCTTCGTCCATAGCTACCATTTGTTCGAGCTGAGCTTGATTTTTTTCTGCGTGTACTTTTACTACTTTCCCGTTTTTGAATTCAAAAGAAAATTTTTCTATCAGTACGCCTTGATAGGAGAGCGGTTTGGTAGAGTATACTATACCTTCTGCTGCGCCGGCTTTGGGAGTGGTGAATACCTCTTCGCTGGGAATATTGGGATTGAATTCGATATTTTTGCCGAGAGTGGTTTCGCTTCCTGCAAGAAAATCTGCTTGCGGAAGGAGTTCGACCGTGAGGTCGGTGCCTTGAGCAGAAGTATAGTGAAGAGAGCGCAAATTGAGAGAATTGAGTATCTTGCATTTGTTATGCAGGACAGAGTTGTGTTGAGTCCAGTTTGCGATAGGGTCGCCTTCGGCGCGGGAAGTCGTGAGGATTGCTTCCCAAAGTTTTTCTACGGCTTTGGTTGTTTTTTCGTTGGGGAAAACTTTTTTTGCCCACGCTTTTGAGGGTACAGAAGCTATACACCATTGATATTTGTTTTCTATTGCGTCGATATAAGGCTTCTTGATAGGGTATTGAGCCATTCTCGCTTTAGCCATTTTCTCCTGGTCGGCTTTGTCAAGTCCGTCGGGGTCGTCGCTGTCAAGATAAATTCTTACGGGAAGATTGTCTGTCTGATACTGCATTTTCTGCTTTTGCCATTCCTCGACAGCGGATAATTCTTTCAAGGATATATTCTTGGAGTCAAGTACGGTCAGAGGAAGATGTTGCCAGTCTACCGTGACTCTTTTTGCTCCCAATGCATAGCACTCCTTAACGAGCATTTCGACAAATTCGGGTTGGTCGAGAGCTGCCGTAATCCATACGACCTGACCTTTTTGCACGTTGGCACCTTTTTGGGCAATAAGTTTAGCGTATGCTCTGAGTTTAGTTTTTTGCATAAAAAATCTCCTTAAGTCAACAATTATTCAAGTAACATTATATTATTATATCAAACTGCTGTCAATTAATAACATTTGTCCCTGACCGTATTTGAATATGCAATAACACAAAACGCTCTTAAAAGGACAGAGTTTTTAATCGAAGTACGGAGGAGTATACTTCATTGTGTATATTATTGATTAATATTATAATAATATAAACTACATAATCGGGTAGCCGCAAAGCATAAAATCAAAATGTCGGCATAAAATACCTAATGAGGAAATTATGTGGCAGAGTTCGATATTAATCAGTAAACATTATAACAAGGACGACGTGCTCAAAAGGGGTTTGGAGAGAATAGAGGGACTTTATTTTGCAGACGGAATGTGGGGCGGATACGTTAGTTTCGATATAGCGGCAAAGGACAGAGATAAGGAAACCGTCAAAGGCAAAATTTTCGATTTGATTACAGAGATAATTCTCAACAACGTAAAAGCCGAATATATTACGGCATCTTCGGGCTTGAAAAAACTCAATCCGTCATTATGCACGCTTATATCGTCAATGTTATATTATGACGATGCAAAAGAGCAGAAGATAGTGAGAAAAATTCTTTCCGAACTGGACGGATATTGCATTGACGGTATCGTCAACTTCAGATTGAGAAAACTCGTGGAGGAATGGAAGGAGCTCGGCTCGGTAATAGCAAATACGGTAAGCAGAGGATTTTGCGACAAAGACGTATATTCTCTCGCGCTGTATATGTTGGGCGAAAAAAGAAATACAAGCTTGTTTATAGCCGACAGCAAGGAAATATTAATTACCAACGTATCGAAAGGAGGCTTAGTCAGCGTGCCTGAGATATACAAAGAGAAGCTTCACAATATCATAAACGCTATAGTCAAGTACGGAGCGAGGGAAGTCGTAATAGAAAGACAAAACGCAGACAGAGAGCTTTTGAGCGCATTGAGGAATATAGTGGACGTAAGAATTTTGTGACGAGAAGACGGCATAAGCCGTTTTTTTGTTTTGGTATTTGTATTTTGTATCGCTTCATACTATTTGCTTTTCATTATCGTGAGAAACGTTAAGGCATAGCTTTTATTGTATAAGTAGTACGAATATCGATAAAATAGTGGCAAAAGCAATAATATATACAATATATTGTATGAGGCGGAAAAAGTCAGTTTTTTGACTGAAAATTAAAGTTTTTTGTGTTGACAACGTATGAAAGCGGTATTATAATATATATACAATTCAATTGAAGTGCTATGCACGCCGAGGGACACGTAATCCGTAGGAAATTGTTACAGAGAGCGACGGCAGGTGAGAGCGTCGTACAAGGATACAGGTTATACCGCCCGTGGAAAAACACGTTACTCCGCGACAGGAGAAAATCGAGCGACGGCTTGTGCCGTAAGTAAGGTGGAACCGCGATTATATCGTCCTTATGTCAAGGGCGGTTTTTTTATGCCGTAAAGGCTACGCACGGGAATTGATACAAACTTGATATAAAACTATTACTACATATAGAAGAGGTGTATTATGAAAATTACGCTTAAAGACGGCAGCGTCAAAGAATTTAAAGAGGGAATGAGCGTCTACGAGATAGCAAAAGAGCTTTCCGAAGGCTTAGCGAGGGCGGCAGTAGGAGCAAAGGTAGACGGAAAAGTCGTTGAGACGAGATATATCGTCGACAAGGATTGCAAGCTTGAAATCCTTACCTTTGCGGACGACGAAGGAAAATTGATTTACAGACATACCTGCTCGCATATACTCGCGCAGGCTATCAAGAATATTTTCCCTACGGTAAAACTTGCTATAGGACCCGCTATTGCCAACGGATTCTATTACGATTTTGATTTCAAAACTCCTATCTCTACCGAAGAGTTTGCTAAGATAGAGCAGGAAATGAAGAATATTATCAAGGCAAATTATCCTGTCACCAGATTCGTTTTGCCCAAAGACGAAGCTATTAAGCTTATGTCGGGATACGGCGAAGATTACAAGGTGCAGCTTATCAACGATTTGCCCGAAGGCGAAGAGATATCTTTCTATAAGCAGGGTGATTTCGTCGATTTGTGCGCGGGTCCTCATCTGCCTTTTACTGGTATGGTCAAGGCTTTCAAGCTGACAAGTCTTACAGGCGCATACTGGAGAGGTGACGAGAACAACAAAATGCTTTCGAGAATTTACGGTACCGCTTTTGATAAAAAAGCAGACTTGCAGGCTTATCTCGATGCTGTTGAAGAGGCAAAGAAACGCGACCATAACAAACTCGGCAGAGATATGGGTATCTTTATGACCGATGAAAATATCGGTCAAGGTTTGCCGCTCCTTATGCCTAAGGGCGCAAAGATGTTCCAGATTTTGCAGAGATTCGTCGAAGACGAAGAGGAAAAGAGAGGTTACGTGTTGACCAAAACTCCTTATATGGCGAAGTCCAACCTTTACAAAATATCTGGTCACTGGGACCATTACAGAGACGGTATGTTTGTTATGGGAGACGAGGAAAAGGACGACGAAGTATTTGCACTGCGTCCTATGACCTGCCCTTTCCAATATACCATATACAACAACGGTCTCAAATCATACAGAGATTTGCCTATCAGATACGGCGAGACTTCTACGCTTTTCAGAAATGAAGCTTCGGGTGAAATGCACGGACTTATCCGCGTAAGACAATTTACTCTGTCCGAAGGTCATATTATATGTACTCCCGAGCAGCTAGAAGACGAATTCAAGGGCGTGGTTGACCTTATCAATTATATGCTCAAGTGTACAGGTCTTGAAAACGACGTAACTTACCGCTTCAGCAAGTGGGACCCCGCAAATACCGAAAAGTACATCAACGAGCCTGAGATATGGGATACCGCTGAAGATACTATGAGAAAGATACTCGACCATATCGGTATAAAATATACCGAAGCTAAGGGTGAGGCAGCATTCTACGGTCCTAAACTCGATATACAGATAAAGAACGTACACGGCAAAGAAGATACGATTATCACCGTACAGGTTGATATGTTCCTTGCTGAAAACTTCGATATGTCCTATATCGACGATAACGGCGAAAAGAGAAGACCTTATATTATTCACCGCTCGTCCATAGGATGTTACGAGCGTACTATGGCTCTGCTTATCGAAAAGTATGCCGGTGCATTCCCCGTATGGATAAGCCCCGTACAGGTAAAGATATTGTCTTTGACCGACCGCACGATAGACGAGTGCAATAAGATTAAAGAAAAATTGAGAGTAATGGGCATAAGAGCCGAAGTTGATGCAAGAAGCGAGACGGTAGGTTACAAAATAAGAGCAGCTCAGCTCGAAAAAGTGCCTTATATGCTTATTATCGGTGATAAGGAAGTGGAAAACGGAGTTGTCGCCGTAAGAAGAAGAGGCGGTGTAGTTATGGGCGAGATGAAGCTTGCGGAGTTTGCAGAAAAAGTGCTTGACGATGTAGCTACAAAGAGACTCGACTAAAAGAAGCAGTAAAAGCGTGCCGTAAGGCGCGCTTTTTATTTTCGCAGATTGATATTTTAATATCCAATCTGTATTCGGTTGAGATTTGCGAAGCTTTAAAGAAGTCATTAAGCTAAATATTACACGCGCACTGTTGCAATAATAAATGTATGTTGTTATAATAGATAAAGAGGTAATTATGAAGTCTTTAAAAATAAATAAGAACAACAGATTCAGAATACTTCAGCTGACCGATATTCAGTACGATTGCGATATCGACAGCGCTAGTATGGAAGTCAACGATGCCGTGATAGCGTATGCGTCTCCCGATTTGATTATACTCACGGGCGATAACGTAGGCGGCGAATTTTTGCTCGGTGCAAAAAAGAAAGCTTTGTCAATCGTAAAACAAGTGCGGGATTGCTATGAAAGTAAAAACATACCGTGGTCGACTTGTTTCGGCAACCACGACGGTATGTGGTCAAAGCACGCTAAAAAGCATATGATGGACGTATATTTGCAGGGCGAAAATTTTATAGGCGGAAAAGATAACGTGGTAGGTGAGAAAAGTTTGGTTTGTCAAACCGAAGATACGTATACCAACTACTTTTTTCCCGTCTGCGACAATACGGGTAAAGCAGTGTACGGCATAATGCTTCTGGACTGTGCTACTGCCGTATTTTCGTTATATAAGGGTTTCTATGATTCTCAGCAAAAGTTTTACGACGAGATAAGTAAATCCTATCCTGATTTGCCTATAGTACTGTTTACGCATATTCCGCTCAAGGAAATGCAATACGCTTATGACAACAGAGATAATCCCGAAAAAGTCAAAGCTTTTGTAGGAGAAATAGAAAATCCTCGAAAGGGTAAGGTCTATTATGCCAAAAAGGACGTAGTTCAAAACGGTAAATTTTCGCAAAGACTGTTGAATTACGCAAATATAAAAGGTGTCTTTGTCGGGCACGACCATCTGGCAAATTTTGCCACGGTAATATCAATGAAAGAGGGATATGATATGTTGGCTGCCTATGGCAGAATGTCGTCATACGGAATGAAAGCGTGGAAGTACGTACCTTTTTCCTGTAAGGATAAAAAGAGATACAACGCTTATCTGAGAGGAGGGAGGATAGTCGACTTATACGCTGACGGAAGCCTTTCGAGCGTAGATTTGGCTTACGATAGAGAAAGTAAGACGGTAAAAGAATACGCAAAATTGACTTTGTCCGCTCAAAATGCAGGGAAAATCTGAAAAAAGTTCAAAATGCGTCGAAAAATTGTTGACAGAGTACAAAAAGTTTGGTAATATATGTACGAAAACAAAGCAGTTTAAGTACTCACCTGTCGGCAATAGGGTCGCACACGGTTAATAAACACGGTTTTATTTATGGGTAACTTATGCTTTGTTGCTCATATTTTTTTGCCTTAGTGCAGGGAGGACACTACTATTAAAGAGATGCTTATAAACGGACAGATAAGAGAGCGTGAAGTCAGAGTTCTCGATAGCGACGGAACTCAGCTCGGCATTATGTCCAGCCACGAAGCCAACGCGCTTGCCGAACAGAAAGAACTCGACCTTGTGTTGATTTCCCCTACGGCAAAACCGCCCGTATGCAAAATTATGAACTACGGCAAATTCAAGTATGAGACAATCAAAAAGGAAAAGGAAAACAGAAAAAACCAAAAGGTTGTCGAGCTTAAAGAAGTATGGTTGTCCGCTACTATCGACGTAGGCGACCTCAATACCAAAGCAAAACAGGCACATAAGTTTTTGACCAACGGCGACAGAGTAAGAGTTTCCATAAGACTCAGGGGCAGACAAATGGCTCGTCCCGAGCTTGCAATGAAGGTTATGGATGACTTTTTCGACATACTCAAAGAAGTCGCTCAGATAGAAAAGAGACCTTTACTCGAAGGCAAGAGCATAGCAATGACGCTTGCGCCTGTCGTTAAAAAATAAAATCAATATTAATATTTGGAGGATAGATATATGCCAAAGCAAAAATCACACAGTGGCGCAAAAAAGCGTTTCCACTTGACCGGTACCGGTAAGGTTAAGAGAGCAAAAATGAACAGAAGACATATTCTGAGCAAAAAAGCACCTAAGAGAAAGCGTAGTTTGAGAAAGACTACTTATGTTTCTTCTACACAAGAGAAGACCATCAAGAATATGATTTAATCCACGGAGGTTTACAGATATGAGAATTAAGAGAGGCGTTAACGCAGTTAAAAAACGCAGAAAGATATTGAAGACGGCAAAAGGCTATTTCGGTGCGAAGTCCAAGCTTTACAGAGTAGCTCGTCAGGCCGTTATGAAGTCCCAGAATTACGCTTATGTAGGCAGAAAGCTCAAGAAGCGTGATTTCAGAAGCCTGTGGATTACCAGAATCAACGCAGCAGCAAGAATGAACGGTCTCAACTATTCGAGATTTATGAGCGGTCTTAAGAAAAACGGTATCGACCTCAACCGTAAGGTTTTGGCTGACATCGCTGTCAATGACCCCGCCGGTTTCAGCGCGCTTTGCGAAAAGGCTAAGGCTTAATCGGAAAAATACAGAATTAAAGACAGTCTGTGACTGTCTTTTTTTATGCTTAAATAATAGATTGAAGTAATAATTCAAGTTGTTGCAACGTTTGAGATAATTTGCGATAGCGTATTTAGTATTGAAAAGTTTTTATTTGCGGCAAAAGATTGTATTTTGAAAAAATATTGTGTATTATAGAGTTATGCAAGAGATAACTTCGCTTCAAAATTCAAAAGTACAGCATATAAGAAAGCTTAAGGACAAGGCGTACAGAAAAGAGTGCGGTCAGTACTTTGTCGAGGGAGAAAACCTCGTCAAGGATTTGCCTTTCGACGCATCCGTGATGGGAGTCTTCGTACTTAAAAGCAGGATAGAAAACTATTCGTATATTTTATCGCGTTACGACGATGCGATTTGCTATGCCGTAGACGATAAGACTATGAAGGCTATGAGCGAAACAGTTACGCCTTCGGGCATTCTCGTACTCGTGCAGTATGCAGAAAAAGAATTGGATTTGTCGGGTAATATAGTGATTACCGACGGCGTGAGCGACCCCGGCAATATGGGTACCATAATAAGAACTTGCGTCGCTTGCGGCGTAAGGCAAATTATAGCCGTGGACAGCGTGGATTGTTTTTCGGGAAAGGTACTGAGAGCGTCGATGGGCGGCGTGTTTAAAATAAATATCAACAAATTGTCCCGAGAAGAAGCTGTAAAAACGGTAAAAAGTTCAGTTCATACCGTATATTCGTTAGATATGAACGGTGAAAATATATTTAACACAGAGAAGCCTCAGGGGCTTTTTGCGCTGGCGGTAGGAAGCGAAAGCAGAGGTTTGTCGCAGGAATTCAGAAACGCAAGCAAAGTGATATCCTTGCCTATGGCAGGGCAGATGGAATCGCTTAACGCTGCGGTTAGTCTTTCGGTTGCGCTATATGAGTTGGTTTTCAACAAAGCTTAATCGCAAAACTCTTGACAATAAGAGCATATTGCGGATAATATAATAATGTAAATACATCAGGAGGATATATAAATGGCTGACAACGTAAACAACGAAGAATTGCTGGATGACGAAATCATCGTTATGGTTGACGAAGAGGGTAAGGAAGTAGAATTTACTCATATTGCTACTCTTGACTACAACGACGAGTGGTATATATACGTTCAACCCGTAGAGCTCGGAGATATGGACGAAGACGAAATGTTCATTTTCAAAATCGAAGAGGATGAAAACGGTAACGATTTGTTCACTCCCGTCGAAGACGAAGATTTGCTCGAGAAACTCTATCAGGAATATCTCAAAGAGTGCGACATTCAGGACGCAAAAGAAGAAAACTGATAACGGCGCGCTTCCGAAAGGGGGCGCGAATTTTTTTGCGTTTTTACAGAAAAAGTTTATATTTAGTTGCAATATAGACGGACAGATTTGTCTTAAAAACAAAAACCGAAAATACGGTGAGATTATAAAATTTTATCATCAGTTAAGAATATATTTGTAATTTGATAGCGCGATTTGTTCTATAAAGCAGAGTAGCAGGCAATTTTTACCTTTTGCATACAAAAAAACAAAAAATTTTATTGACTTATTTTTATTATATATATATAATAGATAATGACTAATAATTTAGGGAGGCAACAACAAGGTGAAAAAGTGGCAGTCAATTGTGATTTTGACAGTATTGGCAGTGCTTATCGTATTCGGCTCGGTGTTTGCGTTCGTTTCTCTCGATAACGGCGAACTCGGCGTATACAATTACAATGCCTATGTCACAACTATAAGTCTGGGACTTGACCTTAGCGGCGGCGTTTATGCCGTGTACAGCGTCGACGAAGCAAAGCTTACCGACGAGCAAAAGGACAACCTTGACACATTATTGGAAGGTACCCGCGCTAGTTTGGAATCCTTGCTTTTCAGCAAAGGTTACACGGAAGCTCAGGTTACTATTTCCAACGAAACTATTCGTGTAGAAATTCCTGACGAAGACGACCCCGAAAGAATATTCAATCTTATCGGACGTCCTTCAAGTCTCGAGTTCAAGGAATACGTAGACGGTGCTGACGGCGATTTGTCTTTGAATGACGAGAGCGGTAGCGTAAAACTCGACAGCAAACTGACCGGTAACGATATTGCAAACGCAGGCGTTTCTTATGACAACTCTACGGGTTATTACGTAGTAGCGCTTCAGTTTACCGACGAGGGCACTGAGAAGTTTTCCACTACTACCTCGGCTTTGACCGGTAAACAACTCTCCATTTGGATAAATGACGAATTCGTAATCGCACCTAGCATAAACTCTGCTATCACGACAGGTTCGGCATCAATCAGCGGTAATTATACTTATGACCAGGCTTATGAGCTTGCGGTTCAGATACAGGCAGGTTCGTTCCCCCTTACGCTTAAGCTTGACGAGAGCAATACTTTGACGGCTACTCTCGGTGCATCTGCAATCAAAGCGGGCGTTATCTCGGGTGTCGTAGGTCTTGTTATCATCTTTATATATATTATCGTTTTCTACAGATTGCTCGGTGTTGCGGCAAGTTTGTCTTTGTGGTATTATTCACTGACATATCTTTTCTTTCTTGCGATTTTCCCTTGGGTACAGCTTACGCTGTCGGGTATCGCGGGTGTACTGCTTGCAATCGGTATGGCGGTCGACGCAAACGTAATTATATTCGAACGTATCAAAGAAGAATATGCGACAGGTAAGACTATGCGTACGGCTGTCAATACAGGTTTCAAACGTTCGCTCGGCGCAATTCTCGACGGTAACGTTACTACGATTATCGGTGCGGTCGTGCTTATTATTGTAGGCGCATCCACCATCAAGAGCTTCGGTATTACGCTGTTGATAGGTATTATCCTTTCGCTTTTGTCTTCCTTGTTGCTTTCGAGACTCATACTCGAATGTATATTGAGTTTCTGCGACGAGACGAAAAACAAACTTTTCGGACTTAAGAGAGTGCTTACAGACGAACAGCTCAAAGAGCTCGAAGCCGAAGAAGAAGCACAGGAAGAAGCTGAAGAAAACAGCGAAGAAGTTATCGAACAGGTGCTTTCGTCTGACGGTAGCGTAGTTGTGTTGGGTGTTGAACAAAAACAGCCCGCAAAGGCAAAAGTTGCTTCTCCCAAAGCTCCCAAAAAAGCAAAGAAAAACAATAAGAAGGGAGGTGCCAGATGAATAAGAATAAACTTATGAATGCCAAAATCGTAGAAAAACACGGCATTTGGGCAATAGCTCCCGTAGTAGTATTCGTAGTAGCAGTAATAGTATTCGCTTCGTTTGCAGGTATGAATCACGATATTACCAAAGGTCTCAATATCGGTATCGACTTTGCAGGCGGTTCGATTCTGACCGTAGAACTCGGTTCGGATATCCTCAACAACAAGGATAAATACAACGAGCATTACGATTATATCGAAAGCGTACTGACCAGTGAAGAGATTGCAGAACAGGTTGTTGCTTACGCTAAAGAAATTGGCATCAATATCACAAAGAGTGCGGCTGTAGCTTCGATAAGCTACGTTCAGACTTCTGGCAGCGATTTGGAAATGTCGCTCGTCATCAAGTACGATAATATATCTTCTACTTTCGATACTGAAAACAGCGACCTCACTACTTACCGTAACGGCCTTATCGAAGAACAGATTAAAGACTATTACGAGACTAATTACGAAAACGTAACCGTAAGTACCAACTATATCGGCGCAACCGCGTCTGCATCGCTTATCAAGACGGCTTTGCTCTCTATCTTCATCACGATGGTACTCATTTTGATTTACATCGTTATCAGATTCGAAGTGTGGAGCGGCTTGTCGGCAATTATCGCATTAGTGCACGACGTTGCAATGATGATATGCCTCGTAGCTATCTTCAGGATACAGATTAACAGTGCGTTTATTGCTGCGGTAATCACTATCGTATCTTACTCTATCAACAACACCATAGTCGTATTCGACAGAGTAAGAGAAAACGGCAAGAAGGCTAAGGGCGGTAACAAGACGGCTATCGTAGACAATAACAAACTCGTCAACGAATCCATTGTAGAGACGATGGCTCGTTCAATCAACGCTACTTTGACGACTATGGTTGCAATCACGTTGTTTGCTATCATAGGTACCGCGTCCGTAAGAGAATTCGCGCTTCCCGTAATCTTCGGACTTATCGCAGGTTTCTATTCCTCTCTCGTAATTGCACCTTCGTTGTATTGTCTGATGAAGAATGCTTCCGACAAGAGAAAATTGGCAAAGCGAGACGGCGTCAAAAACGACAAACCCAAATATGCGGGTGCTAAAAACTGACGTTGAATGAAAACGTTGTGCGAGCCGTGAAAGCGGCTCGCTTTTTATTTATCACCGGATAGTATACAAATCCTCCGTTTATGACAAACTGCGTGTATGTTCAATATAATAAAAAGAGAGTTTGTGCTAAAAAAAATATCATAAGTGCGATTAAAAGGCTAAAACACTCTTGTTAAAATCGGAGCTTTAATATATAATGTAAATAAGAGGATTTATGACTGATAAAGACAGAACAGAGATAGCTAATGACTTCAAAATAGACGAAAGGCTCGTGCAAGTGCTGGAGGAGAGAGGATACGATACGCGAGAAAAGATAAATGCTTTTCTCTATCCCTCACTCGATAATCTTACCGACCCCTGTGAATATAAGGGGTACAGAGAAGTCGTGGACAGAATACGCAAGGCAATCGACGAAAAAGAGAGTATAATTCTTTACGGAGACTATGATTGCGACGGTATATGCGGAGTGTCCATTCTCAACAATTTTCTTAAATCCAAAGGCGTAAAAGTCGATTGTTTTCTGCCTAACCGACACAACGACGGTTACGGGCTTTCTGTCGACGCTCTCGAAAAACTTGCAGATAAATATCTCAGCGATTTGCTCATTACCGTAGACTGCGGTATTACCAGCGTTGAGGAAGTTGAATACGCTCGTGAGGTGCTGGGGTTTGACGTAATAGTTACCGACCACCACGAACCGGGAGAAGAGTTGCCCGATTGTCTTATATTCAATCCTAAGCTCACCGAAAAAGAAGGCGTATTCAGAGAATTATGCGGTGCGGGCGTTGCGCTTCGTATAGTAGAGGGCATTGCAGGAAGAGAACAAATGATGAAATACGTCGATATAGCGGCTATCGCGACTATTGCAGACGTAGTGCCTTTAGTTTCCGACAACAGAATAATAGCTAAAGCGGGACTTAAGCGCATTAATTCTATGGATTGCGCACGCGGTATAAAAATGCTTGCGAAATGCTGCAGTGAAGGAGAGATAACCTCTTACGATATCGGCTTTAAAATTGCACCGAGAATAAACGCGGCGGGAAGAATAAGCGACGCAAATTCCGTACTCGACCTCTTCTGTACTACCGATAATTTTCTTCTTGAACACGTAATAAAGGATTTGAATGCCTGCAACGAAGAGAGAATGCAGCTTACGGACGATTTGACGGAAGAGTGTATGCAAAAACTCAAGGGGTTCGACTTTGAAAACAATGCCGTGATAGTCTTGTCAAACGCTTACTGGGATGACGGAATTATAGGTATAGTTGCGTCGAGGATTGCCGAAACATTTTCGCGTCCTGCCGTGCTTATCACTAAAAACGGCAAAGTGTTTAAAGGAAGCGGAAGAAGCGTTAAGGGCATAAATATATTCTCATACGTATCTCAATGCGCGGATTTGCTTGCGAAATTCGGCGGGCACGCTATGGCTTTCGGATTGACGATAGAAGAGAAAAACATAGCCGAGTTTGCAAAAAAACTCAATGAAGCAGTAAAAAAAGATTATCCTATGGAGTATTTTATACCTAAGAAAAGATATGACATAGATATCAGCGAAGTTGCAAGCGCGCTCGATATGGCCAGAGGAATAAAGCTTCTCGAGCCTTTCGGGGAAGGAAATCCCGATATAAGATTTAAAGAACAGATTAAAAGTATGGATTTTTCTCAGATGGGTACTACTCAGCATATAGTGCACAAAGAAAAAGAAAAAGAAATCATACTATTCGGCGGGCTGAAATATAAAGAGATTTTTTCCCAAAACGTGCAAAAAAATATTTACTACAAGATGTCTTTGCAAAGCTATAGAGACAGGGTATACGCGCAGTGTCGCATAGGTGCTTTTACCTGTGATGAGATAAGCGAACAAGGAGACTTTTCTCAGTATGCCGCTACGGGATTCGTGCAAGGCGAAGACAGGTGTGAATACATAGACGAAAATCAGCTTTCAGACATACGCACAGGTATTTTCGGTACTTGTTATATTGCTTACGATATCGACACATACCGCAATTTTATTAAAAAATATGCCGCTAATATCAATTCTCTTGTCAGTGAGAACAGAGTTGTGAGCGGATATGCGCCTGTAAGTAAGATTTTGTTCTGTCCTGCATCACTCAAAGAGTTGAGTTATTATTCGCTTATCGTGCTGCTCGACGAGCCTGTGAGTACAGCCGTTTTCAGCAGAATAATAAACAAAAACGCTAAGCTGTATGTGGTACGAAACGTGAATATTTTTTCTAAGCTTGCCAAGTATCTGCCAAGCTATGAAAAACTTGCACAAATTTTCGGCGCACTGAAAAAGACGCTCGCGTCTAAAAAGATAACTAGCGCGTCCGATTTATATTACAGTATTGCAAAAGAGTGTAATTTGGAGTATAATGAAATCGTACTGGGAGTGCTTATTTTTGCAGAACTCGGTATCGTCAAGACGTCCCCCGAATTTTATGTGGACGCAAACGTCAAAACAAAACTAAGTGAGAGTAAAATATACGCAAAGCTAGAGGCGGCAAGTGGAAGAACAGGAAATCAGATTTATCAATAAAATTCAGGAGAATTACAGCGAAAATCACGCAGAAAAAATTGTCAAAGCCTACTATTTTGCAAAGACAGCGCATCAGGGGCAGAAAAGACAGTCGGGTGAAGACTATCTTGTTCATCCTAAAGCCGTAGCTGAAATTCTTATTGATTTGGGACTTGACTGCGATACCGTCGTAGCCGCGCTTTTGCACGACGTAATCGAAGATACTGAAGTTACGTCTGAAGAGATTAGTCAGACTTTCGGCAGCGTTGTAGTATCCCTCGTTCAGGGCGTAACTAAATTGAGCAAGCTCAATTTTAAATCGCGACTGGAAGAGCAGGCGGAAAACCTGAGACGTATGTTTATGGCTATGAGCAATGACATACGCGTCATAATCATCAAGCTTGCCGACCGACTTCACAATATGCGTACTCTTTCTTACAAGGATGAAGAGGGGCAAAAGCGTATTGCTCAGGAAACTCTGGATATTTACGCACCTATCGCTGCGCGCCTCGGTATTTCCAGCGTAAAAGGCGAACTGGAAGATTTGTGTTTGAGATACCTCTATCCCGACGATTATTACTATATCGCGGAAAAGGTTTCGCAGACCAGAGTGGAAAGGCAGGAGCTCGTCAATCATATATCAAAAGAGCTTCAGGATATGCTCAAAGAACTGGGCATAGAAGGCGAAGTCAACGGACGTCCCAAGCATTTTTACAGCATTTACAGAAAGCTGAAAAAGGGAAAACCTTTTGAGCAAATCTACGATTTGATAGCGTTGAGAGTTATCGTGGATAACGTCAAGGATTGCTATGCCGTACTCGGTGCGATTCATACCAAGTGGAAACCTCTTCCAGGTAGATTCAAGGATTATATTTCGGTGCCTAAAGCAAATATGTATCAGTCCTTGCACACAACGGTGCTGACAGCATACGGCGCGCCGTTCGAGATTCAAATCCGTACGCACGAGATGCACAAAGTGGCAGAATACGGTATCGCGGCGCACTGGAAATACAAGCAGGGTACCAACACCGATTCTTCGCAGATAGACGACAATAAGCTTGCGTGGATAAGAAACGTAATGCAGCTTCAGGAAGAAGCAAGCGATTCGCAGGAATATCTGGATATGCTTAAAGTGGATTTGTATTCTGACCAGGTATTCGTCTTTACTCCTAAAGGAGACATATTCAATCTGCCCAACGGGTCTACGGGCGTAGACTTTGCTTATGCGATACACAGTAAAGTCGGTGAAAAGTGTACGGGTATAAAAGTAAATTCGCGAATAATGCCCGTGAGTACGAAACTCAACAACGGCGACGTTGTGGAAGTAATTACTTCCAATGCGTCAAAAGGACCTTCAAGAGACTGGCTTCAGTTTGTAATCACGCCTAGCGCTAAGAGTAAAATCCGTTCTTTCTTCAAAAAGGAGATGAGGGAAGAAAACGAGAAGAGAGGCAGAGAAATTCTCGAAAAGGAAGCCAAGCACCGCGGATATGCGCTCAACGACCTCATATCTTCGGAGAGCTGGGGTAAATACATTCGCACAAAGTATAACCTCAATAATTCGGAAGAAGTTATGGCAATGGTCGGCTATGGCGAACTTACGTCTTTGCAGGTCATCAACAAGCTTGTAGAATTGTATAAGCAGGACCACGTGCAGGAGAGCGTAGAGATTGATAAGCTTACGCGTAAGCCTTCGCAGAAACGTCATAACGGAGGCGTTATCATTAAGGGCGTAGAGGGCTTGAAGTACAGATTTTCACAATGCTGTTCTCCCTTGCCCGGAGACGCTATTCTGGGATATATCTCCCGTAACGGCGGAGTGGTAATCCACAGAGTGGATTGTCCTAACTGCAAAAACTTCGAACCCGAAAGAATTATCGAGGCGCAATGGCCTATGACAGAGGACGAAAAGTTTGTCGTAAATCTCGTCATAAAAGCGCACGACCGTACGGGACTGGTAATTGAAGTCGCAACTCTTATTACCAATATGAAGGTTGCTATGACGAGCATATCGGCAAAATCCGAAAAAGACAGTACGGCTACGATAAAAGTATCCGTGGAAGTTACCAATACCAATATGCTTGAAATACTTATGAATAAAATAGAGCAGTCCGTCAAGGGAATAATGAATATTCAGAGAGCGGCAAAGAGTACGAAAAATACTTCTAAAATCAACAAAAATACAGAGAAGAACAAAAAATGAGAGCAGTAGTACAAAGAGTTAATTACGCAAAACTCAGTGTAGAGGACAAGCCCGTATCGCAAATCGGCGAGGGCTATCTGGTATTTGTGGGTTACAACAACGACGATACGACGGAAATATGTAAATACATAGTAGACAGAATTATCGGTATGCGCATCTTTAAGGACGAAAACAACAAACTCAACAAATCGCTTACTGACGTTGGCGGAGAAGTGATGGTTGTGTCTAATTTTACGTTATACGGTAATGCCTTCAGCGGCAGACGTCCCGACTTTTCCAAGTCGGCGCATTTCGATACGGCTAAGCCGCTTTACGATTTTACCGTAAAAGAGTTTGAAAACAGACTGGGCAAGGTTGCAACCGGCGTATTCGGCGCGCATATGCATATCGATATGTCCAACGACGGACCGATAACTATGATTTTAGAAAAATAATGCAAGATTTGCGATTTGCGCAAATAGTGATGGAGTAATATGATAATACAGAATTTTGTGTTGGGGCTTTTGCACAACAATACTTATTTGGCAATAGACGAGGATAGCAAAAAGTGCTTTATAGTTGACCCTTCCACACCCAGCGAAAAGGTCGCGGAGTATATAGAGAGCAACGGCTTGACTTTGGAAGCAGTATTGATTACGCACGGACATTTCGACCATATAGGCGGAGCGGCTTATTTCAAAAATAAGTTCGGTGCAAAAATCTATATGAGCAAAGACGATGAAGATTTTATTGACAATCCCTTGAAAATAGGCAGAAAGTACGAACGTTTTGATATTGACGTTTACGTCAAAGACGGCGACGTATTGGATTTGTGCGGTCAAAAAATCAGAGTAATTGCAACTCCCGGACATTCGGCGGGCGGAGTATGCTATGTGCTTGACGACAGCGTATTCTGCGGAGATACCGTGTTTTACGAAAGCTACGGCAGATACGATTTGAGGGGAGGAGATTTTAAAACTCTTTGCAACTCTGTCAAAAAAATTCTTTCTATGGAAGGAGATTACAGACTTTTCTGCGGACACGGAGAGGTTACAACTACGGCACACGAGAAGCAATGGAATCCCGTCTATGCCGACTGTCAGGGGCTGGAGTAAATTCAAAATAATGATAAAAATCGATTTTATATGCACTAACGACGAATTTAAAAACGACTATATGGATATAGTCCGAGCTTTCTATCCTTACGTATCGGCGGAAGAGGGGGCAGACAAACTTTGTTTGTCTTTGGAGAGAAAAAACGAGTTCGAGTATGTATGCGATATAGATTTTAAGGACAAAAAAGCAAAAGAAAGGTTTTGCATAGACAAAAGATTTTTGCCCTCTTGCGACGATGAGCAGTATCAAATAAAATACCGCGCGCAAATCAAGCGTAACAGCAAAGCCGCGCTATACGATTTTCTTTCGAATCTCACGGGAGTAAAACTTCCTTACGGGTCGTTGACGGGTATACGTCCCACAAAACTCTATCACGAATTGATTGAAAAGGGGATAAATGCGGACGAATACTTTATGAATACTCTTAAAGTAAGCGAAGAAAAAACTTCGCTCGTCAAAGATATCTGTTCAAATCAAAGAGAGTTTTACAGCGTCGGGCAAAACGAAATCGACTTGTTCGTAAACATTCCTATATGCGTATCGAGATGCGTATATTGTTCTTTTATATCCGCGCAGCTGGATAAAGTTAAAAAACTCGTTACGCCTTATACTGATTTGCTGGTAAAAGAGATTGAACTCAGCAAAAAACTGGTTAAGTCGCTCGGATTGAAAATCCGTTCTGTATACATAGGCGGAGGCACGCCTACTTCACTAGACGAAAAAAACTTCGAGAGAGTAGTCAGAGCGGCGGCTGTAGATTGTCGCGAATATACCGTAGAAGCAGGCAGACCCGATACCATAAATTCCGAAAAACTCAGGATAATGGCTGACGCGGGAGTAACCCGCATATCCGTCAATCCTCAGACGTTCAATCAGAAGACGCTGGATATAATAGGCAGAAAACACACAGTCGATGACATATACAAAGTATATGACGAAGCGAGAAAATACAGTTTCGATATCAATACAGACCTTATAGCGATGCTCCCCGAAGAAAATTTTGACGACTTCAAATACTCTCTGGATTGCGCGCTCAAACTTTCCCCCGAGAACATCACCGTACATACTCTCGCGCTTAAAAAAGGCTCTACTCTAAAGGTAGAAGGGTATGACAATACTAGCGAAGATACGGCTAACCGAATGGTGGATTATGCTCGCGATACTCTTTGCGGGGGAGGTTATTCGCCTTACTATATGTACAAACAAAAATATATGTCGGGCAATCTGGAAAATGTAGGTTATTGCAAGAGCAAAAAAGCCTGCATATACAATATTGACATTATGGAAGAGATATGCGGCATAATGGCTAACGGCGCGGGCGGTATATCCAAAAGGCTTTTTTCAAAAGACAGGCTAGAGAGGCTCGCCAATCCCAAAGGGATTGAAATATATCTTCAGAGAGAAGAAAAAATACTCAAAGACAAAGAAGAATTTTTTTCTTTAAAGTTCTGAAGCGAAAATCGCAAAGTTTTCGGAAAGTACAAAAACTGTCGGGTATTTACGCGATTAAACGTTAAGTCTTTGACAGTAATCTCAATTTATATAAATAATAATGAATTTATACCGCTATTTGCTTGCGCGGCGTAAATTTTTATGCTAATATACTTGTGTAACGGTTAATGACCGTACGGTTAACGCGACTAGGTTTTGCAAATCTCCAATGTACTACTTGGTCGTCGCTAAATTAACAATTTCAAAAGGAGGATAAAAAAAAATGGAAATTGTAGACGTTAAGAATATGACGAAGCAAGAAGTTTTGACAGCTTTCGCTAAGCACGAGGGAGACACCGGTTCCCCTGAAGTTCAAATCGCTCTTTTGACTCAGAGAATTCTTCAACTCAACGACCACTTTGCTCAGCACAAAAACGACTTCCACTCCAGAAGAGGTCTTTTGCAGATGGTAGGTAAGAGAAGAAGTATGCTCAAGTACCTCAAAGATACCGATATCGAACGTTATCGTGAACTTATCGCAAGACTCGGCATCAGAAAGTAAAAAATTCGGGGCGTCGTTTGACACCCCTTATTTTTTGAAATTTCGTCTGAAAATCACTCACAAAGATTAAATTACTAATTATTGGAGGTTAGTTTGATGATAGATAAAAAGATTTTCAAAACCACTATCGGCGGTAGAGAAGTTACCGTTGAGACTGGCGCTTATTGTGGTTTGAGCAACGGCAGTTGTATCGTAAGATGCGGTGACACTGTCGTAATGGTAAACGTTACAATGGCTAAGACGCAGAGAGACGGTATCGACTTTTTCCCTCTCGGATGCGACTACGAAGAAAAGATGTATGCCGTTGGTAAGATTCCGGGGGGATTCAAAAAGCGTGAAGGCAGAGCAAGCGATAAGGCTATTCTCACTTCGAGACTTATCGACAGACCACTCCGTCCTCTTTTCCCTAAGGGCTTCTTCAACGACGTAGCAGTAGTTGCTACCAGCCTTTCAGTAGACCCCGATATCCCGCCCGAGATTTATGCTATGATAGGTAGCTCTATCGCTCTCAGCATATCCGATATTCCTTTTGCAGGACCTACGGGCTCTGTTGTAGTAGGTTACGTTGATGGTCAGTACGTCATCAACCCCAACAGCGAACAGAGAGACAAGTCCAGACTTCACCTCTCTTTGAGCGGTACCAAAGAAGCTATTCTTATGGTTGAGGCAGGCGCAAACGAGCTTACCGAAGACGAGATGATAGGCGCAATACTTTTCGGTCACGAAGAAATCAAGAAAATCGTTGCGTTTATCGAAGATATTCAAAAACAAATCGGCAAAGAAAAGATTGTTCCCGAGCTTTATCATCCTCAAGAGGAAATCGAGAAAGCAGTCAAGGAATATGCTGACAAGAAGATGGACGCCGTTCTCGAAAACTTCAACAGACAGGACAGAGAAAAGGCTGAAGACGCTCTCGATAAGGACGTATTCGAACACTTTGCAGGGCAGTTCCCCGACGGCAAGAAGGATATCGCTGAGACTTTGTATGCTATGAAGAAAGCTAAAGTCAGAGCTAAGATTCTTGACAAGGGTATCAGACCCGACGGTAGAAGTCTCGAAGAAATCAGACCTATTTGGTGCGAAGTCGGCATTTTGCCCAGAGTTCACGGCAGCGGCGTATTTACCAGAGGTCAGACTCAGGTTATGACGATTTGTACTCTCGGCAGTCTCTCCGAAGTTCAGAAACTCGAAGGACTTGACGAAGAAGTATGCAAGAGATATATCCATCACTACAATATGCCCCCTTACAGCACGGGCGAAGCTAAGCCTTTGAAGAGCCCCGGCAGACGTGAAATCGGTCACGGCGCACTCGCTGAGAGAGCACTCGAGCCTATGCTTCCTTCCGTAGAGAGTTTCCCTTACGCTATCCGTACCGTAAGTGAGGTTATCTCTTCCAACGGTTCTACCTCTCAGGCTTCCGTATGCGGTTCTACGCTCGCTCTTATGGATGCAGGCGTACCTCTCAAAAAGCCTGTCGCAGGTGTAGCTATGGGTCTTATCTCCAACGAAGACAAGTCTAAAATCTCAGTTCTTACGGATATTCAGGGACTCGAAGACTTCTTCGGTGATATGGACTTTAAGGTAGCAGGTACCGAAGACGGTATTACCGCTATTCAGATGGATATCAAAATCAAGGGTATCAACGAGGAAATCCTCAGAAAGGCACTTGCTCAGGCTAAGAAAGGCAGACTCTTCATTCTCAACAAGATGCTCGAAGTTTTGCCCGCTCCCAGAAAGTCGCTTTCCAAGTACGCTCCTAAGATTGTTTCCTTCTCTATAGACCCTAACAAGATTAAGGACGTTATCGGCAGTGGCGGTAAGGTAATCAATAAGATTATCGACGAAACGGGCGTTAAAATCGATATCGACGACTACGGCAACGTACTCGTATCCGGTATTGATGAGGATAAGATTGCAAGAGCTAAGCAGATTATCGACCTCATTGTAAACGACCCTGAAGTAGGCGAAGTATTCGAAGGTACCGTTGTAAGAATTATGTCTTTCGGCGCATTCGTTGAAATCGCACCCGGAAAGGACGCTATGATTCACATCTCCAAGCTCAAGAAAGAGAGAGTAGAGAAAGTCGAAGACGTGGTAAATATCGGGGACAAGGTAAAGGTTAAAGTAACCGAAATTACCGAAAAAGGCATTGCATTGAGACTTCTCGAAGTTCTTAAGTAATTTAACAAAACAACAATGAAAACGGAAGTATGCAAGTGCTTCCGTTTTTTATATGGTGGGGGAGCGATATTTAATATATTCAGAAGTGGAAAACATAAATCATACAGCAGTTGCATAGTATTTTTTGAGGTGAATTATGCTAAGAAAAATAAAAATGCACAGTGCTGTCACTAATGTGTTGATTATCGGTATTCTAATAGGACTTGCTGTTGTCAGCTTTTCCAATCAATATACGTCGTTGGTAGACGCTCCGGGAAGCGACAGACCCTATTACAAGGGTAATACTGCGCGCGGAGAAGTCGCGCTGATGATAAACGTATATTGGGGTACGGAGTATATCGAAGATATGCTCGAAGTGCTTGATAAGCATAATGCAAAAGCGACGTTTTTCGTAGGCGGAAGTTGGGCAAATTCAAACCCCGACGTTTTGAGAGAAATTATATCCAAAGGACACGAGGTCGGCAATCACGGCTATTTTCATAAAGACCACGCAAAGCTTAATTACGAACAAAACAAGGCGGAGATTACCTCTACAAACACGCTTGTAAAAGCTATAGCCGATTACGAAATAACGCTTTTCGCTCCTCCTTCAGGAAGCTATAACAATACTACTCTCGAAGTTGCGGCAAGTCTGGGAATGCCCGTAATAATGTGGAGTAGGGATACTGTCGACTGGAGAGATAAGGACAGTTCTCTCGTATATACGAGAGCAACCAATAAAATTCAGGCGGGGGATATGATTTTAATGCACCCTACGGCGCATACGCTTGCGGCTTTGGGAGATATCCTCAAGTATTACGAAGATAACTCTCTGACACCTGTAACTGTATCGCAAATCATAAGCGAGCAGACAATCTAGCGAGCAAATTATTTAACTGTAAAGAAAGTATATAAAAATCAAAAAAGTAAAAATATCAAATTATAGTATTTGAGCGATTGTATTTAAGTGTTTAGCGAAAATTGCAAAACGTGTTTCTATGTATTATCTTTTGCGTAGTCGGTATAAGTGTTTGGTCGGATAACGCAAAGGATGCGGACGGAGAATATTTGTTGTATTTATTGCAAATGCCGTGTATTTTTGTGCTTTACTATTGTAAATAATTATAGTATAATAAATTGACTGATTCAGAGAGGTTGATATGAACGAAATATACAGATTTAAGAGCGGGCTAAGACTCGCTTACAAATATTCTCCGTCTGTGAGAAGCGTAGGTATTGCCGTAATGACTTGCGTAGGAAGTGCAAACGAAACTCCTGAAAACAACGGTATATCGCATTTTATCGAGCATATGTTTTTCAAGGGTACTAAATCGAAAAATTCTTTTGAGATAGTCGAATACGTTGACGGAATAGGTGCGCAAATCAATGCTTTTACCTCAAAACAGACTACGTGTTTTTATACTTTGTCAATAAACACTCAGGCAGAAAACTGCGCCTCTATTCTGAGCGAGATTATGTTTGATTCAACTTTTGACGAAGAGGAAATGAAGAGAGAAAAGGGTGTCGTACTCGAAGAAATATCTATGTGCGAGGACGATAACAGCGACCTTGTAATGGACGTATTAAGCGATTGTTACTTTGGCAAAAACTCTTTGGGTATGACCATTCTGGGTGAAAGAAAAAATATAAAATCTTTTACCCGTGACGATTTAATCAATTATATTAAGAAAAATTATTGTGCAGAAACTACCGTAGTGTCGATAGCGGGCAATATAGAATTCGATAAGGCTAAAGAGCTTGTCGAGAAGTATTTCGAGGGCAGATTTTCATCGAATTGCAAAAGAGAGTGGCAAGATAAAGAGTGCGTTACCGTACCTTGCGTAAAGAGCAAGATAAAGGATATCGAACAGTCTAATATCGCTATCGGTTTGCCCGGACTTACTTACGACAGCAAACTTTCTATGGCAGAATTGCTCGTCAATACGGTAGTCGGCGGCGGAATGAGCTCCAGACTCTTTCAGGAAGTCAGAGAAAAAAGAGGACTTGCATACAACGTTTATACCTACAATTCGTCTTATATCAACAACGGACTTATGTCGCTGTATATCGGTACAAATGTCGAATCTGTCAAAAAATCCGTGGACTGCACTTTGAAACTCATTGAAGAACTCAGAAAAAAAGGACTTACTCAGCGCGAACTCGAAAGAGGTAGAGAACAACTCAAAGGCTCGTATGTTTTGGGGCAGGAGAGCACGGGAGTAATGATGAGAGTCAATGCGAAAAACGTACTGTTTACGGATAAGCCTTTCGATATAGACGCAAAAATCAAAGACATAGAAGACATTACTCTTGCCGAAGCAAAAGAAGTAATCGACTATACCTACGATATGACAAAAGCAAGTCTTGCCTATATAGGCAAAAAACCCGATTGCGATATAACTAAACTAATATGAAAATAAGACGTATGAGTGAAAGCGATGCGCAAAAAGCGCATAAAGTGTTTTATGACGCAGTGCACGCAGTTGACGAAACATATTATTCGGCAGAACAAAAATCGGCTTGGGCACCCGAGGAGTATGACGAGGCAAGTTTTTGCAGACGAGTCGGTTCAGGCTTTGCTTTAGTTGCAGTGGATACAGATGCCAACGGCGAAGAAACTATTGTTGCTTACGGAAATATAGACGAAAGCGGATATATAGACCATTTGTACGTCACGGGAAAGCAACAGGGAAAAGGAATAGGCAACGTTTTATGCGACGAACTGGAAAATTATGCGACCGAAAAAGGCGTAAAGCGTTTGACGGTACACGCTTCGCTCAACGCAAAAGAATTCTTTTTATACAGAGGATATAAGCTTGTCAGTCAAAGAAAAGTGGTGCGAAAGGGCATTGAAATGGTTAATTATCTGATGGAAAAGCCGGTCGAGACTGAGGTTTAGCGCGGTACGACTTATAAAAGGTTTAATCTATAACCGAATTTATAAAATATCAAAAAAATATTCAAGACATAAAAGCGCGGCAAAACGCGCTTTTTTAACATATTTTGTATAAAAATTCTCAAATATGGTACGTATTTTATCGTGCGGATAAGTTATTATTTATTATAATATAATATTTTTATTGAAATTTACTTTCCGATTGTGATATAATTTATAATGTGTGAAAGTAAGGAGTTATTCTATGGCTAAGAAGAACAGGGAAGAAAACGTTCAACAACGCAAAAAGAATACGCGTATCGCAGACGGTATAGTTCTTACGTGCGTATTTTTCTTGCTGGATTTGATTCTCTTCGGTGTATTCGGCGCGGCGGGAAAAGTCGTAGCTGACTTTTTTGTCGGTGTATTCGGATATGCTATCTACGGCTACAGTTTGGGACTTACGCTTTTAGGTATTCTGAGAGCCTGCAATCTTAAAATTAAACAGACTGTCAAAATAATACTTCTTTATTTTGTCATAGTTATCCTTATGGTGACTTTCGCTCACGTACTCAGTTCGCACGAATATACGGGCGCAGGTTGGGGTAAATATATACAGTCTTGCTTTAGCAACCCCGTTACGGGAGGCGGTGCGATTGCAGCGGTATTCCTCTATCCTTTTGCCCTCGGCAAAGTGTATATGGTAAGTCTTGTCGCAAACGGCGTCTTGCTTTTCGGACTTGTAATAATTGCAATCCTTTTGCAAGTGAACATAGATATAAATCTCGAGAGATTTTCCTCGCACAAGAAAAGGGGAAGAGCTTCTAACGGACAAAATGCAAACGTGGGTATGTTTGACGTAGAATATACGGGCAATGCCGGTGCAGTAAATCTTATCAACCAGACAATGGACGGTAGAGACCTCGGAGATAAGCTCGCGGGAAACAAAAACGGTACGCTCGGAAACTATGTGCCGATAGACAGACTTGACGTGGGCGCGCAGGAAACTCCTGAATTTTCCGAAGAGGGATACGAGGACGCTCAGCTCATTCTCGATACGCAGGAAATCGCTAAAGAAGCGGGAAAGAGTGACTATATTTATGCAAAAGAGGATATGGCTGACGATACTGTGGATATATCTCAGGCACAGAGAGATATCTTCGGGGTGGACGATATCGCAGGTATGAGCGTTATCAACGAAGGAAAACAGGACAAGCCTGTGGAGCAAACGCTCAACAATAATAATCGTACGTCTTCGGATACTTCCAGATTCGATATTCTTTCGACCAACGAAAGAATGAATATAATAAAGGAAAACGACCGCCGTTCGAGAGCAAGACGTTCGACTTCGATGGACGATACTCCCGCTCAAAGCGTAAATTCCAACTTTGCCGATAAGCTCAACAGCATTCTCAATAAAAAGAGAGAAATAGAAAACGACAGCGTTCAGTCTGACGATTTTACTTTCGACGTCAGCGACGATACCTATGTCGAAGATAAGACGGAAACAAAGCCGATAGAATCAATAGACGATTTTATCTCAAACACCAACAGAGACAAAACAAAACAGGATTTATACGATAAAATAAACAATTACGATTTGGGAAGCATTACGCCTAAGGAAGAATACAAACAACCTACAGACGGGTATTTCAAAAAGACTTTTGAGCCTAAAAAACCTGTCGAAACTCCTAAGCCTTCCGCCGCTTTGCCTACCGAAAAACAAAGCTCTGTGTTCGATAAAGAGGAAAATGAGCCGCAACAGGAAGAAAATAAGCCTGTAGTCAGAAGCCCTTATATTCCGCCCAGCATAGACAACCTGAAGGACTATGAGGACCACAGTTCGGCAGATACCGAAGATATACAGGAAAAGGCGCGCATTATTGAAAATACCTATGCAAACTTCGGTATACACGTAGAGGTCAAACACGTTGTCGCCGGACCTACCGTAACGAGATTCGAGTTTGAAATTCCTCCTACCGTATCCGTAGAAAAGATACCTCAGAGAAAAGGTAACCTTTTGCTTGCGTTGGCTGTCACTTCGCTCAGAATTGAAGCACCTATTCCCGGCAAGTCCCTCTGCGGTGTAGAAATCCCCAATAAGAAGAGAAAGACGGTCGGTCTTAAAGACTTTATCGTAAAAGACGAATTCAAAAACCATAAGGGCGGTTTGTACTTTGCTCTCGGTAAGGATATAGACGGCAATTGCTATTACGAGGATTTGACGGAGTTTCCTCACTGTCTTATCGCGGGCGGTACCGGTAGCGGTAAGAGCGTATGTCTCAACACTATGCTCATAAGCCTTGTTTACAAGTATTCTCCCGAAGATTTGCGAATAATTCTCGTAGACCCTAAGGTCGTAGAAATGAAAAAATTCGTCGAGATGCCTCATTTGCTAACGCCTAAGATATACAGCACTCCCAAAGAAGCGGTATCCATACTAAAATGGCTAGTAGACGAAATGAACAGAAGATACGACGTGCTGGGAAAATATTACGTCAACAATATCGCTTCTTACAATGAAATTATCGGAGAAGAAGGCGAAAAAATGCCTTATATCGTAACAATAATGGATGAGGTAGGCGATATAATGATGAGCGACCAGGGCAAGGAATTCGAAACCCTTGTAATTACGCTTACTCAAAAAGCGCGTGCGTGCGGTATTCATTTAATACTTGCTACGCAAAGACCTTCCGTAGACGTCATTACCGGTACCATCAAAGCAAACTTGCCTACCAGAATAGCCTTTGCCGTTACTGCCGGCGTGAACAGTAAGATTATTCTCGACAGCCTCGGTGCGGAAGATTTGCTCGGTATGGGCGATATGTTGTTTATGAGCAGAAAGTCGAGATATTTGCAAAGATTGCAAAATCCTTTCCTCAACGAACTCGAAGTGCGCAATATTATGCTCGATTTGACAAAGCACAATCAGGCATACTATGACGAAAAGATTATGCAGGAGATTCAGCGTATACAGGAGCCTCCCAAACAAGAGGATACGTCTTCGGAGAAAAACGTCAAAGAATTCAATTTCCCAGATGACTTGTGTCCTGACGTTTTGAGACGCATTGTCAATATGGACAACGTTACTATATCCGCTTTGCAAAGAGCATTTACTATAGGATTCCCCAGAGGCGGCAAGATATTTGACTGGTTGCTCAACAGCGGTTATATAGAGAAGAGCGGTAGCAAGCAGATTTGCAGGCTTACCCCCGAACAGGTAGAAGCTATTATCGAAAACGCTCGAAATAAAGAACAGGACGAAGATTAAAAATTTTTCCTTTAGGAAAAGGAGTTTATAAATGGGTAAAAAAATAACGATGACAATTCCCACAAAGATTACGATGGTAAGACTCGTAATGATACCTTTTGTGATACTGTGTTATTGTCTTCAGAGTCTAAACGAGTATTTATTTATACTCACGTCGGCATTGTTTCTCATAGCGTCTATGACGGATTATCTCGACGGACATATCGCAAGAAAGTACAATATGGTCAGCGACCTCGGCAAATTGCTTGACCCTATCGCGGACAAGGTGCTCGTTGCGGCAGGACTGTTTATAGTTATCGACGGCGGATATATTCCCGTCAAGTACTTTGCATTGATATGTACCACGATTATCATAGCAAGAGAATTTATGATAGGAGTCATTCGTCAGATGGCGGCACTCAAAAAAGTCGTTCTTGCAGCAGACAAGCTCGGCAAAATCAAGACTGCTACTACTATGTTTGCGCTTACGTTTTTGTTGCTTTCCGCCAACGATAATATAGTATTCGTAGTATTCAGATACGCAGGTACGGTGTTGTTTGCCTTGGCTACGTTGTTTACGTTGATATCGGGATTGAATTATCTTATAAAGAATTTCGATTTGATACTCAGCGACGACATAAAGAAAAATCAGCAGAAAAAGTCAGAGAAAGAACAGGATGGTCAACTGACAGAAACCGTACATACCGACAATGCGCAAGCAGTGCTAAACGAGGAACAAACGGTACAAACTCAAAACGGAGAAGTAGGGAAGTAATCCCTAAGATACATACGATGAAAATAGGACTCGTATCGCTTGGTTGCGATAAAAACAGAATAGACAGCGAAAATATGCTGGCATATCTCGTAAAAGACGGATTCGAGCTTACTTCCGAGCCCGAAAACGCCGATATTATCGTGGTCAATACCTGTGGGTTTATAGACAGTGCAAAAAAAGAAGCGATTGATACCATACTCGAAATGGCTGAGTACAAAAAAGATAAATGCAAGTATCTTATCGTTACGGGCTGTCTGAGTCAGAGGTATATGGACGAATTGAAAGACGGCTTTCCCGAAGTCGATATGTTCTTAGGTACGGCAAGTTATCACAAAATGCCCCAACTTATCAAACAGATGGTCAACGGAAATGCCGATAAGTGTTATGCCAACGATAAAGACGAAAGAGTATTTTCGTCCGACAGAGTGCTCACTACGCCTTATCACTATGCCTATCTAAAAATAGCCGAAGGCTGTGACAATCGCTGTACATATTGCGCTATACCTTATATCAGAGGAAAATATACCTCTCGTCCTATAGAGGATATAGTGACCGAAGCAAAGGATATTATTACAAAATACGGCACTAAGGAACTTATTCTCGTAGCACAGGACGTTTCCAGATACGGACTTGACCTGTACGGGAAAATAAGACTGATAGATTTACTCGAGGAATTGTCCAAACTCGACGTGGCGTGGATTAGACTTTTGTATCTTTATCCCGAACTCGTTGACGAAAGACTTATAGAATATATCGCGTCAAATCCTAAGGTTTGCAACTATTTGGATATACCTTGTCAGCACGTAAGCGACAAGATACTCAAACTTATGAACAGACGCGTAAGAAAGGAGCAAATCGAAAATCTTTTTGTTACGATAAGAAAACACGGTGATTTTACCATAAGGTCTACTTTTATCGTCGGGTTTCCCAGAGAAACGCAGGAAGATTTTGACGAGTTAAAAGAGTTTATCGAAAGAGCAAAACTCGACCGATGCGGATTCTTTGCATATTCGTGCGAGGATAATACTCCCGCCAGTCGTCTGGACGGACAAATCGACGAGGAGATAAAGCTTCAAAGGCAGGAAGAACTGTATGCCGTACAGGAAGAAAATATGCTCGAAAATCTTGCCAAGAGGGTAGGTACGCTGATTGAAGTGCTTTACGAAGGCATAGATTACGATTTGCAGGTTTTTTACGGCAGAAGTCAGTATGACGCGCCTGAGATAGATACCAAAGTTTATTTTGTAGCGGACAAACCGCTCGAAATAGGAAAAATATATAAAGTCAGAATCGAAGAACTCAACGGAGAAGATTACTTCGGAAGAGTAGAGGAATGACGGATTATCGGGAGAAAACAGGAAAATTATGATTGAAACTTGCAAAAACTGTTGTATACTCAAAGCTTTCGATATCGACAACGATATCGTCAACAAGTGTAAATCTTTGGCAAACATCGAGGGAGTCAATCTCGAGTTTTCGCAAAAATATCTGGACTGCAAACTCACTCTTATAAATAAGAGTGCAAGCGATATCGTCTTTCAAAAAATACTCGACGATATTCTGGATATTCTCAGCGATAATCTCTATGCAAATTACGATACTACGCTCGAACAATGCGTGATTGAAAACGCAAGACAGCGCGGTATGAAAATAGCCGTTGCCGAATCCTTGACAGGAGGAATGATTTGTTCGCGTCTTGTCAACGTTGCGGGTAGCAGCTCTGTTTTGTATGAGGGGTTTGTAACCTATGACGCATCTGCCAAGGTAAGACGTCTGCACGTAAAACTGTCTACGATTGAGGAATTCGGTGTAGTCAGCGAAGAAGTGTGCAGAGAAATGATTCAGGGGCTATTGTCCAACAATGAGATAGATTTTGCAATATCCACTACGGGATGTGCAGGTCCTTCGAGCGACGAATACGATACTCCTATAGGACTTTCATACATAGGCATAGGCGACAGAGAAAAAATCAACATATACGATACATTCTTCGATAAGGAAAGAAACGAAATAAGAAAATGCGTAACAAATACTGCGCTGTATCTCGCGCTTAAAAACATAAATCAATTATAAAATACGATACTTAAGAGGTGTAAAATGGAAAAGGAAAAGAAGTCCGTCGACAATGAAAAAGCCGAACTTGTCGCTGACGCGATTGCCAAAATCGAAAAGCAGTACGGCAAAGGCTCTATAATCAGACTCGGCGATAAGGAAATCGAACATATAGACGTTATCAGTACGGGATGTCTTACTCTCGATATGGCACTGGGAGTAGGCGGCTTGCCCAAGGGCAGAATAATCGAAATATATGGCCCCGAATCTTCTGGTAAAACTACCGTAGCTTTGCACGCGATTGCGTCTTGTCAGGCAGGCGGCGGTATGGCTGCATTTATCGACGCTGAACACGCACTTGACCCTATATATGCCGAAAAACTTGGCGTAAACGTAAAAGACTTGTATGTCAGCCAACCTGACAGCGGCGAGCAAGCGCTTGACATTCTCGAAACTTTGGTAAGAAGTAATGCTATGGATATCATCGTAGTAGACTCCGTTGCGGCATTGACGCCCAGAGCGGAAATCGAAGGAGAAATGGGACAGAGCGTAGTCGGCTTGCAAGCAAGACTGATGTCGCAGGCGGCAAGAAAACTTACGGCAATTATAAATAAAACCAAAACCTGTGTAATCTTTATTAATCAGCTGAGAGAAAAGGTAGGCGTAATGTTCGGTAATCCCGAAGTTACTCCCGGCGGTAAGGCTCTTAAATTCTATTCGAGCATCAGAATAGAAGTTAGAAAGGGAGACAGTCTAAAAGACGGTAGTGAGATTATCGGTAACCGCGCTAAGGCAAAAGTAGTAAAGAACAAAGTTGCTCCTCCTTTCAAAACAGCCGAATTCGATATCGTATTTGGTAAGGGTATTAACAACAACGGTTGTCTTGTCGACCTCGGAATTGCTATGGATATACTCAAAAAGAGCGGTTCGTGGGTCAGCTATAATGACGAAAAAATCGGTCAGGGCAGAGATAAAACCGTGCAATATCTCGAGGATAATCCCGAAGTCGCAGAAGAAATCAAAAACAAGATACTTCAAAAAGCTTCAGAAGAGGAATAATATATTAAACTGTTTACAACATACAAAAAAGGAGCATATGCTCCTTTTTTTATATGCAAACGAATTTATCGTAATCGTGAATAAATTTACGGAATTAAAAATTTTTATGCATAAAAGTTAATTTTTTTATAAGCTGATGACAAAATATTGTATGTATTTTTATATTTAAATACTATTAGTATGTATTTATAATAATTAATAATATAATTACTATTGACTTTTTTGTGCCGAATAGTCTATAATTTAAGTGCATAAATATTTATTTATGCCGTAACTTTACAATTTAATATTAAGGAGGCTAAAATGGAATTCAATATGAATTGCTTGAATTTTCTCCTTGGGGTAGATGCAGGTATTGTAGTGCTTATATCCGTACTTTTCGCGCTTGCAGGCATAGGCGGCGGTATAGGTATTGGCATTTTGATATACAAGGCTTATACGAAAAAAACAGTCGGTGGAGTAAAAGACGAATGCGAGCGAATGAAGAGAGAAGCTCGCGAGGAATCTAAGACTTATCTCAAGGAAGCAAAAATCGAAGCAAAAGAAGAACAGCACAGACTTCGCAAGGAGTTTGAAAGAGAGTCCAAAGAGCAAAAGGCGGAAATAGCTAGAAACGAACAGCGCGTCGCTCAGAGAGAAGACCAGCTTGTCAAGAGAGAACTGGCTATCGACAAAAAGTCTGATGCCGTGGACGAAAAGAAAAAACAATTAGAAGACAAAGAGAAAGAACTCGAAAATATCGAGCAGGAATTGCAGAGTGCGCATTCTAAGATGCTCGAGGAACTCGAAAAAGTTGCTAAGCTCACGCAGGACGAAGCAAAAGACATACTGATGAACGAGCTTATAGACGACGTCAAAAAGTATGCGGCAGTAACTGCAAAAGAGATTGAGCAAAAAGCTAAAGACGAGGCGGAAAAGAAGGCTAAAAATATCGTGGGTATGGCTATTCAGAGATGTGCAGCCGACCACGCTTCCGAAATAGCGGTATCGGTTGTCCAGCTTCCCAATGAGGATATGAAGGGCAGACTGATAGGCAGAGTGGGTAGAAATATCCGTGCGATAGAGAATTCAACGGGTGTTGATTTGATTATAGACGATACTCCGGACGTAGTAACCGTTTCCGGATTCGACCCCGTAAGAAGAGAAATCGCAAAACTTACTATCGAAAGACTTGTAGCGGACGGTAGAATACACCCCGCAAAGATAGAAGAAACCGTAGAAAAAGTCAAGAGAGAAATCGAACAGCAGATGAAAGAAGCGGGCGAAAACGCTGCTTTCGACGCAAATGTATACGGTTTGCATCCCGAAATCATCAAGCTTTTGGGCAGACTTAAATACCGTACCAGCTACGGACAAAACGTACTCAATCACTCGCTCGAGGTAAGTTATCTCGCGGGAATGATGGCGGCTGAGTTGGGAGCGGACGTTAAGATTGCCAAGCGTGCGGGATTGTTGCACGATATAGGTAAAGCGGTAGACCACGAAGTTGAGGGTACCCACGTAAGCATAGGTGTGGAAATCGCTAAGAAGTTCAAAGAACAAAGAGCGGTAATTCACGCTATAGAGGCGCACCACGGAGACGTAGAGCCTACCACGCTCGAAGCTATTATCGTACAAGCGGCAGACGCAATATCCGGCGCAAGACCCGGAGCGAGAAGAGAGTCACTCGAAAATTACGTCAAGAGACTGGAGAAACTCGAAGGCGTTGCTAATTCCTTTGAGGGCGTCGAACAGTCGTACGCAATTCAGGCGGGCAGAGAAATCAGAGTTATCGTCAAGCCTGAAGTCATTGACGACGAAGCTACGACCTTTATGGCAAAGGATATCGCAAAGAAGATTGAAGCGGAACTCGAGTATCCCGGTCAGATTAAGGTCAACGTAATAAGAGAAGTAAGACAAGTCGAATATGCAAAATAGTTCGCTTTAAATCTCGTTAATTGTTTTTGGGAGTACCTATGGTACTCCCTTTTTCTTTGGCATTATATCGCTTTGGAGGTATTTGTCAGAACAAAATCTTTGCCGTCACGAAAGGATAAAGCAAAGTGTGTATGAGAATAACGCAACTCGAAATGCCTATTAACGCAAGCGTAAAAGTCAGCATTTTTTTGAGCGTTATAGGGCAATGGTCATTGCAATAGAAATAGTTTGAGTTAATATAGCATACCGTCGTTACGACTACCGCCACAAATACTGTAAATATCGGTACGTAAAACAATATCGTGTTGAGTATATTCAAAACGAGTGAATACTGCCAGCTTCCGACAATGTTTACTGCCAGTCGGTAGGCAATGAAAGTTACGAGAAAATAAAGACACGCAAAAGTGTATTTTTTGCGATACGTAATCATTGATGTAAATGCCGTACCCATATTAAGAAGCACATACTCAAGCGATACTTTGATATACGAGTATTCGCCTTGAGTGAGCAGATAATAGTAATTGTCGTGCGTAATTCCGCTCTCGTAATTGAGTACGATAAAAAGCGAGATTGCAAATACCGTAAGGTAAAGCAAATAAAAGGTGAGCAAAAACACCCTGTTTGAAGAGCAGTAGCGTTTTGCCCAGTCGAAAAGGTCGCGACACGTCGCGTGCGTTCTTTTAAAATTGCGTATTTTGTCCTTCAACATAATCTACCTTGTAATAAAGGATATTACATTAAAAGACAATTTATGACACGCAATTACTCTATGAGTCTAAGTAATATTTTGTCGCAGATATGCAGTATCAGCTGTTTTGCCGTAGGCTTTCCTTTATTCATATCTATCGTATTGCCGAATTCTTTGTAAAGAGTGTCTATATCGCCGTCCAGCCACGCTTTTGAGATGCAGTTTTGTATATTCTTGTCTATACTCCATTGCGATTTGTGATATTTTTCGCTGAGATTGCGGTAGCCTTTTTGTTTGAGTGGGAGTATGTTGGTACCGCTTATATACATATCAATCAATTCGTATATGTATTTGTATCCGAGACTTTGAGGCTTAAGACCTATTGCCAGCATATATTCGTAAATCAATCTTTCCATAGCTATATTCTATCCTATAAGGTATAAAGTATAATGGCTTTAATTGTATTATATTCGCACATTTTGATATTTATTCAGAATATTTTTATCCGATATATACACACTACAAGAAAACGGAGGAATATATGAAAAAGAAGATTTTTATTTTTGCTTTATTCGTCTTTATGTTGGCGGCGGTGTTTATACCTGTGGGTATGAAACAGAGTGTAAGTGCATTCGCAGAAACCTACTATGACGAATCGCAATCGGCCATAAAGTCCAACGGTTTCGGAGAATATCTTACGGAATATAACAGCGGAAAAGTATTGTATTCTTACAACGCTGACGCAAAACACGAAATTGCCAGTATGGTAAAAATAATGACAGCCAATTTGGTATTCGAAGCCATAGACGAGGGAAAACTTTCGCTTGACGAGAAGATTTGCATATCCCCCGAAGCTGCAGGTATGGGCGGAAGTCAGATGTTTCTTGACAGCGGAGCGGAATACAGCGTAAACGACCTGATAAAAGGTGTAATCGTCGTATCGGCTAACGATGCGTCTTACGCGCTTGCAGAAAGAATTGCGGGCAGTGCCGATGCCTTTGTGTCTCTTATGAACAAAAGGGCTAAGGAACTCGATATGAAGAATACCTTGTTTGTAAATTGCACTGGACTTCCTAGCGAAAAGGAACAGTACAGTACGGCTAAAGACGTCAATATTATGACAAGGCAGCTTATGTCGCATCCTAAGTATTTCGAATATGCAAGTATATGGATGCAAGACTATACGCATCCGTCGGGCAGAGTTACTCAGCTTGTAAATACCAACAAGCTTCTCAAACAGTACAACGGCTGTATAGGAGGAAAAACGGGATATACCGACAAGGCGGGACACTGCTTGTCTGCTTGCGCGTCAAGAAACAATCTCAAAGTAGTTGCGACAATCGTAGGCGGTACGGACAGCAAATCGAGATTTAATCAGGTAAGAGTTATGTTCGATTACGCTTTTGCAAATTACGTAAACAAGGTTTACTATAAGCAAGGCGAAGTCGTGGGAAGCATAGACGTCAAGAAATCTCCCGTAAAATCTATAGAAGTTGCGCTTAAAGACAGTATTACGCATTTTGCAAAAGTCGGCGCAAACGTACAGGATATAGAGCTTACTTTGCCCTCGTCCTTAAAAGCTCCAATCAAAAAGGGAGACGTAGTGGGTCAAGCGACTTACACTTATGAGGGTAAGGAATTTAAAGTAGACTTAATAGCGTTGCAGGATGCGAAAAAAAGCGGTTTTCTCGATTTTATCAAGGATATAACTTCAAAATGGTAAACCGTCAAATATCAGAACTCTTATGCGGGAAGACGTGGCACTGTCTTCCCGTATTTTGTGTTTATCTGTAAAATAAGCGTATAAAATAATAGAAAAGAGGGTAAAAAGCCTTGAAAAGCTTTTAAATCGGGTATATCGTTGACTTGCGGATTAATATTTATTATAATATAAATATAAAGGTTAAAAACAATTATGTTTAATTTTATACTCAGTCTGGTAAATCAGAATGCCACGTTTGCGATAGTAGTACTGGGCATTCTGGCGTATATAATAGCTCTTGTGGTCGCAATTGTCGGTCACGAGCTTTCACACGGATTTATCGCGTATAAAAACGGCGATTTAACGGCAAAATTTCTCGGTAGACTTTCTTTAAATCCTATCAAACATTTTGATTTGATGGGTTTCGGACTTATGTTGCTCGTGGGATTCGGTTGGGCAAAACCCGTGCCTATCGACCCTAGAAACTTCAAAAATTACAAAAAAGGTATGATAATGACTTCGCTTGCGGGAGTTACGTTTAACTTCCTTGTGGCGTTCATAAGCGCGCTTTTATTTGCTATATTTACAAAGGCTACGCAAAATCTTACTTTTACGGAGCCTAATGCGCTGTATTGTTTTTTGATGTTTATCAGCTTTTTGTTGCAGCTGTCTATCACTTTTAATCTCACTCTTATGGCGTTTAACCTTTTGCCTATTTATCCTTTGGACGGATTCAGAGTTGTTGAGACGCTTACAAAACCTGACAATGCTTACGTGAACTTTATGTATAAATACGGTTCTTACGTAATGCTTGCGTTTTTGCTGATAAGTTTTACTCTCGGAAGGATTGTACCTCAGCTGGATATTCTCTCAAGCTATATCCTTTGGGTGCAGAAAATTATAACGTGGCTTTTCGATAAAATCTTCGGACTTACCTTCGGGGCTTTCGGCTGGCTATAATGTGAACACGGTGAAAAATGAGCAACTTCTTTGAAAAACACGCTACTGAAAACGTAATACTCAATATAAGCGATTTTGACGGACCAATCGAATTGCTCTATCAACTTATTGTAGTTGAGGGAAAATACGATATCCGTACTTTTCCGCTTGCCGAGATTACAGGGCAATATATGGCGCATATGGAGCAAATTGATAAGCTCGATATGGAAGAAGCAAGCGAATACATAAAAATAGCGGCTACGTTGTTGGAAATCAAAGCAAGAGCTTGTCTGCCCAGAGTTGAGGAAGAGGAGGAGATAGAAGACTTCGGAGACGACCCTGAGGAAGAACTCAGAAGAAAGATTATGATGTTTCAGCTGTGTCAGGAGCAAGCTGTTAAGCTCAAAGACCTCGAAACTCTCAATAAGTTCTATCGCAAGCCTAAATTCACCAATGCAGACGCAGTTATCGTAGTCAATGACTTTTCCTTTGATAAACTTATTGAGGCTTACGGAAAGCTGCTTTTGCGTGTAATAGAGAAAGAACAACGTATGGTTACCAAGAAAATACAGAAAGACAGATTTACGGTAGCCGACAAGATAGAATATATATCAAAGTATATAATCGAAAACAAAAGCGTAGCTTTCAGCAAGCTTTTCGAGGAAGATATAACCAAGAGCGAGGTTATCACTACTTTTCAGGCTTTGCTGGAGCTTATGAAAAAACAGATTGTAAAAGCCGTTCAAAAGGACTTTGCGGACGATATTTACATATCCGTAAACGAAGACCTCGACCAGGAAAAAGTCGATATTCAGGAATTGAAAAAGACGGAGGAGAATTATTGATATGGAAAAATTGCTTGAAACCGTAGAGGCTATAATCTTTGCGGCAGGTGTACCGCTTAAGAGAAGCGATATTCTTAACAGTTTGCCCGATGACGTAAGCAGAAAGCAGCTCAACGACGTAATAGATAAGCTTGCAAAGAAATACAGCGGAGACAGCGGTATAGTCCTTGACGTATTCAACGATAAGGTGCAATTTGCTTCCAACAGTAAGTACGGGGAAATCGTAAGCGATATGCTTCGTCCCGTAAGAGAAAAGGAACTATCAAAGATTCTTCTCGAAGTTTTGTCCCTTATTGCTTACAGGCAGCCTATTACGAGAGGTGAAATAGAGGATTCGAGAGGAGCAAGCGCGGATTATGCGCTGAGTGTGCTTCTTAAAATCAATTTGATAAAGACTTGCGGCTATAAGGATGCTCCGGGAAAACCTCTGCTTTACGGTACTACGGATGAATTTTTGAAGAAATTCGAACTGAAGAGTATTGACGATTTGCCTGATTACGACGAAATTATGAGAAGACTCGTAGAATTCAGCAACTACAACATTCAGACTGAGGGGTTGTACAGAGAAAGGACGATAAGCGCAACTTTTGACGATGAGCAAGCTTCTAAGGAACTGGACGAAATGATGGATATGCAGGAGATTCCCGAATTCTTGCAAGGTGAAGACTTGCAAAGGGTACAGGGCGACGGAGACGAATACGTGGAAAGAGAAGCGGCTAGCGATATCGCGCCCGAGCAAATCGAAGAAGACGAAGAGGGTGGAGAGTTGCCTATCTAAGGTTTTGTGCCGCTAAAGCCGTGCGATAACAAATATATCGAATATTGATGCTATTGAGCGGTATTTGCTTTAAAATAATATAAATTAAATCCTATTACAAATTAAACTGGTTTATAAACGAATAAAATGCACACTATAGCGATATGGTGTGCATTAATGTTTTATTCGGATTTTTGTTGACGGTTTATACGGTAATCGTTTTTACCGCGTACGGTTTCAGATTTAACTTAAGAGCTGACTATAACAATTTATCGGTCTGCATAAGGATTTACGTTTTTGAATGGATTGAGATTGCTTCGCTTGACATATTTGTATGTCAAGGCAAGTTTATATATTCGTTGAGCGGAGGGGAGTTTAAGACGTTGAGTATAAAGAATGGGAAAACTTCAAAAAAAGAAGAGGAATCGGAAAATAAAGAGCAAAAAGAGATAAAGACCGATTATCTGTCAATGTTTAAAAATGCAATAGCGGATATACCTGAGATATCCTTGAGAAGCTTTTATATAGGATATTCGCTTAGCGGAGAAGACGAGATGAAAAATGCGCTTTACGGCGGGGCAATAAATACAATCACAGCTATGATAAAGGGGGTGCTTTCTGACAAATTAAAAATCCGAAATTGCATTACGGAAGATATATCGTCAAACGGCATTTTTAAGGGTGTGACGGTAGATGCCGTTATAGGTTTTTCTATATTCAAAATACTTTTTTATATAATGCATATAATAACGCTGAAAAGAAAATTTAAGAGCGTAAAATACGCTTGAATAAGGAGAAAAGTATATGGACAATTCGTTGCAAGAAATAATGAATAACACATTGGATAATCTTAAAGGCATAGTACAAAGCGAAGATATGATTTTCAAGCCTATTTATATTGACAATAATACAATGGCAATCCCGTTGTCTAAAGTTTCCGTCGGATTCGTAAGCGGCGGCGGAGGAGGGGAGATAAAAAACATTAAAGATTCGAAGAGTAATATCGAGCCTTACGCGGGAGGCGGAGGCGGAGGAATTTCAATTGCACCTCTCGGATTTTTGGTCGTTTCCAACAATAAGCCTGTACTTGTAAAAATGGACGATAAGTCTACGGGCGAAAAGTGGAGAGATTTGTTTAATGCTACTTTAAATCTTGTAAAGGATAGAAAATGATGGGTAAATACTTCTCAATTAAGACGATAAATAAAATTATACTATTCTCAATAGCCATTATAATTCTGAATATTGTAGTTTTTCAAGCATCGCAAGCGGTTTTTAAGTTGACAAGCGATATCGAAGAATTTTTTACTGAGAGAGATAACAATCTCTATGACGACGTATATGGCGGCAATGATAACGCATATTCTGACGATGCTTTTTCAGTCAATAAAACTTCTTCTTACGTCGTGCTTGAAGCTTCTACTAAAAGAGTCCTTGACGGCTCTAACAAAGACGTAAAAATGGAAATGGCGAGTACTACCAAAATTATGACGGCTCTTGTAGTTTTGGAAAATTGCGATTTGGACAAAGAAATAGAAATCCCCAAAGAAGCGGTAGGAGTTGAGGGTTCGTCGATATATTTACAGCAAAATCAAATATGGACAATTCGGGACTTGTTGTACGGGCTTATGTTGAGAAGCGGTAATGACTCGGCGGTTGCTTTGGCGATAGCTTGCGCGGGCAATGTCGAGGCTTTTGTCGATATGATGAATGCAAAGGCAAAAGAGCTGAATCTCGTCAATACTCATTTTGACAATCCGCACGGTTTGCACTCGGATACTCACTATACTTCGGCATACGATTTGGCAGTACTTTCCGCTTGCGCTATGCAAAACGAAGAGTTTGTGAAAATAGTGTCTTCCAAGTCTTATGTTGCGGAAGCTAACGAAACTCACGACAAACAGTATTTTGTGAATAAAAACAAAATGCTTTCTTCTTACGACGGCGCAAACGGCATAAAGACAGGATATACTACCGCATCGGGACGCTGCCTTGTGTCTGCGGCTAAGCGCGACGGTATGCAGCTTGTATGCGTAGTCCTCAATTGCTACGATATGTGGAATGCGTGCGCGAATTATATGGATAAAGCTTTTGTCAAGTATACTCCCGTAAATATTGCGCGCAAAGGCGACGTTGCCGCCGATATTCAAATAGGAGGCAAGCAGTATTCGCTGGCATTTGACAATTCGCTGACCGTTCCGCTTAAAAGCGACGACGATATAGAGTGTACGGGCTATTTCGATATAAAAGAAAATATTCAGGTTCCCGTCGCTAAAGGCTCCGTCGTGGGTAAAATACTCTTTTATAACGATAATCGTTTGCTTTTTAGCGTAAATATTGTTAATATAGAAGAAATTAATGACGCAGGAGTTTTGCAAGTGCTTAAAAACTTTGTAGGCAATTGGCACGCAAGTTACAACGATGGAGAGGTTAAACAAATATTTAGCGTCGGCGGGAGCGGCATCGAGAAGAGGTGCGGATAAACTCATTGCCGAAGGCAAAGTTAAGGTCAACGGTAAAGTAGTTACGGAATTAGGCACCGTTATTAACGAAAAAAACGATACCGTTAGCGTAAACGACGTAATTGTAAAAGCAGAAAATAAGTTGAGTTACGTTATGTTTTATAAGCCTAAAGGCTGTATTACTACCGTAAGCGACGATAAGGGAAGAAAGACTATCTACGATTATCTCGAGGATTTGAACGTACCTCATCTTATTCCCGTAGGACGTCTGGATTACGATACCGAAGGCTTGCTTATTATGACCAACGACGGTGACCTTGCGTATAAGCTTACTCACCCCAGCTACGAAGTGCCTAAAACTTATCTCGTAAAAGTAAACGGGGAGATGCCCGAGCATAAGCTCGCTCAATTGAGAAAGGGCGTTGAAGTTGACGGAGAAAAGACCAAAAGAGCAAGAGTAAAGCTTTTGGAATACAAGGACGACGTATCTAAATTGCAGATTACTATCACCGAGGGAAAGAATCGTCAGATAAGAAAGATGCTCGAAGCTGTCGAAAGGGAAGTAATTTTCCTAAAGCGCATCGCAATCGGCGATTTGAGACTAGGCGGGCTTGCGAGAGGCGGATACAGATTTCTCAACGATTTCGAAGTAGAATATCTCAAAAGACTTTAAAAAATTCAGGTCGGCATAAAGCCGACCTTTTTCAATATTGTATCGGTATAGAGATATTGCAACAGTAAAAAGATAATGTTATAAAGCAATTCAAATTCAATAATATGCTTTGAAACATTCAAAAAACAAAATTTAATACGTTTTAATATTGATAATATAAAATATATAGCCCGGTCAACAAATTCATATTTGACGATGAGAGAATAAACCTGAATCCCTGTGGTGTTGTAAATCTTGAGATTAATTATAAGCGTTTGAATAAGATTATAATGCTTCTGCAATTAAAAAATTGTCGTTTTAAAGTAAATTTCGTAACGCTTTGTCTAAAATATTACAAGAGTTATAATTTTTATCAAATTTTATTGTAATTTTGTGCGTATTTTGCTTGCAAAAAATTGCAATAACAAATATAATGATTATGATTGCAAAATAGGTGATTTTTTTGACAATCCTAATATCTTGTTAACAAATTCAATTATATACACAACATTTTGGAGGTTTTTATGGAGAACAATAAACTCTTGGCTAACGTGAACGCTATCGACAAAGCTACTTCGGGTACGAAGTCGTTCATTCAGAGCATCGTCGATTGCGAAAGTTTTGTCGAGACTGATGTTTTTCTTACTGGCAAGAGCTTTGACAGTGCTACCGAAGCGTTGGGTGAGGGCGTGGTTACCGGATATGCAACAATCAATGGTAATCCCGTCCATATTTTTGCCCAAAACGCAGACGTGCTCAAAGGCAGCCTCAGCGAAGCTCACGCAAATAAGATTTACAAGTGTATGCAAAGAGCCGTTAAGGCCGGTACTCCTCTCATCTCTGTCATTGACAGCTGCGGCGCGAGAGTCGGTGAGGGTGCAAGCGTTATGGAAGGTTATGCAAAACTCATAGCCGGCGGCTTCGAGCTTTCGGACGAAGTTCCTCATATCTGTATCGTCAAGGGCGTTGCAGTAGGTATGATGGCTACTTACGTTGCAGGTGCGGACTTTGTATTTATGTCCAAGGATGCTGTTATGTCCGTCAATTCGCCTATGTACCTCGTATCCGACGCTAAGTCGTTCCCTGTTGACTACAAGGCTAAACTCGGATTCAAGGCTTACAGCGCAAACAGCGATATGGCTCAGTTTGTATACAACAGCGACAAGGATTTGCAGGAGAAATTGCAGAAACTGTTGAATACTTTGCTTACCGATGAGGGAGAAGCAGAGGACGACCCCAACAGAGTAGACCCCAAACTCGAAAAGAAACTTACCGCTATTCAGAGAATTGAAAGCGTATGCGATAAAAAGAGCGTGGTAGAGTATTGCCCCGATTATGCAAGCGACGTAGTTTGCGCTCTTGCAAAACTCAACGGCATCTCTGTCGGTGTAGTTGCTACTCAGGGTGACTATATGACCGAAAAGGGTCTTGAAAAAGCAAACGGCTTTATTCAGAAACTCGAGGCATACAATCTTCCTTTGATTACTCTCGTTGATTCTTTGGGCGCAAACGCTAATCTCGAACAGGAAATCGGCGGTTTTGCTAAAAAGACCAGTGCACTTATGAAGACTATCGCTACCAGCAGCATAGCAAAAATCGGCGTAGCAGTAGGCAATGCCGTAGGATATGCATACAGCGCGCTTATGAGCAAGGCAATCGGCTTTGACTATACATTGGCTACCGCAGGCGCAGTCGTTGCTCCCGTAGGTATGGACGTAACGAAGATTATCGCTACCGACCAACTCAAAGAAGCAAAGAAGACCGCTAAGGAACTTGCTAAGAAAGAAGGAGTTGACGCAAACGCTCTCGAGAAAGCTCTCGCTTATCTCAAGAAGGTAGAAGAAGGTCTCTCCGTAAAAGGTAAGACTCAGGAAGAGGTGTATGCAGAAATGCAGACCAATCCTTTGCTCGCGGCTAAAGACGGTTATATCGACAACGTAATCGAGGCTACCAACATAAGACCTTATCTCGCATCGGCTTTGTTGATGGTACTCGGTATTTGACGTGAGGTGAGTTATGAAACAACCTATGTCTAAGAAAAAAGTAGTCAAACTCGTCATATTTTTGGTAATCGCGCTTGCGTTGCTTGCGGGACTGATATATCTTATGGTCGTTGACCAGGATTACGGCTCTCCCGATAAGCTCGAAATAGGTGGCAAGAACTTCGGTGAGAGACTGTGGATAGGTATACAGGTAGCGTTGCTCGGTATGGGTATAGTATTCATAATGCTTATTGTCCTTATTCTCTTTGTCAACGTTTTGCGTTATCTTATGGAAGGCGTCAAGAAGCTTGGCGCAAATAAAGCTGAAAAGAAGGTTACCAAATTGCCCGCTCCCGAAACGGTACTTCAAATAGAAGGCAACACCGAAGAGGAAGTGGTTGCGGTAATCACCGCCGCTATCGCGGCATACTACGACGCACAGGAGCCTGTTTATATGTCAAATCTCAAGTTCCGCGTCCGTTCAATCAAGGAAATTTAACAATCTAACAGATAGGAGAAAATATTATGCGTAAATTCAATATCAACGTAAACGGAAAATCTTATGCAGTAGAAGTAGAAGAAATCGGCGGCGACGCTGTTGCTTCTGCTCCCGTAAAAGCCATTCCCGTGGCTTCCACTCCCGTGGCTTCCGCTCCCGTGGCTTCCGCTCCCGTAGCTCCCGCAGCTGCTCCCCAAGGCGCAGGTAAGCCTGTAAATTCGCCTATGCCCGGCCTTGTTAAGAAACTCTGCTTCTCCAACGGCGCAACCGTTAAAGAAGGAGATACCATCATTATTCTCGAGGCTATGAAGATGGATACTCCTATATCCGCTCCCAGCGCAGGCGTTATCACTTATTCTACGTCCGAAGGCACCAACGTAGATACCGGTGCGGTACTTTGCACTATTGCATAATGAATTGATTTGGAGGCAAAATGTTTAGCTTAGTTACGACACTACAATCGAACTTGATGGTAGATTCGCTTAAAAACTTGTGGTACAGCACAGGCTTTATGACGTCGTTGACCCCTTTGTGGCAAAACTTCGTTATGATGGCAATCGCGTGCGTACTCATTTACCTTGCGGTAGTAAAAGAGTTTGAGCCTAATCTTCTTCTTGCCATCGGTTTCGGTATGTTTATTATCAATATTCCGGGTGCGTACAACATTTTGTACGGTACGTACGGATATACGTTCGAGGGTGTTATCGACGGTACAAAACAAGTATTGGAGTACAACGGAACGATGTTGGACGGTTTGACTATAAACAAACTCGCCGAATTGTTCAATGTTGATATTACCAATCTCAGTTTGCTGGATAAGGTAGCAGCCGTGGAAAACGCCGCTGAAACAGCGTTGAAGGGCTTGTATCCTACAATGACTGACTTAACGGTTTCTCACGAGGTAGTCGCAGACCAAGGTCTCTTCTTCTATCTCTACAAGGGCGTTGAATGGGTTATTTACCCTCCGTTGATATTCCTCGGAATAGGCGCAATGACCGACTTCGGTCCGCTTATCGCAAACCCCAAATCACTGATTATGGGTGCTGCGGCTCAGCTCGGTATTTTCGTTACCTTTATAATAGCTATCAATATAGGATTTACGGGTGAGGAAGCTTCCGCTATCGGTATTATCGGCGGTGCAGACGGTCCTACGGCAATTTACGTAACCGTAAAACTCGCGGCGCACTTGTTGCCTGCGATATCTGTTGCGGCTTACTCGTATATGGCACTCATAAAGCTTATTCAGCCTCCTATTATGAGACTTCTTACCACCAAGAAGGAGAGAGGTATCATAATGGAACAGCTCCGTCCCGTATCCAAGGCAGAAAAGGTAGTTTTCCCTATCGCAGTTACGGGTATAGTAGGTCTCATACTTCCTTCGGCTATTCCTCTTATCGGTATGCTGATGCTCGGTAACCTTATGAAAGAATCCGAAGTCGTTCCCAGACTTACAAATACCGCTAAAAACGAACTTATCAATATCATTACGATATTGCTCGGCGTAATAGTAGGTTCAAAGGCTACGGCTGACGTATTCCTTAACTTGCAGACCTTGCTCATCATCATTATCGGTGTATTCGCATTTGCGTTCGGTACGGCAGGCGGATTGCTTATCGGTAAAGTTATGTGTGTATTCTCCAAGGGTAAAATCAATCCTCTTATCGGTTCGGCAGGCGTTTCCGCCGTTCCTATGGCAGCGAGAATTTCTCACAACTTAGGTCAGGAAGAAAACCCCGGCAACTACCTCCTGATGCACGCTATGGGTCCTAACGTCGCAGGCGTTATAGGCTCGGCAGTTGCGGCAGGCGTATTGCTGGCTATCTTCGGAGCTTAAAAGCTAGAAGACAATATCATTAAAAGAGGTATATTATGGTTAAAATTACAGAAACAATTTTGCGTGACGCTCACCAATCGCAGGCAGCTACCCGTATGAGACTCGACGAGATGTTGCCTATGTGCGAAAAGCTCGACAACGCAGGTTATTATTCAATAGAATGTTGGGGCGGTGCTACTTTCGACTCTTGCCTCAGATTCCTCAACGAGGACCCTTGGGAGAGATTGAGAGCTCTCAGAAAAGCTATGCCCAAAACAAAACTTCAGATGCTTTTCAGAGGACAAAACATTCTCGGATACAAGCACTATGCCGACGACGTAGTAGATGAGTTTGTAAAGAAAACTATCGAAAACGGTTGTGACATTCTCCGTATTTTCGACGCTCTTAACGACCCCAGAAATATGGAGCAGGCTATAAAGAGCTGTAAAAAATACGGCGGCATATGCGAGGCTGCGATTTCTTACACCACCAGCCCCGTTCATACCAACGAATACTTTATCAAACTCGCAAAGAAACTCGAAGATATGGGTGCTGATAACATTTGTATCAAAGATATGGCGGGTATTCTCCTTCCTTATACCGCATACGACCTCGTAAAGGGTATGAAGAAAGTTTTGAAGCCCAAGACTTTGATTCACTTGCACACTCACCAGACTGCTGGTACGGGTAACCAAACTTATCTCAAAGCTATCGAAGCAGGCGTAGATATTATCGACTGCGCTCTCAGTGCTTTGGGTAACGGTACTTCTCAACCTGCTACCGAGCCTATGGTTGCTATCCTCAAGGGTACGCAGTACGATACGGGACTCGACGTAGCATATCTCAATGAGATATCCAACTACTTTAAGAAAGTTGCGGACAGACTTAAGGCAGACGGTTGGCTTACCGAAAAGTCGCTTGCTACCGACGTAAACGCACTTATCTATCAGGTTCCCGGCGGTATGCTTTCCAACCTCGTAGGTCAGCTTAAAAAGGCTAACGCTCTCGATAAATACGAACAAGTGCTTGCCGAAGTTCCCAATGTAAGAAAAGACCTCGGTTATCCTCCTCTCGTAACTCCTACCAGCCAAATCGTAGGTACTCAGGCTGTATTCAACGTGCTTGCAGGAGAGAGATATAAGATGGTTTCCGCAGAAACCAAAGGCGTCTTGAAAGGAGAATACGGACAATTGCCCGCTGAGCCCGATCCCGCTATAGTTAAGAAAGTTTTGGGCAACGAAAAGAGAATTACTTGCAGACCCGCAGATTTGCTCAAGCCCGAACTCAGTAAATACCGCGAGGAAATCAAGGACTATATCCAGCAGGATGAAGACGTTTTGTCTTACGCATTGTTCCCTCAGGTTGCACTCAACTTCTTCAAATACCGTCAGGCTCATCAGAAGCACGTAGACAGAGAAGTAGGCGATACCACAAAAGGTATTCAACCCGTTTAATAAGATATGAATTTATTTTGACGGCTACCGCTAGGTAGCCGTCAATTTTATCTGTTTTTATGCGTATGTTTTTAATTTGGCGATACAGATAAATAAGTTGATTTAAGGATTTCTATATCAATACGCGAATACTCCTTGACGATTGTCGGCTAATTATCTTGAAAACACAAATTTATTATGTAATATATACAGGTAAACAAAGTGTTGGTCAATAATCATTTACATTTGTAATATTATTTGATAATATGTATGTATGAATATATTACTTGTCAATGACGACGGAGTTTACAGCAGCGGCATACTCACGCTCGCAAAAAAACTTTCCGTCAATCATAACGTTACTGTAGTCGCGCCTCAGAATCAGATGTCGGGTACAGGTCATTCAATGACGCTGTACGGTTACGTCAATTTCAGCAAAATAAATATACTGGACGGTATAGATTGCTATATCGTAAGCGGAACTCCTGCTGACTGCGTAAAAGTCGCAGTCAATCTCATTTTGCCTAAAAAACCCGATTTGATTATCAGCGGAGTGAACAAGGGCTTTAATCTCGGTACCGACATAGTCTATTCTGGTACTGTAAACAGCGCGCTCGAAGGGGCAGTGCACGGCATAAAAGCCATTGCCGTATCTCAGGAATACGGACTTAGTGACTTTGAATTTTCCACGGATTTTATATTAAAAAACCTTGACGAATTTTATTCTTTTTTGCCTGAGGACGCTCAGACTATTTTAAATATCAATATTCCGTCCGACGATTTGAACATTATTAAGGGCGTTAAGTTTGCCAAGATAGGTAGAAAAATTTTTAAGGAAAACTACGCTTTCGAAGAAAATCTCGGTTACAGGGCGCATTGCCGTACTACACTTGCGGATAATACTACGCAAGAAGACGACGTATGGTTGTACGATAACGGTTATATTACGATATCTCCCGTCAAAAACGACTGGAACGACAAATTTTTCTACAATAAGCTCAAAGGAGAAAAGATAGAGCTATGAAAGTCGTGATAGTCGGGGGCGGCGCAAGCGGTATGATGTGCGCGGCACTTCTTAAAAAAGAAGACTGCGAAGTAGTGCTTATAGAGAAAAACGAGAAACTCGGGAAAAAACTTTTTATCACGGGTAAGGGCAGATGTAACCTTACAAACGATTGCACAATAGAAGATTTTTTGGCAAACATCGTTGTCAATTCCAAATTCGTTATGTCGGCGATTCACGGGTTTACGCCTCAGGACGTAATGGCGTTTTTTGAAGAAAATTCCTTAAAACTTAAAGTCGAAAGAGGCAACAGAGTTTTCCCCGAAAGCGATAAGTCGAGCGATGTTACAAAGTGTTTGGAAAGAGTTATAAAATCCAACAAAACTCAAATTTTGTTAAATACCCGAGTTGATAGGATTTTGACTGAAAACGGCATTGCTAAAGGTGTAATTACCGACACGGGTGCAGTAATTCTTGCAGATAAAGTTATCGTCGCAACAGGCGGAGTTTCATATTCTTCTACAGGCAGTACTGGTGACGGATACAGGTGGGCAAAAGCTCTGGGACACAATGTCGTAGATGTGCGTCCCGCACTCGTTCCGATACTTCTTAAAGAGACTTACGGGCTTCAGGGACTTAGTCTTAAAAACGTGTGTGCGAGCATTGTCAAAGACGGCAAAAAGCTGTACTCTCAATTCGGAGAAATGCTATTCACTCATAGCGGTGTGAGCGGACCTATAATACTCTCTCTGTCAAGCCTTATCAATAAGCATTACGACGGGAAAAAGTTCGACGGCAAATACACGCTTTGCGTGGATTTGAAACCTGCGCTTGCGCAAGAAACGCTAGATAACAGACTTTTAAGAGAATTTTCACAAAAAATAAATTGCGAAATCAAAAACGTTCTTCCCGAGCTTATGCCCAAAGCTTTGGTCAGCGTAGTGTTGGCTCAAGCGGGAATTAAACCTTCGCAGACCGTAAATTCTATCAGAAAAGAACAAAGAGATAAATTAGTCGGTACGATAAAAAATCTTATGTTTGACATTGCAGGACTTGAAAATATCAACGCGGGCATAATTACCAGCGGAGGAGTGGATTGTAAACAAATCAATCCCAAAGATATGTCCAGCAAAATCGTACAAAATCTGTATTTTATAGGCGAAGTTTTGGATGTAGACGCGTTGACGGGCGGGTTTAATCTTCAGATTGCTTTTTGTACGGCGCATCAGGTTTGTGCGGCACTTATGCGTGCATAAATAAATATTGTTCGATAAGATTGCAAAATGTTGCAATATGGTTTAAAATATTGATAAATGTTTGAGAGAGGTTGTTATGATTAACATAGCCATAGACGGTCCTTCGGGTGCCGGCAAAAGTACGATAGCGAAAAAAATTGCCGAGAAGTTGGGAATAACTTATCTCGATACCGGTGCTATGTATCGCACAGTTGCTCTGTATGCGGTCAATTCCGGGAAAAATCCTTCGTCGCAGGAGGAGGTAGTTCCGCTTCTCGAAAACATAAAAATCTCCTATGAAAAAGTCGGGGGAGAAAACAGAATTTTTCTTAACGGAAAGGACGTATCTGATGATATCCGTATGCACAATATATCCAAATGTGCGTCCGAAGTTTCAAAAATTCCCGAGGTAAGGGCTTTTCTCGTAGAGAAACAGCGCGAAATAGCAAAAAATAACGACGTAGTACTCGACGGTAGAGATATTACAAGCCACGTTTTGCCCGATACGAAATATAAATTTTATCTTACTGCCACAGCAGAGGAAAGGGCAAGCAGAAGATTTAAAGAGCTTTCTGACAAAGGACAAAACGTATCTTACGAGACAATACTTGCCGACATCAAAGACAGGGATTACAACGATATGAGCCGCAAGGTTTCACCTTTGGTGAAAACTCCCGATTCTATTGAGATTGACAGTACGAATATGACTTTGGACGAAGTCGCGGATACCATAATGGGACATATAAAAGCGATTAAAGAACAAAGTCGCTCTTATACGTTTTCTAAAAACGCTTCTGTTCAAGATTTGAGAAAAGAAGCCAAAGAGTTTAATATTGACGCAAACAAAGCAATCAAAAAAAAGACCAAGAAAAAGGGCGGTTTTTACAGATTTTTAGCGGCAATAGTCAGAAAGGCTATGGGTATTATATGGCCTACGAAGATATATTTTAAAGACAACTTCCCTAAAAATACGAAAGCCATAGTCGTGTGCAATCACTATACCGCGCTCGACCCTTGCGTGATTATCTCCAGGCTTTTGGGAAAAGACGGCAAAGTCCTTATGAAAGAAGAGATTATGAAAAATCCCGTAGTAGCTAAAGTAGCTGTAGAACTCGGTTGTATTCCCGTAAAAAGAGGAGAGGCGGATTTGTCTGCAGTCAAGAGTATTCTCGGTGCGCTCGCAAAAAATCAACCCGTACTTATTTTCCCTGAGGGAACGAGAAATAAGAGCGGAAGTAAAGAGATGCTTCCGTTGAAACAGGGCGTAGCTACGTTCGCTTTAAAAGCCAAGGCTCCGATAGTTCCGCTTTTGTATTACAAAAAGACAGGACCTTTCAAGCGTAATAAACTAATTGTAGGTCAACCTTTCTATCTTGAGGAATATTACGAGCAGAAACCGAATGCCGTTAAAGAAGAAATAACTGAAATTATTCGCGATAAAATGCGCGAGCTCAGAGCAGAACTCGATATTCTTGTCGAAAAATGCGGAGGCAGCAAGAAGAAGTATTTCAAGTACGTAAAAGAACTCGGCAAGGAGATTAACAATAATGAGCGTAACGGTTGCAAAGAGTAGCGGTTTTTGTCAAGGCGTAAAAAAAGCTGTAAACGTCGCAATGAATATGTCTGAACCTGCTGCAGTATACGGAAAACTAATTCATAACGAACAGGTACTGGAAAAACTTAAAGAAAAAGGCGTAGATTGCATAGAAAATCTCAGTGAAATAGGCGACAGAAAACTTATCATACGTTCACACGGCGTAGGCAAAGACGTGTATGATTATCTTGAAAAAAACGGCATAGATTATGTGGATTGCACGTGTATTTTTGTCAAAAAAATTCACGATATCGTATATGAGAATTACCTAAAAGGCAAGCAGATAATCATTATCGGCAATCCTGCTCACCCCGAAGTTATCGGCATAAACGGTTGGTGCGGTAACAGTGCAATTATCTATAACGGAGAGAAGGATATCGTCTTCGATGATAAAAAAGAATACTGCCTCGTCGTACAGACAACTTACGACCATAACAAAGTCGAGCAATTTATTAATTTTTTACAAAATAATATAAAAATGCTTGATAGAAATAATACAATATGCTATACTACACTATGCAGACAAGAGGAGTGCGACAAACTCAGTAAAAACTGCGATTTAATGCTTGTTTTGGGTAGCAAAAACAGCTCTAATACTTCTAAACTTTTCGATATTAGTATTAAGAATTGCCCGAATACGCATCTTATACAGACAATATCCGATTTACAATCGGTAAATGTAGCAAAAAATACAAAAATCGGCATAGTTGCCGGTGCATCAACTCCGCCTGAGTTGATTGAGGAGGTAAAAAATCTAATGAAAGAATCTCAAGAAAATGTAAAAATTGAGAACGAAACTGCAAAGGAGGAGACTTTCGGCGAGCTTCTTGCTGCACAAAACACCAAGGCAATGAACTTGAAGCCCGGTATGACTGTTGAGTGTAAGGTAATCTCTGCCAACGAAGACGGTATTACTGTAGACTTCCAGGGAAAAAAGGACGGTTTTGTTTGCAAAGACGATGCAGAAATGGACGGTGTAGAGTACAATCCCGAAAACTACAAGATGGGTTATGTATTCAAAGCCAAGGTTGTTGATAAGAATTCTAAATCCTTGCCTAAGGAGTATATATATTTTTCCAAGAAGGAAATCGACAGATTCAACAAAGAGAAGAGCGACGCTATCGAGATGCTCTCTCAGCCTGAGTTTAAACTCGAAATGAAAGAATGTGTTAAGAACGGTCTTAAGGGTTACTACGGCGGTTATACAATTTTTGTTCCCGCATCCCAGATTAAGATTGCTTACGTTACCGATGCAGATTTGCCTAAGTACGTCGGCAAGACTTTGAGACTCCGTCTTATCAAGTCCAACAAGGACGAGGCTGACAAGGAAATCGACCTCACTACCAAAAAGTCTTTGATTGCTTCTCAGAAAGTTATTCTCGAAGAGGAGCGGAAGAAGAAAGAAGACGAGATGTGGGCATTCTTCGAAAAGGATAAGATTGTCAAGGGTAAGGTTAAGAGATTTGCTGAGTTCGGCGCATTTGTAAGCGTAAACGGCTTTGACTGTCTCGTTCACAACAGTGACGCTTCTTACAACAAGAATACTCCTGCAAGCGAAGTTTTCGAAATCGGCAAGACTTACGATTTTATCGTACGCTATGTCAGCAGAGAAAACAACAAAGTTAAACTCGGATATAAACAGCTTCAGAAGAAACCTTACGAAATTGCTTTCGAGAAATATCCCGTTGGCAGCGTAATTACCGGTACCGTAAGAGACGTAAAAGACTACGGCGCATTCGTACTCATCGAAGACAATATCGACGGTCTTGTACCCGTATCCGAAATCTCTCACAGCTATACCAAGAATCCCGCTGACGTTCTGAAGGTCGGTGATACCGTTACTGCTCAAATCATAAGATTTGAAGACAACAGAATTACTCTTTCTATGAAGGCACTTATTCCTAAGGAAGAAAAAGTCGTTGAGGATACTGTTGTTAGCGAAGAGGATTATCAGGAAGCTAAAGAGAAGCGCGCTAAGAAGAACGCTAAGAAGTTTGAAAATTCCGTTGCTACTCAGGCTCCTGCAAAGAAATCCAGAGCAGCCAAGAAAGAAGAGGAAGAAGAGGTATCTTCTTGGTCCAGCGACGAAAACGCTACCGCTACTATGGCTGATTTGTTCAAAGGTCTTAAGCTCGATATTAAAGACTGATAACCTAAGCGTTTTAGCTCTTTCGGGGCTTGCAAAAGCCCCGAAAAAAATATCGCAAAATATAAGAAAATCTCTTGACAAATCACTTATTATATAGTATATTTGAGTAGTCGCAATAGTGGCGGGATACGATAAATAAAGACAAACGAATGAGTTTTTAATATCGTTATTCAATGTGGGCCATTAGCTCAGTTGGTTAGAGCAACCGGCTCATAACCGGTCGGTCCAAGGTTCGAGTCCTTGATGGCCCACCACATTAAATACAAATTGGCTCGGTAGTTCAGTTGGTTAGAACGCTAGCCTGTCACGCTAGAGGTCGAGGGTTCGAATCCCTTCCGAGTCGCCAATTTATAGATGTTTCGGAGATTTGTATAAATCTCCAAATTTATGCCTCGGTAGCTCAGTCGGTAGAGCAGGGGACTGAAAATCCCCGTGTCGGTGGTTCGATTCCGCCCCGAGGCACCACGTAATGGTGACGAAATATCGTGCTGGTGTAGCTCAATAGGCAGAGCAGCTGATTTGTAATCAGCAGGTTGATGGTTCGATTCCGTTCACCAGCTCCACATCAAAAATATATGGGTAGGTTCCCGAGTGGCCAAAGGGAGCAGACTGTAAATCTGCCGACTCTGTCTTCGATGGTTCGAATCCATCCCTGCCCACCAGCTCGCTTCCTGACAAAGGGAGCGAGTATTTTTTTTGCAAAAATACTCAACTTTATTTGTCAGTAGCTCGCTTCACCGACCAAACGAAACGGTATATATTCGACAAGCGATGAAAGTGTAGTTTTGTTTGCCGTATAGTGACACCATTTCCAATCTTTTTCTACATTGACCAAAGCTGCGTCCGAAAGTAACTTCATATGATAAGACAGCGTAGGTTGCGTCATTTCGAATTTATCGAGAAAGAGATAAGTCGTGGAAAGATATGATTAAATACGGAGTTAAAAAAGCTAAGGTAAGGAAAAGCTATCTTAAAAATATTCCTTTGCATATCTGAAAAGCTATAGCCGACAAAGAATATAAATTCTTTGTAAATATGTAAAATTGCTATTGATTTTGCCTATGAAGTAATGTATAATAAAAAAGATAAAACTTTTAAAATATCGGAGGTACTATATGGCAAACAAATACAAGGGCACTAAGACCGAACAGAATTTGCTTGCAGCATTCGCAGGCGAATCTCAGGCAAGAAACAAATATACTTATTTTGCAAGCGTAGCTAAGAAAGAAGGTTATGAGCAAATAAGCGAATTGTTCCAAAAGACTGCTGACAACGAGAAGGAACACGCAAAGATTTGGTTCAAAGAGCTTGAAGGCATAGGTAATACCGCTCAAAACCTCGAAGAAGCAGCAAACGGCGAAAACTACGAGTGGACTGATATGTACGAAGGCTTTGCAAAAACTGCCGAAGAAGAAGGCTTTAAAGAGCTTGCATATAAGTTCAGAGCAGTTGCGGCAATCGAGAAAGAGCACGAAGAGAGATACAGAGCACTTCTCAAAAACGTAGAGACAAATCAAGTATTCGAAAAGAGTGAAGTTAAGGTTTGGGAATGCAGAAACTGCGGACATATCGTAGTCGGTACCAAAGCTCCTGAGATTTGTCCCGTATGCGCTCATCCTAAGGCATATTTCGAGGTCAAGAAAGTCAACTATTAATAAGAAATCTTCAGAATTCAAGGACGGCAATCAGCCGTCCTTTTTTATATAGTAATTGAAGTTGTTATTATAAAGTAGTATTACGGCACGTTTTGCAATGTGCTTATTTTTTATTTTATACGTCATAAGTCGACTTATTCTCCCTCTTAGAGTAAACCGTGTAATGTTAAAATTAATTGTATTCAACCTAGGAGGACTTTTATGCGATTAGAACTATTCAGCAATTCAAATTGCGGTGTGGCAAAACTCGAAGGTGAACTGGACGAGGGCTGCGTAAGCGAAATCAGACGAAAAATCGATACTTTTATAGACGCAAACAATATTATGCAATTCGTTTTTGATTTTTCCAGGCTTTCATTTATGGACAGCACGGGCATAGGTATGTTGTTGGGACGCTATAAAAAGCTCAAACAGCGTAACATTCCCGTATATATCGCTAAAGCAAGCGGACACGTGGACTTTATTCTCGCTACGGCGGGCATTTATACGATAATGCAGAAAATCAGTTAAAGAGAGGTATTTATGAACAAATTCAGTATGAAACTATTATCGAGATTAGGCAACGAAGGATTTGCAAGAAGCTGTGTATCGGCTTTTTGCGTAGAACTCGAACCGTCAGTCGAACAAATCAACGATATCAAGACTGCTGTTTCCGAAGCCGTAACAAATTGTATCGTACACGCCTATAACGGACAAAATGACAAATTTATCGACATAATCGTCAGTTTAGACAATGGCAGTGTGGAGATAATTATAGAGGATAGCGGTTGCGGTATCGAAGACGTAGAAAAAGCTAAACAGCCTTTTTATACCACAAAACCCGAACAGGAGCGAAGCGGTATGGGATTTACGCTTATGCAGACGTTTATGGACAGCGTAGAAGTTTTTTCTCAAAAGGGAAAGGGTACTAAAGTCGTTATGAAAAAAAACGTAAAGAAGGATTGATATGCTCGATTATCAGACGACGTTAGAGTTGTTGAAAAACGCCAAGGAAGGCAGCGAAGAGGCTAAAAGTCAGCTGATTACGCACAATATGCCTTTAATTAAAAGCATAGCTAAGAGGTATCGAAACAAACAAGTTGAGTACGATGACCTCTTGCAACTTGGCGCGCTCGGACTCGTAAAAGCCATAAACAACTTCGATTTGAATTTCAACGTAAAATTTTCTACGTATGCCGTACCTATGATAGCAGGAGAGATTAAGAGATTTATCCGCGACGACGGGGCGATAAAAGTCTCGAGGGCTATGAAGAGTCTGTGTAATAAAATACAGATTTATATCAACGAACGTACTATGGAGGACAAGTCTCCTTCTGTCAAAGAGATAGCAGAGCATTTCGGAATAGACGAGCAGGAAGTAGTCTTTGCGCTTGACAGCAATAAATATCCCGTATCGCTGTTTGAAAAATTCGACGACGATAATAATCAATGCGTACTAGACAAGTTGCCGTCTAACGAAAACAACGATGATTTGATTGACAAAATACTCCTTAAAGACTATATCAATTCATTGCCCGAGAGAGAAAAGAAAGTGATTATACTCAGGTATTACCGCGATATGACGCAGAGCGAAATCGCGCAGATGCTGGGAGTTTCTCAGGTGCAGATATCCAGAATAGAAAGCAAGGTAATCAACGCGCTGAAACAGGCACTTGCTTAAAAACGATTATCGCATTGAAAAGTATAAAATACCTTCGATTGGATAAACTCCGATTGGGGGTAATTTTTTATGAAAAGTCAAATATTTAAGGATAACGTAGAAGATAAGGAAATCAGATTCAAACAACCTGAGGAGCTTTATCAGATAGTAAACAAAGAAAGTTCACAAAGACGAGGCAACGGCTATGGAAGATAAGGAATATCAGGAATACGTGCACGCACACGCTCAAAAAAGCAACGAGATAGTTACGCTGTTGTGGGCTTTTTGCGTTGGCGGATTGATATGTTGCATAGGAGAGGCAATAGGTGATTTATATACCTATTTGCTGTCAGGCTGGACGGCTGAAAGGATTGCTACGCTGACCAGTATGACGCTTATTTTTCTGGGCGCGTTTCTTACGGCAATAGGAGTATACGATAAAATCGGAATAAAGGCGGGCGGCGGCTCGATTGTACCTATTACAGGTTTTGCTAATTCCGTTGTTTCTCCTGCAATGGAATTCAATAAGGAAGGCATTGTTTTGGGTATGATGGCAAAAATGTTTGTCATTGCCGGACCTATAATCGTAACAGGTACCGTTGCTTCGGTGGTTTTCGGAGTAATATACAGAATAATAGAGGTAGCTAGGTGAGATATGAAAGTCGGCAAGCACACATATTTAGCAGATAATAACGTATATATTGCATCCGCATATTCTCTCGCGGGTCCCTATGAGTCGAAAGGAACTTTCAGAGAATACTTCGATACCGTTATGGAAGACGATGAGTGGAAATGTAAATCTCACGAACTTACGGAGATAGAGATGCAGAGATTTACTATCGGTGAGTGCCTTGACAGGGCAAAGGTCAATCCTATGGATTGTGACCTCATTTTAGGAGGAGATTTGCTCAATCAAATCGTCCCTACGTCTTTTTCTGCACGCGATTTTAACACGCCGTTTATGGGGTTGTATAACGCTTGCGCTACTTTCGGGGAAGCTTTGTCGATAGGCTCGTGCCTTATAGGCGGAGATTTTGAAAGAGTGATATGCTGTACCAGTTCTCACTACGCTACAGCAGAAAGACAGTACCGCTATCCTCTCGAATTGGGCACTCAGCCTACGCCTGAATCTCAATGGACGGTTACGGGATGCGGAGCGGTTATGCTGTCTAAAAGCAAATGCGATGCACCGCAGATAAAAGGATTTACGGCAGGAGAAGTCATAGACTTCGGACTTTGCGACGCCAACAATATGGGTGGAGCAATGGCTCCTGCTGCCGCAAAAACTATAGTAAATCATTTCAAAGATACGGGCAGAAGTCCTGATTATTACGATTTGATTATTACAGGAGATTTGGGAAGATTCGGCAGAGATACTTTGCACTATCTTTGTAAAAAAGAAGGTTACGATATCGACAATCTAAACGATTGCGGGAGTATGATTTACAGCGAAAAGCAAAAAGCGGGTCAAGGCGGCTCGGGTGCGGGATGTTGCTCATTGGTATTCTGTTCATATATCTATAAAAAGCTTCAGGAAGGCAGTCTGAAAAAGGTGCTTTTCGTACCTACGGGAGCAATGCTTTCGAGAGATTCCGCTCTGCAGGGAGAGAGTATTCCCGGTATAGCTCACGCCGTAATTATAGAAAAGGAGTAATATGAGTATATTTTTGAATTATCTCAAAGTATTTGCAGTGGGAGGATTGGTCTGCGCTATTGCGCAGATTTTAATCAACCGTACCAAAATGTCGTCCGCCAGAATCTTGGTATTGTTTTTGCTTTTGGGTATTTTTCTCGAAGGTATAGGTGTATTTAAATATATTCAGGAGTTTGCGGGGGCGGGAATAAGCGTGCCTATTACCGGATTCGGAAGCGTGCTTATCAAAGGCGCAAAAGAGGGCGCGAAAATCGGACTGTTGGAAGCTGTTACTTACGGTTTCAAGAATATGGCGGGCGGATTGACGGCTGCAATATTCTTCGGCTTTTTCTTTGCCCTTATATTTAAATCTCATTCGAAAAAAGCCTGATTGCTATCAGTCAAACAAAAGCTTTGACGCGCATATAATGTAATATGCGCGTGAGAAAAAGGACTAAATTCAAGGCTTTGATTGTGTTTGTTATACTTGCGGTAACTTTTGTCGCAGGGTTTGTTTATGTCCGTAAAAATCTTATTGAATATACAGATAAATATGCAAAAGGTCTAATTACCACGAGAGTAGTTGACGTCCTCAATAATTCTACCACTCAAGCTCTGGAGGGCGAATGGTTTCAGGATAAATCCAATTTTTACGAAATCCGTTATGACAACGAAGGTAACGTTACTTTAATCAGTGCGGATATAGTAGTTATCAATGCGCTTATGCGCGACGTTGCCGCAGCCTCTCAGGTCAACGTAAACCAAATGTGCAAAAAAGAGGATGTTCAGGTACCTTATTCGTCAATTTTCGGCAGTTCGCTTTTGGCAAACTACGGCGGAAAATATACCTTTAATCTCGAGCTTTTGGGTAATATACAATGTAATTACCGTACCACTTTTCAATCTGCGGGCATAAATCAAACGCTTATGTGTATGTACATAGATTTATATGTCGATATAAGCGTTATGCTACCGCTACACGTCGAAAATATCAAGGTGGAAAATTCTATGGTAGTATATCAGAATCTCATAGTCGGAAAAGTACCCGATTTCTACTTTCAGTCGGGAAACGGCCTTGATTTGGTGGGATAGTACATTTTATCATGTTTGATGCTTTTTTATATAAAAAGGTCAATGACGTAAAAATACTTGCAAAATACTTCCAACAATGATAATATAATATCATAAGCGTTGAAAAGGAACGTATCTTGCATAAAATTTGCGACAGAGATTTTACCTCGGCAGGCTGAAAGGGTAATTTGCAAATCGCGGGAGAATTCGCCTTGGAGCCGTTTTGTTGAAAATAAGTAGGCAAAACCGTTTGTTACGTTATAACTCAATGAGGTCAACCGATTAGGGTTGATAAAATTAGGTGGTACAGCGTCAATACGCCCTATGTAGCAATACGAGGCGTATTTTTTTATAACAAAAGCGAGGTAATTATGAAAGAGAAGATTGCAAAACTTATCGAAGAAGCAAAGTCCGCTATCAAAAGCAGCGACAGCCTTGCTTCTATCAATAACGTAAAAGTCAAATATCTCGGAAAGAGCGGAGAACTTACTCAGCTTCTTAGAGGTATGAAAGATTTACCGCAAGAGGAAAGACCTTTGGTAGGTAAATACGTAAACGAAGCGAGAGACGTCATTACTCAGCTTACTGAGGACAAGCTCAAAGAGCTTTCTCAGGCCGAAACCGACAGCAAAATGATCAAAGAAAGCGTTGATATTACGCTTGACGGCAAGACGACGCAAAGGGGCAGTTTGCATCCTTGTACTCTCGTAACCGAAGAGATAGTAGACATATTCAAGTCTTTGGGATTTACTCTCGGTGACGGTCCCGAAATCGAACTGGACAAGTTCTGCTTCCAGATGCTCAATATTCCGCTCGACCATCCCGCAAGAGATATGCAGGATACTTTCTATATTACCGACGATATTCTGCTCAGAACGCAAACTTCGTCTGTACAGGCGCGTACTATGATAAATACCAAACCGCCTATAAGGATTGTTTGCCCCGGAAAGGTTTACAGACCCGATGACGATGCTACGCATTCTCCTATGTTCCAGCAAATAGAAGGTCTCGTCGTGGACGAAAACGTTACGCTTTGCGACCTTAAGGGACTTTTGGAAACCTTTGCAAAAAGACTTTTCGATGACAAAACAAAGGTCAGATTCAGACCCTCATTCTTCCCCTTTACTGAACCTAGCGTAGAAGTAGACGTTACGTGTTCGGTTTGTCACGGAAAAGGTTGCAGAATATGCAAGGGTACGGGTTGGATAGAGATACTCGGCGCGGGCGTCGTAAATCCCAAAGTCTTTGACAACTGCGGCATAGACAGCAAAAAGTATAAGGGATTGGCATTCGGTCTCGGCGTAGAAAGAGTAGCAATGATAAAATACGGTATTCCCGATATGAGAATTCTCTTTGAAAACGACGTAAGATTTTTGAAGGAATTCAAATAAGGAGGATGATATGAAAGTTTCGTTAAGTTGGTTAAAAGATTTTGTAGATATAGACGTAGACGTAAACACTCTCGCAGACAAGCTTGTAAGCGCGGGATTTGAGGTCGAGGAGATTATTGACGCCAACGCGAATATGAAAAACGTAGTGCTCGGCAAGATAGTTAAACTCGAAAAGCATCCCGACGCGGACAAATTACAAATTTGTCAAATCGACGTAGGTAAAGACGAGCTTGTGCAAATCGTTACCGGTGCTCAGAACGTAAGCGAAGGCGACCTTGTTCCCGTGGCATTGGATAATTCTTTATTGCCTACGGGGCAGGAAATCAAAAAAGGAAAACTCAGGGGAGTTGCTTCAAACGGTATGTTGTGTTCGGGAGAAGAACTCAAATTGACTGAGGACGATTATAAGGGCGCAAGCGTATACGGCATACTTATTATGAACGGCGAAAAATATCCTCTCGGTACTGATATGAACGTAGTATTGGGTAACGACGAAGTGGTGCTTGACGTTGCCGTAACGGCAAACAGACCCGATTGCAACAGTGTGCTCGGTATTGCCAGAGAAGTCGCTACAGTGTTGAGAAAACCTCTTAAAATGCCCGATACGTCTTTTAAGACGGATAAAAGCCTTAAGGTAGAGGATTTTGTAGACGTAGACGTTCAGGCTCCCGATTTGTGCCCCAGATATATGGCGGCTGCCGTTAAGGATATCAAAATCACTAAAAGCCCCGAAATTATACAGAAGAGACTTAAATCCGTAGGCTTGAGACCTATCAATAATATCGTAGATATTACCAACTACGTGCTTATCGAAATCGGTCAGCCTATGCACGCTTTCGATAAGAATAATTTGGGCGGCGGTAAAATAATTCCCAGACGCGCGAAAATCGGCGAGAAAATCGTGTGTCTCGATGAAAAAGAGTATACTCTCGATGACAGTATGCTTGTTATTTGCGACTCAGACAAACCTTGTGCTGTTGGCGGCGTAATGGGCGGTCTTAACAGTGGTATAAACGAAAATACGAATACTATAGTATTCGAGTCTGCAAAATTCTTGCGCGATAACATAAGAAGAACGTCAAGAAAACTCAATCTCCGTTCGGATTCTTCTTTCAGATACGAAAGAGGTATTGACTTCGACAGTCAAAGACTCGGTATTATGCGTGCGCTTTCATTGATAGATAAGTACGGATGGGGTAAGATAGCAGACGGCATTATCGACAGACTGAATGGTGATTTGACGAGAAATACCGTAGTGACCAGCGTAGCGGAAATCAATTCGATTTTGGGAATAGAAGTGCCTGAAAACGTGGTGCTCGAGATACTCAACAGCTTGCAGATTGAAAGTACTCTTAAAGACGGTGTACTCACTTGCGTATGTCCTGCATTCAGAGACGATATCGAAAACGCAAACGATTTGGCTGAGGAAGTCATAAGACTTTACGGTTATGATAAAATAGAGTGTACGCTTCTCGACAAGGCGCACCAGACTCTCGGCGGAAAGACGAGAGAGCAGCAAAACGTCGATATAATCAAAGAAATCTGCGTAAGTCAAGGAATGAGTGAAACGCTTACTTATTCTTTTACTACTCCCAAATGCTTCGATATTTTGAGAATGAGCGCAGAGGACGAAAGAAGAAATTGCGTCAAGCTTCTCAAACCTCTCGGAGAGGATTTATCCGTAATGCGTACTACGCTTGCATACAGTACGATATCTATGTTGGCAAGCAACTTCATAAAGAGCAACAAAACCGCAAAACTGTTTGAAGTTGCAAAAGTCTATTTGCCTAAAGATAAGGATATGAAGCAATTGCCTGACGAAGTTTTGATGCTCGGTATGGGAATGTACGGTCAGGGCGTTGATTTCTTTACGATGAAAGGCGCAGTTGAGGTGCTTTTGAAAAAATTCGGAATCAAAGCGGATTATACAAGAGCAGACATTAGTTATTTGCATAAGGGCAGAAGCGCGCAAATCAACGTAGGAAAGATAGTCCTCGGTTATTTGGGCGAGGTTCATCCTCAGGTTGCCGACTCGTTTGACGTAGGGGAAAGAATGTATATTGCCGAAATCAACGTAGATATGCTCAATTCGCTTGCAGATTACAGCTATACTTTCGTGCCTATCGCAAAATATCCTCCTATGGAGAGAGATATAGCAGTTGTCGTAGACGAAAAGGTAGCGGCCGGAGATTTGCTTGCTTGCATAAGAAAAGGTGGCGGAAGTTTGCTTGTAGATGCATCCGTATTCGATATATACCGTAACAAAGAAGCTCTCGGTGCGGACAAAAAGAGTGTAGCGATAAATCTTGTATTCAGGCTTAACGACAGGACTTTGACAGAAGAAGAAGTCAATGCAAAGATGAACAGAATACTCACAAAGCTTACCAGCGAATTCAACGCTGTTCAAAGATAACTGTACTAAAGCGGCACCCTTTAGGGTGCCGTAATCATTTTTGAACATTTTGCGTTAATCAACTTGACAAACGCGCGCGCATAAAATATATTATTATCGAAAAATAAAGTTTTAAGCGATATTACGGAATATTCCAAGGCAATATATGACGGCGAAGGAAAGATTTAATCTGGTTATGTCCAAGATTTGGGCTTTTGTCAAACAGAACATAGTTATGCTCATAGCTTTGCTTGCCGCAATCGTAACAAGTTGTATTGTTCCGCCCGATAAAGAGTACATAGGTTATTTCGATTTTAAGACTTTGACTTGTCTTTTCTGCGTTTTGGCGGTAGTATGCGCTCTCAAAAATATCAAATTTTTTTATATTCTCGCGCTTAAAATAGTTCAAGTATTTAAAAACGCGCGTATCAGCGTGCTTGCTCTCGTATATATTACTTTTATAGGGTCTATGCTGATAGCCAACGATATGGCGCTGTTGACTTTTCTGCCGTTAGGATATTTGGTACTTACCACTACGGGCAAGAGAAAATATATGGCGGTTACGTTTATATTGCAAAACATAGCCGCGAATCTTGGCGGAATGCTCACGCCTTTCGGAAATCCTCAAAATTTATACCTTTATACAAAATTCGAGATACCTACGCTGGAATTTATGTCCATAATGGCTCCGCCGTTTTTACTTTCGATACTATTGATTACGTTGTGTTGCATTATTTTCGTAAAGCCTGAGCCTTTGGAACTTCAGAAGGAAGAGGTTAAGCTTGACCCTAAGCGCACGGTGCTTTATCTTATACTGTTTGCGCTGTCGATTATAATAGTTTTCAGGGTTATACCATACTGGATAGGACTTATAATCATACCCGTAGTTTTGCTTATAGTCGACAGAAAAGCTCTGCTGATGGTGGATTATTCGTTGCTGCTTACGTTTGTATTCTTTTTTATTTTTGCAGGAAATATGGCGAGAATAGATGCTGTCAGAAACGTTTTTTCGGGACTTTTGGAGAAAAATACCTTGCTTGTAAGCGTATTTTCCTGTCAAATTATCAGTAATGTCCCTTCCGCTATACTTCTTTCGCAGTTTACTGGCAATTACAGAGATTTATTAGTCGGTGTCAATATAGGCGGCGTCGGCACGCTCATATCTTCTCTTGCAAGTCTTATTACGTTCAGAGAATACGTTAAGCTTAATCCCGGAAAGGGCAAATTCTATGTGCTTGTATTTTCACTTTTCAACTTTGCTTTTCTGTTTATCTTGACTGGTTTTATGTTGCTGTTGAATTATTTTGTATAAAATACGCTATCGGATTATTATAAAATATGCGTAATCAAACTGGTTTTTATGTCGGAATAAGTATCCGACTATTTTATTATTAAAATCGCTACAAAACGGCTAACTAATATGGTATAATAAATATATGACAGAAGTTTTGGCTCCCGTAGGCTCGGTGCAGGCTTTAAAAGCTGCGATATATTCAGGCGCAGACGCAGTATATCTCGGTCTTGATTTGTTTAATGCGCGCATCAAAGCCGATAATTTTAATAAGGATAATATAAAAGAGTATACCGATTATTGCCATCTTTTCGGAGTAAAGGTATATGTTACTTTCAATACGTCCGTAAAAGAAAACGAAAAATCGATATTTGCTCAATACGTAGAATGTGCGGCAAAAGCGGGAGTAGACGCTTTTATAGTTACGGATTTGGGATGTCTTGATATACTCAGACAATACGATGTGCCTTTGCACGGAAGTACGCAAATAGGCGTACATAATCTTGCAGGGGCCAAAGTACTGGAAAAACTAGGCTTCACGCGCGTTGTGGTCGCAAGAGAAACGCTTTTTGAAGATATAAAGGATATTAGGGAGAATACTTCGCTTGAAATAGAGTACTTTGTTCACGGCGCACTTTGTGTAAGTTTTTCTGGCGGGTGTTTGTTGTCGAGTGTTATGAGCGGGGACAGCGGAAACCGCGGAAGATGTAATCAGCCTTGCAGATTAAAATATACGTCATCTTTCAGCAGTAAAGAAAAGTATCTATTGTCTCCTAAAGACCAGTGTTTTATAGGTGAGTTGAAGAAACTTGCGGATATAGGCGTGGACAGCTTTAAGATAGAGGGCAGACTCAAGCAACCTCATTATGTGGGAGAGGTAGTGAGTCAATATCGAAAAGCGGTTGACGCTTTGAATTCGACTAAAACATATAAAGCAGATTTTTCGGCTTTAAAAAGGGCTTATAACAGAGGTAATTTTACAAGAGGATACAATTTTGAATCTTCCAAAGAAATAATGGACGATAAAGTCAACGGCACTATAGGCGAGTGTGTAGGCAAAATCGCGCAATGTAAAAAATCTTACATATATGTTGAACTTTCGGGTAAACTCAGCGTAGGCGACGGATTAAAAATCATATATAAAGGCGAAGAAGTCGGCGGAATGAATGTTGCTTCCCTGACTAAAAGGGGAAAATACGTTGTCATTCCGTCAAACAGAGTATATCCCGTGGGAAGCGAGGTTTGTGTAACGTCTGACATAATGCAGATAAACGCATATAGTGATTTGCGTCCTAAATTGCCGTTGGATTTGACTTTTGAAGCTGAATGCGGAAAACCTGTAGTACTCAAAGGAGTGTGCAAGGGAGTAGAAGTGAAAATCGAGGGCGCAATAGCCGAGGTTTCGCAAAAGTACATTGCTGACGCGGAGAGTGTAAAAAATCAGCTTATGAGATTCGGTCAAAGCGATTTTTATGTCAACGATATAGATATAAAACTCGACCTCAATAATTCGTTATTTATACCTTCTTCTCTTATAAACGCTATGAGAAGAGAGCTTGTCGAAAGATTAAAAAATGCTATTCTCAGTCGATATGAAAAGGACAAGCAAAGAGTAAATTACGATAATTATCCTATGTGCTTTTATGCTCACGAAAAGAATAAAAGCAGGGTTAGGGTATGGTGTGAATTGAGTAATGCAAACGATATTTCCGCTGTCATTAAAAAGACGGATTGTAAATTTAATTTAGTGGTAGAATATTCTTCTAAATTAGGGCAATTTATAGAAATAATTCTACAAAACGGCTTAAATGAGAATAAAATAGAAGATATATATCTAAAATTGCCACGTGTAGCAAGAGACAAAGATTATAAAGATATAGATAAATTCTTAGCGGAAAACTCCAAAAAAATCAGCGGAATATATGCAGACAATCTTTACGGAGTATATCTTGCCGAAAAGTATGAGCTAAAAATCGTCGGCGGCATCGGACTGAATATTTACAATCATACGGCTGGCGAAATTCTCGGTCTCGACGATGAAATGTATTCTGTAGAGCTGAACAAGAGCGAGTTGTGGGAGGGCGGTATTTTGTATGCCTACGGTCCGCTACCGGTAATGACATTACTTCATTGCCCCGTACAGGTCAATACAGGTTGTACTTGTTCTGATTGTAAATACGACGGAGATTTTTATTATGCCGACAAAAGAGGCAAATACAAGATAAAGCGTACAAAACTCAATTATTGTCAATTTAACCTGTATAATCAGCAAATTATCGATATCATCGGCAAAACTCAAGGATGGAGGTATAGTGTTTACCTCAATCTGACTGAGTGCGATACGGCTAAAGCCTTAAATGTTATATGTAAATATAATGTTATGAAAGGAATAAGCGAAGGAAATTCGACTTACGGACATCTTTTCAGAGGAGTTAAATAGCTGATTTGTTTAATTTGTGTTATAATAAAATAAGTACATAAAAATATGTAAAGAAAAACTTTGCTGCAAAAATATTATGTAGTTGTGAAATATGGCTAATAAATACAATTTTATCAACAGAAAAAGCCTGAAAGTGCTTGAATATGACAAAATTCTCGGCGCAATAGCTAACTATGCGTCATCTAAGCACGCGCGCGACGCTATATATGCAATCAGACCTTCGCTTGAATTGGATGAGGCGCAGTATCTCTTGGACTTGACAAATCAGGCTTACCGCATAACTTTTGAATTTTGCGCAAGTCCGTCTTTTTCAATGGACGAGGCGGACGATATTTTAGTTTCTGCCGAAAAGGGAGCTATGCTTTCGACGGGAGATATTTTAAGAATAGGAAGAATACTCAAGACTTCACGAATTATCTTTAATACCGTTACCGCAGTCAACGAAGAGGGGTTGGACGATATAAAAGAGCTTGCAAACTCGCTTTTTATCGACACAGAACTCGAAAACAGTATATATGAAAGTATACTCGGAGAAAACGAAATCAGCGACAATGCTTCCCCCACTTTGCGCTCGGTCAGACAGAGTATAAAGAATTGTAACGACAGAATAAGACAAAAGCTTATGTCGTATATTACGTCGTCAGACTACAGTCAGTATTTGCAGGATTCGCTTATCACAATGCGTAACAACCGTTACGTAATACCGCTGAAAAGCGAATATTCGCGTCAGATAAAAGGATTGGTGCACGACCAGTCCGCTTCTGGTGCAACGGTATACGTTGAGCCTATGGCTATAGTCGAACTTAATAACGAGCTGAGAACGCTTGTTGCTGAAGAAAACAACGAAATCGAACGTATTTTGGCATTTTTTTCGCAAAAAATCTCTTACGAATGCGAAAAGATAAGATTATCTTACGATACGGTTGCGCGTCTTGACGCTATCTTTTCAAAGGCAAGATACGCGCAGGAGATAAAAGGAGCTTACGTAAAAGTAAATAAGAACGGATACGTAAATATAATTGCGGGTAGGCATCCTCTGATAGACAAACAAAAAGTCGTACCGGTGTCCGTAAGCGTAGGCGGTGCGTATAATACCTTGTTGATAACAGGTCCGAACACAGGCGGTAAGACTGTATGTCTTAAGCTTGTAGGCATATTATCTCTTATGGCGGCCAGCGGAATTTTCCCTCCTTGCGACCTTGAAAGCGATATTGCCGTGTTTGATAATGTCTTTTGCGATATCGGCGACGAGCAGAATATAGAACAAAGTCTTTCGACTTTTTCGTCGCACCTGACGAATCTCATATATATTTGTAACCACGTAAGTAAAAATTGCTTATTGCTTCTCGACGAATTGGGAGGGGGTACAGACCCTACCGAAGGCAGTGCGCTTGCAATAAGTCTGATTGAATACTTTAAAAGCAAAGGCTGTAAGACGGTTACGAGTACGCACTACAATGAGTTGAAAGAGTATTCTTTCGTCAATGACGATATAGCTACTGCCGGTATGGATTTCGACCCGATTACATTTGCACCTACGTACAAACTCATTATGGGGCATACGTCTTCTTCAAACGCTCTCGAGATAGCTACCGCTTTGGGATTGAAAAAGGATATTGTGGAAAATGCCAGAGCAAGACTTTCTGACGAAAAGGTTGCGTTTGACAACATAATTAAAGGAGCGGAAAAAGCGCGCAGACAGGCAAAAGAATACGAAGAACAGACTAAAGCAGCGTATCAGGAGGCAAAAGCCGCGCTGGATGAAGCAAAGAAAACTCAAAACGACGTCAATTTAATGAAAGAAAAACTCGAGGAGAAGATGAGAAAGTCTGCAAAAGAGCTCCTCGGGGATTATCTGGACGAAGCGGAAGAGTTGGTCGACGAACTCAAAGAGCTGGTTAAAAAAGGCGACGAACAAGCCTTGTTTGAGGCAAGAAAACTAAAAAGCAAACTTAAGGATATAGAAATCGTATCGGATAAACCACATAATTCCTATCGCGAAATAGGCGGTCAGATATGCGCGGGAGACAGCGTATATATCGCTTCGCTTGACAGCGTAGGAGAGGTTTTGAGCGTAAACGATAAGAAAAAAGAATGTCAGGTCAGAGTCGGTATTCTCACTTCAAATATAAAACTAAAAGACTGCAAACGAGTTTCTACCGATAAGCAAAAAGCTCAACCTAAGGTTACGGTAACAAAAGAGTATTCAAACAAACCATTTTCCTTTGAGATAAATCTTATAGGCCAGCGCGTGGACGAAGCTTTGTATAATCTCGATAATTATATGAGTGAAGCCGTATTGCACAATTGCAGCGAAATCAGGGTAGTTCACGGCAAGGGTACGGGAATTTTGAGAAAAGCCGTTCAGGAGTATCTTAAGGATAGTCCTTACGTAGAGTCTTTCAGACTGGGTAAATACGGAGAAGGTGAAAGCGGAGTAACTATTGTTACTCTCAAGTGATATATGAGATATTCTGTTAAGATAAGTCAAAATAAGTATGGCGCACTCAAAATTATAATTCTTGGTATATGTCTTTTGATAGATTTGATTGCGATAGCTTCTGTTATCGGCGCGATTGCAACAAAGACATATTCGGATATTGCGCTTTACGTTGCGATTATGGCGGGAGTTTTATGTATTCAGATTGCGTCAACCTTTCTTACGTATTCGTTGGAATACAGGTTTGACGATGGAGTGCTGACAATCGACAGAGTATTTCCTATGCTAAGACAGCAAATATTCAAGGGCGAAAAAGGTAGTTATTCGCTTATGCCTTTGAATACCGCCGCCAATATCAATGTGAAAACTAAAGATAAAAATGCCGTACGATTGTGTATTAATACTTGCCCGTACGCGATATATATGCTAGAATTATCGGGTAAAAAATATATCGTCAATCTCGACGATTACCTATACGCGATAGCAACAGAGGATGAAAATGATATATCTTGACAATGCGGCTACTACCGCGCTTGACGAAAAGTGTCTTGACATAATAAGAGAGTACAATGTGGAGAGATTCTACAATCCCTCGGCATTGTATCGTAAAGCAATGGAAAGTGCCAATGCAATAAAGCAGGCTCGTAATTCGATAGCCAAATCGCTGGGAGTAAAAGGCGAAGAAATAATTTTTACCACTTCGGGCAGCGAGGCTGACAATATCGCGCTTTTATGTTCTGTGAGAGCTAAAAGCGGTAAAGTGATAATAGGCTCAAGCGAGCATAGTGCGGTATATAACACCGCGCTTGAACTCAAAGTAAGAGGTTATGACGTGGTTTTCGCACCTTGCGACAAATACGGTAGGACAGACGTAGGGCAACTCGAAAAATTGATAGACAACACCGTTGTGCTTGTTTCGGTAATGCACGTGTGTAACGAAACGGGTGCGCTCAACGATTTGTCTGCTATTTCAAAAATAATAAAAGCAAAGGCGCCCAGGGCAATATTCCATTCGGACGGAGTGCAGGCATACGGCAAAATCCCCGTAAATCTCAAAAGTCTCGGCGTAGACTTGTACAGTATAAGCGGGCATAAAATACACGCGCCAAAAGGTATAGGTGCGCTCTATTGTCGCAGCGGACTTTATCTCAGGACTTTCGTGTTCGGCGGAGGACAAGAAAACAACGTGCGTTCGGCTACGGAAAACTTGCCGTCGATTGTCGCTTTCGGATATCTAGCGGAGAAAAACTTGCCGTCATTAACTGATAATTATAAAAAAACCACAGAATTGAGAGATTATCTGTATCAAAAACTTACAGATAATTTCGAAAACGTGAAAATAAATACCGATTTACTGCATTCGTCTCCATACGTATTTTCTTTTGCGCTCAACAGTGCGAGAGGCGAGGTGCTGGTTCATTGCCTCGAAGACAGGGGAATTATAGTGGGTACAGGCTCGGCGTGTAATTCACAGAAGTCTACAAAACGTATTCCCGCAGCTTTGGGTATCGAGGGGGATTACGCGCAGGGAATGTTGAGAGTAAGTTTTAACGAAAATAATACTAAAGACGATATAGACGCATTTATAGACGCTCTCGCACAAAGCCTCGAAGAGTTGATAAAATATCAGAATAAGAGCAGTAATAAAGACGATTGTATATTGTCCCGACTTAAATTGAGAAAATGAGGTTGTTATGGAAGAAAAGAAAGTAATTTTATTGAGATACGGAGAGATTTTTCTCAAGGGTAAGAATAAAAACATATTCGAAAGAAGACTTATCGAAAATATCAAAACGGCTTTGACGGGACTTGAATTTAAGTTTATCCGTACGCAAAACAGATATTATATCGAAGATTACGACGAGAATCTGCAGGATACTTTTATAGACAGGCTTACAAAAGTATTCGGACTTCATTCGCTGTCAGTAGCTACAAAAGTCAAGACGGATTACGAAAATCTAAAAAAGGCGATTATCGAATATATGCCCGAGGAAGGCACTTTCAGAGTAAGTGTGAAAAGGGCGGATAAATCGCTCGATATGACAAGTCCGCAAATAGGAGCTATGCTGGGCGGATATATACTTTCGAAAAACAAGTCGCTGAGTGTCGATTTGTATTATCCTCAAAGCGAAATATTCGTAGATATAAGAGAGAGCGGATATTCTTATCTTTTCAGAGATAAAATCGACTGCGCTCAGGGAATGCCTGTAGGTAGTGCGGGAAGAGGACTTTTACTTCTCAGCGGAGGATTTGACAGTCCCGTAGCCGGATACAGAATGGCAAGACGCGGTATGGAGATATATGCGGTACATTTCCACAGCTATCCTCATACAAGCGAACTTGCTCAGCAGAAAGTTATAGACCTTGCAGGAAAGCTTACGAAATATTGCGGCAATATAAAACTTTTTGTAGTCAGATTTACTGAGATACAGCAAGCTATCCACGAATTTTGCAGAGAAGATTTTATGATTACCATAATGCGCAGAATAATGGTTGAGATTGCTGAAAAACTTGCTAATAAAAACGGATGTGCTGCGCTGATAACCGGAGAAAGTCTCGGACAAGTGGCAAGTCAGACTACTCAAAGTATAACCGTTACAAACGAGGCGGTAAAACTTTTGCCTGTTTTCAGACCTCTTATCGGTATGGATAAGTACGAGATAATGGATACGGCAGCCGCGATAGATACGTACGATATATCGCAACTGCCTTATGAGGACTGCTGTACCGTATTCTTGCCTAAAAATCCAGTCATCAAGCCCTCCTTGGATGTGGCAAAAAAGGAGCAGGCAAAGATTGAAAATCTCGAAAATATGATTGATATTGCAGTAGATACCGCTGAGGTAATGACTATTACGCCTGATTGTTAGGTCAATTCATAAACCGCTTTGCTAAGAAACCGCTGTAGTATTTGTACGGCTCTCCGATAATCTCTTTGCCGTCATCATCGACGTAATAAGGGATAAGCGTTATTTTGGAGCCGAGAAAGGCATCGGAATCGAAGCTGAAGGAGGCATTACCGCTTTTACCTTTGATATTATACACCAAATTTTCGCCTTCGGTAAAAGTGCGTTTATATATTTTGTAATTCAGACGGGGATTGTATTCGAAAGTAAGGGATACAACTCCGTCTTTTTGCGTAAATACTGCATTTTCGACTGACAAACCGTCATAAGAGTTGTCTTTTTCTGTCGGCATACATTTTTGCGAAGCAAGAGTTTTTACTTTTGAGTATTCGGGGGCGTGTTCGCTTGCAATAACCGTTTTATTGAGGTTGTCATAAGAGTATCTGTCAAGATATATCTCTTCGATGCCGTCGGGGACGGGGAAGTCTATCGGCGTTATGTCAGAATAGAATTTGCTTAAGAAATTCTTGGTCATAAGCGCGGTTGCGCCGCCGCCGGTATTGCTTGCACTCATAGCGCTACCGCCTTGCCAGAAAAGGAAAGTATCCGAAGAGGTGTAACTGAGGCAATATATATCGCTGTTAAAGTTCTTGTCTTCCATAGATACGGTACCTGTTTTGCAAGCAACATCGAATTTGCAATCGGCAAGCTTTTTTCCCGTACCCGTTTTTGCGCATTCTTTAAGCATAGACGTCATAAGATATCCGCTTTGCTGGTCGAATACTCGCGTAGGCACGTCATCGTCGTAATTATACAATACGCTTCCGTTGCTGTCGACTATTTGTCTGATAAACGTCGGCTTCCTGTATGCGCCGTAGTTAGACAAAGCGGTATATCCGCCCAAAAGGTCAATCATAGATATTCCGTAAGTCGTGCCGCCTAATGCAAGAGCGAAATTATCGTCTTGCTCGCAAGTGGGTATTCCCATTTTAGACAAATAGTCTTTAGAGGTCGCGACGGACAGAGATTGCATTATTTTTACTGCGGGGATATTGAGCGATTTTGATACCGCTTCCTGCATACTTGTCCATCCGTAATATATATCTTTGTAATTAGAAGGAGAGTAATTTCCGAAAGAAGTCGGCTCATCCAGGATTTTAGTAGCGGGAGATATAAGCCCTTGGTCAAGCGCCGGAGCATAGCAAGCCAAAGGTTTTATAGTCGACCCGACTTGTCTCGTATAATTGAAAATATCTATATCGTAGCGGGATGCAACCGCGCTGATTCCTCTCGAATAATTATCGCATACGATAGCTAAAGAATTGACTTCATCGTTTTCGTAATACGACTTATCGAATACGGTCGAGCAGAGTGCCTGCTGAGCCGAAGGAGAGTAGAAAGTATATATTTTTACACCTTCGTTTCGCATTGTATTTTCGTCGCTGTTCAAAATAGACGCTGCTTCAGAAAGTGCACTTTTAAGATAATAATCTTCTAGATTATTCTCAATTAACGCATTTTTTATAGTAATATCTTGATTTGCGAGGTTATTATAGGTATCTTCGTCTATATACTTCTGCTCACGCATAAGTCTTAAAACAAGCCTTGCTCTTTCTATTGAATTATCGTAATAGTTGATAGGATTGTATTTGGTAGGACTCTTAATTATCCCGGCAAGCATAGCGCACTCCAATGCGTTCAACTCGTCTAAGTCTTTATCGAAAAATCTTCTCGACGCATTTTTTATGCCGTATTCTCCGCTACCGAAATAGAGCATATTGAGATACTTTTCCAATATCTCGTCTTTGGTCAATTTTTTCTCTAGTTTTATGGCAAGCTGCATCTCTTTGAATTTTCTCTCAAACGTTTGCTCGCTGGAGAGATAGACGTTTTTGACTAATTGCTGCGTAATCGTAGACGCGCCCTGAGTGCGCTCTCCTTTTGCATTGTTAATAAGCGCGCCGAATATACGCCTGTAGTCTATTCCGTGGTGAGAATAAAAGCGTTTGTCTTCCACCGCAACAAAAGCGTTTTTGAGCAGTACGGGTATCTGCGATATATCCGCATATTCTGTTTCGCTTTCGTCTTTTATAGGCTTGTCCTCTTTGTCATATACGGTAAGTTCGGAGCAAGCGTTTTCCAAAAGCGCAAGGTCAGGTTGCTCACCACCTAAATACAATACGGCAAAAAATAAGCCTGTACCGACTAAGGAAAGCGTAAATACAGTCAGCACTAGAGTTAAAAATACTTTGCTAAGAGTCGAAAGACGTTTTTTATTTGTATTATTTTTTTTCATTATAATATTATTACTTGTCTTTTTTTTGTGTTTTCGATATAATTGTTATATGCAAAAATATAAGATTATTACGTACGGTTGCCAAATGAATATTCACGAATCGGAGAAGATAGCCGGTATTCTCGAAGATATGGGCTATAGTGAATGTTCTGACGAAAAAGACGCCGATATTATAGTTTTCAACACCTGCTGTATCAGAGATAACGCCGAAAAACGCGCTTTGGGCAATATCGGCGCAGTCAAACACCTCAAAAAAGAGAATAAAAATCTGATTATCGCCGTTGTGGGTTGTATGACGCAACAAGAGGGAGCGGGGCTTACTCTCAGAGAAAAATATCCCTATGTCGATATAGTTCTCGGTACAAACAATCTTCACGAATTGGAAAATTGTATCGTAAGACTTCGCAACAGCAAGAAAAAAAGCGTCCTTATCGCCCCCAATGACCGTCCACAAGTGCGTGAAGGCGAACGAGTATACCGCACGAGCGGTACAAATGCGTGGCTCAACATTATGTACGGATGCAACAATTTCTGTACGTATTGTATAGTTCCTTATGTGCGCGGGCGCGAAAGAAGTCGCAAAATGTCAAATATAATGGACGAATTCAAAAGACTTCTTGACGAAGGATACAAGGAAATTACGCTTTTGGGACAAAACGTAAATTCTTACGGACACGACCTTGACGACGGTAGTTCGTTTGCTGGACTGCTGAGCGAAATCAGCAAGATTAAGGGTAAGCACAGAGTGCGTTTTATGACGTCGCATCCCAAAGACCTTAACCGAGAAGTGATAGATATTATTGCCGAAAGTCCTACGATTTGCAATAATATTCACCTTCCTATTCAGTCAGGCTCTGACAAGATTTTGCAACTGATGAACAGACATTATACCCGCGATTACTATCTTGAAACTATTGACGCGATAAAAGCCAAAATTCCCGATTGCGGAATTACTACCGATATTATGGTGGGTTTCCCTTACGAAACAGAAGAGGATTTTCAGGATACGCTCGATATCGTTCGCAGAGTAAAGTATTCAAGCGCGTTTACATTCGTATATTCGGTCAGAAAAGGAACAAAAGCCGCATTGATGCCTCAAATTCCGCCCGAAGTATCCAAAGACAGAATAACGCGTCTTATTGCGGAACAAAACAAGATAACTAAAGAATTGTCCAGACTTTACGAAGGCAAAGTATATGAGGTATTGTGCGAAGACAAGGCTCCCAAAAAAGAAGGATACGTGTGCGGACGTACTGACAGCGGAAGACTTGTTACGTTCAAGGGAGAAGACAACCTTATAGGCTCTTTTGTAAACGTAAAAATCAACAAATCTCAATCTGCGTCGCTTTTCGGCGATATAGTGGAGGATTAAGCTATGGCACTTTCACCAATGATGAAATTTTATCTCACGCTAAAAGAAAAATACAGCGACGCGCTGTTATTTTTCAGACTGGGCGACTTTTATGAGATGTTTTTTGACGACGCTAAGATTGCCAGCAGAGAACTCGACCTTACTCTTACGGGAAGAGATTGCGGCCTTGAAGAGCGCGCTCCTATGTGCGGCGTGCCTTTCCACGCGGCTGACGGATATATCGCAAAACTCGTGCAAAAAGGATACAAGGTCGCTATTTGCGAACAGCTTACTCAGCCTGAACAAGGCAAACTCGTAGAGCGCGACGTCGTAAGAGTAGTTACTCCCGGTACGGTCATCGAAGAAAATATACTCGACGATAAGAAAAACAATTATCTGGCTTGCATATTCGCTTGCGAAAAATGTTATGCGCTCTCCTGGATAGACGTATCGACGGGAGAATTCAATACTTTTCAGTCGGATTACAGCGATTTTTCGGCAATAGAAGACGTTTTAGCTACTTTTTCTCCCACAGAAATTATTGCCAACGAATACGCAGCAGAACAAGCTAAGGATTTGTCCGCCATCAGAGTAGGCAGACTGCCTAAATTCCAAAAATATTACGAGTGGGCTTTCGATTACAATACAGCGCGCAACGCACTGTTAAAACAATTTGCTTTGAGTACATTGTCGAAATTCGAATTCGAAGACAAAAAATATGCGGTATGCGCGGCAGGCGCACTCATAAATTACGTAAACGATACTCAAAAGCGTTCGCTTGCTCATATCTCTTCTATCAAATACGTTCAGAATAATAAGTATCTTATTATGGACAACAATTGCCGCCGCAATCTCGAAATATGCGAAAATACGCGCGACGCGTCAAAAAAAGCTACGCTTTTGTGGGTGTTGGACAAAACACGCACGAATATGGGCGCACGTAATCTGAGAAGATGGCTCGAGCAGCCGCTCAGGGATTCTGCCGCTATCAACGAGCGTCTCGACAGCGTTGAAGAACTTGTAAAAAATACCCGTATGCGTACTAATCTCTACGATATGCTGGCTGATATTAAGGATATAGAAAGACTTACGTCAAAAGTAGCATACGGCACGCCTACTCCTAAAGATTTGCTTGCGCTCGGATTGTCGCTGAAGGCTTTGCCTGCAGTCAAAACTCTGTTGTCTAATGCAAAAAGCAAGATGCTTTGCGGTATATACGAGGGGATATATCTTTTGGAAGACGTTGCGCAAAAACTTGTTGACGCAATCGACGAAAATCCTCCCGCTTTGATGAAAGACGGCGGATTTATTAAAGAAGGCTATTGCAAAGAACTTGACGAATTGAGACACGCAGGCTCTTTAGGAAAACAATGGCTTGCCAATCTCGAAACTCAGGAAAAAGAATCTACGGGAATCAAAAACCTCAAAGTTGGTTATAACAAAGTATTCGGTTATTATATCGAAGTCAGCAAAACCAACGTAGACAAAGTGCCATACAGATACCAACGCAAACAGACTTTGACTACGGGCGAAAGATACATTACTCAAGAACTTAAAGAAATCGAAGAAAAACTGCTCGGAGCAAAGGAAAACGCTCTGGAGATTGAAAACAGAATTTTCGAAGAACTCAAACTCGACTTGCTTAAAGTAATAGCACAGTTGCAGTCTACGTCTAAATCCGTTGCATATTGCGACAGCTTGCTGTCTTTGGCTGTGGTAGCTATCTCCAACAATTACGTAAAACCCGTCATCAACGATACGATAGAGGGTATTACCATTAAGGCGGGCAGACATCCTGTTGTCGAAAGCCTTATGAAAAACAACGAATTCGTTCCCAACGATACGGAATTGGATTGTTGTCAAAACCGTACTATGATTATCACGGGTCCCAATATGAGCGGAAAGAGTACATATATGAGACAAGTTGCACTCATAACTCTTATGGCTCACATAGGAAGTTTTGTACCCGCAAAAAGCGCGAGCATATCCGTAACAGACAGAATTTTTACGCGTATAGGTGCGAGTGACGATTTGGCGTACGGTCAAAGTACGTTTATGGTAGAGATGGTAGAAGTGGCGACGATATTACAAAACGCTACTTTCAGAAGCTTGCTTGTTCTGGACGAAATCGGACGAGGAACATCCACTTTTGACGGAATGTCGATAGCAAGAGCGGTGCTCGAGGACGTAAACAACCGCATAAGATGCAAGACGTTGTTTTCCACGCATTACCACGAACTTACCGAAATGGAAGATTGCCTCGACGGTGTAAAAAACTTCAAAATACTGGCAAGCGAAGTCGATAAAGGTGTAGTATTCCTTCACAAAATAGCGAGAGGCGGTACCAACAAGAGTTTTGGTATTGAGGTCGCGAAATATGCGGGCATACCTCAAAACGTCATCAAACGCGCTAAGGAGATAAGCAAACTTTTAGAAAGCAATCCTCTTACTACGCAAAAGAAACCTATGCTAGACGATAACAACCTTTTCGAAATGACAAAGGATGCAGAACTTAAGGAAATTATCTCCAAGATTAATATCGAAAACGTAACTCCTATGCAGGCAATAGGAAAGCTTGCCGAACTCATAGATATCGCAAAGAGGAACTGATATGGCAAAAATCAACGTACTAGATTCTAGTATATTCAATCTCATATCTGCGGGCGAGGTTGTCGAAAGACCTTCGTCGGTGGTAAAAGAACTTGTAGAAAACAGTATAGATGCGGGCGCAACCTCTTTAGTAGTCGAAATCAAAGAGGGCGGTATATCTATGATTGCCGTAACCGATGACGGCTCGGGTATCGACAAAGAAAATATGCGTCTTGCTTTTTTGCCGCACGCGACTTCCAAATTGTCAAAAGCCGAAGACCTCGATAATATCGCTACGTTAGGTTTCAGGGGAGAAGCTTTGGCGTCCATTGCCGCAGTTGCGCAAGTTACTATGACCAGCAAGACAAGCGAGGAGGACATAGGCAATTATATCGTACTTCACGCAGGAAAAGTTGTGGAAGAAGGTAAAAAAGCTATAGCTCAAAGCACCTCGATTGTTGTAGAGAATTTGTTTTTCAATACTCCTGTCAGAAAAAAATTCCTGAAAAAGCCTAAACAAGAGGAAGCAAACGTAACTCAGGTTATGCTCCAGCTTGCACTCGCTAATCCCGATATCAAAATAAAGTACGTTGTCGATTCAAAGGTGATTTTTCAGACAAACGGCGGACTGGAAGAAGCTATTTATTCCGTTTATTCAGGGGAAATTGCAAACGAACTCATTCCTTTCGACTATTCTTTCGATAATTACAGAGTTTACGGATATACGGGCACTCCCGCGCTTTCCAAACACAACAGGAATTATCAGACCATTATCATAAACGGAAGAATTATCACAAACGCTACGATATCCACGGCGGTGTCGCAGGCTTACGGCAACAGATTGATGACGCGTACTTTTCCCGTATTCGTGCTTAATATCATAATGCCTTTCGACGAAGTCGACGTCAACGTGCATCCTACAAAAACAGACGTGCGCTTCGAAGACACTCACAGAGTATTTTCTTGCGTCTATAAAGCTGTGTCAAACGCTCTGGCAAACTACGAGAAAAAACTCGTATTCGGAGAAAGCGAAAATACCGTGAGAAGTGCGACTACGGCAATTGATAAAGAGCCTGAAGTACAGAAAATAGTAACTAAAGAGCCTGTTTCAGATAAAAAAGACGAGGACTTGCAAAGCAAGCTTTTTGCCGAAAACAAAAACACTGATTACGAAAAACTTATTGAAAAACAAAAAAAGCTTGTAGAAGAGCTGAAGTACGAAAAAGATTTGCCTAAAGGTAAGTTTGCTACCGTACAGGACGGAGCAAAAGTATCTGCGCCTAACGGTGAAAAGAAATCTTTTGACAGTGCAAAAGATATAAAATACGACTTTTCGAATAAAAACGAAAATAAACAAGTACAATCCTCGCTTCTCGATATGATAGACACTCAGCTCGAAAATAAATACAGAGTAGTCGGTCAGATATTTGATACGTATCTTATTCTCGAATATGCAGGAGCGGTATATTTTATCGACCAGCACGCTTGCCACGAAAGATTTATCTACGATAATCTTCTCGAACAGGTCAATTCAAGACAAGTCGATACTCAGTATATGTTGATTCCTTATATCGTCGAATGCAATAACAATCAATACGAATTTATGTTGCAGATGCAGGACAACTTCAAGGAACTCGGTTTCGATATAGAAGAATTCGGGGATATGAGTTTTAAAATCAATTGCGTGCCTTACGTTTTGCGAGATATCAATCTCGGAGTATTTTTCGCCAACCTTTTCGAAGAACGTCAAACAGTACAAACTCTCAAAAATAGCGACATAATAAAGGATAAACTGGCTCAAAAGGCTTGTAAATCCGCAATAAAGGCAGGAGAAAAACTAAGCGATAAACAAATCCGCGACCTACTTGACGCTATGAAGGACGGTATTCCTCTTCAATGTCCTCACGGAAGACCTGCGGTAATTAAGTATACAAGAAAAGATTTCGACAAACTCTTCAAGAGGATAGTATGAACAAAATCGTGATAATAGCGGGACCTACTGCCAGCGGAAAAACCGCGCTCGGTGTAGAAATAGCCAAAATCCTCAATAGCGAAATCATATCTTGCGACAGTATGCAGATTTATAAGCGTATGAATATAGGTACTGCAAAAGTTACGCAAGCCGAAGCGCAAGGGGTAATTCACCGTATGATTGACGTGGTTGAACCGTCAGAACAATTCAGCGTAGGCGAATATGCAAAAGTTGCAGAGGGATATATATCGGATTTGATAGCAAATGGCAAAATTCCCGTTGTAGTTGGCGGAACCGGATTGTATCTTGACGCAATATTGTACAATATGAGTTTCGGCGGAGAGTGCGACGAAAAGCTGAGAAAACAGCTTTTTGAAGAACTAGATTCATACGGCAAAGAATATATGTACGAAAAATTGAAAAAACTTGACCCTCAGGATGCTGAAAAAATTCATCCCAACAATACAAAGAGAGTGTTGAGAGCTTTGGAAATATATTATACTACGGGAGATGTCAAAAGCCGACTTTTGACAAAAGAAAGACAACTCAAATACGAGCCCTGTATGGCAGTACTTAATCCTGACCGTGAATTGCTTTACGAAAGAATTAATTTTAGAGTTGACAAGATGTTTGACGAAGGCTTACAAAACGAAGTCGAAAAACTGATATCCGAAGGCATAACCTTTGACTGTCAGAGTATGCAGGCCATAGGATATAAGGAATTCAAGTCTTATATTGATAAAGAAATCGACCGTAGTGCTCTCATAGAGAAAATAAAACAAGATTCGAGAAATTATGCAAAAAGACAGATAACGTGGCTTAAAAAATACGATTTTGCTAAATGGTTTAATCCTATTACGCAAAAGCAGGATTGTATAAACTATATAATAAAGGCCGTAAAGGAGTAAAAAATGAACTTCTCACAGAAGACTGTAGATATTGTAAATAAAGCTCAGGAAAAACTTGCAAAACAGTTTGCCGAAACGGAAGAGATATCTACTTTTAATCAACTCAAGGTTCTCAACGCTTTTCAGCAAAACTCAGTGGGACTCAGACATCTTTCACAGACAAACGGTTACGGATACGACGATATCGGAAGAGATACGCTTTGCAAAATTTTTGCCGACGTATTTAAATGCGAAAGCGCGATTGTTTCGCCGCTAATTGTCAGCGGTACACACGCTTTGACTCTCACTTTGTACGGAGTTTTGAGACCGGGAGACGAAATGCTTGCTATTACGGGTAGTCCTTATGATACTTTGAAAGAGGTTATTACAGGGGAAGGCAACGGCTCTTTGAAAGATTTTAAGGTATCTTACCGTCAGCTTGACCTCAAAAACGGGAAAATCGACTTAGAAAAAATCAAAGAATATATTAAAGACAATACTAAGCTCATATTTATAGGCAGGTCGCGCGGTTATGAATGGCGTGACGCTTTGTCCGTGGAAGAAATTGCTCAAGCTGTTAAAGAGATCAGGGCAGTAAAAAGCGACGTGTGTATTATGGTAGATAATTGCTACGGCGAATTTATGGATTATTCTGAGCCTACGGAGGTAGGTGTAGATATAATGGCGGGTTCGCTTATCAAAAATCCAGGCGGAGGACTGGCTCCCAGCGGAGGCTATGTGCTGGGAAAAAAGAAATATATCGACCTTGTTGCCGGCAGACTGACGTCTCCATCCATAGGTATGGAAGTAGGCTCGTATGCATACGGCTATAAAGATTTTTATCAAGGACTGTTTATTGCGCCTCACGTAGTGGCAAACGCAGTAAAAGGTTCTATGCTACTCGGACAGGTATTTTCCGATTTGGGATTTGAAACAATGCCTTTGCCGGGACAAAAGTGCAGAGATATAATCCGTTCGATAAAATTCGATACAAAAGAGCAGCTTATAGACTTTTGCAGAGCAATTCAACAGGCCTCTCCTATCGACAGCAACGTAGTGCCTTTCCCTTGGGATATGCCCGGATACGAAGACCAGGTAATAATGGCGGCAGGTACTTTTGTGGCGGGAGCTTCTATTGAGTTGTCGGCAGACGCGCCTATAAGAGAGCCGTATATCGCATATATGCAAGGCGGTTTGACTTATGAACACGTCAAAATAGCTTGTATGTATTGCGTGGAAAAATTGATACTAAGCAAAAACTGATACAGCTAAATATAATGTATTAAAAAAGGACGGCAATCCCGTCCTTTTCCATAATCTATTTATTAATCAAATTATTAATCAAAAAATCTTATTGCGCATAAGACCGACAGCTAAGCCCAAAATTCTGAATTCGCGGTCGCTTGTAACGATAATGTCGCTCATCTGGTCGTTTTCGGGACGAAGTCTGATATAAGTATTGCAATTATAAAATCTCTTGAGAGTAACTTCGTTGTTGTCGATTTGTGCGACGATTACGTCTCCGTCTCTGGCGACTTCTTGTTGACGTACCAGCACCATATCTCCGTTGAGGATACCTATGTTTTTCATACTGTCACCCTTGACATTAAGCAAAAACATCTGTCCCTTACAGTTGAAGTAGTCTCCGGGAATGGTATAGCTAGAGTCGTTTTCTACGTCTGCATAAAGGGGTGCGCCTGCGGCCACGTTGCCGAGCATAGGGATATTGACGAGATTTTTGAATACATCGTCTACGTTTTTAATATTATCCGATTTAACTTTAGGAGCAGGTGAGTCAGACTTGCCGACAACTTCGATAGCGCGGTTTTTATTGCCGCCTTTCTTTATGGCCCCTTGCTCTTCGAGTTTGTCTAAATAATATTTAGCCGATGCAGTGGATTTAAAGCCAACCTGAGCGCAAATTTCTCTTACGGTAGGGGGATATCCGTTATCGTCTACGAATTTTTTGATAAATTCGAGCGTAACTGCACATTTTTCGGCGGTTTTTTCTATAGTTTTGCCTTTTGCCATAGGTTTTACCTCAATTGTAATTTTGAATTTACAAACAAATTTTAGCACAAATGTTCACATATTGCAAGCGTTTTTATATTAAAAAATGAATATTTGTTTATATTTTTTACATATTTTTACAAATATTTTTGTATTAAATCGACTTATATGTAACATTTTGCATTATGAATTTTTATAAAAATACAAACATACTTTTGCCTAAAATCTTTGTAGATAAATTGTAATTCCTGCTAACTCAGATATTTAATAAGTATAATTATACGTATAATTTAGTTTATAAAATATAAGCTATGGCTATACTTTTATTTTAAATTATTCGATATTTTATCAACAATATACAAAATTGCGCTTATTCGTTATCTTCGTGATTTCTCAATACTACTTTTGATGCGGCTTTACGTTTTATTTCGTCACTGATTGCCGCATAGTGTTTTTTAGTCGTATTGATATCCTTATGACCCAAAACTTCGGCAACTACATATATATCGTTTGTTTCTTTATAGAGATTCGTACCATACGTACTTCTGAGTTTGTGCGGCGTAATATGCTTTAGAGGCGTAGTTATGCCTGCGTACTTTTTTACAAGATTTTGTACGGCACGTACGGTTATACGCTTGTTCTGCAATGATACAAAAAGGGCGGTTTCGTCGGCTAACTCTTTATTTGAATTGCGCTCAGATATATATTCCTTAAGCGTTTCGGCAACTTCGTCTGAAAAATATAAAATAGTCTGATTTCCGCCTTTTCGCGTTATCTTAAATCCGTTTATATTAAAATCTATATCGTCTAAATCGATACCTACAAGTTCGCTTATTCTTATTCCGGTACCTAAAAAAAGCGTAAGTATGGCTATATCGCGCTTGCGTGTTTTTTTCTGAAGTGCAAGTTGCTTTGGAGATAATCCCGTTCCGCTTTCTACGTTGTCAAGCAGTTTTGCGACTTCGTCTACTTCAAGTCTTATGATGGCTTTATCGTGTAATTTAAGACTCAATACTTTGGACGCTGGGTCTGCGGGTATTCTGTCTTTATTGTAATTGTACTTAAAAAACGATTTGATAGTAGCCAACTTACGAGCTTTAGTTTTTTCTGTATTGGTATATTCGACGCCATCGTGCTCAAATGCCGTCAAATAATTCAAAAACATTTCTATATGAAAGGTTTCTACGGATTCCAGCTGTTCGTAACCGAATTGACGTATGTCCTTAATATTTACGAATTCAGCGCATTCTGTCGTAAGAAAATGAAAAAATATCTTTAAATCTTGTGCGTATCCCAGACGCGTAAGTATAGACGTACGGTTTTCGATACCCATAAAATAATCGTTGCAGATATAGGGCAATTCCTTGAGTAATTGTCTCAATTTTAATGTATTATCGTAATTGCGTTGTTCAAAATACGTCCTGTCTGCCATAAATTGATTATATCATATTTGACTAAAAAATACAATCGTAATTATTATTATTGACAATCCGAAGAAAAATATACATATTGAAGTAAAAATCTAAAAATTTGTTAATTGTATAATATTAATTAACTGTTATATTATTAAATTAAAAAAACAGTACCGCTATAATTATAGTGTAAGACACTTTAAAGCTATATCCAAAGATGTGTGCGTTTTGCGACTTATTAGGTAAGAATAGTAAAATATTTAAAATACGTAGGGTTATATTTAAATCAAAGACTTTTTCGGATAATCATCGTAAAAAATATCGAGATACTTGAGAAAGAGGAATTATTACGGATTTAAAAAAGCGATTAAAGATTTTATAAAACACATTAGTTGAATTAAAATAATTGAATTTATATAGCTTTATCAAAGCCATTTATTAAAAATCGTAAATAAATACCATTATTATAAAAAATCGACAAATCCATAATAATTTAAGAAGCATATATACTATTTATATGCTAACTATTCGCAAAGCTATCGTTTTGCGAAGTGATTAATATATAAAAGATGTGAGTAGGAAAAGATGAGAGAACGGCTTCTTCGATGCTCCGCTCGCTTGCAGACCGTATGTAATACCCCTTATGGTGATGCAAATATTATAATGTAAGTACAATGTTAGCAATCCAAGCAGTTTTTAATGCCGAATGTAGCAATTATAATTTGTTATATAGAATGTTATTAAACAACAAGATACTTGCTAAAGATAAATTTGATTATCCTTGATTTATTTGGTTCGCTGAATTGTCGGCTATACTCTTCAGTTTGATTTTTTCAGTATAAAATCGCTTTAGTTTTACTCAATCCTCTATCGTTATTATGATTCGGCTCTTAATCCTCGGCAAATAATTTTGTACAATCGTATTACTACTTTTTTTTATTTACTTTTTCAAATTATAGTGCGTTTAAATATCATAATTTACTTTTATAAAAATAAACAGATGTTTACAACTTCCCTCTTTTGTTCGTAATTTAGAAAGATTTGAGTGCGTATACTTTTAAATAAAGCTATTTTATAAAGTAATTTGTTGCTTTTTTTATATTAATATTGTAAAATATAAATATTAAAGGAGGGCTTAATTTTGGAAAAAGATAATTTCAATGCCAACGTAGATTTCATCCGCGGTCAAGCTGATATTATCGTTTTGTCCGCCCTTGCCGATAAGGATAAGTACGGACTTGAGATTCTGAATACTATTCAGGAAAGAAGTAAAGGTACCTATACTTTAAAACAAGCCACTCTTTACAACAGCCTTAAAAGACTTGAAAAAAGCGGTTACGTTACGTCATACGACGGTGACGTATCAAACGGCGCGAAGCGCGTGTATTACGGACTTACTGAACAAGGTCGCGAACATCTCAATAATGATAAATCTTATTGGGAATTTTGTAATTTCTTGATGTCTAACCTGGTTTCTGATACTAAATTCGACCCTGGGACGGAAGAAAAACCTTTCGACCCCACTGAGTTCAGACCTCTTACAAGAAGAAACAAGCCTGAACAAGAAAAAGAAAAGGAAGTAATTATTAAATATATAGAAGTTGTACGTACTCCCGAGGAGATGCAAGCGCGTCAGAACGCAAACTCCCCTCAACAGTATGTCATTAGAGAAAAGCCCGTTGAGGAAGATGCGGTATTGCGAGAAGTCGACGCGCCTAAGATAGTAGAAGGTTTTCAAGGTCAACCTCAAGCGCAAGTTCAACCTTCGGTTGAAACGCAGACCTACACCTCGGAAGACATTGCTGAAGAACAACCCGAAGAATATCCTCTTCCTGCTCATGAAAGCTTAGTACAGTCAAGCTTTATCGACGATAAAGGCGAACTTGCCGATGCCGATACTGATTCTGAAAATAAAGAACAACCTCAGGATATTTCTATAAACACACAAAGCGAAGCGCCTGCAGCGCAGTCTGAGGATTATACTAATCTGTCTCAAGTTAACAACGCTGATAATGCGTACACTGCACAAACTCAGCCTGTTCAGAACAATCCTCAACCAGAATACGGATATCAATTCGCTTCTGCTCAGAACGTTCCTCAGGATATACCCTCGCCGCTGTATCAGTCAAATAACTATTTTGACGAAAATAACGAAGTTAATTATGTCACTTCATTTGCAGATTTGTTCAGAATAGAAGAAGAAAAACCGGCCGAAGCTCCTCCTGAATACGACTTTATGAGTATGAACGAGATGGTCTTCAAATTTCAGGCAAAAGGCGTCACGATAAAACCCTATAATAAGAAAAATACTATGGAGTTTTACGTCAACAGATATTATTACTCCAACAAATTGCATTTCCATACGGCTCTCATAATGTTTTTCATTATGGCTATCGAACTGGTTGCTTCTCACTTTATATGCAACCGTAACAACCCTATAAGCAATTATTGGTTATTCTCCGTCTTGATTGTAGCATTGTACCCTATAATCAGAGGCGTAATGTATGCTATCGAGCCTAATAAAAAATCTTTAGCGAATTTCAACCCGAAGACAACATTGCTTATATCGCTATTACCTGTAATAACTCTGCCGATAGTCATTGCATTACTGGGATTTGTGCAATTCGGAGCAAATATCAATGATTATTCGTCTATGGAAAGAACGATAATACTCCCCTGTGTCTTATTGTTCAATATTCCTTTCTACTTCTTCTTATTTGCTCTTAAATACCGCACGAACAAATATCATATTAACTGATAATAAATTTATTAAAGGAAGGTTTAAACCTTCCTTTTTCATATCAACTGTTTAATTGCGTTTAGCTTGAAAGGTTTGCTCAGGCTCTTTTTTCTCATCATCAAACAATCTTTTATTATCGTATACTGACTTGTACGTCTTATATTCGTAAATAGGCTTTGAATCTTTCTTTCGCTTTAACTTAGATGACAGTTTTTCAAAAATATTCATAAATGTGCTTTCTATCTTTGAACTGTACTTAAATGCAATTATTACGGCAGCCAATGTAATAGATATCAATGCAATCCAGATAGGTATCCCGTATCCTCTCAGAGGTATTACGCTTATGCCTTTGAACATTCCTTCCATTGCAAGAATATTCAACGGTCTTGCAATAGCCATAATTGCAAAAAATTGAAGATAAGTCATATTAGTAAACCCTGCCGCTATACACAATAAATCGTCAGGAAAAAGAGGAAAAAGGAACATCATTGTCAGTACTACTTTATCCTTGCCGTCCGTTACCCTCAGATATTTAGCATAAGCGCGCTCACCCATAAGCCATACAATCAGGCGTGTGCCGTATTTCCTGCCCAGATAAAACGCAAACAGCGACCCTGCCATAATTCCGATTATACTGTAAATAAAAGTCTTCCATACGCCGAAAATGGCAACTCCCGCCATAGTTGTTATTGCTGCGGGTACTGGTATAAAGGTAACTTGTAAAAACTGAATGACTACATATATCAGTCCAGCATATGCTCCGTACTTAGATAAAAAAGCCTGAATTTTTTCCGTTGAATCAAATCGCGATATCAGTTTGTATTTGTATACAAGATAATAAGCGACAGAAATTAGCGCAAAAAAAATACTTAGACAAATCATCCATCTTACCAGTTGACGGTAATTACCCCATAAACCGACAGAAGAAGCTGTAATCAAAGGGATATTCAATAGATAAGCAGTAAGCTTGACATAAAAATTTACCTCAAAAAACGCATCGGTACAAATTACTACCGTATAATATACGGTAAGCGCGATTGTAATTATTATTGCTGATACTACTCTGGATTTTGTCGTCATTTCACAAATAGTATAAGCAATCGCGCGCTAAATAATTACTGAAAAAGGGAGATTACTCTCCCTTATTTACTGCATATTCTTTTTCACGCGTTTGATTTCGTCTGTGGCCAGTTTGTCGCAACGGTTATTGTATTCGTTGTCAGCGTGTCCCTTAACCTTATTGAACGTAACCTTATGCTTTTTGATTTGTATAAGCATCAATTTCCATAAATCGTCATTTTTTACAGGGCTTTTACCTGCGGTCTTCCAGTTGTTCTTCGCCCACTCGTCTACCCAGCCTTCGATAAATGCGTTGCATACGTAAGCTGAATCGCTGTACACTTGCACTTCGCAAGGCTCCTTGAGTGCAGAAAGTCCTTGTATAATCGCAAACATCTCCATTCTGTTGTTGGTTGTATCCTTATTGTAGCCGACCAGTTCTTTTTCGTGGCCTTTATACATAAGAATAGCCGCCCAACCGCCTATTCCGGGATTACCGGAGCACGCTCCGTCGGTATAGAGTATAACTTTTTTCATCCTTTGCTTAACTCCTCGCTTCTCTTGCGGCACTTTTCTATGCCAAGCTTGATGTTTTCTGCGACGTTTGTCTGCCTGAATGTGTCTATTGCCTGTATAGTCGTTCCGCCCTTAGAACATACTTTATCAATAAGAGCATCGAGAGAGTCAGTACTGTTTTCAACCATTTTGCTGGCTCCGATAAATGTTTTGAGCGCAAGTTGCTTGCTTTGTTCGTAGCTCAAACCACCTTCTACTCCTGCGTCCGTTACGGCTTTGATAAAATAATATACGTATGCGGGACCGCTGCCGCTTATGGAAGTTACGGCGTCGAAATAACTCTCGTCTACTCTTACGGTTGACGATATTGTACCGAATACGCGCTCTACGAATTCAAAACTTTGTTCGCTTGCTCCGTCTGTAGTAATAGCGCTCACGCCTTCTTTAATCGAACAAGGGGTATTAGGCATTATCCTGACAACTTCTTCGCAGCCGCTTGCTTTTTTGATTGTAGCGGTATTTACGCCAGCCATAATAGATATAAGACATTTTGCACTGCAATCGGCAAATTGCTCTTCTATTGCTCTGTAAATCTGAGGCTTTACAGCTATAACTACATATTCGCAGTTGTCCAGCACATATTTGTTGTCATTAGAAAATGCTATACCTTTATAGGGTGTATTGATATTGGGCGTAGACACCAACATTTCATCTGCGGAAAGAAGATGACTGTCAAGCAATCCGTTTATGATAGCTTTTGCCATATTGCCGCAACCGACAAATCCGAGTTTGTACTTGTAATTCATAAAATCGCTCCGAAAATAATGTTAATCTGTTGACACTTCCTAAAAGATTATATATAATATCTAAGAAGTTTAATGAACTTAGGGGAGTGGCTCAACGGTAGAGTAGTGGTCTCCAAAACCATTGGTTGCGTGTTCGAATCGCGTCTCCCCTGCCAAAAACCTGTTATCGCAAGATAGCAGGTTTTTTAATGAGACGAATTCAACACGCAATGCTATTTCATAGCAGTTGCGGGTGACGCTCGTACCTCGCTAAGCCGTCGCGTTGCTCCTTACGAATCGCG
>CASERZ010000002.1 GCA_949290515.1 uncultured Christensenella sp.
TTCATGGGGACGTTCTGGTGGATACTCGTGCTGATCGCGCTGGTCTCAGGCATCGCGCTCGCCTATGCGGCGATCCTCAAACGCGTGAGAGGCGGCGCCGCAGACAAAACCGCGACCGAAACAGAGGTCGTCGTGGGCGACGCGGCGAACGACGCCGAGGCACAACGGCAAAGTGGAAAGAAGCCACCGCAAAGACAATGAGCGTTTCTACTCCAAACGCAGCTTTTACAGCCTCGCCGATCTACAAGACCAATTAAAGCGATACAATAGAGAGTACAACCAAACTCCTATGCGCCCACTCGGCTGGAAGTCGCCTAACCAATACCTTGCCGATTATTTTAACAGCAAAAGTGTAACAGATGTTTGACAAACCAACAGTCGCATACGACAAAAGGCGCGTCCTTTTCGAACGCGCCTTATTAATTTATCGTAAAATTATTCTGTCTTTTACTCTTTATTTTCCTTAAGGCTCTCTTCGTACCACGCTACCGCGGTGTCTATATCCTTATACGTAGCGGCATTGGAATATCTGTCTATCTCTACGCTATTTTTGATATTGTCGTGATGCAACGAGAGTGCGCCGTTGAGGCAGCCTCCGTCGCAAGCCATACCCTCGAAGAAGTTGGCGGTAGTCTTGTTGAACTTGAGTTTGAGAAGATTTGCTCTTATGTCGTCGATACCGCTCATTGCCACAGGCTCGACTTTCTTTTCGCCCTTGACGAGTTTTGTGATATCTGCGGATATACCGCCGCACTTTGCGAATACTCTGCCCATCGTGGAAGCTTCGTCGATATTGGTTTCTTCAAGCGTAAGCAAATCGACCCCTCTTGCATCCAAAAACGCCTGCAACTCTTCAAAGGAAATTGCGTTGTCCACCGCTCCCTTTGTCTTATCCATTCTGTACTCGAGCTTTTTGCTGGTGCAAGGTCCGATAAATACAGTCTTTATGCCGGGGAATTTTCTCTTGAGGAACATAGCCGTCTCGACCATAGGAGAAGGCGAAGATGAAATATACTTTGCAAGCTCGGGGAAATTCTTCTCTACGAACATTACGAAAGAAGGACAGCACGAAGTCGTCATAAGTCCTTTTTCTTCAAACTCCTTTGCCTCTTTGTAAAGCGTGATATCCGCACCAAGAGCCGCTTCGTAAACCTTGCTAAAACCGAGCTTTTTGATACCCGTAACAAGCTGTCCGAAAGTAGCGGGCTTGAACTGGCTGGCAATCGCGGGAGCGATTATCGCGTAGACTTTGGTACCCTTTTCCTTGCTCTCTTTGAGCAGATTGAGCGTGTCGAGAATGTAGGATTTGTCTACTATTGCGCCGAAAGGACAGTTATACACGCACGCGCCGCACGCAATACATTTGTCGTTGTCGATTTTTGCTCTGTCGTACTCGTCCATAGATATAGCCTTGACTTTACAGCTCTTTATGCAAGGACGGGATTGCTCTATTATCGCGTCGTAGGGACAAGCCTTTGCGCAACGTCCGCACTTGATGCACTTATCCATATCAATCACGGGCTTGTTGTCTACAATGGTGATTGCGTCCTTAGGGCAAGCTTCCTTACACTTGTGGACTATACAGCCTCTGCAAGCGGGAGTAATATACATACCGCTTATAGGACAGGAGTCGCACGCAGCCTCGATAACCTCCACGATATTGGGGTTATCCTTATTTCCGCCGAGAGCGAGTTTTATTCTCTCCTGAACGATAGCGCGCTCCTTATAGATACAGCATCTGAAGCTGGGCTTGGGTCCGGGAGAAATTGACTTGGGGATATCCATATAGATATTGGACATATCGCCCTTGTCGTATGCCTCTATAATCTGTTTTAAAACTTCGTATTTGAGTTCTTGTACTTTTGTGTCGAATTTACTGTTGCTCATATATACCTCGCGTTGTGCAATAGTTGTTGAATTATTTTATTTGTTTGGAGTCGATTAAATTACCGTCGATATCCTTCAGGCACAGAAGTCCTTTGTCGAGAGTGAGATAGCTCGAAGGCGTATTGTCTTTAGGGAGCGAAACGGAGCCTGCGTTGGCTACCGTAACATTGTCAACCTCTGTGATAAAGCCCGTATGAAAATGCCCGTAGCAAAGCAAGTCACCTGCATTGCTAGGCATATTGTCCTTGTTGTACTTATGTCCGTGAGTGAGCGTAACCTTTACGCCGTCGGCGCAAAGCTGTGCAAACTCAACAAAGTCGAATTCGCTTATCATCTGGTCGACTTCGCTGTCGCAGTTGCCTTTTACGACGAGAAGTTTGCTTTTCATAGCGTTGAAAATCTTTGCGACTTCCATAGGCGCATAGTCCTTGGGAAAAGGATTTCTCGGTCCGTGGTAATATATATCTCCAAGCAAAACGAGTAATTCTCCGCCTTCTCTTTCAAAAGCTTCCTTGACTTTATTCGCATAATAGGACGAGCCGTGCACGTCCGACGCAATAACAATTTTCATACTGTCTCCCTAGTTTAACAATCCTTATGTATATCTATTATCGGTATAAGGTCTGCTCTTTTATCGTCAGACTGCCGGATATCAGTCTTCGAGAAGTTTTTCGGTGCAAGCGAGTTTTACGCAGCATACGAGAATTTGCGTAGCAACCTGCAAGTCGCTGTCCGACGTAAACGTAGGAGCAATTCTCAAAACGCTGTCGCTTACGTCTTTGCCGTAAGGGAAAGGCGCGCCCGCAGGGGTAAGGGTAAGTCCTGCCGCCTTGCAGAGATTGTATACTCTCGTAGCGCAGTTGTCCATTACCTTGAGGGTAATGAAATAACCGCCGTTGGGATTCGTCCAAGTAGCTATACCGCTGTCCTCTCCGAGATTGTCGGCAAAGGCATTGACGATAGCGTCGAATTTGGGTTTGATAACCGCTCTCTGCTTAGCCATAACAGCCTTGATATTATCCACGCTCTTGAGGTAGAGGAAGTGTATGTACTGCCATACTTTGTTGTAGCTTATAGTCTGCATAGTCATATGCGAGAGAATATCCTTGACGTTGTTGGCAGAGGTTGCTACACAGCTTACGCCGCTGCCCGCATAGGTAATCTTTGAAGTGGAAGTAAACTCGTATACTCTGTCGGGATTACCCGCTTTCTTGCAAAGTTCCATAATATTTGCAAGATGGTCGGTTTCGTCAAGCAAATCGTGTACTACGTAAGCATTGTCCCAGAAAATTCTGAAGTCGCTTGCCTTGGTCTTCATAGAAGCAAGTCTTTCGACTACTGTGTCAGAATAAGTGATACCCGTAGGGTTGGAATACTTGGGCACGCACCACATACCCTTGATGCTTTCGTCGTTAGCAACGAGTTGTTCTACCAAATCCATATTGGGACCTTCCTCGTCCATAGGTATGTTTATCATCTCGATTCCGAAGTGTTCGCAGATTGCAAAATGTCTGTCGTATCCGGGTACGGGACAGAGGAATTTCGCACCGGTCTTATTCCAGGGCTCGCCGCCGCATACGCCGAACTGCAAGTTTCTCTGAATAGTATCGTACATAAGATTGAGCGAACTGCTTCCACCCATAATAACTTCACCGGCATCTACGCCGAGGATTTGCGCAAAGAGATTTTTCATCTCTGGAATACCGTCAAGCATACCGTAGTTGCGGTAACTCTTGGGCATATTTTCAATACCTTCGAGTTTGAGCATTTCGTTGGTAATATCGAGTTGTTCGTTGCAAGGCTTACCTCTTGCGATATCTACCTTGTAGCCCTGAGATACGAGGGTATCGTACTCTGCTTTCTGACGGGTGTAGAGTTGCTGAAGTTCTTCTTTTGATAACTGCTTAAAATTCATATATTCACCTTTTGAGTATAAAATTTGTTTACTGTTTCAATCTTTAATATTTTACCACATTCGCATAGCGGTGGCAAGTTTATAAATAAACAATTTTTTCCACTCGCGCGCTTATACACGCGCTTTAAGATAATAGATAATTGCTTAAAATGTGTCGATTATTATCACTCTGACAGTTGCGCTCCCTGTAAGGTATCCAATCTCGCCCGTCCTAGAGCAAACTCTTTATGTCAGTTTTCTTCCTTGCGGTTACGCACCACAAGTCTTATCGGCGTACCCTTGAATTCAAAGGTCTTTCTCAGAGTGTTTTCAAGATAACGCTGATAACTGAAGTGCATCAGTTTTGCATCGTTGACGAAAAATACGAAAGTGGGAGGACATACCCCGCTCTGCGTAACGTAATACACTTTGAGTTTTTTGCCGTTGTGCGAAGGAGGCTCGACAGCCACGATTGCATCGGTGATTACGTCGTTCAGCACGCCCGTAGCCACGCGCTTGGTAGCTTGCGCATATACCTCGAGAGCGAGAGAAAGTATCTTGTCTACTCTTTGACCCGTAAGCGCGGATACGTATACGGGAACGAGATAGTCCATAAACTTCAAATCGCTCTGCATTTTCTTGTTGAAAGTATTTACGGTATAAGTATCTTTTTCGACAGCGTCCCACTTGTTCATAACTATTACGCTGGGCTTGCCTTGCTCGTGCACGTAACCGCAAATCTTTATATCCTGTTCGCTCATACCCTCTGCGGCGTCAACCACTATAAGCACTACGTCGGCGCGACGTATTGCCGCAAGCGAACGCAATACGGAATACTGTTCTACTCCCTCGTCGACCGCGCTTTTTTTGCGTATACCCGCAGTGTCGATGATATTGAATTTATTTCCGTTCCACTCGAACGCAGTATCTATCGCGTCTCTCGTAGTACCTGCGATATCGCTGACTATTACTCTCTCGTAGCCCAACAGCTTGTTGGTAAGACTGCTCTTGCCCGCGTTAGGCTTACCTACGATTGCGACGTCTATGACGTCGTCCTCTTGCTCGGCTTGGATTTTAGGCAGATTTTCCACTACCAAATCGAGCAAATCCCCTATTCCTTTGGATTGCTCCGCAGATATTCCTACCACGTCGCCAACTCCTAAAGAATAGAAATCGTAAAGATTATCCTGTTCGTTATTGTCGAGTTTGTTTACCGCGACTATCACGGGCTTTTTGCTGGTGCGCAGAAAGTCAGCCACTTCCATATCGTTGGCGGTCATTCCCGCTTTGCCGTCCACGACAAAGATAACCTCTTCGGCTATCTCCACGGCTATTCTGGCCTGCTCGCGGATATGTCGCCACATCTTGTCTTCGCTCTTTATCTCCAGCCCGCCCGTATCTATAAGCGTAAAATTGAAACCGCACCACTCTGCATCGCAATACAATCTGTCGCGCGTAACTCCTTCATAGTCTTCGACTATGCTCACTTTTTTTCCTACTATTCGGTTGAAAAGCGTAGACTTGCCTACGTTGGGTCTGCCTACTATCGCAACTAACGGTTTCACTTTGCCTTGCTCCTTTTGTTTTGGGGTTTATTTTGTTTTTCTTTGCACAGTCCGTCGATTATCTTCACGTAATCCTCCCCGCCGTGCGATACGACAATATGCGTACCGAGAGCTTTTTCAAGTTCGCCTACCGTAATGCCGTCGAGAAAAGTATCGGTAAATTCTCTGAGCATATTGGAAGGAATTATCGTATATTCGGGTGCGTCTTTGAATTGTTTTATTATGTCGCCCGCGGTGATAAGTCCCGCCACCGTAATGCTTCTGCCGAAAAAGTCGTTGTAGATATCCTTGACGCGCAAATTGACGTTGGGATACTTGTCCTTTAGTTTTTCGCACAAGCTTTTGAGTATGTCTTTGAAAGACTGACCTGTTACGGACGCGATATTCAGCTCGGCTTTGCTTCCCCCGACTTCGTCGAGCGCGCTTAAAAATTCCTCTTCGAATTCCGCGCAAAGTCCCACGCCGTTTTCTATCTGGTCAAAATCTCCGTAACTTTCGTATGGTGGTAATTGCTTTTCGGCTTTTATATAAAACTCGTCGCTGCACCAGCAGAATTCCCCACCCGCTTTTTTGTTGAATTCCTCTACCTGTGCAATAACCTTTACGGCGTCTTCCTTGCCGAAACTCTCCAAAGGATAAAGCTTCTGTCTGTGTCCCGTAAGTCCCACGGGTATCACTGCTACCGTCTTGACCGAAGGATAACGTTTGTACAATTCCTCGAGCGTCTTATCCAGCACCTTTCCGTCATTTATATTTTTACACAGTACTATCTGCGTATGCATAGTAATGCCGTGCTTTGCAAGAAAATCCATCTTATCGAAGACTTTCGCACTCTCGGGATTGGATACTAGCTTTGTCTTTATTTCTCTGTCAAAAGCGTGTACGGATATATACAGCGGACTAAGTCTGAGTTTTGCTATTCTGTCAAGTTCTTTTTGACCTATATTGCTTAGCGTCACGTAATTGCCGCTGACAAAACTCAGTCTGTAATCGTCGTCCTTTACGTAAAGCGTATCGCGCATACCCTTGGGAAGCTGGTCGACAAAGCAGAAAAGACACTTGTTTTTGCATCGCATAGGCTCGAGCTGAACGCTCTCGTCAAGCTCCAGACCCAAAGATTCGTCCTCTTCCTTTTCTATGTCTATATCGACCTTTTCGCCCTGCTTGGTGCGCAGATTGAGAGTAAACTCCTCTTGCGAATCGTAAAAAGCGTAGTCAAGTACGTCAACGATTTGCTCACCGTTGAAGCCTAAGAGTTCGTCGCCGGTTTCCAGTCCTAATTCTTCGCCTATTCCGCCTTTCTGAACGGCAATGATTTTAGCCATATAGCCTCCGATTTCTCTAATTATTATATATTAACGCGCGCCGTATGTAAAGTATTTGTCGCAACTTCTCATATTACGCGCGAATAGGCACATAACAAAGTTATGGTAGTTTTGCCCGCGCTTTTGACTCTGTATTTTGTTTTTACGTATATATCGTCGCTCAGACTCTTTGTAAAAAGAGCCATGCTTGCCGTAATTGCTTTTTGGTGTACTTCGGCTGACGTTATCGCTAACGGCGCGTTGATGACCTCGCTTTTTCTGACCGTATATTCGGTAATTTTACTGATTAGCACTTCTGTCAAGGCAAGCGATTGGCTGATGTTTTTGACAGGACTTTTTGCTTGCGTCTTTTTCCTCTCGATGAGCGAATTCAAAGACGGTTACGCACTCTCGCACGTAGCCGTATCCGTGGCAATAGCAATATATTCTTTTGCTACTTTTACCCCCTCTTCTCGTCAGTCGATGGCTGTAATAATGCTCTGCACTTGCTTATTGCTCACCTCTTCTAGCGGTATTCCTCTTAGAGCGTACGAATTGCTTACGGCTTTTTTCGTAGTATTCGCATTGACGGAGAATTATCAAAAACCCCAAAGATTTTGCCTCTTTTCCAAAGGAGACGTGCTCCCTCTTTTTTCTCAGTCAGCAATTTGACCTCTTTATTAAAAACGCGGGATAATCTGTACGATTTCCCGCATTTTTCTGTACGTTTTCCGTGCTTAATCTCAATAAGAGTTTTTGGCAGTAAAGAGCTTTACGCTCTTACGATTTGTTTGATTACGATAGGGTCGTAAGGCACGTCATCGTAATATCCTACGCTAACTGTCTTTACTTTTGAGATATCTACTGCAACTTTTATGCTCTCCTCGTCCGTAAGTTCGCCGAAAGCCGCATATTGTCCGTCAAGAAACGAACAATCTTCTACACATATAAAAAACTGCGAAGAAGCACTGTCGGGTACGTTGGTACGCGCCATAGAAAGAGTACCTACCTTGTGCTTTAAAGGATTGTTTACACCGTTGGCTCTGAACTCACCCTTTATAGCTTTTGTGTCCTTAGGACACAACGAAGCGTCCATACCGCCTCCCTGAATCATAAATCCGGGAATTACTCTGTGAAAAATAAGTCCATTGAAAAAGCTTTTGTCGATAAGCTTGAGAAAGTTATCGACCGTAACGGGTGCCGCACTCTCGTCCAAAGAAGCGTTCATAACCCTGCCGTCTGTAAGTTGAATTTGTATTTTTACCATATATCCTCCGAGTCGCAGCCTAAAGGCTTTGACTAATTTAGCTTCGGTTTGATTTTTGTACGGTCTAGCAACTCTGCACCGCACTTTGCGATATTAAAATAAAATACCCTAACCGTCCTTATCTCGCCTACTCAACCACACTCTCTTACCACATACTGCAATATTCATAGATACCGCAAAAACGCGGCGAGAGCACGGCGATAAGCGAAAGATTTTTCGATTATTTTCGTCGAGGAAGAAGAAGTAATACTTGCCGTATTACGATGATGACGAGTCGAAAAGAGCGGAAAAGACACGCTTAGCGACTGCTTGAGCCGCGCTTTTGCGGTATCAAAAAATCAATACTGATAGTCCACGCTGTGAGATTTTTCGACTACGCTCTTTACGTATTCCATTACGGGCAAATGTACGGGGTGTACTCTGTATTTTTCCAAATCATCCATTGATTTGAATTCGCACACGAGCACCACGTCAAAACTTCTGTCCGACTTAATCTCGTCTACTCCCGACTGTATGTCGACAAGCAAATCAATCTTGCCTTTCATAGACAAAAACTTTTCTTTCAAAGCCTGCTTGTTGATTTCGGTAGGCTCTTTGAGTTTATACATAACGATATGCTTTACCATATTAACCTCTGCCTCTTCTTTTATGTTTTTCGTCTTTGATTTCGATTTCGACTATATCGTCCTCGTCGCTCTTGATTTTCTCTTCCAAAGCGTTGGGATTTACGCCCGCGTCAATCATATCGAGTATCTGCAAAAACTTCTCGCAACCGTCATTGGTAAATCGGTTTTCACAGTGCTTTATCCACGTCTTGAGGTCTTTGAGATAACCTGCCATAGCTATCTTTATTCTCTCGTTGCTTATACCCGAATATGCATAACCTCCCGATACGAGATACTTGCTGTTTTTGGTCTCCACGTTGTTTACGCTGTCCATAAGTATGAGAGGTATCTTTCGCATTATCGCTTCGAAACAAATCGTAGCGGTAGGTGCGGCAATGAGATAGTCGGTAATGCGGTATACGGAATTAAGCCCTTTGACGTTGTCGGCAAAGTAAATATTTCCAGTACACTCGTTTTTCTTGCTCCACTTGGAGAATTTTCTGTATATGGACTTGTTGCCGTTGGTGATAACTAGTATATTGCAGTCCTTAAACTGCGCTACGTCTTTGAGTGCGTTGTAAGTGTACCTAGAGCCGTATCTGCCGCCCAACACGGTTATTACGGGAAGCTTGTTGCGGATATTAAACTTATTGCGGATATCCTCTGCGCTTTCGTGAATTTCGGCTACTGCGACGTCCTTATTCTGCACGCCGTCTTCACCGCTATCGCTCTTTTGGGAGATTTTGCCCTTGTTTTTGGTCTTCTCGCTTTCCATCGTCTCGTCCAAATCGACGGGCATATTTATGAGATAAATCTTGTCTTCGGATATTCCTCTCTCCATAAGGGCGGCTCTTGTCTTCTCGGTAATGACGAAATAGCCGTCTACGTAGATATTGATAAAGTTATGCTGAAGGTCGTAATCTGTAATCAATGCAAAAATCTTACCGCTGAGATTATATTTTTCTCTCGCAAGTATTGCTCTTTTGATTGCGTACTGAGAAGTGCAGACGGTATATTCCGCGTCATAACGCATACAGATATTTTCGAGTTTTCTGAATCTCGCGGAATGCTCGGACGTAGGTTTGAAGTTGACTTCGTTGCCGTCGCTGTCCTTTTTTCTTTCCACTTCCGCCGACGGCCAGTTGACCAGCAGGTTGTTGAAAAATGGCGTGCGTCTGTAAGTGAATTTATATGCCTTGACAAAATTGCGCAAAACCCTGAAGCTGTCGTATTCTCTTTCGTTTACGGCAATAACGTTGTATTTGCCGTCATCCAAAAGATAGTTTTTCAGAGCCAACGCCGATACGTCGAATAAATTTGAGTAAATTATCAATACTGTCTTTTTCATCTTATTCCCGTCTGGGCACCTTGCGGTGCTTGATATCTGCTTTTACTGATTGCGAGCGTTAGCATTCGAAGTGCATTATATATTAACTATACCACATATTCGCAAAAGTGCAAATACAAAACGGCAAGATTTTCGATATAAACGCAAACTTTAAAGCGCGTATGCAACCGTTGTTTTATTGATTATTTTGTTTTGTTTTACTGATTATTTTGTTTCTTTCTCAGGATATCCCCTTCACTAAGCTCGAAATCCGTAGGAACGTACAAAATTTGCTGTACGCGTTTTGCGTCCTCGACCTCGACCATATCTTCGTCGTACATTACGTCTATGCGAAGATTTTTGTCAAAGTATCTGTCATCGGGAGAAAGCACTTCGAGCACGTCACCTTTTCTGAATCTGTTGCGCATCTCGACTGCAAGCATTTTTTTAGCTTTATCGTATCCCTTTACTCTCGCGATAAAATCGTAGTCGCACGCGGGCTGAGAGGTATCCAGACATACGTTGTCTTTTTCTCCGTAATAAAAACCCGTAGTGTATGCGCGGTGACTGTTTTTGAACAATTCGTCGGCTATGTACTTGGGCAGCACGTATTCTTTGCCGTCCTTTTTACATTCGTAGTACAAGTCTATTGCCTTGCGGTAAGCGTTTATTACGCTGGCTACGTAATAAGGAGATTTCATTCTTCCCTCTACCTTGAAAGAAGTAACCCCGCTTTCTATAAGCTCGCCAATATGCTCAATCATATTGAGGTCCTTTGAATTGAGAAGATATGTACCTCTCTCTTCTTCGCCTATCGTCAAGGGAATACCGCCTCTGTTTTTCTCGACGATTGCAAACTCCCATCTGCAAGCCTGCACGCAGTCTCCTCTGTTGGACGAACGTCCCGTAAGAGCGTTGGACAAAAGACATCTGCCCGAATAAGCTATGCACATAGCCCCGTGCACAAAAGCCTCTATCTCGACGTCGGCAGGAAGATAATCGCGTATCTCTTTTATGTCGGACATAGAAGTTTCTCTTGCGAGGACTACTCTTTTAACTCCCTGTTCCGCCCAGAATTTTGCGGCGTATTTGTTGGTCGTATTGGCTTGAGTAGAAAGGTGTATCTCGAGGTTTGGCGCGACCTGCCTGCATAGAGCAAGCACTCCCGCGTCGCTTATGATAACCGCGTCCACGCCCGTACTTTCGAGCATTCTGAAGTATTCTTCCAACGCGGGAAAATCGCTGTTGAACGCAAATACGTTGGCAGCGACGTATATCTTTTTGCCTCTCTCGTGCGTGTATTCTACTGCTTCTTTCAGTTGCTCCTTGTCAAAATTCTTCGCGTTGGCGCGCAGACTGAAACAGCTTCCGCCGATATACACCGCGTCCGCACCGAAGTGCAAAGCCGTCTTGAGTTTGTCCATATCGCCTGCAGGCGCAAGCAATTCCACTCTCTCCATATTTATCCTCTGCAAGGACTTAAAGTCCGATTATTTTTGAATTTACCCTTTTGCTTTTACGGTTTTTCCGTCGGCTGTGCCGTGCCTCAGGCATTTTATCGTACCGATTGTTTTTCTGATTATTTTTTTATCACTACGGCTATGCCGTTGCCTTCGTCGTAAACTTTGCTGTCAAACAGTCTGCCGTCCGATATATATTCGAGAAATGCGCGCATATTCCTGACTATCGTGCGGTGCTTATGCGCTACGTGCTCCTCTCCTCTTACAAGTCCAAGATACAGTACGTCGTCGCAAAGCACTACTCCGCCGACGTCTATGTGAGGAAGCAAAAATTCAAGCTGATTTTTGTATGCCGATTTTGCCCCGTCTATGAATACGAAATCGTAATTCTTACCCTCGACTACGCTCGCGAGTATCTCGTCCGCATCCCCCTCGTAAGAGCGAATTCTGTCTCCGATTCCGAGAGTTTTCCACAGCTGTTTGGCTCTTTCAATCCTGTCCTTGTCTTTTTCTATCGTGTCGACGGTACAATCCGAGCACAGTGCCATAAGCGACGACGAATAACCTATCGCAGTACCTATCTCCAGCACTCTTTGCGGCTTGTATCTTTCAAACAAATCCTTTAGGACTTTTTCGCACTCGTCAGAAAGTATCATCACGTACTCTTCGCGTGCGCGGTCGTGAACGCCGTCGAGAATTTTACGCGCTCTTTCGTCCATATTATTCTTCGCCTTCCGTCTTATCGCTTCTGACCTGCTCTATTAGCAAAGGCAATACCATAGGGCGCTGTCTGAGCTTGTTGAGTATGACGCGCGATATCTTGCGTTTGAGATTGTTTTTGAGTCCTCCTCTGTCGCTTTCGTTTTTATAGCTGGAGGTCTCGAAAATATCCTCGGCAAGCTTTTTGAGGTCCTCGAGGAATTCTTCCTCGAATACCATACCTCTTGCAAGTATATCCACGGAATAGAGTTGTCTGTTTTCAACGTCTATATTGAGAAGGAGTATGACCACGCCGTCAGTAGAAAGCTGTTTTCTGTCTCTCAATACAAGACTGTCTACGTTGCTGTCTCCGTCGACGTAAACTTCTCCCGCTTCCACGCTCTGAACAAGCTGAATGGATTTTTTCTTTACGGCAACTCTGTTGCCTATATCGACCAGACGGATGTTTTCTTTGGGGATACCCATCGAAAGTGCAAGCTCCTCGTGTTTTTTGAGATGTCTGTATTCGCCGTGTACGGGAATAAAATATTTGGGGCGCACGAGGGAAAGCATAAGTTTGAGCTCGTCCTGACAGGCGTGTCCCGAAACGTGAAGCTGTTCGAGCGAGCCGTAAAGCACTTTCGCTCCCCTTCTGTAAAGATTGTTGATGAGCGTGTAAACTGCTTTTTCGTTGCCGGGGATAGGCTGAGAGGATATAGCAACCACGTCGTTTTCGCCTATCACGACTTCTTTATCTTCGCCGTTTGCCATACGCGTAAGCGCGCTCATAGGCTCGCCTTGCGACCCCGTGGAGATAATACAGAGTTTCTGAGGCTCCACTCCCTTTATTTCTTCGATAGGGATAATCGTATTTTCCTTGCACTCGAGCATACCGAGTTTCTTCGCCATTTCGCTTATATTGACCATACTTCTGCCGTCAAAAGCGACCTGACGTCCTACCTTTTCGCAAATGCCGACTATCTGCTGCACGCGGTTGACGTTTGACGCGAAAGTCGCGATAATAATGCGCTTGTCCGCGTTGGACTCGATAACTCTTTGCAGCGTTATGCCTACTTCTTTTTCGGATATGGTAGTACCTTTTTTTTCTATATTCGTGGATTCGCCGAGCATAAGAGTTACGCCAGCCTTGCCGATATCGGCAATTCTGCCCAAATCTATGCTCTCACCGTCGACGGGAGTATAGTCAATCTTGTAATCTCCCGTATGGAAAACCACTCCCGCGGGAGTAGTGATAGCCAGCGCGAACGCTCCGAGAATGGAGTGCGTAACGTTGACGAATTCCACTGAAAATACGCCGATATTCTTTTTATCGCCGCCCTTGACCACGTTGAGTTTGGGCATATTGATTTTCTTTTCGGTAAGTTTGTGCTTTATGAGCGCGATTGCCAGCGAACTGCCGAATACAGGGATATTTCCGCACTCAGCGAGAAGATAAGGAATACCGCCTATATGGTCTTCGTGTCCGTGGGTAATGACTATACCCTTGACCTTGTCGATATTTTCTTTTATAAACGTAAAATCGGGGATAATGAGGTCTATGCCGGGCGTATCGTCCATAGAAGGAAACGTCGAACCGCAATCGACGATGAGAATATCGTTGGCATAACATATAGCCGTCATATTCTTGCCTATCTCACCCACTCCGCCGAGAAAAGCCACTTCGAGCTGTTTGTTTTTCTTTAACAAAATTACTCCTTTTTTGAACCTGTGTAATTCAAAACGCTGTTAATACTCTATTATTATATAATAAAATTAACAGCTTGACAAGGAAAATACCTGCAAAGTTTGTCTAAAAAAACTGCAATTCGTCAAAGTATGTATACTTTTGCAAATACGCGCGCTTTTACACTCGCCAAACTACTTTAAAAAGCCTATTTTGTCCATAAAATTACGACGGTTATGGCAACCGCCGTCAAAAAAAACGTCGCCCGAAAGCTTTTGCAAAATTATTTATAAAATATTGCCTTTTTGAGCCGTCAAAACACTATAATTATAATACATTATTTAATTAATCAATATCTTAATCTTGTTTCGGCACCTAAATCTTTTTCGATAATTGTTTTTTACATCGAAAGAATTTTTCCTCTTCTCTGCCTCGCTTTATAAATTCATTTTTAAACTTCTAAGGTAGGCAAAGTTTAAAGCGACAGCAAAATTCAAGTAGTATACTCGAGGCGCACTCCGAAATCCGAGGGGTGCTCGCACACGTAGCCGTTGGTCGAATAATATTTGGGAAGAGTACCTATATCCGACCAGAAAAAATTGCCTTTATATACGCACGCTTCGCCTTTAAGCAGCGGAAATACGTCATAGGAAAAATCCGCGAACCCTTTGGGTATATACCCGAAAATATCCCTTTTAAAGGCATAAATACCGGTATTTACCCGTCCTGAACATTTTACTGCGGGCTTTTCCTGAAAATCGCTGACGATACCGTTTTGGGTTCTGACGAGTCCGAAACCTCTAGTGTCAGAGAGTTTTTTGACGGCAATAGTGGCTATTCTGCCCTTTTGCCTGTGATAATCTTCCATATCTTTGAGATTCAGATTGCAAAAACCGTCAGCCGATAGCACGAAAAAGTCGCTCTCGATATATTCTTCGCAAGCTTTTACTCCCCCCGCCGTACCCAATGGAATGTCTTCTTCGAAATACTCAAGGTGAAGCCCCCAGCGTCTTCCGTCTCCGAAATAGTCCATAATCATATCCTTGCGGTAGCCTACTGTAACCGCAACGTCTTTTACCCCCGCACGGCGCAAGTTAATCACTACGTATTCCATAACCGGTTTGTCTATAATCTTAACCAGCGGTTTGGGCATACCGTCCGTAAGCGGTCTCAGCCTGCTTCCCTTTCCGCCTGCCATTATTATTGCCTGCATATCTTTCTCCTTTGTGAATATTTTATGGAAATATCAGGAAATTATGCGTTTTTTCTGTCGCAAACGACTTTTTTCGAGTACAATCCGATTTTTTAGCAAATCGTTAAAAAATACACAATATTTTGGTTGCCTTAAAGTCTCCTTAGTGATATAATAAGTGTATTATTTTATTTACATAAAATTTTCGACTGTATATTAGCCGAATTAAGGAGTTAAAAATGAGAGTTTACAATTTTTCCGCAGGCCCTTCTATGTTGCCTATCGAAGTTCTTCAGGAAGCTCAGAGAGACTTGCTTGATTACAACGGCAGCGGTATGAGCGTGTGCGAAATGAGCCACAGAAGCAAATACTACGAAGCTATCAACAACGAGTGCATCGCCCTCTTCAGAGAATTGATGAATATCCCCGAAAATTACAGCGTTATTTTCGTTCAGGGCGGCGGTTCGACTCAGTTTGAAGCTGTTCCTCTCAACCTTTTGACGGGTAGCGGCAAAGCCGATTATATCGTTACCGGCAACTTCGCTAAAAAGGCTTACAAAGAGGCTATCAAGTACGGAGATATCGCAGTCGCAGGTTCTTCCGAGGATAAAAAATTCACCTATATCCCCAAAGACCTCAAAATCAGAGACGATATCGACTATCTCTACATCTGTCAGAACAACACCATTTTCGGCACGAGATACTCAAAACTCCCCGAAACAAAGGCTAATATAGTAGCAGATATATCCTCCAACATTCTCAGCGAAAAAATGGACGTAAGCAAGTACGGCGTACTCTTTGCAGGCGCACAGAAGAATATCGCTCCCGCAGGCGTAACTATCGTTATCGCAAGAAACGACCTCGTTACCGACGGTATGAAGATTTGCCCTACGATGCTCAAGTGGAAGACTCAGGTTGACAACAACAGCCTTTACAACACTCCCCCTTGCTTCCCTATCTATATAGCTATGCTCGTACTCCGTCATCTCAAAAAACTCGGCGGCGTAGAGGAAATGCAGAAAATCAACGAATACAAGTCTTCGCTTTTGTATGACTTTATCGACAACTCTTCTTTCTACACCAACAACGTAGTCAAGGAAGACCGTTCGTTTATGAACGTACCTTTCGTATCCCCCAATCCCGACCTCGACGCAAAATTCATAAAAGAAGCGGGCGAAAACGGTCTCGTATCCATAAAAGGTCACAGACTCGTAGGCGGTATGCGTGCATCTATCTACAACGCTATGCCCGTAGACGGCGTAAAGAAACTTATCGAATTTATGAAGAAGTTCGAGCTTGAAAACAAATAATTTTCACTCTCGCATCTTCTTAAAGGAACAATTATGAAAGAAATACTCAAACTCAACGAAATAAGCAGCAAAGTCAACGATATTCTTACCGCCGACAGCTACAACGTTACTGCCGACGCAAAAAATCCCCAAGCTATCATTCTCAGAAGCTTCTCTATGCACGACTTCGATACTCCCGACAGCGTAGTAGCGGTAGCACGTGCAGGCGCGGGCGTAAACAATATCCCTCTCGACAAAATGAGTGCTAAAGGTATCTGTGTTTTCAATACCCCCGGCGCAAACGCAAACGCAGTAAAAGAGCTTGTACTCTTCTCCCTTCTTCTCTCCTCAAGACGTCTTTACGAAGGTATCGTATGGACCCAGAATCTCGAGAAAAACGGCGAAGTAAACAAGCAGGTAGAAAAAGGCAAGAAAGCTTTCGTAGGTCAGGAAATCTACGGTAGAACGCTCGGTATAATCGGTCTCGGCGCAATCGGTAAACTCGTAGCGGGCGCAGTGCTTGCTCTCGGTATGAAAGTTATCGCATACGACCCCTTCGTAAAAGAAACTGACCTTGCAATCACCCTTACCACCGATATCAACGAAGTTTACAAGAACAGCGATTACATTACTCTCCACGTTCCCGCAACGCCCGAAACCAAAAACTCCGTAAATAAGGACACCATTGCTCTTATGAAAGACGGCGTAAGAATAATCAACCTCGCGCGTGCAGAACTCGTCAACAATGCCGACATCAAGCAAGCAATCGCGGATAAGAAAGTGGCTAAGTACGTTACTGACCTTCCCTGCGACGAACTTCTCGGCGTTGACAACGTAATCACTATACCTCACCTCGGCGCGTCTACGGGCGAAGCTGAGGACAACTGCGCTGTTATGGCTGCTCACGAACTCAAGGATTATCTCGAAAACGGCAACGTAGTCAACAGCGTAAACTTCCCTAAACTTCAATCTGCCAGAAACGGCAAATGCCGTGTATGCGTAGTTGCGGAAGACGCTGACAACGCAGTTGCTAAAATAAGCGTACTCGGCGGAGATAACCTCTCAGGTATCGCAAGCGCGACCAGAGGCAACATCTGCTATATAATCGCAGACTTCAAGGAAAAGGTCGAAGATGCCGTAGTAGAAAGCATCAAGGCTATCGCTCTCAAAGTCAGAGTGCTTTAATACCAACCTATACGCTTATAAAGATTTAATTAAAATTTTGAAAAGCTAAAAATTCAAAAATGAATCAAAAATTAAAAAGCCGTTGAAAACTCAACGGCTTTTAGTTTTTTAAATTGTCTTATACTAATTAGCACATACCGCACTTTAATCTTAATTATTTTTATCCCTGACGTTATCTCCGTCCTTATCTTTGCCGTCCTCAGTCAAATCCTCGTCTATTATCTCGTAATCTATGCGAACGCCTTCTTTTCCGTTCTTCCCCTCGTTTTCTTCACCGTAAAGCTGCTTTTTGAAATTGATGAAAATATAAAGCCCCATATTGACGAATACCAACAGCGAAAGAGCAAAAGGAAGTATACTCATAGCCAGCGCAAAACCTTGCGCTTTCAATATTACACCGCCTGCAAAAGTAATCAAAAGACATACGCCGCTCAGCGTTCCTGATATACGCAACAGCGTATATTTGTTGATTTTCTTGATAAAGTACAATACCAGATATGTTGACAAATAAGCTATATACACGACAGGCAAAACGTAAACGGTCATATACGAAAGGTCTTGCCCTACTTTACTCGATACCGTTACTATGACAGAATAAAACAGCATAATCCCCGTCATTATCAAAAGATATCTGCCTATTACAGACGGTATGGATTTTTTATTCTTTATCGCAACCGCTATCTTCGCCGCGCTAAATCCTAAAGCCATTAGAATTACGGGATAACAACTCCAGCAATAATCGCTTACAAACAAGTCTATTACACTCAACAGCACCGCAATATTCGCAAGCACAGTCAATGCGATTATCCAAGGATTGTGTTTTTTTATAGTTGTTTTTATAGCATCTTTGACGGTCTCTTTGGCAGCACGCGCGATATCGTCTACAATTTGTTCCGCCGCCGAATTTATATCGTCGTTGTCGATTATTTGCGACTGACTGTTATCTTCGACGTAACGGTAACCGCAGTGAGGACAAATATCCTCCCTGTCGTCAAACCATTCATTGCAATTAGGACACAATCTCATATTTTTATTTCCTTAAAATTCTAATACGGTCTTATTTTTCTTAGCTGAACCTGCCGTCTGCAATAATTATCTCTGTTGACTGAAAGCGACTTCTATTTTATGTCCACTATGTCAAATCTGTGTTCGTTTTATATTAAGCTGCAGGTTCCATCAAGTATGTTTGTAAGGATATATTTCATTCCTTGTGCAGTTTGTCGTGGATATCCTTTTTTGTCTGGCGTACTCTTTCGTTTATCGCACGCGTTGCCTTGCGGTAATTCTCCCTCAGGTATTGCCTGATTGCCTTTGCTTCTCTTTTTCCGCTGGGAGTCAGATTTGCCACTCTTCCCGTAAAGAGTATCATTACGCTAGGCAATACGAAGAATACGAGTATACCGCTTATGATACTTCCCCTCGCGATAAGCATTACGATTTCCTGCACTATCAGGTTGGTAGATACAAAGTATACCGACAGACAACAGCCCGCCATAATCGCTACCGATGTCAGCACGGACAGCGCACTTTCGTTGAGTGCCCTGAAAGCCGCCTCTCTTGCCGACGATTCTTGCGCATACTTCTTATACTTGACCGCAAAGAGTATTGCGTAGTCGACAGTCGCTCCCAGCTGTATGGAAGATATTATTATATAACCTATAAAGTTCATCGCGCTTCCCGTGATTACGCTCAGCGACAAATTGACGAATATACCGAATTCTATTACGAGAATTATAAGTGCGGATATCTTGAAAGACTTCATCGTACACAACAGTATCACGAATATTATAGCCACAGATATCAGCGCGATTACCAAAAAGTCCGTAGGCGTAATTTCTTTCAAATCGAGAGCCGCCTGCGTCATACCCGTTACGTAACGTTCCTCGCCTTTAAAATTCTTATCCAAAGACGCATAAATATTTTGCATAGTTGCGGCGGTTTCGGCACTCTCGGCATCTCCCTCTACCATTACGAAATACAATGCGTGATTGTCTCCCACGATATTCTTGAGTGCTTTGGCATCGTCTGGCAGTTGCGACGATATCAAAGGATTGCTCATCATAGAACACAGTAATTCGGCAAGCGAATAGTTTTCCTCGGGTATTATGGAGTATAAGCCCAACACGCCTATTATATTGTCGTTTTCGTCGGCTTTTACGTCGGCTATAAACTGCAAATTCTTGTTGCGAAGTATATTATCCTTGATATTCGCTTGTTGCTCGCTGTTGTCTGCACGGGATACGGGCAAAGCTATTATTATCGAATTTGACATAGAGTCGACAATCTGCTCTATCTTGGTAGGATTTTCCTTTTCCTGACTGAAATCCACGTAACTCAGCTTTACGAAAGACTGAATTATTATCGACGGAATAATAAGCACAAAAAGAAGTACAGCAAATATTCTTCTTTTCTTTATGGAAAAACTCGCTACCGGCGTAAGCTTGGGTACAATTACCGCGTGAGTGGTCTTAGCCTGCAATTTTCTGGTGTAAAGAAGAAGACAAGGCAGCAACAGAATAATAGTCACCAGCGAAAGAAATACGCCCTTAGCCAGCACAAGTCCCAAATCTTGTCCTATTCCGAAACGCATAAACAGCAATGCTATAAATCCGCCTACCGTAGTCAATGACGAAGCCGTTATCGTCGAAAAAGTCTTGGGTATCGCGCGTCGCATTGCCTGCTCGTCACTCAGCGTATGCTGTTTTTCTTCCTTAAAAGCGTGTATGAGGAATATCGCATAGTCCATCGAAAGTCCTATCTGCAGTATCGACGAAGCGGCAAACGTAACCACCGAAACCGACGGGAAAATTAAGTTGGTACCCATATTGAGAAGCACCGCTACTCCCAACGTAATCATAAGTATGAAAGGCTCCACGAGGTTATCCGTAGTGAGCATAAGAATTATAAACATTACCAGTATGGCAACGATTACGTATTTCCACACTTCGTTTATAGTACTGTGATATAAATCGTAGATTATCTTTGTGCTTCCGCCTATTGCGTAATCGTAATCGGCAAAAACTTTGTCAATCTCTTTGAGCGCGTCCATTGCTTCGTCGGACGATGACGGCACTCCCAGCTGTACGATTACTACGTAATTCGCCTTGGCGTCACTCTCTATTGCGTCGGATATACTCATACCGTTTTGAGGGAAAAAGAGGTTTTTGACGTCGTCCTGCTCGAGCATACCGTCTACCATAGCTGACAAATCAACGTCCTTGATACACTTTAATTCGTTGCCTTCGCTATCTGTCTTGCCGCTGTCGAGCGAATAGCCGTAAGGATTTATCAGCCCCTCTATTACGCGCCCCAGACCCGTAGAGGAATTATATTCTCCGATAACAGAATTGATATCGAAGTTTTTCATCTCGTACAACGACCCTAGCCACATTACTCCGCCGTCGTTGACGCCTTTTATTTGAGTTACCTGCTCAACCTTATCTTTGAGTACAGAATACTCTATACCGCTGACGCCTATAAGCGCGTCACCGTCCATACCGTACGTCGACTTGATATACTCAAGTCCCGTCTTAGTCTTCATATCGTCGGGAAGATAAGAAAAAATATCCGAATTGACGTTGACGAAAGCTATCGCTACCACGGACAAAACCGCAAGTACCGCTATTATACACACAAGCAAAATCTTGTGCCTGACTATGAATTGAGACAACCTGTCGAGAGCTTTTTTCATTCGTCGTCGCACCCGAATATATTTATATTTTAATATTATAACAAAAGCAAAAAAATGTAAATACCAAAAGCCCCTTTAGCCTTTAATATTACCAAAATTTTAGATTAAACACTCTTGCGCAATATTCGCTTTAGGGCAAATCACCTGCCTTTTATGTAATAATATATCCCTATTTCAACTCAACCAAACAATACCTTGTGATTATCTGAATACAATATTACGCACACATTGCTCAACACGCACATTATCCAACCGACAAATCGGCTAGCCGTTGCCCAACTAACACATTTTTCACTAGCACATTTCTAAACAGGCACGTTGCCCTACCAACAAATTGCTAAACCGACACATTACCAAACCAACAAAAAAAAGGAAGTCCGAAGACTTCCTTTTTATATCAGTTGTGTCTGAATTACTTTTCAAGTCTTGCCTTGAGAGCGTCAGCCTGCTTAGCAAGCTCCTCAGGCAACTTGTCGCCGAAGGACTTGTAGAATTCCTTAACGCCTTCAGCCTCAACCTTCCAAGCGTCCTTATCGACAGCGAGAATGCTCTTGAGAGTATCCTTGGTAAATCCTTCGATACCGTCGATATTGATGTCGTCAGCCTTAGGAACGAAACCGATAGGGGTCTCAACAGCGTCAACTTCGCCTGCGATTCTCTTGAGCATCCAGTCGAGTACACGCATATTGTCACCGAAACCGGGCCAGATGAAGTTGCCGTTTTCGTCTACTCTGAACCAGTTGACGTTGAAGAACTTAGGCTGCTTGTCTGCGTCTACGCTCTTGCCCATATCGAGCCAGTGCTTGAAGTAGTCGCCCATATGATATCCGCAGAAAGGACGCATTGCCATAGGGTCTCTACGAACAACGCCGACCTGACCGGTAGCAGCTGCGGTAGTTTCACTACCCATTATAGAGCCGATGAATACACCGTGCTCCCAACTCGTAGCCTGATATACGAGAGGAACGGTGGAAGGACGACGTCCGCCGAAGATAAACGCGCTGATAGGTACGCCGTTGCCGTTCTCGAACTCGGGAGAGATGCAAGGACAGTTGATAGCGGGAGCGGTAAATCTGGAGTTAGGATGAGCCGCCTTAACGGGCTTGCCGTCTGCGTCAACGGTATCGGGAGTCCAAGGTCTGCCGATCCAGTCGATGAGATGAGCGGGCTTCTTCTTATCGGGAGCGTCTTTCTCAAGACCTTCCCACCATACTTCCATAGTCTCGGGATTGAGAGCTACGTTGGTGAAGATGGTATTCTTTCTCGTAGATTCGAGAGCGTTGTAGTTGGAGTGAGAGTTGGTACCGGGAGCTACGCCGAAGAAACCGTTTTCGGGGTTGATAGCGTAAAGTCTGCCATCGGGTCCTTTCTTAATCCAGGAGATGTCGTCACCTACGGTGAACACTCTGTAACCTGCCTTTCTGTAACCCTCGGGAGGAATAAGCATTGCAAGGTTGGTCTTGCCGCAAGCGGAAGGGAATGCTGCGCACATATAGACGATTTCCTTGTTGGGCTTTTCGATACCCAAAATGAGCATATGCTCTGCCATCCACATTTCGTTCTTACCTTGATAAGAAGCGATTCTCAATGCAAAGCACTTCTTGCCGAGCAATACGTTGCCGCCGTAACCGCTGTTGACGGAGATAATAGCGTTGTCCTCAGGGAACTGGCAGATATATCTCTCTTCGGGGTCGATTTGGCACTTAGCGTGAGTACCTCTTACGAAGTCGTTGCTGTCGCCGAGAGCTTCGAGTACGTTGTTGCCTACTCTGGTCATAATTCTCATATTCAATACGACGTAAATGGAATCGGTAAGCTCGATACCAATCTTGGAGATAGGACCGCCTACAGGACCCATAGAGAAAGGAATAACGTACATAGTACGACCCTTGTAAGCGTCTTTGAGAATGCTCTCCAATTTTGCGTATGCCTGCTTAGGCTCCCACCAGTTGTTGGTAGGACCGCAGTCTTCTTCCTTACGGGAGCAAATGAAAGTTCTTCCTTCTACACGAGCAACGTCGTTGGGGTTGGTGCGGTGGAGCAAGCAACCGGGAAGGGTCTTCTGATTGAGCTCAATCATTTCTCCAGTGGAAAGAGCTTCTTTGGTCAAAGCGTCGTACTGCTCTTTTTCGCCGGTAATCCAAACTACTTTGTCAGGGTTACAGAGCTTAACTCTGCTTTCAACAAATTCCAATACTTTCTTATTCGTAGTATTTGCCATAGTAAAACTCCTTTTATTGAATTTCAATATTTTTTATCTCATATATTATACCAAAGGTTTGGTGTAATTGCAAACAATATTTTGAATTTTTGAATATAATTATTTATATAAAATAAGTATTTTTTTATATCATTTTATCCTTATCAAAGGATAATATCAACATTAAAGGCTTATTTATACGTAAATTTTACTAAAAAATTAAATTTTGCCCGCACTATTCGCAACCGACAACAGACGAAGAGCGTAAGCCCTACTGTTGTGCAACAACCTTAAAACTTCCCTATATAAAACCGGTACCGCCGATAAGGGAAAAATTTTTGCCGCAAAGCGGTGCTAAATGCAATTTAATAATAATTAAGTACCGCCGATAAGCATTGAGTATATGCCCTTCGGGTGCGCAGCAGTCTTAAAACGAAAAATTTGCGTCTATGCAAGGCAAGACTCGCAGGCAATACTTGGTGTATTGTCAAGAGGCTTAACACAGCAGAAAAATGTTATTGAAATTAAATATTATAAGATAGTACCGCCGATAAGGGAAAAATTTTTGCCGCAAAGCGGTGCCATTAAAGCAATTTAAGACGGGAGATTTGCGTCTTCTGCGAGGCGTGGTGCGCAGGCAATACTTGCCGTATTGTCAAGCGACACAACAAAGCAGGGGCACAAATATCCCGTCTTAAATCAAAAATTTTTCTCTTAGCGGCGGTACCCTAGATACAAAACCAGCAGATTGCATTACAACACAACATAGTCGCGCAATAGCTGCACAATCCGCCGTCGCCCATACCCGCACCGACTTCGCGGGGCTGTTGATAGCCCGCACGCGATTGACGTTGAGCTTTTACCATATCGTCGACACTTGACTGCTTCTTGTTGAGAGCTTCCAATGTCTGACGGTATTTTTCGTTGTCGGGGTCGTGTGTCAAAGCCATCTCAACCTGAGATTTACTTTCCAAAAACCAGTTACGCTTGTAGAAGATATGAGCTTGCGTAAAGTGCCATTCGCCGTCTCTGGGCTCGATATCGTCGAGAAGCTGTTGAGCCTCGTTGAGCTTATCTTCTTTGATAAGTCTTTCGACAGCCTGAAAGAGCGTGCCGTCTCCGACTATCTCACGCTTTTTGATATCTTCTATACAATCGTTGTAAGCTATCTTGATTTTAGAGAGCATCTTTGCGGCAGAGCTTCCTGCCTCGCCCTCTTCAAAACAGAGCTTCTGATATTTTTCTTTGAGAGTGCGGTACGCGTTTTCAACTTCCTGCAAAGTCGCGTTGTCCTTAAGTCCCAAAATCAAATACGAACTTTTTTGCATTTTTCCGTTCTCCTTAACAGCTCCTTCGTGCTATTCAACATACCATACCAAAGTATGTTTGTCAATATACCCTCGTATTTTTTTACTTCGATTTTATCGAAGTCGTTGCAAATCGTGTTGTAACAACTCATCATTACGAACTCCAGCGTGTCTTTCTTCTCCTCGAGAAAAGTTGCCTTGTCTTTATATTCGTAATCAATCAAAAATACGTTATATTTTTTCTTTTTAAAGTCTTCGTCGATATCGTCTATCGCGTCGGCAAGATATACCCATTTTCCGAGATTGTACAACAGATTGCTCAGCTCGGGAGTATATTTATCCTCGAATACCGTCTGCCCTATCCTGACCATTATCTCTCCGAAGTGGTGGGAAATTCTGTCAATGCTCGAACACTTCGCTTTTTCTGCTTCTGCAAGTTCGAGATATTTATCCGATATATACTTATCGAGTTCGGGATAATTCTTTCTTGCCTTTTTATAATGTCTTTTTATTACGGCTTTGTCGATAAATCTCTTTGAGAGCGACTTATCGTCGAGGATATCGTCCACACATTTATAATGTGCAAGTATTGTGCCTATATCCACGATTTTTTCTGTGAGTTTGTCATTCTGAGCAATAAGCTTTTTTTGCACCATATTGAGTACGCATTTTCCCATCTTCATCTCAATCTCTACGTCCGTTACAGCGTGAGCGAGAATATTGAGAAATGTCATATCGTAAGTGGTATTGATTCGCATAAGCTGCGAACAGCGTTTGCCTATGCTCTTGCACAGACCGCAGTAGAAAGCACGGTAACCGTAATAGTCTTTCATAAACATATTCATCTTGTCGGGAACTACGTATCCGAACATTACCATTGCCTCCTTTGCGCGTTTGCGCTGTATTTTTTTTTGACTTTATCTGCCGTATATTATACGGTAAAACCGTCTTGTGCGATACAGCCGATTGTTAACCGTATTATAAAAAGTCTTTAAAGCGAGATATATCCTATCGCGTCCTTAAAACGCTTAAGTACTTTTTCAGCCTTAGCCTGAGCTTTTTCTTTGCCGAGTTTCGCGCACTTGAGAAGATAATCTTTCTCGTTTACAAGTCTCTTATACTCGTCCTGGAAGGGTCTGAGCATTTCGACAACGGCTTCGCCTACTCTCACCTTGAGGTCGCCGTATCTTAAGCCCTGACAATCCTCTACCGTCTTTTCGACAGACTTGTTTTCCGCAACTGCGAGAATACGCAAAAGGTTGGAGATACCCGCCTTATTCTCGGGGTCGTAAGCAATCGTCGTATCGCTGTCCGTAACCGCCTTTTTGAATTTCTTCATAATTACCGCGGGGTCGTCAAGACAGGATATAACCGCGTTGGGATTGGGGTCGGACTTACTCATTTTGCTCTCAGGGTCTTGCAAAGACATAATCTTCGCGCCTACCTTGGGGATAAATCCCTCGGGCACCTTGAAAATATCTCCGTAGATATTGTTTACTCTCAGCGCGATATCCCTGGTGATTTCGATATGCTGCAGCTGGTCATAGCCTACGGGCACGAGGTCGGTATCGTACAAGAGTATATCTGCCGCCATAAGCACGGGGTAATCCATAAGTCCCATATTTACGTTGTCGGCGTGCTTCAAAGACTTGTCTTTGAACTGCGTCATTCTGTTCATCTCGCCTACGTAGGTATAGCAATTGAGCAACCACGCAAGCTCGCTGTGCTCGTGTACGTGAGACTGAAGATATACCGTACTTCTCTCCACGTCCAGACCTACGGCAAGCAAAAGCGCGTAAAAACTCCAGCAGTTTGTGTTGAAAGCCTGAGGCTGCTGTCTTACGGTAATGGTATGCAAATCGGCAAGCGCGAAAATACAATCGTTGTTTTTATCCGCCTGCATAGCGCGCCAGTTGTTGACCGCTCCTATATAATTGCCCAAAGTCATTATTCCGGAGGGCTGAATTGCACTGTATATAGTCTTCATAAAACTCCTTAGTGGTTAGCTTAATTTTTCCGATAATAGGAAAGTTTTTATTTGCGGGTGTACTTCAAAACTTCTTCGGCAATCTTGGATTTGTCGATTACGTTAGTAAATCTGACTTCTCTCTTGTCGAGGTCCTTCAAAGGCTCGGGGACGTCCTCACCGGTAAACGACGCAAGTTTTCGGGTAGCCTTTTGCGCGTCTTCTATACGCTCGCCCGCAACTGCTTCGTATACGTCGCAAGGGAACTTGTAGGCGTTTGCGGTAGAAACCACCACAGAGGGGGTATCCTCATCGCCGGTAGCCTCGCAATAATCGTCATACACGCTCATAGCGACAGCAGTATGAGTATCCATAAGATAGTCGTAAGCTTCCAGACAATTGTCGATGACTTCTTTGGTATCCTCTTCGGTCGCGAAACCTACTGCGAAGATTTTCTTAAGCTCATTGAGCTCTTCTTTGCTTACAGAATATTTTCCGTCCTTTTTGAGCGCGTCCATTCTCTCTGCCATAAGCTTGTCGTTTCTGCCCGAAAATTCGAAAAGAAGTCTTTCGAGGTTGGAGGATATGAGAATGTCCATAGAAGGGCTCATAGTCTTGTGGAATTGACGGTGAATATCGTAAGTACCCGTCGTGAAGAAATCGGTAAGTACGTTGTTGACGTTGGAAGCGCAAATGAGTTTGTTTACGCCCACGCCCATAAGCGACGCGTAGTATGCGGCAAGGATATTGCCGAAGTTACCGCTGGGTACGCAGAAGTTGACTTTATCTCCGAGCTTGATTTTGCCCGAAGCTATAAGGTCGCAATAGGACGATACGTAATAAGCTATCTGAGGCGCAAGTCTGCCCCAGTTGATGGAGTTAGCGGACGAAAGCTTGTATCCGTCGGCAAGAAGTCGAGCCTGTATATCCTTATCGTTGAATATCTTCTTGACTGCAGACTGAGCGTCGTCGAAGTTACCGTCGATAGCGCATACGTAGACGTTGCTTCCCTGCTGCGTCATCATCTGAAGTTTCTGCATATCGGATACGCCCTCGGAAGGATAGAATACTATGATATCCGTACCCTCTACGTCCTTAAATCCTTCGAGCGCGGCTTTGCCGGTATCTCCCGAAGTAGCTACTAGAATAAGAGTTTTGCTGTCCTCTCCCGTCTTTCTTCTTGCCGCAGACAAAAGATGAGGCAACATAGTGAGTGCCATATCCTTGAATGCGCACGTAGGTCCGTGCCACAGCTCGAGCACATAAAGGTCTTCGTCTACGTTTACAAGCGGACAGGGGTCGTCTCCGTAAAATCTCGAATAAGCCTTTGTAGAGTAATCGAGAAGTTCTTCGTACGTGTAGTCCTCGAGATAGAGCGAAAGCACTTTAGCCGCTCTTTCGGGATAGCTCATAGCGGTAAGCTCTTCGAAGTCCTTTGCCGAAAGCTTAGGGAAAGTTTCGGGAACGAAAAGTCCGCCGTCTTTGGAAAGTCCGCTGACGATAGCCTCGGCGGAAGTTACTTTGATGGATTTGTTTCTGGTACTGATATATTTCATAGTCCTCTCCGATTGTTTTGTCGGTAAATTTTTATCCGTTTTGTTTTGTTTGTTTTTTAACTTATGAGAATTTTACGCTTAGAAAATCCTATCTTTATCCTGCGGATAAGATTTGGAATAAATATTGTGTTTTTGCGCAAATATTCTCAGTTATCGAGTTTCGAAAGCAAAGCGTTTTGATTTGCGAGCTGCAATGCCTCGAGCATTTCGAGTATATCTCCGTCCATAAAGTTGTCGAGATTGTACATCGTATAACCTATTCTGTGGTCAGTCACGCGGTTTTGAGGAAAGTTGTAGGTACGTATTTTTTCCGACCTGTCGCCGCTTCCTATCTGCGTTTTTCTGTTGGCGGCGTATTCGCTTTCCGCTTTCTGAGAATAGTAGTCGTACAGTCTCGATTTGAGTACGTTCATAGCCTGTTCTCTGTTTTTAATCTGCGAACGCTCGTCCTGCGACGCTACGACTATACCCGTAGGCAAGTGCGTAATTCTGACCGCGCTTTCCGTCTTATTGACGTGCTGTCCGCCCGCACCGCTCGAACGGTAAGTGTCTATCTTGAGGTCCTTTTCGGCAATCTCTATCTGCACGTCGGGCGCTTCGGGAAGTATTGCAACCGTAGCCGTAGAAGTATGCACTCTGCCTTGCGACTCCGTTTCGGGTACACGTTGTACGCGGTGAACTCCGCTCTCGTATTTGAGTTTTGCATACGCGCCCTTGCCGCTAATCATAAACACAACTTCCTTTGCTCCGCCGAGTTCGGTATAGTTCATATCTATTTCTTTGATTTTCCAGCGCATACGCTCTGCAAAACGCATATACATCCTCACGAGTTCGGCACCGAAAAGTCCGCCTTCTTCGCCGCCTGCTCCCGCTCTGACTTCGACTATTACGTTGTTGTCGTCGTTGGGGTCTACGGGCAAAAGCGAAACTTTGAGTTCGTGCACGAGATTTTCGCTTTCTTTCTGCGCTGAGTGCAGCTCCTCTTTTGCAAGCTGAGTCATATCCTCGTCGCTGCCGTCGCTTATTATTTCCTTGCACTCCTCTATATTTTTCTGCAAATCGAGATACTTTTTGTAAAGTTCTATAGTGCCCTGCATCTGAGAGTGCTCTTTGACGAGCTGCTGCCACTTATCTCTGTCCGCGATAACATCGGGGTCGGAGATGAGCGCGGTAAGCTCTTCAAAGCGTTTTAACATCCATTCTAGCTTTTCAAACATACAAATTTCAATTTCCTGTGTTTTGTCTTTTTATACTGAATACGCTTTCGCGTCTTGCTGTCGGGTTATTAAATGTTGTTACAGGTCAAAACCTATAACAAACATATTTATCAGAGCGCAATTTCGCTTCTGCCGTCCGTAGAAGGAGCGTCGCGTTTTACGCCTAAGACTATTCTGTCCACGCCCTCCAAATCTTTAATGACTCTGCAATCGAATTTCTCCGCAAGCATCAAACTCACTTCTTCCGTCTGTCCCTGTCCGCATTCGAGCGCGAGCAAACCTCCTTCCTCGAGATAATCTGCCGCCTTGAAGGCAAATATTCTGTAAAAGTCAAGTCCGTCCTCTCCGCCGTCGAGCGCACAGTGAGGGTCGTAGTCCTTGACCTCTCTGTCAAGCTTGTGAATATCTTTTGTACGGATATAAGGAGGATTGGATACTATTATACCGTATTTGCCCTCTACAGCTTCAAACATATCGCTTAAGATAAATTCTATTCTGTCCGCTACACCGTTGATTTGGGCGTTTTCTTTTGCCGTAGCAAGAGCTTTTTCGCTGACGTCGCTTGCAACAACCGAGCAGTTTGTCTTCTTAGCGAGTACAATGGCAATACAGCCGCTTCCCGTACACATATCCAGAATTTTTCCGCTCTTAGGCGCACGCTTTATCACTTCGTCGACAAGTCCTTCCGTCTCGGGACGGGGGCAAAGCACGTCAGGCGTAACCTTGATATCGCAACCGTAAAAATCCACCTTGCCGAAAACTCTCCACAAAGGCATACCCTCAGCGCGTTTTTTAGCGTACTCGATTATCTTTTCGTACTGCACTTGAGTGATATATTCGTAAGGATTGCTCTCTGTCTTTTCGTCTTGCTGAGTGCTTTCGCTACTCTCGCTCTGGACTTTATTGTCTGAGCCCTTTACTTTTTTATCGTCTTTCTTTACTTTCTCAGGCTCTTTGGGAAGTTCGCTCCTCTTTGCGCCCAGCACTTCGCAGAATATCCAGTCGATATCGCTTGCGTCTGCTTTTCTCAGCATATTCTCGACGTCCTTGCGCACTTTGAAATAAGGCTTTTTGGTGTCAAACCTCATCTCGGGCACGTTAGGGTCGGCGTCCATTGCCATTACTGTCTTGAACGCAGTGATTGCACACTCGACCATATCGTCGTCGGGTTGTTTTGTGGTCAGCTTCTGAAGCGCAAGTCCGGGGGCTTTGAGAATGCGTACGAACCAGTTGTCGTACTTGGCCATTCCCTTGAGCATCTCATAGCTGATACCCATTATCACGGGAAGCAAAACAATTCTCGAAGCAAATAGTATGACCTCTTTCCACGCGCCCAAAGGCTCCATATAAGGCTCGAATATTCCTACTATCGAAAACACGAAAATGCTCACGAGCATTATTATAAACATAAACGTCGTACCGCATCTGTCGTGTACCGTAGTCATTTTTTGTACGTTTTCCACGGTGAGTTCGAGGTCGTTTTCATACGCGCTTATAGTTTTGTGTTCGGCTCCGTGATACATATAAGTACGCTTGACCGTCTTCATCAGAGTGGTAGCCCAAATATACAAAACAAATATGATTATTCTCAATATGCCCTCGCCTATCGCGTAAAGCACAGTCACGTACCACAGCGAATTAGCCTCTGCACCGCAGTATTTTGCGACAAGAGCTTTTATGCCCGTAAGAATACCCAAAGGCAAGAAGAAAAAGAGTCCGAGCGCGAGAGCAACACCGATAATTACGGCAAACACCATCATCACGTCGTAGACGTTGATTTTGAGTTTTTGCGCGCACCATTTTTCGAATTTACCGGGTTCCTCGTCTCCGCCGAACACCTCTCCAGAACGCATAAGAGTGCGCATACCTAAAGCCATCGTCGAGAAAAAGTTGAGCACTCCGCGCACGAAAGGCGTGCGGTATGCTTTGGGTTTTTCTTCTATAGGCGTGATATATCTGCTTTCGACGACGATTTTTCCGCTTTCGTCTCTGACCGCCGTAGCGATAGAGCGTTCGCCCTTCATCATTACGCCTTCTATAACAGCCTGTCCGCCGATTTTTGAGCTTCTTTTTCTAGCCATACTCACCTGAACAAATATTAAGATAATCGTTTTGTACAATTATGCTTTGTACAATTATACTATGATTTTTTAAAATTGTCTATTAATTATTGCGCCTTTAAAATAATATAAAATAATTTTAACAAAAATTTACCTCGGTTTTATTCAGTTTTTTCTCTTTTCAGTCTTACCGAAATACTTATTGATATATGCCGAAAATTCGCGCCTTTCTAACAAGCTTACGTCTCAAATAAAAGCCGCACTTTGGCGCAAAATAAAAAACAGGGGTATAAATACCCCTGTCGCAACGTCCGATCCGATATACGACGAGTTCTTACAAGCTGTAACGCTTCTTGAACTTATCTACTCTACCGCCGGTATCTACGAGTTTTTGCTTGCCCGTATAGTAAGGATGGCACTTGCTGCATACTTCGACTTTGATAGTGTCTCCTTCCTTGGTAGAACCGCATACGAAACTTGCGCCGCAAGCGCAAACTACAGTAACGTCATGATAATTAGGCTGGATATTCTCGTTCATATTATCACCTCACCTGGAATTGTTTACTCAATGATTATACCCGTAATCTTTTTATAAGTCAAGCAGAATTACAAGTATTTTTCAATATTTTTCTCGGCGGGTCGACCGCCCGTCTTTAATAACGCGAGAATAACGCAAGCGCGGCGCAGTAGGTATAACAAGCGCTCCGCAGTAGGCGCAAAAGGTGCGCGACGCGCGTGCTTATTCTTAAATTTACCTCAATGAAATGACGTCGAAAAATTAAAAAATATATCATTAACGATTATAAAAAACATTAAAACAGTATTAAAAATTTATTGATTTTTTGCGATTTTTGCTTGCGGGTGTCGATTTAATGAATTACGGCTTAATTTTTCAACTTCGTTGCCTTTCCCGCTTGCACAATCGTATAAACTGTGTTATAATCTTGTTACTTGTTGAATTAAGAGGGTGTATGAAATCATACAAAATTATCAAAAATTTTACTATCGAAGCCCAATCCGAGGACAATTCCCAACCTCCTAAGGACTGCGCCAAGGTAAAAATCATCCGCGCTTCTCTCTGCCCCAGCGACATCGCAGTCTTTCAGGGCAAAGCCGAAGGCGTAAAATTCCCTATAGTCCCCTGCCGTATAGCAGTAGGTCTTGTCAGCGAAAGCGAAGACATCACTCTGCGCAAGGGACAGAGAGTTATGCTCTCCCCCTATACGCGATACGAAAACGGTACCTACCGTATCCACGGTCTTAAGGAAAACGGCTATCTCGGAGACTACGTTTACGTCCCTTATCAGAACGTATATACCATTCCCGACGGCATAGCAGACAACGCAGTACCTTTTATCGAGGATATAGCAGTCGCACTCAACGTAATCGAAAAACTCGACGTAGACAAAACTCAGTACGTTATGCTCTACGGCTGTACCTCTGTAAATATGATTATCGCGCAGTTGTGCATATACTATCAGGCAATACCCGTTATCGTAGATAACGACAACGAGCGTCTTGCTGTTGCTCAGGAACAGGGAATTTACTACTGCATCAACTACGCCGAAGAAGAAGTATTGCAGAAAATCAAGGAAATCACGAGCGGTAAACTCGTAGAATATCTCATACTCGACAGCGATATTTGCGACGAAATCGGCAGAATGCTTCACTACGTGCGCCATAGCGGAAAAGTAGCTATCGTAGGATACGATACCTCCGTACAATCACTCAAAGGAGACTTCTCCCCCGTCATCAAAAACAACCTGACCGTATACGGAATCAGCGACGGCTACGGAGAAATAGAGACGGCAATCAATATGCTGGCTACCGAAACCGTCAACGTCGACAAACTCGTAGGAAAAATTATTAACGTCGAAGACGTTCAAAACGAGATGACGGAAATGGCAAAATCGCACAATTATTACAAGACGATAATAAAGTGCTGATACAAAACAAAAAAACGAGCGGATTGACCGCTCTTTTTTATTTTAAGGTATTTTGGGCTAATTATCTGCCGTCGCAAGATTTTATCAACCTTATTCAATCATTGTTTTTTTGCAAGTCTTTGGGCAAGAGAATATACGCTGCCCGCACCAAGCACAAGCACGACGTCTTCCTCTCCCGTATGCCGTACGATATAATCGTACGCCTTGTCGTAATCGTCCATATACAGCGCGCATTCACCGCGCTTGTTTATATAGCACGCCAAATCCACGCCGTCAAGCCCCTGCTCCTTGTCTTCTCTTGCGGAATAGGCGGGAAGAATGAGCAGTTCGTCCGTCCAGAAAAAACAGTGTGAAAATTCTTCGAGCAAGGCTTTCGTTCGCGAATATGTATGAGGTTCGAAAACCGCGACTATACGTCCTTTGGTCATAAGTCTCAACGTATCTACCGCCGAACATATCTCGTCGGGGTGATGCGCATAATCGGCTATGATATCTGCTCCGCTTGCGCATTTGCCCATATATTCGAAGCGTCGTTCCACTCCTTTTAAGTCCGCTAAATACCTGCCCGCTTGCGCCGCGTCCTGCCACAAAATTCTGCACACCGCAATACAAGCAAGAGCATTGAGAACGTTGTGTCTGCCGTATACTGCGAGGTTTACCTTTGCGATTGCTTCCCCTCTGAAAAGCGCGGTAAAAGAAAACCTTCCCCTCTCTTCTCTTATATCCGCGGCACAAAAATCGGATTTTTCGTCAAGTCCGAAAGTATATACTTTATCCCGTCCGTTTTCGATAGAATACAAGCCGAGAGTGCGGGCGCAATTTTCCTCTGCAAGCACCACGTGCGATTGCTCGGCAAACTGTCTAAACGCAGCATACATATCCTCTTTCGTCGGATAAGTATCGGGATGGTCGTACGCGCTGTTGAGGATTACTCCGACAGTCGGCTCGAGAGCGAGAAAACTTCTTTTATACTCGCACGCTTCCGTAACAAACAAATCGTTGCCGTCGTCGACGTAATTTGCTTCTATACCGTTGATAATCCCGCCTACGTGTCCTCTGAAAGCCGTACCCAGATTTTTTAAAATCCAGCACAGCATAGCCGTAGTAGTGGTCTTGCCGTGACTTCCGGCAATTGCCACGCAGGCATTGCACTCTTTTGCCATAAGCGCGAGAAAAGCCTTTCTTTCCATACAGCGTATTCTGTTGGTACGCGCAAATTTCAATTCGGGGTCGTCATCTCCTACCGCGCTCGAATATACTACGAGGTCGCATCCCGCGACGACTGAATTGTTGTGTCCGACATATACTTTAAGCCCGCACTTGCCGAGCCTTTCGAGTGTCTTTGAATTTTCCCTGTCCGAGCCGCTTACCCACGCCCCGCTCTGACTTGCAAGCACCGCGAGAGCGGACATACTGATGCCGCCTATACCTATAAAATGTATCTTTCTGAATTCCAACATATTCTATACTATGCACCTCATTGTCGTAATTTGAACGATTTTGCCATTTTGTAAAAAAATCATTGAAAAAACCGCTCCCCCGACAAGTCGGGAAAGCGGTCTTAGTCAAATAATATCAAAGCGACGTATCGCAATCGCTCTTACTCTCTGCGTCTTGTCCGTCGCCGCCGTCCTCGCAAGACGGTTTCTGCTCACCGTCCGCATTATCCTGCGCGGTCGGCTGAGTTTCCTGCACAGCCTCTCCGTCTTCTTCCGCAGTCTGACTTACAACGGTTTTTGCAGAGTTCTTTTTAAGTATTCCCGTCACTGCAAGCAAGCTCAGAAACGCCATAGTTATTTCGTTGACGTAAGGCACGTCTATCTTGATGCTTATCGTCTGCAACAGTACCATTACGGCACTTGCGACGGATACCCAAAAATCGTAACTTTTTAATTTTTCTTTCATACGCTCTCCTTTTTGAGGGTACGTTTGCCCCTGTCGAGCACCGCCCTCATTTCCTCGTGTATTCTGTCGATGCTTTTGTTCATAGCGTTCATATACCCGAGGTTCTGCGACAGCTCGGCGATAGTCTTCTGATACTTCTGTTCTCTCGCTCTGCTGTCCTTGAGTTCGAATATCAACAAAAAACAAAACAACAACGCCCATATCCCGTCGTCTATCGCAAGGTTGACTATCTTATCCCACATTTCAGCCCGCCTTGTTCTGCAGAGAAGCTACGAGGCGCGTATAGTAGTATCCGAGATACTTTTGCAAATCGGTATTGCCTTCCACGAGCTTCAAAGCTACATCCTTAGGGATATCCTTGTAATAGTCGTATGCAAGCTGATATCGCGATTCGTAGTTTTCCGCTTTCTCTCCCGCGTAGCCAATCTGTTGTTCGAGTTTTTCTATTTCGAGTTGGTCCTTTGCCCTTTGGGCAATCTGTTTTTCGATGGCAAGCTGTCTGTCTTCGAGGTATTGCGCCTCCTTGACTTTGAGATTGTCGTTGTATTTGTTGATATCGTCTATCTGCTTTTGTCTGTCAGCCAGAAGCGTATCTATTTCTTTCTGAAGCTTCTGCGCATAGTTTATGTTGAGCTCGTTGAGCGCGGCTTCTTTCTGACTGTTGAGTTTTTCTATATCGGCATCGTAGGACGCAAGCTTATTTTCGAGATTTGCGCCTATTGCGCCGAGTTCCTCGTTTTTGGTCTGCTCTGCACGTGCGCTCTGCGAATCTCCTATGGACGAACGCAAGAGCCCTTTTTCAACAAGAGAGTTGCGCATCTGTTTTTCAAGCTCGGCATACTCCCTCTCCAGCTCTTCGGACTCGAGTTTGCTTTCGTTTGCCGCTTTGTCTTTATCGGTTTCTATCTGACCTATCTTGCCGTCGTAATCCGCGCTGACCGACTGAATATCGCTGCCCAGCAATTCGTCGTACTTCTTTTGAGTTTTGTCTTTGATAGTCTTCTCGTCATCGCCCGTATACTCTCTGTATTCGAATTCTATCTTTTCGGGCAACAAGTCCTCGATATCCTCGTACAAATCTTCGTTGCTGTGCTCGGCTTTATACTCTTCGTCAATCTGCTTGAGCTGTTCGTTGAGCTTGTTTTGAGACTCTTCGTAAGGAGAAAGGTCGATTTCCTTATCTTCCTCTTTACCGAAAAAGTCCTTAATTTTGTTTACTATTTCGTTAAACCAGCCCATTTTTATTCTCCTTTTGGTTTTTTGTAGAGTTGCGAACGGCTGAGAGATAGAGGTGCGTTTTGTATTTGGTAATATCGCGCGTCAATCTTGTCAGCCGCTTGCTTTTCGTATATATCTTCATAGCGAAAGTATGCTGCTGAAGGACACGTCTCCCGTCAGTCTTACTCTCGCCGACGCGACGTTGGGCGAAGTAAAAAACTCCAGTGTATGGTATCCTCTTTCCGCCTCAATGTCCTCAAGCGTAATTACTCCTTTGCGCACTTGAAGTTCGACGCCGTCCAGCAAAACTCTGCACTGCACTTCCCCCGACAAAGAGTAGTCGGGCATAGCGATAACTTCGCATTCCGTCTTTCCGCCCGACGTAAAGAATCTTACCGCGAGTTCACCCGACGCGCCGTTTTGCTGCATAACGTAGTAATACGTGTTTTTAGTATTGAGCAAATGGTTCTGAAGGTTTTCGTTGACGTCCTCGACCATAAACTCTATTCTCTTCAAATTCATACTCCCTCCTAAGAGATAAAGTCCACCGTAAATTTAGGGGGACGGATATCTTCGCTTACGTTGTCGCTCCGTATGTAAAATACGAAGTTTTGCGCCTTTATGTACAGGTGTATTTTGTTTTCCGACGGTGAAAGCACGTACTCGTTTCTCTCATCGTTTGCGATAATGCCGAGCGTATACTGACAGGGCGTCGAATACTCTACGCTTCTGAGCACTTTGACCTGAGCGGGCGCGCCGAAATCTATCTCGGGCGTCTGCCAGTATTTAAGCAAAGATTTGCCGAGATACAATCCGCTGTCGTCGAGCTGAACGATTGCGTCGCAATCGTCGCTAAGACCTATGATACGGTTGAAGTCACTCGTATTGAGCGCAAGCAGTCGCGAAAAGCTGATGCCTCTCATAATATTTACGCTCTTGTCCGTAAGGTCAAAAAGCAAAAGCACGTTGTTGTCGGCGTCTCTCGTAAATACGCCGTAATCGGCCTTGTCGGCATTTGTGAAAGAGAGTACGTATTTATGGTGAAGATAACAAGCGTACACGTCGTCGAATCCTCTTAAGATGAGGTCGTTGGCTTTGATTGAATATCTTGTGACGTCATAGCCGTCAAACAGGTATACGCCGTCCTCGCTCGCGAAGGCTATGTATTCTCCGCAGTCGGTAACCGTAGGCGCGTAAATTCTACCGCACGAAGTGTAGACCTTTTTCATTGAAAACTGATTTTGGTCGGCAAACGCTGTCAGGCGGTAAATTCCGTAGTCGCAGAATATGTACAGATAGTTGCTGAAACTTTTGAGTACTCTCACCTCTCCCAATGTGCCGTCGAAGCCGATATAACCGCCCTCGTCTATGGACACGTTCCAGTTGAAAGGGTCGAAGTTATCGCTGAACCACAGGCTGTTGCGTATTCCTTTCGCTATCGCGTAAATTCTCTCGTAATGCACGCACAGACCTTCTATCTGTCCTTGGTACTCCACGTCGAGAAGCTGACCGTTTTTAAAGACTTTAATGCCGTTGTCTCCCGAGAGTATGAGCAAATCCTCGTCGCCGTAGAGATATCCCGTACCGCTCGTAAAGAATCCTTCGCAGTCTATATGGTTCCACTTATCGTCCCCTACAAGCGCGTAATCCACTCCGTTTTCGTATGTCAATACGAGAGTGCTTACGAGTTTTCCGTCGGCTTGCGTCTTGGTGCAAAATAGACGTTTGTCCTTTGCTCTAAAATCCTCAGAGAGCGCGGGCGCGCCTTTGCCGTTGACGTCCAGTTCGTTGATTCCGTAGGGATTGACGAGTCTGCCGTTTTTAAATCGGTAATTGTACACCGTATCCACGTAATCGCACGGCAAATCGGCAGAAGTTTTGGTTTCGTCGTAGCCCTTAAACCCCGAAAGAGCTACGGTTTTGCGCTTAGGTTTTGCGAGCGCATAGTCCTTGTCGTAAAACATATCACAACCACCTTCTGGGCTTGACTTTAATCTCGCCCTTTTTTCTCACGGCTGTGCGCATATCCTCTTTGAATCTCGTAGAGTATGCGACAGACTGCTCGTACATACCCTGTATGAGCGTATACTCCGCGCAAATACCCAAAGCCAGCGTTTTCGCGCTGACCAAAGGACTGACGGGACACTGCTCGTCTATCTCGATATCCACGGGCATATACGAGTATTTTACCGACGCATTCTTTATGTTTTCGTTATGCAGGACGCATTCGGTAGGGGTCATTCTGAAGTTACTCGCAATGCCGTCGGCAGCGTTTCGGACGGAGAGTATTTCCAGCACTCTGTGCAGAAGTTTTTCGTAACTTATTCTGCCTCCCTGCACCTCGACCTGCTCGGTTTCGATGAGCGGAATATAGTCGGTCGCGATTTCTTTGATTACGAGATTAGCGCACTTGACCAACAATTTAAGTCGCGGGTGCTGAGCCGTCTTGTTGTTAACCGACGCGTCTTCGTCCCCCAGATAAGTCAACGATATCTGTATAGCTTCTTTTAATTCCATTTTTCTCTCCTTATGATAAAAGGGTGAGTTGCCTCACCCTTAAGCTCAGAGTTCGATGCTCTGCATCGTTTTTTCAAACAATGCTTTAGCGTGTTCCTCTTCGAGTTGTTTGTTGTGTTGTTCTATTTGTCTGAGTATCATTTCTCTGTTTTTAATTCCGCTCTCCAGCGCGTAGTCCACGGCACGTTTGTCAAGAGTCGGATAGGGAAACGTAAGCTGATATGTAGGCTTACATCTTTCGTTGTGCAATTCGTAGCGGTGCGTATCCCCGTTAAAGTAAATTTTGTAGTTTGCGTCTATACTCTTTATCCGCTCCGCTATCGAGAATAAATCGTTGCGCACTTCAAAAAGTTTTTCCATACTTACTCCTTAAAATTCCGTCGGGCTCTCATATCCGATACCGGACTTTAGAACACTCAGGCGGTAATACCCGAAAGCTTTGCCTGACCGATAGGCTTGTCGCAAATCATATCGGCATACTTGACGAGAGTTGCGCTGTAAGTAGCACTGCCCGCTTTCTGTTTGATGACCTTGCCGTTGTCGCCTTCGAGCCATCTCCAGTCGCAAAGCTGATGCATCTTGAAGTCCTTGCTGTTGAGCAAGTACATAGTACCGTTGTCGACAAATCTGTCTGCGATGAGAGGTATGCCGTTGTAAGACAAAGCCTTAAAGCCTCCGTCGAGATTCATATAGTCGATATTGGTACGGGTAAGAGCGAGGTAGTCGAGGTATGCTCTTCTTACGTCGTAGGAGCATACGATGAAGTCAATCTGACTGCCCGCAACTTCGTCGATATAGTCGATTGCGCTCTGAATTTTAGCCGAAGAAATCGAGCCTACGCTTTCGTAGTGTTTGGGTTGCAACCAGCTTCTGCCCTCTCTTGCAAGTCCGTAGAGGTCTTTATCCGAGAAGATTGCGCCGAGACCGGTAAGTTCGTTTTCCTTAGAGCCTTGTACGGTTAAGGTATCGCCGTCCTGAACGGAAGAAGATACGCTGCCGCTGACGGTTACGACGTTGTTTACTCTGTCGATAGCCGTAATTCTTACGCCCTTGAGGTCGGAATATACGCTGCCCGAAGACTTGGAAAATACGTCTACGACCATACCTTCCATAAGGTTGTTGACTTTGTCAACCTTGATATTGTTTGCGGAAGAGCCGCTTTGCTGACACGTAGCGAGAATACCGCTGCCGTCGCCGTAGAGCATTCTGCCGAGGTTGAATTTGGACGCTTTGAGAAGTCCTTCCATCTCCGCATTGAGCAGGTTGACGAACGCGCCGGTATTGGACTGCGAAGCTCTTATAGCCTTGTCGGACAGCTCAATCGTGCCGTAAAGGTTTTTGAGTTCGAGCTTGAATCTGTCGTAGTTGTTTGCTGCGGGCGTAGGCAATTCGCCGCTTTCGGTACCTGCGCCGATACCGCCGTTGATGCCGTAGGGAACGAGTTTGATTATTTCTTTACCCCATACGTCCGAAGTAGTCTGTTCGATTTTTGCAAGGAGTGGATTGACTCCTATGTTAAGTTGGTCTGCCACCACGTTCAAATAAACGCTTTTGAGTGCTTTTTCCGCTGTTTCTAACGTTACCATTATATCCTCCTGTTGTTGAGCATAGTTGTAATTACTGCACCCGCCTCTTCTATGCTCTTAGGTCTTGAAGGCGGTGTGAGTGTGATTTGTCCTCCTGAGGAGATAGCCCTTACGGGCATAGATTTTTGCAGATTGTCGAGATAATCGTCCACGATAGCCTGTCTTACGCTCTCGTTGGAATAGACGTAGTTTTTGAGAAAACTCTCGTCCGTTGCAAGAGTTTCGGGAGCTGTATACTCTCTGCAAAGCACTCTGAGAAGTGCTTTTTCGAGGCATTCGTCGTCATAATGCAAGCTTTGGTCTTTTGCTATTTCGTCCCCTATCTGTGCGGCAAACCGCTTAGCTACGGGGTATTGTGCGAAAAACTTTGCGACCGTGCTTTTCCAGCCGTCTTTGTCGAATACCGGTTTTTTGTTTTCTTCGGGAGTGTCCGATGTTTTCTCCCCCTCTTTATCGGGTATTTCGGACGTAGTCTGCGCCGTATTGTCGGTTTGAGTTTGGCTATCCGATTGCTCTGCCGTAGGCTCTTGAACGCCGTCTTGAGGGACGGTATCTTTATCTGCAATATCTTCTGTATCCTCACGGACAGGTATATTTTTCTCCTCGGGGATTATCTCCTCGGGAGCGGGTCGGGCTTGTTGCTCGTTGATTTTTTTATCTTTGTTCTTTTTCATTTTGCTCCTCGTATGCCTGCATTCCGCCGTTCATCAGTTTTGCAAGTCTGTGTTGTTTTATATGTTCGTCGAGTGCGGTCTTTGCCTTATCGTCCTTGCTCTCGAGAAGTGCTTTTATATGCTCCTCGATATGCAAGTCGTGCTCGTCGTATTCGGCTACGGCAAGTTTTGCTTTGCCCGCGTCAAGGTTTTCCTTGAGCGCTTTTTTGCGGTGAGTTTCGTCGGTATCGCGCGCCGATTCCCAGTTTCCGAATCCCAAAAGCTCGAGAATTTTTACTTTATTGCGCGCAGATACTTCTCCGTTTTCTCCGTTGAAAATACCCATACGCACGAGTTCGAGCACCATATTTCTTCTGTTTTCGAGAGTGTCGGTAAGTTCGTTTTCGTTGTCGAATACCAAATCGTCGCTTTTCAAATCGCTCGCGTTAAAATAAGCAAGTTCGACTTCTCCGTTATCTCCGGAAAATCTCTTCATTCGCTTACCGCTGCAAAACTGTTTGTAAAGTCTGAGCATCTGCTCGCATATACGTTTGACCGCATTGCGCAAAGAGGTAGTCGCTATGTTTAGTCGCGTTTCGTCCTGTTCGACGAGCAAGCCTATCGCCTTACCCGACATACTGTTGTAGACGTCCGAGTATTTGCTCAGCTCGCTAACGCCCGACATAGTGGTAAACTCCGAAAGTATTCTCTCTTCTTCGTACTGAAAATCCACAGGTACTCTTCCCACCTCGAGAAGTCTGGGGGGAGTCGAGCCCTGACGGTACACAAGCACTTTGCCGGGAGACAGTCCCTCGTCTTCGAGATTGTCGGTATCTATCGAGCCGTCCTCTACGGTAAGCACGCCCATAGCCAGTCTGTTCATAAACTCGTGTTTTCTGTTTTTGACCGCATTGTAAGCCCTTTGCAAAGGAATAAGTCTTTCGATAATGCTGGTACCGTAAAAACAGCCTATTTTGTCGAGACAAATCGTCTTTGTAAAAGGATAACCTCTGACGTCGTTAGTTTCGTTGATATAAGGCAAATCTCCGTAGTAAAGAAGTTGGTCGCCCGCGACGATGACGAGTTCTCCGTCGGGTTTTTCGCTGGTCGGCTTGGTGTATCTTTCGATTACTATGCACATATCGTGCGCAACGCTGTCTATCATATTGGGAAGCGAGGCATTGTAGCCCAGTCCTCCGCCAATCTGCGCATTGTCGAGAGAAAAGACGTTGACGTCCTCTCCTTTAACGTCCGCGCCCCAGAGGTTTTTGACCTCGTCCACGTGATAGGCTTTTGCGTGAATAATGCTTTGACAGTCTTCGAGTTTATCGGTAGTAAGACAGTCGGGAAAGAGTTCGTAAGGCGGTACGACGCTTATTTCGACGTCACCTTCTTTTACTCTCTTTTTGTTTTTATCCACGCCGACAGTTCTGCCCTTATCGGGAGACCAAACGGTCTTAAAAAAGCAGGTACCCGTAACTTCGCTCCACGTAGACGCGGTATTGAGCAGAGTTGCGAGGTTATTTTCTTCGCACAGAGCCTTGATAATCTGCGTAGACAGTTTTGCCGTCTGCACGTCGCTGTCGTCTCCGCTGAAAGGTCTAACGCTGACGCCGCACTTGAGGCGGTTGAGTTTGGAAAGTCGGGTTTCGACGATTGCCGCGATATGGTTGTAGACTTCTCTCTCCTGCCAGTAATACTGTTTGCCGTACTGTTCGATATCTCCTACGGGAGAGATTTCGGCATACTGATTGCCGTTGTAGAAGTTCATATTAAGACGCCACTGAAGTTCGAGGGGTTTTCTCTCCTCTCGTCTTTGCAAAAAGTCTTTTCTGACCTCGCTGACAATCTCCTCTTTGAATTTGTCGTAATTTTTCTTCATTTTTCATCTCCCTTTTTTACGGGTACGCGTTTATAAATCGCGCCTGCCTCTTTGAAAAAAGCTCTCATACACTTATCGCAGAGGTTGAGGTAGCTTCTCTTTTCCGTTTCGTCGGGAACGACGGAATAATGTGCGCGTTCAGGGCAAGTCCCCATATCGCATTTAAGGTTGGTTGTCTGAATAATTATCTTCATTTTTCTCTCCTTCAGTAAAATCGTTTAACTGGGCAATAAGCCTCAGTTTGAGCTGTTGCAATTGACTGTCGCTGAGCGAAGCGAGATTACGGGAGGGGTCGTCGTCCATCTCGGCGTAAACCTTAACCGCGCTCATATCGGGCGGGAAGTGTTTTGTAGTAATCTTACGTTTGAGAAGTTCGTTGTCGCCCGAGTACTCTTCTGTAATCTCCTGTATCTCATAGCCCGTCGCTTTGCGGAACACGGCTCTTTCTATTTCTTCATTCACAATATCCTCCCATCAGAGAGATTTGTTTTTTCGCCGCGAAGAAAGCTGTTTGATAAGCTTTTGTTTATCCTTTTGAATTACGGTGGGTAGCGGCGCGGGAAGCTTAGCCGCTTTAGGTTTTGCGGCTAGATAATAACGGAGTGCGTCAAGCGCGTGGTCGTCTTTTTTAATAGGTTTGTCTCCCTTTCCCCACCAGTAAGTTTTCAGCTCGCGTATGAGATTTGTACAACACGAGAAGATTTTGATTTTGTCCGCCGTGAAATAACTTTTGACCTGAGCGATACCCGAGAAAAGCTGTTTGTCGACGTTGGTATTGACGAGTATGCCTCTATCGTAGAAGAGTTCGGATACGCTTTTAGCCGAAGCGAGAGTATGCTGGTCGGCAGCACTGTCGATTAGAGCGGTAAGTCTGCCCTTTGCGTCGGTGTGCCAGTTGAGCTTATGAGCTAGTTCCTTAATTTTTTGCGCGTGGTAGTCTACGTCTTTTCCCGCCATATACCATTCCCCGACCACGTATACGGTGCCGTCGTAGTCCGTCGCAAAAAACAGACAGGCAAGCGGATTGTTAAGACCCGGGTCGATAGATATACCGTCCTGCCATTCGAAAGGCACGTCAAAAGGTTGGATGACGTGCCTTGATTGTTCGAACTCTTTATAGACCATACCCTCTGCTTCGCAGAATCTTCCGTAACGTCTTGAAGACAGCGTTTCTTCGTCCAGACACTTTGAAAGGGCTTCGACTTCGGATTTATCCAGAAAGGGATTGTCCGCCCATTCGATATGTTCGTGCCATACTTCTTTGTCGTCTTTTGAATTGAGATAAATCTCGTCATACACCCACGTTAAGCCTTTGAGAGGCGTCATCGTACCCCAAATATCTCCTACTCGGTCAATAACTCTCATACGGCATTCGTCGTAAATATCCTTAGGCGGCTCTTCGTCAAACCACACGAAGTCCAGCGACGTACCCTGAAACTTTTCTCTGCCCTGGTCGCAGCTTTTGAACGAAACCTTTGACAGTCCGCCGAATACGTTGCGGATAAGCACGTAATCTATGATACCGTACTCAGCCGACGATTTTTTACCCGAAGACATCACTACGTCGGCAATCCATTCGGGGCGCAGATAACTCATAAACTTGCTTTGCGCGACGTCTCTCTGCACCTCGTAGGACAGCGAAACAATCCAGCCTGAAACGTCTTTTCTGTTTTGTCTGTAAGGGTGAATACCTCTCGCCCACCATACCGCTTCGACCGCACCGCACTCAGTTTTTCCGCTTCTGTTACCGCCGAAGACCCAGCGGTTACGGCAGAGGCACTTGTGAAACGCGAGCTGTTTTTCATGTACTTTTTCTCCTGTGTTGTAATGCGACAATTTGTCGCCGTCAAGCCTTTTTTCCTGTTCTTTTTCAATGGCAAGTATTCTGCCGAGTAATTGCTTTTCCGTCATAATTCGTCACAATAAATACACTTTTTTTCATTTTGCTGGTCGAATTGTATTGTAAAAATAATAAATGTAGAATATAATTAAGATAATAAAGAGCGAGGTTTGTATGAAAAAACTGATACTTGTTACGCTTCTACTCGTATTTATAATGATACCGTTTACCTTAGGCGGTACGGTACTTGCCGAGGATGAAGGCAAACTCTATTATTATGTTTTCTATGACAATGAGATCCCGGTTTTTGCCGACACCGACGGAGGCACCCCGATTTTCTATATACCCGGGACTTACGCATATCAGTTTGATACCGAAGTCGAAGGCAAGGATTTTGTCAAGATTACCTACAACGGCAAGGAAGGCTATATCGGCAAATCGCATCACAACTCTACCCACGAGGTAAAGCTCGACTGGCAGGGCGAATATTTCTATACAATCGAATTCGATATTACCGCAACTGGTAACATAGATATTTATAGCGACAATACTATGACGTCGGCTATACCTTATGCCGCTTCTTCCACCAAAATAAACAAAGTGTACAGCTATTATAAGGCGAATGACGTTTATTATTTCTATATCAACTATACCTATGCGACCTTACCCGCTATGGACGGCTATATCAAAGTATCCGATACTTCCTTAAGCGGTTTTACCTCTGCGTCGGTACCTCAGAATCCCCATTATGTAGAGGAAACCAAACCCGAAACTCCCGATGAAGACAACCCTTCGGGCGATAATCCCGACGGAATAGTAGAGCCTACCAACAATCTCGAGAGATATATCCTAATAGCGGTGATAGCTGTACTTTGCGTAGTAATCGTTGTGCTTGTATTCTTGCCCAACAAAAACCGCAAGTCCAACTAAAACCGACTAATCACTTTTCGCTCAAAACATAACAATTTGTATTTCATACAAAAAGCCGTATTCTTACGGCTTTATTTTTTTACCTCAAAGGCATTCTTCTTCAGCTATACTCCATCAATTCTCCGTCAATTCTCCGCAAGGCTTTCGCCTACGGCGTTTGTCGCAAGCACACCCGCAACCGCGCAGGCAAGCTTTTTGATTTTGCCGTTGACGGTATTTTCCTGTCGGGCGCAATTCTTTTCGAGTTGCCAAGAGTGTGTTTCGTTTAGTCTTACAAACAATGCGTCCCTTCCGTATCGCTTGTCCAGCCACTCCTCGTCATACCCTTTTGACTTGCATACCGCAGAAAAAGACTTGAGGGCAAAGGCATAACGCCTGAATACGGTCCTCAGACAAATTCCCAGATTTTTGGCGATGTCTTCAAACGAAGTTTTTTTCAAATACTTAAGTTCGAGGACTTCCCTGTACTTGGGTTTGAGGTCTTGAAGAGTGTTGTCCACTATCACTTTAGCGTTTATCAAAGCCTCCTTGCGTTTGTTGTTGTCGATAATTTTTTGCATCAGGTCTAGCGTATTGCCCGCATAAGAAAAACTGCCGAGTGCAAGCGACATTGTGTAAGAATCTATCGACTTGACTATCTTGGGCAGTATTCTGTAGGACGCGAGCAAACTTTTGGACCACGTCTCTTGATTCATCATATCACCTCCGTTTACACTCAAAGTATATTACAGGCGGTTAGACAAAAGCAATCTTTTGTGACAAATTTATGAACATTTGTTTGCATTTTTTCGTAAAATTTTCAAAAAAGCCCTCTCTTGGGAAAAATTTTGGACAATTGATGTAAAATTGATAAAATTCAGTTATTGTTTTAGAAAATATATTTCTCTTGTATTTGCTTTATCTTTGCCTATCCCAAAAACAAACAATATCATCATCCTCTCCCCGCTTCTTTGAATACAACTTGTTTATACCCCTTTACACTTATCTGCAAAGTTATCGACAAAGCTCATTTTCTCTACGCTCATTCTCCCCGCGCTAACTCGGCCCGCTTTACCTACGGACTATTCGGATAAAACTACAATATAAAAATTCCGATAAATAAAAATAATTTCTCACGCTTAAAAGTCAGACTCCTATATGCAGACGCTTGTATGCCAGAATAGATTTTTTATATAAAAAACAAGGCGCACCCTTAAAAGGCACGCCTTATATAATTTTACCGTATTATTTAATCAATTATTTAATTAATAATATTGTGTCGTTTACAATCGCCTATCGTAAGAATATTTTTATCCTTAGACACAATCTTTATGATATTCTTGCCCTTGTTGGCTCTGTCTTCGATACCTATCTGCTCGGTGTTGACGCTCTTGACTTCACCGTTGGGAAGCACTACCGCAAAATCGTAAGGCTCTGTCACGACGTCGATAAATACGCATTCTCCCGCCTTTGTATCGAAAATTTTGTTGCCCTTTGCCATTCTCATTCTCGGCTCGATAGTACCCAGTATCACGCGCTTTGCATAACCGCTGTCGAGTACGCTGATAATTTCGCCGTTGCCGTCGGTATGCGTAGCAAACAGCAAGCTGTCGTCATCGTCAAAGCGCATCAGTTTTACGCCTCCCGCTTTTCTGCCCTGCGTAGGTATATCGTCGTAAGATACCAAAGCCATACCGTTTTGCGTAACAGACAAAATATATCCTCTCGCTTCTCTCGTGCCGTCGTCCACCTGAGGAGGAGTTACGAGTTCTACGGCAGTAATTCTGTCGTCTTCGTCCTTGAAAGTCATCGCCGTAGTCAACGATTTTTTATCAAAAGTGAATTCTTCGAGGTCGACGTATTTTGCCATACCCATACGGGTAACTATGAGCATCTTCTTGTCTTTGACTTCTTTTTCGTCGAAAATCTGCACGAATACGTCGTCGCTGTCCACTTTAGCGAACTTATTTACGCTCATACCGCGCGACTTCCACTTATCCTCGCCGAGTGCCGATACGGGGAATGTAACCGCATTGCCCTTTACGGTTATGCCAAACAGCATACCTTCGCTGTCCGTCTTTATGACTTTCTTTGACAAGTCCTGAGGATTGCAGTTGACGATACTCTTGGATGCGAGATTGTATCCCTTATCCAGCACGAATTTTACGTTGCCGTTGTAATGCAATACTACGTATCCGTCTTTTTTGATTTTTGCATTGAGGTCTACTTCCACGTCGGCAATCATACTCTCGTGTACGATTTCGCTAAGGCGCGGCGTAGGATATTTCTTTTTGATTTCGAGCAGTTCTTTTTTGACTACTGTATACTGACGTGCTTTTGAATTTGTTATCGCAGTAAGATAACTTATCTTTTCAAGCAACTCTTTCTGCTCTTCGAGCATCTTGTTTATGTCTAGTTTGTTCAGACGTTTCAAAGGAATATCTAGTACGGCTATGGCTTGCTTTTCCGTCAAGTCAAACCGCATACGCAATCTGTCCTTTGCTTCCTGATAAGTCTTGCTGTCGAGGACGATATCCACTACTTCGCGGATATTGTTGACTGCTTTGAGAAGTCCTTCGAGGATATGCTCCCTCTTTTCCGCTACGTCGAGGTCGTATTTGCTTCGTCTGTAAATGACTTCGCGCTGAAACTCTACATAGTGCTTGATTATATCCAACAGTCCCAGCTGCATAGGACGGTTGTTGACGATAGCCGTCATATTCGCGCTGAAGTTGCATTGCAAATCCGTCTTTTTCAAAAGAAGCGCAATCATCGTATCGGGGTCGGCGTCTTTTTTGAGTTTTATCACGCAGCGCATACCCGTTCTGTCCGATTCGTCGACGATATCCTGAATATTACCGAACAAATCCTTGTTGTTTTCTCTCAGTTCGTTTATTCTTGCCAAAAGTAAAGCTTTATTTACCTGATAGGGAATTTCCGTAACGACTATATTCGTTCTTTCCCCTTCTTTTTCGGTATGGATTTTTGCTCTGACGACGATTCTGCCCCTACCCGTCGAGTATGCGTCGTATATACCTTGATTGTCTACGATTATGCCTCCCGTAGGAAAATCGGGCGCAGGTATGTACTTCATCATCTCTTCGAGAGTGATGTCTTTGTTTTCGATATACGCGACTATACCGTCGATAGCTTCGCCCAAGTTGTGCGTAGGTATATTTGTCGCAAGACCTACGGCTATGCCGTTTGCGCCGTTGACGAGAAGATTAGGCACTCTCGAAGGCAAAAGCTCAGGCTCTTCGAGAGAGTCGTCGAAGTTGAGCGTCATAGGTACGGTGTCTTTGTCGAGGTCTCTGAGCATTTCGAGCGCAAAAGGCGTCATTCTCGCTTCGGTATATCTCATTGCCGCCGCGCTGTCGCCGTCCACGCTTCCGAAGTTACCGTGACCGTCAACTAGCAACATTCTCGTATTGAAAGGCTGAGCGAGTTTTACCATCGCGCCGTATACCGAGCTGTCGCCGTGAGGGTGATACTTACCCAGACAGTCACCGACGATACGCGCCGATTTACGGTGAGGCTTGTCCGGCGTAGTGCCCAGCTCGAGCATCGTGTAGAGTATTCTTCTCTGTACGGGCTTGAGACCGTCCTCTACTCTCGGCAATGCTCTGTCGAGAATAACGTATTCGCTGTACGGCAACATAGAATCGTGCAGTACCTGTTCGAATGTACCGTCGATAATCTTGGAATTGTCCACCGTTTCTTCTGTTTTTTTGTTCTTTGCCATATTTATCCTTATTTTGATATAGGTTTTGATATACGCTGTGCGTAATTATTAGTCTTTGTTGTCGGGAGCGTGCATATCGGCAGCTTTTTTCGTTTCGATAAAGTTATCCTGCTTATTGAAGTTTGCGTATTCGAAGATATATTCTCTTCTCATTTCCGCACCGTCGCCCATAAGCGTAACAATAAGCCTGTCGGCTTCCGCGCTGTCGTCGATAGACACTTTCATAAGCGAGCGACCCTTGGGGTCCATAGTTGTCTCCCACAGCTGTTCGGGATTCATCTCGCCAAGACCTTTATACCTTTGCAAGGTATAGTTCTTTCCCACGTGCGCGAGAATTTGTTGCAATTGCTCGTCGTCGTATGCGTATTTGACAGTGTTTTTCTCTGTGATTTTATACAGAGGGGGCATACCGATATACAGGTGTCCGCCCGTAATGAGGGGGCGCATATACCTGAAGAAGAACGTCAGAAGTATTGCCCTTATATGCGCTCCGTCCTGGTCGGCGTCGGCAAGAATTATTACCTTATTGTATTTGAGATTTGCCTCGTTGAAATCTCTGCCGAAGCCCGTACCCAAAGCGTTGATGATAGTCTTTATCTCCTCGTTTTTGAGTATCTCTTCTACTTTCTTTTTCTCGACGTTGAGAGGTTTACCTCTCAAAGGCAGAATAGCTTGACAAGACCTGTCTCTGCCCTGCTTCGCACTTCCGCCCGCGCTTTCTCCCTCAACTATGAACAATTCGTTGAGTTCGGGTTTTCTGCCCGAGCAGTTTGCCATCTTTCCTATGAGCGCAGAGGACGACATACTGTTTATGTTTCGCGCTACCGATTTAGCCTTTGCCGCGCTTTCTCTCGCTTTTGCGGCTACCTTTGCTTTTTCGAAAATTGCGTCGATAGTATCTTTCTTAGCCTTATTCAGATAATCCTTTATACCGTCCGTCAAAAGGTTTTCGACAAGAGGTTTTACTTCGGGATTACCCAGTTTCGTCTTGGTCTGTCCCTCGAACTGCATATCCTGCATCTTGACGGTAAGCACTGCCGTAAGTCCCTCACGGTAGTCCTCTCCGTTGAAGTTTTGCTGTTTGTCTTTGATGATGTTTTTAGCTCGTCCGAAGTCGTTGAGCGCTCTTGTCAAAGCCGAACGGAAACCCGTTTCGTGCGTACCGCCCTCGGTAGTCGGAATATTGTTGACGTAACTGAATACGTCTTCGGTATATGTATCCGTATGCTGAAAAGCCAGCTGTACGACAAAAAATCCCTGCTTCTTCTCTATGAATGCGGGAGGATTGTACTTGACCGATTTACCCTCGTTGAGGTGTACGACAAAGTCGCTTATTCCGCCCGTATAGCAATAATTACGTACTTTAGGACGTCCGCTTTCGGTCAGCTGACGATGGTCGGTAAGCGAAAGTTTTACTCCGCCGTTAAGAAAAGCAAGTTCCCTCAATCTCTTTGAGATTGTATCGAAAGAAAATTCCTCTTTCCCGAAAACTCTAGCGTCAGGCTTGAACGTAACCTTTGTACCCTTGAGTTTTTTCTCACAGGGCTTAGATGTCAAATCTTCGAGTTTTCTACCGCTTGCGATTTCTCCGTTAGGAAGCTGATAGGAGTGAAACTTCATCGTATACTGCGTACCGCTTTTAAAAACGTCTACGGTAAGCCATTCAGAAAGCGCGTTAGTAACAGACGCGCCTACGCCGTGCAGACCGCCCGAGACGGAATAGTTTTTGTTATTGAATTTACCGCCCGCGTGCAAAACGGTAAATATAAGTTCCACCGCGGGGATTTTCTTCTGCGGGTGAATGTCCACGGGGATACCTCTGCCGTTATCCGTAACGCTGATAACGTTGTCGGGGAAAATCTCTATATCAATAGAATTACCGTAGCCGTTGAGAATTTCGTCCATACCGTTGTCGACGATTTCCCAAAGGATATGGTGAAGTCCCTTGACTCCCGTAGTGCCGATATACATACCGGGTCTTTTTCTTACCGCATCGAGTCCCTCGATGACGTCAATGTCTTTTGCGCCGTAATCTTGTGCCATATTATTTCCTTGAAAATGCCGAATGTAATTCGGTTGTGCCTTTCGGCAAGAGGTACTGCTTGTCCTAAAGCCTGTCTGTATCCTCGGACAGGTACGGCTCAAGTCAGCAAAAAGTTGTTTTCTTAAAGTCAAATTCTGACGTCTGATTTTTCTTAGGTCAAATTCTTTCGTCCAATCAAACACTGCGTATGCTTTTCGGCAAGATTTGTTTAGCCTGAATGCTTAATCAGCTATTCGGATATCAATCATTGCCTGTTTGAATATTTGACAATTCTGTATTTTCCCTACTGTTTTATAATTCGACTGTTTACCGTTTGACTTTTCACTATTCTTTGATACGACCGAGTTATACTCGGTCGCGCTTAAAAAGTCTGTCTGTACGGCTGTCGCATATAGCCAAAGCCTGTTATGCCCCCTTAAATCCCGCCTTAAATTGTAAGCCGTCCGCTTATCAGCCAAACTGCTATCATAATGTTACAATAATTAATGCAACATACTACAATATGTTTGCTTTATTTTGCACCGTCCGCTTTAGTCTTACTGCCCGCGCCCGTCTTTCTTTCGGTAGACAACTTTGCTTTTGCCGTAGTTTTAGCGGTTGTTGTCTTAGGTTTTGCGCTTGCGGGAGTTTTGCTCTTTTCTGCGCTTGCACTCTTTTCGGAAGAGTCCGACTTTGCCTTCGTCTCGGCAGACTTTGCAGCAGCCGATTTTACCGTTTTCGTTGTCGGTGTCTGACTTTTCGCTTCGTTGTCCTCTGCATTCGAAGCATTGCTCTTTCTTTGCTTTGTCGCAGAAGTCTTTTGGGGTTTTACCTTTTCGCCTTGCGCCGTCGATTGAGCTTCGCTTATCTGTGAAGGCTTTGAGCCGTCATTGTCCGCTTTCTCGCTCTTTTCGGACTTTGCCCCGCTCTTTACAGGCAAAACGATACTGCTTATCCAGTCGCTAACGTCCTGATATACTTCCGCTTTGTTAAGCTCGTTGAGAATCTCGTGACGGGCGTTGTTGTATAGTTTGATTTTGACGTTTTTAATTCCGTTGTCAACATACAAATCGTACAATTCTCTTACAAGCTTGCCCATATTGCCTACGGGGTCCTTGTCGCCGCTTATGATAAACAAAGGCAAGTCCTTGTTTATCTTGTCGAGTCTTTCCTGTTCGTATATCTTTATAAGTCCGTCAAAGAAGTACTTATAAAACCCTATCGACATAGTGTAATTGCAGAATTTATCGTTGTTATACTTTTCGCAAGCGTCCACATCTCTGTTAAGCCAAGCGTTTTTTCTTTTTTCGTGTTTGAAAGGCTTGTCGTAACCGCCGAAAGAAAGTTTTCTGATAAGATTAGCGGGCTTATCCTTACCGTAAAGCTTGAATTGCATATTTGCGACTTTTCTACCCATTTTGACGTCGGAGTTATCCATACGTGCCGACCCGCAAAGAACGCAGCCGTTTATTTTGTCGCTGTTTTGCTGTATATATCCTTGTGCGAGGAAAGACCCGTAACTGTGACCGAAAACTATAGTCGGTACGTCGGGATATTTTGACTGAAGATAGTCCGTGAGAATAATCGCGTCGTCGACGGTATCGAAATAGGTATGTCCGTCGGGCACTTTGCCCAAATTTTCCTCTCCCGCCGTAAAACCGTGTCCCCTGTGGTCATCTCCTGCCACAGCAAAGCCTAGATTGCAAAGGTATCTTGCGAAGTCGTCGTATCTGTCAATATACTCAACCATACCGTGCAAAATCTGAACGATTCCTTTTACTTTACCGTCAGGCAACCAAAAAGACACACTGAATTCGTAACCGTCCTTACCCTTAAGAACTTCTTTAAAATTTTTCATACTCTCTCCTTAGCAAAAGCGTCGGATTTTTGCTTTTAAAAAATCAAACGCATACCTTAACAAAAATCAAACACATCCCGAACATATACATTATATAGTATATTTAAAAATTTTTCAACCCTGTTTATTGTGTTTTGTAAAGTTTTTGCCAAATTTTGTTCTTATAGTGCCGACTTTAGTCAGCGTCATATTTTATTAGAACGTACACAACAATTCTCACAGCGCAAAAACGCGGACAAAACACCGCGTGAGAGAGCCCGTCAAAGAAAACACTGCGTTAGAGAGCGCCTCGAAGATAACACCGCGGAACAAAACTCCGCAAGAGAAAACATCGCAAGAGAAAACTCCGCAGAAATCGGCTAATATTTTACGAACCACGATTTGTACCAGTTTTGCATATACGGCTCAACTCGATATTTCATACTGCTAACGCTGTGTTTCCCATACAACATTATAAACATCGTCACCAAAACAATGCGGTTTACATATATTCTTAATTGCTGTCGTTTGCGCATTTGTCATTTGCGAGGCTTTTAGCATTTACTACAGATTGTGTATTATTTTTTGTGCATTGTTCAGGTTTAGTACAGAATTTCGGTGCAGAATAATTGTACAGTGCAGAACATTTTACATTAAATTTTAACTGTCGTATAAACATACAAAAGATAATAAGAAAATGGCAATTAATAAAGATATGATTTTTAATAAAGATATGATTTGAACAATGTTCAGTTTTGATTAATTACTTACACAAATCCAACGTTTTACGCTTTGACCAACACTATGAATTTACCGTTCAATATCAGTATTCGTCTTACATTTACTTTAAATTATCTTATTAAAACTAGTTTCGACTATTTACCTCTTTAGAGTTTAATTTATGAAAAAACTCTCTTTTACCGCCTCCCGATTGATAAAATTGACTTAATAATTCCCCCTTATCTTAACCCTAAACCTATTGAAGTTTACGTCTTTATTTACAATTTGAACAATGTTCGATTAACATATTTTACTTTGTACTGACATTTAGACTTTCATTATAAAAATCAAACTCACCACATTTCCATCACCCCGAATAAGGCTCGTAACTTACAAAAGAATTCAAGCATATTATGATTAGACTTTTGATAAAATCGGCATTTTGACAAACACTATTACCGATTTCGGAGGTGGATTATGAATATCGCACTCACAGGCGGAGGCACCGCAGGACACGTTATGCCCAATCTCGCACTATATGACGAGTTTCAAAAAAGATTTGACAATATCATATATATCGGCAACAAAGAAAAAATAGAATACGATTTATGCACAAAAAACAATATTGATTTTTTTGCTTGCGAAAGTATCAAATTCGACCGCTCGAAGATATTTTCAAATATACTTATACCTTTCAAAATGCCCGCCTATATACGTCAGGCGCAAGCCATACTGAGCAACAATTCAATTGACGTTGTATTTTCAAAAGGCGGCTATGTAGCATTGCCGGTAGTGTATGCAGCCAAAAAACTCAAAATCCCCGTAATATGTCACGAAAGCGACTTTTCTATGGGAATAGCCAACAAACTGACTTCAAAGTTTGCAAAAGGAATCATTACTTGCTTTCCCCAGACTTTAACCAAAAATAACGTAAAAGTTTTCGCAAATCCCGTGAGACAGTCCATATTCGAAGGGGACGCGGGCAAAATATACGCAAAACACGCCCTAAACGCGTCAATCCCCGTACTTTTGGTAGTCGGCGGGTCAATGGGCGCAAAAGCCATAAACGACGCCGTATACGCCGCTATAGAGCCTCTTACGCAAAGATATCAGGTCATACACATATGCGGCAAATCCCTTACACCGCTTTCACACAAAAACTACTATCAGCTGCAATTTGCCGACAACATTCAAGACTATATCGCGGCAAGCGATATGATAATCTCGCGATGCGGTGCGGGCGCATCAACAGAATTGAATGCGCTCAACAAAAAGGCTCTCTATATCCCGCTTGAAAACAAAGCTTCGCGCGGAGACCAAGTTCTCAATGCAGAGTATCAGCAAGACAACGGGTACGCTCTGGTATTGCACGAGAAAGACCTCAACACTCAAAATCTTTTGAAAACGCTCGATAAACTTATGAATTTTGACAAAAGGCCGTTTTATTACGACCCCGAGAACAATGCAAAAATAGCCGATTACGTCTATTCGTTAGCACGAGAATATTCCCCCTTACCGCTACAATGATATCATTTCAATAAAAAAATACGGCATTTGCCGTATTTTTTAAATTATAATTACATTGACTTTCGATTGATAAACTTCTTAATCGCACTTTGGCTTTATTTAAATACGACTAGATATAGGCAAAATAATTTCGCTGAAATATTATATATCTTATCGTCGCATATTAAGATTTTCCAGATGCAATAACGCTTTAAAGACGTACGCTTCACATCTTATGCAAAAAATCAATTACCCGAGGCCTGCTCCTGTAGCTTTTTGAAATCCACCTTACCAATCTGCGTAAGAGGCAAACTTTCTACCTTTTCAACTATTTTCGGCACGCTGTATTTTAAAAGATTTGCACCTATATATTCCTTAAGACCTTCTATATATTTATCGTCCGCAACAACTCCGTCTTTGACCATTATATAGAGTTTAAGCTGAGGCTTTCCCTCTTTCTCGACTGATATGACGCAACTTCTGAGAATTCCCTCGTATTTATCTACCAAATCTTCGATTTCCTGAGGAAAAACGTTTACGCCGCTGATTTTGACCATACGTTTGAGTCTGTCGACAAAATAGACGTATCCGTCTTCGTCCATATATCCGATATCACCCGTTTTGAGCCATTTTTCACCGTTTTTGTCAGTGAATATCGTCTCTTTAGTCAACTTTTCGTCATTATAATATCCGCTCATCATTCCCAAAGTAGATATTACGAGCATTCCTTTTTGCATAGGAGGCAAAAACTCGTTTTTTTCGTTGACAACAGCAAATTTATTGTTTTTTGTAGGCTTTCCGAGCGTACCTTCTTTGTGAATATCCATAGTATTCACACAGCACACACCGCCTTCGGTAAGTCCGTAGCCCGCGCACAGCTTTATAGGGTTTCCACTCTTTGCCATAGCGTCCTCGAATGCTTTTTTCACAGCGTCCGAAAGTTTATCTCCTCCGCAATAGCAGTTTTTGAGTTTTCTGAGATACTTACCTTTAAACTTGCCCGACGCAACCATTTTTGCATACATATTCGGCACACCCGCAATATACGTAACAGTACGGTGCTTTACAAGCCTGCACGCGCCTTTAGCATTGAATTTAGGCATCATCACAGCTTGTCCGCCGCCCGAAATAACAGTATGCATACATATTCCCAGTCCGTAAGTGTGAAAGAGAGGAAGCACCATAAGCATACCGTCTTTATCGTCAACACCGCCCCCCACAAGGTCAATTGTATTGAAAGCGAGATTATTGAACGCAGCATTGCTCAGCATAACAGTCTTGGATTTGCCCGTAGTACCGCCGCTATGCATATAAATAGCAATATCGTCACCTTTTATATCGGTTTCTTTATGAGGATACTTGCCGAGAATTTTCTTGAATTTAACCACTCTGTCGTCATATTTGACGTGTTTTTTAAAGCGGTATGAGTACATCTCGTAAGGAATTTTGTACAAAGACGGCAGATAATCGCTTGCCGCGCAAAGTATAACGGGCTTGTCACTGTCGCGAAGCCACTCGTATTTTTCGTAAAACTCGTCAAAGAGTATAAAAGCCTTTGTATTCATATCGTCAGCAATCTTTTTGAGAGCTTTTGACGGTATGAGAGGATGGACGATATTCGCTACCGCTCCGGTATCGTTGATAGCATAAAAGCTCAGTATAGCGTCGGGAATATTGCCGAGGCACAAAATCACATTATCCCCCTTGCCTATTCCGAGATGTTGCAAATAACCGCTCAGACTTCTGATTGTATCTATAAACTCACCGAGCCTGATATAATTTCCGTAAAAGCTGAGCGTTTTATTCGTACGCGGAAGACGCTTTGTTTCGTCTACCACGTATGCAAACATAGATTTATCGAATTTAGTCATTTCATTCCATTTTTGCTAAGGCTTCGTCAGCGCAAGCAAAATTAGTTCCTTTTCTGAAGTATAGATATTTGAGCAATCTGTATATACCGTATGACAACATACTGCTGAATACGACGTCGGACAAGAAGTGCGCGTCATCGCAAATTCTCGATAATGCAGAAAGCACTACAAAGAGGAAGCAGCTTGCAGTCAGCACGTATTTGAGCCATTTTTTCTCTCTCCACTTAGGCAAGCACTCCCAAAGCGCACACAACAAGAAAATATGCGTCGCGGAATTAGCGTGACCTGAGGGGAAAGACGTATACTCGTAATCGGGATTAAGCTCGATTTTAGAGGTATCGGGAGTATACCAAGGAGTAAAATAACTGTAGCCGTCATTGCCAAGCGCGTTTTCCTTGAGCATATCTCTGAATCTCATTCTGTGCCAGAGCATTTTAAGCCCCTGATTGATTACCAGCGCAACAAGCAGATAGGTGATTGCAAAGATAGCAAACTTGAACAGCGTATATCTTGTCTTTTTAGGAATAAATCTTCCCAAAAATACGCTTAATCCTGCGCAAATCACCGAGACAATGCCCATTACGACGTAAAAGACAGTGCCGTCAAATCCTACCTCATTGAGCATATCCATAACTTCGCTCTTAAAACAAAGTATTACCCAACCGCCGAAAGTCAAAACAACCATAGCGATTTTAAATACAACTCTGTATTTTTCTTCGATAAGGTCATTGCAATAAAAAAGCATAGGTCCGAATATCGGCAAAATAATATATGCGGGGTATTCTGCTATAACGGAAAACAGCGTAGCAAACGCAGTCTTTGCCCAATTGCCGTTGATAGATTTTGACAAAGCCTTGTTGATTACAAGGTCATAATACTCACCGTTGCCGTTTTTGAGCGCAACGAAAACAAGCAAGCCAACAAGAACTGCTCCCAAAACGCTATGCAGTACTATTGATACCAATTTGTCTCTTTTTTGTTCCTCCATACTAATCCCCTTTTGAAGCTCTTTATAAATATTGTACAATATCAAAAGTTATTTTGCAATATAATTTATTATCAATATAATTAAATAATTTACGATACATATCGTAAAATGACGAATAAACTCGCCGAAAGCTAAAAAGTTCTGATAAAATTAAAAAACCAAAAAATTGCCGCTTGCAAACATATAAGCTTGTCAAGCGGTATGCTTCCTATCGTTATTCAGTATATATCCGACATAAAATTTTAAAAGACTTTTAAATTTTTAAGTCAGAAACGAAATGCTTTAGACAGCCTTTGTCGATATCATTAATTTTGCATAGCTATTATACTGCCGAGCTTTTCCACCGCGCTGTCACCGTAAGGCTTTACATACAAAGCGGCAGAATTGTAAAAGGAATTTTCAAATTCGTCGGCAACGTATCCGCTCTCCGTCTTGTCATAAGAAAACTGCACTTCCGTATTGAGAGTAACCGTACTGTTAAGCACACTGCCCAGCTTCATTGCGTAAGACTCGGTGATATAAATATTTCTTATCATTCCGTTTGCCCAAAGTACGAATCTGATTCTCAGCTGAAGAAAATCTATTTTATCGACTTCCATACCGGCATTGACCGAAAGCTGTTGTTTCATAGTCTTGACGTATTCCGTAGTCGACTTGACAGGATTGAATATTATGGCAAATCTGTAAGTATCCGTAGCTTCGTCGTAAATAGGCACGGAAGCTTCTTCAACGTTTTCTTCAGAAGTATCGTACATCCATATCATTGTGGGATTATTGGACTTCTTGTTTACGTAGTCCTGTATATCCTTAAAGTCGGTAGTGATACTGTTCCAGGATTTAATATCAATCGTATCTCCGCGTCTGTTGTATTTGGTATCGGCGTTGCGGTAATAAATTTCGCCGTTCTTAATCATAGTTTTTTCGTAAAGGCTGGTAATAGACGAATAAGAGATACTGTCGGCATAGTAAGTCGCATTTGAAGAATTCAAGCCTTGAGAATCACCTACGCCTATTCTGATTTTTGCTACGTCGATAACCTGAGAAGTAGTGATAAGCCCTGCTTTAGTGAGTGCAGTACCATACTGCTGACTGATTACAAAGTCAGTATTGTAATAATTATCAAGCGCAAGGGAAAACATCTCGTATGCAGACATATCTGAATCAAGCTTTTTGGAGTCAGTCCACACAGGCTGTTCCTTGCCAATATTCATTTCTATAATATCAAAGTCCCCCACTGTAACCTGCTCAACTTTATTTGAGCAACCTACCATTGCCGTAAGGACCACCGTAAACACCATAACAATCGCTATTATAGTGAGCAAAAACTTTTTCATAGTTTTCTCCTGACTTATTTATTTAAGTTTTTCACTCCCGCAAATGCGACGCAAACGTCCCACCCAAACTTTCACTTTTGTAATATCTATGTAAAATCCTAATACATTGTACAATATTAAAATCAAATAATCAATACTTTTTTTCGACAAATTGAGTAAAATTTCAAAATAACAAAAATATCTTTAAGAAACTTTTAATAAATCCTTTCAAACTTAAAATAAACTAATTTAATTAGCGGATTTTATAATTTTTGTCTATAAGTCCGATACAGAACGAGTTATTAAAATCAATCTTATATAATAGCGATTTTACAAACATCTTGAAAATTTTATCGGCATTTTTTCATATACCACTCATCTGTACTTCTATGCTAATGACATTTCTTTCCACAATAAAAGCAATCCGATGACTGAGGTTTTTCGATAACAAGAAAGAGGAGATTGCTCTCCTCTTTTTGTCTATTTGTTATTGTAATTATTAAGCTTCGGTGTAAGGCTTGGTGTAAGTCTTGTCATCGCTGTCGATAGATGCGATATTTTCAGCGATATTATAACCTGCTTCGTTGGGATTGAAAGAGTACTGTACGTCAGAGTTAAGAGTGATAACGCTGTCGATTACTCCTGCGAGCTTCATCTGGTAAGATTCGGTGATGTACATATTTCTAATCATACCGTTTTCCCAAAGAACTACACGAAGTCTGAGCTGTTTGAATTCGAGACCTTCAACGCTCATACCTGCATTTACTTCGAGCTGTTGTTGCATCGTCTTAACGTATTCGGTAGTAGACTTGATAGGGTCGAAGATAATTGCGAATCTGTAAGTCTTGGTTTCTGCATCGTAGATAGGGTCAGAAGCCTTTTGTACATAGTCTTTCTGCAAATTGTACATCCACAAAACCGTAGGATTGTTGGACTTTTTAGCCGTAAAATCTGCTACGTCGTCAAAATTCGTATCGATGCCGTTCCAGCTCTTAACTTCAACGGTATCCTGTCTTCTTGCATACTTGGTATCAGCGTTTCTGTACTTGATTTCGTCGGGAGTGATGACGATTTTTTCGTAAAGGCTTGCAAACTGAGAATAAGAAATGCTGTCTGCAAAGTAGCTGGCACCGTTTGCGTTGTTGCCGGAAGCATCGCCCTTACCGCTTCTGATTTTAGCAGCGTCTACCATCTGAGTAACCTTGATAGGTCCGATGTATGTAGCGACGGAACCGAGAAGCTGGGAAATAGCATAGTCAGCATTATAGTAGTTAGTTACGGCAGTCTCGAGCATTTCGAAAGAAGTCATATCGGACTTAAGTGCGGTTGCGCCTTCAGCCGCAGGCATATCCTTACCGATATTCATATCAATGATTTCGAAGTCGTCAACCGTCAACTCTTCGAGCTCAGGGGTACAACCTGCAAAAGCACTGAGAGCTACGGTAAGCATCAAAGCTACAATTACAATAGAAATCAAAACTTTTTTCATAGTTTTCTCCTCATTTTTGATTTTTTACTATAACTATAATATCTCATATTTTTTTCTATTGCAAGCAAATTTATATCATTTTTACAATTTTATTTTTCATACATTTTACATTGTCGCGATTGTCGCGCATTATTATAGCGCACGCAGTATATACAGTTGTAGTTAAAGTGAAAAAAGGCGCATAAGCTTTTGCCGATTTATACTCTCTTATGCTTGCTCTCGCTTTCATTTTAAAGTCAGAATACAAGCCCGACGTAATTGGCGCGTGTTTTGCTATTCACTCAAAGAGTGTGGCATAATTTTATTTAAGCAAAAGTGCTTTGCGACAAAATTCTTCTTTTTTATATATAAAATCCCTTTTATACGTGCCGTCTGAGAAAAAACATATTGACAACGCCGCCCATCGGAATATATAATATCTTTATTAAATTATAAACGTAGTTTTACGTTTTCAAAATTCAAAAAAAATCAAGGACGGACTTTTTTATGAAAATTATGATTACCGCAGAGGCAACCAGCGATATGCCCGAGAGCCTCATCACCCACAATATTAAAATCTTCCCTATGGCGTATACCGTAAACGGAAAAGCCTATGACGGAGTTGAAACAAAACTTTCTCCTAAGAAGTTTTACGATATTTGCCGCACGGCAAAGACAAAGGAAGATTTGCCCCAGACTACTATGATAACCGCTTATCAGGCAGAAGAATACTTCAGACCTATTCTCAAGGCAGGATACGATATAATTCATATCGGTTTTACAAAAGCATTGAGCGGAACTTATGACCAAATGTGTATGGCGGCAGAAACAATGCGCAAGGAATTCCCCGACAGAAGAATAACCGTAATCGAATCTTACGCCGCTTCTTTCGTACAGGGACTTTTGGTATATTATGTAGACCAAAAGCTTCAGGAAGGCGCAAGCTATGACGAGCTTGTAGAATATGCCGAAAATCTTAAGCATCACTGCGGCGGATACTTCACCATAGACGATATGAAGCATCTCTACCGCACGGGAAGAGCCAGCAAAACACAGGCATTTTTGGGAGACGCGCTCCAAATAAAGCCCATACTCTACATAAACAAAATAGGCAAGCTTGTCCCCATAAGCAAGCAGATATCCCACAAAAAAGCTATGAAGACTATGCTTGAGTATTACGAAAAGCAGGCTTTACCCGCAGACGAGCAAAAACTCGTAGGCATCGTACACGCAGACGCTACGGAAGACGCGCTGATGATTGAAAAAATCATCAAGGATAAATACGGCGTTAAGAACACTATGCTCGTAGACGTAGGCCCCGTAATAGGCTCGCACGTCGGCGCGGGAATGGTAGCATTCGTTGCGCTTCTCAAAGAGAAGGTAGAGCCCAACGACAAGAGTATCAAGGAATAATCTCACAAAACCGACAACCTGAAACAAGCCCGCCAAAAGCGGGCTTTTAGTTTATTGCATATTATATTTATGTTTTAAACGCAACACGCGTGAATAAATACGCATATACCGCACAACCGTCTCTAAATTGCATACTTATCGTAAGCATATTATAGTAATAAAGAAATCTGCTGAATATTTTATCTTTTATTCACTCCCCCACGTTTCCTTATCATTACTATACATACGGAAAAAGAGCCTACATAGCAGACTCTTTTTTGTTTTTGTTATTTATCAACTTATTGAATTGATTATTTAACTTCGGTTACCCAACCGAATTCGTCGGGATATCTTTCGGATTGTATTCCCGTAATCTTGTCATAAAGGAAGGAGGTAATCTCACCCATCTTTCCGCCGTTGACTACCATATCCTTACCTTTGTAGGTGATAAGACCTACGGGAGAGATAACTGCCGCCGTACCCGAACCGAAACATTCTTTAAGTTCGCCTTTGTTGTAAGCGTCTACGATTTCGTCCATAGATATTCTTCTCTCGCTTATCTTATAACCGTACTTCTTGAGTACTTGTATGCAGGAATTTCTGGTAATACCGGGAAGGATGCTTCCTACGAGTTGAGGAGTAACGACTTCGTCGCCTATTACGAAGAAGATATTCATCGAGCCGACTTCTTCTACGTACTTATGCTCTTTTGCGTCCAGCCACAAAGCCTGGTCATATCCTTTGCTGTTGGCAATTTCGCCGCCCATAAGAGATGCGGCATAGTTACCCATACACTTAGCCTCACCCGTACCGCCGATAGCCGTTCTGACAAGTTCTTCTTCGACGAGAATTTTAGTAGGCTGAAGTCCGTGAGCGTAATACGAACCTACGGGAGAAAGAATGATAAAGAATTTATATTTATGGCTTGCGTGTACTCCGAGCACCTCTTCGTTTGCAATCATAGTAGGTCTGATATAAAGAGCCGTACCGGGTTCGGTAGGTATCCAGTCTTTTTCGAGCTTGAGGAGTTCGAACAAAGCCGCTTTTACTACCTTAGCGTCGAAGTTAGGCATACACATACGCGTAGCCGAATTATTCATACGTACAAAGTTGTCGTCGATTCTGAATACGGTAATTTTGCCTTCTTTGGTCTTGTAAGCCTTTGCGCCCTCGAAAATACCCTGTGCATAGTGAAGCACGTTGGTAGCGGGATACATTTCGAAAGGAGCGTAAGGCACGATTTCAGGCTCTTTCCACGCGCCGTTTTCGTAGTCCATTACGAGCATATGGTCGGTAAAATATTTACCGAAACCGAGTTTTGAAGAATCGGGTTTTTGCTTAGGGTTGGTTGTTAAAGTAACTTTCATATTTTCACCTCATATATGCACCAAGCAAATTGTTTGGTTTTATCTGAATTTATGATATCTCTCTTCTAGGAGAGTAATCTTTGCCTTATCCTGTGACAAGTCTACTACTTTATTGCAAAAATCTTCGCCCTTTTCCTCAGGCAGCACGACTGTCAGAGTTACGTCGTTGTCATACGCAGTCGAAAGAATTTCACCGCACATAGATATTGCCTTCTCTTCGATTTTCTTATAAAGTCCGTAAGACGCAACTACTTCATATACGACGGCAGGCTGATTTTTTGCTACCGCGGCTTTATCAAGCGCCTCTGCTACCGACGACGAGTACGCGCCCACGAGTCCGTTTGCGCCGAGTTTTATGCCGCCGAAGTATCTCGTAACGACAGCCAAAGTCATATAGACTTTGCGTTTTTTCAGCACCTCGAGCATAGGCATACCCGCCGTACCCTGAGGTTCGCCGTCGTCGCTGAAACGCTGCTCCGTCGCCTGAGAGTTGGATATAAAGGCATAACAGTTATGCGTAGCGTCCGAATACTTTTTGCTTATCGACTTATATTTTTCTATCGCGTCATCGTAATTTTCAACAGGCAAAAGCGTAGTTATAAAACGCGACTTGTTGATTACGAGCGTATTTTCAAAAGGTTCGTCGACGCAGAAAAACCAATCTTTGCGCATTATTCCACGCTGACTTTGACGTGCATTTTCTTGCCTTTGTGCAAGACGAAACCGTTGGCTTTCTGGCTATCGCTGATTGTGTAATTTATATCGTCGATTTTTTCCTCGTCGATTTTTACGCCGCCGCCCGCTATAAGGTTTCTGGCCTCGCTCTTAGACTTGCACGCGCCTACGGCAATCATAATATCGAGAACGTTTACGCAGTCGCTTTTAATTGTTCTCGAAGGCATATTTTCGCTGTCCCCGCCGAAAGCCGCAAGAGCCTGTTTCTGAGCAAGCTCGGCTTTTTCTTCACCGTGTACGATTTTGGTAAGTTCGTATGCAAGGCGCATTTTAGCCTGATTGATTCTCTCGTCTTTGTGTGCGCAAAGCTCTTCAATCTCGTCAAGCGGCATATAAGTCAAAAGTTTCATACACTTTTCGACGTCCGCGTCTGCAGTATTTCTCCAGTACTGATAGAATTCGTAAGGCGTAGTCTTGTTTTCGTCAAGCCATACCGCGCCTTTTTGAGTCTTACCCATCTTCTTTCCTTCGCTGGTCGTAAGAAGCTGGAAGGTCATCGCATAAGCATCCTGTCCTTTTTTGCGTCTTATCAAATCTGCGCCCGCAAGAATATTGGACCACTGGTCATCGCCGCCGCACTCGAGCTTACAGCCGTATGCTTCGTAGAGGTGCAAGAAGTCGTATGCCTGCATAAGCATATAGTTGAATTCGAGGAAAGAAAGTCCTTTTTCCATTCTCGTCTTGAAGCACTCTGCCGTCAGCATTTGGTTGACCGAGAAGTGTACTCCTATATCTCTTATAAATTTGATATAGTTGAGATTATCCAGCCAGTCGGCGTTGTTGACCATAACGGCAGCGTTTTCTCCTTCGAAAGAGAAAAACTTGGACATCTGCTTTTTAAAACATTCGCAGTTGTGCTTGATAGTTTCGTCCGTCATCATCTGACGCATATCGCTTCTGCCCGAAGGGTCTCCGATTTTACCCGTGCCTCCGCCTATCAGAACAATAGGCTTATGACCGGCTTTTTGCATATAGCTCATTACCATAAGTTGCATAAAGTGTCCGACGTGGAGACTGTCGGCGGTAGGGTCGAAACCGATATAAAAAGGTACGCTTTCGCTTCCCAAAAGCTTGTACAAATCTTCTTCCCTTACCACTTGTTTGATAAATCCCCTCTCGCGAAGGACGTCCATTATGTTTCTCGTGATTTCCATTTTTTCATCCTTAAAATAGCTGAATAGCGTTGATTACTCACATTATAACACCACTTTTGCGCATTGTAAATAAAAAAAATTATACTTTAGCAATATTTTTGGTTAAATAAACGGCGTTTTGACAAATACGGCATAATTACGTTACTTTTGCTTACACTAGGACAAAAGGGAGGATAATATGAACAAAAAAATCATAATTGCCATACTCGCGGTATTTGTGATTTGCCTGACGCTTTTCGCAGCTTGCAAAGACCAAACAAATCCCGCGGAAAGCGAATATTGTACTATCGAAGATTTTCTCAATCTCGACAACTTTACTTTAGTTAATTCAACCGAAAAAAATACCGTCTGCAAATATGAAGTCAAAGACGGCAGAATACTCTTCGAGAGCAAATCCACTACCGAAGTATTGGGCGAAAATACCGTATATTACGTCTTCGGCACAGCGGGAAGCAAAGCCTATATAGGCTCCGAGTGGCAGTCTATCGGCACTGACGACGTAGATGACTATCTTTCTGCGATAGCCGACCGCACGGGACTTGTCTGCAATAAATTGCAATCGACTTATTTCGAAAGGACTAAGGACAGAGTCTATACCATTCAAAACGGCCATTTTTTCAAAGAGCTTTTCCGTCAGAAGTACGAAAAGTTTTTCGGCAAGGACTATGAAGAAAGCGACTTTATGATTGAATACGAAAAACAGAAAGAAGACCTCTTTGGCAATATTGACGCTTACACGGTCAAGCTCGACTGCTCGGAAAAAGGCAAGATGACGCTGTCCGTCGAAAAACCTACCGACGACGGCAGAGAATATACAGCCTACACCTATTCGGATATAGACAAGACTCAAATCACTCTGCCCGAAGAATAATAATCAATAAGAATGTGCCAAAGCGTAAGACAGTTTTATGCCTGCACGTTAAAACGGAATAAATATTTATAGGATACAGCCTATAAAGCATCCGATATAAAAAACGCAACCCGAAAAGGTTGCGTTTTTCTTTATTTGCCCTGATACGATTTTCGCTATCACAATGCTCTTATGCTTTCGACAGGTTTTTTCTTTGCGTAATTAAACACAGGTATGAATGTCGATACGAAAGCCGTCACAACGGCAATTGCTATTATCGTGATTATCGACTCGAATCCGAAAATAAACATCTGGAATTCTATTCCCATGCCTTCGGATATCGTATTGTTGATATATACGCTCATAATGCCTGTGATCAATATCGAAAGAATCACGCATACGATTACGACTATTGCCGCTTCGACAAAGAATATCTTGAATACGTCCGTACCTCTTGCGCCGACGGCTCTCAAGATACCTATTTCCTTTTTCTTTGCAGAGATAGACGCAGCAATAAAGTTGAACAACAACAACATCGAGAATACCGCAAGCACGAGACCTACCCAAAGGAATATTTCAGACAAGGTACTTACCATATCGCTGTAACCGTCGATATTACTCTTGAGAGAGTTGTTTATAGTGAATTTACTGTCGTCTTCGTATTTTTGTTCAGAATAATCGATCATATCCAAAATACTTTCGGGAGATTCGCCCGAAGGAACAAATACGCAAGAATATTTATTTTGCTCGATTTTATCCATATCGTATTTACAGCTACTTATTTCGTAATAATCGTTTTCGAAACAATAATCGCAGTAATCGTTAAAATAACTTTCCGACATCAGACAGCTGGGGAGATATTGACCGAAAGAAAATCCCGCAATCTTCACATTGTCCTTAAAATCTTCGATTTCCATGTAATAACCGATTTGCAATTCAGTATTTTTGCATTCGTCAATATATCCGGGGAAAATCTCATCTATGATCGGTACGGCAGTTTTAATCATTTCAATCAACTCCGTAGCGCCCACCTCGTCCGTGAATCCGTTGCTTATTGTATAGACGAGATTATAGCACGTCATATTTTTGTATGAAGTTTCTTCGCTATAATATTTGTAATACAAATCGTAATCGGTCGACGCATTGATTAAATCAGAAATTCCCGAATCGATCTTACTGAACAAACTTCTGGTCAGATTTTCGTTTATCAATATTTCGTTTTCTGCCAAAGTATTTGTGTTCTTCAAGTTGCCGTTCCAATCGTAATAGCTTTCGACTGAAGAAGTTTTATAGATATTGCCTACAGCAGTACTAGAATCTTCCGACAGTTGCAGCCATAAATCCGCTCCCCTTGCAGACAAATTATCGGTCGCAACATAATATATCGATCCGAATATTTTTTTGAATGTATCGTATGAGTCGCTCGGAATTGCGACGTAAGAATAAAATCTTTCTTCCTTAAGTGCGTCAAACTTATCTGCCAAATTTTTGTCAGAGGTTGTTTTGAGTGCGTCAAATTCAGAAGGCACATCGTCACACTTAAAGACGCCGCTTACTTTAAAATGCGCATCGAAAATATCGTAATAAGCCGAATTCTCATTCTCAAATTTTAGTATAATGTCGCCGTAATCGTTTACGGTAATTTCGCTTCCGTCTGAAGGATTGCTCAATTTCCCCTCAACTATACTGTTATACAGAAATTCAGATATAGCAACTTCGTTTTCGTTTTGAGGCGCACCTCCTTTTATATATTCGAGTGCCGACGAACTTTCTACGAAACCGTAGACTTTATCAGTGTAGTAATCGTCGCTTTCGAGATGCAGATTATCAACGTCAACAGAGAAAATTTTTGTAACTTTTATGATTTTATCTCCGAATTTTTGACTAAGGAGTTCTATATCCTCGTCGCCGAGAGGAGTTTTTTCGTAATACGTGCTCTTATAACTGTAATCTTTGCTGTGCCAGTCCGCAGTCGACATATACTCTTTCTTAAAATTGTAGTACTGTGCTCCGTCCTCATAAAGACTTTGCGCAACGGTTTTATCCGCATCGTAATACATAAGACACGACAAAAGACCGAACATTATAAATGCCACCGTAGACAAAAACAACGTGAGAATAAACCTGAAAGGTTTAGTCTTGATGCCGCTTGCTCCTATCTTGAAAGCATGCTTGAATTTAAGCTTTGATTTTATAAATTTTCCGCCGTCCTGCGACTCGCTTATCTCGGGTTGTTTGTCAATTTCGACAAAACATTCTTTGGAATTGTCATCTTTTATCTTTGCGCTTTTTTTGTACAGCGAAATATCCTCTTTGTTCGTACTGATAAGCACGTCTTCTTTTGAAGACGATATTATCTTTTTTATCTTTGCGATATCTTTATCCGAAAGTTCAACGCCGCTCTTAATGAGCAACGTATTGTCTTCGAGATAACTTACGTTTTCGCTCTCTTTTTTTGCCGTTATGCTCGACTTGACCACGTCGCTTATGACTTTACCGTCCATAAGTTCTATTATTCTGTCGCCGTATTCCTCGGCAAATTCTCTGTCGTGAGACACTACGATTACGAGTTTGTCTTCGGACAACTTCTTGAGCGTATCCAACACCTGTTTTCCCGTATTCGAATCGAGCGCTCCCGTCGGCTCGTCTGCCATTATTATTTCGGGATTTTTGACAAGAGCGCGCGCTATCGCCACTCTCTGTTTTTGTCCGCCCGAAAGCGTATTGGGCTTGCGCTTTGCAAAGTCCGTCAAATCCACTTGTTCGAGTAATTTTGCAATCTCTTGCTTGTCTTTAGGCTTGCCTTGCAGCTCGAGCGCAAGCGCAATATTATCCTCTACCGAAAATTCATTGAGAATATTGTATTCCTGAAAAATAAAGCCTACGTACGTATTGCGGTAGCTGTCAAAATCGCCAGCAGAAAAATCTTTACTGCTCTTGCCTTTGACTATAATTTCGCCGCTGTCGGGCGCGTCGAGACCTCCGCACACGTTGAGAAGGGTCGATTTACCGCTTCCGCTTCGACCGAGCAAAAATACCATGCCCTTTTCTTCGAACGAAAGCGTTATGCCGTCCAAAGCTCTTACTTCCGCTCCGCCCTTCGTCTTGTAGACTTTTACTAAATCTTTTACCTCTAGCATCTTTCTCTCCTTTAGCTGTTTTTCCCTAACTCTACACTAGAAAATATACTGCTATACTAATAATATCATACCTATAAGTTTTTGGCAATACCCTATTTTGCATTAATTTCTAAGCGAATGTCAAAAATATATACATAGTATATAGATTGCTCGGCAATTGTCCTTTTCGTTAAATTATTTACAAAAATACTTTGACAAGCGCGCCGCGCGTGGTATATAATTTTTGTGTCAATTAAATTTATTATTACTCAAGGAGGATTTCCTAATGGAATATTCACACGAAGTTATGAATATGTGCAAGGTTACCAAGGGCGCTGACCACGGTCCTGCTCCTATTCCCGAAGAAGGCAAGTGGGTTCAATCCAAGCAAATCAAAGATATCAGCGGTTTGACTCACGGCGTAGGCTGGTGCGCTCCTCAACAAGGCGCGTGCAAACTTACCCTCAACGTCAAAGAAGGTATCATCGAAGAAGCATTGGTAGAGACTCTCGGTTGCTCCGGTATGACTCACTCGGCTGCTATGGCTGCTGAAATTCTGCCCGGCAAAACCATTCTCGAAGCTCTCAATACCGACCTCGTATGCGACGCTATCAATACCGCTATGAGAGAATTGTTCCTGCAAATCGTCTACGGACGTACTCAGTCCGCTTTCTCCGAAAACGGCTTGCCTATCGGTGCAGGTCTCGAAGACCTCGGCAAGGGCTTGCGTTCGCAAGTAGGTACTATGTACTCTACCGGCGCGAAGGGCGTAAGATATCTCGAAATGGCTGAAGGTTACGTTACGCACATCGGTCTTGACAAGGACAATCAGGTAATCGGTTACGAATTCGTCAACCTCGGCAAGATGATGGAAGCTATCAAGGGCGGTATGTCCGCTAACGACGCTCTCGTTAAGTTTACGGGCAGCTACGGCAGATACAAAGATGCAGTTAAGGTCATCGACCCCAGAAAGGAATAAGGAGGTACATTAAAATGGCAGTTACATTCGAAAGCTATGAAAGAAGAATAGACAAAATCACCAAGTGCCTCAAAGAGTACGGCATTTCTTCTCTTGAAGAAGCAAGACAGATTTGCCTCGACAAGGGTATCGACGTAGAGGCTATCGTAAAGGGCGTACAGCCTATCGCATTTGAAAACGCAGTATGGGCATACACCGTAGGCTGTGCTGTTGCTATAAAGAAAAACTGCAAGAAGGCAGCTGACGCAGCAGAAGCAATCGGCGTAGGACTTCAGAGTTTCTGTATTCCCGGTTCCGTTGCAGAACAGAGAAAAGTAGGTCTCGGCCACGGTAATCTCGCAGCTATGCTTTTGAGAGAAGAGACCAAGTGTTTCGCATTCCTCGCAGGTCACGAATCCTTTGCAGCAGCTGAAGGCGCAATCGGTATCGCTATGAAGGCAAACAAGGTAAGAAAACAGCCTTTGCAGGTTATCCTCAACGGTCTCGGCAAGGACGCTGCAAAGATTATCAGCCGTATCAACGGATTTACCTACGTACAGACCAAACTCGATTACTTCACCGGCGAACTCAAGGTAGTTGACACCATCGCATACAGCGACGGCGAAAGAAGCAAAGTAAGAGTTTACGGCGCAGACGACGTAGTAGAAGGCGTAGCAATTATGCACCACGAGAACGTAGACGTTTCTATCACCGGTAACTCTACCAACCCTACCCGTTTCCAACATCCTGTTGCAGGTACCTATAAGAAAGAATGTATCGAGAAAGGCAAGAAGTATTTCTCCGTTGCATCCGGCGGCGGTACGGGTCGTACCCTCCACCCCGACAATATGGCAGCAGGTCCCGCAAGCTACGGTATGACCGACACTATGGGCAGAATGCACTCCGATGCACAGTTTGCAGGTTCGTCTTCCGTTCCCGCTCACGTAGAGATGATGGGTCTTATCGGTATGGGTAACAACCCTATGGTAGGCGCATCTGTTTCTTGTGCTGTTGCTGTTGAAGAAGCCCTTAAATAAGCAACCGCATATATCGGCACATCTTTTCCTTTTGTCAGCGGTACGCCCGCCGCAGTTACGTACATCTAGTACGCGCCTTTGCGGGCGACCTTGAAAAAGAAAAATCTGCACTAATCTCTGCGGTTGCGCAAAGTTTGCAATAAATAAAAAACGACCACTCTCCGATTTACGTGAGGGTGGTTTTTTTTATGCTTTTCTTTATGAGAGTTACCCTCTCCGTCAAGCAAGGTATTATATTCCTGTCGCAGTCGGTCTGATATAACAAACGCTCTACTCTCTATTCTCGATTGTGAGAAAACCACCCCGCTATTTGCGCTCGCGCTAGAAGAGATAATAAAAAATTAACCGCTCCTTTCAGAAGCGGTTTTCTTTTATAGTCTGTTTAATTATTCAGATTTTATCGTCAGCGTTACAGCTGTCGGCTGCTTTTCATTCACATATTCATTATCTTCTGCTTTGTCAAGTGAAGATTTTTGCGCCTTGTTCAATTGTTTTACGAGTTGTTGATGCTTCCATCTTTCTATATTAACAGCCAAACCGTCAGCGTTTAAGATGCTGTGATAATACAGCTTTTCGCCGTTTGCCAACTCGACTGCAACGGAGCCGTAAAACAAATTTCGTCTGTCGACTATACTTGTTGCAGCTACGATATCTTGTGCCTTAACCCTCAAAGGTTCTTCTTTATATCTGTAAAAGATTAGCTCTTCGCCTTCGGCTTTAGCTGTTATTTTGGGTGTTTTCTTATAAAATATTGCACCAAAGATATCTGCTGCGATAATAGCTACCATCAACATTACGCCAAGATACCATCTTTCTACAAAACATACCTCGCTATCAATAAGATAATATTAACCTTACTAATCTAAATTAAATTTTCAAATCCTCAACTATTGATTTTGCTAATTCTTCGAGTTGAGCAAAAGAATTTTCGTCGAGCGCGGATTTTATGGTAACTTTTTTATCGAGAACGGTATTGTTTTTTAGTTTTGCCAAGGCTTCCGTCATAAGATTGACAGTCGCGGGAGTCCAAGTGCCGTTTTCTATGAGAGCTATCGTGCGCTTTTGCAAATTATGCTCTGCTATCTCGTGCAATACCACCTGCATAGGAGGGAATATCGACATATTGTAAGTAGCGCAAGCGAATACTATGTGCGAATACTTGAAAGCGTCTGCGATAACTTCCGAGAAGTGTGCAGTAGACGCATTTACGAGCTTTATGTTTTTCACTCCTCTTTCTGCCAGCATATTAGCCAGTATATCGGCAGCGTTTTCAGTATGTCCGTGAACGGAGCCGTATACAATAAGCACGCTGTTTTCTTCGGGAGTATAGGTGCTCCAGAGATTGTATTTTTCGACTATCCAACCGATATGCTCTCTCCATACGGGGCCGTGCAAAGGACAAATGAGTTTAATATCCAGCGCGCTCGCCTTCTTGAGAAGAGCTTGTACCTGTACGCCGTATTTTCCTACTATATTAGTATAGTATCTTCTTGCCTCGTCTACCCATCTTACTTCAAAATCCGTTTCGTCGGCATATATATTGCCGCTGAGTGCCCCGAAAGTACCGAAAGCGTCTGCCGAATAAAGCACTTTATCCGTGGTATCGTAAGTTACCATAGCCTCGGGCCAATGCACCATAGGAGCCATAGCGAATGCAAAAGTGTGTTTACCCGTCGAAAGAGTATCTCCTTCTTTTACGACGATTTTTCTCGACTCGACGTCGAAGTCGAAAAACTGAGAAATCATAACGAAAGTCTTGAAGTTGCCGACTATTTTGACCTCGGGATACTTCTCAACGATTGCGCCAATGCAAGCGCAATGGTCGGGCTCCATATGATTGACCACGAGATAGTCGAGTTTTCTTCCCGCCAGCACGTGCTCGATATTCTCGAAAAACTGAAGACTTGCAACGCTGTCCACGGTATCCATAAGTACCGTTTTATCGTCGAGTATGAGATAGGAATTGTAGCTTACGCCGTTTTTAACGGGATAGACGTTTTCAAACAAAGCTATCTTTCTGTCATTTACGCCCACCCAATACATATCGGATGTGATTTTCTTTACGCTGTACATAATCGCTCCTTAATAAAAAGCCTTTTTAATCAATTAATTTTAACACAAGCCGTAATTTTTTTCAATTATATTATACTCAAATTATAAAATAGTTAATGGCTGCCTTTATTAAAAAATAAAGAAACGCACCTTTCGGTGCGCTTTTCAAAGGATTATACCTTTATGATACTTCGTATATTTTTCTATATTTTCCTCGAGACATTTTATTACGTCTTCGGGAGAGGAAACCGCATAAATTCTGTCGTCGGGTATGTCTTCATAACGTACTTTGTTATCCAGTTTGGTACCCGCGACTTTACTGCTCCAACCGTCCACGTTGTCGTATGCGAGAATAAGTCTCAGCATAGGCCAAGCAAAAGCTATTTCGCTCAGCGTACCCGCACCTCCGCCTATTGCGATAACGGCATCGGCGTTGGCAACGATTGCGTTACGCATAATATCCAGTCCTGTGGATATCACTATATCGGCGTGAGGATTGTGCCGCGTACGGTCGAAAGAAGGAATAATCGCGATTGTATCGCCCTCTTTGTAATTTTCAGAAGCTTTCGCGCCCTCGAATGCCGCTTCCATAACTCCCGCAAGTCCGCCCGACTGCAATCTGTAACCGTGGTCGACAAGAGCTTTGCCCGTCTCGTATGCAAGCTTGTATTTCAATCCGTCTTTATCTATTCTGCTGTCACCTACGATAGCAACTATTTTTCTCATAAAATTCTCCTTGATTTTAGTTTCACAAATATTATATTATCCAAAAAAATCTTTTGTGATAATCGGGTATTAATATTTTAGCATATCGTTTATTTTTGTCAATACCCGCATATTTAGATACTTTTGCGTATGAATACGCTTAGTATTACATTGTTTGAGGCTCAAATAAGCCGCGCCGCCGTCACCTACGAGTACGGCAAATGCCAAAGCGATTATGGTAATAGGAAAGACGACCGTAGTTGCGCCGTTGCCGAGATAACCTACTCCCCAACCGACAAAAATCTGGTCAACTATATTGTAAAGCGAATTGACCCGCAATGAGATTACGCAAGGAACAGCAAACTTCACAATCAGCTTACCTATAGGCTGAGTTGCAAAAGGGCTGTCCTTGACCGATAACGTGTTTCCATTTTTGTCTCCTTATAAACTTTAGAATAAATATGTAATATGTTACCTATTTAGATGAATTTTTACCCCCTTACCGACAGATATGCGCGGTTTGCGTCTAGCAATGCGCCATATAGGTAATATATTACGTATTAGGATAAATTTAATGCGGTACGGTGTAATTATCCATACCGCCAAACAAACTATTTGTGGATGTTTTTCATTATTTTGTCAATCATTGCAAGAAAAACTTCTCTCTCTTGCAAGCTGAAACCGCGGCACAACTCGTCAAGCACTTCTTCGTCCTGTCCGACAATCATTTTGTGAGTATCTTTGTATTGTTCGGTACACTCGATTTTTTTGTATCTGCGGTCGTTTTCCCCGGGCAAACATTTGATAAATCCCTTCTTTTCCAGCTTTTGTATGACGCTGGTCATAGCGGGGTGCGTAACTCTCTCTATACGCTCGAGGTCGTTTTGATGGACCTCCCTTTCTCCCGACTGTTGCATAAGACTTATTGCCCCCAGCACTCTCAGCTGTACCGACGTCAATCCCATAGCACTCGCTTTGTCGTCCATCTTTTTGCGAAAAGCTCTGTTGATTATAGCAATTCTCAAGCCGAAAGGCATAGGTTCTTTTATCATACATCCTCCGCTAAAAAAATTAAGTAACCTATTACTTATTATATTCTTTTCTTAAAATTTGTCAACTAAAACTGCGCTCTGCTGACAAATTTTTATTGTTTGACAACTGGTTCCGCTACCGTATTAATAATCAAACGGCTGATGTTTCTGACAAACAAATACGGCGTCGGACATAACTGCCCGAAGCCGTATAAACAATTTCATATTTTTTTTATTCTATCGTTAATTCGGGATAGACCAAATAATTGACGGAATAAACATTGTATGCGTCTTCCCCTACTTCAACGGGCTTAAGACGTATATATCCGTTGTTAGAAGGGTTTGCCTGTAAAAACAAATTGTCAACATTATCCCAAGGTATAATGAAAATCAAAGACTCTTTACCGTCAAAATTGTTTACCGTATCTATACTGCCTGCAACAAAATTGCAGGTATTTCCGCCTAGCAGAACCGAATACGAAAATCTTGCGCTGGTACCTTCGCCCAAAGCCATACTTTCATTTATTTTGTCTATGGTAATAGCCTCTCCGAACCCCCTGTCTTCGGGATACGTAATCGTTATTGTAAGGTTATCTTTGGTGCCGACTTTGATTTGCAACCCTTTCATATAATTGTGAAATTCAGGAATAACTTCGGTTTCGAGGTAGCTTATCAATCCGTCAACGTCTTTTGGAATTTCCGTAATACCGTTTGCTTCCCAATCAATGTCGTCCCAATACTTTTTCAACAATTCGCGAGTACTGTAATTATCTATTTTTTCATCTGCCTCATACGATACCATAGGGTCAACCCAAATTTTAGCGTCCCAATCTACCGCAAGTCCTGCCCCCGTAACAGTATAAGTCTTGCCGTAATAAGTGGGCAGAGGCTTCTGGCAAGCCGCAAAAGAAAACACAGTCATCAAAACACACAGCAGCACACATACCGCAACAATCGTCCTCTTCTTCATAGCTTTCTCTCCTTAAATCCATAGTACAGAAAAACTTTCTCCGCGATTATATTTTACCAAATTTTACGCATATATGTCAATAGCGTATTTTGACAACACTGATTTTCACCCACTGCTCCGCAGTTTTTGACTATAATTCTTTTAGAATATTAATCATCAGTCGTTTTTTATCTTACCTATATATAAAAGATGATTGCTGTAAGCAAAATATTGAGGATTTTCACAAACTTTCAACGATATTTCCAAATACTTATCCCTTACTGTTTCGCTCGAACTTTCTATTTTAGTGAGTCTGGGTCCTATAAGCCCCTCTTGTCCTAAAAGCGTAATTTTTTCAAATCCGAGTTTATTAAAAAAAGGTTCGACTTCCAAGCTGTTAATAAAAGTTGCTTTTGTAAAAGCCATACCGCTCCAAGATTCGTCTTTTGCCATATTATCAAACAAATCTAAAGCAGGTTCGTTTATAAGTTCTTCGGGATTAGTGTCCAAATAAAGGTTTAATCCTGCCGTAATCGTAATAAACGATGCAAACAAAACGCCGTCATCGTTTAAATGTCTTTTTGCCTCTGCTATACACTTTTCCCTGTCACTTATATCGGATAAATGATATAGGGGTCCCATCACTAACACATTATCAAAAGTTCCCAACTTTAAATCGGACAAATCCCTTGCGTCGCAAACAAAAGCTTTTACATCCACCCCGTACTCTTTAAATTTTTTCTTTGCAAGTTTTATATTATTTTCACTCAAATCCACAAGAGTTACATCGTAACCGAGTTTTGCCAAATAAATACTATATCGCCCGGGTCCACCGCCTATATCAAGTACAGTTTTGCCTTTCATATACTTTTTTAAAAAATGTTTTGCTATCTCAAATTCAAAATGAAAACCTTCCAAGCGTTCCCACTCAGTCACACAGTTTTTATTGTAATTTTCTCTCACGATTGACGTATCATCCGATACTGTATGTTTTTTCATTTTCATAATACTACCCTTTTAGCTATTAATTAGTTATATTTTAACACACTTAAGTTTAAAATACAACACCCGAAATTTTGCAAACAGGTATACTCTCAGATAGAATAGATAAGCAATATATTAATTGATTTAAGACTGATTATAACACAAAAAGGCACTCGATTCCGAGTGCCTTTTTGCGATAGCGAAGGAGCAAGGATTACAGCGAAGTTTTTTTTGACAAAAAAACGGAGCAAAGTTTCCTTTGCCGTGAGATACATATCCGATTGACTTTTGCGAACGTAGTGAGCACCCTCGCAAAAAGTTGGTAGCGACAGTGAAACGTAGTGAAGGCGTTTACAACTGAGCAGTTGAACCGAGCGTGACTTTTTGTGATAGCGAAGGAGCAAGGATTACAGTGAAGTTTTTTTGACAAAAAAAACGGAGCAAAGTTCCCTTTGCCGTGAGATACATATCCGATTGACTTTTGCGAACATAGTGAGCACCCTCGCAAAAAGTTGGTAGCGACAGTGAGACGTCGCGAGGGCGTTTACAACCGAGCAGTCGAACCGAGCGTGACTTTTTGTGATAGCGAAGGAGCAAGGATTACAGTGAAGTTTTTTTGACAAAAAAAAACGGAGCAAAGTTTCCTTTGCTCCTGAGCTGGAGCTACTAGCCAGATTCGAACTGGCGACCTGTTCATTACGAGTGAACTGCTCTACCTGCTGAGCCATAGTAGCATATTTATCGGTGCTTAATTATAATAGCAACTTTTTTAGGATTAAACAACTGTTTTTAGATATTTTTTTATATAATTTTGCGGACGCGCCGCAAAATTATATAAATATATCGCTAGAATTTTTGTATCCGCATAGCGGACAGATGTGTATCTTAGAAGTCTGCGTTGCCCGTCGTACGAGGGAAAGGTATTACGTCGCGGATATTCTGCATACCCGTCAAGTACATAATAAGTCTTTCGAATCCCAGACCGTAACCCGCGTGCTTAACTCCGCCGAATCTTCTCAAATCGAGATACCACCAGTAATCTTCCTCTTTGAGTCCGAGTTCCTTAAGACGTGCAAGCAAGAGGTCAAGACGCTCTTCTCTCTGGCTTCCTCCTATAATTTCGCCTACGCCGGGAACGAGCAAATCCACTGCCGCAACAGTCTTGCCGTCATCGTTGAGACGCATATAGAAAGCCTTGATTTCCTTAGGATAGTTGGTTACGAATACAGGCTTGTTGAATATCTTTTCGGTAAGGTATCTTTCGTGTTCGGTCTGCAAATCCGCGCCCCAATATACGGGATATTGGAATTCGTCCTTGTGTTTTTCGAGAATTTCTATAGCCTCGGTGTAAGTAACAGTAGCAAAATCGCTGTTTACGATATTGTTAAGTCTTTCGATAAGTCCCTTATCCATAAAGTTGTTGAAGAATTGCATTTCCTGAGGGCACTTCTCGAGTACGTCTTTGATAACGTATTTGACCATATCTCTAGCGAGGTTCATATCGTCCTGAAGGTCTGCAAAGGCAATCTCGGGTTCAATCATCCAGAATTCTGCAGCGTGACGGTTGGTATAACTCTTCTCCGCTCTGAAAGTAGGTCCGAAGGTATATACGTTTTTGAAAGCGAGCGCAAAGCACTCTGCGTTGAGCTGACCGCTTACGGTGAGGTTAGCGGACTTGCCGAAAAAGTCGTCGGAATAGTCTACTTTGCCGTCCTTTGTCTTAGGTACGTTGTCAAGGTCGAGAGTAGTAACTCTGAACATTTCGCCAGCACCTTCGCAATCGCTCGCGGTAATCAAAGGAGTATTGACGTATACAAAGTTTCTCGACGCGAAGAAAGCGTGAATTGCCTGTGCCGCAACGGAACGTACTCTGAACACAGCCTGAAAAGTATTTGCTCTGGGTCTTAAGTGAGCAATCTCTCTCAAGTACTCCATCGTATGTCTTTTTTTCTGAAGAGGATAGTTAGGCGTAGAAGTAGCCTCAATCTCTATCTTCTCAGCCTTTATCTCATAGGGTTGCTGGTTTTGGGGAGTAAGAACGACTTTACCCTCTACCGTAATGCCCGCGCCTACATTCTGAGATACGGCAAGCTTGTAATTCTCCATATCCGCGTCGGCTATTATCTGCGTAGACTTAAAGTAAGTACCGTCGTTAAGCTCGATAAAAGCGAAGTTTTTACTGTCTCTTATCGTCCTCACCCAACCTGATACTTTTACTTGTTTATCGCCGTATTTTTCAAAATTCTGAGCTAATTGTTTTAACGTTAAAATTTCCATCAAATCGCCTCTTTTTATATATTCTATTAGAGTATATCACAACCTAATTCAAATTACAAACACTTTTGCTCAAAACTTGCATAAATTAAGCCTTGGATATTTGTATTTTGATTTAACGTTTTAAATAAATTTTAGCCGAAAATATCCTGACAATACCTGCCGCAAGGACTTTTTATGAATTTTAACAAATTTTACCGTTTTAAAATAATCGACACATATGCGATATTTTTTAAATCTTTACCCTGTCTTTCCGATAGATTGATATATTTTTTGCCAAAAAGGTATTGCAATTGCCTAATTGATAGGGTATAATATAGGTACACATACGAGGAGCACATTGTACCGCACCTATTTATAGGGAATCCGGAGTTGGGAGTCGGCTGGCGTGCCTTGCCTTAGGGCTGAGGATTACAAAAAACTTTCACAGGATACCCACCCTGCTACAAAGCGGGTTCAGAATTGCACTCGTATGCGTGAAAAGCCTTGCCGTTGTGCAAGGCTATTTTTCTGTCTTTCATCAAAGTCTATTGCCTACAATCAAAAGATACGGTCACTGAAAAAATATAATATTGTACCTATAATTTTATATATAATATTATTTTATCAATATATTTACACCACACAGCAAAAGCCTTAATTCAATACTTTAAATCAAGATTTGTATTCCCTTTTAATCAAAACAAAATCTGTTTTATTTTATTTACACGGTTGAATTATAACAGACTTGAAAACATCGCGCTAATACAAAAAGACAGCAACTCAGATATCCAAGTTACTGTCTTTAATTTTCGTTTACGATTGTTACTTCTGTAAATTTTCGGCTATTTTCTTAAGCTTTTCTATTTGACTTTTATCCGTAAAGAAATCGGAGATATTGATTTCTTGTCCGTAATTGCCGTAATAGAATTTGCCGTCTCTCATAAGGATATATCCGTATACTATTCCGTACTCCCCGTCTTCTTCGTAATCGAATTGTTTCTCTCCGAGTACAATTGCAAACGTAACGTCAGCGTCCTCTAAATCCATACGGGTAGATACGCACGTAGGATACTCTGCGCCGTACTCCTTGAGCGTCTGGTAATTAAAATTGAATTTGATATTTGTCGAGAACGCATTGTAAATACTGTTGTTGATTACCGCTTCGGCTTTATTGATAGCGATAACGTCTATGTTTCTGTTGCCCTCGTCGTCTATATATTTGTCAAAATCCACAGTAGAGAGATTGGACGCCTTTTGATAGTAAGCAGAGATTTTACCTTTAAGATTGATAAACTGCTGTGTTTCGTCCTCGAGGTTTCTGTACAGATAAGTACCGAATATGATTTTGTTGAGCCAACCACTGTATTCGTTGACATAACCTACAGGTTCCCCGCCCGTAGCCTTATCTTCGAAAGGTTTGAAGTATACGGGATAATACAGCTCGTCATTATACGCGACCGCGCTGTATCTGCTTTCTCCGCAAACGGTATAGGCAACAGTTTCATACTTACCGGAAAGCGCGTCCGAGCCGCCTATAACTCTAACGGTAATCAGTCCCGCAACCAAAAGAAGTATTACGGGAGTAATAACGCAAACGGAGATAATGATTTTCATTTTGGCAGACATAATTGCATAATCCTCCGAAAATCAGTTGTTTTTGATAGGATTGTCCATAACGGCGTCTTTATACTTCTTCGTAGGGTCGACGACGTTTTGAGCATCTCTGTAATATTTTTTACCGCAATAGTGGTAATAATTGACGAGGTCGTAAGCCTGAGCGAATACGGTACACATCGAGACTACAATCATAAATCCTATGCCGAAAGTAAGTACTCCCACTACCGCAGAAAGTATAAGCGCGATGAGATAAACCATAAAGTACATACCCAAAGCGTCGAGGAAGTATTTTTGAGCCACTTTGAAGTTGGCTACAAGGCTTTCTTTGAGCGTCATATCCGATACGAGATAAGCAGGCATCCAACCGGCAAACAAAGCTCTTTTTATAGATAGCGTAAGAAGAAGCGTAAAGTATGACACCATTATACCCGCAAGATTGTTCCACGCAGAGAACAAGAAGCCGAGACCTACGCTCAGCGATATTATGAACGCCAAAAGGACAAGCGAAAGTCCCACGTATGTCAAAGAGAATTTTACGGATTTAGCAAGGTTTGCGACCAGATTTGACGTAAAGCCGTATTCGCTGTCCGAAGACATAAACGCATTCATTATATCCGTAACGGTATAGAGGAAAACATAATAGAAAACAGAGAAAAGAATAATCAGCAATACGATTGCGACGATACCGCCCCAAATCGCGCCCAGATTATTTCTGAAAATTTCCACTGCGTCCTTAATCCCTTGCACGAGATTCTGATATTCAACCGTTTGACCGCCGTAGTTGTCAATCAGTCCCTCTCCGGCATCATCGCTCTGCACGCCTTTGAAGACTGACGAGAGATACTCTTTGATAGTATCGTCAAGATTGAGAGTTCTGAGTTCTTTGACAAAAGAGCTCAAAGTAGGCGCGAGTATCGCATAGCCTATTACGCAAAATATCACAAGTACTATAATTAGCGCAATAGCTAGCTTGTACACCAAAGAATATTTGGATATCAATATGCTGAAAGAATTTTTCGGTATCATCTTTACTCCCCCTTTTGGTCCTCTCTTTCTATCTCTTCGACGTCAAAGTAAACAACGTACATAAGTATAATGATATAATTGATAATTACCCAGTAAAAAATTACAGAAAACAAGCCTAACAGTATTTCCATATACTTAAACGGAAAGACTATCAGCAATATCATAGGTGCAGACAATATGACGGAAATCCAAAGCATTGCAAAAAATACTCTGAAGCTTTTCGCGCTGAGTCCGTATACGGACATACCCAGCGACTTTCCTATTCCGTAACCTTTCATCGTCATATTCGGTATTGCAAGACTTGTCATAGACAAAAACCACAATTCGCAAATTGCGAAAATGACGGAAGATATTATGCACGCGGGCAAAGCGTTGGAAAATAGTTTTATCGAAGTATACAAAAACGTAGACAGCAAAATCGACACTATTTCAAGCGATATAAAGAGTATTACGGTATACTTGAGAATCGCCAAGAAATTGTCGTTGATATGTTCCCAGAAGTTTCTTGTCCTGCCCGCAGTATACGAACCGTATCGCATTTTTTGCTGAGTAGAGCCTACTAAAAGACTGACAAACAATACCGACAATATCATAATAAACAGTATTAATACGTAATGCCAAGGCTGTTCGACATAGTTTATTTTTTTGAAAATCTCAATAAACGACGTATAGGTCTGCTCTTTCTTGCCTATGCTGACAATAACGTACATCATAGAAAAAGGCTGAGCGAAAATTCCCAATAAAAGCGCAGGTATCAGCGTAAAGCCCATACATCTGAAGAAGTTTTTATAATAGAATTTAAGCGTCGCTAACGAATAGGTCATAATTCTCCTTGTACGTTAAACAATTTTAAGCCGAGATTTATTTGTAAATCTCTATATTTTGCGATTTTGCGCCGAAACGCGGTTATTTTCTCACAGCGTAGTTTTCTCGCACAAACTTTGTAACGTCCTGAGGGGTTTTTGCTCTGAATACTACGTTTTTGTTGTGAATATTGTCGTAATCTCCGAATCCCCAAAGACAAAGTATACAGTCCATTCCCAGCTTTTCCGCGCCCTCGACGTCGTATATCGTATCTCCTACCATAACGCAATCCTGAGGCGTAATGCCCAAACTGTCTATGGCGTAACCGAGAATATCTTCTTTACTCTCTCTTACATTATATACCAAACCTGACAGACAATCAATATAATCTTTGACTTTAAAATATCTGAGCAGTTCGTCGGCTTCCTCGTGTTTTTTGCAGGTAGCCACTCCCGTAGCGATACCTTCGGTATCGTGGCAGTCTTTGAGCATTTCGTACACGCCGTCATAAAGACAGGATTTGTAAATAGCGTTTTCTCCTACATAAAGCTTTCTGAAGTATGCGACAGCTTCGTAAGCCTTTTCTCTGTCTTTGAGAAGTTTCGTAAAACTGTCGGAAAGCGGAGGCCCGATATATTTAGTATAGTCCTCGACGGGTACGTCCAGATTGTACTTATCGAAAGTGCGTCTTAAAATGTCGGCAACCCCTTCGTAAGTATTGCTTATCGTGCCGTCGAAGTCAAAAAATATATATTTCATAATATGATATTATTACCCGATTTTTCTCTCTCACGCACAGCGTAAGAAAGAGAATTACATATTTTTGAGATTGTTGAGTTCGGCAATCAGCTTGCTCTCCTGCTCTTTGTAAGCTGCGAGTTTTGCCTGCTCTTTATCAATGAGAGCTTTGGGAGCTTTGGCTACGAAACCTTGGTTTGCCAAAAGTTTGCTACTTCTCTCGACTTCTGCAACTATTTTTGCGTGCTCCTGAGTAAGCCTTTGAATTTCCTTGTCGATGTCCACGAGGTCTCCGAGGGGTACCGCGATTTCTCCGAAGCTTCCGAACAGCGATACGAGCTTTTGTCCTATACCGCTCTTATCCTCTACGAATTGCGCGTTGTCAACGCTTGCAAGTCGCATAATATAAGCTACGTCCTTAGGATTGATACTGCTGTTTACGAGATAAACGCTTACCTTTTTGGAAGGAGCTACGCCCTTTTCCGCTTTCATATTACGGATAGCCTTGATAGCATCCATCGCATAGGAAAACTCCGTGCTTTCCTTTGTGTAGTTGTATTTTTTGTTGACTACGGGCCACGAAGCAACCGCTACGCTCTTGCTCTTCTTTGCAAGAGGCAAATTTCTGTAAATCTCGTCCGTAACGAAAGGTACGAAAGGATGCATCAGTTTGAGAATTTCAGACAATACGTATACGAGTACTGTGAGAGTGTTGGCTTTCTTGTCCTCGCTGTCGCCGTAAAGTGCCGACTTTGTAAGCTCTATGTACCAGTCGCAGAATTCCGTCCATACGAAGTCGTAGAGTTTTGCCGCAGCATTTCCCAGTTCGTATTTTTCGAGGTTGAGAGTAACTTCCTTGATTGCCTTGTTAAGACGGGAAAGTATCCATTTGTCGGCATTCGTAAGTCTGAACGAACCCATTTCTTTAAGTCTTACGCCCTTTGAGTTGAGAAGCACGAAACGCGAAGCGTTCCAGAGTTTGTTCATAAAGTTACGCGCAAACTCCGTCTTCTGGTCGGTGTATCTCGTATCGTTGCCGGGGGCAAGACCCTGTACGAGTGAAAATCTCAGGCTGTCCGCGCCGTAGTTTTCGATAATCTCCAACGGGTCGATACCGTTGCCCAAAGACTTGCTCATCTTTCTGCCCTGATTATCTCTTACGATACCGTGAATAAGCACTTCGGGGAAAGGTATTTCGCCCATATGCTCTATACCCGAGAATATCATTCTCGCTACCCAGAAGAATATGATGTCGTAAGCCGTAACCAAAAGGCTGTTGGGATAGAAGTACTTGAGGTCTTCCGTCTTGTCGGGATAACCGAGCGTAGAGAAAGGCCACAGTGCGCTCGAGAACCACGTGTCGAGCACGTCCTCGTCCTGACGCACGTGCTTAGAGCCGCACTTGGGGCATACGGTAACCTCTTGTTTGCTTACTGTCATCTCGCCGCAATCGTCGCAGTAATATGCGGGTATTCTGTGTCCCCACCAAAGCTGACGCGATATGCACCAGTCCTTGATATTCTCCATCCAGTTGAAGTAAACCTTGCTGAATCTGTCGGGGATAAATTCTACTTTTTTCTTTCTTACAACGTCGATAGCGGGTTTTGCCAAAGGCTGCATTTTTACAAACCACTGCTTGCTTACGATAGGCTCTACGGTCGAATGACAACGGTAGCACTCTCCTACGTTGTGCTTGTAGTCCTCTATTCTTACCATATAGCCCTGCTCTTGCAAGTCTTTGCAAACAGCTTCTCTTGCTGCCTGTCTGTCAAGTCCCTGATACTTGCCGGCTTTTTCGTTCATACTGCCGTCGTCGTTCATAACTCTGATAACTTCGAGGTTGTGTCTGAGTCCCACTTCGAAGTCGTTAGGGTCGTGCGCGGGAGTAATCTTAACCGCACCGCTACCGAAGTCCGTCTCTACGTATTCGTCGGCGATTACGGGAATTTGCTTGTTGAGAAGAGGAAGGATAAGCATCTTGCCTACCATATCCGTATATCTCTCGTCTTTAGGGTTGACGGCTACCGCGGTATCTCCGAGCATAGTTTCGGGACGAGTGGTAGCGACTACGATTTCACCGCTTCCGTCAGCGAGAGGATAGCGGATATGCCACAAATGGCTGTCCTGCTCCTTGTATTCAACTTCTGCGTCGCTGAGCGCGGTCTTACAGCAAGGACACCAGTTGATTATTCTGTCGCCCTTGTATATAAGTCCTTTTTCGTAAAGATTGACAAACACTTCCTTGACGGCACGCGAGCACTTCTCGTCCATAGTGAAAGCTTCTCTCGACCAGTCGCAGGACGCACCGAGCTTCTTGAGCTGTTCGACTATTCTTCCGCCGTACTTGTTTTTCCAAGCCCACGCACGCTCGAGGAATCCCTCTCTGCCGATATCCTGTTTTGTCAAGCCTTCCTTTTTCATCTGCTCGACGATTTTTACTTCCGTAGCAATGGACGCGTGGTCAGTGCCGGGAAGCCACAAAGTGCTGAAGCCCTGCATTCTTTTAAATCTCACAATTACGTCCTGAATAGTATCGTTGAGCGCGTGTCCCATATGAAGCTGTCCCGTTATGTTGGGAGGGGGAATAACTATCGTAAAGGGGTCCTTTTTAGGGTCGACTTTGGCTTTGAAGTAGCCCTTGTCTATCCACTCCTTGTACAGTCTGTCCTCAAACTCTTTGGGATTGTAAGTCTTTGCCATTTCCATATCGCATTTCCTCTTTTTCTTTATATGCCTGAAAAACTTTTTTATCGACTTTATCAATATTGCATTTTGACTATAGCTACGAGCATACCTATGAGCATAACTCCCAGCGAAACGTACTTGAATGACATATATACCATTTCCACATTGTCGTTTTCGCCCTTTTCCCTGCGCTTTTTGGCAATCGAATTGGCAATAGGTCTACTGCAAAAACTGAGTATCAGACCTACGAGCATAATGCAAAGTCCCGCGATTACCGCAGGCTGAGTAAATCTGTCCCAGTGAAATTCGAATGCCATCGTAAGTAAGTTGTTCATATCGTTCCTCTTATAGTCGCGGGCAGTAGATTAAATATTTGACTTTCTGCCCGAATGTTTTTGTTTTAAAATTTACTTTTCCGACTTATCGTCTATGCTGTCGGCTTGAGCGTCGCTTTCGGAGATATCGGATTGAGCATCGTCTTCTTGCGACTTCTCTTCTCTTTCGACTACCTCAGGCAAGGGATTGCCCAACCTGTCGAGTTTGTCGAGTATACCGCTCTCGCGTACCTTTCTCAATTGACCGTTGTAAATTACCGTATACTGCACCGCTGCGATTATCGCAAGAATACTGCCTACGGCAAGAATGGCTGTATCTACGTAAAATACTATCTCGTGCAAGCCTGCGAAAAACGCCAAAGCTATACCGATAAAATAGATAGCCGCACCGGCTTTGCCGACTTTGTTGGACTTCTGCTCTACCTGTCGCTTGCTGGCTCTCATATAGTACTTGGACGTAGCGCCCATATAGATTTCTTTTACTATAATTACTACTGCAAAAATCCAGTGGAGATTTCCGCAAATACACAGCATCAGCATAGCTACACACTGCAAAACCTTGTCCGCGATAGGGTCGAGAATTTTGCCTATATCGCTGATTTGATTGAAGTGTCTTGCGATATATCCGTCGCATACGTCGGTGATTTCTGCAAAAACAAAAATGCCTATGCCTGCCCAAAGATATTTGAGCGCGTCCTTATCCGCAGCATACTCCGCCATCATCCATACGAAGAAAGGAATGGCTATAAGACGTATATAAGTGAGTATATTGGGAATCGTAAACAATTCTTCTTTTTTAAATTTCATAATGACCTCAAAAGCATTAGTGGGACTTTATTATATCATATCGGAAAAAGATATACAATAATTTTAATACAAAATATAAATATAAATATTTTATATAAAGCGTAAAATCTTTGCCCGCGCAAGCCTTACACCGCGCCGAAGTATTTACAATGATTTATTCGGCTTGTCTTTTCTAACACTTCCCGCGCCCCGCTCATATAATGTATTGACCAAATTCAGGAGGTAATAATGAAAAAAACCATTTGCATAACGCTTATGCTCGCGCTATTGGTTGTGTCGTGCGTAGGCGTATTCGGCGGTTGCCAAAACGACGACCCCGACCACATAAAACTCATTGAAGTAACTCACTCCGTTTTCTATGCGCCTCTCTACGTCGCGCTTGACGGCGGATATTTCGAAGAAGAGGGACTGACCATAGAACTGACAAACGGCGGCGGCGCAGACAAATGTATGACTTCCGTAATTGCCGGACAGTCCGACATAGGTCTTATGGGCCCCGAAGCGGCAATATACATTTACAACGAAGGCAGAAGCGACTACCCTGTCATATTCGGACAGCTTACCAAAAAAGACGGTTCCTTCCTTATGGCAAGGACGGATATGCCCGATTTCCAATGGACGGATATAGCCGGTAAAGAAGTTATCGGCGGCAGAAAAGGCGGCGTACCCGCAATGGCTCTCGAATACGCAATCAAAAAAGCTGGCTTGATAGACGGCAGAGATTACACTATGAATTACGACGTGCAGTACGACCTTATCGGTCCCGCTTTCGAAGGCGGTACGGGTGACTTCTGTACTATGTTCGAACCCGCCGCGTCAAATATGCAAAAAGCCGGCAGCGGATATATCGTAGCTTCCGTAGGTCAACAGGCTGGAGATATGCCCTTTACTGCGTTTATGGCTACTCAGAGCTATATAGCCGAACACCGCGAACAAGTCGATAAGTTCGTGCGCGCTATAATAAAAGCTATGGACTTCGTCAACACCTCGTCAGCCGAAGATATAGCCAAAGTACTCGCACCCTCTTTCGACGGCACCGACCTCGCTACTCTCGCCAACTCCATTCAGGCGTACAAGGATATAGGCGCGTACTCAACCACTCCCGTAATGGCTAAAGAAGATTTCGAACTTCTTCAGGACGTAATAATCGACGCGGGAGTTATGACCAAACGAGCCGACTTCGACAAACTCGTAAACAACTCTATAGCAGAGGCTTTGCTCGCTCAATAACTCACTCAAAAGAGGTAAATATGAACACTGTCTTACAAATGCAAAACGTATCTTTGACATACCATACGCTCAAAAACGAAACGCAGGCTGTCAAAGATTTGAGTTTAGAAGGATACGAAGGCGAGCTTTTGGGAATAGTCGGTCCGAGCGGCTGCGGTAAGACAACCATTCTCTCGCTTTTGTCGGGAATACTCTCCCCTACAAGGGGAGAGGTACTGATTTGCAATCAAAAGGCAAACTGTCAATCCAATCTCACGGGCTATATGCTTCAGAGGGACGAGTTGCTCTCGTGGCGGACGATTCTCAACAACGTCCTTTTAGGGCTGGAGATTAAAAAACAAAAAACTCCCGAGAAAATCGAGTATGCCGTCAGTCTTCTGGAAAAATACAACCTCAAGGAGTTCAAAGACTTCTATCCCAATCAGCTTTCGGGCGGAATGAAACAGCGTGTCGCGCTTATACGTACGCTCGTCCTCGAGCCTAAGCTTTTGTTGCTGGACGAACCATTTTCCGCACTCGACTTCCAGACAAGGCTCAACGTCGTAGAGGACGTATACTCTATCCTGAAAAGCGAGGGAAAGAGCGCAGTCTTTGTCACTCACGACATAAGCGAAGCCATCTCGATGTGCGACAGAGTAATAGTACTGTCTCACAGACCGTGCTCGGTCAAAGCGGAAATAGACCTTTCGCCGCTCAAAGAATACACGCCTTTAAAGCGCAGAGAGCTGCCCGTATTCAGCGGATACTTCGACAGTATCTGGCGCAGCTTGCAGGATACCAAGGAGAAAGAAAATGAAAAAGAGATTACGCAAAACTAACGTCCCCGACATATCCGCCGAACACGCGGCTTATCTCAAAGGGCAAAAGAAAAAGAATATTATCGTGACGCTTGCGCGAGCAGGCATTCTGGTATTTGTAATACTGCTGTGGGAAATTCTTGCCCGAACGGGTGCGATAGACAGCTTTATATCCTCCTCTCCGTCGAGGATGCTAAGCTGCTTTGTCGACCTCGTCAAAGGGGGAGAACTTGCTAAGCACGTAGGCATCACGCTTTGGGAAACGGTAGTCAGCTTTTTCCTTGCGACTACTCTCGGAACGCTGACGGCAGTGCTTCTGTGGTGGTTCGAGAGTGTAAGAAAAATACTCGAGCCATATATCGTAGTACTCAATGCCCTGCCTAAAATCGCACTGGGTCCGATTATCATTATTTGGATGGGCACCGACCAGCCCGCCATAATCACTATGGCTCTCGCTATCTCGCTGTTTATAACCATACTCAACACCCTGAGCGGTTTTCTCAGCGTAGAAAAAAGCAAGCTTATGCTGATGAAAACACTCGGTGCGACCAAGTGGCAAACGCTTACAAAACTTGTCCTTCCGTACAATCTTCCCAACATAATCGACGCTCTTAAAATCAACGTCGGTATGTGCTGGGTAGGTACGATTATGGGTGAATACCTCGTTTCGCACGCGGGACTGGGATACCTCATCATCTACGGCGGACAGATATTCAAACTCGACCTCGTTATGACCAGTACCGTAATACTCTGCTTCCTTGCGGGGCTTATGTACTATGCCGTAGCGTTGCTTCAAAAATTCGTCAGCAAAAAACTCAATCTCGACTGAACTTCGCCAAAGACTTTTCAGTCTTTGGCGTTTTGCCCTGTAATGACTGTTCTTTGCCCTGTAACGACTGCTCTTTGCTCGGCAATCGGGCAAGTATGCCGTCGGCGGGAAGGTTAAATTCGATAGCGCGGTTGCTCGCGCTTGCGGCTTTTATCTCCCGCACGCGTTTTACTCTTAAGACAATTTTATACGCTATCGGCAATACGCTCATAAAAATCAGATACGCTATGCCCGCATAACCTATCGCGGGATAAACCACGGCTACCGCGCGCGCAAAATTCAGTCTTACGCCTATAAAGGTAGTTATTATCAACATAACCACGCTGAAAGCTTTGGGAATTTTCAAAGCGTCGTTTTCCTGACAGACGAGTTTTGCGCACCCTATCAAAGTCGTGAATACCGCCAGATAAATTACCGCACCGCTGACGCCCTTGAGATTGTTGATTTTGGCAAATTCGTAGACAGGCATAGAAAAGTTGGAAAACTTTGCGGATACAGCAAATACGATGGCTACCGCCGAAGCGAAAACCGCCGCCGTAAACACAGACGTGAATACGCACTCTCTGACGGTAAATTTCTCTCTTTGCTCGGCAAGCAGATACCCGCCCGTCATTACGTTCATACAAGCGTAAGAAAGCACCTTAAACAGCGAAAACTTCCCTGCTTGAGGAGTAGCACAATCCTTTGCAAGCACAAGCAAAAGCACGATGATTACGGGTACGAGCGCAAGGTTGAATTTCTGCATTACCCGCATATCTAAAAGTGCGACGAAACTCACGAAAAGCCCCGTCCACACGCCTACGTTTTTTATGCCGAAACTTTGGGATATAATTTCTTCACACGCGCTTATCATACACAAAAATGTCGCGTATGTGGCGATATAAAGACAAATCTTTATTGCTATGCACACACCTTTCGCCGCTTTTGAAGTACTGTTTAAAAGTATGGAAAAAGTCCTCGAAGAAAACAAAAAAATACCTGCCAAAAGCCCCATAAGCGCACCGCCTGCCGCGGCGCAGACTATTCCGCTGTCCCCGAAGTACAGCATTACCTCTCTGCCCGTCGCAAAGCCCGCGCCTATCACCGCGCCTATATAAGTAAAACTCACTGAAAAACATTTGAACAATCGCATACCATAATATATGCCGATTGTCCTCTGCGTATGTAAATATTAAACCGACCTCAGCCGCGCATTATCAAATCTTCCATTTCCTGCGCATAAGCGAAAGCCTTCCTGCAAAATGCCGTTTCTCTGCCCTCTTCGATATTGTCGAGCATATCTTCTTTGAAGATATACAAAAAGTCGAGAGTAGCTTTTCTGTCCGAGCAGAAAGAGAAAAATTCGGGTGAATTCTGCATCCCCTCGAATTTGAGAAGCAGCCAGAATACAGCCAGTACGGGAGCGTGCGAATAATCTCTTTTGAGAAGCGTATAGAATTTTTTGATAAACGAAGTCTTGCTCTTTCCGTCCCTGAGTATGCACTGCGCAAAGTACATCGAGAGCGCGAAAACCACTCCTTCTCTTCCCGCCGATTTATCCAGCGAAGTCATAGGATTTTTGTATACCTTGCCCTCGAATATAAACTCTTTCTTTCCAGACAGCGCGGCGAAACAGCCTAACGCGATTATGCGTACAATATAGAAGTAATCGTCGTTGACGATTGCCCCCTTGAGCACCGCCGTAAGCGGAGCGTAATTTATCTTGTACAGTCCGTACATTATCTGCGCCGTATCTTCAAGCGAAGGCATAGTGTTGACAAGTATTCCTTCAAGCGCGATTATTATCTCGCGTATATTTTCTTTTAAATCCTGTTTTGTCTTGCAGTTGTTTATTTTTTCCGCAAGAATTACCGCGAGCATATCGTCCATAGCCGACGACCTCTCGAGAGAAAGGCTTGTCCCGCTTTTATCTCTTCCTCCGAATTTTTCAAGAAAACAGAGATAGCTCTTTGCCCTGCTGAAAATACCGTAAAGCGCGTCCGCTTTGTACCAGCAAGCCTGTGCTTTTTCGGGCTGATAATCGTTGTAATAATTGATACCCTCGAGAAGATATCTCTCCTCGCTTTCGTCGTCTTTGTCGAAGGGATTGTTTTTGCATACGGTATGCCAAAGTTCCTCTTCTCCCTCTCTGTAAAGAGCGGAAAGTCCCATCAGTTCGTCCGTACTCAAATCGTCCTTTTGCGCTATAAAATCTTTGAGAGTCTGGTAAATCTCCGTCTTACCCTTGCTTCTCGCGCCCAGAAGTATGTCGAGCATAGCCTCTATATAGAGATTTTGAGCCATACATTCCTTGCAGTATTCGTATGCCTTGTCGTAATCTCCCAGTTCGAGATAAGCCCTTACGTACGTTACGCTGACGGATAGAATCGTATGCTTTTTGACGTGTCTTCTCTTTATTTTGTCGAGTATTTCCACGCTGCGCTCAGCCCGTCCCGAATTAAGTTCTCCGTTGGCTTTGACGTTTGCGACAAAAGTGCGGTAATCGTTGTCTTCGAGAGTGTACAGAAGTTTACCGTCCTTGTGATAGCTGACCTGACCGTTGGAATACTCCACGAAATCGTCGGCTTCCTCTCCGTCTTGCAAAGCGTCCTCGTCGCGGTTGTTATCCTGAAGGAATTTGATAAAGCGTTTTTCCTCGTCCTTGTCGAATTTGGTAAGCAGACTGAAAGTATCGCTCATACCTCTCGTATCTCTCAGCTGAACGTAATCCCTCTCCAGTATGCGCAGAATATCCTGCACGTAATCCATATCCAAAAGCAGTTCTCTCAAAATTTTGACAGACAAAAAGTACTCGCCTTTATCGAAGTAAAAGTACGCGAGATAGATTTTTCTTTGGGCAAGCTCCTGTGCGTCGTCGATATCGGGAAGAGTATAGAGTATGCGCTTTGCTATACTCTCCTTACGCTCTCCTTTCCACAGTTTGCCGTCCGTATATTCTCTTAGCGTCTGGGGGAATTTAATCATTCGAACAACCTTTTCAAATCCTCTTTGTCAAATACGTATTTTGTGTTGCAAAATTCGCAACCGACTTCGATTTTACCCTCTTTTTCGGCGATATCGAAAGCTTCCTTCTTGCCCAGAGTAAGCAGCATAGCAGCAATGCGTTCTCTCGAACAACTGCACTTATACTCTTCCTGTATGTCGGGAAGCTGTTTTATCTCGAAGTGTCCGAAGTAATAATCTATTATGCCCTGCGCTCCCGTACTCTCGAGCAATGCGGGTACGTCTGTAAAATTGCGCGCGATATCCTCGAGGATTACTATTTCGTCCTCCGAGCAATTGGGCATAGGCTGAATGATTATTCCGCCCGCCTTTTTGCACTTTCCGTCCTTAAAATCCACTCCGAGCGCAACCGCCGAAGGAAGCTGTTCGGAAACGGTAAAGTAATACGCAAAGTCCTCGTCTATATTGCCGTTGACAAGGTGCGACAGACCGTTGTAAGGCTCCTTGAGACCGAAGTCCTTGATAATGTTGAGATAACCTTCTTTTCCTATGATTTCGCTAACGCTGACGTCCTTATCAAGACTTGCGCGCGGATTTTCTATGTATCCTCTGACTTTAGCTCCGTAATCTCCGCAAAGCACGGCTTTTCCCCCAAGTCCGTTGCCCTCGATGATTATAGTGAGTTTGTTTGCAGTCCCCTTGAAGTTACCGCTCATAAAAGCAGTCATAGTCAAGGCTTTACCCATAGCTCTCGCTACGCTGTCCGAAAAACCGTGTATGTCGGCTGCATCGGCTACGAGTTTTGTCGTATCCAACACGCTTACTATCGCTTTTCCTCCGAAGAGAATGGCTCTTTTTATCATATTGTCTCCTTTTGAGCTTCAGTCGGGTATCGTTACGTCACGCGCGTACCGCGCGCATTGCGTATTATAATTATCATTACAATTATTACAATACATTAAGCGATATCCGCTAAAGCTTTTCTGTCCGTATAAACCGTATTTGCTATATGCCGTATGTTTTGCCGTAACGGCTCTGTAATATATCAATCCGACGCGTCACGCCTTTAAAAAAAATAATTTTATATTCGCGGGAATATAAAATTATAATCTTGTGCAGATAAACAGCAATCTTTTGGACTTTTGCGAAACCTTGCAAAACTTTTCGCCGTCATATACCTGCCACGTCCACTTGTCTTTGAGAAGGGACTCTATTTTTTCTTGCGTATGTATATATTGTCTGTGCGTTTCTTCCACGCGGCGGTACAGTCCGCTTTGCGTTTTCTCAAAGAAGTCCACGTCCATATCCACACAGTCGCGCTTTAGCGTATTCTGCCATATATAGGTAACGTCGTCGTAATCTTCGCAAAAAAGATTGTCTGCCAGTATATTTCTGAGTTTGTATTCCGACGACACGTCGAATACGAGAGTGCCTCCCTCTTTGAGATTTGCGCGTATCCTGTCCAGCACCGCACCGAGTTTATTCTGAGGGATATAGTTGAATCCGTCGCATACCGCGGTGATAAAATCGACTTTATGCGCAAGTTCGAGCTGTACGATATCCTGACGCACCCACTTGACATCTAGACCTTCGCGTCTTGCTTTGTCGCGCGCCACATTGAGCATCTCTTCGCTGAGGTCGATTCCCGTCATACGGCACCCCGCCTTTGCAAGGCGCACCGTAATTTCGCCCGACCCGCAAGCTATGTCCGCGCCCTCTCCCGAGAGTTTGTCTTTTATAAACTCTACGTACGCGCCGTAATCGAAGTCGCCCATCAAACGGTCGTAGTATTTTGCAAGTACGCTGTAAGAGGACATATTATTTCTTCTTTTTCTTCTTGTGAGAAGCCTGGAAGTTCTGTTTCTGCGACTGTTTCTTCTTAGCCTGATTGCGCTCTCTTGCCAGTCTTTCCTGTTCTTTCTGCTTAGCCTTCACGTCTTCCTGATAGAGATAACCTATCAAATTGTCGCACACGTACTGACTGTATGCCAGATTGAGCAAAACGTATACGCTCATACCCAACAATGCCATATATATGAGCATAAACATACCTATGAGCGATACGAAAGACAACGCTACGAAACCTGCAAACACACCTGTTACGAAAAGCGTAGGCACTATCATCATCAATACCAGCACGCAGGTATTCTTGATATTGTCTTTCATCTTGAATCGGTAAAGCACGTACATACCCTGACCGATAAGCATATACATTACGCTCAGAAGCGCGAGGATACCTATGAATACCACGAGTACCCACCAGCCTGCGTTGGCAGCGCCGTAAATCGCGGTTTCTTTCAAAATCATAATGAGCGAGCAAGTAAAGCCCGTAGCGAGTATGCCCAGCCAAGCGAAAGAAAGCATAAACTTGTACCAGTGCATTTTAATACCTCTGAAGAAGTGCTTCCAAATCTTGACCTGTGCGCCCCACAGCATATTTCTGCAACAGTAATATACGCCCGAAGCAAACAGACCTACCAAAAGCAGGCAGGGCAAAAGGGACGCCCCGAAAAGTTTGAGACGGAAGTCATATATCGCAGCCGTCGCTTCGACGGTGTTATCCACTATGCCGTAGCCTATGCCGATACCCGAGCTAAACTGGTATCCGGCAAGAATACTGCTCTCCTGCACCTGCATATAGTAGCCGAAAAGCACTATGATAGGTACGCAAGCGACTACCATAAAAAGGTTGAGCAAAACGAGTTTGGTCATATTCTGCGATACGACCTGCATAGCCTCTCTTATTCTGCCCTTATAGTTGATTTCTCTGCCTTCGGGGGACAAATCGCGCTGAAGCGTAAGTTTGCCCGCAAGGGTATTCAAAACTTTTCCCATATTAACTCCAATTTTAAAATCTTTTATATTATAAACTATTTTTTCCTATTAATCAATAATATTAACGGATTTTTTCTCAAAGCTTGAAGCAAAGATAAAATACCATAGCAAATACCTGTGCATATAAATAAAAAAACTGCGAAAAATCACTTTACAGCTTAAAAATATTGTGCTATCATATTCGTAAGTTTATAGAGGCGCAGAATATATCAGTATCGGGATACAGGCGACAAGACGCTCCCGCGAAAGGATATTTTGCCGAAATCGTAAGTTCCTCTTGTGCGACTTACGGTTGGTTACTACGGTGAACAACCCTGTAACTGTCACCTTAAAATGCAAGGTGGAGCACTTAAACTGACAACGATATTTTGTCATTTATGTATGCTTTACACCTGTAAAGCATTTTTTATTGCTCTTAAACTTCCGATACGCAAAAATTTTAATGAGTTCAACTCACAAGGAGAATAAAATGAAAAAGTATAGCGTAGCCGTAGTCGGCGCAACCGGTATGGTAGGCAACAAGTTTCTCGAGGTCTTGACCGAAAAACAACTCCCCGTAGAAAATTATTATCTCTTCGCATCCGCTAAGAGCGCAGGCAAGGTTATTGATTTTATGGGCAAACCCCACACCGTAATCGAGCTGACCGAAGAAAACGTAAAAGCTCACAAAGTAGACATCGCGCTTTTCAGTGCGGGCGGTTCGACGAGCGCTAAGTTCGCTCCCGTTTTCGCTAAAGAGGGCGCAGTCGTTATAGACAACTCCAGCCAGTGGAGAATGGACCCTAACGTTCCTCTCGTAGTTCCCGAAGTTAACCCTCAGGATATCGACTGGCATCACGGCATTATCGCCAACCCTAACTGCTCTACCATTCAGGCTATGGTAGCTCTCAAACCCCTCTACGACAAGTACGGCATCAAGAGAGTCGTTTACAGCACCTATCAGGCAGTAAGCGGTGCCGGCGTAGCAGGTTACAACGACCTCCTCGATGGCCTCAAATCCTTCGTCAAGGGCGAAAAGTACGAAACCAAGAAGTTCCCTTATCAGATTGCCAACAACTGTCTGCCCCACATCGACGTATTCCTCGACAACGGCTATACCAAAGAGGAAGAAAAGATGATTAAGGAAACAAAGAAAATCCTCGGAGACGACACCATTAAGGTTACGGCTACCACTGTAAGAGTGCCCGTACTCAACTCTCACTCCGAGTCCATCAACGTAGAATTCAAGAAGCCCTGCACCAAAGAAGGTATCGTAGAAGCTCTCAAAAATCAACAGGGCATCGTAGTCGTTGACGACGTTGCCAACAACAAGTACCCTATGCCTATCGATTCTACGGGTCACGACGAGGTTTACGTCGGACGTATCCGTATAGACGATACCGTAGAAAGCGGTTGCAACCTCTGGGTAGTAGCCGACAATATCCGTAAAGGCGCTGCAAGCAATGCCGTACAGATTGCGGAATATATGATTAAAAACAACAAGATTTAAGTTTGTGATGCGGTACGACCGCAAGAGGTATTAAAATGTTTGAAGGAACTTATACCGCGATAATCACCCCTTTCGACGAAAAAGGCGTAGATTACGAAAGTTTTGAAAAATTGATAGAAAGCCAGATTAAAGGCGGTATCAACGGTATAGTATTTACCGGTACTACGGGTGAGCCCGCTACGATGACCGACGCAGAGAAAAAGCAATTGAGACGCTTTGCGCTCGACACCGTTGCAAAACGCGTACCCGTAATATTCGGCACGGGAAGCAACTGCACTCTTTCCGCCGTTAAAAACTCGGCTATGGCTCAGGAAGAGGGCGCGGACGGCGTACTCGTCGTAACTCCCTATTACAACAAATGTACTCAGGAAGGGCTTTATCTGCATTACGAGGCAATCTCCAAAGAATGTTCGCTTCCTATGATTATCTACAACGTTCCCGGACGTACGGGCGTTAACATTCTTCCCGAGACGGCAGGCAGAATAGCTCGCGGCATCAAAAACGTCGTAGGCATAAAAGAAGCTTGCGGCAATCTCGAACAGATTGCAAAGACGGCTAAGGCTATCGAAGGCACCCAGCTTCAGCTGATGAGCGGCGACGACAAACTCGCGGTAGACATCGCGAAGCTCGGCGGTACTACCCTTATATCCGTAGCCAGCAACGCTCTTCCCAAAGAATTTTCCCGGCTTATGGCGTATGCGGGCGCAAAAGAATTTGACAAGGCACAGGCTATTCTCGATAAATATTCGGATTTTGTCGACCTTCTCTTTGCCGAAGTCAACCCTATCCCCGTAAAATACGCTTGCTCGTTGCTCGGACTTTGCAAAAACGTATTAAGACTTCCCCTCACTCCTATGAGCGAGGCTAAGGCGCAACTTCTTTGCAAAGAAATGCAAAGACTTCAAATTATCTGAGGTGTGATATGACAAACGTACTAATCTGCGGAATCGGCGGTAAAATGGGACAAAACGTCCTCGAATGCATATCCTCGCGCGAAGATATGCGCGTAGTAGGAGGCATAGACAAATTCGCTAACGCAGAAGATTTTAAAGTTCCCGTATACAAGAGCGTATTCGACGTAAAAGACAAAGTGGACGTAATCATAGATTTTTCCCGTCCCGAAGCTCTTGCCGACCTGCTTAAATACGGCACGGAAAACGGCGCGTCTTTGGTACTAGCTACTACGGGATATACTCCCGAACAGCAACAGGCTGTGGAAGAAGCAAGCAAAAAAACAGCCGTATTTCAATCTAGCAATATGTCGCTCGGCGTAAATCTTCTCATCGAGCTGTGTCGCAAAGCAACCGATTTCTTGGGTGACGCTTTCGAAGTAGAGATTATCGAACAGCACCACAACCGCAAGGTTGACGCCCCTTCGGGCACTGCTCTGTCCATTGCAAAAGCCATCAACGAGGAGTTTGATAATTCCAAAGAATTCGTATACGGCAGACAGGGCAAGGACTGCAAGCGCACTCCCAAAGAGATAGGAATACACGCCGTAAGAGGCGGTACTATCGTAGGCAAACACGACGTACTGTTTATCGGCAAGGACGAGGTTATCACTCTCGCTCACGAAGCGCAGTCGCGTATGGTATTCGCTCAGGGCGCAGTCAAAGCAGCCGCCTTCGTAGCGCAGAAAAATCAAGGTATGTACTCTATGAAAGAGATGCTTGCCGAGATTATGGACTGAGTAAAAAGCTAAAAGGTCGTACGTTATGTACGAAAGTTTGTCCGATATTGTTCGGATATAAAAAAAGCGAGGCAACAGCCTCGCTCTTTTGTTAATTTTTCTTTATTCTTATCCTTTTGCCGTCAATCATTTTACCTCAGGCTTTCTTTTCCTTGTCGCGCATAAGTTCCTCGAGAGCGACTTCATACTTTCTGTTAAGCTCTGCCACCTCTTCTCTGTGCTCCATCTGCATTTTGAGAAGGTCGCAATCGAGCATACGGCTTTCTTTGTATACCTTTATAGGAAACTTTCCCGCCGCTTTCAGCGTCAGCACCTCGTACCATGTAAACTGACTGGGACTTTTGACGATGTATTTCTTTCCGTCCTTTTCGTAAGAATACTCAACGTAGTACACCGCGACTTTGCCTATCGACTTTTCACTGCCGTACGATATGAATTCCGCCGTAGCACTCTCCCCCGACAAAGCAGTCTTTTCCTCTCTCTTTATCTCGGCAAGTCTGAACAGCGCGGATATCGCAAGAGCCACTCCCACGATTAGAGTTATCGCGGATACGAGATAGCTTGCCGCCCACTTTTCCGCCGCAAAATATCTGTAATACACGAGAAGCACTATACCCAGCACCGCGACAATTATGCCTATTACAGCGGGACGTATAACGTTGTTTTTGACAGTGAGTTTTTTCATATCAGTCTTTTATATAAAGTATTCTTCCGCAGTTGGGACATTCCTGAATTTTGTTTTCCTGAAGCTTATTGAGCGCGTCGCTCGCCACTTCCATACCGCAACCTCCGCAACCGTTGGGTTTTACCAAAGGAACGAATACGGGTACGCGCTTATTTGCCCTGACTTTCTGATATCTCTCCATAAGTTTAGGCTCGACGTCCTGCGCGATAGCTTTCATCTCTTTCATAAGAGCGTTAGCCTCTACCGCCATATTTTTCTTGAGTTCGTTGAAAGCCTCCGTAGCCATACGGTAAGCCTTTGCCGCTTTTGCCGCCTGCTCGAAGTCCTTTTTCTGATTAGCGTTGATTTCGCTCAGTTCTCTGTTACCTCTGGAGATTTCTTTTTCAGCGTCTTCGAGTTTCTGCTCGAGTTTTTCGAGTTGCTTTGCAAAATAATCGAGTTGCTTTTCGTCACAGTCTTTAAGTTCGCTGTTGTTGATTTCGTCAATCTGCTTGTCCGTATCTTCGAGCGACGCTATTATCTTCTTGATGCTCTCCATAGTATGGTCGGCAACGTCGTTCATTCTCGTAAGGTTTTCAATAGACTGTTGTCCCGTCTGCTTGTATGCCATAACCTTTTTGGCTTCCTGCGAAGACTTCAGTTCGTTTTCGAGCTTGATATATTTCATATCGTACTCCTGATATTGCAAAATCTTATCTATACTCATAATATACTCCTTTGCGCCCTTGGGCACTTGTAGTTGTGTTGATGTCCTACGCTTTCGTGTAGGGGTCCTTGTCCGTATTACTGATACAAATCGTATCGCCGAATTTACTGTCCAGCCACGCGCGGAAAATGTCAATGCAGAAAATTTCGCTGTTGTAATGTCCGAAGTCGACAAGCGCGAGATTGTAATCTCTGATTTTTAAGGCAACGGATATCTTGCTTTCTCCGCTAGCGATACAGTCTATTCCGTTGTCGCGCGCATATTCGACAAGCTCGTCGTCTCTTGCTCCCGCTCCCGTACAAATCAAAGTATTGCTTATGATTTTTTCGCCGTCACCCACGTATTTTACGTTGGCATCGCCTAATATATCTGCTAATGCTTTGGCAAAATCTTTGAGTTTTAGAGGCTGAGGAAGCACGCCTTCTCTGGCACAACCGTCCGCAATTTTTACCTTTTTCAGTCCTATCAAACCCGCAAGGTAATCGTTGAGACCGCCCTTGCAACAGTCGAGATTTGTATGACAGCTGTAAAGATTGATTCCGTACTCCTCAGCTTTTTTCAAAAGTCTCTCAGAATACAAATCTCTCTCTTCACCGAATACCGACGGATGATGCGTAACGAGTAAATTGCACCCCTTTTTAACACATTCTTCCAGCACGGAAAAAGTCGCGTTTTGAGCAAGCATAATTCCCGTCAGCTTCTGCTCCTTGTCCCCTAGATTGAGACCCGCGCTGTCAAAGTCGAGCATAAGAGAAAGCGGAGCGTGTTTTTCTATCTCGTCAGTTACGTCTTTTATCTTAAAATCGTCCTTATGCATACAGTATCCGTATATCTTTTTAAGAGTTTCGTCGGCATATACGCCGAGTTTTTCATACTTTTCTCTGATATGTCGCGAATACTTGACAAAATCGGGATTGTCTATGCTGTTTTTGCCTATGTACAGACTTTTCTCGTCCGTCGACATTTTAGCCGTATCGGCAAGCGCGACGATTATATCGTAGAATTTTCCGCCCTCTTCGACGGTGTAATCCTTTTCCGTATAAAATCCCTGAGCGCGCAAAAACTTTCTCAAATCCACTACGTTGCGATGCGCTACGAGAACAAATCTTTTTATTCCTTTGCTTCCCTTAGAAAGTATGGATATTATCTCGTTGCCGCCCATACCGGCAATAACCGCGCAGTCGGCTTCGTTGTCTTTCAAGGGTATAAGACCGTCCCCGCAACGACATTCCATAGCGTCGAGCCCCAGCCTTTTGGCAAGTTGAGACGCCTTGCTCAGCGAATCTTCTGATATATCGCAAGCAATTACTCTCTTGACTTTGCCCCCGATAAGACTTGCCGCGCTGACCTTGCCGTGGTCGCATCCTATGTCAGCAAGCACTTCGCCCTTTACTTCGTTGACTACGGCGGTAAGTCTTTTGTCAAGTCTCAGCATATCATACCTTGCCGATATAGTCTTTGAGCTTTTTGGTGCGGTTGGGATGACGAAGCTTTCTCAATGCCTTCGCCTCTATCTGACGGATACGCTCACGCGTAACGTTGAATTCTCTACCCACTTCTTCGAGCGTCTTGGGACGCGCGTCGTCGAGACCGTATCTCTTGCGGATAACTTCGTTTTCTCTGGGTGTAAGCGAGCTGAGAACTTCGAGCAAATGCTCTTTGAGCATTTTCGTTTCTGCTTTCTCAGCAGGAGAAGCAGAGGTATTATCCTCTATGAAATCTCCGAGATGGCTGTCTTCTTCCTCGCCGATAGGTTTTTCGAGAGAAACAGGGTCTTGCGCAATCTTCTGAATCTCTATTACCTTTTCTTCGGTAATGCCCATCTGGTCGGCAATTTCCTTGGTAGTAGGTTCTCTGCCGAGAGTCTGCAAAAGCTGTCTTGCCACTCTGCCCGTTTTGTTTATCGTCTCTACCATATGAACGGGAATTCTTATCGTTCTTGCCTGGTCTGCGATAGCTCTCGTAATGGACTGCTTAATCCACCACGTAGCGTAGGTAGAAAACTTGAATCCCTTTGTATGGTCAAATTTTTCTACTGCTTTCATAAGTCCGAGATTGCCTTCCTGTATAAGGTCGAGGAATTGCATACCTCTTCCGACATATCTCTTTGCGATAGATACGACCAGACGGAGGTTTGCTTCGCTCAGTCTGTTTTTGGCAGCCTGGTCGCCCTCGCTCATTCTCTTTGCGAGTTCGAGTTCCTCATCGGGTTTGAGTAGAGGTACCTGACCTATGTCTTTGAGGTACATCTTCACCGAATCGTCAGTCGTAGCGTCGATATTGTCAAATACGATACCCTTGATATCGTCTTCGGTATCTTCTTCGATTTCTATGCCCTTTTCTCTCAAAATCTCATATACGAGACTTAGCTCGTCGGGCTGAAGCGTAAGCTTGTCCGTAAGCTTTTCAAACTCGGATATAGTGAGAGTTTTGTTTTTGTAGTTGTTGGCGATTTTCTTTGCTTCGTTGCGGATTTTCTCCTCTCTCTGCGCAGTCTTGTCGCTGACTTCCACTTTGTCCTTTTTGTCTTCCATACGTCCTCCGAATATATTAACTTTCGTAGTATTATTGTTTTTTTGTCTGGGCAAGCTGACTTATCATTATGTATCTGGCTTCCTCGTCCTGTTCGCTGTCGATAGCCTTTGTCAAAGCACGCTTGCGCAGTTTGTTGCCTTCTTTGATTATTTTGTTGACGCAGTCGTTAAAATACGCGACCGCTATGTCGTCTCCTATCTTGCTTCCCTCGTCGAGTACAAGCTTTACTTCGGGATTCTCTTCTTCTTCCTTGACCAGCTCTTCGAGAGTATTCAGTCCTCCGTCCCTTTTCGAACGGTATAAATCGTACAATGTCTTCTGGTCCTTGTCGGTGATATACTGCGACAAGTCCGTATCGCACTTAACGCCATCAACTCCCTGAAACAGTCCGTAAAGCACATATCTTACCGCTCTGTCAAACGCCGTCATATTTGCTTTGACTGCGGGTTTTGCAATCTGGATTACGTTTGTTCCGCTGACGTCAAACTGGCGTCTTAAGGTTTCCGTACTCAGCCCCGTCTTCTTTGCGACATAACCTATATAAGCCTCGACCATAGCGGGGTCTTCGAGTACTTTTATCGCATTCATAGCCTCGACTGCGTATTTTCCTTTTTCCTGAGGAGAGGACAAATCGTACTTGGACGCTATCACGTTGAGTTTGTGCTCGAAGAGAGGTTTTGCCTCTACGAGAAGTTTGAGATAACTGTCCTTGCCGTATTTTCTAACGTATTCGTCGGGGTCGAGGTTATCGGGAAGGCTTACTACTCTTACGTCAAGTCCTTCTGCGTAAAGTATGTCAAGACCTCTCATTGTTGCCTTTTGTCCCGCGCTGTCGCCGTCGTAACAGATTATGATTTTGTTGACGTATCTCTTTATAAGTTTTGCCTGTTCGGCAGTCAGTGCCGTCCCCATAGAAGCGACCGCGTTTTTTACTCCGCTCTGGAAGAGAGAGATTACGTCCATATATCCTTCGACCATAATCAGCTCGCTGACGGGTCCTTCGAGTTTGAGCTTCTTGACGGAATGCTGACCGAAAATCTCTTTTGACTTGTTGAAGAGAATAGTTTCTCTGGTATTCTTGTACTTAGGCAAACTGTCGTCAAGCACTCTTCCGCCGAATGCGATAACCTGCTTTAAGTTGTTGATGATAGGCACTATAAGTCTTCCTGCCATAGTATCGTAACAACCGCTTTGCGATTTGTCGGCAATACCCGCCTCAATCATATTCTCTTGAGAATAGCCTTTTGCGGCGAGATAGGATATGAGTTGTTGTTTTCCTATGGAATATCCCAGTCCGAAAATACGCGCCGTCTGTGCGCTTATGCCGCGCCTTGCAAGATATTCGCGTGCAGGTTTTCCCCCGTCGCCCATAAGGTTCTGATGATAATAAGCGGCGGTATCCCTCATCATTTCGTACAGCTTGTCCTTATGCTTTTTGAGAGCGGCATTTCCGTCGCGGCGCGAAAAATCGGGGATTTCGACGTGATACTTATCGGCAAGAATTTTGACTGCGCCCATAAAATCGGTATGCTCAATCTCCTGCACGAAAGTTATTACGTCGCCACCCACGTGACAACCGAAACAATAATAAGTCTGAGTCTGGGAATGAACGCAAAACGAAGGCGTCTTTTCGTGATGAAAAGGACAACACGCCCATTTTCTGCTGCCTTTTTCTTCGAGATGCACATAGGAGGATATTACCTCAGCTATGTCCGTCTTAGATTTGAGCTTTTCCAGCCACTCGGAAAAAACTTCCGCCATCTTATGTCTTATACCTTATACCTTCTAACGTTTTACACTTAATTATACGCTGCCCGAAGCCGTTTTTCCTAAATAATATTAAAATAATTTTTAATATTCTTGCCAAAATTTTAAAAAATATCCGTATAACGGCGCGAAAGCGCGTCGAAAATGTAGAAAAATTTGAATTTTTTATAAATTTTTTGCTTACAGGTGTGTTTTATAAACTCTTGATATTGACAAAATTTACATTTTTTTATAAAATGTAATTATGGAAAACGTAAGACTTCATATATGCAAATTAGAGCGCGAAACGCTCAGCAAATACGCTACTCTCTCTGAGAACACCAAAGGCAGACTGAGAGAATGCGAGCCGTGCGATTTGAGAAGCGAATTTCAGCGCGACAGAGACAGAATTCTGCACTGCAAATCATTCAGAAGACTAAAGCACAAAACACAGGTATTTCTCTCCCCCGAAGGGGACCATTACCGCACGCGACTTACGCACACTCTCGAAGTATCGCAGATAGGACGAACGATTGCGCGCGCACTGCGTCTTAACGAAGACCTCGTGGAAGCCATAGCTTTAGGACACGATTTGGGACACACTCCTTTCGGACACGCGGGAGAGAGAAAACTCAATGAACTCGTGCAAGGCGGCTTTGTGCATTCTCTTCAATCGAGACGCGTAGTCGACCTTCTCGAAAACAACGGCAAAGGTATCAATCTCACCTTTGAAGTGCGCGACGGCATAGCAAATCACAAATACAATGACAAACCCGCGACTTTAGAAGGAGAGATTGTCAAATATGCCGACAGATTCGCCTATATCAATCACGATATCGAGGACGCCGTAAGAGGCAACGTCATAAGCGAAGACAGTCTTCCTAAAGACTGTATCGACGTATTAGGCGCGACTAAGTCCGACCGCATAAACAATATGATACGCGATATAGTGGAATACAGCTGGGATAAACCTTTTATCAAGCAATCCCCCGAATTCGAAGAAGCAACGGAAAAACTGCATACCTTTATGTTTGAAGAGGTCTATCTCAATCCCAAAGCAAAATCTCAGGAAGTAAAGGCGGTCAAGATGATAGAACTCATATTCGGTTTTTATCTCAACAACCTCGACAAACTTCCCGACTTTTACAAATCGCTTCTGAAAGACTACCCCGCCGACAGAGTGGTATGCGACTATATCGCATCTTTTACCGACAGATATTGTATCAAAGTATTTCAAAAGTTATTCGTGCCCGACGAGTGGAATATCTGAATACACAACTCCTTATTAGCGAGATACCGACCGGGATTTTATTAAAAATCAAATACGTTTATTCAAAATACAAAGCAGGCTTTTAACATATATTCATTTTATCCTTTTATATTATCAATCAAACATAACTTAGCTATTTTTTACCTTTCTATGAAGTACTTTATGTTAGACCGATAAACATTATTTGTCGGATTTATCCGAAAAGCTTTTATCCTTTTTCTCTTCCTCTGAAGCTGTTTTGTTTTCCTTATCTCTCTGCTTTTCTGACTTTTTGTCTTGCTCCCAAAGTTCCTTTTCCTTCTCTTCGAAAGTCTCCTCTTGCTTTTCCTCCCCGAAGTAGGGATTTACGTGTATAGCGATATGTCTTACTTCCTTGAAATCCTGTTCTATCTTATCGTGCACTCTCTCTGCAATGGCGTGAGCGTCGACGATATTCAAAGAGCTGTCCACGGCTATCTCCGCGTCTACGTAAATAATCGAACCGGATATTCTCGTCTTGAGCACGTCTATATTCTTGACGTCTTCATCATCGTCAATCGTCTTGTAAATCTTACTGACAAGCTCTTCGGGAGCGGCATGGTCGGTAAGCTGTTTGATTACGACTTTGACTATATCGTACGACACTTTTATAATCAATACTGCGATAAGCAAAGTCGCAATGCCTTCGAGCACGAGCGCGCCGAGTATCGCGCCCAAAATACCTACAAAGCTTGCAACTGACGAAAAAGCGTCCGAGCGGTGATGCCATGCGTCGGCTTTAAGAGCCTGCGAGTCGAGCTTTTTAGCGTAATATATCGTATACCAATACATTCCCTCTTTTACCACAATGGACACGATAGCTGCCACAAGCGCAATATAAGAAGGCTTGACGAATTCGCCCTTAGTAGCGGATATGATGCTCTGTATTCCCGCATAACCCAAAGCGAGCGCTGTCGCAAAAAGCATCATTGCTAGAATTACAGAAGCGATGTTTTCGAATTTGTCGTGGCCGTAATTATGGTCTCTGTCCTCGCTCTTGACGGCAATACGCGCGCCTATGAGCACTATAAACGTACTCAAAACGTCGCTCGCCGAGTGTACTGCGTCGGATACCATTGCCGTAGAGTTGCCCACAATACCGGCGACAAACTTGCCTATCGACAAAATAAGATTTACTACAATCGTAACGATTGCCACTTTATTGATAATTTTTACAGCGTTAATTTTATCGTTTACAAGCATAATATAAAAACGTACAAAACGTATGAAAACTCGTCAAATCAAAGCGTAGTTTTCCAGATTCTTTTTAATTTCGCGCATATAAGACTGCACGGGTTTGTAATTTTTTGCTACAGCACAAAGTCCTATCCAGCATACCTTGACCATCTTTGCTCTCGACAATTCGAAAGAATAATAAAATCCGTCCAGTATGGTGAGCAAATCGTCTCTAAGTTTGTCGGAGATATGTGCGTCGGCTTCGACTATCTCAATCATTTTCGACACGCAGGGCATCACGCTTTCTTTTGCGTAGTCGTCTACGGCTACGTCCTCTTCCGCATCGAGTACGGTCTCTTTATAGTCGAGAATACCGCCGAAAGCTCTGGCATATCCTGCAAGCACCGTAAAACAAAATCTCTGATAACAAGCTTCGTAATCGTCCATTTTGTAGTACTTGATGAGGAATCTGTCCATATCTATGTTGCCTCTGTCGAAGTCGTACAAGAGCGCAGTTACTACCGCAACGACCGCCATAGGATTGGTAGGCATATTGATTGTATCGTCGCCTATAAACCTGAAGTACTCGTCTTTGAATTTTATACTCTGGTTGCACTTGGCTACGTAATTGTAAAGACAAGGCGTATTGGCAATAAATCTCAGCATATTCTTTATCGCCGTAGTGGACAGAATATATTTTGACCTTGCGATTTTATCGCAATAGTCTATCAGTATATTATATGCTTTCTGAGGTGCAAGTTCCGCCATATCGCCGTCTCCTTGTATATTTTAAAATATTATACATCAAACGCTGAAAAATATCAAGTTAATATATAATATTAAACGCACAATAAAGCAATACTTGTCGATTAAACGATAAATATGCCCCTAACGCTTGAAAATAACATAATAATGTTATATAATAAATTTAATTAACCAATTAACAGCGGAAAAAATTTTTTGTAGAATATATAAGTTATCAGGAGCGAAAATGAAATCTATTACATTATTACTCAACACCACAGAGAGCGTAAAATCCTTTGTCAATACGATATCGCGTTTTGACTACGATATGGATTTGAGATGCGGAAGATACGTGGTAGACGCCAAGTCCATACTCGGCATTTTTTCCCTCGACCTCAACCGCCCCGTCGTCCTCGAAGTACACAGCGACGAATGCGACGACCTCATCGAAAGTATCAAAAAATACATTTCCGACGCGGAGTAATCTTATGTTGGACAACGCGACCGTAAACAAACTAATACTTCTCTACGCCCTTGACAAAATGGAAGTACCGCTTCAGGAGGGCGTTATTTTGGATATGGTCACGGAAAACAACTGGCTGGGATATATGGATTGCAAGGTTGCGCTATGCGACCTAATAAAAAACAATCTCATTACAAACGTAGCCACAAAGGGCTGCAATCCCAGATACGCAATCACGAGCGATTCGAGAGAGGGGCTTAAGCATTATTATATCAATATCCCCTCTTCTCTAAGAGAAAACATAGCCGAAGTAATAAAACAGAACAAATTCAAATACAGAAAAAAGCAGGACTATTTTTCCGACTACTACAAAAACAACGACGGCACCTATACTGTAATTCTCAAAATCGAAAGCGCGACTGCGCCTCTTATGGAATTAAAACTCGTCGTGCAAAACCGCAACAACGCAAAATGGCTCTTTAAAAACTGGGGTGACAAAGCGTCGACGATATACGAATTTATTCTCGAAAATCTGGTAGAATAATAATAAATTCGGTAAACCTGCACCGCTGCTGAAAAGCGCATAAAGAATATCAAAATCGCATTTTCGGCGTTATGAAGTAAATCCTTTACAATATGGCCTTTACAATATGATAAAATAATATTTTATATAAATATAAAGAAAACAAAAATAAATAAAAAAAACAAAAGGTCGGTTAACCCGACCTTTTTATTTTCCAATTCAACTGAAGATTTAATTTTCCGTATCTTAAATCTTTCAGTTCAAATCTGTTGCAACATTAGTTTCTCCGCTTTTATCGTCCGCCGACTTGAGCTTTTCAACGTCTACGACTATCTCCTCTTTGGGGTCAATGAGATTTTTACTCTTCAGCTCTTGCTCGTTGACTATCTCCATTACCGCAAACATCATAGTCATAAACAACATAAAAGGAAGAGGACAAAAATCTCCGGGATTTACGCAAGCCATAAGCTCAAACCCTATGAATGCTATAAGCATAGTATCGTTGAAATTGCTGCGATACTTTTTAGCGCGCATAGTGTAAACTCTCATAACGAATTGATAGGTATATGCTATCACGCCCACAAGTCCCATCGAACCTATGATTTGGAAAGGAGTAGAGTGATACCAGTACATTCCGCCCTCTTTGGGATTATAGCCTACACCGCCGTCATACGCAAGTCCGGTACCGAATATCGGAGATTTGCTGAAACATTCAATCGCGTGAGCAAAAAGCTTTACTCTCGCTTCGTCCTTGCTTATGTGAAGTATCGAACTCAGACTGCTCCACGCCGCTATTATAAAAGCTACTCCGGCTACTGCGCATACCGACGTTATGGCAATCATTATCTTTTTCATTTTTCCCTTGCATACCACGCAAAGATAAATAAAACTTATCGCGAGCTCGATTGTACCCATTAAAATGCCGCCTCTTGAAAGAATAAGCATCAAAAATACATACTGCACAATCATAAAAGCAAACATAAGCAGAGGTCGCTTGTTGCGTCTTATATAGTACATAGGGAAAGGCATTGTCCACAGCATAATCGCAGACAGGTTGTTGGACAATCCTTGCGCGAATTTGCTGTACTGAAACTGCTCGAGCTCCTTGCCGATTCCGTATTTTCTGAATATGTCGATGAATCCGCCTATATTCTCGAGATACTGAGTAAACATCATTATTACGGCAAAAAGTCCTATATACAGCATAAGCTGTACGAAGTACTCCTTGAGGTCGTATTTTCTTCTTGCGTTGATATAAGACCTGAACAATACGTAAAGCAACAGCTGTCCGAATCCCAATCCTATAACGTAGTACATAGCCATTCCGCTGAAGTACTGTTTGAAGGACAGCGAAAACGCTCCGCCGAAAGTGATTGCTATGGATACAGCCAGCATAGGCCAAAACATAGTATCGATTACTATCTTTTTACGGTAGAAAATGAAGTGGAATATTACTGCCAACGCGGGAGGTATTACGAAAGGAGCCACGGGCATCCAACCGCTGAAGCTGTCGTACAGTCTCAAAATATGCATAATCATAAGCATAAACGGTAACGCCGTAGGCATAATGTCGTCACTGAAGATGAGTACTAATCCTATAACGTAGGCCAAAAACAATGCACCTATGATTTCAAAGTGAAAAATATAACTTATAGTCGCTACCGCGATTACGAAAAAGTTGTAATATTTTGAAAACAGAAAACTGCGGATATCTCCCACAATCTGTCTTAACTGTCTGTGCGTAGTTTCGTTAAGCATAACCTATTCCCTGAATTACCAGTCTTCTCTACGGTCGATTTTTATATCCGTATAAAATTCCTTGTATTTTCTCTTGAAGATTTCGTTGTCCGTAGCGTAATTCTGCGCTGCAAGCAAATCCTCTTCGTCGTACATCTCAGAGCAGTCTTCGTCGTACTGCTCGGCTTTTTTCATTTTTTCGTAGTTATTCATCGAGATTCGTCCTCTTCTTCAAGTCCTCGAGTGCGTTGTATCCCATTTTTTTGAGCAAGTAGTTTCTCGTAGCTACTTCGACTATTACCGCAATGTTTCTTCCCGGCATAACGGGTATGTTTATCTGAGGAAGCGAAATTCCGAGAATTTCACACGTATTATCCATAGACCCCAGTCTGTCGTAATCGGCAAGGTCATTGATTTTGTCGAGCCTGATTACAAGGTCTATAAATTCGCTTTCCAGCACCGCGCCTACGCCGTACATATTCTTGATGTCTATTATTCCCAGTCCCCTTACTTCCATAAAATACTTTATGTTTTCGGGAGCTTTTCCCACGAGTTCGTTACGCACTCTCTTGACGCATACCGCGTCGTCCGCTATAATTCTGTGTCCTCTGTTGATGAGTTCGATAGCCGTTTCGCTCTTACCCATACCGCTGTGCCCCGTGAGCAACACTCCGACGCCGTTTATATCCAAAAGCGTGCCGTGTACCATCTCCGTCTGCGCAAGCAGATTGTCAAGATAGTTGCCAAGTTCGTGCATTAGCCACGTAGTAGTCATATCCGAACGCAAAAGAGGTACGTTATGCTTAGAGGCAAGTTCGAGCTCCATCTCCGAAGGACGGATACCGCGCGCATAGATTATGCAAGGTATCTTCTGTACCAAAAGTCTTTTGAGTGCCTTTTGCTTTTCCTCGTAACTCAAAGACGCGAGATAATAATGTTCTGCATTGCCTACAACCTGTATTCGGCTGTTGCCGAAGTAGTTTTCAAATCCCGCAAGCAATAGTCCGGGTCTGTTGACCAGTACCGACTTGAAAGTAATATCTCCGTCAGCTTTTCCGCACAAAAGCTCGAGGTCGCATTCTTTACAGAATTCGCCCAGTTTTACAGTCTGAGAAACCGCCTCTTCGTTTTGGTCGAAATGCTTATTCATTCTCATTGTCTCCGAGACAGAATTTTTGTATTACTTTCGCAACGCCGTCATTGTCGTTGCTGTCTGCAATATAATCTGCTACTTCTTTTACCTTGGGCATAGCGTTTGCCATCGCAACTCCCAGTCCGGCAGTCTTTATCATAGCAATATCGTTTTCGCTGTCGCCGAGGGAAATGGTATCTTCGGTATTTATGCCGTATTTGTCGCAAAGCCATTTTACGGCAAGTCCCTTGTCTATGCCCTTAGTCATTATCTCTACGATAAAACTGTGCGAGCGCATAAACGCCAAATCGGGAAATCTCCTTATTCCCTCTTCGCTGAAAGCGTCGCAGTATTTGCTGTCCATAAGTACAAGCACCTTTACGGGCAAGTGTTCGCTCTGCTTAACGTATTGAGACAGAGGTATTTTAGTCTCCTTGTATCCTATGTTGCATATAGTGACGAATTCCTTGACATAGTCATTGAATTCTCTGCAATGGCATATATCGTCGATATACACTATAGGCACGTATTCGTCTCCCAGCGACTCAACGTACTCGAGAGCCTTTACGGCTTGTTCTCTTTTGAAGTATTGACCGAAAATCTGAGTTTTCGTCTTGATATCGTATACTCCCGCACCCTGATATACTATTACGTCTCCGTCGAGATTCATCTCAACAAGCTTAGGGTATATAGCGGAAAACAGTCTTCCCGTAGAGACTACGAATTTGCCGCCTTTTTTTACGTATTGCGCTATTGTATCTTTATTTACTTGCGATATTCTGTGGTCCTCGGTATATATCGTACCGTCAAAATCGCAAAAGATTGCCTTGTATTTCATACCTATTATAATAATATACTTATTAACAAAAGTAAAGCGTTTTTGTTCTTTTATACCGTCGAGGAGCAACGCTCACTGTCTTTAAACGCACCTTTTCCGCAATTTACTTTTCGTCGTCCTCGTAATACGGCAAGTATTACTTCCTCCTTCTTAAAGCAAATTATCGAAAAATTTGCTGTCTAAAGCCTAGCTCGCATTACTCATCGACGGTATTATTCTTGGTTAGTTATGCTACCCGACTTGCCCATATTTATTATAAGTTGCTGATTGTACCTAAGCCCGCCCCCGCTTCTCGATGGTATAAATTCGGGATTGTCATTCTGTCGGACTTGCCTATTTATAAGACAAACGGATTATTGTAAATTTTATTCTCTTTGCCGCATTTTACTTTTCGTCGTCCCCGTAATACGGCAAGTATTACTTCCTCCTTATCGCAATACCGTTACAAAACGGAAAGGATAAGCCGTATTCATACGGTGCACGGCAATTTGAGAGTAGCAGATTGCGGTTATTATGAGGCGAGGTGCGACGGCAATACTTGCTGTATTGTCGAGTGCCTCAACAAAATAATAGCCATAAGATGCGCATCTCAAATCTTATCCGCACCGTTGAGTATCGGTACAAACAAAATATCGAAAAATTTGCTGTCTAAAGCCTAGCTCGCATTACTCATCGGCGGTATTATTCTTGGTTAGTTATGCTACCCGACTTGCCTATATTTATTATAAGTTGCTGATTGTACCTAAGCCCGCCCCGCTTCTCGATGGTATAAATTCGGGAAGTTATTCTGTCGGTCTTACCTATTTATAAGACAAGCGGATACTAATTTTTATTACCGTCTTCTTTAGGGTGAAAATGGTCATAGATATTTTGCGCGCTGCGCCTGTCTATACCCTTGACAAGACAGAGGTCGTCCACACTCGCGTTTTTGATATTTTCGATATTTCTGAATGCGTCAAAGAGTGCCTTTACTCTCTTTGCTCCTACGCCTTCGATTGCAAGAAGTTTGCTGTGCGTCTGACGTTTTTGTCTGAGCTCTCTGTGGAACGTAATGGCAAATCTGTGCGCCTCGTCTCTTATCCTCTGCAAAACTTTTAGCGCATAGCTGTTGCGAGGTAATATTACGGGCTGAGAATTGTTAGGTAAAAAAACTTCCTCTTCTCTCTTGGCAAGTCCTATTACGTCGATATCTTTGACGCCTTTTGCCTCGAGAATTTCCATTACGCTGGAAAGCTGTCCTTTTCCGCCGTCTATTACGAGAAGGTCGGGGCGCGAAGAAAAGCTCTCGTCTTCGCTCTCTTTCAACTCGTCGATTCGTCTTGTAATAGCTTCCTGAAGTCCCGCAAAGTCATCGTTGCCGAGTGCGTATTTCATCTTGAATTTGCGATAGTGCGAACGGCAAGGGCTTCCGTTGACGAATACTACCATTGACGCAACTTTGTCGGTACCCTGTATATGAGATATATCGTAGCACTCCATTCTTACGGGCATTCTCGAAAGATGCAGATACTCTTCTAGCTGTATGATTGCACCCGTAGTCATATTGTCCTCTCTTTCTTTGAGAGAAAGCGATTTTTCCAGATAGTCCGAAGCGTTGCCCGCCGCCATATCGGCAAGCTGTCGTCTTACGCCCTGATGAGGAGTGATTACGTTTACTTTGCTTCCCTTTTTGTAAGAAAGATATTCGCTCAGAAGCTCGGCATCGTCTACGGGAGTAGCGGTGACGACTTCGCTTGCTATATAGTTGATTTTATCGTAATATGCCGTAATGAAGTTTTCGAGTACTACCCCGTTTTCGGGAGCGAGGTCGCTTACTACCTGTTTGTCCGAGCCTACCAGTTTACCTCCCCTTACGAACAGCACTGCGACCACCGTATTGAGACCGTTGGCGGCGATAGCGAATATGTCGAGGTCGAAATCCTTAGGAAGTGCCGTAACCTGACGTCTTACCAGTTTGTCCAGTATCTCCAGTTTTTTGCGATAGAATATAGCCAGTTCGAAGTCCTCGTGCTCTGCCGCCGCCGTCATTTTTTCGGTGAGAAGCGCGGATACTTTTTTATCGTTGCCCGACAGAAAAGATATAACGTTGTCTATCTGTTTAGCGTACTCTTCTTTTGAGCATAATCCCGCACAAGGAGCAAGACAACGCTTTATGTGATAGTTAAGACAGGGACGGTGATTTTTTGACAGTTTTTTAAAATCGTGATTGCACGAGCGAAGACAAAACGCACTCTCGACAAGCTCGGTGATATCCTTGCTGGTAATACCCTGCATATAAGGGCCGAAGTACTTGGAGCCGTCGTTTTTAAGTTTTCTCACTACCTCGACTTTGGGAAAGTCCTGTTTGAGATTGATTTTGATAAAAGGATAGGATTTGTCGTCCTTGAGCAAAATATTGTAGGGAGGCACGTGCTTTTTGATGAGATTGTTTTCTAAGACAAGTGCCTCTATTTCGTTGCGCGTGATAATATACTCGAAGTCGGCAATCTTTTCTACAAGACGTATTGTCTTTTCCGTCTTGTTGGAGGAATTGGCAAAATACTGACTTACCCTGTTTTTGAGGTTTTTAGCCTTGCCTATGTAGAGTATCTGTCCGCTCGAGGACTTCATAATATATACGCCGCTGTTTGTCGGCAAATCTTTTAGTTTTTGCTTGATATCGGTCATACTTAGATTATAGCACACAAGCCCTTCCGCCGCAACTCAAATTATTACCCGCATACGCGAATATATTACAGCGCGAAAAACGGCTTATTCAAGCCGTTTGAAAATCGACGTACCGAATACATTTTTTTGGCGTAACACCCCAAATTTTTAAACAAGAGCTAAACGCTTTTATACTGCGTTTTCCACGCCGAGGGTTATTGCTCTTTCCACGCTTTCGTTGACTATACGGTAAAAGACAATTTTGCCGTACCGTCTGCAACCTACGATTCCGTTATCTCTTAGCAATTTGAGCTGATGAGAGATTGTAGTCTGATTGAGCGAAAGGATATAACTCAAATCCCCCACGCACAATTCCATACTGCACAGCGCGCAAAGAATCTTAAGTCTGGTCCTGTCCGAAAATATAAAAAAGTAATCCGCCGCACTTGCGAGAATACCGTTTGGAGGCACGCAACCTCTCACAAAACTTTCCTGCTGTTCGTTGACTGTAAGACAAATCATAAAAAACTCCTTTGAATTAAGTATAAACTTGTCACATTCGAAGATTTTCGGACATATTGTAGATTGATAAGGCTTTTTGACAATAAGGAGGTAAATTTATGATAAATAATTGTTCGGGGCTTTTGCTTTTGGTCGCGCTGCTGAGTTACAACAACCGTTGCACGACAAATTCGTGCACTTCTTGTAACAATTGCAACTGCAATTCGTGTAATTGCGGCTGCAACAACAACTACACTTCGCTCGGTATGGATGCGGGAATGCTCTGTCTTTTACTGGCGTTTATCACGTGCGGCAGTTCGACTGTCAGTTCGACCTGACAAGCGCGACGCTCCTTTTTAACGACAAAAGACTTCCCGAAGGAAGTCTTTTGTCTCGTATATCGCATTGATTAAAATTAATTCGTAATTTAGAAAATCCTATTCGGCTCAGCCTCTCGCTTTCTTGACCTGAGGATATTGATTTGCCTGCAAGCTGTCTTCGAAGTCTTTAAGAAGCTTCAACTGTTTTGCATTAAGTCCTTTAGGCGTTTCGACTTTTATTATTACGTACAAATCGCCGTAACTTTCCTTTTGCAAAACTTTCATTCCGTAGCCTTTAAGTCTTATCTTGGTACCCGACTGAGTGCTTTCGGGAATTTTGCACTTAGCTTCGCCTTTCATTGTGTTGATAGTAATGGTATTGCCGCAAGCCGCATCGTAATATCCTATAGGCAAATCCATATACAGGTCATTGCCTACGCGCCTGAATTTGTCGCTCGCAGTCACTCCTATGGCAATTACGAGATTGCCCTTTCCGCCGCCGTTGCGACCGCAATTACCCTCGTTGCGGATAGTCATAGTCACGCCGTTGTCAACGCCTGCGGGAATATTGACTTTTATGCTGGCTTCCTTGCGCATATATCCGTTGCCTCGGCACATAGCGCACTTGTCGCCTACGATTTTACCGCTTCCTCCGCAATTGGAACATACAGTCTGCACTACTTGCTGACCGAAAAGCGACTGCTGTACTTTACGCACGGTACCCGTACCTTTACAGTAAGGACATACCTTGATTGACGACGCGTCTTTTGCGCCGCTTCCTCCGCAAGTCGTACAAGTTTCGTCACGGTTGAGTTTTACGGTTTTGCTCGCGCCGTTGTATGCTTCTTCGAAAGTAAGGTTGATTTTGATATGAATATCTTCGCCCTGTTTAGGAGCATTGGGGTTTTTCCTGCCGAAACTTCCGCCGAAGAAAGAAGAAAGTATATCTTCAAAACCTCCGAAGCCTCCGCCTGAGCCGTCAAATCCGCCTCCGCCGAAACCGCCGAATCCCTGAGGTCCTTCCTCGCTGCCGTACTGGTCATAGTTGGCGCGCTTGTTTTTATCGCTCAGCACCTCGTAAGCGTGGTTGATTTCCTTGAATTGCGCTTCGGCTTTTTTCTTTTCCTCATCGGATGCCGTAGCGAATCTGTCGGGATGCAACTTGATAGCGAGTTTTCTGTAAGCTTTTTTTATCTCATCGTCGGTAGCCGTCTTGGGCACTCCCAGAATTTCGTATAAATCTTTTGCCATATAAATCCTTTGCCCTAACTTGGTTTTTGCCACTAGCCCTTAAAGGGCTAATGGCATCAACTCAGAAGGTTATTATTTACCGTCTTACGGTATGGTGAAATCAGTTGTTGTCGATTATGATATCGTCGGGATTGGTTCCGTCATTCTTAGGCTCGTCATTGTTATTCTGAGCGTTTGCCTGAGCTTCTGCCTGCGCTGCCTGATAAAGCTTGGTGAAGATAGGAGCGTTGGCTTTGGTCATCTCGTCGATAATGCTTCTTACCTTTTCTGCGTCGGTAGCTTCTGCAAGGTCTTTCTTAGCCTTTTCGACAGCTTCCTTGAGAGTATTCTTGTCCTCATCGGTGAGTTTGTCTGCACTCTCTTCGAGAGCCTTTTCGGTAGCGTAAATCATCTGGTCGGCATCGTTCTTTGCGTCTACGAGGTCCTTACGCTTCTTGTCTTCCTCGGCATACTTCTCTGCTTCTTTTACAGCAGCGTCGATTTGGTCGTCGGAAAGGTTGGTCGAAGAAGTAATTGTTACGGATTGCTTTTTGCCGGTACCCTTGTCAACCGCGGTTACGTTAACGATACCGTTAGCGTCGATATCGAAAGTAACTTCGATTTGAGGGATACCTCTGGGTGCCGGGGGAATTCCGTCAAGCTGGAATCTTCCGAGTTCCTTATTGTCGTTAGCCATAGGTCTTTCACCCTGCAATACTCTGATGTCTACCGCGGTCTGGTTGTTTGCAGCCGTGGAGAATATCTGCGACTTGGAAGTAGGGATAGTCGTATTTCTCTCTATGAGTTTGGTGAATACTCCGCCCATAGTTTCGATACCCAAAGACAAAGGAGTTACGTCGAGAAGGACTACGTCCTTTACGTCGCCCGCAAGTACGCCGCCCTGAATAGCTGCGCCGAGAGCTACGCACTCGTCGGGGTTGATACCCTTGAAAGGCTCCTTGCCAGTAATGTTTCTTACTGCGTCTACGACTGCGGGAATTCTTGTCGAACCGCCTACGAGGATAACCTTTGACAAATCGCTTGCCGAGAGGTTAGCGTCCGCGAGGGCTTTCTTGAGAGGGATAAGCGTCTTGGATACGAGGTCGCTCGTCAAAGCGTCGAACTTAGCCTTGGTAAGCTCCATATCTATGTGCTTAGGCACACCGTCCACCATAGTAATGTAAGGCAAATTGATAGAAGTCTTTGTTACGCCGGAAAGTTCGATTTTAGCCTTTTCGGCGGCTTCTTTAATTCTCTGCATAGTAGCGTTGTCCTTGGAGAGGTCGATACCCTCTTTAGCCTTGAAGTCTGCTACGATATAATCCATAATCTTCTTGTCGAAGTCGTCGCCGCCGAGCATATTGTCGCCGCTGGTAGCCAAAACTTCGAATACGCCGTCCTCGATTTCGAGTACGGATACGTCGAACGTACCGCCGCCGAGGTCGTAAATCAAAACTTTCTGACCTTTGTTGTCGCCCTTGTCAAGGCCGTAAGCCAAAGCTGCCGCGGTAGGCTCGTTGATAATTCTCAATACTTCGAGACCTGCGATTTTACCTGCGTCCTTGGTAGCCTGTCTTTGAGAGTCGGTAAAGTATGCAGGTACGGTAATTACAGCCTGCGTAACCTTCTCGCCGAGATAAGCTTCAGCATCCTGCTTGAGTTTGGTCAAAATCATCGCGCTGATTTCCTGAGGGCTGTACGCCTTGCCGTCGATGTTTACTTTATAATCGCTACCCATATGTCTCTTGATAGAGGAAACGGTTCTGTTGGCGTTGGCAACAGCCTGTCTTTTAGCAACCTGACCGACGAGTCTTTCGCCGTCCTTTGCAAAACCTACAACCGAAGGAGTAGTTCTCGCACCCTCGGGATTGGGAATAACGGTAGCTTCGCCGCCTTCCATAATTGCAACACACGAATTGGTAGTTCCCAAATCGATACCTATAATTTTGCTCATATTTATATCTCCTTTCGTAATTTCTTATTTATGCGCCACATAGTGGCGGGTTTGACTTGTTTGTTCTGTTTATTCGGCTACGATAACCATAGGGTGTCTCAAAATCTTACCCTCTCTCGAATAGCCTTTTTTGACTACTTCGATAATCTTACCCGAATTTTCGCTGTCTTCTTTCTTCATTACGGCTTCGTGTTTGTTGGGGTCGAAAACTTCGCCTACGCAAACCATCTCTTCCACACCGTGTTTGGAAAGTATCGTCGTAAAAGCGTTTTTGACGAGTTCGATACCTTTGCGCTGTTCCTCTTCTTTCTGCGCGGCTATAGCCAAATCGAGATAGTCGAGTACGGGAAGTATTTCCGTTATGATATCGCCTACGCCCTGTGCGTACATAGTTGCCGACGTAGCAGCGTTACGCTTTTTGAAGTTATCGAAGTCTGCCTGAAGTCTCAGATATCTGTCATAAAGAGCATTGTATTTTTCGTCCTCATGAGGCTTTTGCTCCTCGACTTCTTCCTGTTGAGGTTTAAATTCCAAAATCTTTTCTTCCTCTTGCTTTTTGTTTGCCATTTTATCCTCCGTCCCGACTTCAATCGTCGAGATTGTCGATTATTTTTCCCAGCTGTTTGAGTACGCTGAGCACCTTTTTGTAGTCCATTCTTTCGGGTCCGATAACGCCTAACTGTCCGACTTCTTTTCCTTTGATATGATACTTCGCGCTGACGAGTGCCATATTGTCAAGTCCTTCGGCGTCCTCTTTGCCTATCTTTACAGAAAACTCTATATCCGCGTCGTCACTCAAAAGCTCTTTGAGTTTGTCTTTTTTGCCTACGATAGTCATAAAGTTTTTGACGTTGTCGACGTTTTTGGCTTCGGGATATTCGAATATCTTATCCGCGCCTTCTACGTAAAGCTGTCCTTCTCTGCTCTTCTTATATTCGCTCAGAAGCTCGAACACGTCTTCGAAAATCTGTCTGAATTCCTTGAGTTCGCTGTCGAGGTCAACTTGTGCCGCGAGTATCTGCGAAAGCGTCTTTCCTGCAAAACTCTTGGCAAGCAGAGTATTTGCAACCTCGATATAATTCCCTTCTATTCTGGGAAGTTTGATTTCCTTGTCCTTGATTACTCCGCTGTCGGTTATGATAAGCACGAGCGCGTTACCGTCATACATATCCAAAAGCTTGATGTCCTTAATCGTAAGGGTATCGCTGTTGGCAATCATAAGCATCGAAGTATAGTTGGTAGCGTCGCTGACGATTTTTGCGCCGTTTTTTACTATCTCGATAACGTTGTCACACTTTTGGGTAATTTCGTCTCTTATCTGGTCAAGGTCGATATCCTCGTCGTTGATAAAGTTTTCGACGTAATATTTGTAAGCCTTGGACGAAGGTACTCTGCCCGCGCTGACGTGAGGCTGTATGAGATAACCCATTTCCTCGAGGTGCGAAAGCTCGCTCCTGATTGTCGCGGTAGAAACGTCGGGCAAATATTTTGCCTGAATAGCACTGGACGAGATAGGCTCTACGCTCGTGATATAACTGTCCACCAACGCTTGCAACACTTTTCTTTTTCTTTCGGTAAGTTTATCGTCCATAATACCACCTGTTGGCAATCGGTTTTTACGTTTGTTAGCACTCGCGTATCTCGACTGCTAAATTCATTATACTATATTATAGACAAAAGTCAAGTGCTTTATGTAAATATTTGATAAAATTTTCGGTCAATCAATTGTATTGATAAAGTTATATAATAATACCCGCTAAAATACCCGCGTACGATTTACCGCCTTAGAAAATCCGACAAAAAAGACCCGTCCATTTGACGGGTCTTATTAGGTAAATTACGGTGTTTGATATATCGCGGATAATCACAATCTGCGCGACTTACGCTTCTTTACTACGTCTGCAACAGCCGCGCCTATAAGCGCAACCGCTATGACGGCGGGTATAATAAGCGCATAAAGAAGTGAGTCGGTATTTGCGTTGATTTCCTCTTCTGTCTCTGGAATATACGAGATATAGTCGAGATTGATTACGTCTCCTTTTTCCGCGGGCATAATCTTTATGCTGTGCTCTCTCGTAGTATCGAAGTCGATTGCAAAAATCAGCGTATTGGTAACAGGAGTGGCATTATACAAATCAATAGTCGTATAATGCGAGCCGTCTACATACACGTCCATTTTTCCGTAGATACTGTCCTTTACTCCGTAAAGGCATATCTGTCTGCATACTGCGGTAAACGATATAACGGAATTATTGCCTACGCTTTGGCTGACGCTGCCGTTAAGACTGACGTATCCGAATACGTTATTCCAGCCGCCCATATACGAAAGCGAAGACGACGTATTGGCAACGATAGTGCTTTTTTCAAAGTGCTGTCCCGTCTTGAAGTCGGTGAACGCACACTCGAAAGTTTCGTCGGCAGAGATTACTATTTTTAAGTATCTTGCCGTTACGGGGGAATAACTTATGACGTTTACGCCCGCCTCGAGTTCGTATTCTCCGCCGTCGACAGCTACTTTCTTATACTTATCCGAAGCGTTTTTATCTGCGCCGAATATGCTGACTTTCGCACCCGCCATACTCTCCTTTACCGCAAACGAGAAGTATTCGGTACGTGTGCTTTTTCCCAAATCTATCACGAAAACGTATTCGTTTTTCTTGTCGTTGGCAACGTAATAGCTTGTCGACAAGCTGTCGAAAGCCTGATTGAGACCGCTGGTTACGACCGCTTGGGGATATTGCACAAAGTTCTTCTCGTTGATATCGTAACTCTGATAAAATTCGTCCATCTCAGTATAGCCGTCGGGATAAATGCTAGGAGGCTGATACTCTACGATATCGTCCTTTGTCAGTCCCCTGTATATCAAATACGAATCGTCAATGTCGCGAATGGTCTTATCTTCGCCGTCGTTGTATCTTATACCCAGCATTGCACTGCCTTCGCCTTTGGTGGAAAGCATATATATTTTGAATTCGTAAGTCTTGTTGCTGTCAAGCTCGATATTGTAAGACAAATAATCCGTATAGTCCGTTACGGGCAAAGAATTGGCAAACATATCGAACATATATTTTTGCACGCCGAATTCCACCTGACACAATCCCGTGTTTTTGAGATAAATGGTATAGTTACCGCTCTCAGGCACGCTCATACAGCCGTCAGTAACCGTAAACACGTAAGTATTGTCGTCGCTGTCCTGCTCAGCGTCATCTTCGTATCGGTTGATACCTGCATAATCTATACTGCCGACGTGGTCGGGCTTACGCTTGGAATAACTCTGTATGGCATCCTCTAACGCCGTAGACATATTGGAAAACGTCCAGCCTTCGTATACTTTGTATACAGCTGTCGATATATTGACGTTGAGTCTGCCGTAAAGCACTGCGGAATACTCACCGTTTTTCAAATAGATTGTATAGTCGTCAACGAGTTTCGAAGTAATCGGATTATAATAGAATATTCCGTCTTCCTGAGTCCATCTCGTAGTGTCACTCTCCACCTTGTATACATTCCAGCCGTCCACGAAGGATATTATGCTGTTTTGGAAGTCAAAAGCAGTAGACTCTCCCATAGGCACGGTATATCCCAAATCGTAAAATTCGTTGTTACCGCCTACGGCGTATTTCGACTGCACGGGGATATAAACCTGCTTTCCTTTCATCTTGTCGACTGTCGATTGAGATAGTCCCATATCCTCAGTCAAACCTTGCCTGAACATTTCGAAGTAGAAAGTCATATCTCTCTGAAGAATCTTGCTCATAGACAGCGCAAACTCGTCGATTGTCATTTCTCCGTTTTCGCTTTCTTTGGAAGCGTGCGAATATTCTATGAGTATATCGAGCGTTTTATCCACGCCGAAACTGTGCAATATATTGATGAAAAAGGCTCTCATCACGTTCTGACTGTGATTTTCGTCCCTTTCGCTCTCCGGAACGGAAAGAAGTTCTATTGTTTTTTCAAGACAGGAATATGCGTTGTTGAGCCACGAATTCGTACTCTCGTACCCCGAATACGTCATCATAACACAGTCGATATTGGTGAGAATATCCACAATCATATCTACCGCGAACACGCCCTCGAAACCGCTTGACAAACCGACTTTCAACTCGCAAATCTTATATAACAAATCCCACGACTTGCCGACTTTGAGATTTTCAAAGTCGAGTACGTTTTCAAAATAACTTGTGTTGATTTCTATTGCGCCTGTAGTCGCGTTAATCTGGGGCGTTTGTGAATAATCGCCTATGGCAACCCTGACAGAGTAATTACTCTTAAGGCTTACCATATCCGTAGCTTTATTGAGAAAAGTGACGGCAGACTGCCACCACAAAAGAGTATTGTACAAATCTTCTACTCTGCACTCGCCTTGGCTGTCGAAAAGCAAATCGCTCGGTACGTAAAATCTGATATTTTCTCCGTCGAGGATTGAATATTTTCCGTCACCCACGTAAATATGCTCTGTCGTATCTCTGCCCATTCTGTAATAAGGCATAACTATACCGCCCTCGATAATTACGTCAAACGAATTGTCGGACGTAGCGGACGCAGGTACCCACAATTCTACTATACCGCCTTTTTCGCTCGTAATCTTCTTTTCGGTACTGTCTATAGGAGTGGAATTAGTACGGTCATAGACAAAAGAATTGAGCCTGAGTCTGTATCCCGCCTGAGCTATTTCGCTCGATACGTTGACCGTAAGCGTTTCCCCCGCGGGAAGATATACTCCTGTAAGGTGATATCCGCCTACTCGCGCGTCTACATTTACTCTCATCTTTACTCTTTCGACGTCCTTGAATTCCGTAGCATCGGAGGGAGCCGCATTACTGCTTATTACGCTTATGCCGTCTCCGAAACGAGATACTATATTGTCTTCTATTCTGAGATTGTTTTCAATCGTCGAACAAGCCGCGCAGAACAATACGAGCGCAGCAAGAATGAAAACAGTCAGCAACGTCAGCAAAACTTTTTTTCTCATTTCCTCTCCTGTAAATTACCCGAGCGGGTGGATTACATAATTAGTTTACTACAAACCTAAAAAAATTACAATTAAAAAAAGTATATAATTTGTCTGCGCGATAATTTGTCTGCGCGCACAGGTTTTAGGTATCAACGCTTTCTTATAAACAGCTGAAATTGCTCGAATATCCTGAATAAGCGTTTGTCCTCTGTTTTGGATTATTTGCCCGCATTAAAAAAAATCGAAGCCCGAATTGCTTCGGGCTTCGAATCTGTTTTTATCTTAATCAATATTCGGCTTCTATGCAACCGAGATTGCCTGCCTTTCTCTTATACAGTACGTTGACTTTTCCCGTCTTGTCGTTGAGGAAGACGTAAAAATCGTGGTCTGTAAGTTCCATATCCGCAACCGCCTCTTCGAGGTCGATTTTCTTGAGTGCCATAGATTTGGTACGTATGACTTCCATTCTGGGTTGCTCCGACTGAGGATACATACTTGCTTCGTCGAAAGCACTCTTCTTGAGCTTGCTGAGTTTTGTGCGGTATTTTCTTATCTGTCCCTCTATCTTGGGAAGTGCGAGGTCTATATTGTTATACATATTATCGGAAGCCACTTCGCTTCTTACCATATTGTTGCCGAAGAAGATGGTGATTTCCATTACGTATCTTTCTTTACCCGTTTCTTTGAGGAAAATTTTTGCGACGGCATCGTCTTCGAAGTATCTCGAAAATTTTTCCATTTTCTTGTTGATGACTTCCTCGAGTCTGTCCGTAAGTCTATAATTTCTTGCAATTATTTCAATCTTCATATAATTGCCCTCCTTATATAATTTGAGATATTCGCATATCCCGAAACTTAGAAAATTTTTATCGTCTTTATTATAACATATCAAACAAACAAAAAAAAGGGGGTTTTGATAAATTTGTTGTAAAATCAACGATATTTTTTTTGATGCTTGATTTAACCGACACATATCCGTCAAAAGCACAACACCTATATGATTTTTTGCCAAATTTTTCTTTTCGTATGCTAGTGTAATATTTTATAAAAATTTTTAAGGTACCGAAAGGCTGTTTTTACGTTGAAAGACTGCTTTAACAAAAAAAGACGGAAGCTTTTGCCTCCGTCTTTTTGCTTAGACTTATTTGTCTGAGTTCTTATCCGAACCGCCCTTATCTTCTTCAGGCTTTTTAATTTCTACGTCCTCGGATTTGATTTCCTTCACCTCGGGTTGGGGCTCGGCTTTCTCATCGGACTTTTTGCTTGCCGACTTCTTTTCGGACTGAACTTTTGCTCCTTTCTTTGCAAACGTGAGCGCACCGTCCTTTTCGTCGACTTCGATTTCGTCGCCGATTGCAAATTCGCCTTTAAGAATTCTCTCGCTGAGTTCGTCTTCGACCATTCTCTGCAAAGCTCTTCTCAAAGGTCTTGCGCCGTACTCCTTGTTGGAGCCTTTTTCGACGATGAGTTTCTTTGCATTGTCGCTGATATCGATATTGATATTCTTCTCCTTAAGACGCTTCTTGAGCGAGTCCGCCATAATATTGATAATCTTGGACATATCCTTATCTTCGAGCGCACGGAAGATGATTATATCGTCGATACGGTTGATAAACTCGGGCTTCAAGGTTCTCTTGAGAGCTTCCATCTGTACTTCTCTCATTCTCTCGTAGTTATCCGCCTCTGCCTGCGTACCGAAGCCCAACGAAGGCATTGCCTTTATTTCGCTCGCGCCGATATTGGAAGTCATAATGATTATGGTATTCTTGAAGTCTACCTTTCTTCCGTGCGAATCGGTAAGAATACCGTCGTCGAGGATTTGCAAGAGAATATTGAATACCTCGGGGTGAGCCTTTTCGATTTCATCGAAGAGCACTACGGAATAAGGTTTTCTTCTTACTTTTTCGGTGAGCTGTCCGCCCTCGTCGAAGCCTACGTAACCAGGCGCAGAGCCTATGAGTTTGGATACGCTGATTTTATCCATATACTCGGACATATCCACTCTTATCATAAGGCTTTCGTCACCGAACATTGCCTCGGCAAGCGCTTTGGATAATTCTGTCTTACCTACGCCGGTAGGTCCTAAGAATATAAACGAACCGATAGGTCTTTTGGGGTCTTTGATACCCACTCTCGCACGTCTGACCGCTCTTGCGACAGCCTCTACCGCCTCGTCCTGTCCGACTACTCTCTTCTTGAGAATTTCTTCCATTCCGAGCAGTTTTTCGCTTTCCGTCTGAGTAATCTTGGTTACGGGGATTTTGGTCCACGAAGATACGATATTGGCTATATCGGTATCGTCAATAGAGAGTTCCTGTTTGGTCTTCTCTTTTGTCCAGCCGCTCTTCATCTCCTTGAGTTGCTGTTTCTTCTTGTCGAGTTCGTCGTTGAGCTGTTTTGCCTTGTCGAATTCCCTCATCTTCGAATAGCTGTCGATTGCCTCGTCGAGTTTCTTTATATCGTCCTCGATTGCCTTTATATCGGTAGGCATTACCGAGCCGCTTATTCTCTTTCTCGAAGCCGCCTCGTCGATAAGGTCTATTGCCTTATCAGGCAAGAATCTGTCATTGATGTATCTGTCGGACATTACTGCTGCCGCCTCGATTGCCGAGTCGAGAATCTTTACGCCGTGATGCTCTTCGTACTTGCTCTTCAAGCCCTGCAAAATAACAATGGTATCCTTTACTGAAGGGGGGTCTACCGCAACCGTCTGGAATCTTCTCTCGAGCGCGCTGTCTTTCTCGAAATACTTTCTGTATTCCTCGAGAGTGGTCGCGCCGATAGTCTGCAATTCGCCTCTTGCAAGCTGAGGCTTGAGAATATTAGCCGCGTCCATACTGCCGCCCTCGCTGCTTCCCGCGCCTACAATGGTATGAATTTCGTCGATAAACAGTATGATATTGCCCTCTTTGTTGAGATATTCGAGTGCTTTTTTGAGCCTTTCTTCAAAATCGCCTCTGTACTTTGTACCTGCAAGCAAGCTTGCCATATCGAGAGAGAATACCTTTTTGTTTTTAAGCTGTTCGGGTACTTTGCCTTCTACGATAGCCTGTGCAAGTCCTTCGACTACCGCGCTCTTACCTACGCCCGGCTCACCTATCAATATAGGATTGTTTTTCTTTCTTCTCGAAAGTATCTCGATGATACGCTCTATCTCTGCGTCTCTTCCGATTACGGGGTCGAGCTTGCCTTCTTTCGCTTTTTTGGTCAAATCTTCTCCGAGACCCGAAAGAGGATTGTCAGAATCGGATATATCCGACGAGGACGAGCCTCCGCCCATAGAAAATTTAGAAGAGTTGCCCTCACCCTGAGCTTTGCTCATCAATATATCTATAGCCTCTTCGCCTATCTCCTCGGGATTGATGCCCGCGTGTCTTAAACCTCTGCAAGCAAAAGAGTTTGCGTCAGAAAGCGAACAAGCCAGCAAAGCTATGGAGTTTATTTTGTTGAATCCGAACGTCGAGCATATATCCCACGCATTGGAGATAGCTCCCGCCACTCTTTCGCTGAATTCGCATCTTGCCACTACCTGTCCGTTTTGCTCTATGAGCAAGTTGACGATGCTTTCGTCCACGCCGTGTTTAGCAAGCAGTTTGCCAGCTCCCGTCTTGGGACACGAAGCCATCGCGCATATGATATGCTCCGTACCTATAATACCTCCGCTCTTGGCAGCAAGTCTGCCTGCGGTCTCTATAATCTTGTTACATTCTTCGTCCATTCTGTTAATCATATTCACACCTCACTTTAACGCTTTTGCGTTATGCTTTTTTGGTCAGAGTTTCTCTTACGAGCCTCGACCTGTATATATCTCTGTCGCTTACCGACAGCTCCTTGCCCACGTTGTAACACAAGGTATTTTTTTGCGTATCCGTTACGAGTTTGTTAAGTACTTTTATGTCCTGTTTTATAAACCCGTAATCTACGCCCAGTTTTACCATAGCGATATTTCGCATAAATTCCTGAGAGGATATTTTCTTTGCAAACAGCAAAGTGCCGTATGCTCTCATTATCTCGTCCTCGAGGTCTATGCCCCTTCGCGACAGCAACAAACTCCTGTTTTGCTCTTCCATATCGCACAGCTTATCGACTACGCTCTTGACGATATTGAGTATTTCCTGCTCGCTTCTTCCGACGGCAGCCTGATTGCTGACCTGATACATATATCCGTCCGCCGTAGAGCCTTCGCCGTAAACGCCTCTGATTGCCACGCCGTGGTCGTTCATCTTGCGTATAATCGCGTCAATCGTATGCGTCATAGTCAATGCAGGCAAAAACATCATCACCGAAGCTCTCATTCCCGCACCGAGATTTGTAGGACAAGCCGTCAGATGACCGTACCCCTCTTTAAAAGCTATATCGAGCTTGCCTCTCAAAGCCTTGTCTATGTCGAGAAGTTTTTTGTATGCGTCGTCGAGTGCGTATCCCTGAAGAATACATTGCTCTCTCAAATGGTCCTCTTCGTTTATCATAACAGATATCGTCTTATCCGCGCTGAGCACTACGCCGCCGTACTCGCTCTTGCAAAGCAAGGGACTTATAAGATGGTTTTCGATAAGCACGTTTGCGTCGAGATTTTTGAGCTTAGGGATATAGTAAAGACTGTTTTTGAATTTTGAGTCGCATACTTCTTTTACCGTATCGAAAAGCTCTTTGAGCTTAGGTTCGTTTCCGACAAGCTTTTGAGGAAAAGGAAGATTGTTGATATTTCTGGCAAAACGTATTCTGCTGGATATTACAATATTATCAGTCTTAGCCATTGTTTTTTCCTCCTTCGAGTTCTCTTATTTTAGCGTCGATTGCTTTCGCTTTGTCAAAATCTCTTGCTTTGACGGCTTCGCCGAGCAATTTATTGAGCGCGGGCAAATCCTCTTTTGTCATCTCGCTTAGACGTCTCTTTTTAGGAGTATTAGCAGTCTTTTCGCTGCCTGCATACTCTCCCTTGTATTCCTGACCTCTCAAATCGGAGAAAAATTCTTTTGCCCTGTCCGCAAAAACGTTGTAGCATTCACTGCAACCGAATTTGTATTTGGATATCAACTCGCTTTCAGTCATACCGCACTTAGGACAAACTCTTTCTTTGATTTTGTTATAGCCTATCCTTGCGGGAGAAAAGTCGTCGAAGTCAAAGTCCATATCGAAAAGATTAGCCATATTTCCGAAAATGGAATTTGCCGCGCTGTAAAGATTGTACTTTTCGGCGCAATCGTTGCAGACGTTGATTGTATCATTGTCGATTTTTATAAAAATCGTAGCAGGTTTTTTATTGCAAACCTCACACATTTTATCTGCCATTTTATTCTCTTACCTCCTCATCAGACCGATTACTATTTCTTTAAAAATATTTTTTCTCATCTTTCCTACGTGGGCGGGAAAATTGAGTGCCTTGTCACTAAGCGCGCTCTTGATTATGTCGCCCTCTTCTTTTGTGATTACCTCGTCTCTTACGAGTCTGTCGGTAAAGTTGCTTGCCCTGTTGAAAGTCAACACGTCTATATTGTCGAGTTCCTGAACGAGTTCGGGCAAAATATCCTCTTTGTTGTCGCTAATTCTCACCAGAGTGATACAACCGCCGCCGCCTCTCTTACTTTCGATGATATATCCTTTGTCGAAGTTAAAGCGCGTAGCAAGTACGTAATTTATCTGGCTGGGAGCGACGGAGAAATAATGCGCTAAATCGTTTCTCGAAAGTTTGACCGATTCGTCATCGCTCAAGACAGATAATATAAACTGTTCGATTTCGTCCGATATGCTAGCCATATTCTCAATCCTCCTTTAAATCAATAATATTATTCAAAATTTATTCAGATAATCAATTCAATGTTACGTAATCAATTCGTTGTAGCGTTGTTGTGTTGTTGATACAATTCGTATTACCCGCTTTGTTTCAATACATTTTTTCGATATGTATATCTGATATAATGATATGTTTTGTTATATGTATCGCTTTTGCACGTAATATTGATTGATACTCTTTAGTTTGGTTGTTAGCTACAGTTACAAAATAATAATTTGAACATTGTTCAGTTTTATTATCTTGCTCACCTAAGGTCTTTCGCAAGCCTACCCCACGCTTATGGTTTGACTTTCTTTGACCTTTCGTAAACATTATAGCACTTCACTAGCGTTTGTCAATAGCTTTTTGTCATCTTTTTTGTAAAAACTATGTAAAATCATTGACGATAATTGCCATTTTTCGGTTAAATAGGCAGTTTATAGGCGATTTCACACTCATATCTTTGAGGGCGCGGCGTTAAAAAACAGATATTTGAACATTGTTCAAATTGTTTGATATGCCCTAATATGCTTATATTTTTACTTTTGACCTTCACCGCCTTTATTGACTTTATTGCACATATCATACAAATCATACTTGCCTCTCTTTTCCAACTCACCGCACTTGCCATACTCATCGAGCTTACTATATTTATTTCTTTCAACTTTTAATTTTGTCTCTATTTGCTCGGTATTTCCGTCTATTTGTTTTCTATCCACATACCGCGCTCAATCAATCTAATGCCATATACTACTATTCTAAACTTATTTGCTTCATATTCTAACCCCTATGTTTAAATTCTAACCTATTCTTTATTCCACTTATCTGATTTTATCCGATATCGCAGTTTTACAGGTTCTTTCGCCCGTCTTTAAAACAATAAATTTAAAATAAGCGTTGATTTATGTCTTCTTATGGTATATAATGGAATATATACATATAATATATGTGTATATTACATTCAATTACTGTCAGCCATTCAGGAGTATATATGAGTAAGATTAAAAAAGCGGTTATTCCCGCCGCAGGATTCGGTACGAGATTTTTACCCGTAACGAAAGCCATTCCCAAAGAGATGTTGCCAATTGTCGACACGCCTACTCTGCAGTACGTTGTCGAAGAAGCCGTAAAAAGCGGTATCAATGAGATTCTCATAATTCTCGGCAAAAACAAAAAATGCATAGAAGACCACTTCGATATTTCCGTCGAACTCGAACAACTTCTTCAACGCACAGGCAAAACCGACTACTTGAAGCAAGTGCACGACATAAGCAATATGGCGCATATCTACTACGTAAGGCAAAAGGAGATGAACGGCAGCGGTATGGCGGTACTCGAGGCAGAAGCATTTGTCGGCAACGAGCCTTTCGCAGTACTCTACGGCGACGACATTATCTACAATCCCGAAAAGCCTTGCCTTAAACAGCTTATGGACGCCTACGAAACTACAGGCAAAATTATTCTGGGCTGTCAGAACGTACCGAGAGAAGAAGCCCCTAAATACGGTATTATTCAGCCCGGCAATACTAAGGGCAAATACACCGAGATTAAAAAGCTCGTCGAAAAGCCCCCTATCGACAAACTTCCCTCTACGCTTGCCAGCATAGGAAGATATATCCTCACCCCCGACGTGTTCGATATCCTAAAGCACACCCCCGCTATGCCCAACGGCGAAGTGTGCCTAACGGACGCAATACAGACGATTGCCGACACTACGGGCGCATATGCCTACACTTTTGACGGCAAGCGTTATGACGTAGGCGACAAACTCGGATATATTCAGGCAACCGTTGAATACGGTCTTAGAGACGAAAACCTCAAAGAGGGATTAAAAAAATATCTCAAAAGCCTTAAGCTGTAATTTGATTTGAAACATCGAAAAAATGCGGAGCATATCTACTCCGCATTTTTATTAGCACATTTTCAAAAAGCCCGCTCAATATTTGAAATAAATCAAGCTTTATAAAAATATCCTCTCTCCCGACATATCCGAATTATAAATATAACCACGCTCGCAAATACGTACGCAAAACTTATTTAAGGCAATCAATATCACAACAAATAACAAATCTGATATTTTAGTATATTCATTACGATAGTCGCATTTCAATATAATCCTTATTTTTCATATCCATTTAACTATATTATAAATATTTAAATTATGCAAACAAATGTTTGCGTTTTGCTTATACAAGTGCTATACTTTGAGTATGAGAAGAATTTTGCACTGCGACGCCAACAATTTTTATGCGTCGGTAGAATGTATGTTGGATACGTCCTTAAAGGACAAGTACGTAGCCGTATCGGGCAATCCCGACAAGCGGCACGGCATTATTCTTGCCAAAAATCAAAAGGCAAAGGCAATGGGCGTGAAGACAGGAGAAACTATTTGGGAGGCAAAAAAGAAGTGTCCCGAGCTTGTGCTTGTGCCCCCGCAATACGACGAATACGTAAGAATTTCAAACAAAATTTTCGATATGTACTGCCAATACACCGACCGCGTAGAGCCTTTCGGCATCGACGAATGCTGGCTGGACGTCACACACTCGACAAAACTCTTCAAGAGTGCGGAAAACATAGCTGAAGAGCTTAGAGAGCGCGTAAAAAAAGAAATAGGCATAACAATATCCGTAGGCGTATCTTTTAATAAAATTTTCGCAAAACTCGGCTCGGATATGAAAAAACCCGACGCCGTAACGGTCATAGACGAAGACAACTACAAGCAAAAAGTATGGCCGCTGGACGTGGGCGACCTGCTAATGATAGGAAGACACACGCAAGAAAAATTGAGAAAGATAGGCATAAACACCATAGGCGATTTGGCAAACGCGCCGCTGAAAATCCTTACCGATAAATTCGGCATAGTCGGAGAAAAGATTAAACAAAACGCTATGGGACAAAACGACGAGCCTGTAAGACTTTATTACGAACGCCCCGTCCCCAAAAGCATAGGCAATTCGACCACGCTCCCCAAAGACGTATCAAAACGAGAAGAGGCTCAAGCCGTAATTATGGCTCTGAGCGAAATGGTAGCCATAAGATTGAGAAGACACTCTTTTGTCGCAAGCGGACTGCATTTAGGCATAAAATACAACGATTTGACCTACTTCGGTAAACAGATTAAGCTGCCCGAAAAAATCAATTCTGCGGGCAAATTATGCGACTACGCAATGCGTATCTATGACGAAGTACCCAAAAGACTTCCTATAAGAGCTTTTTCGGTCTCGACTTTCGACTTATCGGACGGCGAGGAAAACGTGCAACTCTCACTTCTCGACGATATTGAAAAGACGGAAAAGCTTCAACGACTTGACAAGTCGCTCGACGATATACGCAAAAAATACGGCTACGGCGCTTTAAAGTCGGCAGCAGTGCTTGAATTTCCGCATATCACGGACGATTTGGAAGACAGCGATTTCAAGCCTTTTAAAAAATAAAACCGCTCAGCGATAGCACTAGGTGCAAACTGACCGATAAATTAATTTCGCCTTCTGAGTTTTAATTCTCGGAGACGATTTAAATTCTCAATTTACGTATACGGACGGTACTGCCAAGTCATTGTCGTCGAAAAGGCTGAAAAACGCAGTTCTGAATTCGTCTACGGCACTTTTAGATGTTTTATAATACTGCGAACCTACATTTATAATATACTCATCGCCGTCATCTTCTATAAATTCGATTTTTACATAATCAAGAGTACCGCTCGAATAATTCATAATACACAGAGCACTTCTCGAGCCACCCGTTTTAAAAGGCATTTTGTAGTAATTGCAGGTCACAAACGTGCTTTCCGATATAAATTTCTCAAAAGCTTGAGCACCCTCGGCAACTCTCTGGTCATCGCCGCAGATGCGCCATATCTTGTCTCCGTAGGGGCTGCCTCCGTCGTTGATTTGAGCATTTATCATACCTATTTCACTAACCTTTCTTGCCTCAAAATTGCTGTTTTCAAAAGGTCTTGCCTCTTTAGAGCAACCGCCTAAAGCAGATACAATAAATAACACGCAGATTATTAGCGCAACAACTGCTATATGTCGTTTTTCGTTTTTTACAGTTTTTTCCATAATAAGCCTCCTGTTTACGCACTTTGCCATTGCCTTTTAAAGAAACAGCCTTAGCCTCGAGGTTACGATAATACAGCTTGTTGCCAATATCAATTATGATTATATTACTCAAGATAACTTCTGTCAATACTCGTATTTTTCAAAACGACGGAGACGGTACGATTGTCGACCTTCACTTTATTCTTTAATGTATCTTATATGTAAATAAAGCGCTATCGTATATATAAAAATACCTGCCCGAAAGGACAGGTATTTTTTTGATTATATTATTGCTTGGACTAAACTAGCGGTATATTAGTCTTCCTCGAGATATCTCGTCTCAGCGGGAGCGGGCTTGATTCTGGGATTGATGATGTTAGCCTGAGCAGCCGCAAGTCTTGCGATAGGTACTCTGAAAGGAGAGCAAGATACGTAAGTGAGACCTACGTTGTGGCAGAATTCGATAGTCGAAGGGTCGCCGCCTTGCTCGCCACAGATACCGAGTTTGATGTCGGGTCTGGTGGACTTACCGCCTTCGATAGCAATCTTCATAAGCTTGCCTACGCCTACCTGGTCGAGTCTTGCGAAGGGGTCGGATTCGAAAATCTTCTTCATATAGTATTCGTCAAGGAACTTGCCTGCGTCGTCTCTGGAGAAACCGAAAGTCATCTGAGTGAGGTCGTTGGTACCGAAGGAGAAGAATTCAGCCTCTTTAGCGATTTCGTCAGCAGTCAAAGCAGCTCTGGGGATTTCAATCATAGTACCGATATGATATTCCATCGTGGTATTGTTGGCCTTGAGAATCTTCTCAGCAGTCTCTACAACTACACTCTTGACATACTTCAATTCCTTTACGTCGCCTACGAGAGGTATCATAATTTCGGGAATAACGTTGAAACCTTTCTCTCTTACAGTCAAAGCAGCCTCAATGACAGCCTGCGTCTGCATTTCTGCGATTTCGGGATAGGTAACCGCAAGACGGCAACCTCTGTGACCCATCATAGGGTTAAACTCGTGCAAGCCTTCTACGGTCGCCTTAAGCTCTTTGAAAGTCAAGCCCATAGTCTTTGCAAGCTCTTTGATTTCCTCGTCCTTGTGAGGTACGAACTCGTGGAGAGGAGGGTCGAGGAAACGGATAGTAACGGGTCTGTCGCCCATTGCTTCGTAAAGACCGATAAAGTCTTCTCTCTGCATAGGCAAAATCTTAGCGAGAGCTTTCTTTCTCTCTTCAACCGTCTTGGAAACTATCATTTCTCTAACGGCAGGAATTCTGTCCTCAGCAAAGAACATATGCTCTGTACGGCAAAGACCTATACCCTCTGCACCGAACTTAACTGCGGTAGCAGCGTCGTTGGGGGTGTCGGCATTGGTTCTTACCTTGAGTGCGCGATACTTGTCTGCCCATTCCATTATCGTAGCGAAGTCGCCGCTTACGCTTGCGTTTTCGCTTGCGATTTGCTCGCCGTATACGTTACCCGTAGAGCCGTCGAGCGAGAGATAATCCTGGTCAGTGTATTCCTTGCCGTCAATATAGATAACTCTCTTTTCTTCGTCAATTCTTACAGCTCCGCAACCTGCTACGCAGCAAGCACCCATACCGCGGGCAACAACAGCTGCGTGAGAAGTCATACCGCCTCTTACGGTCAATACGCCTTGAGCTGCGTACATACCTTCGATATCCTCAGGGGAAGTCTCGAGTCTTACGAGAACAACCTTTTCGCCGTTTTTAGCTCTCTCTACAGCTTCTTCGGCAGTAAAGCTAATCTTACCGCAAGCTGCACCGGGAGATGCGGGCAAGCCCTTTGCGATAACCTTTGCTTTCTTCAAAGCCTTGGGTTCGAACTGAGGGTGGAGCAAAGAGTCGAGCTGCTTGGGCTCAATCTTAAGCAAAGCTTCTTTCTCTGTAATCATACCTTCTTTAACGAGGTCGCAAGCAATCTTGATAGCTGCGCGAGCGGTACGCTTACCGTTTCTCGTCTGAAGCATATAAAGTCTGCCCTCTTCGATGGTAAACTCCATATCCTGCATATCCTTGTTTGCCTTTTCGAGTCTGTTTGCGATTTCTACGAACTGGTCGTATACTGCCTTGTTGGTCTTAGCAAGCTGGTCGATAGTCTGAGGAGTACGGATACCTGCAACTACGTCCTCGCCCTGAGCGTTCATTAGATACTCGCCGTAGAGTCTCTTTTCACCCGTCGAAGGGTCTCTGGTGAAAGCAACGCCCGTACCGGAAGTGTCGCCCATATTACCGAATACCATTGACTGTACGTTTACAGCCGTACCCCAGCTTCCGGGAATATCGTTCATACGACGGTATACGATAGCACGGGGGTTGTTCCAGCTTCTGAAAACTGCCTTAACGGCTTCGATAAGCTGAACCTTGGGGTCCTGAGGGAATTCGCTTCCCTGGTCCTTGAAGTATACTTCCTTGAAGAGTTTGATAAGCTCCTGCAAATCCTCTGCGGTAAGCTCGGTATCGGACTTGATACCTTTCTCTTCCTTTACTTTGTCGATGATTTTTTCAAATTCGCTCTTGGGAGTACCCATAACTACGTCAGAGAACATCTGAATAAATCTTCTGTAGCAGTCATAAGCAAATCTGGGATTGCCGGTCTTCTTAGCGAGACCTTTTACGGATACGTCGTTGAGACCGAGGTTGAGGATAGTATCCATCATACCGGGCATAGACGCTCTTGCACCCGAACGTACGGATACGAGGAAGGGATTCTGCTCGTCGCCGAATTTCTTACCTGCATCAGCCTCTACTTTTGCGAGTGCGTCGAAGATTTCCGCTACGATATCGTCGGAGATTTTTTCGCCGTCGTCGTAGTACTTCGTACAAGCCTCGGTGGTGATAGTGAAACCTTGAGGTACGGGCATACCCCACGAGGTCATCTTGGCAAGGTTTGCTCCCTTACCGCCGAACAAATCTTTTCTGTCGCCGTCAGCTTCTTTGAAAAGATATACATACTTTGTCATACACATCCTCCTTTTTTGACAAAACAAATTAATTCACTTAAAAACAAACAATATTGTTAACTGTGGATATTTTACAATAAATAAACATAAATTTCAACTATATGAGAGTACAATATCAATAAAAATATGTAAAACTTTAAAAATACGCGTAAAAAAACGCTTTTAAAAATTATTCTTCTTTTTGCTCAAAAATATGGCTGTAAAAAAACTTGCTAAAATATGCACAAAACGGATATTTTTTAATTGAATTACATATCCGCATTTACGGTATCGAGCTTTATGAGTTGCAAAAGCGAATTGATTTTTACGCCGTGCGTATGCAGAAAATAATTGTAAAAGTCTCTGAAAGTAATAGCTTTTACTTCGTATCCGAGCGCAGCAGTCATTTCTTTGAGATATTCGAAAAGGCAAACTTTAGGATAATCCGCTTTATAGCACAGCTCATTCAGACATTCTAGCATAGCGACGAAAAGACGGTGATTGTATTCTCCTTCCAACGTCATCTTATCCACGACCTCGAGCACTACGGACGCGCAATAATATTTCACAGTATCTGTCGCGAGATTGAAAAAGTTGTCAATACAGTCGCACCCCGTCAGAACGTATCTGTTTTTATTGGCAAGATAATACTTGCCGAAGCACAGAGGCGTAACTGCATACTTAAGCTTGGATTTCGCGCTCTTGCAACCTTTTGCGCAAACACCTACTTTACCGTGTTCCGCCAGGTACAAGGTAATTATTTTGTCGTTTTCTTTGTAATCGGTGCTTCTAAGGCAAACGCCCTCGTCAACAAGGAGTTCCACACTCTCTCCTTTATCTCTTGCGCTCCTCCTCCTGAAGGTCGTGCAACATAATATAGTACTTTATATCTCCCGTCCTGCCGAACAATTGCCACAAAGTGTCTTTCAAGTCCATATACGCCTCCCGAAAATTATGTACCGAAAAAAAACAGAGGCGCAACGCAAACCGCCGACAAGCGGAATATTATTTATTTTATTTAAATTCAAGACTTCTATCAGTCTTTAAGGTCTTTTATATTGTATCCCAATTGGTTGAGAAGAAAATCGCTCTCTCTCCAGTCTTCCTTTACTCTCACGTAGAGATTGAGGAATACCTGCGTATCGACGAGTTTTTCTATATCCTGTCTGGATTGCGTGGATATCTTCTTTATCATAGCACCGCCTTTGCCTATGACCATAGCTTTGTGCGACTGCTTTTCGCATACGATATCCGCATCTATCTCGATAATACCGTCTTCTCTGCATACGAATTTATTGACCGCGACTCCTATGCCGTATGGAATTTCCTTGTCGAGATTGCGAAGGGCTTTTTCTCTGACGATTTCGCTTACCATAAATCTTACTGATTTATCGGTGTACATATCTTCGTCGAAGTATCTCTCTCCTTCGGGAAGAAGCTCGAGAAGTCTTTGGGTCAACATATCAACGTTTTTGCCCGTCAATGCGCTTACGGGAATTATGCTGTCAACGCCTTGAATATCCTTGAATTCGTTTATTCTGCCGACGATTGCTTCTCTCTCCACTTCGTCGCATTTGTTGAGTACTATGATGAGAGGCGTTTTTTTGCCCGCGTATTTGGCAATATACTCTCTGTCGGTATCGTCAGGCTTTTTATCCATAGCCGAAACGTATACTATTACTTCGGAGCCTTCCTGTCCTTTCTCTACGCTCTTCATCATATACTTGGAAAGCGCGTTTTTAGCCTTATGCACTCCGGGGGTATCTACTATGACTATCTGATAATCCTCTCCGTTCATAATGCCTAAAATCTTATTGCGGGTAGTCTGAGGTTTCCAGCTGACGATAGAAACTTTCTCCCCCACCAAAGTATTGGTGAGAGTGGATTTGCCCGCGTTGGGCTTGCCTATCAACGATACGAAACCTGCTTTCATATTCTTCCCTTTTAAGTATGTATTTAGTCTGAATTTGTGCGAATTGTCGCACGAATTAGTTATTTGAAAAGATATTGTTTTCAGTCTCGGGTAATACCCAAATCAGTCAAAATCTTTTCTTCCTCTGCTCTCATTTTGACTTTGTCGCTATCTTCGATATGGTCAAAGCCCAAAAGGTGCAACAGTCCGTGCAATACGAGATATGCGCACTCCCTTTCTACACTGTGCCCGTATTCTTTGCTCTGCTCTACTGCTCTGTCGTAACAAAGCATTATCTCTCCGAGCATCAATTCTCCAGTAGCCATATCCACATCGTCGGGATAGTCCTCGGCTTTAAAAGGCAAATTTACTTCAAGATTGGGAAAGGACAGCACGTCCGTAACGCTGTCGACGTTTCTGTACTCTCTGTTTACCTCGCGTATCGTCTCTCCGTCCGCAACGGTCAATTCGACATACGCATTGTCGGGAAGGCAAAATTCTTTTGCCACAGCAGCGAAAACTTCATATATGAGTTTATTGTCGAGCCCGCTGCCCGTTTCGTCGAAAATTTCTATCATCTCTTTTCCTTAGCCTTGTCGTAATCTATTCTCTTGTGCATAGTATAAGGCACGACTTCGCATATAGTGTCTTTAATCAGTGACAAATCCTTTATGGTCAGCGCGCATTCGTCTAGCATACCCTCTTTCATTTTGGTGCGTATTACGCCGTCGACGATTTGCTTGAGTTGCTCGTAATCCTCTGCGGGCTTTGCTCTCAGCATTGCTTCGCATATATCGCATATCATAATGAGCGCGCTGTAACGCGTGGTAGGTTTGTGGGCGTCGTAACGGTAGGTGTAATTACTGAGCTCTCCCTCCGTAATACCCTGCGCCTTGTAGTAGAAGTAAGATATCGTAGAGTCGCCGTGATGCTCGTAAGCCGCCTTGATTATAGTATCGGGCATACGGTTGGCTTTCAAAATTTCCACGCCGTCCTTTACGTGTCCCGTAATAACGTTTACGCTTACCTCGGGTATAAGGTCGTCGTGAGGATTTTTGCCGTCGGTCTGGTTTTCGACGAAGTACTCGGGATTGTTCATCTTGCCTATGTCGTGGAAGTATGCGCAAGCTCTCGCCATATAAGGATTGAGGTCTATAGCGTTTGCACAGCTTTCGGCAAGGTTTGCTACGCTCGCACTGTGATTGTAAGTACCGGGAGCCTTCTCCTTAAGCTCTTTGAGAAGAGGCTGAGTAGGAGAACATACTTCTGCAAGCTTGAAGTTTGTCCATACGGAAAACAGCGTTTCGTAAAGAGGAAGGAATATGAGGAATATTGCCACGGAAAGCATATTGCCTATCAAACTTCCGAACATTGCTCCGCCTACGCTTGCGGCAGTGCCGTTTTGCGCAAAATAGTTGTACAATCCTGCAAGAGGAGTCATAGCAAGTCCCAGCAAAATCGTACCCCACGTAAGACGCAGACGACTGTATTCTCTGCCTACGAGAATATTCATAAACATACTCGTAATCATCGAAACTATCAGACTTCCCACTATCGCGGTGCTGAATTCCTCAGGCTGAAGCACGTATGTACTCGACATAAATACCGCCATCATCGTGCCCATAGTAATAAAAGTCGTTACGATACCCAGCTTTTTGTTGGAAAGCACGGTTACCATCATCGTTACGGACGACATCACTATTGCGTAAGGAGTAAAGAAACTGTACAATACCGACGATACGACTACGGATATGAATATAATCGAATAACATATAAGACATCTTTTGCCCACCGATATATACTCCTCGGCGTGCTTGTCGAATCTCACGATATAAATATACAGAGTAACCATCAGCAGATATACTATTACCGTCAGGGGCAGGTAAACCTTGTAAAAGGAAAATATACCGAAGTCCTTAGCGATACAGGCTACCGAAAAAAGCATCATAAAGAACGTGAGTACGAAAATACCCGCCAATCTTCCCGCGGTAGTAAGAATCTGCTTTTTGTCAATTTTCATCTTAAATTACCTTTTCCTCGTTGTTTATACTCTTTTCGTACGCTTTGACGATTGCTTGTACCAAATCGTTGCGCACGATATCTTTTGCCTTAAGATTAACTATTTCTATTCCCTCGATATCCTTGAGAATAGCCGACGCGTGCAGAAGTCCCGAAGTCTTGTTGTCGGGCAAATCTATCTGAGTGGAGTCTCCCGTAACTACTATACGGCTACCCTCGCCCATTCTCGTCAAGAACATCTTCATCTGTTCTTTGGTAGTGTTCTGAGCTTCGTCCAGAATAATGAACGCGTTGGAAAGCGTGCGTCCGCGCATATATGCGAGAGGAGCGATTTCGATAACACCTTTTTCAATAAGTCTGGAATAAACTTCAAGCCCGAACATCTCTTGCAGGGCATCGTAAAGCGGTCTGAGATAGGGGTCTACCTTTGCTCCCAAATCGCCGGGTAAAAAGCCGAGTTTTTCGCCCGCCTCGACGGCAGGTCGCGTAAGAATGATTTTATCTACGGCCTTGTTTTTATACATCGTGACCGCCTCGGCTACGGCAAGATAAGTCTTTCCCGTACCTGCGGGTCCGATACCGAATACTATCGGATTGTTTCTGATTGCTTCGACATACTTGGCTTGTCCGTACGTCTTACACTTTACGGGTTTACCTTTGGCGGTAACGGCAATGACCTTGAAAAGTTCGTCAAACCTGTCCTCTTCGCCGTTTTCCGCTATCTCCGCACAAAACCTTATAAACACTTTGTTGACAGCATTGGTTTTGGATTTTTCCAGCAACAGTTTTATCAAGGTACAACATTTGTCGACCTTTTCGTCTTCGCCTTCGACTACAACCGCGCCGCCGAATAAATTGATATTTACCCCGAAACGCTTTCTAAGATAATTTGCGTTTTCGTCGTGATTGCCGAAAAGGGCAATGGCGTCTTGCAAATCCTTAACTTCGATTTCGACTTTGATAATAGTTACACTCCTTGACAAATAGCTTGTTCTACAATATAGTATATATCTATTATGTGCAAATTGTCTACCCTTTTGCGCAAAGTATAATTATTTAGAAGTTTTGCTTGTGGAGGCAATTCTTGCCAAAGTTGCATTTCGTACACTGTGATTTGCTCGTCTATTTGCTCCTGAGAAAGCGTTATTTCCCTCTCTTCCACTTCGTAGTACGTAGTAGTTACCGCCTTTATCGGAACAACCGAACCGAAAGTCTTGCTCTCGCTGACGCTTTCGTATGCGGCATACTTTGGCACGTGCGCTTTGCCTATAGGCTTTCCGAAAACGTATATCTGCGTATTTTTATAATAATTGCCGGTACGCACTCTTTCCAAAGCTTTTTCACTCAGCGTAACGCGTGCCGAATAAGCGCATTCGGCATATACTTCGCCTGCCGCCTCTACGGCTATGCGCTCGTTATCCTCAGTATCGGGATAGGTGTCTATATATCCCTCTATGAGCACGTCGCCCGCCTTGACTACGTCACCCGCTTTTACGAGTGCCGTACCCGAATATACAAGCACGCGCGTAATAATTCCGTCGCAAGAAGCTACTATGCGGGAGTAACTCTCGGGAGTTTCGTCGGTGTGTACGTTTTGCACCTCTATCTTGAGTATTCCGCCCTCGAAGTAGCAATTAGCAAATCCTATATCGTCCACTTCCGAAGTTATGGCGTAGGATAAAGCTTTGGTGTCGAGCGAAGTCTTACGTGAATATTTCTTATAACCGAATTCGTCGAGAATCTGCATAATCTGCGCTCTCTGCGTACCGTCGGCGCAGTCTATCTCCACACCTAAACACACTTTGGTGCCAAGACATATTCCCGTGACGGCTATTAGGGCGCAAATAACCAAAGAAAGATACCTCAAAGCCGTCTTTTTCGCAAGATACGCTCCCCCTCTTTTCAATACACGGTACTCCATTCGCTGAGCGGCAAGCACTTGCGTTACGGTTTTGAGATTTTTGTCGTCTATGCAAAAAGTAAGCTTCCCGTCCTTGCTCTTAAGGTTTTTTATCCTTACTTTTTTGTCGAGAAAAGTATTGAGCAAACGCGGAGCGTTTCTCTCTTCGCACTCTATGCGGGTATATCTCATATCTTTTCCTCCCCGACAGTTACGCTGAGCACCTTACCTTTGATTATTATCTCCTCTTTCTGACTTGCGGCAATGCTCAATCCCTTGCCCTCGAGCGTAACGGCTGAGGACGATTTAAGTCTCAATACTATCTTGTCGTTTGAAAAGTACAATACCCCCTTGTGTCCTTCGACTACTGCATATTCCTTTGCCAACGTAACTTTATAAATATTACTAAGTCCGTCCGCACCGCGTTTTAATTTTTTAAAAACCTCTTTATCATAACTCATACGTCTTCTCCTACGCTAAGTATATGCGGGCAGACTGTAAGATATGAAAAGCCGAAAGGACCGCGTATTGCAGTCCTTTGTTTTTATTTCTATTCGCTTAAGACAGCACCTGCGATTAGGCGCCAGTCAAAAAATATCGTTGTAGCTCTCAGCCCAATTCGCTCATATCAACGTAGCCGTCGGGAATTTCCTCGGGAGGAACGTCATAACCCGACATAGCTTCCGCAACGCTTTCCTGAGGAGCGTCGGCGCGCTGAGTGCTCTGAGGTATTATCCTGTTGGCAACCGTAGGTTTAAAGCGCATCTGGCTCTTGTCCCACTCAAAATACAATTCGCCTATCGAGCCGTTTCTGTGTTTTGCAATCATAAGCGTAATTGCCGTCTTTCCGTCATCTACGGCAAACTCTCCGTCGGTAAGGAATGCTACTATATCCGCGTCCTGCTCGATACTTCCCGACTCTCTCAAGTCGCTCAGCTTAGGCGTCTTGTCGTCACGGTTTTCGATATTACGCGACATCTGCGAAAGAATGAGTACGGGCACTCTGAGTTCCTTTGCAAGCAGTTTTATAAAACGAGATATATCGCCTACCTGTTCGTTTTTACTCTTGGCTGCCGTATAAGAGCTGGGAGATATAAGCTGTAAGTAGTCGATTACGACAAAATCCAGTCTGCCTTTCTGTGCCTTGAGTCTGCGGCACTTGGACATTATCTGCTCGCACGTAATCATTGCGGAGTCGTCTATGTATACGTTGGAATTTTTAAGCACGTCCTGAGCAAGCCATACCTTGTCCAGTCCCTCTTTGTTTTCCAGACCATTTTGTATATCTCTCGAATCTATGCCCGCTACGTTGGACATCATTCTGAATACGAGTTCGACTGCGGACATTTCCAGGTCGAATACTGCGATTACTTCCTTGCTGTCCTTTCTCGACGCTATGTTCGTAACCATATTCATAGCGAACGAAGTTTTACCGCAACCGGGGCGCGCGGCAAGTACTATCATCTGACCGGGCATAAAGCCGTTGGTAGCTTCGTCAAGATTTTTAAAACCTACTTTAAGTCCGCCCTGCGAGCCGCTTTCGCTGTAAGCTTTCTCTATTCTCTCCATTACCTCTACCGTTGCGTTGGAGATATGCGCAAGTTCTGACGATTCGTTGTTTTCGGATATCTTGTATATCAAAGCTTCCGCTACGGCAAGCACCTTTTCTGCGTCGTCCTCTTTGTATGCCGTATCAATTATGTCGCGGCAATTGGTGATGACTTTTCTCAAAACGGAGTTTTTCTTGAGAATATTGACGTAATAGTCGATATTGGCAGTAGAAGGTATACTGTCGAGCAATTCGTCGAGCGTTGTTACGCCGCCCACTTCCTGAAGCACGCCCTCTCTCTCGAGACTGCTGGCTAGCATTACGAGGTCTACGGGCTTATTCTGATTGATGAGCTTCTTTATCTGAGCGAATATCTTTTTGTATATGCTCGTGTAAAAATCGTCTTCCTGTATGTTGCAGGCGATACGGTTGGCAACGTCGTTGTCGCTTATTATCGCGCCGAGGACTGCCTGCTCTGCCTCAACCGAACAGGGATAATTTCTGATTGTCTTCTGATTTGCTTTTTCTGCCATAATAACTCCTACTCTCTATATTAGTATAAAAGAGTTTTTTCGTCAAGGTATTTCATACATTTGAACCCGTCTCAAACCTCTCAGCCGAGTTTCTCCAGTTCACTCAAAGTGTCTTCGAACACTTTCATTGCCTGCACGTAAGGTTTATCCGTCGTGAGGTCTACGCCTGCAAGTCTGAGAATTTCCACGGGAGGCATACTTCCGCCCGCTTTCAAAAACTTCTTGTATTCCTCTACCGCGCTCTCGCCCTTGTTGAGTATATCGTCGGCAATGCATATCGCGCTTATCATACCCGTAGAGTACTTGTATACGTAAAACGCATTGTAAAAATGAGGGATACGCGCCCACTCGTACTGTATGAGCTCATCGTCCGCTACGCCGTCGGTAAGATAGTATTTGTCATTGAGTTTTTTGTAGATTGCATTGAGTGTCTGAGCATTGAGAGCCTCTCCTTTTTCGGCTAAGGTATGCGCCTCGTACTCAAATTCTGCAAACTGCGTCTGACGGAATACCGTAGTCCTGAACATATCCAAAAGATATGACAAGAGATATTTTTTCTCCTCTCCCTCGGCAGTTTTGAGAAGGTGTCTCAAAAGCAACACTTCGTTGACGGTAGAAGCTACTTCCGCTACGAAAATCTTATATTCCGCCTTGGCAAAAGGCTGAGTGGTATTTGAATAATAACTGTGCATCGCGTGTCCTAATTCGTGCGCAATCGTGAATACGTCGTGAGTGGTCTTCTGATAGTTGAGAAGCACGTAGGGATGAACGCCGTAACAGCCCCAGCTGTACGCACCGCTGCGCTTTCCCTTGTTTTCGTATACGTCAATCCAGCCTTCGCCAAACGCCTTGTCGAGAAGCTGCGCGTATTCTTGTCCCATAGGCTTTAAAGCGTCTTTTACGAGTCGGCAAGCCTCGGGATACTCCACCGCTTTTTCGCTTCCGCTGACGATAGGGACGTGCAAATCGTACATATGCAAAGTCTTATATCCCAAAGCCTTTCTTCTGTAACGCATATATCTGTGGAGTCCCGAGAGTGCGCCGTCTATGCACTTCGTGAGCTTTTCGTAGACTGCCACGGGTACGTCTTCCGAGCTCGTAGCGCGGTCAAGACAACTCTGATACTTTCTCACCTGAGCATAAAATACGTTCTTTTTGACATTGCCTATATACAGCATAGAAACGGTATTTATCATATCCTTGTAGGCATTGAACATACTCTCGAAAGCTTTCTTTCTGTCCTCTCTGGAAGGGGATTGCATATACAGCGAGTACAAGCCGTGAGAGAGTTTTACTTCCTCCCCCTGAGAGTCCTTAAAGGGTTCGAACTTGATATCGAGATTATCGAACATTCCGAATGCGTCCTTGAATATTCCGCTGAAGAGTCCTGTCTTGGCAAGTATGGTTTCTTCCGCCGTAGAAAGAGAATGTTCCTTTCTCTTAGCTATACATTCTAAAGTGTAAGAATAATCGGAAAACTCCTCTCTCTTTGACAAGTCCAGCAAAAACTCCTTATCGAGAGCGGACAATTCGGGATTGACGAAAGCCGAAAGCGCAGACAACTCTACGCAAAGATTTTCTATCCTGTCGCTCATAGCGAGATGCTTTTCTACCGAGCAGTCCTCGTCCTTGCGCATTTTGGTATATACGTAAAGTCTCTCGAGTTTTTCACTCAGAGAATCGTCCGCACGCAAGCACTCGAGAATGTTTTTCGCGTCTTTCAGCTTACCCTCGAAACGTTTGATTTGCCTGCCCTCTTCGAGCACGCTTTCGAAAAGGTCGCCCCACTCTTTATCGTCGGCTATCATATCTTCGAGCCGCCATTTGTATCTGTCGTCAATTTTGTCTCTGCTTTTTACTTGCATAACTGCCTCCGAATTTAATTATGAATACATTATACTACAATAATACGAAAAAGGCACTTATAATAAGCACCTTTTTTTGTTTTCGCCTTATGTAAAGGACATATCGGCATAAATTTTATATTATTGAAGTTTTCCGCACAGCGGATTTTCTCTTATCAATCGGGCAAAGTCAAATCGCCGTCTTTTATCCATTTTACCTTTCTGAACAAAAGACAGAACGCCCAGCTGAGTACCGCCGGCAGTACAAACATAAGCAGGATTACTCCCAAGACCATTACCCATATTTTGCCGCCTTGCTGAGGTGTAGTCGTAATTATGTCTATCACGCCTACAAGTCCGCTGGTACCCATACCGCCGCCCGACGCGCCGCACTTGAGCTTGAACAGACACGTAGACAAAGGTCCGCATATCGCGCTGGCTATCGTAGGAGGCAGAAGTATGCGGGGATTGCGCATTACGTTGGGTATCTGAAGCATCGAAGTACCTATTCCCTGCGATACCAGACCGCCCCATTTGTTTTCTCTGAATGACATTACCGCAAAGCCTACCATATGACAAGCGCAACCTACCGTAGCCGCACCGCCCGCTATATACATAGCGGATATCTGCACGGGGTCGCTTCCCGCAAGTATAGGCGTAGCGATTGCTACCCATATAGCCGCGCTCGACGTAGGCAACGTAAGCAAAATTCCCATTATTACGGCAATGACTATACCCATAAAGAAAGGCGTGAAATTCGTTGCAAGCGCAATTCCCTTGCCGAGCATATTGATAAGCCATATAAAAGGATAGGATACGTACGCGCCGACTATCGACACTACAAGACATACTATCGGTATGAGTATGATATCGAGTTTGGTCTTGCCCGCAACAAGCCCCGACAGCTCGCACGCCATAAGTGCCGTTACGTACGCGCCGATAGGATTACCGGGTTTTGTTACGCCGGCAGCCGACGACAATCCCGATACGAGAGTATACACAGCGTTTGACGTAGTGCCCGCAGTAATGAATACGTCCGCCCACGCGCCTATAAAGCCCGCGACTATGGTCGCTAGCACTACAAGCGGCGGCATCTTGAGTCTGTAAGCTATACCCGCGCCGATACCCGCGCCCATCAGCAAGGACGCTATTCTGCCCGCCATAACCAACAGTCTGCCTATTGCGTTGTTTTCCGTGAAAATGTATTGACCCAGCGTAGTAAAAATCGTACCTGCAATCAATGTGACGAAAAGGCCCTGCGCCATACCCGTAAAGGCGTCAATGAACCATCTCTTTGAAAGTTTTTTGGTAATTTGCCAAAACTTGTTTTGCGCTTTGGGCGCGTCCGACGCTTTGTCGTCCTTGTCGGCGTCTTGGCTTTGTGGGTTTGTAACTACTTCTTCCACTTGGGCTGTTTTCTGCTCTTCTTCGGCAGTAGAATGGAATTTCTCTTCCATACAAACCTCCCAAATACAGTGATTGCTACTATTATATTGATAAATAAATTTTATGTCAAACGAAAACAGTAAAAAATAAGGCGCAAAATCAATTTGCGCCGTCTTTCGTTATTGTGCACCGCGTTTTGCGCCCTTAGGTTCGTCTTTCGTTGCGGTATCGTAAAGCTCTTTGTCGATATCAGTCTTTTTCACTCTTATGATGCGGGGGTTTACGTAAACGTCCTTTTGACTTTTTATCTCTTCTCTCTTTCGCATTTTAAACTTCTTTGTCTTAGAAAAGAGAAAAAACATTACGAAAAGCACTATTACCAGTATGCTGGCAATTAAATAAAACTTTACGTCTCCCACGTTGACGTTGGGATATGACGTCTGCACCGAAAGCAATCCGTACATTTTATACCTCCAGTTTGTTGAGATACTCTATAAGCTTTTTTGTAGTCTCTTCGCTGATGTCGTGCTCGATTTTGCAGGCGTCTTTATCCGCGATTTCGGGAGCAACGCCCAGCACGTCTGTCAGAAGTCTAGTGAGCGCCTTGTGTTTGAGCGCAACCGTCTGCGCCTTTTTTCTTCCCTCGTCCGTTATCGTTACGTCGCCGTAATCGGGCTTGTTGACGTATCCCATTTCCTGCAAAATACTCAACGCCTTGTTTACGCTGGGCTTGGATACGCCCAGATGTTTTGCAATATCGACCGAACGCACTCTGCCTTTTTGCTGTTCGATAAACAGTACTGCCTCGAGATAATCTTCTCCGCTTTTGTATAAACTTGCCATATATTCCCCCTCAGTCAGCGTTTTTGAAATTATCGTCTTCCGACGTGCCGTCTGATTGAGACAAGTCTTCGGATTGCTTATTCTTGGCAGGTTTTATTTTTGACTTGACCTTTTTGTAAGCACTCTTTATGTTTTCGGTAAACTTGTTTCCCGCTTCGTCGACCTTATCTCCGAAGTCACTCAGCTTTTTCTTTACGTCGTCCACGCTTTCTTTTCTCTTTTCCGCTTTGCGGCGTTTGTATCTCTCTACGTATTCTTCGTCCACCGATATGGATACGCTCTTATCGTCGGGGACGATAACGTCGCTGGCTGCCTGCTCGTCAGAACTGTCGTTCGACGAATTGTCTGACGTGCTTTGACGGTTTTTCATATAGTCGCTTTCAAATCTTTCGGTATCGTCGAGATTTTCCGCCTTTGCGTTTTCCTCTTCTTCACTTGCTTTCATAGCTTCGTCCGCTTCCTTGTCTGTCAGCGAAAGAGCGGCAAGAGTACGCAAAAATCTGCTCTTGATTTTAGCAAGCTTTTGCGCTATAGTCGATTTAGGTTTATTTTTGTTGTCCATATCCTCTGCTACTCCGCTTTGTTCTTCTGAGATTTTTTCTTCTCTGATTTGTTCTGCGTCGGGAATAACTTCTCCCGCGCTCTCTCCTCCGTCGGTATGCCCGCCCGTACCTACGGTTTCTCCTGCTCCTTCGACGGCTTTGACGGTTTGTCGGCGTCTTACGTTGGGAGCGATATACCTGCTAATCACGTAGCTGACTCCGCTTACCTTTTCTTTATAATTCTTATACTTCCTTTTAATCTTTGCGCTAATTATCCACGTGGCTATGGACAAGGCTATCTGTATCAACGCAAAAAACAGCGAGAATACCGATATCGCGAAAGTAAACTTATCTCCCATACCCGCAATATCGTTTGACGTAAGCTGTGCCGTATTTATCAAAACTACTATCGTCAGCGCGACATTGATTACTTTCAAAAACTTTCTTGCAAGAGAAAAACTCTTTTTGAAATATTTGAAAGTCTTTTTTCTCTTAGGAGAAAATCTCGCAAAAACTATAAAAAACACTATCGCGTATATCAGCAAAAATATCAACAGCGTAATCGTATACCAGTCGAATACCGCCCGCACCGTTTCTCCCCACAGTGAAACGTCAAAAGCCGTTTTGAAATACGAACTTATAGAATTGACGCCCTTAAGACGGTAATAATCCGCCGCCCGCGTGAATATCCTCACCGTACAGTTTATGTAGTATACGAAAAAGGTTAGCAAAGAGAAAAGTTTGTAAAACTTTGCCGACCACTTGGAATTGTAATCTTTTTTCTTGTTTATTTTTTCTCCGCTATTCTCTTGTGCGATAAATTCGTGGGATTTTTGCGTTTCCATAGCTATATTATATAACACAAAACGCTCCCTTGTCCATAGATTTTGCAAAAAGTTATCCGACGACTAACTTTTGCCGTAAAAGTATAATTAATTTTTTATGAAATTAGCCGTATATACTCAAAGAATTTGAAAATAATTTTAGTACCAACATAAGGAGGTAGTACTGATGAACGCAAAGTTTAGCACGGGTGAAAAGCCCGGCAAGGGTTGTTACACCTGCACCAACTGCGGTTTTGACCTCAGATTGGGCAGCGACGACAAGATGCCCCCTTGCCCCAACTGCAACAACACCACTTTTGTCAAGAACAACTAATCACCAAAAGCGAAGAGGAAGGCATAACCTTCCTCTTCGTCTTATAGGTATTTATATTTTGTAATCGGATTTATTAAGGCAGCGTTTGAAATTCGCCTTGCCTTTTGTCCGTTCTATTTTAGAAAATCCACTATTATTCCGTTCATTACCGACAAATACTCGTCTTTTATCGCTACTCTATTGTCGCTTACTTGAAGATATCGCGCGTCTTTAATAAGCGCGTACTTGTATTCTTCTTTAAAATCTCCGCCGAAAAGCGCGTTGTATTTATCTACGTCTATGCCTTCTTTAAGCCTTAAAGCCAGCATTACAAACTCTTCTTTCTGTCCGTCCTCGTCGATAATATCCTCCGTCTTAGCAGGCAATACTTCCGCGTCGATACTGCTATAGTATTCTTCGAAAGTATTAGGATTGAAAGTCCTTATATTGCCGAGCAGCGAATGAGCGGAAAGCCCCAGCCCCAGATAATCCTGTCTTCTCCAGTATCTCAGATTGTGAAGACTGACTTTGCCGTCCTTTGCAAAATTGGATATCTCATAACGCTCATATCCCTTTTCTTTGAGAGCCTTGCACGCGGTATCGTAAAGTTCTGCTACCTCGTCATCGCTCTTTGGCGTGAGTATACCATTTTCGATAAGACGGCTGAGCTCTGTCCCCTCCTCTACGCTAAGCATATATACCGAAACGTGATCGACAAGCAATTCCGACGCTACCTTAGCAAACTCTTCCACGTTTTCTTTTGTTTGCCCGGGAAGTCCCGTCATACAGTCCGCACTGACCTCGAAAGGATATTCCTTTGCGAGTTTTATTGCGCCGACGGCACATTCTCTGTCGTGCGCTCTTCCCAGCATTTTCAGAAGTTTGTCGTCAAAAGACTGTACTCCTATGCTTACTCGCGTTACGCCCGCTTTTTGGAAAGCCTCGAATTTTTCCCGCGTTGCGGTACAGGGATTCACTTCTACGGAAAACTCTTTTAATTTGCAATCGAAGTTATCCTTCACGCACTTTGCTATATCGCAAAAGCTCTCTTTATTGAGCAAAGACGGAGTGCCGCCGCCCAAGTAAAGCGTATCTACCGTATAATCCTTTGAGTATTTTTGCGCGGCAAGACGAATCTCTTTTTTCAGATAATCGCAGTACTTTTCCCTTGCCCCTTCGTCACCCACGCAAGAAGTAAAGTCGCAGTATATGCACCTCGACCTGCAAAAAGGTATGTGTATATAAATTCCCAGACTTTTTCTGTCGTCCATATCGCGCCGCCTTAAATTATTCTATTATCCTCTTGAATAAATTTTGTAGCTTTGATTGTTTGGTATTTTCAAGACAAAAAGGGACTATGTCCCTTTATTTTGTCAGTTGTCTATTTTGAGAATAGTCATAAACGCTTCGCTGGGCACTTCGACCGAGCCTACCTGACGCATTCTCTTCTTGCCTTCTTTTTGCTTCTCCAGCAACTTTTTCTTACGCGTGATATCGCCGCCGTAACACTTCGCAAGCACGTCTTTCCTCATAGCTTTGACTGTCTCTCTCGCAATGACTTTACCGCCGACTGCCGCCTGTATAGGTATCTCGAAAAGCTGTCTGGGAATAACGTCCTTGAGTTTTTCGGCAATGCCTCTTCCTCTCGCATAAGCCTTGTCCTTGTGTACGATAAGGCTCAATGCGTCGCAAATCTCGCCGTTGAGAAGTATATCCAGTTTGACAAGGTCGCTCTTCTTGTAACCCGATATCTCGTAGTCAAGGCTGGCATAACCTCTCGTACGCGATTTTAGCGAATCGAAGAAGTCGTATATGATTTCGTTGAGCGGCATCACGTAATCTATGCGCACTCTCGTAGTTTCGAGATATGTGAGATTGATAAACTCGCCTCTCTTGTCCTGACACAGCTCCATAATCGAGCCTACGTATTCGGGGGGCGTATATATAAACGCATTGACGACAGGCTCTTCCATATGGTCTATCTCTCCTGCGGGAGGAAGATTGGAAGGATTGGAAACCACGTCAACCTCTCCCGAAGTCTTTACTACCCTATACGAAACGCTCGGTGCGGTAGTAACCAGGTCGAGGTCGAATTCTCTCTCCAGCCTCTCCTGAATGATTTCCATATGCAACAGTCCCAGAAAACCGCATCTGAAACCGAATCCGAGTGCAGTGGAAACCTCAGGCTCATACATAAGCGAAGCGTCGTTGAGTTTGAGTTTTTCAAGCGCGTCTTTCAAGTCGTTGTACTTCGAGCCGTCGGCGGGATAAATACCCGAAAAGACCATCGGAGAAGCTTCTTTGTAACCCTCCAAAGGCTTTGTAATTCTGTCATCTGCCATAAGTATGGTATCGCCTACTTTGGTATCGCTGACATTTTTTATGCTTGCGCAAAGATAACCAACTTCGCCTGCCGACAAGCTGTCCTTAGCCTGCATCTTAGGCACGAAAATGCCCACTTCGGTAACTTCGAATTCCTTACCTGTTACGCACATTCTTATTCTGTCGCCCTGCTTTACCTCTCCGTCGAAAACTCTTATAAAGGATATCGCGCCCTTGTAGCTGTCATAATACGAATCGAATATAAGAGCCTTGAAAGGCTTGTGAAAATCTCCTTTGGGCGGAGGCAAAAGCTCAATGACCTGTGCCAGAAGCTCTTCTATGCCGATACATTCTTTTGCAGATATAAGCGGAGCATTCTCTGCGTCAAGACCTATGACGTCTTCTATCTCTTTTTTTATTTCTTCGGGACGGGCTGAGGGAAGGTCAATTTTGTTGATTACGGGCAAAATCTCCAGGTCGTTGTCAAGCGCAAGATATACGTTTGTCAATGTCTGCGCCTCAATACCCTGCGACGCGTCTACTATGAGTATAGCGCCTTCGCACGCCTTGAGCGAGCGCGAAACTTCGTAAGTGAAGTCCACGTGTCCGGGCGTATCTATAAGATTAAAAGTATATTCTTTGCCCTCGTAATTGTACTTCATAGTCACGGGAGTAAGCTTTATGGTAATACCGCGCTCCCTCTCTATGTCCATACTGTCGAGAAGCTGCTCTTTGGCGTCGCGCTTGGCTACGGTATGAGTAACGTCCATAATGCAGTCAGCCAAAGTACTCTTGCCGTGGTCAATATGAGCAACTATGCAAAAATTTCTTATATTTTCCTGATTTTCGGGCATAACCTTCCTCAAAAACTCTTTTTGTTTTATTATATAAAAAAATATAGATTTTAGCAAATATATTTAGTATAATATTTATATACAGACTCGGAGGTATCTTATGGATATTCAAAAAGTAATCAACAATCTCAAAAGAAGAGGCTTTTTGCCCTCATACTTCGACAACTCGCAAGACGCTTGCAAATACATACTCGACCTCATTCCCGCTTCGCAAAGCGTAGGCATAGGCGGAAGTATGACGATAAGCGGGCTTTCTCTCGACAAAAAACTGCAAGACAAAGGCGTGACTGTATACAGTCACTCTCTCGTAGCACCCGAGCTTAAAGACAAGGCATATCAACTTGCAGGGTCCGCAGATTGGTATATGTCCTCAACCAACGCATTGACCGAAGACGGAGATTTCGTCAATATCGACGGCTCGGCAAACAGAATATCCGCCCTTTGTTTCGGCGTAAAGAAAGTAGTTTACGTGCTGGGAGTCAACAAGATTACCCCCGACCTTGAAAGCGCGATAGCAAGAGTGCGCAACGTAGCCGCACCTCTCAATACCAAAAGACTTGGCAGAAACACCCCTTGCGCTACGTCGGGAGAGTGTTGCTATTGCGACAGCCCCGACTGCATATGCAACGCAACTCTTATCTCGCACCACCCTACCAAATTCCAACAACAAGTTCACGTCGTGATAATCAATGAAAATCTCGGATATTGAACATAATCAAGACGTGCTATTACAGGAGAAACGCTTATGAATAAAGATACTTCGTGGCTTACGCAAAAGGTTATCACGCACAGAGGTTTGCACGACAACAAGATTTACCCCGAAAACAGCCTGGGCGCATTCGAGCAGGCAATTGAGCACGGATACGGGATAGAATTCGACGTATATCTCACAAATGACGGCGAACTCATCGTGCATCACGATTTGTTTATCAAACGTACTTGCGGCAAAAAAGGTACCGTACGCAAAGTAGACACTTCGCGCCTAGACGAATACAAACTCTACGGTACTGACTACTCCATACCGCGTTTTAAAGACGTACTTGCGCTCGTAGACGGCAAAGTCAATCTCGTCATAGAGATAAAGCGTACTCACAAGGTAAACGCTACCTGCCGAAAGGTTTGGGAAGCACTCAAGGATTACAAGGGTAAATTCTGCATCGAATCCTTTGACTTCAACGTCGTAAGATGGTGGCACAAGCATCACCCCGAGATAATCCTCGGTCAGCTTTGCGACGTATATATTCTCAACAAGCTTGCGGTAAGATTATTCAGACATTACAAATTCGTGGATTTTTATGCCGTAGGCATAGACAATCTTCCCTCCGAGTATTATCGCAAACTCTGCTCTCTCAATAAGAATTTGAAAATCATAACCTGGACGGTAAGAACTCCAGAATCCTTGAAAATCGCGTCTCAAAACTCGGATAATTTCATCTTCGAAACCAACGCCAAAAATCCCGAATACATCGCTCCTCCGTCAATAGAAAACACTTACTGCAATCCCGATTTCAGAAAGTAAAATTCAATCGCGATTTAAAAAATCAATAAAAAAATATGCCGTCCAAGACGGCATATTTTTATTTTTGTCAGTCGAGAATTTTGATTATCTTGTCCTTGAGCATCTTTCTACCTCTGTCAAGAACGCTGTGTTTCATTCTGACACCGGCAAGTACGGCGGTCATTACGCCCGCGCCGAAACCTACCATAAGAGCGAGTTTTTTCATACTGTCACCTCCTGTGAATAGTATGTGCCCGCCTTAATTTTTAAGTTCAGGATACAAACACTTTGCGCGTGGTAATTTTTACCTTATTTCTTTTTGTTTCTGTAATCGTTGATTGCCTCTTTGATAGCCTCTTCTGCAAGTACGCTGCAATGTATCTTTTGAGGAGGAAGTCCTTCGAGCTCTTCGACTACCTGCGAGTTGGTGAGTTTCAAAGCCTCGTCTATTGTCATACCCTTTACCATTTCGGTAGCGGTAGAACTGGTTGCGATAGCCGCAGCACAGCCGAACGTCCTGAATTTGGCGTCTACGATTACGTCGTCCTTAATCTTCAAAGATATTTCCATTATATCTCCGCAGGTAGCGTTGCCTACTTTACCTACGCCGTCTGCGTCTTCTATAAAGCCTACGTTCTTGGGATTAGCGAACGCTTCTCTTACTTTTTCGTTATACATACTTCTTATCTCCTTTTATTTCTTTGAAAAGCGGCGACATTTCTCTCAATCTGTCTACCGTCTCCACGAGTTTGTCAACAGTGTATTTTGCCTCTTCGAGAGTATTGTTTTTGCCGAAAGAAAATCTTATCGAACCGTGTGCGACTTCTATAGGTACGCCTATGGAAAGCAGTACGTAAGACGGCTCGAGCGAACCCGACGAACAAGCCGACCCGCTCGATACGGCTATTCCCGCCATATCCAGAAGCATCAAAATGGATTCTCCCTCGATATACTCAAAACTGAAGTTTGCGTTGGAAGGAAGTCTTTTTGACATATCCTTAGGTCCGTTGAAGTAAATATCCTTTATTTTGGACTGCACTTCTTTTACGAAGTAATTTCTCACTTCGGCTACGTGCTTGTTGTTTTTGTCCATATTGTTTACGGCGTTTTCGATAGCCTTGCCGAGACCTACGATTGCGGGAGTGTTTATCGTGGAAGCACGCATATTTCTTTCCTGCTCTCCGCCGTCCATAAATCTGCCTATTCTCAAGCCGTTGCGTTTGTAAAGCGCGCCTACGCCCTTTGGACCGTAAAACTTATGTCCGCTCATACTCAGCAAGTCGATATTGTCTTTTACTACGTCGATAGGTACGTTGCCGATAGCCTGTACCGCGTCGGTATGGAATAATACTCCGTGTTTATGTGCGATTTCACCTATTTCGCGGATAGGCTCGATTGTACCTACCTCGTTGTTTGCCGTCATAACGCTTATAAGGATTGTATCCTCTCTTATGCTCTTTTCAAGCTCTTCCAACGATATAAATCCCTCGTTGTCCACGTCGAGATAAGTTACTTCAAAACCTTGCTTTTCGAGAGCCTGACACGTCTTGATTACCGCGGGGTGTTCTATTCGCGACGTAATGATATGCTTGCCTTTGTTCTGATGAGCAAGGGCTATGCCCTTGATTGCCCAGTTGTCGCTCTCTGTACCGCCCGAAGTAAAATATACTTCGTTGGGTTTACAGCCAATGGCTTTTGCTACTTGCCCTCTGGCTTTGTCTACGGCTTTCAATGCGTCTCTTCCGAAAGAATGCTGAGAAGATGCGTTGCCGAATACCTCCGTAAAGTAAGGCAGCATTTCCTGCAATACTTCGGGGTCGGTATAAGTCGTAGCCGAATTGTCTAAATATATGCTTTTCATATTGACCTCTTATTTTATCAGGCTGTCAAGACTCATTTCGTCAAGACAGGAATTGATGGCTTTGTAAAGTTTGTTCCACACGTTGTAGGTACTGCACATACACTTATCGGCGCAATCGCCCGATATGCAGTCAATGATTACCAGTCCGTCCTCAAGTTCTCTCAAAATCTCTCCAACGTTGATTTCCTCGGGACTTCTCGCAAGACAGTACCCACCGCTCGCTCCTCTCGTAGCCTCTACCAGCCCAGCCTTTCGCAAAGTCGCGATAAGCTGTTCGAGATATTTTTCGCTGATACCGGTACTCTGTGCCATAGTAGGAAGACTGACTACGCCGTTGCCGTAGTTTTCTGCCATATAACACATTGCTTTGAGTCCGTACCTTGCTTTAGAAGACAGTTTCATTTCCTTGAATACCTACTAATTTACTAGGTATTATTTTATACCATAGTTATTTGCTTGTCAATAGAATTTATACATATTTTATAAGGATAAAAAAGGAAGTAAAAATATCGAATATATAAATAGCTGAAAATCAGTAAAAAGCTGAATTATACTTAAACCCGCCCTATAGGACAGCAAAACGAATTGCCGTATTGACAGGTCTTATTCCCTTCGGGTTAAATTTCTGAAAGCCCTAAAATGTAGTCTGCGGAAACGTCGAAAATTTTGCACAGTTTAATCAGGGATTCTACGTCGGGCAAAGCCTTATCAAGCTCCCATATAGATACGGTATCCTGTGATGTTGACAGCATATCCGCTAGCTGTGTCTGCGTATATTTTGCATCTTTGCGCAATTGACGTATTGTTTTTCCTATGCTTTTCATAATTGTATTTTACGAAAAATTTCCGTATTTATGTTGACATACGAAAAATTTTCGTATATTATGTATATAGGATTTTTCTTATACAAAAACATAACTGCCCTATATTTGCAATATCTCTTAAAGCAAAAAATCGTTCGTCTACCGCATTTGCCTAGGATATTTATAAGATTAATACCTGATAAGTAAACTGTAATTATATATACAAAGATACAATTAAAAGAATACAATTTATTTTAGGATTTTAATGACTACACGACAGTTAAGATATAGTCATAATTTTATAAGTATTAACGCTCATTAATCTATAAACTTGAAAAGAATCTGATATTTAATTCACGCTTTTCAGACGTCTTTTCAATCAAAAAGGACAAGCCTGCCGACTTGTCCTTTTCTTAGTTTACTGTTTTGTGTTATCTTATAATATCGTTGGCATAGAGAGGATACTTCTTGCAAAGCTCTGCAACTTTCTTGCTGCAACGCTCTACTGCTTCTTCTCTGTTGTCTACAAGGTCTGCAATACAGTCTGCGATTACGAGCATATCTTCCTCTTTCATACCTCTAGAGGTAACTGCGGGGGTACCTATTCTGACACCAGACGTAACGAAAGGCTTCTGAGTATCGAAAGGAATAGCGTTCTTATTTGCGGTAATATGCGCACTGTCGAGAAGTGCTTCGAGTTCTTTACCCGTCATACCCTTGGAAGTGAGGTCGATAAGCATAAGGTGATTGTCGGTACCGCCTGAAACAAGATTTATACCCTTATCGAGAAGTGCCTTAGCGAGTACCTGAGCATTCTTGACGATTTGCTGTTGGTAAGCTTTAAATTCAGGGCTCATTGCCTCTTTGAGCGCAACAGCCTTGGCAGCGATTACGTGCATCAAAGGACCGCCCTGCGTGCCGGGGAAAATAGCCTTGTTAATCTTGGTAGCAATCTCTTCGTCGTTGGTGAGGATAAGTCCGCCTCTGGGTCCTCTCAAAGTCTTGTGTGTAGTTGTGGTAACTACGTGTGCGTAAGGCACGGGACTTTCGTGACAGCCTGCTGCTACAAGACCTGCGATATGCGCCATATCGACCATAAGATATGCGCCTACGCTGTCAGCGATTTGTCTGAATCTCTTGAAGTCGAGAGCACGGGGATATGCGCTTGCGCCTGCAAGAATGAGTTTGGGCTTGCATTCCTTTGCAAGAGCCTCTACCTTGTCGTAGTCGAGAGTGCAAGTAGACTCCTCTACACCGTAAGGTACTATGTTGAAATATTTACCGGAAATGTTTACGGGAGAACCGTGAGAGAGGTGTCCGCCGTGAGCAAGGCTCATACTGAGTACGGTATCACCGGGTTGGAGCAAAGCGAAGAAAGTAGCGAGGTTTGCGTTTGCACCGCTGTGCGCCTGTACGTTGGCAAACTTTGCACCGAAGAGTTCGCACGCTCTTTCGATAGCGAGTTTTTCTACTATATCTACGTATTCGCAACCGCCGTAATATCTCTTAGCGGGATAGCCTTCGGCATACTTGTTGGTAAGATGAGAGCCTGCGGCAGCCATTACTGCGGGGCTGACGATGTTTTCGCTTGCGATAAGCTCGATATTACCCTGCTGACGCGCAAGTTCCTGTTCGAGTGCCTGACACACTTCGGGGTCGGTATCGTTGATAACCTTAAAATCTATCATATGTATCTCCTGTAATGTTGATATGTTAACCTCTATAATTTTAGCATAGCAAAGCTGTTTTATCAACAAATTTTATTATATATTAATATTTTAATTATTAATCAATATTATTGCCAATATTATTGCGAAAGCAATCTGTCTATTACAAAGCCCGCTGTTTTTATACCGCACTCCGCGACAACGTAGCTTATACTGCCTACGCCTTGCGAGACGCTCACTACAGGCTCTTTTGTATAGCACACGTCGAGTTTTGTTATGCCCTTTTCCCTGAGAGTTTTTCTCAGCTTCTTTGCCAGCGCGTCGTAACTCGTCTTGTATATATCCGTAATCTCGAATGTGCAAGGCTTGATTCTGTTGCCCGCGCCCATCGCACTTACGATATTAAGACCTCTTTCCTTGGCAAGACAAATAAGCGCAACTTTGTCCTCGAAACTGTCTATTGCGTCTACAACGTAGTCCCAACCGCCGTCCAGCACCGTCGCGCTGTCCGCATTGAATCGGGAGTTGATTGCTACTACCTCGCAATCGGGATTTATGTCGAGAATACGCGCTTTCATAACGTCCGTCTTACACTCGCCTATATTGGAATTGAGAGCTATAATCTGACGGTTGATATTGCTTATATCTACCACGTCAAAATCCATTATGCCGACTCTTCCTATGCCGCACCTCGCCAGCATTTCCGCGACGTATCCTCCTACGCCGCCTATACCGACTATAAGCACGCTTTTTCCGATGAGTTTTTCAAGTCCGTCCTGTCCTATCAGTCTCGTAATTCTCGACCACATATTATTCCTTTATATCGAATTTGATTGCAAGCTCTTTGAGTTGCTTGTCCTCTACCTCGGCAGGTGCGCCCGTCATAAGACAGGAAGCGTTTTGCACCTTGGGGAAAGCTATTACGTCCTTTATGTTGTCCGTACCCGTAACAAGCATAGTCAGTCTGTCAAGACCGAATGCAAGACCGCCGTGAGGGGGTGCGCCGTATTTGAATGCGTCAACGAAGAAACCGAATCTTTCCTCTATATCCTTTTGAGAGAAGCCCAAAAGTCCGAATATCTTCTCCTGCATGTGCCAGTCGTGAATTCTTATGCTTCCGCCGCCGGCCTCTTGTCCGTTGATGACCATATCGTAAGCGTTGCTTCTTACTTTCAGAGGGTCGGTATCGAGAAGAGGTATGTCTTCGACGATTGCACTCGTGAAAGGATGGTGTACCGCAACGTATCTCTTTTCTTCCTCGTCATACTCGAGAAGAGGGAAATCAACTACCCACAAGAAGTCGAATTTACTCTTGTCATAGAGGTTGTATTTGTCTGCAAGATAGCATCTCAATGCACCGAGACTGTCGTATACGACCTTGTTCTTGTCTGCGACGAAAAATACTATATCGCCCTTTTCGGCATTCATCTCTTTGATTACAGCTTGTTTTTCATCCTCGCTCAGGAATTTGAATACCGACGAAGTAACCGAGCCGTCCTCTCTGAACATAGCGTAAGCAAGACCCTTTGCACCGTAACTCTTGACGAATTCTCCGCAAGCGTCTACTTCCTTTCTAGTCATCTTGTCGCAAAGACCTTTGCCGTTGATTGCTCTGACGCTGCCGCCGCCGGAGATTGCACCCGCGAATACCGAGAAAGCACAGTCCTTGAGAATAGCCGACAAATCGTGAAGCTGCAAGTCAAAACGCGTATCGGGCTTATCGCTACCCCATTTGTTCATAGCTTCCGAATAAGGTATGCGTCTGAACTTTTCTTCAAGCTCCATTCCCAGACACTCTTTGAAAACTTTCTTGATAAGTCCCTCAGCAATTTCCATAACCTGCTCGTTGTCCTCGACGTAGCTCATCTCCATATCTATCTGCGAAAATTCGGGCTGACGGTTGGCTCTCAAGTCCTCGTCACGGAAACATCTGGCTACCTGATAGTATCTGTCCATACCCGCAATCATCAAAAGCTGTTTGTAAAGCTGAGGAGACTGAGGTAAAGCGTAGAATTCGCCGTTATGTACTCTCGAAGGTACAAGATAGTCGCGCGCGCCCTCAGGAGTAGACTTGCCGAGAAAAGGCGTCTCTATCTCCAAAAAACCGTTGTCAGCAAGATAGTTTCTAACTACTCTTGTGATTTTGTCTCTCATAATGAGTTTTTGCTGAAGATAACTTCTTCTCAAATCGAGATATCTGTACTTAAGTCTTAACTGCTCGCCTACTTTCATATCCTCGGTGATTACGAAAGGCGTAACCTCCGCTTCGGACAATATCTTCAAATCGCTTGCGAGTATCTCTATCTCGCCCGTGGGCATATTCTTGTTTATGTTACTGCCGCGGCTTCTTACTACGCCGGTTACGGCTATTACGTACTCGTTACGCACGGTGTCAGCCTTGTCGAATACCGCCTTGTCTACCTGGTCGTCGAATGCTATCTGCACTACGCCGGCAATATCTCTAAGGTCGATGAAAAGGAGGTTGCCGAGATTGCGGTATTTAGCTACGAAACCCATTACGGTAACCGTCTTGCCTATATCGCTCGCTCTCAATTCTCCGCATTTGCAAGTTCTCTTTGCGCCATTAAGAAAATCTACCATATTTACCTCTTTCCGTAATTTATGTACGGATAAAATTATTACTGTTTTAAATATTTATTTTATTTACGTGCGCTTTCGCGCGACGCGTCTTATATTAACTATTATCGGTATTACAAACCGTACTTGTCTGAAAAATATTTTTCAAGTTCGCTAAAAGCTACTTCCACCTGTTCGCCGCTCTGCATATCCTTTACGGACGCGGTACCTTTTGCTATTTCGTCCTCACCGAGAATTACGAGATATTTGACGCCCGTCTTGTTAGCGTACTTGAGCTGAGGCTTGAAACCTCTGTCCATAATATCGTAATCCACGCTCAAACCCTTGGCTCTCAACTTAAGAGCAAGCGCAGGAGTAATATCTCTCGCTTTGTCGCATACGGGAGCAAAGTATACGTCGGGCACGTACTTTTCGCCTACGCTAAGTCCCAGACTTTCCAGCACGAGCAAGAGTCTTTCTATGCCCATACCGAAGCCGACAGCGGGACAAGGCTTGCCTCCGACTTGCTCGACGAGGTTATTATATCTGCCGCCCGCGCACACGGTGCCTTGCGCGCCTATGTTGGAGGAGATAAACTCGAATACCGTACGCGTATAGTAGTCTAAGCCTCTAACGATACGGGGATTTACCACATAGTTTACGCCGAGCGCGTCAAGCTGACGGCATACGCTTTCGTGGTGTGCTCTGCAATCGTCGCACAGATAATCTATTACGCTGGGAGCGTCCTTTGTAATCGCCTTGCATCCCTCTTCCTTGCAGTCGAGTATTCTCAAAGGATTCTTGTCAAATCTCTCTCTGCACGTAGGACACATATCGTCAAGACGCGCACCGAGATAACTCTTGAGCGCGGCATTGTACTTTTTACGACATTCGGGACAGCCGATAGAGTTGATATTGAGTACGAGATTGCCTACTCCGAATTTATCGAAAATAGTCTTGGCAAGCATCATTACCTCTACGTCCGCCGCGGGAGAATACGCGCCGTAATACTCTATGCCGAATTGGTGATGCTCTCTGAGTCTGCCCGCCTGAGGTTTTTCATAACGGAAAACAGGCGTTATATAATACATCTTCGTAGGCTGAGCGTTGCCGTAGAGAGAGTTTTCGATAAAAGCTCTCGCTACCCCCGCCGTACCTTCGGGCTTCAAGGTAATACTTCTTCCGCCCTTGTCCTCGAAGGTATACATTTCCTTGTTGACTATATCCGTGGTATCGCCCACGCCTCTCAAAAACAGTTCGGTGTGTTCAAAAGAAGGTGTGCGGATTTCGTTGACGCAAAAAGCGCGCGCAACTTCTCTCACGGTTTTTTCTACGTAATGCCACTTGTAACTCTCTTCGGGCAAAACGTCCTTTGTACCTTTAGGTATGTTTATCATTGTTTTCTCCTTGATATATGTTGCTTACCGCAAATGCGGTAAGGATTATTGCAAACCTCTCGATTTCAACCATTCGTAGCTTGTCCTCAAACACTCGAATGGATTTTTTCCGTAACAATAATCCTGTTCGACAAGCAAATATTCGCTGTCCGCTTTTTGCGCACTCGACAGAATTCTGTCAAAATCCATATTACCTTTTCCTACCGGTGCCATTTTACGGAAAAACAATTTTTTTGCCATATCTTTGAGATGCAGACAAGGCACTCTGCCTTTCAGTCTTTCAATCCACTCGCAGGCATCGTATCCCGCATAATTTATCCAGTAAGTATCGAGCGTAAAGCCCATTTCGTCATCGGCAAATTCCTCAGCAAGTCTTTCGATATAAAGCTTACCTTCGTGCTTTTTGAATTCTTTGCCGTGGTTGTGATAGCAAAACAGCTTGCCTGCGTTTTTTATCTTCTTAGAAGCGTCCTTATAATTTCTGACAAAATTCTCCAGACTGTTTTCGTTTACACCGCCCGGCATACCGCCTATGCCTATATACTTACAGCCGAATAAGTCGTGTTCGGCAATGACCGATTGGGTATCGTCGGCAATACGCTTGCCGTCATAATGAGTAAGCGCACACGTGAGAGAATTGGCTTTAAGTTGTCCGTCAAGCCATTCGGGGGCATACTTGCAAGTTCCCGATACCTGCACGGTCGTATAACCGATATCGGCTACTCTTTTCAACGTTTCTGCAAAACCGTCAAGCGTCTTGCAGTATTCTCTCAATGTATACAGCTGTGCTCCGATTTTCATATTATCTCACATATAAGCGATAATCAAAGTATATATTTGTTGAGATTCATTTTCTTTATTACGCTGTCGAAGTGTTTGTCCACAAACTTTTTGTCGATTACCACGTCCACGGCCTCGCCGGTATTTCCCGCGTCAAACGATATCTGCTCGAGCAGGCTTTCCATCATAGTGTGAAGTCTTCTCGCGCCTATATCTTCGTTGTTCTCGTTTTCTACCGCGCAAATTTTAGCAATCTGCTTTATCGCTTCATCGGTGAATTTAAGATTTACTTTGTCCACTCCCAAAAGCGCGGTGTACTGCATAAGAATTGCGTTGTCGGGCTTGGTAAGGATTTCTTCAAAATTCTTTTCGCTCAGACTGTCAAGCTTTACGCTTATAGGGAAACGTCCTTGAAGCTCGGGAATAAGGTCGCTTACGCTCGAGATATGGAACGCGCCCGCCGCGATAAAGAGAATATGGTCGGTGTTGATTTGTCCGTACTTGGTATTGACGGTACAGCCCTCTACGATAGGCAAAATATCTCTCTGTACGCCCTCTCTCGAAACGTCGTGTCCCTGAGTGCCGTTGCCCTTATTGGCAATCTTGTCGATTTCGTCGATGAATATTATACCCTCGTTTTCAGCTCTCGAGATAGCCTCTTGATTTACGTTGTCGGGGTCAATGAGTTTTTCTTCTTCCATTTCGAGAAGATATTTCGTTGCCTCTTTGACGGTCAGTGTCTTTTGCTTTACCTTACCGTTGTTGCCGCCTACCATCGAGCCGAAAATCTCGTTGATATTGATTTCCATATTGCCCTGTCCGATAGTCTGCTGCTTAGGCTTTACGGGCAATGCTATGTCGATAACCAAATCGTCGAGTTTGCCCTCTCTGAGTTCCTGAATAATATATCCTCTCATCTGTCCGTCGGACATATCGGGATATGCTTCTTTTCTCTTCTTAGCGATAGCGGGTATGAGCTTTTCCTCTACCATTTCGCGTGCACGCAACTCGACTTCCTGCGATTTCTCTTCCTTGACCATTCTTATAGAAGCCTCGACGAGGTCTCTTACCATAGACTCAACGTCTCTTCCTACATAACCTACTTCCGTAAATTTTGTAGCTTCTACTTTGACGAAAGGAGCCTTTACGAGTTTTGCAAGACGTCTTGCGATTTCCGTTTTACCTACGCCAGTAGGTCCTTGCATAATAATGTTCTTTGGAGTAATTTCCTCTCTAAGCGCCTGAGGGAGTTTACTTCTTCTGTATCTGTTGCGAAGAGCGACCGCAACCGCTCTTTTCGCGCTGTGCTGACCGATAATGTATCTGTCGAGTTCCTGTACGATTTGTGCGGGAGTAAAATTGTTCATATCACACCTCCTCTACGATAATGTTGTTGTTGGTGAATACGCAAAGTTCGCTTGCGATTTCAAGAGCCTTGCGCGCGATTTCGCTTGCCTCGAGAGTAGTTTCTTTAAGCATAGCTCTTGCCGCTGCAAGTGCGTAATTGCCGCCCGAACCGATAGCGCAGCAATCACCGTCGGGGTCGATTACTTCACCGCTTCCCGATACGATGAGAAGATTGTTTTTGTCCGCAACAATCATCATAGCTTCAAGCTTTCTGGGAAGTTTGTCGTCCCTCCAGAGTTCTGCGAGTTCGACCGCGCTTCTCATAAGATTTCCGCTGTATTTTTGCAACATTTTTTCAAATTTTTCGCTCAGGGATATTGCGTCGGAAACGCTGCCCGCAAAACCGATAACTACCTTATCGTCGTAAATTCTCTTTACCTTTTTTGCAGTACCTTTGAGTATGACGCTCTGTCCCATAGTAATCTGTCCGTCACCGGCAACAGCTATTTTTCCGTTGCGTCTGACGGCGCATATAGTAGTACCCATCATTTCCATAATCAGTTCTCCTTGTCTTTGAGATATCTCTCCGTATCGCCTACGGCGCGCGAAGAGTATTTGAATTTTCTGGCTTTTTTATCTCTCGGCGGTCTGTCCAGTACGGGCAAAACACCGAAGTTTGCATTCATAGGCTGATAGTCGTCGACTATCGTGGATACGTGTCTTTGCAAAGCTCCCGTAACAGTGGTAGCAGGCATTATCAAATCTTCCTTGCCTTCCAGTCTTCTCGCAAGATTTATTCCCGCGATAAGTCCGCTGAGCGTGCTTTCCATATAGCCCTCTACGCCCGTCATCTGTCCCGCAAAAAATACGAGAGGATATTTTTTGGTCGCAAAGCTTGCGTCGAGCACGCGGGGCGCGTTGATAAACGTATTTCTGTGCATTACGCCATATCTTGCAAATTCCGCATTTTCAAGTCCGGGAATAAGTCTGAATACTCTCTTTTGCTCCCCGAATTTGAGGTTGGTCTGAAAACCTACTATGTTGTACGCGCTGCCCTCTTTGTTTTCCTTTCTTAATTGCACTACGGCATAAGGTCTTTCGTCGCTGTGCGGGTTGCGGATTCCGACGGGTCTCAAAGGACCGTAACGCATAGTATCTTCGCCTCTGCCCGCCATTATCTCTATCGGCATACACCTCTCGAATACGTTAATTTCAAAATCCTTGAGCTGTGCACGTTCTGCATTGACGAGTTGGTTTCTGAATTCGATATACTGCTCCTTATTCATAGCGCAGTTGAGATAGTCCGCATCTCCTTTGCCGTATCTTGCGGCAAAAAAAGCCTTGTCGTAATCTATGCTGTCCGCCTCGACGATAGGTGCGACCGCGTCGAAAAAGTGGAGATAATCCCCGCCCAAAAGTTTGGCAATACACTCGCTCATAGCGTCCGACGTCAAAGGTCCCGTGGCTATCACGACAGGCTGGCTCGAGTCAATCTCTTTTACCTCTTCGCGTATTAGCCTGAAGCCCCCGAATTCTCTGAGCCTGCTCTCTATGAGAGCAGAAAACTTGTCTCTGTCCACAGCAAGCGCGCCGCCCGCAGGCACGTCGCTCGCATAAGCACTCTTGAGAATAAGACTGTCAAGACGCGCCAGTTCGTACTTTAACAGTCCCGACGCATTGTCCATACTCTGCGCTTTCAACGAATTGGAACATACAAGTTCTGCAAGCTTGTCCGTAGAATGGCAAGGAGTGTTTTTAACTCCTCTCATCTCGTACAAATCTACATCGTATCCGCGCTTTAAAAGCTGATACGCGCATTCCGAGCCGGCAAGACCTCCGCCTATAACTTTAACTCTCATTTTTCGTCTCTATTATCTCGGTATGTCTGCACGACTTGTTTGTGCATACATACTTAGTCGAGTCCTTGCTTTTGACTATTTTCATAGTACTTTTGCACTCGGGGCAAAAGTAGGGCGCAGGCAAATCCCACGATATGAATTTACAGTCGGGATAGTTCATACACGAGTAGTATTCAGTCCCTTTCTTGGAAAATTTTTTGGCGACTCCACCGCCACATTGCGGACATTTGGCAACAGCCTCGCCGTAGGGCTTGGTATTACGGCACTTGGGGAAGTTGGGGCAAGCAAGGAATTTTCCGAATTTGGAATCCTTGACAACCATACGCGCCCCGCATTTCTCGCAAATTACGTCCGTTTCCTCGCTCTTGGGCTTGACCTTGCCTTGGTACTTGACTTCGAGTACCTTGTTGTGGAAGTCGGTATAGAAGTCGGCAATAACGTCATACCATTTGATATTGCCCTCTTCTATCTTATCGAGATTGTTTTCCATATCGGCGGTAAACTTGGTGTTCATAATCTCGGGGAAGTTCTTTTCGAGCTGTTCGCAGACGAGCTCTCCGAGTTCGGTAGGTTTCATATTTTTACCGTCTTTTTCGATATACGTACGCTTGTAAAGTACGGTGATAGTCTTTTCGAAAGTGGAAGGACGGCCTATGCCGTTTTCTTCCATAGCTTTAATAAACGAACCGTCGGTATATCTTTGAGGAGGCTTTGTGAATTTCTGCTCTCCCGATATATCCTTGAGCAAGAGCGTTTCGCCTGTATTGAGATTGGGTAACTCTTTAGAGTTATCCTTGTCGGGATTACTCTGGTATGCCGAAGTGTAGCCGGGGAAAGTACATACCTTTCCTTTAAGGGTATAGCCGTATCTTCTGTCGCTTTCGGACACTATATGAACGGTAAGCGTATCGTATACCGCGGGTGCCATCTGGCTGGCTACAAACCTGTCATAGATAAGTTTGTAAAGCTTGTAGTCGTTGCGGCTGATTTTGTCCTTTATAGACTCGGGAGTACGCTCGAGCGTAATAGGACGTATCGCTTCGTGCGCGTCCTGCGCTCCCGCTCCCGTAGCGTACACATTGGGTTTTACGGGACAATAATTCTTGCCGTAATTAGTCTGAATAAACTGCAAAGCTTCTCTCTGCGCGTCATCCGAAACTCTCACGCTGTCGGTACGGATGTAAGTAACGAGCGCGATTTGACCTTCGCCTTCGACCTCTACGCCTTCGTAGAGTTTCTGAGCCGTCTGCGTAACCATCGACGCACTGAAGCCCAGCTTGGATATAGCGTCCTGTTGCATAGTCGAAGTGGTAAAAGGAGGAGCGGGTTTGGATATGGACTGCGACCTCTTGACGTCGTCTACCTTCCACGCGCCTTTTTTGCTTCCTTCGATTATTCTGTCTGCGACTTCTTTTGTTTCGACCTTTACTTTTTTATTGTCTACGTCAACGAATTCACACTTGAAAGACGTTGCGTTTTCACTCAAATCCTTGACAAGTTGCGCCGTAATTGTCCAGTATTCCTGAGGTACGAAACTTCTAATTTCTCTCTCCCTGTCGACTACCATTTTAAGCGCGACGGACTGTACTCTGCCTGCAGAAAGTCCGCTCTTTATCTGATGCGATATGATAGGAGAAAGCTCATATCCCATAAGTCTGTCAAGTACTCTTCTTGCTTGTTGAGCGTCCACGAGCCCCATATTGATTTCTCGGGGGTTTTCAAGAGCGTTTTGTACTGCTTTTTTGGAGATTTCGTTGAAAACTATTCTTACCTTTTTATCCTTGATGCCGCATACGTTGGCAAGGTGCCACGATATAGCCTCTCCCTCACGGTCGGGGTCGGCGGCAAGATATACGGTATCGCATTTGGCAATATCTTTTTTTATCATCTCTATTACGGACTTTTTGTCCTCGGATATGACGTACTCGGGCTTGAAGTTGTTTTTGACGTCGATACCCAGACTCTTCTGAGGAAGGTCGCTTACGTGACCTTTTGACGCCACTACCCTGTATCCGCTGCCCAAATACTTGGAGATGGTCTTTGCCTTATGAGGCGACTCTACAATTATAAGTTTCATATTTCTCCTTAAAGCGTAGGTACAATTTCGTAAAAATTGCCCTGTATTTTTCTGATTAATCCCATTATCTCTAGCTCTGACAGTACTGCCGAAAGCTGTCCCGTCGCAATTCCCGCACCTTCGAGTAAATCGTAAAAGTGCTTACTACCATGTTTAAGCAAATCCATTACGATTTGTTGTTCGAGATTGAGTTGTACGTACCTCGCAGGTGAACTTTCCGCGTACACTCCGAGCGCGTCCGTAACTTGCTGAGGAGTTAGCACGCAAGTAGCTTGAAGTTCGCGTATCTTAACGTTACAACCTTTGCTTGTCGCCGAAAATATACTTCCCGGCACGACGAAAAGTTCTCTTCCCTGCTCGAGCGCATAGTCTGCAGTAATGAACGACCCGCTCTTCTCTCCCGCTTCGGGTATGAACACCCCGTCCGACAGCGCGCTTATTATTCTGTTGCGCTCGGGAAAATGGTATTGCAAGGATTTGGAGCCTATAGGATATTCGCTTATCACAAGTCCTTTTTGGGCAATATCCTCTTCGAGAGAAAGATTTTCGGGAGGATAGCATATATCCAAACCGTTTGCCACTACCGCTATCGTATATCCGCCAAGGTCAAGACAAATTCTGTGACCTACGCTGTCCACGCCTCTTGCAAGTCCGCTGACTATTACAAGTCCGCACTCTACGAACTTGGGGATAAAATTTGCAAGTATATTCTTGCCATATACCGTCATCCTTCTCGTGCCGACAACGGCTATTTTGCGCGGGCGGTTGATTAAAGACAAGTTACCCTTGTAATAAAGCACGTACGGCGGGTCGTATATATTCGCGAGTTTATCGGGATACTCCTTGTCGAGAATGGTCAGTATTCCTATTCCCCGTTTTTCGCACTCTTTGATTATTTTATCCGCTTGGGTATAGTCTTTATACAGAGTTGAGAGTTTAGTCGTGCTTTCGTACGCCTTTTTACGGGCGTTGTAACTCTGCATACACGATAACATTATGAGCGCTTTTTCATCGTTGCTATACTCTCTATGCATATCCCTTTACCCTAAGTCAGTCCCAGTATTTTCTGTCGAGCGAGCGGTATTGCACCGCCTCTGCCACGTGTTTTGCGAGAATGTCGTCGCACCCTTCCAAATCGGCTATGGTACGCGCGACTTTGAGTACCCTGCTCGTAGCTCTAGCCGTAAGGTTAAGACGCGTGAAAGCGTTTTTGAGAAGTTTTTCTCCCTCAGCGTCGAGTGCGCAATACTTCTTGAGCTGAGCGTTGGTCATCTCGTCATTTGTCTTTGTCTTGGTACCTTTATATCTCTCGCGCTGAATTGCCCTAGCCTTTTCGACGCGCGCTTTTATAGTCGCGCTGTCCTCGTCGGGGATTGTGCTTCTGAAGTCCTCGTAAGACACTGCGTCTACTTCTATCTGCAAATCTATTCTGTCAAGAAGCGGTCCCGACAATTTTGATATGTATCTGTGTATCTCTCCCGGCGTACACTTGCACTGTTGTGTAGACGAGCCAAGATTGCCGCAAGGACAGGGATTCATACTCGCCACAAGCATAAATCTCGCGGGATATTCGAGCGTCTGTTTTGCTCTCGACACCACTGCCACCCCGTCCTCGAGAGGCTGTCTCAAAGTTTCGAGAGTACGTCTTTGATATTCAGGCATTTCGTCGAGAAAAAGTACGCCGTTGTGCGCAAGACTTATTTCTCCCGGACGCGCGTTGCTGCCGCCGCCCATAAGCGCAGGCACGGTCGCGGTATGATGAGGAGTGCGGAAAGGTCTTGTAGCGACTATTCCTACGTTGTTATCCAAAATACCCGCGACGGAATGTATCTTGGTGACCTCAATGGCTTCATCGAAAGTCATATCGGGCATTATAGTAGGCACGCATTTTGCCATCATAGTCTTGCCCGCTCCGGGAGGTCCTATCATAAGCACGTTGTGTCCGCCCGCGACAGCTATCTCGAGCGCGCGCTTGGCAACGTACTGTCCTTTTACTTCTTTAAAGTCTACGCCGTATTTATTTTCGGCTTTGGCTCCAGAAAACTCGCTCGTCTTCAACGGCTCAACCTGAGATTTTCCCGACAGAAAATCTACGACCTGATTGAGTTTATCGAAAGCGTAAACTTCTATACCGGATATAAAGCTCGCTTCTTTTGCGTTAGCCGACGGGATTATAAACTTCTTGTGCCCGTCCTGAAGAGCCGCTATTATGAGAGGCATTACTCCCTTGACGTGATTTATCGAGCCGTCGAGAGAAAGCTCTCCGAGTACGATATAGTCCTTATAATCTTTGCACTCTGCCGCCTCGCTTGCTATAAGTATTCCCAGTGCTATCGCAAGGTCGAAGTGCGAGCCTTCTTTCTTTACGTCTGCAGGTGCCAGATTGATAGTTATCTTGCGGACAGGATAGGGATAAAGACTGTTTTTTATTGCCGAGCGCACGCGTTCTTTGGATTCTTTTACGGCTGTATCCGCCAGCCCTACCGTATCGTAAGAAGGCAGTCCCGAATTGAGGTCTACCTCTATCAGCACTTCGTAGCCGTCTATTCCGCTTAAAGCGTAACTTCTCGTCTTTGCAAGCATCTCTTTCCCCTTTCGATATCTGTTTCTTACTTTGCTTTTATCCGGCACACAAACTCTTTTGAGTATTTGCAATAGATATTCAGCTGAGTGTAAAAAGCTTTTCCCTATACGACTTAACTCAGCCCGTACACGTGTACAAGCTGAGCTATGAATAATTTATTTTGTAGCTTTCTTTGCTTTAGGACTGTTTTTCTGTTCGGGCCTTTCTGCGGGTTTATCCGCCGCGGCTTCGCCTGTCTGTTCCTCAAGCTCGTTTACGTTGCCCGTAGCGATAGGCTTTACGTAAGAATTGAACAATACGTCTACCATTACGTATAGCATATAGAATACCACGCCTACCGTAATGATACTGAAGATAATCATAAACGCACTCTTAGGCTCGAATGACAGCCAACCTGCATTGTCCACACCAGAGATAAATCCGCTTTGCGAGATGAACTGCGCGATATTGAGGAAGGACAACGTAGCAAGTGCCGACATTCCTATATACAGTCTTACGTCAGGCGTAAGGACGATATACAATATCAAAAGCATAAGACCTATAGGCATAGTTACGAGCGTAGCCTGAGTGCCCAGTGCGGAATATGCTATGAAAGTCATTGCCGAGAGAAGTACGAGGTCAAGTCTGTTGGCAGTACGGATATAGTGGAAAATCGCAAGCGCGCTCATTGCTATTACGAGCAACCAACCTCCCATCTGGAAGAATACGCTCGAACTTCTTGCCTTGTCAGCCGAAGCGAATATTCCGTAGAGATTGAAGGTATTATCGGAGAGCAAAGGATTTGCCGCGTTGAAGAAACCGTACATTTTCTTGAATACGAAGAGTACGTTGCCTCCTGCGACTTCTGCCCAGCACAGAGGCAAAGACAAGAGATAGAAGCTTACGAAACAGCATACCATCGTAACCACAGTCTTTGCAATCGACGTCTTGTCTGTGCACATTGCGTAAATCTGATAGAGAAGTACTATAGGCAAGAGCAAGAGAGCGTAGTTGCTGAAGAAGAGCGCGAGCGTATAATAGACGCCTGTCTGAATATATTTCTTTTCGAGCATCGACACAGCAGTAAGCAGGAGGAATGCCATAGCTACGTTTTCCATTGTGCCGTAAAGCGTGCCGAGTATGAAGAATACGGGCAATACCGCATATACGAAACCGTAAGCCGTAGCCATACGTTCTTTTTGATATTTTGCCGTAACGTTATACAACGTATAGCAAATCGCTATGTCCGCGATAATTGCGGGAACTCTGACCAAGATAGCGTAACCTACTTCCTGAAGATTGAGAGCCTTGCCTATATAACCTATTAGACCGAGTACCCAGAGAATACCCTGCGCCTCGTAAGTCGAGTTGGAGTAATAAGATACATAACCGTTGGTCGCGATACCCTTTGCAAGAGCAACCCAGCTTGCGATGAGGTCGTTACCCTCTGCGGTAGCAAGCACGATAATAAATCTTATGGCGAATGCGGCAAGCAAGACGTAGACGAAGTTTGCCGTATTGCAGGTCATCGTGTTAAGGAACTTGTCCGCTTTAGTGGTACCGTTGTTGGGAGCAAGGGGCTTGTTTTTGATAATAGAGCGGATAAGGAAGTACATACCTGTCAAAAAGCCTGCACTCAAAAGCGTAAAGATTACTACGAAAGTAGTAGAGCCGCCGCCCGACAGCGTATAACCCTCTTTCATCTTGAGGATAGCTATATCGGTATCTTCGCTTACGCCGTCGACTTTCTGCAAAGAGATATTGTCAAAGTATACAAGACCTGTAGCCGACTTGTCGGGAGTACCTACTGCCGCAACGATTACCACTTCACCGCTTACGGTGGAAGTAAAATACATTTCTTTTTCTTCCCAACCCGTAGTCGTACCTGTCAATACGATACCCGTAGTTTCTGTCGCGCCGTCGATATATACGCCTGCCGTACCCGATATCGAAGATACTTTTACGTTTGCTGAAAGCTTGTAGGTAGCATTCTTTTCAAGTCTTACCGTCTGATAAACATACTGGTAAGCCGAAGTGGAATTGTTGAGATAAAGATAATACTTACCGAGTGAAGAATCGTACTCGTTGGAGCCGTCATTGACGTTTCTGCCCCAGTTAGCGGTAGTGCCCGCCTGTACCGTCCAGTCGGATGCTTTTTTGGATTCGGCGTCGAATTTCTCGAAGTCGCCGTTGGCAATAATTTCCGTATCGTAATCCACCCTGTTGGAGCTGCAAGCAACAAGCAGGAGGGAGACGATGGTCACGATTAATAAAATTATTACTGTTTTTTTCTTCATTGTTATCCCCTTGCAAGATATTCTTTTATATTTATAATAAATGATTATCGGCAATTTGACAAGTACTTATTTAATATTTTATTAAAAATATAAGTAAATTATATAATTAAATAAAAATAAACTAAAACACAGCCGCTCGCTCGCCTTATTATCTCCCGAGCCCGACCGCACGCAAGACGATTTTAAGACTTACAAGAATGCCCTAGAATAAAAATATTCCTGCACGCAAAACGCAAAGATAATTTTTTCCGAAAGAGTAATAAAGAAGTAATACTTGCCGTATTACGATGACGCCAAACGAAAAAGCGCGGAAAAGACACGCTTACAGACAGTGAGCACCCCCTCGAGGCGGTACAAAAAAAACAAGCTCGGTAAATACCGAGCCTGTGAAAATAGGATTTGCTTATTACTTGGTTGCAGCTTTGGTGATTTCTCTGAGTCTTGCAGCTTTACCGAACTTATTTCTGAGATAATAAAGCTTAGCTCTTCTTACGCGACCGCGACGTACTACTACGATGCTGTCAATCTTAGGAGAGTGCAAGGGGAAAGTTCTTTCTACGCCTACGCCGAAAGATACTCTTCTAACCGTAAAAGTCTCTCTGATGCTGCCGTTTTTAAAGGAAATGATAACGCCTTCATAAGCCTGAATTCTTTCCTTGTCGCCTTCCTTGATTTTTACGTTAACTCTTACGGTGTAACCTACTTTGAGTTCGGGAAGGTCGGTACGCATACCCTCTTTTTCTACTACATCAACTATGTTCATTTGACTTACCTCCATATTTTCGCAAGATATTCGTGTTCGTTTTGGGATTTTGTACGACAGAGGAATATCCGAAGTCATTGTTGCTAAAATATTCTATCACCAAAAATATATTAAATCAAGCGTTTTACAAGCTTTTTTTTATAAAATTTTGCCGTTTTGAGTGAGTTTTTCATAAAAAACAGTTGCTTAAAGCGTCATTTTTATAAAAATTGCCTTTTGCAAAAGCAATTTACACTCTGAAAGCGTCCTTTATATGGTTTACTTCTCCCCTCAGCACTTCTACTATGTCGAAACGGCAAGGACAATTCAACCGACCGTTTTTTACGATATACGCTTGTGCCGTCCTCACGATACTTCGTATTTTCGACGGCGTTACTGCCTCTGCGGGAGTACCGAATAACGTACTTTCTCTTGACTTTACTTCTACGAATACCAGCGTGCCTTTTTTCTCGCACACGATATCTATTTCACCTGTTTTGCAAGCAAAATTTCTCTCTAAAATATTGTACCCGTGTCGCTTAAGATAGTGCGCCGCGATATTTTCGCCCTCTATGCCAAATCTTCTGTTATTCATTGACAAAATGTTTGATAAAACTCTTTCTGTGTATCGGGCAAGGTCCTACGGTTTTGAGTGCCTCAATATGTTTTGCCGAGCCGTAGCCTTTGTTGTCCTTAAAGCCGTATTCGGGGTATTTCTCGTCAATCTCGCGCATATATCTGTCTCTCGCAACCTTTGCGAGAATCGAAGCGCAAGCTATCGAATAACTCTTGGCATCGCCCTTTATTATTGCTTCTACGGGATAATTGCAATCGGGATTTACCGCGTCGATAAGTACTATATCAGGCGCGACGTTGAGAGAATTTATAGCATTTGTCATACAGCGTTTTGTAGCTTGCAAAATGTTGATTTCGTCTATAATTTTTTCGTCCGCCCACTCGATTCTGTAAGCTATCGCTTTTTCTTTTATTTTGTCGAAAAGAACTTCTCTGTTTTTCTCCGAAACTTTCTTCGAATCGTTGACGCCCTGAATGATATCCTCGTCATTCAAAGGCATTATTACGCTTGCGACGACCACGGGACCCGCAAGCGGTCCTCTTCCCACTTCATCGACACCCGCAATATATTTTGCACCGTCCGCAATATGTTTTTTCTCGTATTCGAGCATTGTGAAAGTATCGTGTTTTGACCTTGCCACTTACAGTATCTCCTTTTCTTCTTCGGGAAAATCCAACATAATTTTTCCGAGTTTTTGTCCTCTGAATTCGCTTATGAGAGCCTTTGCCGTACGCTCGTAGTCATAGCCTCTTTTACCCAAAAGATAACCCCTGTTTTGTGCTATTTTATCAAAGGCTTCTACATTGTCTTCGGGTATACTTTCGAGCTTGTATCTGTCCAGAAAATCCTGAGTTTTGTTTTGACGGAAATAATTGATAATCTCTATCGCAAGCTCGTCGTAAGGCACGATATCGTCTTTGATTGAGCCTATAAACGCTAAGTGCAAAGCCTTTTGCTGGTCCTCGAAAGCGGGAGGCACCGCGCCGGGGGTATCCAAAAGCTCTACTCCCTCGGCAAGACTGACCCACTGCTTGCCGCGCGTTACTCCGGGACGGTTGCCCGTAATAGTCTTTTTGCTGGCGCAAAGGCTGTTGATAAGCGTGGATTTGCCTGTATTAGGCACACCCACAACCATAGCCCTTATACTCTTCTTCGCGCCCTTTTGTGCGTATTTTTCTATTACTTCGGCGTTGATTTTTTTGAGTTTGTCGATTATAAGCCCGCGCTGTTTTCCCGACACGTTGTCCGCGGCAATAAAGTTTTTACCTTGCTTTGAAAAAGCTTTCGTCCACTTCTTGATATCCTCTTGTTCGACAAGGTCGCTCTTGCCGATAATATAGAGTACGGGCTTGTTTTTGATTAGCTCGTCAAACTTGGGATTGATACACGAAGATATGGCGCGCGCATCCAATACGTATATAATGCAATCGACTTGTTTTACCGCTTCTTGCATCATACGCATAGCCTTTGTCATATGTCCAGGGTACCAGTTGATAACACTTTTATGCAACCCCTTATCTTGATTTTCATTCATTTTTATCACTTCCCTTTTTTATACTATCTTCTTACTTTATATACTACATCTATTTCTTCTTCTGTTGGCTCTTCCCAAAAAGATTCCAACTTTTTCATCAATCCTTCATCTAAATAGAAATCAGACCCTCCATTGCCCTCTTCCACTCTTTTATTTCTTTCGGCAATATTTTTCTTCCACGTTTCATTATCAACATTTATATAATGAATTTCACATTCTATATTTCTATCTCTATAATATTTAACAATTTTTTCTCTATCTGCTTTTGTCCATAATCCTCTTTCGAAAATAACATTAGCTCCTGCTTGTACTATTTCGCCAACTTTTTTAGTTAAATATTTTCCCAATCTTTCAGAAAATATATTATAAAATTCTCCTTGCTCATTATTAATTAATTCATAAGTAGCTTCATCCGGAGATATTATAACTGCATTTAAAGCATCTCTAATAGACTTAGAATAATAACTTTTACCACTACAAATCTTACCACATACTAAAATAACTTTTGCCATAAAATCACATCCTTTCGCATAACCTTTTTCTTGGCTATTATACACATATTTATAAAATATTAGTTATATCAATAATATAAATCATGTATATTAATTCATTTAATATTTTTTCTATCTAATTCTTCTATGTCAATTTTTTTAATTATTTCATCTTTTACTATTTGCTCTAATTCTTTTTTATTTGCAGTATATTTAATAAATATTAAACTAACTTATTTAAAAAAGGGGTTGCAATGACGGCATCACCTTATTAATTGTCCTACTAAAAAATCTTAAAAATATGATATTTTTGTCATTTTTACTCAAATTTTAACTATTTTCAGCTAAAACGCGTAAGATCTAAAATCTCACAATTCCTTTATTTACAAGAATTTCCAAAGGGGTTGCAATAAATCGGTATCAATCACTGTATATGCATCAATTCTGTCCCTCTTCAAACATTCTGTCGTATATATCGAATACCTCGTAAATTACGTTGTCGTCCTCTACGATGGCTACTTTCTGCTTCTTTTCGTCTATTTTGAAGACCATACCGCCGTTGTCAAAGTTGCCTGCTTCAAAGTCTTCCTTGCGCATCAGTATCGCATAAAGCGAATTGTCGAAAGGTACGAGAGCCATTTGTTCGAAAGCCTCTATTTCTCCCGTTTCGTCGCTTTTAAGATATACTGTTTCGCTGTTTTCTTCGTCGAGCAGTTGCTCAATGGCGTTTTTGTATTCCATAATTACTCCTTGCCGTCCTTTTTCGCGCTTTTGTTTTTCCCTTTTTTCTTATTCTCCGTCAAAGGGTCGCTGTCTGGGAAAAGCGCGTAATACAAATCAGGACGTCTTTCTTTGGTAATCTCGAGCTGTTTTCTGTATCTCCACTCTTTGATATCCTTGTGATTGCCGCTCAAAAGCACGTCAGGGACATCTAGTCCGCAAAAACTCTTAGGGCGCGTATACTGAGGATATTCCAACAGTCCGTCGGAAAAGCTCTCCTCGCTCGTCGATTCGCTGGAGCCAAGCACTCCTTCGACGTATCTCGCCACGGCATTGATAAGCACCATTGCGGGCAATTCTCCGCCTGTCAATACGTAATCTCCTATGGATACTTCCTCGTCTATATCGAGCTCTATAATTCTCTCGTCTATACCCTCGTAACTTCCGCATACGAGCAAAAGGCTTTGCTCTTTGGCAAGTCTTTCGACCATAGACTGATTGAGCGTCTTGCCCTTAGGGGACATATAAATTCTACGCGCTTTATGCTCGGGGTCGAGAGCGTTTATCGTATCGTGCAAGGGCTGAGGAGTCATAACCATTCCTGCACCTCCGCCAAAAGGGGTATCGTCCGTTTTGTGGTGCTTGTCAGTGGTATAATCACGTATATTAACGGCATTGACTTCGATAAGACCCTTTTGCTGCGCCTTGCCGAGTATACCTATATCCAGTCCCGAAAACATCTCGGGAAAAATTGTAGCCACCTGAATTTTCATATCTTAAAAAATAAGGGAGCATACGCTCCCGTTTTGTCTACTCCTCATAAACCGCGAGGTCGTCGAAAGCCTCTGTATCGAGTACGATTTTTTTGTCCGCAACACTCACCTCTTTGAGTATTCTGTCGATTGCGGGCACCATTGCGTTTCCCTTTGCCGTAGATATCACGTACACGTCCGCCGCACCGTATTGCAATACGTCGGTAAGTCTGCCTATACGCACGTCGTCAGTATAGACATCGCAGCCGACTACGTCCACGATAAAATATCTGTCTTTGGGCAATTTTACTGCGTCCTCTCTGTCGACCTCTATATCCTTACCCCTCAAAAGCTCCGCGGCATTTCTGTCGTCGACTCCCTTGAGTTTGACGAATACGCCGTTGGGCAAAACTTTTGCCGAATGTACGTCATATTCTTTTTTATCTACAAAGACTTTTTTGAGACGCGTAAAACGTGCCGCATCGTCCGTAAGAGGGCTTACTTTCACTTCCCCTCTTACGCCTTGCGGTTTGGCTATATTGCCTATTACCAGCCTATCCATTATCTTTCGATTATCTCTACAGATACTTTCTTGCTGTCCTTTCCGCTTCCTGCCTTGACAATCGTGCGGATAGCCTTGGCAATTCTGCCTTGCTTGCCGATTATCTTGCCTATTTCGTCCTTGTCAGCATAGATATTGATTACGTTGATACCGTCCTCAACTTGCGACGAAACTTCGAAAGCGTCCTTATTGTCGACGAGCTCGCCGACGATAAATCTTACCAATTCTTCCATAAATCCTCTCGATTACTTGATGATTTCCTGCTTCTTGAGAAGACCTCTTACGGTATCGGTGGGTTGTGCGCCTACGCCGAGCCAGTAGTTTGCCTTTTCGCTGTCGATTTTTACTTCAGCGGGTTGCTTGGTAGCGTCGTAGTAACCGATGTTGTCAAGATATTGTCCGTCTCTTGCCTTTCTGCTGTCGATAGCAACGATACGGTAAAAAGGTGCCTTCTTTGCGCCCATTCTGGTAAGTCTGAGTTTTACTGCCATAATATTTTTCTCCTTTGCTCCCTTACGGGTAAATTTTATTTCGTTATTATTATATATTGATTAATAATTAATCTTTATATCGGATATATCGCGTTGTTGCGCCGCGCATCACGTCTTTGCATACCGCTTATTTTATGATTCAGAAAGGAAATCTCATTCCTCTCATACCGCCCCTCTTTGTCATCTTCTGCATCATCTCCTGCGTCTGGGAGAATTGCTTGAGCAGAGAGTTGATATCCTGAACGGTAGTGCCGCTTCCTGCGGCAATCCTCTTTTTCTGCGACGACTTGATTATATCGGGATTTTGTCTTTCCTTGGGCGTCATCGACTGAATAATAGCCTTTGACTTGGCAATTTTGGTTTCGTCGACTTCCATATTCTTGCCGTTCAGCTTGCCCGCAAGTCCGGGTATCATAGAAAGCATCTGCGACATATCGCCCATATTCTTCATCTTGTCCATCTGCACGAGATAATCTTCGAGAGTAAAAGAATTGTTTTTCATCTTCTTTTGCATCTCGAGAGCTTCCTCTTCGCTGAAAGCCGCCTGTGCCTTTTCGATAAGCGTGAGCACGTCTCCCATACCGAGTATTCTCGATGCCATTCTGTCGGGATAGAATATCTCTATATCGCTGAGCTTTTCGCCTACGCCGCAAAACTTGATAGGCTTGCCCGTAACCGCTCTGATAGAGAGTGCCGCACCGCCCCTCGTATCGCCGTCGAGCTTGGTAAGCACCACGCCCGTAACGTCCATTACCTCGTTGAACTTGCTTGCTACGTTTACGGCGTCCTGACCTGTCATTGCGTCTACGACGAGCAATATTTCAGAGGGATTGAAAGACTTTTTGAGCCCCTTGATTTCGTCCATAAGCTCTTCGTCTATATGCAGTCTTCCCGCGGTATCCACGATGAGGACGTCATTGCCGTTGTGCTCCGCCTCTTTGAGAGCTTCTTTGACTATTTTCTGAGGATTGATTTGTCCCTTTTCGAATACGGGTACGTTGGCGTTTTTACCTACTACCTGCAACTGTTTGATAGCCGCAGGACGGTATATGTCACACGCTACGAGCAAAGGATTTTTGCCCTGCTTTCTGAGCATAACAGCCAGCTTGCCGCACATAGTAGTCTTACCGCTACCCTGAAGTCCGCACATAAGGATTATCGTAGGGGGCTTGTCGGCAATATTGATTTTGCTGTGCGTGCCGCCCATAATTCTTATAAGCTCTTCGTTGACGACTTTAATAACCTGCTGAGTAGGATTGAGTCCTTTGAGTATATCGTCGCCTACGGCTTTTTGACTTACGTTGTTGATAAATTCTTTGACAACGGTGAGATTTACGTCCGCCTCGAGAAGGGCTATACGTACTTCGCGCATTGCCTGCTTGACTTCGAGTTCGGTCAACTTACCTTTGTTTTTCAACTTGGAAAAGATATGATTGAGTTTTTCGCTGAGTCCGCTGAAAGCTCCCATTTTTCCTCCTTGCTATTCGACAAGTACGTCGATAGCCTCTTTTAGTTTTTGTCTTTGTGCGGGCGCGCTTTCTTCGATAACTTCTTCGATTAAAGCTTTTACCTTCTGCGTCTTTTTGACGAGAGCGAGTTTTTCTTCGTAAAACTGAAGCTGTTTTTCCGCTCTTTTCAATGCGTCTCTAACTCCTTGCGGGGATATGTTGTGTTCTTCCGCGAGTTCGCTCAAAGACATATCGAGATTGTAATACCCGTCTATAAGTTCCCTCTGATAATCTGTCAGAAGGCTACCGTAATAATCGTTGTACAGGCTTATAAACAGTTTTTCTCTCTTTTCCATAGCTATAAAGTATTTCTACTTGTTAAAGTATTTTGCCTTTACATACTAGCACGAAAGATTTTGCCTGTCAACAGTTTTTGCATCATAAAAATATTTTTATCGCGCCTGCATTTACCGCGAATGTCCGCAACTTACGCAACGAAACTCGATACCGTCAAGGACATATTCGAGTAAATGCGCAGATATTCTGTTTAATCAAAAAAGTTCTTCAATAAAGAATTTTGCGTCGAATTCGAGCAAATCGTCGATACCCTCGCCCACGCCGATAAAGCATACGGGCAACTCTTTTTCTACCGAAATTGCAAATACTACTCCGCCCTTTGCCGTACCGTCGAGCTTGTTGAGGATAATACCGTCCATATCTATTATCTCGTCAAAAGCTTCTACCTGAGAAAGCGCGTTTTGTCCCGTCGTTGCGTCGATTACGATATACGTGCGGTAATCGCATTCGGGGAATTCTCTGCCTACTACCTTATTGATTTTGCCCAGCTCGTTCATAAGGTTTTTCTTATTCTGAAGTCTGCCCGCAGTATCAATGAGAAGTACGTCCGTACCCTTTGCTTTGACTGACTTGATAGCATCGAAAACAACCGCAGCGGGGTCACTACCCTCTTCGTGTTTGATAATACGCACCTTTGCGCGCTCCGCCCATACTTCGAGCTGTTCGCTTGCCGCCGCTCTGAACGTGTCTGCCGCCGCAACTACTACGCTCTTGCCCTTGTTGACGAAATACTTGGCAAGTTTGCCTACGGCTGTGGTTTTACCTACGCCGTTTACGCCCGCTACGAGTATTACGAGAGGATAGGAATACTCCTGTATATCGTAATTGATAGCGTCAATCATTATGTTTTTGAGAAGCTGTTTTGCATCCTCGGGCTTTTTGATTTTTCTCTTGTAACATTCGTCCTTGAATTCTTCGAGAATCTGTTCGGTTGCCTCTACGCCGAGGTCGGACGAGATAAGAGTGTTTTCAAGGTCTTCGTAAAATTCTTCATCAAGTTCTCTTCCCGCAAAGAGTTGATACATCTTTTTGGAAAAAGCCTCTTTCGTACGCTTAAGTCCTGCGATTAGTTTTTCTAAAAATCCCATAAATTCTCCTTCGGATTTAACCTTTAAGGCTTGCCGTATTGACGGCAATTATTGTTTTGATTATTCTCGCACTTGTTTATTATAGACGCATAGGCAAAGTGCTAACCTCACGCGTCAAACGGTGCGTCAATCGTTTTTAGAGTGTTTGACTGCGTCGGCAAGGTTGACGGCAACAACTTTCGATACGCCCTTTTCCTGCATCGTTACGCCGTACAGTCTGTCCGCAAGTTCCATCGTAGGCTTACGGTGGGTGATGACGATAAACTGAGTTTCGTTGCTGAATCTCTTGAGATACTGCGCAAACAAACCTACGTTAGCATCGTCGAGTGCCGCCTCTATTTCGTCGAGTACGCAGAAAGGCATAGCCTTGAGTTTGAGTATGGCGAAGAGGATTGCTATTGCCGTAAGAGCCTTTTCTCCACCGCTCATCAGCGTAATGGACTGAAGCTTTTTGCCGGGCGGCTCCGCCATTATCTCTATACCTGCATCGAGCTCGGATTGTCCTTCTTCGGGAGGAAGAATTTCAAGTTTACCCGTACCGCCGCCGAAAAGTTCCTTGAATATGATTTCAAAGTTCTTGTTGATTTTCTCAAACTCCGTGGTAAACTGTTCGAGCATTTGTTTGGACAGCTGTTCGATAAGCTTTCTCAAATCGTCGGAAGTCTTTTCCAAATCCTCTATCTGCACCGAATATTCCTGATACATACCGTCGACTTCGCGGAAGTTTTCGATTGCGCTGATGTTGACGTTGCCCATCTCCTTTTGCTCTCTCTGCAACTTCCTTATTTCCTGCTTGCACTCCTGATAATCGAAGTCTTCCATTCTCAAAGCGAGCGCGCCTTCGTAATCGAGGTCGTATTCCTCTTTGATTTTATTTTGCAAAGCAAGCATATTTTCTTCGACTTTTTCAAGCTCGTTTTCACACTTGACTTTGTTTTCGTTGATATATATCAAAGCCGAGCTTATGCTGTCTTTCTTTTCGACAAGCTCTTTGATTTTTTCGCTGAGCTTGACCTTGTATTCGTCGGCTTCCTTGATTTGTTTGCTGACCTCGTCAAGCTGCTTCTGATACTTTTCGGGAAGCTCTACGCTCTTGTCGTTGGTAAGTTTGAAAATAATATCCTCGAGGTTTCTGAGATTGTTTTTCTGGTCGGTCTTCTCTTCTTCGAGCGTGTTGACCTCGCTTTGCAATCTGTCTATGTTTTCCTTGAGATTTTCGAGATTCTGCTCGAGCGTGCTGCACTGTACTCGCAAATTAGAGAGTTCCTCTCCCAGCTTGTCCTTCAATTGACTCTTGAGATCGAATTCCTCTTTAGTCTTGCTGGCTATGCTGTCTACGTTTTCTTTGAGAGCGTTGACGTCCTTGCCCTGTTCGCCCAAAATATTGAGCGCGTTTTCTATTGCGTCAAGCTGATTTTCATACTCGCTCTTACCCTTTTGTCTCTCTTGCATAGAGTTAAGGTTTTCCTGTATGCTCGCAAGCACTTTGTCGAGTTTTCCGTTTTCGGTGGCAATCTGTACCTGACTGTTGCGGATATCCTCGTCATATCCCTCGAGCTGCTCCTGATAATCGGCAAGGTCTTCTTCTGCCGTCGAAAGAAGCTTTTCTATCTTCTGCTTTTCTACAGCGTAATCTTTAAGACGCTGTTCGTCTTCCGCAATAAGTCTTTCGTACGAAAGCACTCTCGCGCTCGAAGCCTTCTGCGAACCGCCGCTAATCGAACCTGTAGTACTCAGCACGTCGCCTTTCAATGTAACTATACGTACGGCATATCTGTACTTTCTCGCTATCAACGTAGCGTTGTCGATATTGTCTACTATAAGAGTACGCCCGAGCAACGAGGAAAATACGTTGTCGTATTTGGAGTCGTATTTTATGAGTTTGCTTGCGACGCCCAAACACCCCTGCTCTCTGAGGATAGAGGAAAATTCTCTCTCGAGTTCTCTGGGCTTTACGCTGGTAAGCGGCAGGAAGGTAAGTCGTCCGTACTGTCTTTCTCTCAGATATGCGATTACGTACTTTGCGTCCTCTTCGTTGGAAACGACTACGTTCTGAAGCGACGCACCCAAAGCCGTCTCTATCGCCGTCTCGTAATCCTTAGGTACGTTGACGAGGTCGGATACAACGCCGAGTATTCTCGATTTGAGTTCGCGGTTGAGTTCGGCGTCTCCCATAAGCGACCTTAAAGTAAAGTTGCCGTACTCGCGTCTTAAGCTCTTGTTGGTTTCAAGACGCTGTCTTGCGACAGACATATCCGCATTGAGTTCGCTCGCGCGGCTTCTCGCTCTGTCCTGTTCCTCCTGAAGCTGGCGGATTTCGCTCATAACTTCGTTACGGCTTATGACAAGTCTGTTGAGGTCGTTTTTCATATTGACGAGATTTTTCTCGTGCTCGCGCTTTGTCTCCTCATAAGTCTTTATCGCATTGTCATAACTGTCTATCTCGGAGTTAAGTTCGGCAATACGCGTGAGAATAAATTCTCTCTGCGTGGTAAACTTACTTATATCGACCTTTGTTTCGCCCTCTTTCTGAAGTGCGTTGAGCAAGTCCTGATTAGCACTCTTTATCTTCTGGTCTCTGTCGACTATTTCGTTGACGAGCGCTATGTAATTATTGTTGCACTCCGCGTATTTCTTGTCGGACGCCTTTTTGTCTTCGGCAGTCATATTGTACTGCTCTTTAAGAGTTTTGAGCTCTCTGTTTTTTTCTTCGAGAGTTTTCTCGCTCTGCGTAAGCCTTTGCAGGCACTGGGATTTCTGCTCTTGCAGGTTGTTTACTCTCTCCTGCATAGTCAGTCCCTGACCTCTTATGTTTTCGGCTTTTACGGCTATATCGGTACGCTTGTCCCTCAGCTTGGTGAGCATAACGTCGATATTGTTTAGCTCCATATTCTTGAGGTCGTATTCTCTGTTGTTGTTGTCGGCCTCTATACTCTTTGCCTCCAGCTCTTGCGTAAAGCCTTCGAGTCTTGTCCTGATTTTTACTTTGACACTCTCGTGGTTTTCAAACTGATATACGTATTCGTTTGCTTCGAGCACCTTGAGTCTGTCTCTCGTCTCGAGATATTTACGCGCGTCTCTGCTCTGCCTTTCTAGCAAATTACGCTGTCCTTCGAGCGAATCTTTGGCAATACGTATTTTTTCTATATTGTCATCGGTAGAAGCGAGTTTTTTCTCCGCTTCGATTTTGTTCTTTTTATAGGTTAATATACCTGCCGCATCCTCGAATATATTACGTCTGTTTTCGGGCTTTGCGTTGATAATTTCGTCGATACGACCCTGTCCTACTATGCTGTAACCGTCTCTGCCGAGACCCGTATCTCTTATAAGCGCCTGTATGTCTTTCAGACGGCAAGGCGTGTTGTTGATGAGATAATTGCTTTCGCCCGAGCGGTAAAGCTTTCTCGTAATAACGACTTCGTCGAGGTCGATATCGAATATGCGGGTAGTATTGTCAAAGGTGAGCGAAACCTCGCAGAAAGAGAGCTGTTTTCTGATAGACGTACCGTTGAAGATAACGTCCTGCATACTCTTACCTCTGAGGTTTTTCGCGCTTTGCTCGCCGAGTACCCAGCGTATAGCGTCGGATACGTTGCTCTTTCCGCAGCCGTTAGGACCGACGATAGCCGTAATACCCTCGTTGAGTGGCACCTCTATTTTGTCCGCAAAGGATTTGAAGCCAAAGGCTTCCATCTTTTTAAACTTCATAATTCCTCACTTAAAAAGCATAAAATAATGCTATTTTACTAATAAATTATACCATAAAGCAAGGGCTTTTGCAATAGTTATTTATAATATTATAATAATTATTAAAACCGCTTAATTTTTTATCCGAATATGCGGTTATGACTAATCGGTTTTGACTAATTCCAGCATACGGCAAATTTACCCTCAACTTCATTCCGATACCTATATCCGCACCGAATAAAGCTCCTGCGTATTAGCAAGAGAAGTTCACTTTCGCAGGTCAAAAAACTTATTTTGTGATATATAGAAATTTTTTGAGCATTATCGCTTAAAATCGCAATATTTTTTGTGAAATATTTGTAATATTCTGTCTTTTGGACATATTGTATTGACAATATTTATACTTTAGTATAAACTGTAGTTGAAAATATTTGGAGGTGTGACTATGATAAGCAAAAAGCAACAAGAACTCGACTTGAGAAAATGGTATGACAGCGAAGCTGCAGGTCACGACAAGTGCGGTTCTTACGATTATTGCGCTTACTGTAACAACGAAATAGAAAACCCTTGCGACAAAGCATACGAAGCAATGATAGCTAGTCAAAAAGCAATAGCTGCCGCTGAGGTAGCCGAAGAAGTAAAGGAAGAAGCTAAGCCTGTCGCAAAGAAGACCCCTGCTAAAAAGGCTTCGGCAACTACGGCTAAAAAACCCGCCGCTAAGAAAACCGCCGCTAAGAAAACCGCTACAAAAAAAGCTCCCGCTAAAAAGGAAGAGGAAACTTTGAAAGCCACTGCGGTAGTAGTACCCGAAAGCGCGGAGAAAAAGACCGCGGCAAAGAAAACTGCGACCAAGAAGACCGCTTCTACGGCTAAGAAAACCGCCGAAGGCGCAGAGAAAAAGCCCGCTGCTAAAAAGACTGCAAGCACGACTAAAAAAGCTACTTCCGCAACGGCAAAAAAGACTACCGCTAAAAAGAGCGAAAAAGCAGAATAATATTTTTACAAAAAACAATTATTACAAAAATAAAAAAAGACAGCTTGAGCTGTCTTTTTTTAGCGCAATTTCATATATGCGAATAAAGGTAAAAAATTTTGCTTTAATCGCTCTCAAACTCCCAAAACTTTCAGCGACTGCTTTATTTGAGTTTTTTGTTGTCGAGAGCAATTTTCGCACACTTTTGCTCGGCGTGCTTTTTACTGTCGCCTTTTGCCTTTGCGACAAAGTTTCCGTCTATATACAACCCCATCTCGAAAGTCGGCGCGTGCTCGGGTCCCGTCTTTGACAGCTCCTCAAACCTTACTCTGTCTGAGAATTTCTCCAGCAGTTTGGATTTGTAATCCATATTGTAATTCTTATGCGCGTTGTCCAAAAGGTTTGCCAGATGGCTTACTACGTATTCTCTGGCACATTCCATACCGCCGTCCAGATATATAGCGCCGCACAGCGATTCGAATACGTCCGAATAAGTCTTCTGACTGACTGTACCGTAGCCTACGCGAAGATATCCGACATATCCTCTTTCTTTTACAATCTCCCCCAAAGGCTGAGATGAAACTATCGCGCCGCGCATCTTTGTAAGCACTCCTTCGTCGGCGTGCGGATAGCGGGAATACAATTCGTCGGCAACCACAAAATCGACTATGCTGTCCCCCAGATACTCTAGACGCTGATAATCCTCTTCTCCGTATTTATGCGAATACGAAGAATGCGTAAGTGCCATTTCCAAAAGACTTTTATCTTTAAAACGGTAGCCTATCAATTCCTGTATATCTTTCATATCGTCTATATATTTCCCGCTTCTTTGGCTAGTGCGCCTGCAATCTTAGAAGGCAAATCCGCCTTTGACATTTCGTAAGCGCGTATAAGCGCGTTTTTAAATGCGAGCGCGTTGCTTGCGCCGTGCGCTTTGACTACGACTTTCTTTACGCCTAAAAATACTCCGCCGCCCACGCTGTCCGAAGACATAATCTTTTTAAGCTTTCTCAAAGAAGGCTTGAGCAAAAGATATCCCAACTTTGCCCTCAGCCCGCCTTTCATAATAAATTCTTTCAAAAGAGTGAATACGGCTTTTCCCATACCCTCTGCTGTCTTAAGACACATATTGCCGTCAAAACCGTCCGCTACGATAACGTCGGCTACGCCGAAAAGCAAATCTCTGGCTTCGATATTTCCTATAAAATTAACGTCGGTTTGTTTTAAAAGCGCGTGAGCCTCTTTTGTAAGCGCGTTACCTTTTTCTTCTTCCGCTCCGTTATTGAGAAGTGCGACTTTAGGATTTTCTACTCCCTTGACGGCACTCATATACGCGCTGCCCATTATGGCAAATTCCTTGAGCATACTTGCCTTGCAATCGACGTTTGCACCGCCGTCTACGAGTATGGTATTTTTATCGTCGTATATCGTGGGAAGCAAAGGAGATAGCGAAGCGCGTTGAACCCCGTCTATAAGTTTAACCAAAAGCGTCGCTCCTACGAGAAGCGCACCCGTATTACCCGACGAAACCATACCGTCGAAATCCCCGTTGGCAAGAGCCTTGAGCGCGACTACCATAGAAGAATCTTTCTTTCTTCTGATAGCCATTACGGGAGCGTCGTCGTTTGTAATAACTTCACTTGCATTAAGCAGAGCGATTTTGTCCTTATCGTAAACTTTGTCTTTGAGTATTTGCGCGATAACGTTTTCGTCGCCGCAAAGCGTAACTTTCAAATCTTCGATTTCGCCTACTGCCTGAATTGCGCCCTCAACCGCGCTATCGGGACAGAGGTCCCCGCCGAAACAATCCAAAACTATATTCATAATATCTCTCCTATCGGTTAAATACATTATACCACACAAAAACATAAAATCAACATTTGATTTGAAAATTATATGCGAATTTAAATAAAGCTTATATCAAAACTCACTTACTTACCGTCAAACGCGTCTAAGCATCGAGCGTTAATAAAAAAGTACCGCCGAAGAAAATATCTTCAGCGGTAAATTAATTCTTTTTTCAGATGAATCAGCCACTCAATCAGTTGGACTTTTTCTCTTTCTTTTCTACAACGAGTTCACCGTCATAGTAACCGCAGTTAGGACAAGCCTTGTGGTTAGCCTTGAGCTCGTGGCACTGAGGACATTCAGAAAGATTAGGAGTGGTCAACTTCCAATTAGCTGAACGCGTATGCTTTCTTTGTTTCGAAGTTTTCGCCTTAGGTACTGCCATTTCCAACACCTCCATTAAGTGTACTAAAATTAATTGCTATTGCATTATAGATGATTTTTTCACCTTTGTCAAACAAAATTCGATTATTTTGCTATTTTTATAACAGCCTTTAAGACTGCCCGTCTTTAAAGGGATTTTACAACCTCTTCGGTCTCTCTCGCAATGACGAGTTCCTCATTTGTGGGAATAACCAAAATTTTCACTTTGGAATTCTTCGCGCTTACGTCAACAAGTTCGCCTCTGGGAGCCTTTTTGTTGTACTCCTTGTCGATTTCTATACCCATAAATCCGAGATTGTCGCATACGGCTTCTCTGATTACGGGACCGTTTTCGCCTATACCGCCCGTGAATACGATACAGTCGAGACCTTCCATAGCTACCGAGTAGCTTCCGATGTACTTGCGGATTTGATATGCGAACATATCGAAAGCGAGTTTTGCTCTCTCATTGCCCTCTTCGATAGCCTTGCAGAGTGCTCTGAAGTCCGAGCTGACGCCGCTTACTCCTAAGAATCCGCATTTCTTATTGAGATAGTTGGTCATTTCCTTGGTGGACATATTCTTGAATTCGGCAAGCATTTCTACTGCCGCTGCGTCGATACAACCGCAACGCGTACCCATAATAAGTCCGTCGAGAGGGGTCATACCCATAGAAGTGTCTACGCACTTGCCGTCCTTGACAGCCGTAATAGAAGAGCCGTTGCCGAGATGACAGGTAATAATATTCGAATAAGGAAGGTTTTTGCTCTTAAGGTACTTGATAGCTTCCTGCGATACAAACTTATGAGAAGTACCGTGAAAACCGTACTTTCTGATTTGCGTAGCTTCGTAGTCCTCGTAAGGTATAGCGTACAATTTAGCTTTTCTGGGCATAGTGCTGTGGAAAGCGGTATCGAATACGCATACGTTGGGACAGTCTACGATAGACTTGCAGGACTTAAGACAAGCAAGGCTCGCGGGATTGTGCAAAGGAGCGAGATGAGCAATGCTCTCGAGGTCCTTCATTGCCTTGTCGTCGATATAAGTCGAAGCCGTGAACGCCTCGCCCGAATGTACTACTCTGTGACCTATAGCAGAGATTTCCTCAGGAGAAGATATGCTGCCGTACTCTTTGTTCGTAAGGCACTCCATAACGAGATTGAAAGCGTCGGTGTGATTTGCGAGAGGCTTTTCGATGACGTGCTCTTTACCGTTGACTTTGTGAGAGATTTTAGAGCCTTCGATGCCTATGCACTCTACACCGCCCTTGCAAATTACTTCTTCGTTGTCCATCTCGATAAGCTGGTATTTAAGAGAGGAACTGCCTGCGTTTACGACCAAAATTTTCATAAAAATTCTCCTTTATTCTCTTATTGCGTTATATGTATCAGTTTTGACTAGCCTGTACGGAAGTGATAGCGACTACGGCTACGATATCGTCGCTCGTGCAACCTCTGGAGAGGTCGTTGATAGGTTTTGCAAAGCCTTGGCAGATAGGTCCGATAGCCGTTGCGCCGCTGAATCTCTGCGTAAGCTTGTAACCTATATTACCCGATTGCAGGTCGGGGAAAATGAATACGTTTGCCTTGCCGGCAACGTCGCTGTTGGGAGCTTTAAGTCTTCCGACGGAAGGAACGATTGCAGCGTCTACCTGCAACTCGCCGTCAACGTCTATTTCGGGAGCTTTCTCCTTTACGAGAGCTGTAGCTTCTACTACCTTGTCTACAAATTCGTGTTTTGCACTTCCCTTGGTGGAGAAAGAAAGCATCGCTACCTTAGGTTCGGCAATACCCGCAAGGTCCTTAGCGGTAGCTACGGAAGAGATAGCTATATCCGAAAGCTGTTCTGCGGTAGGATTGATATTTACGGCGCAGTCACCGAATACCATAATATCTCTGTCTTTATAAGGAGTTCCCTCGAATGCCATAAGGAAGCAGCTGGAAACCGTCTTGATGCCGGGCTTGGTCTTGACTATGGTAAGTCCTGCTCTGAGTACGTTGCCCGTAGAGTTGATAGCACCTGCTACCATACCGTCTGCGTCGCCTTTCTTTATCATCATTGCGCCGTAGTTGAGATACTTTCTGATTTCTTTGCGTGCGTCTTCGGGGGTCATCCCTTTTGCCTTTCTGAGCTCGTAAAGAGTGTTTGCATAGTCCTCTATATCCGCAGTCAAAGGATTGACGATTTTGATATTGTCAAAGTTGGCATAGGGATATATCGTCTTGAGTTTTTCCTCGTCACCCAAAAGAATAACGTTGGCAATCTTGTTCTTAACGATAGTCTGAGCGGCTTCGACCGTTCTGGGTTCCTCGCCTTCAGCCAAAACTATAGTTTTGTTGAGGGTCTTTGCTTTGTCGATTATGCTGTCGATAATTTTGCTCATTGCACTTCCTCCGAAACGCTTTATTTTTTGCGTATTTTAACTTATAATAATCTTATGTAAACGTCGGAAACGACACTTTAAGCCGTATGCCCGAACAAATAAATTATACTCTTATATAAAATAATTGTAAAGAGTTTTGAGGTGCAAAATATGAAAATCGCCGTCATAATTTGCGAATATAATCCCCTTCAAAAGGGACACGTCTACCACATACGCAAAACACTAGAGGATTGCGCGTGCGACAAAGTCGTGTGCATTATGAGCGGCAACTTTGTACAGCGCGGAGAGGCGGCGATTGCCGACAAATACACACGCGCAGAATGGGCAGTTAAAAACGGCGCGGATTTGGTCATTGAATTGCCCCCGCAATACGCTTTGACTACGGCAAAATATTTCGCACTCGGCGCAATCAAGATTGCAAACGCTCTTGATTGCGAAAAGGTACTCTCTTTCGGAAGCGAAGAGGGAAATATGAAAAAACTCAAAAAAGCCGTAGAGTTCGAGGAAAGCAAAGAGTTTAAGACTATATTCGAAAAGTTTATTTCCGAAGGCAACGGATATGCCACGAGCTACTCGCTCGCCCTTAAATCTTTTGACGAAGAGCTTGCCTGTTTGCTCTCTTCTCCCAACAACACTTTGGCGGTAGAATACTTAAGAGCAATCAAACAAACAGGCAGCAACCTCATCCCCTATACAATAAAACGCATAGGAGCGTATGACAGCGAAGACCTCAACGGACAATTTGCGTCGGCAAGCGCGATACGCCGCGCCGTAGCGGACGGAAAAACCGACTGCGTAAAGGATTATGTACCCGACGACGTTTATTCTTTTCTCTCCGCTCTTTCCCGCAACATTGCCGAATTAACACAGGACAGACTGCTTGCAATTTTAAAATACACATTATCCTTAGACGGTGCTTCCAAAGCACACGGCGTAAAGGAAGGCATTGAAAACAGGATTTGCCAACACATAAAAAATGCAAAAACATTTTCTTCACTCGTATCGGACATCGAGACAAAAAGATACACCCGCTCGTACGTAAGACGCACGCTTTTGAATATCGCACTCGGCAACAATCTTCAGGCGGACGAATTGATTGCTCAAGAGATTGACTGTGTCAACGCGCTTGCCGTAGCCGAAGATTCGCGAGAATTGCTATCTCTGTTTAAATGCCCCGTAATCGTCAAAGCGTCCCGCCTTTCTCCCGACAGTCTTATAGCAAAAAGCGACAGCCTTTATGCAAGCATAGCGGGAGATTTCGGCAAGGTAATGAAAGTAGTAAAAAAACTCCGCTAGGCGGAGTTTTGCTTTTATAGGGCTTAACATCATAAATAAAGAATCGCAAAAAGCGCAAATTATATTGATTATTAAAGTTCCGTACGCTTTATTCAACGCTTTATTCAAATCCGAATTTTTTCAACCGCTTTGCTAAATAATCGCGCCGACAACACACCCGCGCTTGTATACCGCATAATGCGCGTTTTCAAAGCATATATTTTGGTATGCTCACGCTCTCAAAAAACGCAAGAAAAGTACTCCCCTTATCATTGATAATATGCTTTTTCGTATGCTGTCTGGTGCTTAATCCGCAAAAATATATCGAAAGCGTATTCAACGGTATGTTGCTTTTTGCAAAAAACGTCGCCCCCGCACTCTTTCCCTTTTTCTTTTTTACCAAACTTCTTACGGGACTGGGTACGGCAAACACGCTCGGCAAAATTCTCAAACGCCCCGTATCCCGTCTTTATAACGCACCTTACGAAAGCGGATACATAATGATAATGAGCCTTATCTCGGGATATCCCGTAGGCGCAAAACTCATAAGCGATTTTTATTCGGAAAGGATTTTTACTCTTAAGGACTGCAAAAAAGTTTCGTCATTCACTTCGACCTCGGGTCCGCTTTTCGTTGTGGGCACCGTAGGCACTCTTATGCTGTCTTCCCCCAAAGCGGGTTATGTCCTGTTTGTATGTCACGCACTGGGAGCTATGCTCAACGGACTTCTCTACCGAGGCAAGAGTGCGCCTGTTGCGGTTACCGCGCCTCTTACTCCTCAACGCGACGATAATTTTCTCAACGCTTCCATTACTTCTTCCATACTTTCCGTACTGGTAGTCGGCGGATATATTGCCATATTCAGTATGGTAATCGACGTTGCGCTCGACTTGAAAATAGTGGACTTCTTTGCGCGCATCGTTTCACCTTTGCTAACGCTTGCGGGCATACCCGCTCAGACTGCTAAGCCCGTGATAATATCTCTTATAGAGATAACGCGAGGCTGTCAGAGTTTTGCAGATAGCGGTGTCGACATAAAAATAATCCTGCCTTTTATAGCAGGATTGTTATCTTTCGGCGGTTTGTCGATAACCTTTCAGTCGCTGACTTTTTTAAGACAATGCAAGGTTAGCGTACCCTTTTATTTTATCACGAAAACCACTCAGGCAATATTCAGTTTTATCATTGCGCTCATCGCGTGCGCTATCTTGTATTGAAGTTTTTATCTGTTCTGAAGATTGTTTTGCGACATATCCTGAGGCATATCTCCCTGCGTATCGTCCGCAACAAAAAGACTGTCTCTGCTCTCCATAACCTGCGCGAGCATATTCCTCATTACGTTTTCCACTTCGAGGTACATATTGTTGACCTGATTGTAGCTCTGCTCTACTAGTCCGTCCGCATACGCGCCTGCTTTCTTGACAAGCTCTTCAGCCTGTCTTTCGCTCTCCTGACGGATAGCGTTTTCGTCCACGAGTACGCGCGCCTGCTCCTGCGCCGCCGCAATAATTCCGTTGGCTTCGATTGCAGCTTCCTCCTTGAGTTTGTCGCAGTTACGCAAAATCACCTTTGCCTCCGCTAAATCCTGAGGCATTTCGGCTTTTATCTGCTGAATAATCGCAAGACATTTGTTGACGTCTATGAGATACATATTGGAAAACATCTGTTTCTTTCCGCTCAAAAGCGTCGTTTCGAGCTTTTCGAGCAATCTGTCTACGCTGGTACCGTTCATAACTTCTCCTTATACGCCTTCAAAACAGCCTTAACGCAATTATCGGGCAGGTATTTTTTTATATCTTCGCCTATTAAAAGTTTCTCTCTTATCAGAGATGAGGAAACTGCTCTTTCACCCTCGACAAGTACGGTCTTGAGTCCGTGCTCCTCGTTGAATTTTGCCATATCTTTCTCGTACGCATAGTCCTTTTCGTCGCGGTAGCCGCGATATACGGTATCTATTCCGTGCGCCTTGCAATATTCGTATACGAATCCCTCGCAGACGTCTACCTTGACGTTGAGGTAATTCTCTGTGGCAAGACGGCAAAATTCTTTCCTCTCTTCGAGAGAGAAAAGGTATTCTTTGTCTTCGTTTTTCGCAAGCAACACCGTTACTTCGTCATACTCCTCGAGCGCGGCGTCCACTATGTCGAGGTGTCCTTTTGTTATCGGGTCGTAACTTCCCGCGATAGCGGTCTTGCCTCTTGAGAATGCAATGTAATCCACAATCACTATGCCGAATTTCTTGCGCTTGGCTATACACATACCGTCAGGCAAGACGTAATTGTTTCTGCTGTCATCGTGCTCGTATATCACGTATCCGTCCTTATCGAGAATATCTCTTTCTTTGACTATACGGCATATATCTTCGATATAGTCAGTCTTGTAAGGAGGGTCGACGAATATAAAATCCTGCTTGCCGCTCAAAGTGAAAAGCACGTCTCTGTAATCGCGACTTAGCACCTTGTAATCGCCGTCGATACCCTTGAGATTAGAGTTGATAAGACGTATCGCTTCTCTGTCGCAGTCGGAAAAAACAACGCTCTTCGCGCCTCTGCTCAACGCCTCTATGCCCATACCGCCACTACCTGCGAAAAGGTCTACGAAAGCGCATCCCTCAACGTCAAACTGTATGACGTTGAAAATACTTTCCTTTACCTTGTCCGCGGTAGGTCGTACCGCATCGTTGATAGGAGAATTGAGTTTTCTTCCTCTGTATTTTCCGCTGATTACTCTCATTTTTTTATTATCCTGTCGGGAAGCAAAAGCATATCCAGCCGTTTGTCCCAAATATCGCAAGGCACTTCTTTGACGAGTTGCTCTCTGAAAGCTATACCGATTTTATACGTATTTACTTTTTGAAAGTACCTGTCGTAAAATCCCTTGCCCTTGCCTAAACGCATAAGACTTTCGTCCGCTCCCAAAAGAGGCGTAACGGTAAGCGCGGGATTTACCTCTTCGGGTTTCAACCTCTCGCCTATCGGCTCGGAGATATTCCACGCGCCCTTTTCGTATTCGGTATCCTCGTCTATTCTGACGAGCATTATGTCCTCTCCCTCTACGACGGGAAGATATACCTGCCTGTCTTCAAGAAAATATTCTATAATGCCGTCCGTATTCACTTCGCTAGGCAACGCTTTATACACGCAAACGCTTCCTTTTGGCAATTCACATTTTTTAAGACGCTCGAGCACCTTTTTACTCTGCTCTTTCTTATCCTCTAAAGTGAGCGCGGCGATTTTTTCTCTTAGCGATTTTCTGAGCTGACTTTTGTCCATTATCTCGTCTTGTAGTAGTTGATTAGACAGCCTCTCGAGATAATCTCTCTTTCGTCTGCCGTCAAAGGGTCAACCCTCAATACTCTGTCAATAACTTCGTCGCCTCTTACTACTTTGGCTTTGAATTCGCAGCCGCCCTCGTCTATCGTCTTCTTTACGTCGCAGACGATTACTATATCTCCGAGCTTGAATTCTTCGTCTGATAAGAAAGGCAACATACCCCAGTTGATAAGGTTGGAGCGGTATCTCTTCGTCGCATACTCTTTTGCTATATTGCATACGCCGCCGAGAACTCTCTGACAGCTTGCAGCCTGTTCTCTCGCACTGCCGTCTCCGGGTTTAACCGCATATATGCCGCTGCCTATGGAGATACTTCCCTTTACGCCGCCCGCTTTCTTGACAGCGTTTGCGTACTCCTCGGGCAAGCCCTTGTCTCTTCTCGCAAGCTCGTCGGCATAGATATTCTTTGCTCTTCCCACGTATTCGGGTACTTTTCTCGAAAGCGCGAATTCAGCGAGTTTCAAAGGATTCGAACGGTAACTCGAAGTTTCTCCCGAAGGTATCAACTCGTCAGTCGTGGTAACAGGGTCGTTGATTACCGCCGCGAGCTTAACCGCGATATTGTCGGTAAGTTCAATTACCTCGGGCCAGTCGCAGATATTAGGTCCGTACTGCAAAGGCGCGTCCTTCTGCGCTTTGCCCCAGCCGTTGCAAACTCTCTTTTCGTATATGCTCTTGTCGTATTCGAATTGAGGTATAGAATTGTCATAGTCGAGTCCGAGCGCACTCGTCAGCACGCCGCCGTTGGCAGCCGTAGCCGCGATAGAACGTGCGTCCATAAGCGCAACGGAAGCAATTTGATTATTAGCGGGTTTACTGCCCTCACGCGACTCGAAGTTTCTCGTCGTGTGTCTTATGGACAAAGCGTTGTTTGCAGGTACGTCTCCCGCGCCGAAACAAGGTCCGCAGAAACAGCTTTTGATATTCGCGCCGCTCTTGACGAGGTCTGCAATTGCACCCTTTGCCAAAAGGTCGAAATAGATAGGCGTTGAGGAAGGATATACGCTCAAAGTAAACTTGTCGTCGCCTACGCTTCTGTCTTTGAGAATACGGCTTGCCTCGATAATATTGTCATAAGTACCGCCCGCGCAACCTGCAATGATACCTTGCTCTACGCACACTTTACCGTCCTTGATTTTGTCGGTAAGTTTGAAATCTATATTCTTGTTGTTGAGAAGTCTGTTGCACTCTTTCTCGACAGCCGAAAGTATGTCGCCGGGGTTGTCGATAACGTCTTGAAGATTGTAGACGTTGGAAGGGTGGAAAGGAAGAGCTATCTGAGGCACTACCTTGGACAAATCGACCTCTACTACGCCGTCATAGTAAGCAATCTCGGCGGGCTTGATTGCCTTGTAGTCGTCGAGTCTGCCTCTTACGCCGTAATAGTTTTTGACTTCCTCGTCGTCCGTGGTCCATATAGACGAAAGACAGGTCGTCTCGGTAGTCATTACGTCAATGCCGTTGCGATATTCGATAGGCAAATTCTTAATACCGTCGCCCACAAACTCCATAACTTTGTTCTTGACGAAACCGCACTTGAACACCGCGCCGATAATAGCCAGTGCGACGTCCTGAGGTCCTACGCCTTTTTGAGGCTTGCCTGTAAGGTTGATTGCGATTACGTCGGGATATTTGATATCGTAAGTGCGCTTCAAAAGCTGTTTTACGAGTTCGGGACCGCCCTCGCCCATAGCCATAGTACCGAGCGCACCGTATCTCGTGTGCGAATCCGAGCCGAGCAACATTTTGCCGCAACCCGACATACACTCTCTCATATACGTGTGTATTACCGCCTGATGAGGGGGTACGAAAATTCCGCCGTACTTCTTAGCCGCGGACAAACCGAATACGTGGTCGTCCTCGTTGATAGTACCGCCTACCGCGCAAAGCGAGTTGTGGCAGTTGGTAAGTACGTAAGGGATAGGAAACTCTTGAAGTCCGCTTGCCTTTGCAGTCTGAATAATGCCTACGTATGTAATATCGTGCGAAGCGAGCGCGTCGAATTTGATTTTGAGTGGCTCACCTTTAGCCGTTACGCCCGTGGTATTGTGCGCGGCCAGTATGGAATATGCCATAGTGCCCTTGTATGCGTCCTTGAGATTTTCGGGAGCTACGCCCTTAGCTTTGGCCTCCTCTTCCGAAAGGAATTTTCCGTTGTAGAGGTATGCGCCTTGTTTAAGTTGAATCATATATATCTCCGTTGTAAAAAATTTTCAGATAAAAAAGTTTGCGCCGACTTGTACGTTTTGAATAGCGTATTATAAGCCAAACGTCTGCCAGCTTTAATTATATAATAATTATGCGCATTTTGCAAGTCAATACGACCTACAAATATCTTTGCCGCGCCGAAGCGTCATTGCTCTTTTTTACTCTCGACCACGTTTTTTCTCGCAAAAGCCGCGGGATAATAGGATTGCTTGGACTTTCTCAACCCCTCGAGTCCCATATCTTCCTGACGGTTGATGTATCTTACTTCCTTAAAGTGCTTTTGCGCTACGCGCTGATTTACATAGGGATAAACGCCCTCGTAGTTTATATCGCCCTTTTCGAAGTGAACAATTCCCACGTTGGACGGCGTGATTTCGCCAAAGCAAAACGCAATGATTTTATCACCGTATTCGATTACGTCCGCAAAGCATCTGTCGCAGCCGCCGAATATCATCTTCAAACCAAGCTCTATTACTTTGAACTCGTCGTTTTTCATCTCGTCGTAAGAGTCTTCGTCGAATTCTTTTTTCTCGTCCCAGCCCGCGATAAGAGCCATTACCTTTTTGTAGTCGCGCTCTTCGTAACTTCTGAAACGGCATTCGCTGCCCTCTTCGTCGGGCGCATAGAGCTTTATGAAGTTGTTGATGTGGTTGCGTTTACCGTGATATTTCTTACCCGTAAGAGTAATGAGATTTTCGGGCAGATAGAGATACTCGTCATAATCGTCGTTGTGCTTGTATACGTATTCGTCGCCCAATATCTCAACGTACTCGTCGGGCGTTGCCATAACGTACATAAGGTCGTCATCAGCCTTACTCTGCTCCTCTATCTTCGCATAAGCGTCCTTGATTTTGTCAAGCGCGCAAAGAGGCGGAAGATAAATATACTTGGTCGTATCGAATTCTTCCTTGTACTTGTCGTGAGGAATAAACCTTATATAAATTACTCCGTCTTCGAAAGCAATCTCCATCTCGGGGTAATTGAAAAATTCCCAGCCTTTGAGATAGAGCGCGGAATACTCGCTGCCGTTGTAAAGAGTATTACTCTGAGATTGTGCTATAATATCGAAATCTTCGTCTTTTATTTTTCTGAATTGCATAAATTCCCTGTTTTTTGTTGTGTACCTTTGACGATTTGTGTATAATATTAAGTATGAAAAAATTTTATCCTTTCAAACAAAAACGTTGGATATTAATCCTGTCGATACTAACAATAATTATATTGTTTGTTTGTATTCTTGTCAATATTTTAAGAGTATGTGAAGTGGGAAATTTGGTATCCTACTATCATACTCAGGATATACTCGCAAGCGTAATTATGGGCTTCGTAATAGTCGTGCTTGCACTTACGATTTTTCTCAACGGCTTGCTCGTCAAAGACAAGTATATGCTCTATCTTCTGGGATTTTTGGTATCCAAAGTCAAATACGAAGATATAATCTTAATCCGACAGGACACGGACAACAAATTTCTTTTGATATATTACAAGGCAAAGGGCAAAGGTATGGTGCAGGACAAAAAAACGGGCATTTCGGCTGACGTACTGCAAATCAACTGCAACGGCAAATACTTTGACGAAATACTTGACAAAATAAAACAAGCCAACCCCTCTGCCCTCATTGAATTCGTAACCTATCAACCCCCTAAAAAGAACAAGGAAAAATAATATGAAAGCAGTCTTAGCCAGCAACAACAAACACAAACTCGTAGAAATCAAAACTATGCTCAAAGACAAAATCCGAGAAATTTACACCTTGAAGGATATGGGCATAGAAATAGAGATTGAAGAAAACGGCACAACGTTTGAACAAAACGCTTACATAAAAGCCAGCACGATAGCAAAGCTGACGGGACTTCCCGCAATCGGCGACGACAGCGGAATCTGCGTAGAAGCTTTAAACGGCGAGCCGAATATCTATTCTGCGCGCTATGCGGGCGAGCCTTGCAACGACGCTAACAACAACAAAAAACTTCTCGACAAGCTCCACGCACTCGAGGCAAAAACAGGCGTTGTCAACAGAAAGGCGTACTTTCAGAGCGTGGTGGTTCTGTGCTATCCCGACGGAAGTTATATAAGCGGCAGCGGAAAGACTTACGGACAGATTATTGACGAATACAGAGGCACCAACGGTTTCGGATACGACCCTATATTTTTGAGTGACGAACTCGGCAAAACTTTTGGCGAAGCGGTAATGGAAGAGAAAAACACGATATCGCACAGAAGCCGTGCGCTCAAAGACTTACTTCAAAAACTCAATTCTGAAAAAGCCTGACGGTATACCCCTATCGAAAGACTAACGACCGAATTCCCCGTCCTATAAGGACGGGTTTTTTAGTATTTTATGCGGATAATTGATAAAAATATCCCGCGCCCCTAGCTAAATATTTGACATATTATCTCAAATGGTATAATTTTATATAGACTTATGAAAAATATTATAATCATATCGGACACGCACGGGCGCCTTCCTAAAGACTATGCCTTTTGGGAAATTCTTAACAACGCCGACCTTATAATTCACCTGGGCGACGGCTACAAGGATATACAAACTCTCAAAGAGGCTTTTAAGGATAAATTCGTGTTCGTATACGGCAACTGCGACTTCGTATCCTCCCCCAAAGAACAGCTTTTGGATATAGAAGAAGCAAAGATTTTTATCACACACGGTCACGAATACAAAGTCAAGTCGCAAATTATGGATTTACAGATGCGAGGTCTGGAACTCGGTGCAGACTGCTGTCTTTACGGACACACTCACAGAGCCGACATAAGCGACTTCGGCAATATCAAACTCATCAATCCCGGCTCTTTAAGCGCAGGCAGAACGTATTGCTATATGACAGTAATTGGAAAAAAGATACTTGCAAAAATAGTAGACTTGCGCTCCGCTGAATAATATCAGCCGAGTGCACGTTGAATACATACAGCGTTTGAGCACCTATATTACGGCATTTATTTCGTTGAGGCTTTCGACAATACGTCAATTATTGTCTTTATACCCCGCCTCATAACTGACGTAATCTCCGCACTCATTAAGCTACCTGAACAATACTATAATTATCTACTTGTCTTTATAGGCAAGTCGGCAATCATAATTAATCTAAACATAACTAAATAAACATTATATAACATAACATAGTACCGCCGATTTGCAAAAAAATCTTGGCTGTGGGCTGAGAATTTTTCGATAATTTGCTTTGAGGAGGAAGAAGTAATACTTGCCGTATTACGATGACGACGAAATAAAAAGTGTAGAACATTCAAATATAAATAACTATAAACTACTCCACTTGTCTTTGTAAGCAAGTCGGACACAATAACTAAAAATACATAGATAACAACCTAAAAATATAAAATACAGTACCGCCGAGAAGGGGTGCGGGCTAAGCTGTAAGCCGTGGATTTTGCGATGATTTTTGTCGAGGAGGAAGAAGTAATACTTGCCCGACGAAACGCAAATACAATCAACTATAAACAATCCGCTTGCCTTATGACAAGTCAACAATTATAAACTAATCTAAACAAAACATTAACCATAAAATCAAACACATAGTACCGCCGAGAAGGGGTGCGAGATAGGCTGTAAACAGCAAATTTTCCGATAATTTGCTTTGAGAAGGACGAAGTAATACTGGATGTATTATGAGGACGCCGAAACGCAAATTACGGAAAAGGTGCGTTTAGAGACAGCAAGCACCCCTTCGAGGCGGTACAGAAAGGACCAAATGAAAAGACAAGACGTAAGAAACATAGCTATTATCGCACACGTTGACCACGGCAAAACTACCCTCGTAGACCAACTTCTCCGCCAAAACGGAATTTTCAGAACAAACGAAGCGGTAGTTGACAGAGTTATGGACAACGGCGATATCGAAAGAGAAAGAGGCATTACCATACTTGCAAAAAATACCGCTGTGCACTATAAAGGCACTAAAATCAATATTATCGACACCCCCGGACACGCGGACTTCGGCGGAGAGGTAGAACGTATTCTTTCTATGGTCGACGGCGTACTTCTGCTTGTAGACGCGGTAGAAGGCTGTATGCCTCAGACGAGATACGTGCTCAAAAAGGCTTTGGGGCTTAACAAAAAAGCCGTTGTCGTAATCAACAAGGTAGACAGAGGCGGTGACCCCAATCAGGTAATCGACCAGCTTATAGATTTGTTTATCGAACTCGGCGCAAATGACGACCAGCTGGATTTCGTAACCGTTATGGCAAGCGCAAAACAAGGCTGGGCAAGTCTTAAGGTGGGAGAAGTCGGCAAGGATATGACTCCCCTTCTCGACACTATACTCGAACAAATTCCCTGTCCCGAGGGCGACCCCGACGATGCGTTGCAAGCAATTATGTGCAATATCGACTATGACGAATATATCGGAAGAATAGGTATAGGAAGAATCGTCAGAGGTACCATTCACAGCGGTCAGCAAGCAATCATCTGCCATACCGACGGCACAACGGAACAAGCCAAGATAACAAAACTCTATCAATTCGAAGGTCTTAAGCGCGTAGAGTGCGAGCAAGGCAGTATAGGCGATATAGTAGCAATAAGCGGTGTGGACGACCTCAACATAGGCGAGACGATTTGCGACCTAGACAAGGTAGAAGCGTTGCCTTTCGTCAAGATTGACGAGCCTACCCTCTCGATGCTCTTTATGGTCAACGACTCTCCTTTTGCGGGAAAGGAAGGCAAGTACGTTACGTCCAGACACCTAAGAGCAAGACTTTTCAAGGAAGTACAGACCAACGTATCTATGAGAGTGGAAGAAACTGATTCTGCGGACTGCTTCAAAGTTTACGGAAGAGGCGAATTGCACCTTTCCATTCTTATCGAAACAATGAGAAGAGAGGGCTACGAATTTCAGGTATCCCGTCCTAAGGTTATCTTCAAGACGATAGACGGCGTAAAGTGCGAGCCTGTCGAAGAACTCGTAGTTGACGTACCCGAAGATTACGTAGGCGTAGTAATGAACAAGATAGGCGCACGTAAAGGCAACCTCAAAAATATGACTCCCGACGGAAGAGGCGGAACAAAACTCGAATTCGATATTCCCGCGAGATGCCTTATAGGTTACAGAAGCGAGATGCTTACCGACACTAGAGGATTCGGCGTAATGACGCACGTATTCAAAGGCTACGAGCCTTACAAGGGAGATATTCAGGAGCGCAACAGAGGTTCTCTCGTAGCATGGGAAGACGGTACGACAACGTCTTACGGACTATTCAACGCACAGGAACGTGCTACCCTCTTCGTAGGCGCAGGCGTCAACGTATATCAAGGTATGATTGTCGGCGTAAACTCGCGTGAAGACGACCTCGTAGTCAACGTGTGCAAGAAAAAGCAGCTCACCAACAACCGTGCAAGCGGCAGCGAAGATGCTCTCAAACTCATACCGCCCACAATACTTTCTCTCGAACAATGTCTTGAGTTTATAGCCGACGACGAACTCGTCGAGGTAACGCCCAAGAACATAAGATTGAGAAAAACTATTCTCTCCAAAGAACAGCGTGCAAAACTTGCGGCTAAGGAAAAGAAAAATCTTCAGTAATCCTAAATCTTATTAAAAAATCGAAAGCGGGACTTTTCCCGCTTTTATTTTTGCCGTAAATTAACTTATTTCAACCTCATTTACAACAACTTTTTTTGCCGTAAAAACACTTGAAAATCAGCTCAAAAAAGGAGCGACAAAATACTTCTAAAAGCTTGCAAAAGCAGCTGATTGGTATTATACTTTGAGCACAACCGGTTGAATACTCAAACGAGGTAATTCAATGAAAAAATCAAAAATAAATATCCCCTTGCTTATCGTGGGCATACTCCTTACGGTAGTAGGCTTTACACTCTTTGTACTGAGTCTGTACAAATTCGATGTTTGGGCTGTTTTATTGTTTATGACGCTCTTTGCTGTCGGTATATTTATGACAGTAATGCAGCTAGCAAAACCTATCTCTCAAAAACTTAAAGAAAAAAATATCGAATACATAAAACAAATAAAAACTGCGCTGGATAGCGACTGCACCTCTTCATCAGACAAATACAAAACAGGCGACTTCAAATTCTGCAATAATTGCGGCGCACTCAACGACAGCGACGCAAAATTCTGCAAGGAGTGCGGAAACGCTTTTAACATATCGGATAAGACCTAGAGAGATTCTCTCAAAATTGAATATAAGCTATAAATAATTGATTGCGACAGTGGTTGTATTTTCTCCTTTTTATTATAAAAAAGACCGTACTTTTTGTACGGTCTCTTTTCTGGTGCACCTTCAGAGACTCGAACTCTGGACCCAATGATTAAGAGTCATTTGCTCTACCAACTGAGCTAAAGGTGCATACTGGAGCGGGAGACGAGATTCGAACTCGCGACATTTGCCTTGGCAAGGCAACGCTCTACCACTGAGCCACTCCCGCATATTCAGTATCTTTCTTGTATGTGGTGCGGATGAAGAGACTCGAACTCCCACGTCGAAGACACTAGATCCTAAGTCTAGCGCGTCTGCCAATTCCGCCACATCCGCATCTTTAGATGCTTGGTGACCCATCCGGGATTTGAACCCGGGACACCATGATTAAAAGTCATGTGCTCTACCGACTGAGCTAATGGGTCAAACCTTTGTTATCATATATCATTATCGCTGAAAATGCAAGCGTTTTGATATATTTTATAAAATTTTTAACTCATTACGCCAGCCGATGAGTAATGATAAATGGCTGGGGTGGAAGGATTTGAACCCTCAAGTGCTGGAGTCAGAGTCCAGTGCCTTAACCATTTGGCGACACCCCAATGATTATTTTTTTGTGGCAGGGGTAGCAGGATTTGAACCTACGAATACCAGAGTCAAAGTCTGGTGCCTTACCGCTTGGCGATACCCCTATAATAGGTGGGGTGAGTAAAGGGAGTCGAACCCTTGGCCTCAAGAGCCACAATCTTGCGCTCTAGCCAACTGAGCTATACCCACCACCTGTGGCGAGCCTGAAGGGATTTGAACCCCCGACCCACGGCTTAGAAGGCCGTTGCTCTATCCAGCTGAGCTACAGACTCACAAGTGGAGCGAGTGATGGGAATCGAACCCACACGACCAGCTTGGAAGGCTGGGATTCTACCATTGAACTACACTCGCATAAGGACACCTAGAAAAACTCTACATCTAAATGCCTACAAATTTTACCATAGTATATTTGTGATGTCAACAAATTTTAGATATTTGCTAAAAAAATTTGCTTGTATGCCGATAATATTTTTAGCTGTTTTAGCAAGGTTATACCTCTATGCCTAAGTAAAATCCGATACTGTTCAGCTAATGCCGCGCATAAGCGGACAAATCATAGCAACAGGTTTTTGAAAAATTCTTTTTTCTCTTTGCTTATTCTGAAGGAATCGCGTATTTTACCCGCAGTCATCTTTTTTACTGTCTTAGACAGCTCCAAAGTCTTTATTGCGGATACGGCTTTTTCCTCGTATTTTACCGCCAAAACCTGCAATAGCCACGCCAGTGCCATATCGACGTAATACTTTCCCTGCTTTACGCTTTTAAGCACGCTTGAGAGCGTTTCTTCGTCCTTGTCGAGATAGTTTACCATCAAGGCGACTATTCCCCATCTTGCGCGCCATTCGTCTGAAGAGCGGGCATACTCCGAGCATTTTTTAAAATACTCCTCGTCCTTTCTTTTTACCGCACAGCAAGCACCGTCGCAAAGCGACCAGTCGTCTATCTTGCCGACATAATCTTCCAACAGCCCGTAAAACTGTTGACTTTTACTCTTTATTGCAAGAATATATCCCTGCACTGCGACTTGCTCGTAGCAAGTAGTCTTCCACGCAAAAAACTCTTTGACGTCGCAATTGTTTGCCACTATCTTTGCTTCTTTTTTCAATAGCGGCATACGCACCCCGTTGAATACGTAGGACGTCCTGATGAGTTTTGATTGAAATACTCTGTATTTTTCTTCTTTGTTAAGGTCTATAAACGATTGAAAATTCTCTAATGTATACATATTATTTTTTAGTCATTTTCAAAGTAGCGTTGATTCCGTCATATGTCTCGACCGCGTAAGAATATGCGTTGGCAGTACCGGAATTAAGTGTGGAAACATACTTCGTAAGATTTGTTATGCTGCAACCCACGTCAATCAAAAGGTATCTGCCCGATATCATAACGTCGGCATATTTCTGCGCATAATACTCTGCGAGCAACTTCAACTCGTCTGCGTTGTCTATCACGTAATCATTGAGTTTTCCGCCGTATTCGAAGAATGTGTTTGCATAAACGTTGTAGTCTTCGCCGGCATAATATCCGGTATACAATCCTGTATATTGCTCATAATGCTTGCCGCCGTTGAGATTGCCGCTCGTGGTTTCGCTCATAAAAAGATACTGATGTCTTAGCACTTCGTAACCCGAATTGCTGTTGGGATAACGCTTTACCGCCCACGTAGGGTCGACGACGTACCACGCACCGCCCGCACAAACCTTATTCCAGGCGTGCTGACCGCTGCCGCTCTTGCCTTTTATCTTATAGCAAGGTATACCCTCTATACCGCAAAGCAAACTCATAGCCTTTGCATAGCCGTTGCAAACGGCAACGCCGTCTATAAACGCACCTTCGAGATAGAGCGAACGGCACGAATAGAATTTATCGTATTCAGGGCTTGTCGAGCTTACGCTGGCAAGGTCTTTTTCGAGCTGGTAATCGTATATAACGTTAGCGGCCAGCCAGTCGCTTATAGCGTGTATCTTTTCGTAATCAGTCATATCGTCGTCAATAATTTGTCTAAGCACATTCTTTGCTCTCTCGTAAATCTCGTATGCCGAGGTTCCTTCGACGGGTACGGGGCAAACTCCCCTTTCTACTGCGATATAGAGTTCTTCACTGTAATATACCGTGGCTTTGGTGTCTGCCGCGTTGATGGCAAAGCCTTCGTAATCCGAACTTCTGCCTACACTGCTGTAATGCACGTCGGCAATATTTTTTCTTATATCCGAGGTACGTATCTCCTCGTCGGGCACGCAGGTAGAATCAATATCCCCGCATATTACATACTCGCCGTCATTCTCTCCTTTGAATACTACGAACGAGCCTTTTATCGCTTCGTTGAGCTGTAGCGCGAGCGAATCAATCTTACTGTCCAAACCCGTCTGCGTAGCTACGAATCCCGGGTAAAGACATACTCTAATCTCGTTGTCATAAGTGACGGTAGGTGTCTTGAGAATATCCGTCTTATCGAGAGTATCGTAATATATGAGCATATAGTAAACCAAATCTCTCAACTCATCTTCGTCGGATATATAAAAGTTGTTTTTATTACCCATAAAGTCAAAACTCTTGTCGTAAGACAGATACGAAGCTACGGTTTCGTCGCCGATATTTACGTCGAAAGTACAGCTGCCTGTACTCTGATAACCTTTACCGTCGTATTCCGCAACCACGCTTACCGTGTCGCCGTAGTTCAATTTTCCCGTAGCGTCAAACGAACAGCCGTCAAACAGTTCGGGATTTGTATAGGAATAATAATTTTTTCCGTTGATTTTGACGATATAGTTGGAAGGCGTATCGTTGATTGACCACTTGACTTTAACAGCGGGAAAACCACTGTCGCAATCTATCTTCAAATCGTAGGGATACTTATCTCTTCCGGTAGCAAGCGTAACTACGTTGACATAGAATACCGTCTTTCCCCACGAAGTGTATATCTCCACGAGATGCACTCCCGTATAGCGGTTGAAGAACGAATAGGAAAATTTAATCTTTGACGACGACTGATATACGGTATAATAAATCTGACTGAGTTCTTTGCCGTCCACGCAAATCTTTTTCAAAGAAAGCGAGCTGAGCTCTGCCGGCTTGTCATTGAAAAACATTACGATTTCTCTAGACAGGTACTTGAGGTCAGCCGAAGTAGTGTCATAGGTAAACGTATCGTCCTCTAGTCCTTCTACTCTCAAGGGATAATCGTTGCAAATCTGCACGTAGGTACTGTCGGTTTTCCCGTCAGCATAGGACCACTTGATTTGCGTCCTGAATCCTGTGGAAAATCTGTCGAAATATGACTTGTCTAGGACAAGCGTATTGTCTTTTTCATTGTACGAATACATACCGCTTGGCAAGAGTCCTAAAGCTTCGACTTTTACAACGCCGTCGTCATCAGTCAAAGGCAGTACGAGAGAATCGTCTCCTTTGCGATAGTAATATACAGGCAAGAGTCTGTTGACAACTTTGCTGTACGTCTGAGGAAGCTGTTCGTTGCCGTCAGTTACTCCCGTAGGCGGAATAACGCCTTCACCTATCGTAAAGGTAATGGTAGTAGAATACGTCTTGTCCTTGACGTATGCCGTAACTGTCGCAGTATAGATATCGTTTTTGAGATTTGTAAGAGTAAAGAAATTGCGTTGAATGATATTTTCGGTAGTAAAGAAAGAAGTGCCGTTTGAGCGCAAAATGGCAAGCGAATATCCGCTAGCGTTTTTGCACGACCAACTGAGTACGCTTGTGTCGGGGTCAAACTCGACAAAAACTTCGGGCTGCTCGGTTGAAGTCGTATCTTCTTTTTGGCAAGCCGCAAAGACGAAACACAACACGAGCAAAAGTATTAAAGTAAAAAGAATTCTTTTCTTCACTATAATTTCCCGCCTAATCCGCTTAATATAAATTATAACATATGTATTTTAATATTTCAATATGAAAAAGGTATAAACTTGTGTGTTTATACCTTTTCTTTTATATCTTATGTTTTGTTTTTTCAAGAAGTTTATTTTGCGGAATTGTCGCCTTCCGTAATGTCTTTTCCCGCTGCTTCGTCAGCACTTTGTGAAGCCTGTACGTCTGAGTTTGCTTCAACCGACATTTCAGTCTGCTCTTGACTCATTTGCGCGTTTTTGACGTCCTCTTCGCTTATGCTGTCTATTGCCGGTCCCTGACCTATAAGTTCCATATTTTCACGCGCCATCTCAGGCATTTCCACGTGAGGATATTTCTTGTACAAAAGTTTGAGACACAAAGGAGTCAGTATCGAAGAGATGATTATAATCAGTATAATTGCGGGATAGTACTCCTCTGAGATAAGTCCCATACTCTTACCTGTGTTGGCAACTATCAGGCAGACCTCTCCTCTGACCATCATTCCTATGCCGACTTTGCAGCTGTCGGGCCAATTATATTTACATATCTTCGCGCCCGCTCCGCAACCTACAAACTTAGCAGCCATACCGAATATTATGAATGCGATGCAGAAGAGTATGATATATACTACATTGCCGCCCGTAAACATCTTGCCTATCTGATTGTAATCGAGCGATATTCCGATATTAGCAAAAAACATAGGAGAAAACATCATATACGCGCTCATATCTATTCTGCGCTCCACGTAGTGGCTTTCTTTCATATTAGCGAACATCATACCCGCCATAAACGAACCTGTGATTGCCGCTACGCCGAAAAGCGATTCTGCGATAGCCGCGTATAAGAAGCAGATTGCCAAAGAGAAAATCGAAAGTCTTCTCGTATGAGGGAATCTGTCGCTCATCTTCTTGAACGCAAAGTGTACCAAGAATCCTACGCCGATAGCAACCGCAAAGAAGAGGATTACGTTGAGCGTTGTAACGAGTGCAGAGTTGGGGTTTTCGGTAAAGAGACCGATAAACGCTCTTCCGATGCTGAAACTCGTAGTATTAGCCGTAAATATAGCAAGAATAATAATACCGATTATATCGTCGAGTATAGCCGCCGTAACGATTGACGCACCGACTTTTCCGTGCAAAACGTTGAGTTCCTTGAGCACCGCAACCGTGATACCTACAGACGTAGCAGTCAGAATTACGCCGAAGAAAAGTCTTTGTTTGATAATGCTTGCATCGGGACTGAACATTCTGTCAGGCAAAATAAACGATACCAAAAATCCTACGATAAAAGGCACTATTACGCCCAACGAAGTGATTACAACCGAAGCTATGCCGTTCTTCTTGATTTCTCTGAGGTTTGTTTCCATACCCGCAGAAAACATAATCAGATTTACGCCTATTGTAGCCAGCGTACTTATAACCACGCTTTGACTGTCGACCAAAAATAGTTCGGAGTTCGCTTTGGAAAGCAAAAGGTTTATGATACCAATCAGCACACCTGCAAGAAGTGCGCCCAGTACCTGAGGAAGTCCGAGCTTTTTGAGAATAATACCAAAAAATTTGGTAGTTAGCAAAACAATGGCTATTTCAAAGAAAATCCAAGTATCGTTATGGACGATTTCAATTAAAGTTTCCATATACCTACCTCCAAATTTTTTCCCCCGTTCAAGTCAACATTATATGCCCCGCCGAGAACAGAAGTCAACACATTTTTTCAAAAAAAATCGACACAGCGTAAATTTTACGTTATGGCATATATTATTTATAATATATGTTTTTGAATTTTTGTATTTTTTTTGATTAACGGGACGTGAAGATTTTTTAAATATGTCAAAAAACTTACCTCTCCACCGTATAAACAGTCTCAGCTCTTATAACAAAGACTTGACAAATTCATAAAAAACTAATCTTTTCACTAGTGCAAAAAATGCTCGTTTGGCGCACAGCGCGCGTAACGAGCGTAACGAGTTTTTAAATAATATATGAATACGATAGCGATTAGGAATAAAACAGCGATATTTTATATCTTTGCGTATTGCCACGGAAAAGTCTTGAACCGAGCAAAAAAAAGCTTAAAAAAACCTTTTATACAAAAAAAGAGCGACCTAAAACAGGACGCTCCAATTATTTGTGCGCTTAACGAAAAAATTGCTCGGATATTAAAGGTCCATCGAATTGAGCAAATCTCTCAAATTGATGATTTCTTCCTTGCTCAAAGTAACGCCCTTACCCATCTTTTCACCGTCGGGGGACCATTCTCTGATATCGTACTTAGCTTCTTTCTGATTCCAGCTTATGAGTTTAATCTCTTTTTTCCAGCCCTTGCTTGACTCGGAAAGACTGCCGTATGTCTTAACAATGTCGAATTTGAATTCTGCCATTTTGTTCCTCCTGCGAACAATTTTTTCTAACTGAGTTAATTATAACATAATATTTTTTCAAATTCAATACTTTTTTTAATATTTTAATAATTATTTTTTAATTATTATAATTATTAAATATCATTATATATAAGTATTATATTTTTTTAGGCGCACAGGCGCGTTATTTTTGCGCGCCGACTGCTTGCTCTTCGGATTTTTGAGGTTTGAATACGGGCTTCATTCTGAATTCGTATACAATATCTGCCGTCGAGTTGTGTCTGTACTCAGCTCTCGTGTCGGGTCCGCAGCTGTTGCTTCCCACACCTCTCACGAAGCCGTCTATTCTAACCACGCTCTTGTCGCTCTCTGACAGTTCGAAATCGTGCTTAGCTTGAGCTATAGCTTTATCGGTATAGCGGTTTGCATTGAAGTTGAAAGCTTCCGAGATTGCCACAAACTCAAGTCCGTCCCCCTCTTTATCTGTTATTTTTGCCCATCTTACGTCACAGCGGTTGCCGTTGTCCTGAGGTTTGATATAATGCTCGAACATACCGTCCGTATCAGTCTTGTATATGCCCATTATCGCGTGAGCGGACATATCCGAATAGTTCTCCTTATCTCCCCTTCCGTAATACTCTATACGGTCGAATTGCGCAGGCAATTCGAGATTGAGTCCGAATTTGGGAATATCTATCGCCTTTAGCTTTTCAAGACAGGGCTTAATATCTATTTCGCCGTTGTCGTATACTCTGTATTCGGTATATACGTTAAACAGGTGCTTTGAATTGCCTACAAGCTTCTCTTCTGTGCTAATCAAAGCGCAGTTGTGATTTTTCTTATATTCGAAGTTGACGAGTTCGGTCTTTATATCGTCAAGTCCGAGCTTTTTCCAACCCTTGACCACATACATATAGTTGTCGATAGGCGCTCTGTATACGTTGGGCACGAATACCTGTGAGCTCTTGTCCGCACTAAGGAATTCTCTGTCACCCACTACGTAACTGCTGATTTTGCCTTTTTGCATATCGAAGATAACTTTTGCATTGTTGGTAATGACTTTCAAAAATCCGTTTTCTTCCAGACAGACTATATCCTTACCTTCGGGTTTTTCGCCTTTCTTTATAAATTTGCAAAGAGATATCTGCTCTTTTGCTATAACTTTTTTGCTCTTCTTATCGGTGTAAACAAAGTTGATATAACAGTCTTTGGTAGTATCGAGCGCTGGATGTTTGATAGTCACTTCACAGCTGTCCATAGGAAGAATTTCATTCTCTATCTTACCTTCCGTGATTATCTCTCCGCTTCTCACATACTGCCACTTTATATCGAGATAGGAAGTGGACAAAAATCTGTTGGTGTTGCGCAAAAGATACTTGTTGTTTGAGATATAATCTGCTCTTACGGGACGGTATACCGCCTGCATATTGTATGCACTGGGAGAGGGAGTGCGGTCGGGATATACCAGACCGTCCACGCAGAAGTTGGAATCGTGAGCGTATTCGCCGTTATCCCCTCCGTAAAGATATCCTTTCTTTGTTTTGACGGCGTGGTCTGCCCATTCCCATATACATCCGCCCAAAGCGGTGGGAGTTTTGTCAAAAAGCTTCATATACAAATCGAGCGAGCCGGGACCTACGCCCATAGAATGAGCGTATTCGCACTGGAAGTAAGGCGCGCGGTAAAATTTCTTGGGAGCCTTACCCTCGACGTACTTCTCGTAAAATTCGGTCGAAGCGTACATTTGCGACACTACGTCGTAATTAAATCTCGGTCCTCTGCAAACGCCCTCATAGTGTATAGGCGTACCTTTGTCAAGCTCTTTAAGACGCGCATAGCAGTAGTCCTGATTCTTCCAACCTCCCGACTCGTTGCCGAGCGACCACATAGTTATGCAGGCATTGTTCTTGTCGCGCATATACATTCTGTAAACTCTGTCCCAGAAATGATTGCGCCACTTTTTATTGTTGGATATGAGATTGGGTCTGGGAAGCGGGAAATAAGTCGCATAACAGCCGTGAGTTTCTATATCCGCTTCGTCGATAATGTAAAGTCCGAGATGGTTTGCAATCTTAATAAAAACGGGGTCGGGAGGATAGTGCGAAGTACGCACTGCGTTTACGTTGAGCTGTTTCATAAGCTTTGCTTCGTCAAAAAGTTCTTCCGCCGTAACCGTATAGCCGTTACTCTCGTGCGTATCGTGATGGTTTACGCCCTTTATCTTGATAGGCTTGTCGTTGAAAAGGAAAACACAGTTTTTGATGGCAATCTCTTTTATACCGACTTCCTGTCTGATACTCTGCACAATTTTGCCGTCTTTGACAATTTCTATATAAGCGGTGTACAAATTAGGTATCTCTGCACTCCACAGTTTTGGCTGAGAAAGAGTAAATTCTGTTTTATCTCCCTCCTTGATACCGACCTGCTTTTTGCCGTCATACAGCGTAACGCATACTTTCGCGCCGTCGCTCAGCACGCTTTCGGCGTCTACGCAAACACTGTAATTTTCTTTATCGTTACGTTTTACGCTTACGCGGTAATCCCATACGTAATCCTCATTGTACGATGTAACGTAGACGTCTCTGAATATGCCGTTGTTTCTGAACATATCCTGACATTCGAGATAAGTACCGTTGCACCATTTGTAGACGAGCACGACTATTTCGTTTTTACCGTCTTCGGCGAGGTACTCTGTAATATCGAATTCGTGAGTATTGTGACTTCCCTCTCCGTAACCTACGTAATAACCGTTGACGTAAAGCTGAACGCAAGAGCTTACTCCCAGAAACGTTATGATATTGCGAGCAGATTTTTTGAGGGTAAAGGTTTTGCGGTACACTCCTACGCTGTTGTGTACTTCGACGGTTTTCTGCCCGTTGTCCGTCCTGAAGTTTTTGCCGTAAACTCCCGTATCCGCAGGCACGTACGGACGGGTATTGAGGTCAAACATATATCTGGTATTGATATAAAAAGGCTTTTCGTATCCCTGAAACTGCCAGCATCCGGGAACTTTTACACTGTCGAATTTTACCGACTCGGTATCTAACTCGAGCGGCATATCGCTAATTTTCTCATAAAAAGCAAAGTCCCATTTTCCGTTGAGAACTTTGAGCATAGAAGACTCGTATCTTTCGTCGAGGTATGTAGTCTTGTCCAAGGAAGCTCTGTCTTTGAAAGGAACGAAATACGACCTCGGGGGCAAAGCGTTGTCTTCGTAACAATTAAAATCGTTGAAAAAATCGTTGGAAAGATTGTAAATCATATTTTTCTCCCAAAAGGTTTTTTATTATTATAACATTAATAATATAAGTAAGCAATATCAAAATTCAATTTATACCGACTATTTGACAATTTTTATCTCCAGACGGCGCAGAAAGGGAAAAAAGCCAGACGGCATATTTTAAACCACTGTCCCGCCAGAGGAAAGCCTACCAGCGTAGCGCAGGACACGATAGCATTGACTATACACAGCATACCTATCAGCCATCCGAAAGTCAAGAGCCACAAAAACGTCGCTATCGGACGGTTAAAAATAAGTACCACGTCTTTTCCGAAAGGCTTATAAGTCAGCCAGCCTATTCTGAAGCATTGCAAAGACAGCGGAAAGCCTATCACCGAAAACATAAGCGCAAGCCCTATGACAAGCCAAATACCCGCGATGAAAATACCGCCGAATACTCTCCAGTAAAAATTGCCCGCTATCCTCAGTGATTTTTTTATAAGCCACGTCATAAGAATAGTATGCGATAAGATAGTTTTTTTATATGCGAATACTTCCCGGGCTAACAGTTTTTACATATATACTTTGACCTGGCAAAAAGATTAAAACTATAAATCTGAATTGCACCCGATTAAGCTAATAATGCTTAAATTTTACCTTATAAAAAAGACTTGCCGCGGCAAGTCTTTAAAGATAATTGAATTGGTTTTCTCAGATTTTAAGGTAATCTGTCAGTATGTCCACGCTGTCGGTGACGAATTTTACGCAGGGTCTAACCTTGTAATACTCATCGTCCCTTACCTGAGGCTCGTAGCCTACGGTGAGATTTTTGACGTTTTTCAACAACTGAGTGCAGTTTTCGCTGCCGTTTCGCTCTTGAAAGAGTTTTACAAGCTCCTGAATTTGTCGGTAAATATTTGCCTTGTCCTTGTGAGGGTCTGCGTCGTGAGAGCCATATAATCCCAAAACTATTGCGTATGCGCTTACTGCTCCGCAAACATTTCTCGTCCTTCCGAAACCGCCGCCGAAACCTACCGATACGGCAAGCAGTTTTTCTCTGTCAAGCCCCAGTATGTCTTCAAACGCAAGTACTACCGACTGACAACAATTGTAACCTTTTTTAAAATTGTCGTAAGCGAGTTGAATTCTCTCTGCCTTATCCATAAAATCACCTCAATGTCAGTATATCACCGCTCAAAGTCTTTGTCTATCTAATGCGTCGATATGGACTTAATCAAAATACCCTAAAATCAACGGTTTATACAATAATTCAAACAAAAAATATATGCCGTCTCACGACGGCATATAAATTCAATTTTAAAGTCTTGTCTTACAAGCTGTCCTTGTTAGACTTCGATGCCTTAAAGTTGATAACTTTAGACTCGGGAATGTCAATTTTTGCACCGGTAGCGGGGTTGATACCCTGACGAGCGGCACGCGTCTTAACTTCGAAAGTACCGAATCCAAGCAAAGCAACTTTGTCGCCTGCTTTCATAGCATCCATAATTGCTTCAATCATAGCGTCGCAGCACTTTGCAGCGTCTGCTTTGGAGCAGCCGGACTTTTCAGCCATAGCATCAATGAGTTGTGTTTTGTTCATAATTTTCTCTCCTTATCTCGTATATAAAATATACGTTTTTTATCACAATGAATACCGTAGTAACCTTCAGCCAACATTTTTCTTTGTGTAGCTATGTCCGAATTGCTGACTTCCCGCTCTACATCTACGATTATATCATATTTTGAGTGGCTTTGCAATATCAATTTTGAAAATTTTTCCATATTTTGTAAATTTGTATTTTCTGCCCTTCTCAGCAGGTATCCGAAATCGTACACTCCGCCCATAGAATATAGGCCTCTCAGCTCAAATCCGCGCGAAAAAAAGGTGTTCATACTCGCCGCATTGCAAATCTGTACCACACCGCAGATATTTATGTTTTTTCGGCTTGCTTCGACACATATTTTGTCCATAAGAAAACCGGCAATTCCCTGACCTCTGTAAGCCTCGTCAACCATAAGTCCGGAGCTTTCGTATGCCCTGTCAAGACCTATGTCGCAACTAGAATTTATTATGTCTGCTATCTGCTTCGCGTAGTCCTCGTCGTAATCTATGGCAAAAGTAGCAATCAGTTTTTGACCGTCAAAAAGCCCGAGAAAATATCCCTTGTCGAGCACTTCGGCAAGTTCACTGTCCTTATAAGGATAAAAGAACTCTATCCTGTCGAGTTTTTCTCTCTGTCTGTCGAGAAAATCCTTGACAAGAGTAAAGTCCTCTTTTTCCATTCGATAGAGATTGTAATTCTTAAATGTGCTTTGCTTTGAGTACATCTTTGTCCGCCATAAGTTTGACCATTACGGCTTTTTGTGCGTGCAAACGGTTTTCTGCTTCGTCGAAAATTTCGGGGTGCGCCTCTAGCACTTCGGCAGTAATTTCCTCGCCTCTGTGAGCGGGCAGACAATGCAATACCATAGCGTCTTTCTTTGCTACGCTCATAGTCTCGGCATTGACCTGATAGCCCTTGAACGCTTGCTTTCTCTTCTCAGCTTCGCCTTCCTGACCCATAGATGCCCATACGTCGGTATAGATGACGTCAGCGTCCTTGCAGGCTTTCATTACGTCGGGAGTAATAGTAAACTTATCGCCGTATTTCTCTGCAAAATTAATGACGGTTGCGTCGGGTCTGTAATCGTAGGGACAAGCGATAGCAACCTGCATACCGACTTTCAGACAGCCTACGATAAGCGAATTTGCCATATTGTTTCCGTCGCCTACGAAAGTGAGCTTGAGATTGTCGAATTCTCCCTTATATTCCCTTATGGTCATAAGGTCGGCAAGTACCTGACAAGGATGCGCAAAATCGGTAAGTCCGTTGATGATGGGAATAGAGCCGTATTTAGCCAAATCTTCGACTTCCTGTTGGGCAAAGGTACGAATCATTATGCCGTCAAGATATCTCGAAAGCACCCTTGCCGTATCTTCGATAGGTTCTCCTCTGCCTATCTGCAAATCTCTGGGGCTGAGGAAAAGTGCCTGTCCTCCGAGCTGATACATTCCCGTCTCGAAAGAAACTCTCGTACGCGTAGAGGATTTCTGGAAAATCATACCCAGACTTTTTCCCTCGAGATACTTGTGTTCTATGCCGTTTTTCTTCTCGTACTTGAGTTGGTCGGCAAGATTGAGAATATCGAGGATTTCGCTTTCTTTGAGGTCAAGTAATTTAAGTAAATGTTTCATATCGTTCTCCGTTTTGATTATGCGAGCAAGGTCGAGAGAATACTCATAGCCTTGTCAATATCGTTGTATGTAATAGTAAGAGGGGGCAAAAGTCTTACTTTATCCTTTGCGGTAAGCATAATTATTCCCTTTTTAATTCCCTCTTTTACGACGTCGGACGCAGTCTTCGATTTTAGTTTGAGACCTATCATAAGTCCCAGACCGCTGACGCTTTCCACTTCGGGAAGCTGTGCGAGTTTTTCTCTGAAGTAGTTTGCCTTTTCCTCTACCTCTTTCAAAAATTCGTCATTCATCGTATCTACGACGTAATTTGCACCCGCGCATACGATAGGGTTACCTCCGAACGTTGTACCGTGCATGGAATACCCGAGTACGCCCGAACACTTCTCGTCAGCGAGTACCGCGCCTATAGGCAAACCGCCGCCCAAACCTTTTGCAAGAGTTGTTACGTCGGGCTTTATTCCGTAATGCATACTTGCGAGAAGCTTACCCGTTCTGCCCATACCCGTTTGCACTTCGTCGACTATGAGCAACAAGTCTTTTTCGTCGCAAAGCGCTCTGAGTTGTTCTACGAATTGTTTGTCAAGCGCGATTACTCCGCCCTCGCCTTGTACCATCTCTGCCATTATCGCGCATACGCTGTCGTCCAAAAGAGCTTTTACGCTGTCGATATCGTTTGCTTTAGCGTACAAAAATCCTTCGGTAAATGGAAAGAAGTAATTGTGGAAAACTTCCTGCCCCGTAGCGGCAAGCGTAGTAACCGTCCTGCCGTGAAAGGAGTTGACGAGAGTAATTATTTTATCTCTTCCTTTGCCGTATTTGTCAAAAGAATACTTGCGCGCTATCTTTATCGCGCCTTCGTTTGCCTCTGCGCCCGAGTTGCAGAAAAACACCTTGTCGTATCCCGTACGCTTGCACAGTTTTTCCGCAAGTATCGCGCACGGCTGCGAATAATAAAGATTGCTAGTGTGATTGAGCTTGCATACCTGCTGCGTAACGCTGTCCACCCAGCCCATATCGCAAAAACCGAGGCTGTTTACGCCTATACCCGACGAAAGGTCGAGATATTCCTTGCCGTCTACGTCATAGCAGTAACAACCCATTCCCTCTACGATTTCGAGGTCAAAACGGTTGTAACTGTTCATAACGTATTTTTTATCTATATCCTTTACGCTCTTTGCCATAGTTACCTCATTTGATAAGAGTACCTATACCCTTATCGGTAAGCATATCCATTATTATGGAATGTTTTATTCTGCCGTCGATAATTACCGCCTGCTGTACGCCTCTTCTTACGGCTTCTACCACGCAGTCTATTTTGGGAATCATACCGCCGCTGATTATGCCTTTCTTTTTGAGCTTAGGCACTTCGCTTACTTTGATTTCGCTGATAAGAGTGTTTTCGTCGTCCTTATCCATCAATAGTCCTCTGATATCCGTCATCAGCACAAGGTTTTCTGCGTGCAAAGCAGCCGCTATCGAAGCTGCCGCCGTATCGGCGTTGATATTGTAAATCTTGCCGTCTTCTCCGCTCGCAACCGTTGCAATAACGGGAATATAATCGTTTTCGAGAGTTACGAGTATAGGGTCGACGTCGATGCTTACGATTTCACCTACGTTGCCCAAATCGACTTCGCTCTCTTTCTTGCAAGCTGTGATTATGTTGCCGTCGATACCGCAAAAGCCTACCGACTTTCCGCCTACTTTGGATATGAGTTTGACAAGGTCCTTGTTTACCTTGCCGGCAAGCACCATCTGCACGATTTCCGCAGTTTCGTCATCGGTATATCTCAATCCGTTGACGAATTTACTCTCCTTGCCAACTCTCTTGAGCATATCGCTTATCTCAGGGCCGCCGCCGTGTACAAGCACGACTTTTACGCCTACGAGGCTCAAGAGCACGATATCGTTCATTACCGCTTCTTTGAGTTCGTCGTTGAGCATAGCGTTGCCGCCGTATTTGACTACGATTATCTTATCGTTGTATTTCTGTATGTAAGGCAATGCCCCCGCGAGGAGTTCTGCCTCTTTTTTGAGTTCTTGTTCGTCCAACATATCCTGTCTCCTTTTATCAAGTGCGGTACTCTGCGTTGATTTTGACGTATTCGTACGTCAAGTCGCAGCCCCAGCCCGTTGCTTTAGCTCTTCCCTCGTGACAATCTATAAATATGGTTATCTCATCCTCGAGCAAAATCGTATGCGCCGTATCCTCGTCGAATTCCACTCCTACGCCGTTGCGACATACAGCTATTTTACCCGCCTTAGAGATGAGGTCGACGTCTATCTTGTCAATGTCGAAGTCTGCGTCGGTATAGCCTATCGCGCAAAGTATTCTGCCCCAGTTTGCGTCCGCGGCAAAAAGAGCTGCTTTTGTAAGCGACGAAGTTATTACGGATTTAGCAATCGCTCTCGCAATCTTTGCGGATTTCGCCCCCGCTACCTTACATTCGATAAGTTTGGTCGCTCCCTCGCCGTCCTTTGCAATGGCTCTCGAAAGAGTCTCGAGCATCTTCTTGAGGACCTTGCAGAACACGTTGAAGTTTTTACCCTTGTCGTCGATAAGCGCGTTACCTGCAAGACAGGACGACATTACGGTAAGCATATCGTTGGTCGACGTATCTCCGTCTACGCTTATCATATTGAAGGTGTCGACTACGACTTTATGCAAAGCCTTGTCGAGCATCGCGCTTGTAATGTTTACGTCGGTAGTTACGAAACAAAGCATAGTAGCCATATTGGGATGAATCATACCGCTGCCTTTTGCAATACCGCCTATATGACACTCCTTGCCGTCCAACACAAAAGAGTACGCATATTCTTTAACTACCGTATCGGTGGTCATAATAGCAAGTGCGGCATTCGTGCTTCCGCTTGTCGAAAGTCCGTCGACGAGTTGCTGCATACCCTTTTCGATAGGAGTTACGTCAAGAGGCTGACCTATTACGCCCGTAGAAGCTACAACGACGTCGCTTGCGGGTATTCCCGTATGTTTGCTTACGCTCTCGCACATAGCTTGCGCTTTTTGTTCGCCGTCGAAATTGCAGGTATTGGCATTGCCGCTGTTGCATACGATTGCCCTTGCCTTGCCGTCGGCTATATTGCGTTTTGTAACGGCTATAGGCGCGCCCTTGACTTTGTTTTGCGTATATACGCTTGCCACAGCGCAATCGGCGTCGCTCATTATGAGCGCGAGGTCGCGCTTGTCCTTATTCTTTCTTATTCCGCAGTGTATGCCGTTTGCTTTAAATCCCTTTGCTGCGCACACTCCGCCTTTAATCTTTTTCATATTCACCTCAAAATGCGGGAGGGATATAGTCCAGTCCCGTATCCTCTTTTAGTCCGAACATAACGTTCATATTCTGTATAGCCTGTCCTGCCGCACCCTTGACCATATTGTCGATAACGCTTACGATAACCGCTCTTTGAGTATGCGCGTCGTAGTGCACGGATATATCGCAGTAGTTGGAATACTTTACGTTTCTAAGATTTGCCACGCTTCCCTCGTCGAGTACTCTGACGAATTTTTCTGCCTTATAGAAGTCCTTGTATATTCCGAGGAGCTGCTCTGCCGTAACGGGAGAAGTCGTATTGAAATATATCGTGGACTCTATACCTCTGTTGAGAGGCAAAAGGTGAGGCACAAACGTAACCGCTACCTTTTTACCCGCAAGCTTTGAAAGCGTCTGCTCTATCTCGGGCGTGTGTCTGTGGTTTGCAACCTTATAAGGAGAGAAAGCCTCGTTGCAGTTGGGATAGTGAGTAGTATCGCTAAGACCTCTTCCCGAGCCCGTAACGCCTGACTTGGAGTCGATTATTATCGTATTGTCAGCGACAAGTCCCGCCTTTATCGCAGGAGCAAGTCCGAGTGCGATACTCGTAGGATAACAGCCGGGGTTTCCTATAATAGGTTGAGCCTTATAATTGTTTCTCATCAATTCGGGAATACAGTATACCGCGTCTTTGTGCAACTCTTCGTGCTCGTAAGTTTTGCCGTACCATTTGGTGTATTCTTCTGCGCTGTCCAGTCTGAAGTCAGCTCCGAGGTCGATAAGCTTTACGCCCTTTTCTACACACTTTGCCGCAAATTTTTCGCTCAAACCGTGAGGCAACGAAGTAAACACTACGTCGCACTTGTCGATTATATCCTCGTTTTCGAGAGTATAGTCGCATATATCTTTGAGATTGGGATATACATCGCTTATCTTCTTACCCTCGTAACTTACAGACGAAACCGCAGCAAGCTTTACCTGAGGGTGCAAGAGCAAAAGTCTTACAAGCTCAACTCCTGCATATCCCGTAGCTCCTATTATTCCAACGTTAATCTTTTTCATTTTCTTCCTTTAAGACGGTATCCTTTATTTTCTGTATGTGCTGTTTTACTCTCTCGGGTGCGGGACCGCCAACCGCATTTCTTCCCTCGACACAGGTTTTTAAAGATATGGCTTCGTATACGTCGCTGTCGAAAAGAGGAGAGAGTTTTTTGTATTCCTCAATGGGCAGACTGTCAAGCACGGTATCTTTGTCTATGCACAGCGCGACAAGCGTGCCCGTAATCTTGTAAGCGTCCCTGAAAGGCATACCCTTCTTGACGAGATAGTCGGCACAGTCGGTAGCATTGATAAATCCTCTTTTGCCTGCCTCCAACATCTTGTCCTTGTTGACCTTCATAGTATCGAGCATAGGCGCGAGAGTGGAAAGACAAAGCTTTATCGTATCTACGCTGTCGAAAATCGCTTCCTTGTCTTCCTGCATATCCTTGTTATATGCAAGCGGCAAACTCTTCATCATACTGAGCAGCGTTGTGAGATTGCCTATCGTCCTGCCCGTCTTTCCGCGAATAAGCTCGCAGATATCGGGATTTTTCTTTTGAGGCATAATGCTGGAGCCTGTGGAGTAAGCGTCGTCGAGCTCGATAAATTTGAATTCCCAACTGCACCACAGCACTACCTCCTCGCTTAGTCGCGACATATGCACCATACATATAGCGATAGCGTTGGCAAGCTCCATACAGTAATCTCTGTCGCTGACGCCGTCAAGACTGTTGAGCATAGCGTTGTCAAAGCCCAGATACTCCGCCGTATAGTCCCTGTCGATAGGATAGGTCGTCGTAGCAAGCGCGCCGCTTCCCAAAGGACATTCGTTCATAAGCGAAAAACAATTGAAAAATCTCACCATATCGCGTTTGAACATTTCTACGTAAGCCATAAGATGATGCGCAAAAGTAATAGGTTGCGCCCTCTGCAAATGCGTATATCCCGGCATTACCGTATGAAGATTTTCCTCCGCCTTTTCCACAAGCACCGCTATGAGTTTTTTGATAAGACCTATTATCGTGTCGATTTCTCCTTTGAGATACATTCTCAAATCTACCGCCACCTGGTCGTTTCGGCTTCTTGCAGTGTGCAGACGTTTGCCTACGTCACCCAATCTCTCAGTCAGCTCTGCTTCGATAAACATATGAATATCTTCGGCATCGGGAGCGAATTGTACCTTTCCGCTTTCGATATCGTCGAGAATACGGGTAAGCTCCTTTGCAATAGCCTTGCTGTCTTTGAGCGGAATTATCCCTTGCTTGCCCAGCATATTGACGTGCACTATGCTTCCTATAATATCGTCCTTGTACATTCGGCTGTCAAAAGATATGGACGAGTTGAAGTCGTTGACCTTACTGTCCAATTCTTTTTTAAATCTGCCTTGCCACATTTTTGCCATAATTGCGTTTTCCTTTTTTCAAGGCTTAAAGATAGTTATCGCCCGACAACTATCTTTAAGTACCTTTCACGTTGATTTTCAATCTTCCGACTAAAAAGACTAATTCGTATATCGGAGATTATTTTTTATTCTTGTTTTTAGCTTCCATCATCGCTTTAACCTTGATAGGCAAACCGAAGAGGTTGATGAAGCCCTGAGAATCCAACTGATTGTATACGTCGTCTTCAGCAAAAGTCGCTATATCCTCGTCATAGAGCGAATAAGGACTGGTTACGCCCGCGTTGATGATATTACCCTTGTAGAGTTTGAGTTTTACATCGCCGGTTACGTTTTGCTGAGTGCTGTCAACGAATGCGCTGAGCGCCTCTCTCAAAGGAGTAAACCATTGACCGTTGTAAACGAGGTCGGCAAACTTGATAGCTACCTGCTGCTTGTAGTGAGCGGTTTCCTTATCGAGACAGAGCGTCTCGAGTACTTCGTGAGCGTGATAGAGGATTGCTCCGCCGGGAGTCTCGTATACGCCGCGGCTCTTCATACCTACGAGTCTGTTTTCAACAATATCCGCAAGTCCTATGCCGTTTGCGCCGCCAAGTTCGTTGAGTTTGCGTACGATATCGCTTCCCTTCATCTTCTTGCCGTCAACCGCAACGGGAACGCCCTTCTCGAAAGATATGGTAACGTATGTAGCCTTGTCGGGTGCTTTCTCGGGAGTTACGCCCATCTCGAGAATCTTGTCGTACTGAGGCTCGTTTGCGGGGTCCTCGAGGTCAAGACCTTCGTGAGATAAGTGCCATATATTTTTATCTTTGCTATAGTTGGTTTCTCTGTTGATTTTAAGAGGGATATTGTGAGCCTCTGCATAATCTATCTCTTCGTCACGGGATTTGATATTCCAAATTCTCCAGGGAGCGATAATCTTCATATTAGGAGCAAACGCCTTTATGGCAAGCTCGAATCTTACCTGGTCGTTACCTTTTCCGGTACAGCCGTGACAAATAGCGTCAGCACCTTCCTTGAGGGCGATTTCTACAATTCTCTTTGCTATGATAGGACGTGCAAAAGACGTGCCGAGCATATATCTGTTTTCGTAAATTGCGCCTGCCTTAACGGTAGGGAAAACGTAATCGTCTACAAATTCGTCTGTCAAGTCTTCGATATAAAGCTTGCTTGCGCCGGTCTTGATAGCCTTTTCTTCGAGGCCGTCAAGTTCGGTACCCTGACCTACGTCGCCGCTTACTGCGATAACTTCGCAATTGTCGTAATTTTCTTTAAGCCAAGGTATAATGATAGAGGTGTCGAGACCACCGCTGTATGCCAAAACTACCTTTTTGATTTCACCCATTTGAGTAATCTCCTTTTGTTTAAACTTATTACATACATATAATACAACGCTGAGAAAAATAATGCAAGTGTTTTTACATAAATATTCACAAATTTTGTTGATTTTTTTGTTTTATGAATAAAAATGCAGGGTTTACGTGTATATTTATACATTTTACTGTATATTTATACAAATATGCACTAATAATTGCATAACATTGTAAAAATATGAATACGGCGATAAGTAATATCGCCGTATTAACGTATTTTATGTGCGTGCCTTAACTGAAAACCTCAGACCGTCAAAGCATCAGTATTGGATTTTGCTTCTGTCTACCAACTCGAGAGAATCGTTGGCAACGTCGAGTTTGGAATTGACCTGATAGTAGCACTTTCCTCTCAGAGCTTTGATTTCGTCGTCGCTTGCCGCGGCCGTAGGAGCTACGACTCCGTTTTGGTCAGTAAGCTTGATGTTGTCGACAAGCGAAATAAGCAGCCAGTCTCTGGTAATGTTATGTACAGCAGTGCTGTGAATTTTCAAAAGTCCGTTACACTTGACGAATGCGCAGTTTTCAGAGAGTTTCTCGAAGTCAGCGTCCGTGCCGTCGTAATCGTAATAATCGTATGCGATAATCATACCGCCGTAGATATCTACCGCCGCGTCGTTTTTCTCTACGATATATTCGATGCAATCCGCCATTAGTGTTTTAGGCTCGCGGTTATTGAAAGGCTCGTTTGTATAAGCAATACTGCCCTCGGCAATGTTTTCCCAACCGCTAATCAGCGCGGGAGAGCCCAAATAAGGGTCGGCAAGCGTAAGTCTTGTAGGAATTATATTGGAATTTGAGATAACTCCGTCTTCCTTAAATTTAGTAAGTTGATACGTTGTAGCTACCGCAACTTGCGCGCCGTAACTGTGTCCCATCAATTTTACTTGTTGCTGATAGTCTTCTCCGAGCACAAGAGCAAGCTCCTGAGCAAATCTTACGCTGAGTGCGTAACCTCCGTCAAATTCTACCCATATATATTTGAAAAGTGCCGTCAAAGATGAAGCGTAATCAAACCAACCGAGACAAGCCACGTTATACCCTTGCTCTTTGAGCAAAGAAGCGTAATCCACTTTCTGCACGTCGCAATTAGACAAAGTATCGGCGTGCGTAACCAAATCTTCTACAAGTCCGTTGGAAGAGTTACTCTTGCTAGGCTCCCAACCGTGAGCGTATACGAAAGTAGGCTTTGAAGGGTCAAAATACTTTAAAGCCATATTTTCGCTGCTTCTTACGTATTCACCGTCAGCGTACCAGTAAACGCCGTAGTCAGTAGTAACGTCATAGGACAACGTAATATCGTCGCTCTTGTAACCGTCGGTACAAGCAGAAAACACTACAACGCCTACGATTGACGTAATAAGCAAAATCGCAATCAATAATTTTTTCATAACTTCTCCTCTATATTATAAAAACTTTTTATCAATATAAATATATTTTAATACATTATCACACTACAGTCAATAAAGACGTAAATATCTCTGCAAAAAATAAGGTCGCCGATATTAAATTAATAAGGTTTTATAACAATGCATATTTATTTTTGCAATTATTATGACAAACTTTCAATTTTAAAAAAAGGTTTCGTCACATTACATATACAAGTCGGACAGAATTACTAACCTAAACTCAGCACCGCCGAGAAGGGGTGCGAGCTAGGCTGTAAGCCGTGAATTTTGCGATGCTTTGTTGTACCGATATTCAACGGCTCGGATAAGATTTGAGACGCGCATCTTATGGCTGTTATTTTGTTGAGGCACTTGACAATACGGCAAGTATTGCCGTCGCACCTCGCCGCATAACAGCCGCAATCTGCGCTTCTCAAATTGCAAGCCCCGTATTACAGCTTATCCTTCCCGCTTCTTATCGGCAATGCGAAAGGAAGAAGTAATACTTGCCGTATTACGATGACGCCGACTGAAAAGTGCGGAAAATATAGATTATAGCCACTTACCTTTATAGGCAAGCCCGACAGAATAACTACCCCAAATCCGTACCGCCGAGAAGGGGTGTGAGCTTGGCTGTAAGCCGTGAATTTTGCGATGCTTTTCCGCGAGAAGGAAGAAGTAATACTTGCCGTATTACGATGACGCCGAACTGAAAAGCGCGGAAAAGACACGCTTACAGACAGTGTACAGACAGTGAACACCCCTTCGAGGCGGTACAAAAAAAAAGAGAGGTCCGAAGACCTCTCTCTGTTTTTTTGTTCAGGAGTCTATATCAGACTATTTCGAATTTAACGAGTGCACCGCCGGCAACCGCAGCGTTTGCACAGCTGCAATTGTATTCTGCACTGCCGTCAACTTCGATAGTTACGTTTGCTACATCGAATTGAGAGATAGCATTGATAACTACTTCTGCCGTACCGCCTACAGCTTCGTTGCCGTTAGCAACAACGCTCATTACTCTGATGTTTACAAACGCGTTGAGGCTGGTGGAAGTCATAGTAATAGTTCCCTTTACGTTTACGTTGGATACAGAACCGTTGCCGAGATTCTTACCTACTGCACCTGCTACGTAGTAGTCTGCGCCAGTCTTTGCGGAGATAACTGCGTTAACATTACCGCTCAAGGTGAGATTCTTGATTTCGCCTCTGTTTACTGCGAAGAATGCTACGCTGTTGTCGCTCATACCTTCAACGGTATAGTTGGAGATTTCATAACCTGCACCGTCGAGTACACCTGCGAAGGAAGTAACGGGAGCGAGAGTTGCGCCGTCCATATCGATGTTATCGGTAAGAACGAAGTTAACACCTGCAAAGTTGTTGCCTGCAGCGGACTTGCTAGCCAAATCTTTGATTTGGTCAGAGGTGAATACCTCATACTTGCCGCCGAATTCGAAGCCGTTGATAGCAGCTACGCCGCTTACGTTAACAGTGAGGTAAGCCTCAGTGTCGCCTATAGCAATGGTAACTACGTTTTCGCCCGCCTTCATATCAGCAAGGGTCCTGTAAGGAATGGTAACTTTCTTGGTTGCTACGTTGTAAGTAGCGTTCTTAGCGTCTACGGTAACATGAGAAGCGTCGGTAACGCTGTCTACCTTAGAACCGGAGAGGCTGATAACAACGTCGTTCATTCTGTCTGCGCCTGCCTTGTCGTAAGCGATAGCGGACTTATCGAGAACGAGGCTTCCGTCATAAACGATTTGAACGTCGAATTCGATTGTACCGTACTGAGTAGGATACTGGAGAGTAACGGTTTCGTTGATTTCGCTGTTCTGAGTGAATACGGTAATGATACCGTTTTCTATTCTGTAAAGCTTGCCTTCGTAAGGAAGTACGTCAGCCATAGATACGGTGGTATCGAAGTAGTACATACCCTTGAGGTCGTATGCCTTAGCTTTTACGTCGGGAAGCTGAGTTTCGAGTGCAGTAAGCTCGAATACGTTGCCGTCGTAAACGTCGGTAACTACGGTAGGCTCGCCTGCGCTGTAGAGTACGATTTCGCCGTCAGCGATATCTACGTTCTTGCCGATGTTGGCAATGCTGCCGATAGAGATAGCGAAAGTGAGGTCTACGTCATAGTAGAAGCCGCCTTCGAAGTAAACTGCACCTGATACTGCTACGTCTTCGATATTTTCTGCGCCTACGAGATTATCGGTAGAAGCAAATCCGTACAAACCGTTGAAGTTGCCGAGTTCTGCCATAATACCGAGTTTAGCAACGCCTGCGAGAATATCGAGCGACAAGGTATTTTTGATACCGAGTTTAACTTTTGCACTGCCTTCTACGTCGATGTTGACGTTCTTGAGACCGGAGCCTTCGATTTCTTCAGCATAGGTGGATACACCGTCAACCTTGTCGTATGTAGCACCTACCATATAGTTGAATTCGGAATTAGCTTTGATACCGAGTCTGCCTGCAAAGCTGAATTTGAAAGTGAGGTCGCACTGATAAGTTACGGAAACCGCGCCGCCGCCTACGGGAATGCTCCACGTAAACATAGGTACGTCGATACCGCCTTCAGCATTAGCTTCGTCCTGCATCTTAACGGTCTTTTCGATAAGTTCCGTCAAGTTGGTAACGCTGGAATAGCTGTAACCCGTCTTGATGTCGACGGTGGTGTCGATAACGTTGTATACGTTAGCGATAACGCCGCAATCTACCGCATTGCCTTCCATATCGGCATTGATAATAGCGTCAGCGGTGATGAGAGCGTTTACGGTAACGATAAGGTCGGTAGTCGCAGAATCAACTTTAACTACGCCGGGGATAGTCATCGTAATAGCTACTTTAACAGAGCCGTCTTCGAGTCTTTCGGGTTTGATGTCAAAAGTAGGAGCCGAACCGAATACGGATACGGAAGCCATAGCGAGAGTGCTGTTTTGGAGTTCTTCCTCGATTGCCTCCTCGTCAAATTCTACCTTGCTGTCCTTGTCAAGCTCTTCGGTAGCGGATACGGAAAATTCTTCGTAAACTTCGTTGATTTGAGGTTTTACGTAGTTGATGAACGTAACTGCGTTCATATCGGTCTTGCTTGCGCTTTCGATTTTGTAAGCCTCTACGAGTCCGTTAGCCTTATCTTCGACCATAATGATGTCGCCGGCATTTACGTCGACGCCGCTGGTCTGAATCTTAAGGTTTCCGTAAATTTCCTGCTCCTTACCCTCTCTGAGAACAAGCTCTTCGCTTACTTTCTCAACTTGCTCGGAATCGAAAGTAATAAGACCTTCAACGAATTTGATATTGCTCAAAGAATCCTGGGTAATGGTAAAAATAATGCTCTTAACCTTGCTATCGTAACCGCTGAAAGACAAAGATTTGTCAATGGTTATTTTGTAGATAGCTCCCATCGTATAGTAACCGTTGGGGGGGTAAACCGTAAATACGTTTTTACCGTCAGCATTGTTAGCCTTGGAAATGGTAACGTCTACCTTTTGATTGCCGACAGTGGTAACTACCGAAACCTTATCGCTTATATCGGTAACACCCTCGTCTGCAACTACGGTAAACATAATGCTCTTTTCTGCATTATTCAAAGTGGCAGTTGCACCTTGTTGGTCGCCGTCAACGGAAGTAGAGTTGTTTTTATTAACACAACCCGCTGCCATTGCCATAACCATAGCGACGATAAGAATAATGCCTACAAAGATAAGCATTTTATTCTTTCTCATAAAAAATTCCTCCCTCTTAAAATTTTAGTATAGATACTAATTGTATAGATACTAAATGCAAGTATATTCTATAATATTCTAAGAGGGAATTCAATAGATTGTTAAAAAGTTTTATTAAAAGTTTATTAAAAGTTTGTGAAAATTTTTTATATAGCAGTTATAATTCTAGATTTTCCACTAACTTTGTTAAGTTATTAACAATTTCTTTAATTCTATTTTCATCTTTGTATTCGAGAGTAATTCTCAGCTTATTTTCCGTACCCGAAGGTCTGACGAGAATTCTGCCCTCGTCTTTAAACTCTTTTTTGATATCTTCGATTGCTTTTTTAAGCAATTCGCTTTTTGCTGTTTTCTCCTTGTCGGACACCTTGATTGACTTTGTAATCTGCGGTACCGTAACGGCTTTAGCTAACACGGACAAAGGTTTTTTGCTTTCGCTGACGATTTTTGAAATAACTACCGCCGTCTGCACGCCGTCACCCGTAGTACTCTCTGAAAGTATGAGAGTATGTCCCGAGCCTTCTCCGCCGAGGATACCTCCTTTTGCCAAAAGATTGCGCAAAACATACTTATCTCCGACGTCCGCTCTGTCAAAACATATGCCGCAAGCCTCGATTTCGCGCTGAATTCCGATATTCGTCATAAGCGTGCCCGTAATAATATTGCCCTGCAAAAGCCCTTTTGACTTGAGATACTTTCCTATAACGAGCAAATTTTTGTCACCGTCAACGATTTCGCCTTTTTCGTCAAGCGCGATAAGTCTGTCCCCGTCCCCGTCGAAACTGAAGGTCAAATCAAACTCTTTTGCTTTTTCCGAAAGAAGCTCTGCGTATACCGCACCGCAGTTATCGTTGATAACCGCGCCGTCGAGACTGTCGTTGACAACGGTGACTTCTGCCCCGAGTTTACGGAAAACTTCGGGAGCGATACGCGACGTCGCGCCGTTCGAGCAGTCAAGCAAAATCTTAACTCTCTTGAGATTTACGCCCTTATCCGCAAGAAAAGCTACATACTCGGCTTCGCCGTTGTCGTAAGCTATACGGGCACCGCCCTTACGCATATAAAGTTTACCCGATATTCTGTCCTCTATTTCTCGCTCCAGGCTTTCGCTTATCTTGTGCCCCTCTCCGTCAAAGACCTTTATGCCGTTGTATTCGGGAGGATTGTGAGAAGCACTTATTACCACGCCGTAGTCGCAAGCGTGCTTGATTGCAAGATAAGCGACACCCGCCGTAGGCATCAGTCCCAAATCGAGAATTTCGCCGCCTGCGTCGATAAAACCTTTGCAAAACGCATTCGACAAGTCTTCTCCCGAGATACGCGTATCCCTTCCTATTACGGCACGGCACTTCTCCTTAAGCCCGCCCAAAGCGTTGCCTGCTTTATAGGCAAAGTCCTCGCTCAGCTCCTCGTATGCTATACCTCTGATTCCGTCTGTTCCGAATTTCATACGCACCTCAGTATCTGGGAGTTTTGGATTCTTTTACAATCTGGCGCGACCTGCCTATAACAAAGCTGTCGTTGGGCGTTTCGTCCGTAACGGTAGTACCTGCCGCAATATAGCTGTTTTCCCTCAACGTAACGGGTGCGATTATATTGCAGTTGGAGCCTATAAAGCAATTATCCTCAACGGTGCTTCTGTGTTTTGTCTTACCGTCGTAGTTGACGAATATAACGCCGCAACCTACGTTACACCTTTCTCCTATAGTCACGTCGCCCACATAAGCGAGATGCGATGCCTTGGTATAATCTCCTATCACGGAATTTTTGATTTCTACAAAGTCGCCTATACGGCAATGATTGCCTACGCACGCACCTTTACGCAGGTATGCGAAAGGACCTACCGCAGTATTGTCTCCCACGCGCGCTTCCTCCATTACAGCCGCCGTGACTTTTGCGTTTTCACCTATGATACTGTCCGTAATAATACAATTGGGCATAATGACGGTACCTTTACCTATAACCGTATTGCCGATGATATTGTTGTTGGGATAAATAACGACGTCCTCGGCTATCTGAGCCTCGGGCGATATATAAGTCGTATTCTTATCAATTAAAATCATAATGCCTCCTTTTATCAATAAGCACTACATTTTATGCCGAAAATAAAAATGCAGTGATTAGTCTTAAATTATTTGTGTGTAATAGATAAAATTATATACTCTACATTAATTTAATTATAATAAAATACTTTTATTTAAATCAATATATTAAAAAATTAAAGTGATATATTATAATTTATATCTTTTATTTTATCCTACTATATATTGAAAATTTACAAAGTTATTTACAACAAATCACACAAACTTCTTATTATCGACTGAGCTTCGGGGTGCATTTTACAACATATTATCCAATAAAAAAAGAGAGAAAATCGCATTTTCTCTCTCTGTATTTTGATATTTTAACAAACGTCAATCGTTGTTTACCAAAATTTTTTCTATCTCCGCAACGTACACTTCGTGATAATCTTTGTCGGAATAGCACTGAGGTATAATCTTTTTATCGTAAAAGCCGTCCGCGGACAATACCGAAGAATAAAGTTTTTTGCATACGAATGTCAATTCGGCTTCCTTGAATACGGGCGCGCCGTAACCGTCCGAAAGAGTAAGCCCTGCTTTTGCGATTTTATCTTCGTCCCTGCCGGACACCTTTCCCATATATGTGAGCATATCTCTGTAATCTTCCGAAAAGAAACTTAGAGAAAGCGTACTGCTCTTATCCACGAAAGTTTTCGTATAACGCTGAGGGCGTATAAAAAGAAAAACGACGTTTTTGTTCCACATTACGCCCATACCGCCCCAAGATGCGGTCATTGCGTTTGTTTTACCGTCCGCGCTTGCCGCTACGAGCGTCCACTGCTTGCCTATTGCTTCAAACACGTTTTGCTTTAACTGTTCTGCTTTTATTTCTTTCATACCAACCTCACAATCTGTCTGCGATATCGTATATCAAACGCTCGCTCTTTTCCCATCCAAGACAAGAGTCCGTAACGGATTTTCCGTATACGCTTTCGGTAATTTTTTGATTGCCGTCCTCTATATAAGACTCTATGAGCATACCTTTGACTATATTTCTGATAGTATCGCTGTAATGCATATTGTTGATTATCTCGTGAGCAATTCTTATCTGCTCGATATAATTCTTGTTGGAATTAGAGTGGTTTGTATCAATAATGATAGCAGGGTTTTGCAAGCCCTGAGCCTCATACATACTGCTGAACTTGACTATATCCTCGTAGTGATAATTCTGATGATTGTTTCCGTATACGTCTACGCTTCCTCTTAAAATTGCGTGTGCATAAGGATTACCCTTTGTCTTGACCTGATAGTCGAGATACTTGAATTCGTTGGGAATCTGTGCGGCATAAATGGAATTGAGCGTAACACTCATACTTCCGTTCATAGGGTTTTTGATACCTACGGGTACTTCGACACCGCTGGCTACGAGTCTGTGTTGCTGATTTTCAGATGACCTTGCGCCTACTGCAACGTAAGTCAGCAAATCGTCGAGATAATGGTAATTGTCGGGATAAAGCATCTCGTCAGCCGCACTGAGTCCGCTTTCGCTTATCGCGCGGATATGCATATCTCTTATTGCCATAATACCCGCCAAGATATCCGTTACGTTTTTGTGGGGGTTGGGATTGTGAAGTATACCCTTGTATCCTTCGCCTCTCGTACGGGGCTTATTGGTATAAATTCTGGGTACTATAAATATTTTATCCTTTACTTTGTCCGCTACCTTCGCAAGACGCGCAACGTAATCGCATACCGCTTCTTCGTTATCGGCAGAGCAAGGTCCTATGATAAGCATCATCCTTTTATCCTTGCCTGCAATGATATTGCGAGCTGTTTCGTCGCGGTCGTTTTTAAGCTTTTGATATTCGGGCTTGAGATGACTGATTTGTTTTACTTCCTCTTCGCTCAATATTTTCTTTACTTTGTCAAACATTTTTTCACCTTTTATTCAAACTACATACATTATAGTACAAAAGCACGGTTTCGCCAACTGTTTTGATATCTCTGAGCAAAGATTTGTTATTCTGCGTCGTAGCCCTCGTCTTTTATCTTTGCTTTTATATCGTCCAAAGAAACTTTGCTTTCGTCAAACTTAACTTCCACGCTTTCGCTCAGACGGTCGGCTTTGACAAAACTTACTCCTTCCATTGCGCCTACGCTCTTATCGACTCTGTTTTCGCAGTGCTCGCACATCATACCTTTTACTTTGATTTTCATATTAATCTCCTTTATGCTTTCTTTTTCTTTTTCAGTATCGTTGTCTTTGCTGATATTTTCATAAGCCACAGGACAGCTTGCTCCGCATACGCTTTCGCTGCCTTCTTGCTCTTTGAATTTATAAAAATTCAGCCTTAAAGCGTTGCTTACCACAGATACGGACGACAAGCTCATTGCCGCTCCGCCTATCATAGGATTCATTATTATGCCCGTAAGCGGATAAAGCACTCCGCAAGCTATGGGTATTCCTATGATATTGTATATAAACGCCCAGAAGAGATTTTGCTTTACGTTGCGCATAGTCGCTTTTGCAAGTTGAATACTGCGCACTACTCCCAAGGGACTTCCGCCTACGATTACGACCTGACCGCTCTCTATCGCTATGTCGCTTCCGCCGCCCATAGCTATACCCACGTCGGCTTTTGCAAGCGCGGGAGCGTCGTTTATTCCGTCGCCTACCATTGCAACCTTTGCCCCCTCTCTCATAAGCTTTTCAATAACCTGACTCTTACCCTCAGGCAAAACGTCGGCTATAACTTCGTCTATACCCGCGCTTTTGGCGATATTCTCAGCCGTAAGAGCATTGTCTCCGCTCAAAAGTATAACTCTTATGCCCGACTTCTTAAGACTTTCGACGGCGTGCGCAGCGTCTTCCTTGATTGCGTCCGCTACCGCCAATACGCCTACCGCTTTTTTGTCAACGGCTATGATTATGACGCTTTTGCCCTGCTCGGCATACTCGCGGGCTTTTGCGCTGTACGGCGTATTATCGAAATCTTTAGTTTTCTCGTGCATCAGTCGCGCGTTGCCCAGATATATCTCTTTGCCGTCTGCTACCGCTATTACGCCCAGTCCCGACAAAGCCGTTACGCTTTCTACTTTTATTTGCGAAACGTCTTCCTTAATACCCTGCGCTACCGCCTGAGCGAGAGGATGCTCGCTCATAATCTCTACGGCTTTTGCCAAGCTGAGAATCTTATCTTTATTCTCAGGTACGTATACGTCAGTCAGCAAGGGCTTTCCTACCGTTATCGTACCCGTCTTGTCGAATACGACGGTATTCACTCCGCTGAGTTTTTCCAATCCCTCTGCGTTTTTGAACAAAACTCCGCTTTTCGCTCCCCTGCCTATACCCGTGATTATTGCCGTAGGCGTTGCCAAGCCCAGAGCACAGGGACAGGCTATAACCAGTACGCCCACGAATACTTTTATTGCCATTGCGGAATTTTCTGCTATCGTCCATATTATCCCCGCAAGTATGGCAATTGCTATTACGGCAGGCACGAAAATACCCGAAACCTTATCCGCAATACGCGCTATAGGAGCCTTGGAGTTTTGCGCGTCCTCGACAAGTCGGATTATATTGGCAAGCTTTGTTTTCTCTCCTACGTTTTCCGCGATAAATTCTACCGTCGCCGCGCCGTTGACGGTACCGCCGAATACGTAGTCACCCTCATTTTTGTCGGCAGGAAGGCTTTCGCCCGTAAGCATACTTTCGTTGACAGAAGTATGTCCTTTTGAGATTTTACCGTCGCAACAAAAACTTTCTCCCGCCTTTACGAGTATTCTGTCGCCCTCAATCACTTCTTTGACATCGATTTCTTTCCACTCTCCCTCACGCCATACTAAGGCAGTATCGGGAGTGAGCATAGTCAGCTTTTTAATTGCGTCCCCCGTCTTTTTCAAAGACCTGCTCTCCAGCGATTTGCCAAGACATATTATCGCGATTATCACCGCCGCGCTTTCAAAGTACAACTCGTGGACTGCGTGAGCGTTTCCCATACATATCAAAACGAAATTGTACATACTGTAAACAAACGCGGTAGTAGTGCTTACCGCAACCAAAGAATCCATATTAGGTTTTAAGGTAAAAAGATTTTTAAAGCCTCTCACATAAAATCCCCAGCCCAAAATCATTACGGGCACGCATAATACTATCTGCACTGCGCCGAATGCTATAGGATTTGTATCGGGAGATATAAATGACGGATACTTTACTCCCAGCATCGCAGCCATAGAAAAAACCAACAGGCAAAATGCCAGCGCAAGCATTGCTATGAGCTTTTTGTCCTGAGGCTTTTTATCCTCCTGCTTTTCGACGACAGCCTTGTATCCCGCCTTTTCGACGGCGTGCACGATGTCCTCTGTACTAACCTTGTCCTTATCGTATTCGACTACGGCTTTTCCGCTTGCAAAATTTACGTTGCACGCGCTCACCCCGTCAAGCTTTTCTATAGCTTTTCTGCAAGTTGCGGCACATACCACACACGTCATACCGCCTATGGAAAATGTAAACTTCTGCATATCCTTTTCTCCGAAATTCCTATCTGAAATTTTAATCCCTACTATTTTACTAGGGTATAGATTATTTATATAGTACAACATAAATTTTGCTTTGTCAATATTATTGCGTGTCATTTTATAAATAAACACTACAAGATAATAAATAACGGTATCGCCGACACGAAGAAGTTTAAAACCTCATTTAAACAAAACACAAACCCGACCTTGCGTAAAAACAAAAATACGCCCCGCTATAGCGGAGCGTAAATTGGATTTGTTATTCTTATTGCCTAACTTATCAGTCGCCGTAGTCAAACTCTACTACCATCTCGGCAAAACCGATTACGTCAGCTTTGAGCACAAGGCTCTTGTCAACGTCGTTGTTCTGCGTGTAGTACGAAAGAATATCTTCGTTGTAGATTTCCAAAGAGTCAACCTGCTGATTCTTCTTGGTATAAAGTACAGTCAGGCGGTCGTTGTCCATAGAATATACCTGATTCCAGTCATAGCTTATGTCTTCGCCGTAACCTGTCCAGTATTTCTTTTCAGCCGCAGCATTGGCATCTCTGGTTACCACGTTGCCGTTGCTGTCGTATACGGCTCTGGTCTCTATTCTCATAAAACGGTTGGAGAGCTTGAAGCTGTCATTGAGATAGAATCTCATACTGTCGCTTGCAGTAAGACCGTTGGCAAGAATGTATTCGGAATTGATGTTGGCAAAGATGACCTCGATAGGATTGAATCCTTCGTTGAGTTCTCCGCTGGCAACGCCGTTAACAAGCTTATATTCGAAAGTCTTATCAACGGTAAATTTTTCTCTATAATTCTTTTTGTCGATATGCTTTACGTAATCTTCTCTCTTAACGTCCTTGAATACGGTAGTCTTTATCGTATAGTTTTGAGAATCGGTATACTCAACGTCGAAAGCCATAAAAGCCGTCATTTCATCGTTGTCGTCAGGCCAACCCTTAACGCTTGTCGAGCCTCTGGTGATTTCTTTGGAGTAATAGGTGTATGCATATACAAAACTGGATTTCCAGCCGGTTGCAAACAATTTATCCATAAGAGTATTCAACGTCTCGGTATGTTCTGCTACTGCCGCATCGTTTTCTGCATAATACTCTTTTTCCTTTTCTTCAGCACTCTTGCAACCGACGAAAACAGTCATAAGAATGCATACCGTCAACATAAGAGATACAATCAATATAAGTTTTTTCTTCATATTATTTGTCCTCCTTCACGTCTTCGGCTTTTTCGCTCTTGACCGTCTTGGGCTTTGCCGTTCTCTTAGGCTTTGCGGGAGCAACGGAAGCATCTTCGGCTACGCTCTCTCGCGCTTGCTCAGAGTTTTCGCTAACCTTAGCTTGCTCGGATTTAGCTTTTGTCGATTTTCTCTTGGGCTTAGCGGGAGCTTCGTCAGCTACGAGAAGGCTTTCTGTAACCTCAGTCGCAGTAGCTTCCTGCTGATTTTTAGCCATTTCGATTTCTTTCTCGATATCCTCTTCAGCTACCTTTTCGGCAACTACGGAATATACGTCGGTTTCGCCCTCTACGGCAAGGCCTTCGAGTTTCTTTGCATCTTCGAGACGTTTGACTGCAAGTCTGCCCTGTATCTCAGCCATCTTTTTACCGCTGAGCTTGTAGAACATAATAGGTACGATAGATACCAGGTTGAGTATAGCAGGTATAATCGTATAGATTGCAAACAAACCGAACTTCGTGAAATCTGACTGAATAGGGGTATGATCGCTCAAGAAAGGAAGTGCCTGAGAGAAACCGAAGTAAACGAGCAAGTAGCTCATTACGTAGTCCTTGAGACCTGAGGAAACTTTAGAACGCAAGCTCATAAGCGAGAAGGTAATACCTTCGCATCTGTCACCCGTCTTGTCTTCCCAGTAGTCGAGCGTATCGGTAGCCATAAGGTGAGGTATTACGTTGAGGATACCTACAGGAATCATCGCCGCAAACATCAGTATAGCTATGAGCCACCACCACGTGCCGCCTATCAAGTAGATAAAGAATATGATGGCAAGACCTATGGAGTGCCAGATAGTAGCGAATATAAACAGCTTTTTACTGTCCATCATCTTTCTGAGCTTAGGCGCAATCATCATACCTATCATCGACGCGATAGCACCGGGCAGAGCGAATATAATCTGCAAGGAACCGTTGTTGTATATGTAAGATACGACGTAAATAATCATTGCGGAAACAAAGTTTCTGAAGAACGTCAGCAAGTTTGAACATATCAACAACAGGAACTGTTTGTTTTTGAACAGATATTTGAATCCTTCGAGAGTGCTGGGCGTACGGTCGGTAGGCTCGAGTCTTTCTTTGATGAACTTTGCACCGAGTAACATAAACACAGGTCCGAGAATACCGATAACGAGTGCCATCAACATATAAGAGTTGGGATAATCGTTTTTGGTAATGAGCAAGAACAACGTAATGAGTACAAGTGCCGACTGCTCGCCTATACTACCCAAAATACGGCTTATGGAAATGATCTTTGCTCTTTCGTCGGTATTAGGGGAAGCAACGGCAGGCAAACCTTGGAGAGGAATACCGACGACTGAACCCAAAATACTGTAAAGAAGATATGTGATCCACATGAACGCTACCTTTGCGGTAGTTGAACCCATTGCCGAATAAATGCCGGGCATAAACATGATGATTGTCACAATACCCCAAGGTATAGCACCGAAGAACAAGAAAGGACGCATTTTACCCCACTTACTTCTCGTCTTGTCGACGATAACGCCCATTGTAGGGTCATCGAGACCGTCGAAAACCTTGGAGACCAAGAACATTATGCCGACTTGCGTAGCAGGAATACTTACGCAGACGGTGTAGAAAAACAGCAAGTAGCCTTGTACAAGACCGGTTACCGCACTGGAAGCAAACTGAGCCAGAGAGAAGAATACGTAATCTCTCATCTTCAGATACTTCTTGTTGGCGAGTTCGTCGTCAGACATCCCGCCGGAGGGCTCTTCCTGAATAGGCATAGCCTCTTCAACAAAGCCTTCTTGTTGAACATTCTCTTCCACTCAAAACCTCCCCTTGCAATAAAATTGCATTGATAAAATGATATTGGTTTATAGGTATTTACCTACAAGTTTAACTGAAAATTTACATTATTGGATATATTATAACAAATTATTTATAATATATCAAATAATAGACCGCGTTTTTAGGTAAAATATTATAATAATTATTTATACCTATATGCACAACCTGTTAGTCTTACTGATTGCAACGCTTATTTCTTTTGCAGAGTCTTTCTGAAGAAGTTGCCGTCGGGGTAACTCAACACAAACGCACCCGTACTGCTCCACGCCTGCAACATCGAGCCGTCGGGATGTACAGGGCTGAAAAACTCTATAGGAGTATAGTTGCCTTTCTGAATGTTATACTCGAACCATCTTGTGAGAGGGTAAGTATAATCCATACCGTGCATAAGCTTTGCATAAGCGTATACGCAAGAGAGATAAGGCCAGTCGCCGCCGTTGTGATAATAGTAAGGCAACGAAGATTTCTGCACGATGTCTCTCGTATTTTTATAGAAGGGATATACGCTGAGAGTACCGAAGTCTCCCGCTCCCTGCTCTTTGTTGTTTTTGCTCTCGAGAAGTCTTTCCATATTCTCGAGTACGCGCTTTGCTCTGTTGTCGTCTGCGATACCGAAAAGTACGGTTACGACGGTGTCGATAGAAAGATTGTCCTCTACGAAGCTGTCGCTCTTATAGTTGACGTACCAACCCTTTTCCTCATCCCAAAGCAAATCGTTGATAGACTTGACTACCTTTTCGTAAAGCTGTCTGTATTCGTCGGACTTTTGCGCGTTGTCAAGACAATTCTTGTAAATTTCGCTCATAGCAAAAAGTGCTCTCGCGTACAACGCCTCGTCATAGGTGCAGTACGTAGACCTGAATACGTTATCGCACCAGTCGCGTCTGTTGTACTCTCCGCCCTTGACGAGAAGACCCGTCGAATCGGTTTCTTTCATCAGTCTTTTGAGTACGAGATTCGCGCTGTCGATAACCTTGCCAGCTTTTACTTTCTCATTGAGTACGGAATAGTCGCCCGTATGTACGAGGTAATCGTAAAGCATAAGCACGAAGAAGGAAGGAGAATCGTAGTGGTCTCCCCAGTAATTCTTAAAGTTGAATTTTACCGCGGAAGGACACTGACCTTTCTTGCTGATGCCGTTGGCAAGCGTGATGATTTCGTTTCTTACGAGTTCGGGCTTGACGGGCAAAACGCTGAGCACCGTCCAGTAAGCGTCGCGGTAATAAGTACGTGCGGGGAACTGATATACTATACCCGCCAAAAATCCTTTGAATTTGCCAAGTTCCTTGTAGTTGGACAAAGAAGCGTTGAGCAAGGATTTGTAATAAGCATTGAGGAATTTGTCCTCGAGTTTTTCGGGGCACTTGAGTTCGCTTGCGTATTTGTCGCAATCCTTGAGAGCGTTGTCAAAATTCTTAAGAGCCGCTTTGACGTCGCAGAAAGTAAAGTCGCTTCTCGTACCAGCGCTCATTACGTATCTGAAGGATTTACTCTCGCCCTTTTTGATTTCTCCGCCGTAGGTGAACTGATTGTAAAAACCTCTTTCGCTTTCAAGACCCGTCAAAGGACAGTTTGCGGCAACGTCGAGATAGAAGTCACCCATAACGTCGCCTTTCATATAGCTGAATTTCTCGCTGCTTTCGACGCTCTTTTTATTTTTCTTGAGAAGTCCGCCTATGATTTTTGCTATATTTCCCGCCGAAAGACGGTTGGCAAGCAACTGCTGAACGTAGGAAGCAAAATCTATACCGAAGTTGGTGACGTTGTCAAAATACAAATCTTCCTTGGCGGTAATTTTGTTTTCCACGTAAATGCAATTGTGAGTGGTATCCAAAAATTGCGTAATCTCAAAATCGGCATTCATTTCGCTGAAAGTCGTAACCTGCTTTTTGCCGAGCATTTTTACGACTTTATCGCTCATATATTCAATAGGTTTGTGATTGATTGAAAAAAGAGGATAAAACGCGGTAAATACCGAATACTTATTCATTACTGCGTATTTTGATATACCGCCTCTGCCGTCAAACTGAGCGGTGATAAGATTGTTGGCTACGTCGTAGCAAACCTTCTTGTGAAACTTTTCCGAAACTACTATTTCGCCCGAAACACTGTACTTTACTGACATAATTTCCTTCCTTGTATTTGATTTTTCTGTCGCTTTTATAAATAATCCGATTTTTTTGCCGTGCGAAGGCTGTCTGCACGCCTTGTTAGGGTGTGCCTTATGCCTAATCGCTCAGAATTTTGTTATTTAACTTCTTTTACGCTGTTTTGCTTTTCTTCTTCTATGCGCTTTTGCAACTCTTTGTAGTAGAGGTCCTCAAATCCCTTCTCGTCGGGAGATACGGTTCTGCCCAACCAGCCCGAAAGGTGGATTGCGTTGGAGAAAGTAAGACCGTTGAGACCTTCCTCATAGTTGCCGATAAGCTTGTCTTCGAGACCGAGTACTACCTTGGAGAAGTTACGGATAACGTTGATATGCTGTCCCTTGTCGATAAGAAGTCCTTTGAGTACTTCTGCAAGCGTAAACCTAACGGTGATTTTCTTATTCTTGGGCTTGCCCATAAATACTGTGTTTACCTTTGAAAATTCAGGTTCGAGCATTTCGAGTTTGGTAAATTCGAGCTTCATACCGAAGTCGCTGCCGCCCGAGATGACCATCTTACCGCCGTCGCCCGAGATTTCCAGTCTGTTGGTACCGGGAGCGTCGTGCGTGGAAGTAACGAATACGCCCGTTGCGCCGTTTTCGAAAGTACACATAGCGGTAACGTCGTTTTCTACGTTAATCTGTCTGCCTACCGTCTTAGCTACGGCGGTTACGCTGGTAATCTTGCTTCCTGCAAGCCAGGTAAACAAGTCAAGCTGGTGAGGGTCCTGATTGATGAGGACGCCGCCGCCTTCGCCTGCCCACGTACCTCTCCATCCGCCTTGCGAATAGTATGCCTGAGGTCTGTACCAGTTGGTGATTATCCAGACGATTCTCTTGAGATTGCCAAGCTCTCCCGAGTCAATGATAGCTTTTGCTGCCTTGTAAATCTTGCTCGTTCTTTGATTATAAAGCAATCCGAATTTTACGTTGGGTCTTTCCTTCTTTGCGTATTCTGCCACTTCTCTTACAGCCTTTGTATATACGCCTGCGGGCTTGTCACTCAAAGTGTTGATGTTAAGCTCGAGAGCACGCTTTGCGATTACGGGGTGAGCATAGTGAGGAGTGTCGATAATAACTGCGTCGATAAGACCGCTCGTGAGCATATCCTCGTAGTTGTCGAAGATTTTTACTTTATCTGCAAACTTGTTTTTTGCCCATTCTCTTCTGTCTGCCGCGATATCGCATACAGCGGTGAGAACAGCGTTTTTATCCATACCTGCAAACAGCTTGCTTGCGTATCCGCTACCCTGCTTGCCTATACCTACGATACCGTATCTTACCTTTTCCATTATTATGCCTCCTTCTTTTGCGTCTTCTTGGTTTCAGTGGACGCGTTTTGTGCGTTTGCTATCATTTCTTTAAGTGCCTCGTACTGCCAGTCCATCATCTGACGTCTGGATACGGGCTGAGTATGACCGATGCCCTTTGCCTCGTCTATTCTGTGGAAAATCTTTCTCCACTTGTCGATGTGTTCGAACTTTATTCCGAAGAACAACCAACCTATACAGTGGAAAAGTTTTTTGTTGTCTGCGTACTTACCCGTATGAGGCTCCATAGTCATAAAGCCGTCGTAACCTCTCTTGACAAGGTCGTTGATAATATTCTGATAATCTCCGATACCCAGTCCCAAAGGCACTTCTACTTTCTCGGGAGAACAGTCTTTTACGTGATAATATACAGTAACGTCCTTGAGCATCTCGTATGCCGTAGGCACGTCTACTCCGCACTGTACGTAGTTGGAAGCGTCGAAACAGAGCTGGAACTGAGGGTCGTCGATTGCCTTGTAGAGTTCGAGTACTCTCTCGGGAGTATCTGCCCATATTCTCTTTTCGTTTTCGTGGAGAAGTACTACGTCGGTACCCTTAACCTTTTCGAGGAAGCCCTTTATTCTCTTGACTACGACAGGAAGGTCGAGGTCGTATTTGCCGCTGAGGCCTCTGAATGAAAACATACGTATGTACTTGCAGCCCATAAGCTGACAAATCTTTACAAGCTCTTCGAGTTTTCTGAGCTGAGATTCGTAAGCCTTGTCATCGTAAAGACCTATTTTTCCGATAGGAGAGCCTATGGAAGAAAACTTCACGCCGTACTCATCGAGCATAGGCTTGACGTCCTTTTCAAACTCCTCGAGCGTGTAGTCGGCTATGTTTTTGCCGTTTATTTTTCTAGGGCAAAGGTAGCTTTCGCCGTAAGCCTTTATGGTTTCGAGCTGAGTTTTCAAATCTCCGCTCACTTCGTCGTAAAATCCTGATATTTTTATATTAGCCATAATATCCTCCCGATATTTTTGTATTATTCGCTTTAAGCGTTTGTATTTTATTTTTTGATTGCCGACTTTTCCTCGGCTATTTTTTTGTTGAGTGCTATGACGTATTCTTGCGTATCTACGGGGACTTTTACTTGAGCACCTTTCCACGCAGACATATTGATTGCGTTGATAATAGTCAATCCGTTTATTCCGTCGTTTACGTCGGCAATAAGACGGGACTTGTCCCTCGTAGCGAGAACTTCGACAAAATTGTTGAGCACTCGTGCCTGCTGACCGTTGATACCGTCGTATATAAGTCTCAGCAGTCCGTATGTATAGGTGCGCTTCTTGCGTTTTTTATCCTCTCTGTTTCCGTAATCGCGCTTTGCCCTTTGGTTTACTATAGGCTCGGGATACTTGTTGAGATAATATCTCATCTTGCGTTTGTCGATTACTATCTTGCCGTTTTCTCCCGCAATCTCCAGTCTGTTTGTACCGGGAAGCTCGTGCGTGCTTGCCGTAAAAACGCCTTCGAATTCCTCGTAACTCATTATCGCGGTAACGTCGTTTTCGGTAGTTATGTCCCTGTCTACCGTCTTGCAAACGGCGTAGATTTTATCAGGCACACCCACTAGCCATTGCCATATATCGAGCTGATGCACGCACTGATTTATAAGAGTGCCGCCGCCCTCTCCAGACCAGCTTGCGCGCCAGCCGCCCATATTGTAGTAATACTGTGAGCGGTACCAGTCCGTAACGATAAAGTTTACTCTCTTGATTTGACCTATCTTGCCCGCTTCGATAAGCTCCTTCGCCTTTGCGTACATTCTGTTGGTACGCTGGTTGAGCATCACCGCGCCTATTACATCGGGCTTTTTATCGAGAAGCTCTTTGAGTTCCTGCGCTTCCTTGACCGTAACGCTTACGGGTTTTTCGATGAGAAAATCCGTATCTTTTGCCAGACAGTCCTTAGCTATCTCCACGTGAGAATAGTGAGGAGTAGCTATAATAACTCCGTCGGGTTTGACCTCTTCGAGCATTTTTTTCCTGTCGGTATAGCCTTTGACTTTGTACTTTGCGCAAAATGCTTCGAGTACCTTTTCGTCGGTATCGCATACGGCTGCGAGCGTAGCTTGTTTTACCACGCCTTTCAAGATATTGCGCGCGTGGCGTCCGCCCATTCTGCCTATACCGATTACAGCCAGTCTCTCCATAACTTCTCCAGTAATATCCGATTATTCTTCGACGTATCTTCTCACGTCCAAAGGTCGGTTTGTCGTAATATTGCCGTCTATTTTCTTAGCGTACTTTTTCATTACTTCTTCGTCGTCGATAGTGAATACGCTGAGTTTCAAATCGTACTTTTTGCACTCTTGCAAAAACTCGTCGTCAATCTTGGTATATTTGAGATTAAGACCTGCAAAATGAGGATTGCCGAAACTGTCCAGAAGCTCTTTCAAAGCTTTTACGTTTTGTTTGACGTACTTTATTCCCATACGGTTGAACCATACTTGTCCGCAGTCTACGTACTGACTGTCGCTCAATCTGGCTTCACCCGTAAAGATGAGATAATCCTGTACGCCTATCTCTTTTGCAAGTTCGATTACGTCGCGTATAATACCCGTCTGCTTGAGGTCGCAATTGATTTTTATTTTTTTCTCTTTGACGACTTCGAAAGCGTATCTCAAAGTCAGTTTTTTCTTATAGCAGAAAGGTGAAGGCAGGTGCGAAAGATAGAGCAAATTTCCCTTCTTCCAGATATCCACCTCAATGGCGTCGGCTTTATAGGTATCTATATTGTCAAAATACGCTTGCGTATTTCTGCCCGTATTCATAGCACCGCCGTGTGCAGTAATCATCATTTTTTAATCTCCTTGACGTATACGGGACTTGTGAGCAGCACGTCAGCATACTTCCCCTCGGTAAATCCCGTACCTTCTATTCTCATATATCCTTCTTTTGCAAGATAAATTTCTTCTTTTATTTCACCCTTGCCGCCCGCGCAAGCAAAGTGATATTCTTCGCACGAATTTCCCTTAACGCTGAGACTTTCGAGCTTACTGTCGAAAGGATAATCCGAAGCTTTGTTATAAGATATTTTCAATCTGTATCTTCCGATAGGAAGGATATCTCCTATGCCGTAAGAATTTTCTCCGTCGCACAGCTCGACGTTTATTTCCCAGCCCATAGTGATATACGTACGTCCGCACTCTACCGCTTTAACTATGGAGTCTTTGTCGAGTATGCCGTCTATACCCAGATAGGTATAAGCGTAGGACGGTCCACCCTCGTCGGGAGAATGCCAGTCGTAACCGTACATAGCCGCCAGTCTGTATCCTTTATCGAGCAAGGATATCCACTCCCGTTTTGCCTGCAAATCGGCAAGTGACACGTTGGGGTCGTAGTGCGACCATACTTCGTAGGAAGTGAGATAATCCCAGTTGGTGATACCGCAGTCGTTGTAACACCCCGCGCACAGCGGCCAACCTATTCTCTTGGGATGAGCGAGCGTAACTATATCTCCGCTCTGTCTTGCCTGCACTATGCACGCATTAATGTTTTCGGGGCGTATATCCAGCCAGTTGACCTTGCTGTTTCCGCCTATCACGGTGAGATGCCCCCAAAAGGTTGTCCACTCAATTCCGCGCGCAACAGCAAGATTGTATTTCTTTCCCCACTCTTCCACCGCTTTTACGTTGCTTACGGTATTGTGGTCGGTAAGGCATATGCCTTTGTATCCTCTTTTTATCGCGTTTTGTACAAGTTCTTTGGGCGTCATATCGCCGTCGGAAGCTACGGTATGGCAGTGCATTTCCACTCTCTGCCAGGTAAGCTTTCCTTTCTCGCAATCGTTAACGGCGTACAGTTCGCTGTCATACTTTTCCCTAGGAAAATCGCGCTTTTCGGTAAATCCCTCGACCGTTACGTCTATATCTATAAAGTCTGTAACGATACTGTTTATGCTTGCCGTCAGCGTCCACTCTCCTGCGCGCACCTTTGTCGCGATAAAACCGTTGGACGAATATTTTTCGCTAATCACGTGAGTCTGGTCGGGCTTATGTCTGTGCTCGGTGCCCAGCTGTTTTTCTCCGTCATGGAGCGACCACGCAATATGATTGGCAAGAGGAAAATTCCTCCTGATTTCTTCATACGAAAACTCTCTGTAAGGAGCGTACTTTTCAAGACATTCTCTCACTAGCTTTGCACACTTTTTTTCGTCATACTCGTACTTAGGCGAGTAAAAAGTCGCAACCGTAAGATATTCCAGTCCCTCGGGCACGCTGAATTTTACCTGTATATGGCTTCTCAGCGCATCGGGAGTAACTCTTACTTTCGTATGAAAAATCTGCATTATTATTTCCTTATATCGGGTATTTCGCTCATCTCGACGAGTCTGCCGCCTTCGTGTCTGGACTTCTCAGCCGCCGTAACTATTCTGTGGCTTTCGATAGTGTCCTTTATCCACGTATACTGCATATTGGGGTCCTGATTGTTAGTAAGCATACCTACGGTAGCGTTTACTATACCCTGGTCTCCGCCGTAATGACCTTTGATTACGGGAATAATGTTGACTATTATCTTTTTGGGTTTCTGACCGAAAAGCTGTAATTTGATTACGCTTCCTCTGTCGTCCGCGATGAGAATACCCTTACTACCTCTGATTTCGGTATGTCTGTGGTCTTTCTCATTGAAAGCGTTGGCTGTCAATACTATCTTTGTACCGTTTTCCATAAGCATATTGACAGTCTGACAATCTGCTACGTCGTTGTCGCAAGCGAATACGCATCTTGCCCACTGCTTTGCTCTCTTGTCAGTCTTGAGTGCGTTGAGCACGTCTTTCTTCTTGGACGAAGTACAGAATGCGTATGTACCCCAAAGGAATTTTTTCTTACCTCTGCCGATAGCTTTCTTTCTTCCGAGATACTGATGCTCGACCTCGAAGTTACAGGTCATTCTGTGGGGGCAATCAAAGCAGTTGTCGGTCGCACCCTCGGGTCTGTGTTCGTGGTTAAAGAAAGTCAGCCCGCCGTAAGAATTGAGGCTCTTGCACTTACTGCCCGTAAACCAGTACATAAGGTCCATATCGTGACAGCACTTTGCAAGAAGCATAGGAGAGGTTTCTTCTTCGCTTCTCCAGTTTCCTCTGACGTAACTGTGACAGAAGTGCCAGTAAGATATGTTTTCGTCGTGCTTGATAAGCTCGATTTCGCCCAGCACGCCCGTATCTATCATTTCTTTAATCTTTCTGTAATAGTTGGCATATCTCAATACGTGGCAAACAAGTACTTTTCTTCCCTGTTTTCTCGCGTACTCCTCGATGTCGAGACACTCTTCGATATTAGGGCTCAAAGGTTTTTCGACGAGGATATCGTATCCCAGTTCCAAAGCCTTCATTGCGTGCTTGTAGTGGTCTCTGTCCTGAGTAGCTATAAGCATACAATCTGCGACTTTTCCGAGAGCGAAAAAGTCCTTTTCGTCGGTAAAGCATTTATCTTCGGGTACCTTCCAAAGATTTTTAACCTTGTCTATTTTAGCCTGGTACTTATCGCAAATCGCAACGATTTGTACGTCGCCTCTCTTTGCGAAATGCGTTCCGTAATTTTTACCTCTGCTGCCCAGTCCCAGCACTGCTATTTTCAACATAAATCTCTCTTTGTCTTTCTTGTAGTAATGTTTTATAACGCCGTCAAAACATTCTTCGACGGTATGTCCTCGGACGTTTGTCCGAGAAACGGTCGCTTATTATACTCCGGAATATGCGGAGAAGCCGCCGTCGATAGGCACTACGATACCCGTAACGAATCCCGACGCGTCGTTGTCGGAAAGCCACATTACCGTACCGAGGAGTTCTTCGGGTTCGCCGAATCTTCTCATAGGCGTGCCTGCGAGTATCTTGTTTGTTCTTGCGGTAGGATTGCCCTCAGCGTCGAAAAGCAAAGCTCTGTTCTGATTGGTTACAAAGAAACCGGGAGCGATTGCGTTGACTCTGATGCCTTCCTGTGCAAAGTGTACTGCAAGCCACTGAGTAAAGTTGGATACGCTTGCCTTTGCACCCGAATATGCGGGAATTTTGGTCAAAGGTCTGAATGCGTTCATACTCGAGATATTGAGAATGATTCCTCCTCTGCCCACCATATCCTTTGCAAATACCTGAGTGGTCAGGAAGGTTGCAAGGAAGTTGAGTTTGAATACGAAGTCTACGCCGTTTTCGTCGAGGTCGAAGAAGGATATCTTTGCTTCGTCGTCCACGTCGGCAGCATTGAAGTATTCGCTCGTAGTCGTACCCTTGGGATGATTGCCGCCCGCACCGTTGACGAGAATATCGCACTTGCCGAGCTCTTTGTTGATTTTTTCTTTTGCCTCTTCCATAGTTTTCTTTTCGAGACAATTTACTGCATAAGCCTTTGCAATACCTCCGTCCTTGACGATTTCGTCTACGACTTTCTGCGCGCTCTCGAGCTTCAAATCGAGAACAGCTACCTTTGCTCCTTTCTTTGCGTATGCCTTAGCAATCGTACTGCAAAGTACGCCGCCTGCACCTGTAATTACTACTACTTTATCTTTCATAATTTACTCACTTCCTCACTATTATTTTATTAATATTTAAATTCTGTTATTTATCAATACTATATTAGTAGATAACGAAAACTTTGTCTACAAAATAAGCGTCCTTACGGCAAAAATCCAAAAACAGGATTTTATTGCGCATTTTATTCCGCTTATTCCGCGGCGGGCGGATTATTTATCCGCCTTTTCTACCGCTTCGATTATTCCTTGCAGATACATTGCGCCGAGAGCTCTGTCGTAGAGACCGTAACCGCCTCTGCCCGTTTCTCCCCAAATCATTCTTCCGTGGTCGGGTCTTACGTAACCGTCAAATCCGTCCTCGTGAAGAGCCTTGATGATAGCGTACATATCGAGACTTCCTTCGCTGGAGAGATGACCGCTTTCCTCAAAGCAGTGGTCGCCCGTAATCTTGATGTTTCTCAGATGTACGAAAGGCATTCTGCCCTTGCAGGTATGTATCATATGCACGAGGTCGTTGGTCGTAGCTACGCCCAAAGAGCCTGTACAGAAAGTAATGCCGTTGGCAGGGCTGTCCACTATCTTCAAAAATCTCTTGAGATTTTCCTCGTTGGTAATTACTCTGGGAAGTCCGAAAATGCCCCAAGGGGGGTCATCGGGGTGAATAGCCATTTTGATACCGCTCTCCTCGGCTACGGGAATAACTTCTTTGAGGAATACCGTCATATTCTCCCAGAGTTTTTCCTCGTCGACAGCCTTGTACTGATTGAGCAAATCCTTGAGTCCTTCTTTCGTGTAGCTCGCATCCCAACCGGGAAGAGACAATTCACTTGTCAAAGGATTGAGATTGAGTACTGTCTGGTGGTCATAAGCCAAAGCGTTAGAGCCGTCCTTGAGGGGAAGAGCGAGGTTGCTTCTCAACCAGTCGAAAACGGGCATAAAGTTATAGCAAATACATTTTACTCCCGCCTTGCCGAGACGTCTTACGTTTTCCTTGTAATTTTCTATAAGTCTGGGGGCGTTGGCGTTGCCGAGTTTTATATCCTCGTGTACGGGGACGCTTTCGACAACTTCGAAAGTCAAGCCCTTAGCTTCGATTTTCTTTTTCATAGCGAGTATGGATTCGTTGCTCCAGACTTCGCCTACGGGGGTGTCGTAAATCGCCGATACTATACCCTGAATACAAGGCACCTGTCTTATGTAATCGAGCGTAACCTTGTCATCGTCTCCGTACCAGCGGAAAGTCATTTTGAAACTCATATTATTCCTCCACTATATTTTTTGCATTCTGATAGCAAAGTGCCTTTGCTACGTTGATAGCGTACTTGTCTTCGCCGTCTTTCATAAGACCGCCCAAAAAGTCGCATACGATTTGTCTGTAATAGTCGTGTCTCGTATAGGACAGGAAGCTTCTGCTGTCCGTAAGCATACCCACCAGCGAGCCTACGTGAGACAATTCCGAGAGAATCTCGAGCGTCTCGTACATACCTCTCTTGTGGTCGCAGAACCACCAGCTTATACCGAGCACTACGTTTCTGAACGCTCCGCACATTGTAACCAAAGGATAGTACATTGTGGGATTGAGCGTATAGATTATTGTCTTGGGCAAAGCGTTCTGGCTGTTAAGATTGTCGATATATCTTTTTATACGAGCCACGTCGAAAGCGTCGCCTACGCAATCGAAGCCCGCGTCTTTTCCGCACTGAGCGAACATTGCGCTGTTGGAGTTTCTCGTAACGGCAAGATGCAACTGCATAACCATATTGCGTTTTGCATACTCTTTTCCGAAGAAGTTGTACAGATATCCCCAAAAACCGTCGTAATCCTTATCGTCGACTTCTTTGCCTTTAAGCAGATTTTTAAAGGTTTTGTCTGCGTCTTTGAAGTCTGCTATACTCTCGGGAAAACCCTGTACGCCTACGTCGGAAAACTTGCATCCGAGGGATACAAAGTAGTCCATTCTCTTTTCTACGGCTTTTTCGAGGTCGGCAAGGTCTTTTATCTTTACGCCCGCCGCGCTGCCCAGCTTGGATATGTAATCGGCGTAGTTTTTGTCCTTTGCGAGTACGATATTGTCTACTCTGAAAGAAGGAACTACCTTTGCCTTGATACTCTCGTCCTTTGCGATAAGAGAGTGATATTCCAGACTGTCGCAAGGGTCGTCGGTAGTAGCGATATATTCGACGTTTGCCATCTCGATAAGCTTTCTGGGAGATAGCTGTTTGTCGGCAATAACCTTGTTTGCCTTATCCCAGATTTCTTTGGCGGTATCTTCGTTGAGAGTGAGGGATATACCGAAGAAAAATTCCAGTTCGAGAGCTACCCAGTCTTTTATAGGATTGCCGTAAGCTTCTCCTACCGCTTTTGCAAAACAAGCGAATTTGTCATACATATCTGCGTCGCCCGTAATATACTTTTCGTCTATTCCGTATGCGCGCATAAGACGCCACTTATAGTGGTCGCCCGCAAGCCACATTTCTCCTATGTCGCTAAAAGGCTTGTCCTCGTATATCTCCTTGGGAGAGAGGTGGCAATGATAGTCTATTATAGGCAAATCTTTTACCGCATCGTAGAGTTTGCGTGCGTACTTGGTCTTGAGTACGTCGACCGCTTTGGTGCAATCGGGTTTTGCCCCGACAGCCTTCTTTACGGTATTCTTGACTGCCGTCTTAGCCGTTTTGTCGGTATTGGTTTTTACTGCCGCGCTCTTTGCCGTTTTGACGGCAGGCTTCTTAGCCGTAGCCGTCTTTTCTACTGCTGTCTTTTTATCTTTGGACTCTGCCACTTCCGTCTCCTCCGGCAAGTTTATTTACTTCGTCAACGCTGATTACGTTGAAGTCGCCCTCAACGGTGTGCTTAAGACAGGATGCCGCTACAGCGAATTCAATGGCGTTTTGCGCGCCGAGATTGTTGTGCAGACCGTATATAAGACCTGCGCCGAAACTGTCTCCGCCTCCTACTCTGTCAACGATGTCTATCATATATTTTTTGGATTTGTATACGCTGTCTTTATCTATGAGAATTGCCGACCAGCCGTTACGCGACGCGGATACGGACTCTCTCAAAGTAAACGCAACGTATTTTAGTGCGGGGAACTTTTTCATAAGCTGTCTTCCGATACTCTCGTAACCTTCTACTGAAAGTACTCCCGCGTTTATATCGGTATTCTGCGCCTCGATACCGAATACGTCCTTGCTGTCCTCCTCATTGGAGATAAGCACGTCAACGTACTTGACGAGCTTGGACATTACCTTGTTGGCTTTTTCCTTGCTCCAAAGTTTTTTGCGGTAATTGAGGTCGCACGAAACGGTGATATTTTTTTTCTTTGCGGCTTTCAAAATCATTTCGGTGATTTCCGCAAGACTGTCGCTAACGGCGGGGGTAATGCCCGTCCAATGCAACCATTCTGCTTCGTCGAGAATTTTGTCGACGTCGAAGTCCTTTTTATCTGCGGTAGCTATACTGCTTCCTGCACGGTCGTAAATGACGTTGCTTCCTCTTTGCGAACAGCCTTTTTCGCAGAAGTAGATACCTATTCTGTCACCGCCTCTTGCTATGTATCCCGTATCTACGCCCCAGCCTCTCAGCTCTTTGATGCACTTGTCGCCGAGAGCGTTTTTGGGCAGCTTGCTTACAAACGCTACGTCTTCGCCGAATTGCGCGAGCGAAACCGCTACGTTAGCCTCGCCGCCGCCGAAAACTATTTCAAAACTGTCTGCCTGCATAAAACGCTTGTAACCTACGGGTTGCAAACGCATCATTATTTCGCCTAACATAATTATCTTAGCCATTATTTTCTGCCTCCGATTACGGACTGCACCTTGTCTACGAAAGCCTTGCATACGGCAGTAACCTTATCGTAGTCTCCCGTCTTTGCGTCCTTAGTGAGGAAAGAACCTGCTCCGACCGCAAACGCGCCCGCTTTGAACCACTCTTCGACATTCTCCGCGCTTACGCCGCCCGTAGGCATAATGTTTGCGTGAGGGAAAGGTCCCTTGAGTGCTTTGAGTCCGGCGGGTTTAGCGATATCTCCGGGGAAGAGCTTGAGCACGTCGACCCCGTATTCCATAGCCGTCTGCGCTTCGGTAGGGGTCATTACTCCCGTCATTACGGGTATGCCGTAACGGTTACACATTTTTATCGTTTCGATATTGAGCGAAGGGCTTACGACAAATTTTGCTCCCGCAAGTATAGCTATTCTCGCAGTCTCAGGGTCGAGCACGGTGCCCGCGCCGATTACCATATCGCTGCCCTTGTATTTCTCAGTAAGACTTTTTATAAGCGAATCCGCTCCGGGTACGGTAAAAGTTACTTCGATTATCTTTATACCGCCCTTGTAACAAGCGTCTACCGTCTTTACGGCGGTGTCGAGACTGTCGCCTCTGATGACGGCTACGACTCCCAGCTTTTCGATTGTTTCATAAATACGATACTTTTCCATATATCTCCTCTGTGTCCTTACGGACAGCATAAAATTTCACACACTTTCGCAGTCTATAATTATTATAATATGGTCGTTCAAAAAAAACAATACTATTTTTGCATCAAAATTATGGACAAAATAGGTTTGATGGTTTATAATATACCTATCATCGACACAAAAGCGCAAAGGCGGAGGTATATTATGCCAATCATTAATTACATAGGCAAGAATATGAAGACGTACGACGTCAAACAACACAAGCACAATTTCTGGGAGATTATATACTGCACCAACGGTTCGGGCAGAATTACTTTCGAGAGCGGAAAACCTCTCGATTATACTCAAAACGAGGTCGTCGTCATCCCCCCCAACACTCTGCACAGCAATTCTTCGCAGAGCGGTTTTAAGAATATACATATGACCGTAGCGGGTTGGACGCCCAACTTCAAAGGCGCGGTAGTCATCAAGGACAACCAGCAGAAAGACTTGTACACTACGATGAATATGTGTTTCCGCCACTTCTCTCAGACGAAGTCTTGTTCGTCCAACATTATAATGTCTTTTACAGACCTTATACTCGGCTTTATAATGCAATTCGACGGTACGCTTCAGACCAGCCACCATATCGAAACGATTGCCAACGCAATCATCGAAAACTATGCCGACCCCAACTTCAACATAGATTCCGTCTACGGAGAATTCGAATTGTCTAAAGACTATATAAGAAGACAGTTTATCAAGGAGAAAGGCATCTCTCCTCTGCAATTCCTCAACAATACGCGCATCAACTGCGCTCAGAAGCTTTTGCTGTCGCGCAATATCAACAATCTCAAAATTTACGAGATTGCGGAAAGATGCGGTTTCAACGACCAACTCTATTTCTCCAGAGTATTCAAAAAAATCGTCGGCGTAAGCCCCAAAGAGTATATAGGAGAGCCTACCAACGACCAGTACAACAGCTGATTGAAAGTCAATTTGTATGGACGATAAAGTTCTTGTTTAAAGGCATTATAAGCCAGTTCGAAAAAACGCAACAGATTTCTAATAATGCTTACTATTATTTATCAGTATGATAAAATACAATATGATAAAAAATATAAAAGACGGAAAGTTTTTCCGTCTTTTTTGTTTTGATGGTGAATTATGCTTTTTTGCGATTTTGTGAAGCCGATTCTATGACTATCCTGAAAGCTTCTTCCCGCTCCTGAATTCTCGTGCGGTGCTTAAACTTTCCGCAAACAAAATCCGCACATAAAACGCAGATTTATTTTACAGAAACATTCAAAAGCTCGTTTTATCTTTACATCTCGAAGTAAATGGTTTTTACTTCGTACGCGCTAAACTTGAGACTGAGTTTGTCGAGTTTCACGCCGTTGCCTTCAAGCATATCCGTCTCGAATGCCTCTTTGTATCCGAATTGAGGAGCAAGCAAAACTTTCGCATCCTTGCCGTATCTTTCTACAAGTCTTACTACGATTCCCTTGCCGTTTTCGGACACTTTGACGGTTTCGACGATTACGTCGCCGTTGACCTGAATAATGCTGTTGCTCTCTCCGCTCTCTCCGATAATCAAGGGATTATTGTAACAATATCCTCTCTTTACGACGTCGCTGTCCTGCCAGCTGCCTTCGTGAGGATAAAAAGCGTATGCGAAAGTATGACGGCACATATCGCACTCGGGGTCGGGATGTTTAGGAGAACGCAAGAGGTTGAGAGAGATTATTCCCTCTTTTACTCTGTGTCCGTACTTGCAATCGTTGATTACTGCCACTCCGTAGCCGTCCTTATCCACGTTGACGAACTTGTGCGCGCAAATCTCGAATTGCGCTCTTCTGACGGGCGTATCGTCGAGAGTGCTTCTGTCTACGTTGCCGAACTGAATATCGCAGTTTACCGTATCTCCGTATACCGTAGGCGCAAAATCCGCTCTAAGCATTTTGTAACTTTCTCTCCATTCGACTTCCGTCTCGAAGTTGACGAGTTTATCACCCTGAGTGAGTATTACTTTCTGCTTGAGAAGGCTCTTTCCGTATTTATACAAGCTTTCTCTTACAGCCTGCACTCCGTCTACGTATGAGTTGACGGACAAGAGCTTGAAATATCTCTTTTTCATCTTGGGATAATTGATATTGATATCCCACGCATTGTAGAACATTCTGGGGTCGCTGTATACGGTCAGCTTGTTGAGGTACCCGTTGCAAAGCTCCTTGTTGCACTTTTTATCGACAAGCGAACTGATACTGCCGTCGGGTGCAAAAGTTACTTTTATCACATTATTTTCGAGCACGTTGTCTTCGGCGGTAAGTTTTCCTTTTACCTCTGCTTTCTTGAGAGGCGCGACAGAATAAGCCTTTACTTCCGCTTCGTACCACTCGTCGCCTTTCTTGACGTATTCTTTTCTGTCAAATCCCGCAGGATTTACCGCGCACAGCTTTTTGTCCTTCGACAAAAGAGCAATGAGTTCGTCGCGCATCTTTGTCACCTGTGAGTACAGCACGGCGTATCTTTCGAGGCTTTCGTCATATACGCGCTTTATCGACGAGCCGGGTATGATATCGTGGAATTGATACAAAAGCACCTCTTTCCATATATCCTCGAGCTTGCCGTAATCGTATTTTTTGCCGTTTGCTTTTGCTACCGCGCACAGCCATTCGACGTTGTGAAGTTCTCTCTCCATAAGTCTGTTGTACTTTTTATTTCTCGCCTGAGAAGTATAAGTACCCTGATGCTTTTCGAGATAGAGTTCGCCGTCGTATACTGGAATTACGTCCCTGCTCTCTTTGTCTATGTCTTCGAAGAACTCGACTGCAGAACGTCTTACAACCTTGTCAAGTCCCTTACAGCTCTTTTCTCTCTCCGTAAACTCTATATGCGCTTCGCCGGGACCGCCGCCGCCGTCACCGATACCGTACACAATCAACGCCTTGTCAATCTGGTCCTTATGAGGATTACCTTCGTCCGATTTGACGATTGCCACAGGAGAAGCCGACGAATTGTATGTACCCTGCGGTGCCATATGCGACAACACCTCAGAGCCGTCTATACCTTTCCATATAAACGTCTTGTAAGGGAATTTGTTTTGCATATTCCACGTGAGCTTTATAGTCATAAAGTATTCTCTGCCGCACTTTTTTATAATCTGAGGCAAAGAAGCGGGATAACCGAATACGTCGGGCAGCCATACGACTTTGCAATGTTTGCCGAATTCGTCCTTGAAGAATTTTTCTCCGTAAAGGAATTGCCTTATGAGTGACTCGCCGCAAGGAATGTTGCAATCGTTTTCCGTCCACATTCCTCCCTGCACTTCGACGTTACCTTTTGCAATCTGCTTTTTGAATCTATCGTAAAGTTCGGGAGCTTCTTCCTTAACCCACTGGAAAAGCTGCGCTTGCGACGTGCCGAATTTGTATCCGGGATACTTTTCTATATTATACAGCGCATTTGCAAAAGTACGCACGCCTTTGCGCTTTGTTTCTCTTATAGGCCACAGCCACGCAAGGTCGATATGCGCGTGACCTATCGCGGTATATTCCGTACACTTGTCGGTCATAGGCACAGCAAGCGTAGCCGCAAGTACTTCGTGCGCGTCCTTGACGTTTTTGAGCGACAGCAGATAGCTGGAATTGAGAGCTTTGTTGATTTCCTTGCAACGCTCTTTAGTGAGATGCTCGTTTTTGCCGTAAGTCAAAAGCAGCATCGTCAATGTGAGATAATCGTAATAATACTTCAGTGCGTCGTCATTGCATATAGCTATATCCTTGCGCACAAGCTTTGCTTTTCTTCCCTTGTTGAAGCCACAGTCCACAAGCAGATTGACCTCTTCTCCGCCTTCAGCTTTTGCAAACAGTTCCACAACCTGTTTACCCTTGAGAGCCTGCACGATATCCACTGTATCGAGCACTCGGGTTATGCCTTGAGTAATCTTGTCATCTATATAAACCGCTCCTTCTCCGCTGATATTAATAAGCGCGACTACGTGTTTGCCGGCGCAATTCTCGGGTACTTTTCCGTTGAATTTAAACCAAGCGCAATCGAACTTTTCTCCCCATACGGCACCCTTTCTGACGGGCACGAACGTTGCCTTATCCAAATCTTCCTTGCGTATAGGTTCCTTACTGAGTGCACCCTCGCAACTCAATTTGCCGACCACCTTGTAGATTCTGTTGCTAATCTCCATAAGTCTTGAAAGATGGTGCGGGTACAATGCAATTTTTTCTATCATAGTTTCCCTCTCGTTTTTACTCTCTTTCGATACTTTTTTCAATACGTCAACCGCTCTCGCGCTCGCGAATATTACAATTGATATTATAAACTAAGTCAAATAGCATTGTCAATGCGCTTTTTCAAATACCTTAAATTTTCCTCTGAATATTTATCCGTTTTGTCCATATAATTTTTATATCGTACTATAAATCCGACACGAATAAAAAAAGTGCGACAATCGAGGGGGATTTTTTACAAAATATACCTTGACACAGCGAATTTTTAAATATATACTTTAGATAAGAAACCAATATTTTGGGAGAAGAATTATGAAGAAATCTTTAATCGTTTTTGCCGTTTTGGCAATAATTTTGACAAGCTGTCTGGCTTTTACGGCCTGCACTGACCCCCTCAACGTAACAATCGTGCCCGTCGATTACTCTGCAGTACTCAACGACTATCTCGAATATCCCGACGAGGCAAACGTAACCAGTATGCAAGCCGTAGACAGAAACGTAGCGGATATTTATGCCGACGCTTCTCTTACCGACGCTGAAAAAGTCGCTCAGATTATGGATAGAGCTACTTACAATGAAATGGAATGCGAGTATTTTACGTATTTTATGGATAAGGTAGGTACGACCAACCTCGGCGATAACTCCGGTACGCTCCTTTATCAAAGACTTAGAAGACAGAGCGACACACTCAAAGACGATACTACCGTCAAACTGCCCGTAAACCATAACTTTGACGCTATGGCATCCTCTTTCGTTACTGCTGCCGACATCAGATACGTCAAGGACGGCAAATACTTCAGAATGGACTGCGGCGCAAGTGATATGAGTTATGACAGCAAAACCGGTCTCGTCGTAGGAAGCAACTGGAAGAAACAAAGCCGCGGCAACTGGAACAAGACGGAAAATGCCGCTGACTCCAGAAGCTACGAAGAAGCAAGAAAGACCGTTATCAACTGGTCAGTCGACGGTATAGTAGACAGCGAAGGAATCGTTATCGAAAAGAAAGTCGACGAAGCTACCGGCAAGGAATACTTCTCTCTTACTTTCCAAATCGACGTAGCAGTTGCCAATGCAGATACTAACGGCAAAACAAGCACTATCGGCAGACTCCAAAATGACAACGGCGGAAGCGGAATGAAATTCGAGTATTGCAAATTAAAAGTTGAAATCTGGGATTGCGGTCTTGCAAAATACTATGAGATAGAGGAAAGCTGGAGCGGTACCATAGCAATATACAGCGGCTCCGCTCAGTCTGTTACCAAAGTAGTATTCAGCTACTCCGAAGCAGATATGGACGACTCCGCAAGCCTTGCTATCCGCGACTCCATAGGAGTATAATCCTCCTCATTCAAAACAACTCAAAAACTTAACAATTCAAAAAGCCGCTCTTTTCCGAGCGGCTTTTTATTTTATCGTTTCTTCGATATTAATAACTGATTCAATATTTAATAACCGAACTATATCAATTGCGGAAATTCAACCGTTTGACGTTGTCCGTCAGATTGTTTTTATTCTTCCCCGCCGAGCTTTTCGAGCTGTTCGAGCCAAACTCTTGAGCTTGCGTCACTGGGCATTCTCCAATCCCCTCTGGGAGATAGTGTTACGCTTCCTACCTTAGGTCCGTCAGGCACGCAAGACCTCTTGAATTGCTGTGAGAAAAATCTCTTATAGAAAGATTTGAGCCACTTGAGAATTGTTCCGTCCTCATACCTTCCGGCAAAAGCGTATCTTGCAAGTCTGTAAATTTTCAAAGGTTCGAACCCCCAACGTACGGCATAATAAATAAAGAAGTCGTGAAGTTCGTAAGGACCTACTATATTTTCCGTACACTGAGATATCTCTCCGTCCTTTGCGGGCAACAATTCGGGACTTACGGGAGTATCGAGAATATCGTACAAAGCCTTGCTTACCTTTTCTTCGCTTGCAGTATTGGCATAATACTTGACCAGATATCTCACAAGGGTTTTAGGTATAGACGCATTCACGCCGTACATAGACATATGGTCGCCGTTGTAAGTCGCCCAACCGAGCGCAAGCTCCGACAAGTCGCCCGTACCTATTACGAGTCCGCCCGACCGGTTTGCTATATCCATCAATACCTGCGTACGCTCTCTTGCCTGTGCGTTTTCAAAAGTAACGTCGTATTTATCTTTTTGCTGTCCTATGTCTTCAAAGTGCTGAGTGACCGACTTGGCGATATTGACTTCCTTAAAATCTACCCCAAGTCCTTCTGCAAGTATCTGTGCGTTAGACTTGGTACGCTTAGTAGTGCCGAAACAAGGAAGAGTAACGGCAAGTACGCTCTTTCTGTCAAGCCCCGCCATATCAGCGGCTTTAACCATTACCAAAAGCGCGAGCGCACTGTCCAGACCGCCGGACAATCCGACTACGAGTTTTTTGCTACCCGTATGCTTTATTCTCTTCAGAAGACCTTTTGCCTGCATAGTCAGTATGAGTTCACACCTTTCCTTTCTCTCCTCCTCGCCGTCAGGCACGAAAGGCATAGCGGAAACTTTACGCGTGAGTTTGCACTCCTCGGGTTTTTGGTCAAAGTATATTACCGCGTCCTGCTGACAGGAATATGCGGTATTGTTGCGGCGCACTTCGTATGCGCACTTCTTGACGTCGATTTCGCTGATTGCCACCCCGTCTGCAAAAGGTTTGCTTTCGGCAAGTATCGCGCCGTCTTCGGCAATGAGGTTATGCCCCGCAAAAACCACGTCCGTAGTGGATTCTCCTTCGCCCGCGTCTGCATAGACGTAGCCGCAATTGAGTCTTCCCGAAAGCGATTGCACCAACAGACGGCGGTACGCACTCTTGCCTACCACTTCGTCGCTTGCAGAAAGATTGAGTATTATTCTTGCGCCCTTAGATACAAGGTCGCACGCGGGGGGATTAGCCACCCACATATCTTCGCATATCTCTACGCCGAAAGAATAGTCATTGTCATAGGTATTTACGAATACGGCTTGTCCAAAAGGACAATTTCTTCCCGCAACCGTTATCTCCGAATTTACAATACCCTCTCCTGACGTGAAGTGCCTTGCCTCGTAAAACTCACCGTAGTTGGGGATATTTATCTTGGGTACTACTGCGAGAATTTCTCCTTTATATGCCACTATAGCGCAATTGAAAAGTTTTCCGAATTTGACCAAAGGCGCACCGATTGCAAATACGATATCGTCGTTTTTCGTGTTTTGAAGCACGTAAGCAACCGCTTCGTCGGTGCTTGCCAGAAGTCTGTCCTGCAACAGCAAATCTCCCACGGTATAGCCTGTAATGCAAAGCTCGGGGAATACTGCCAGTTTAACTCCCGCCTTGACCGCACTCTTGACGCCGTCAACGATTTTTTCAGCATTCGCAAGCGTATTTCCTACCGTAATTTCAGGCGTTATTGCCGCGCATTTTATAAATCCGTCCTTCATATTTCACTCCGTCCGACACATTGTGTCGCAAAAAAAATATACTAAATTATGCTCATTTAATTGCATATTCATAAGTATAAATATATAATATTTTATAATAATTCTACTCGATAGTCAATTAAGGATAGCCAAATTTATGTCAAATCTCTACAAATATTTGAAAAAATATAAAAAACAATTTATACTCGGTCCGACCTTCAAACTCTTCGAAGCAATCTTCGAATTAATCGTCCCCGTAGTTATGGCTAAGATTATCGACGTAGGCATTGCCGAAAAGGACACCAAATATATCCTCGTTATGGGCGGCGTACTCGTGCTACTGGCAGTAGTAGGTCTTGCGTCCGCGCTCGTATGCCAATATCTCGCTACCGTCTGCTCCCAAGGTTTCGGCACGGAAGTCAGAAGCGTACTTTTCGACCATATCAACTCGCTTTCTATGAACGAAATGGATAGATTCGGCGTATCGTCTATGGTTACGCGTTTCAACAGCGACATAAATCAAATGCAACTCGGCGTAGCAATGCTCATACGTCTTGCTATACGCGCGCCTTTCCTCGTTATAGGTGCGACGGTTTCGGCAATAATCCTCAAGCCTTCGATAAGCTGGATATTCCTAGTTACCGCGCCTTTGGTAGCAGTCGTACTCTACTTTATTATGTCAAAGACTATCCCCGTATATACGAAAAATCAGGCAAAACTCGATAAAATTACTTCCATTGCCCGCGAAAATTTCAGCGGTATGAGAGTTGTAAGAGCCTTTACGGAACAAGAACGCGAACAGGAACGTTTTGAAAAATCCACCGAACAGTATGCAAGAAGCGTAATAGCAATCGGCAAAGTTTCTGCCCTGCTCAATCCTTTGACTTTTCTCATAATCAATCTCGCTATGGTGGCAATCCTCTATTTCGGCGGAACCAAAATCAACGTAAAGTCTATGACGCAAGGCGAACTTATTGCATTTATCAACTATATGACGCAGATTTCCCTCGCGCTTGTCGTAGTCGCTAATATGGTAGTACTCTTTTCCAAATCGTATGCTTCGGCAAAGCGCGTAAGCGAATTGCTCGCGACGGAGCCTGCGGTAACAGACGAAGGCAACACCGAGGTAACTCCCGTCGAAGGCGCGCCCGCAATATCGTTCAACAACGTATCGTTCAGATACAACAACGGCGGCTTAGCGCTCAAAAATCTTTCTGTGGACATTATGCGCGGACAGACAGTCGGCATCATAGGCGGTACGGGTAGCGGCAAATCGACAATCATAAATCTTCTTCCCCGCTTTTACGATATATCCCAAGGAGAACTCAAAATCGACGGCGTGGATATCAAAAAATATCCCTTCAAACAATTGAGAGGCAAGATAGGTCTGGTGCCTCAGCAGTCGTTGTTGTTCGCGGGTACTATAAGAAGCAATATGCTGTGGCAAAAGCCCGACGCTACCGACGAGGAAATCCAAGAAGCTTTGAAAATCGCGCAGGCTTACGACTTCGTAATGCAGAAAAAAGACCGCCTTGACTGCGTAGTTCAACAGAAAGGCAAAAACTTTTCGGGAGGTCAGCGTCAACGTCTTTGCATTGCCCGCGCTTTGGTAGGCAAACCCGAGATACTGATACTCGACGACAGTATGAGCGCGCTGGACTTTGCGACTGACCTTGCTTTAAGGCGCGCAATCAACAAATCTCTTCCCGCCGATACTACAAAAATAATCATTTCTCAACGCGCCACTTCGATTAAAAGTGCAGATATAATAATCGTAATGGACAAGGGTGAGCCGGTAGGCATCGGCAAACACGCCCAACTTCTCAAGTCGTGCGAAGTATACCGCGAGATATTCGAATCGCAGCAAAAAGCTCCCCACGAAAAGGAGGTAAAAAATGAAAAGTAAAAGCACTTTGACCAGACTTGTTTCTTATACCAAGCCCTACGCTTTTCTGTTGTTTATCGCCCTTTTGAGCGCAGTCGTATCCGTTGCGGTAACTCTGCTTATCCCCGTACTCACAGGTGATGCAATCGACTATATGGTCGAAGGTGACGTAGACTTCGAAAGCGTATTCAAATACATCTATATTCTGCTCGCTCTCATAGCCGCCGGCACGCTTTTCCAATGGCTGTTGACTGCTTGTACCAACTCTCTCACTTTCCGCACCGTCAGGGATTTGCGAAACCAACTCTTCGAGCATATCAACAAGCTTCCTCTCAAGTACCTTGACTGCCAACAGCAAGGAGATATCACCGCGCGCATATCCAGCGATATGGACCAGGTAAGCGAAGGACTGTTGCAAGGCTTTACTCAGTTATTCAGCGGAGTGCTGACTATCGTAGCTACGATAGGAATACTTTTCTATCTCAACTGGATAATCGCTCTAGTAGTGCTTGTGCTTACTCCTCTTTCGCTTTTCGTAGCTTCGTTTATCACAAAAAGGTCGCACTCGACCTTTGCCGCGCAAGCCGTAAAAAGAGGTGAAGTAAGCGGTTACGTCGAAGAGATTTTCGCAGGTCACAAACTCGTACAGGCTTTTTCTCAGGAAGTCAGCCAGAAAAAAATATTCGACGTACACAATCAGGAACTTTACAAGACGGGATTCAAGTCGCAATTCTACGGTGCGCTCGTCAATCCTTGCACTCGTTTTGTCAATAACCTCGTATACGCCAGCGTAGGCGTTGTAGGCGCACTCATTGCTCTTTGGTCCGACGCTCCTATGTCGCTATCGGCAGGACTTTTGTTTACCTGTCTTATGTACGCCAACCAATATACCAAACCTTTCAACGAAATTACGGGCGTCATAACCGAAATACAGTCGGCTACAGCCGCTGCAAAGAGAATATTCAAAGTACTCGACGAGCCTCAGGAAGAGAGCGACGAAAACAACGAAGCACTCACAGATTGCGACGGAAGTCTCAAAATCGACGACGTTTACTTCAGCTATATTGCCGACAGACCTCTTATTCAAGGACTCAACCTCGACGTAAAACAAGGTCAGCGCATAGCTATCGTAGGACCTACGGGCTGCGGAAAAACTACCCTAATCAACCTTTTGATGAGATTCTACGACGTCAATCAGGGAAGCATATCGATGTCGGGCAAGGACATTCGCACTATTACGAGAAAGAGCCTTAGGGATAACTACGGTATGGTGCTTCAGGACAGCTGGTTGTTTGAGGGAACTATAAAAGAAAATATCGCTTACGGCAAATGCGACGCAAGCGACGAAGAGATAATCAACGCCGCAAAACTTGCCAACGCACACGACTTTATCGACAAGTTCCCCGATAAGTACGATACTATGCTTACAGAAAACGGCGACAACCTTTCGCAAGGTCAAAAACAGCTCTTATGCATAGCACGAATAATGCTCACTCATCCTCCTATGCTCATACTCGACGAAGCAACCTCGTCCATAGACACCCGTACGGAGATGAAGATACAAGACGCTTTCTACAACCTTATGCAAGGCAGAACGTCCTTTATCGTAGCGCACAGACTTTCGACCATAAGAGAATGCGACGTGATTCTCGTAATGAAAGACGGCAATATCATTGAACAGGGCAACCACAACGAACTTCTCGCAAAAAGAGGATTTTACTATACGCTGTACAACAGCCAGTTCGAAAACAGCTGACAAAACGCCTAACTTCGCAATTTGCATAAATCTATTGATTTTTGCAAGGAAGTTATGTATAATTATTATAATTTAACAAAACGATACCACGATACTAAGAAGGTAAAAAATGAAAAACATTATTTCCATAGTAGTAAAAAACAATTCCGGCGTACTCGCAAGAGTTTCATCTTTGTTCGGCAGAAGAGGTTTCAATATTGACTCTCTCTCCGTCAGCACGACCGACGACCCTCAGATTTCGAGAATCACCGTAGTAGCCGAAAGCGACGAATACGGACTTGCTCAAATCGTAAGTCAGTCCAAAAAACTCGAAGAAACTATCAGCGTAAAAGCACTCGCAGAAAACGACAGCGTATGCAGAGAGCTTATACTCGTCAAAGTTGTTACCAAAGGCACGTTTGACAATTCTATCGTACAGCTTGCCGACGAATTCGGCGCGCTTATCCTCGATATCACCGCAAAGTCTATGATACTCGAACTTACGGGTACCAGCCAGAAGGTCGATAAATTTATGGACGCAATCGCAAGTCTTTGCGCCGGCAAAGATATGTCCGTAAAAAACGTGTGCCGTACAGGTATCACCGCTATCGACAGAGGCGTATAAAACATCTTGCGCAAAAAGAGATAAACCGATATATCATTATATATTGATAAAATATTATAAAATAAAGGCGGATATTATCCGCCTTGTTTATTTTCCTAAATCATATCTAAAAGGTGTTTTGCAAGCTTTCGTCAAAAATACTTCTTGAGCAAATCGTCAAGTCCCAATATACTCTGTCCCATTTCGATTTCGCTCTTTGCGCTGAGTTTTCTGTCTATCATATCCTGCAAATCGCTTTTGACTTTTTTCATCTCCTCTACCCTTTTGCCCTCAATACCCGTATACGGCAAAAAGTCGTCGTCTTCCTTATCTTCTTCTTGCACGCAAGGCGCAACTCTCTCCAGCATTATGTAACTGTCGCACTGCTCCGCCACAAAAGAGGGGGACTGTATTCCCATTACTACCCTTTTACCGAGTTTTTTGAGCGCGTTGACCATAGCTATACTGTCAAGCTCGCTGCATACGATAAAAAACGCGTCTACGTTTTTGTAAGTGCAAGCTATCGTTATCGCATCGATTACCTGACGAATATCAACGCGAATTTTCTTGCGGTTGCTGACGGGTAAAGCCACTTCCACGCCGTAAGTCTTGATAAAATTGTTAAAGTCGTTGTTGCGCTTGTTGTTGTATCCGTATAGCTTTGCATAGGCAATCTTGCCGTCGATTTTGTCCATCGCCTTGACAAAACTGTCATACGACAGACGCATACTGTTGAGGTCCACTAATACTGCGTAATTCATAATACCGCTCCCGTAAATTTTATTTGTCCTCTTACGTGTATCAACGAATATCTTTCGTACAGCTTAACGCTCATCAACAGATTATGCGATTTATCATCTATCGTTTATTGTTCTAATTATATTATATGCCCGCTTTCATTGCAAAGAATTAATTCTTATTTTCGCTATTATTACCCACCCTGTGCGAGCGCGGAGAGTGGTGTGATTTTGTAAATTTTAAGAGAGTTCGCAAGCGGAGTATTTTTATCTATCCGATTAAAATAGTACCGACAAACGGTTTTATTCGCTTGTCGAATATACACCGTTTCGTTTGGTCGGTATGGAGCGAACCCGACGTTTTGCCTTACGCTTTCGATACTTC
>CASERZ010000003.1 GCA_949290515.1 uncultured Christensenella sp.
CCATATCGTTGCTCCTTTAGGTGTCGATTTATCAAGATAATTATACCATTTTTCACCGCAAAAATCAATGGCTTGACCGGGTTGTAAACGCTATTGTTTCCTCAAATGTAAATTATCTTGCGTTTTTCTGCGTATAATATTCGAGAATTTAATAGTTGTCACTAAAAATATATCTTCGTTACAAATAAGCTATATTAAACGATTTAAATGTCAGTAAAGTATTGATTTATTATAAAATCCCATTAGAATAAAAGCGTAAGACTAAACCATATTTTAAAAAAATATAGCAATTTAAATTAGGAGGTGTTATAATGGGAGCAGGAGGAGTGCCGAATAGAACAATAGAAATTATTGAAGGTAGAAACGGCGATTTACCGGTGCGAGGGGCAAAACCTAATTCGAGATACGATTTATATGTAAATGGGCAGAAGATTAAAAGCAGATGGTATGACAGAAATGGCAAGGCGATAAGAAACAGAGATTTTACACATCAAGATGCACACAGAAATCACAACTTCCCACATGACCATAATTGGAGATGGATTAACAATAAGGCTATCAGAATTGCGGATAATCTAGAACCCGACTACGAAAGGTTTAACTAAAGGGGATTAAATATGAGTAAAGAATTAAGCGATTACGAAATAGAAAAACAAAAAGAAAAACAGCTATTGGTAAGAAACGAATTTTTATATAACGGCCAAAGTCAAGGAAAATACAATATTCCTATTATTCACAAAGAATCGATAAATATTGACGAAATAGAGTTTTTAAGTTATGTTAATACAAAAATTAACGATAACGAAAACCGAAATAAAACAATACACTTTTTCACTTATGATTGGAAGTTCGAAAAAGTATATAATAAGCCAGTTGCAGAACTCGAAAAACTTAAACAATATAAATATGTATTAAGTCCCGATTTCAGTATCTTTACTAATATGCCTCTCGCTTTGCAAATAGAGAACGTATTTAAAAACCGTTGGTGCGGTGCATATTGGCAGTCGCAAGGCATAAAAGTTATTCCAACGATTAGTTGGGGAGATGAAAACAGCTTTGAGTTTTGTTTTGACGGAGTGGAAAAAGGTTCCGTAGTAGCTGTATGCACATATTACAGAGAGAATTGCGAAGAAGAATTTATGGCTGGCTACAACAAAATGCTGGAGAAAATTCAACCCAGCATAGTAATATGTTACGATGAACCATTTGAGGCAATGCGTGGCAATGTAAAAGAATTTCTGCCCACAACATACGAATGGACAAAAGATTTAAACTGGAAGGATATAATTCAATTTAAGTGGGAAAAGAAGCATAGAAACGTATCTGGACTAAATCCCAAAGATTTTAAGTATTTTAAATATGACGATCCTTATATAAAAGATAAAATCGTCAAATGTTCGATATGCGGAAAAGCGGCATATCAAGACCAATACGGTAACGGCGAATGCCCTAATTGCGGATGGAAGTTCAGTAAAGACGAAGAAGCGTTCGAAAAGGATATGGGGATAAGCTATCCTATGCTTGTATCACCTACTACGGCAAGGGAGCAATACAAAAAAGGTTTGCCATTCAAGGCGACATTTGAAGAATTTTTAAACGGACTTTACTTTTACAGTGAAATGCTTTTTAAGTATGACGGCGTTATGTATGAAGTCTTTTTGAAAGGCAAAGATATGACGATTGTATTTTGCTCAAAAGATTTTCAACAAGAATACAAAACGAGAGAAGAGTTTTCTGCCAAAGCCAATATAAACGGAATACTTATAAAAGATTTATGGGATAAAGTAACTTTTGCAGGGTTTATGTATTGCGGAGAAACATAATAGAAAGGTGACTAAATGTTAAAGAAAATAGTTGTTTTTATAATCGTAATTACAGTAATATGCTTTGGATTTGTGGCTTGCACTCCTACGCCGCCTAGTATAATAATGCAAAGGTGTTTTCAATCAACTGTAAATATATTTCCTGAAGATGCACCTGTGCATATCGAGACAATAGAAGTACTTAATAACAGTTTTATGTTCAGATGTATTATTGAAACTGAAGAACTGAACGAATTTGAGCCGTCCAAATATGACATTGGCAATGTTTATTTTATTGCCTATACAGGAAATCTGTCGAGCGATCCTTATGTGATTAAAGGTAAATATTCGGTATGCACTGATAACCCCGCAGAAGATAATCCCCTATTTTCTCAATTCCTGAAAGACAATCATTGGGGAGAGAATTATACCGATTATGAAATATTGTACGGTTCAGAACAACCTGCTGTATTGTTTGAGGAAGAAGATACAGAAGTTTTGAATGAGCTTGCGGGCAAGATGGCAGAAAAAATTACAGCAAAACAAATCGGCAAAACAAACGAATATGTCCTCGGGGAGATAAGGAGCAACCCTGCAAGCGGAAAATACTTTTACGGTGATTTTAATCTTAAAGATATGACAATGAAGTTTATCAGTATAAATATTACAAAAGAAACGCTGCAGGCTTATAAAAACAGCGGAGACGTAACATTATCAGGTGTATCGTCAGAAGACTTCGATCCGTACAGGTATGCAGAATATGTGGATGAGATTATAAGTAATACATAGTAAAATTACAAAAACACGCAAGGACTTCCCTATGCGTGTTTTTTTGCTAATACAATACAAAATGATAACTTAATTTAACGCGCAAACAAACATTCAATTGAATGTATAAGTGTCCCGCCAAGAGGGTCCTAAATCAAACACCTAGTTTGGTTTAGGACTTTTTCTTACTCAAATATAGTATTTCTCCAAAAGACAGGCATTTTAAGATAATAATTAAGGCTTGGCGAGGGTTCGAATAAAAGAGTGAAAATCTCCAAGCACCGTCAAATGTAACAAGATTGTATTTCCCGCCTTTTAAATCCAACTGATTGCTCATAAGTTTTTCAATGCTTATAGCTTTACGGGTATTGTTTACAACTTCCGTCCATCTCGTAATAACGTCGCTTTCGTAAAATACTGCAAAGTGCAGTCTTAAAATCACATCTTTATCGGTGCATTTCAATTGAACGGTCAAAGTTTCGTCGCTGTTGCGACTAGCTGCCGCCGTTTTAGAAGGTTTACCGTTTTTTATTATCTTATCGAATTGAAAATTGAAAACTTCGTTGTCTTCATCGCACAAAATACAAGCCGACGGACGGGAATCTCCTCTGTGCGCGAACGAGTATTCGAAAGACATATCGTCAATGCCGTAAGAAACGTCGCCCGCCATATACAAAGAATTTACGAGCAACAACTTTCTCTTTGGAACAAGGGACTCTATATCGTCTTTATTGAGCTTTTTGCCTTAATAAATATGCTGAATATCCTTATGCGGAGTAATCATCATAGCATAAGTCGTATTAGCCGTTTCGATTATGACAAAATTATTTTTTATCATCGGCATAATATCTCCTTAAAGTAAATGTTTGTCAATAATTGCCAGACAATCTTTTGCTCTTGCGTTTTCCACTACCGTTATCGTATTGTTTTCCTTGAGCAAGGGCGCAGGAAGATAAAGAGTGCGTTGAGGACCTTTTTTCCAATATCTTCCTATATTGAATCCGTTGACGACAACGAATCCTTTTTCAAATCCGCGCATATCCACAAAGCAATCCTTGCCCTGTTGAGCTTTGAAAGTACCTTGCAATATAACTCCGCCCTGCAAATCCGCACTGTCTGAGAATCTGACTTTGTCTAGATTGTCGAAAGGCAACGTATAGATATCCCAACCGAATATCGTCTGCAAGCCCAGTCTGACTTTCTGAATACCTTTTCTGTCGGTTTCCATATTAGGTCCGTAATTGGTCCTGCCCATTCCTTCCACGAGAATCTGAATTTTACACTCCTTGTCGAATGCGGGAATTCTGCAAGCGAATCCGTCGTGGTTTTTCTGCGATTTGTTTTTGCATCTGTCATAAGATTTGAGAAGTTTTCCGTCAACTCTCAAATACGCTATATCGTGTACGCCTTCGACATAAAGGACTTGTGAGGGATAGCTTCCTTTGATAGTCGTCTCGTAAAGTATATATCCGAAATTCTGATTGAAATACTCCATAGATTCGGGGGTAACGTTGAAATGTTTTTCTCCCAAAACATAAATATTTTCCCACAAATCCGCCCTCTTTGTCAGATTTACTTTTCCGATATTTTGCAGCAACGGTCTTGCGGGCAACTCGCCGTAATCCATACCCTGCGCTTCGTGCAAAATTTTTCTTACTTTGTAATAAGCTTTTGTATAGTCGCCGTATTCGTTGAGAAGCGCCGCATCGTCGTAACTCGTAACCGTAGGCTGATACTTAGAATAATTATTTGCGCCTGCCCAGAAATTGAAATTCGTACCGCCGTGGAAAGTATATATATTGATATTTGCTCCAAGGTCAACAAGATTCTTTACTTCGCAAGCCACTTGCTGTGCTATTCTCGTGTGATGTATCTCTCCCCAATGGTCAAACCAACCGCACCAAAATTCCATACACGTTTTGGGCATATCTTTTTGGTATTTTTCAAGTATATTGAACGCAGAATTTGCTCGCGAGCCGAAATTGAGAGTCTTGTATATATGAGGCAACGTGCCGCCCGACAGCATAAAATCGGTATTGCCGTCCGACGTGAAAAACGGAACGTCTATTCCGCTGTCAGTAAGTATCTTTTCTATTGCTTTGAGATATTCCTTGTCATTACCGTAAGAGCCGTATTCGTTTTCTATCTGAACAGCGAGTATATTGCCCCCGTTGGAGATGAGCATAGGTTTGAGTTCCTTCGCCATTCTCTCGAGAAAAGGCTTTACCTTTTTCATATATTTGGAATCGTTGCATCTCAATCTCAAATTCTTGTCTTTTAATAACCAAGCAGGAAAACCGCCGAAATCCCACTCCGCACAGGTATACGGTCCGGGACGGACTATTGCGTAAAGTCCGAGTTTTTGAGCCGTCTTGCAAAATTCGACTATATTAAGCATTCCGCCAAAATCGAACTTACCTTCTTCCGGCTCGTGCAAATTCCAGCAAGTTACCGTTTCCACGCAATTCATACCCAAAGCCTTGAGTTTTTTGAGTCTGTCTTCCCAATACTCGGGCAAAACTCTGAAATAGTGCATCGCTCCGGAAAAAACTCTGAAAGGTTTTCCGTCCAAATAAAACGAATCTTTTCTTATCTCGAACATATTACAAATTCTCCTCAAATTTTATTTCAAATGCCTTAAGTTCGCCCGTTATCTTTCCTATACCCAACAAGTCGAAGTCATACGTCTGCGGTTTATCCCCGCTGTTCCTGAGCATTACTATGTGCTTTTTGTCGCGGCAAGCGTAATAACCGTATACCTGACCTTTATCGGGTCTTCCCCCGAAGAATTGCGACGTACTCAATAAGTCAAAATTTTTCTCCGTCCATTTGAGAATATCGCACGTTGTCTGCCACTTCTGCTTATTCATCATTGCAGGAGAAAAATACAATTCTATAAGTCCGCTGCCTCTCATCATACACGCTTTGAGATAAGTGGCAAACTCCTCGTCGGTATAGACGACGGGTTTATCCTTTTGCCAAGGTCGGGAAACATTGTAGTTTCTCAATGCGTAACAAGGCTCGTGATTGTAGAGATGGCAAGCAGGAAATTGCAATTGTCTGTCCTCGTAGAAATTGCGATAACGCTCGTCGCGGTAATTCAGACACATCGACAAATCGTTACCCTTGCCGACATAGCCCATATCCGAAGCGTTGTTCATCCAGATAAAATCCACCCACTTGAGAAACCAGGGCGAACAATGCACGTAAGACGTGATATTCAAACAAACGTCTGGCTGAACTCTGCGGATTTTTTCAAAGCCTTTTATCCACTCCTCCCAAAAATAAGTGTAGAAAGCAAGCCCTTCGCCTTTTGCCTTGATATGATTGTGATTACTCTTTTTGCAAGGCGCTTTCGCGAAGCCGTCGATTTTAAAATAATCCACGTTGTAAATGCGGCAAAACTCTGCCATTTTATCGCACAAATCCGATATGTATCTCTTGTCTGCCGTACAAATATCGCAGCTTCTCGTATTGACGTGATAGCCTATTTTTTTGAGTAATCTTGCAAACTTTATAGTCTGCGACGTATATCCCCCTCTAGGACCGAACCATACCCCGAACTTACTGCCTAAAGACTGAGTAAGTTTGGCTTCGTTTGCAAAACCGTCCTTGAATTTGTCGTTGAACTCCCAGAATACGGGTTTCTTATACTCTGCCCAACCGTCGTCAACAACATAGCAATCCAAAGGTCTGAGTCCCGTATCTTTTAGTCCTTCGTATACTTGTTTGAAAGATTTTTCTATCCTCTCCGGCGTTATATCCAGCATATTGTCATACCAACTGTTGAACTGAAGTCTCAATCTGAAAGGTCTGGATATGCTCTCGATATATTCAAAAAAGGCTTTTCTCATTGCCACAAAATTGTCGGCACTGCCCGCGCCTACTACCTGCATAGGCAATTCGTAAACCAAATTCTCGCATACCTCAGAAAGCTTTCTGCCCGTATTGTATCTGCAATACGCTTTATCCGCCCCAATCGCATTCTCGCCTACGGGGGATTCGGTGCCTATAAACATATCGCCCAAATACAAAGGTTGTCCCAGTCTTGCGATAGATTGAGGCAAATAAGTCTTTCCCGCATAAGGCGCTTGCCACACAAACGCTATATTACCGCAATCAAAAGTCTGCAAATCCGCATACTCGATAAATATATCCTCTTTTGCCTTAAGAACAACTTTTTTATACAATACGCCTTGCTTGCCCGATATGTAGGAAACTTGCAAAAGAAAACTGCCGTCTTTGCAAACAAGCTTATATCCCTTTTCGTCTGCGTTTTGCACTGTCATATCAGCCTTCGTCACGACTTTTGCTTTCTTGTCGCAACCGCGTCTGTATTTTACGGACACGTCCTCGCTGTTTGAAGAATAGACGTTGCCGGTCAACAGATTGCGGTATTCGACAGATTCGATAACACCGTTTTGACAGTAAAGAGTTTTTTGAATTTTTTGGCTTTGATAAATCAGTTTGTTCATAATGATTTCCCCCTGGCTTGAATTTTTTCTGCAAGACTTCTGACATAGTCGCAGAATACGTTGTTTCTTTTGTCGAGGTCCTGTTCCCATACCAACAAGTCGGGCAAAGACACGGCAAAATAATCTATTATGCAGTGTTTGTTCTTGTTGACGTTATAGTAATTCGTAAATGCTTGCTTTATTTCTTTTGCACAAGACTTATTGCCGAGTTTTAGCTCAGCAAGCGCTTTGTAATAGATGTACTCGATAGGATTTCTGTGTAAGATAAATATTAGGTATTGCTATGACAAGTGCCAAAACCACCGCGCAAACCGTAACGGCAATAATTATTTTTTTCGATTTAGAAGACGGTTGTTTCATATTTACCTCATTGCAATTTTACGATATCGGAATTTTTGGATTTTATTCTTTTTGCGCCTTTGAAGACGTTGTCCGAGATGACTATGTTGTCAGTCGATTTAAAATACAATCCTCCTTTTTCGCCGCTGTCGAAGGTATTGTTTTTTATTGTAATATTTTTGTGTACATATCCTCTGTGAAAGGCATTTTCGGGTTTGACGAAAACGTTGTACATAGGACACTCGCCGAAATAGTTGTTTTCAATGACGACGTCCTGCACGTTGCCGCTTTCGTACCAACTCTTCGCGTCATCGGATATCAGAATCGAATGCATTGACGTATTGATAAATCTGTTGTTGGAAATTCGTACTTTCCCGCTTGTAGTTACAAGTACTCCTCGCGTTATGATTCTGCTCATAGTATTGTTTTCAAAATTAAGACTAGGACAAGCGTCAATGTCTTCTATGACGAAACCGACAGGCGCGGTAATTTCGCTGTCAAGTTCAAGTCGTAAGGTTTTTTCGTCTATGAGCTCGGAAGAGATTATTCTCGCTCTGTCTCCGCCCGTAAGAGTTTTGGGGTCAACGACCTTTACCGTATCCCCCTCTCTCAAAGGATTGAATCCGTGAGATTGCAGATGAGCGAATTTGACCGTTATAGTCTTACCTTCGCGCGATACTATGGGAAAATGGATACCGTGTACGTTCAGACAATCGTCACCCGAACCTTTGAAATAATTATCCTTAATATTCACTACGCCTCTGCACATACAAATCTGAATAAAGTCAGCAACCGACGCCATTAACTTGCTGCTGTTTGCCTGAGGGGCAAATCTGCATTTGTTTATGGAAATATCCTTGCTGTTCTGGCATACGACTGCCAAGGAATAGTTGAAGTATTGATTAATTCCTTCAAGCGTTACATTTTCGCAGTTGTCCACAAAAATTCCCGCATACTTTCTCCTGACGTCAAAGCAATAGAATCTGTCGCCTTTTTTGTAGTTTTTAGGAAACAAATAATAGGCTCTGAACAAATTCGAAGAAAGTTCCTTGATTTTATACGAACCTAACAGCGGATGACTAACGCGGCGTATCTTATCCGGATTATCCGTGCCGATATGTCCTATCCAAAAAGCCGAAGCCGCTTTATTGTTGAACGGAACGCAATAATCCTTACCTGCAAAATAATATTTGCCGTCAATGCATACATAACGGCTTTCTGCATCTACGTTGAAATCTATATAATTGTATTTTTTATCTGAAACCCTGAATTCGTGCAAATCGGGATTTAAAGTCCTGATAGCAAAATCTTTGAGCGTAACGTTTTGACAACCTATGACGGATACATTCGTCATCTGACCGTCAAGTACAAAAGTGCAACCGTTGCCTTCAAAAATCAGATTGTCAACGTCTTCTATCAATACGGCAACGGTGTTTAGGTGAGGTTCCTCACCATTTTCCCACTCGTTGTCACCTATCGTATTTGTTATGTACAATTTCTTTTTAGCGGCATTGGCCGACGATATAAAATACTCGCCTTTTTCAAATTCCAATATCTTTTCTTCTTTTACGCTCTTGAGCTCTTGAAGAAGTTGCTGCAATTCCTCGGTTATGTCTTTGCCGCATACGATACCTTTTTCTTTTACTTTTATCCTCATAATTTATCCTTTCTCGTTTAAACAAGTTTTGCGTTTTCCAAAATCGCGTTTTCCGATAGGTTGACATTCCTCAATCTCACCGGTTTGTCTGATTTGAATTTTATCACCAGACCGTTTTGCCACTCAAAGTCTAATCTTATTCCGTTGACTATGTGTCCGCTTACGCTGCCGTTTTTAAGTTGGTCTATACACGCCGGTAACAATTCTATTATTCCGTCTTCCTCGTATACCAACAATTCGTTGATACCTGCGACAAATCCGAAGTTTCCGTCAATCTGAAAAAATACGGGCGGATGAAAATCAAAGAGATTTTTCAATATGGATTTAGCAAGCATACAGTTTACTGTTTTTCCTGCTGTTTCCTTATCGTGGAATCTTCCCGCGAGACATATTGCCCACGCCGCGCTCCAACCGATAGAGGAATGAGAATTGTCCGTTCTTACTTTGAAAAGTTTGTAGTTGAGTTTGCAAAGTTCTTTGTCTTTATAATATCCTACCGTCTTCCCGGGATATACGCCGTACAGAGGAGAGAAATGTCTGTGCCCCTTTTCGTTAAAGTCAAATTCCTTATGCCATTCTGCAAGTCCGAATTTACACTCCTGATAAGGATAAAGTTTTTTCACCGCTTCTTTTATTCTCTGTTTGATATCCTCCGACATAGGACTTTCGAGCGCATACGAGAAAGCTCTCCTTATCACTGACATTTCGAAAGCTCCCGCATAATCAACGCTTGCCGTACCGTCGCTTGCGTTGAATCTCAATTCGGGAGACGCTGAAGGACAGGTGACGAGATATCCGTCTTTTTCTGTAAGATAATCGAGAATAAACAATACGCTCTGTTCCAACGCATACAAGGTGTCTTTGTCGAAGCCCTTGCCGCCGTTAAGCTGATGCGCTACCGTCTCGTTGACTATCCACGCTCCGCACAGGGGCGCATACATATATTCGGCGTCGCCTCTCACGGGAGAAGTATTGCGCCAGATATCGACATTGTGATTGCAGGCAAATCCTTTTGCCCCGTAATTTACCTTTGCCGTATTCTGTCCTCTCTCGACAATTTCTTTGGTAGCTTGATAAAAAGGTTTCAAACACTCCTGCAAACCTACGGTACTAGCGTGCCAATAGTTCATTTCGTAATTTATATTAGTAGTGAGATTACTGCTCCAAGGCGGTCTGACGCTGTGATTCCATTGTCCTTGCAGATTAAGCGGTTGAGAATTACGGCTTCCGGCTATCGTCATATATTTTCCGTAATTATACAAAAGGCTTATCAATTCCGCCTCAGCCATTCCGCTCTTTGCTTTTTCAAGCATAGAGAGTACGTCTTTATCCGAATTTTCGCCGATAACAAGCTTGTGTCTGTCGTACAATGCCTTATAGTCGCTTATGTGCGATTGCAATACCTTTTCATAATCGTAAACTTTAAGATTTTTCACTGTATCCGCTATCACTTTTTCGCAATCGCTGACGGGCATTTTGTCATAACCCGAAAATCCCGTGCCTGTGACAGAATAAATATTCACATAACTCGCACCCGTTACCTTGATACTTTTACTGCCGTAAATAACGCTGCCGTCGGTATCTATGCTTGTAGCAAGACAAAAAGCCATTGCCTTTTTCTCGTTGTACCTGATAGGGAAAAGTTTGGTTCTCAAATAATTAGGTAAAGCTACGTCGGGAGCGTTGCCGTACACGATAAGTTTTTTATCGCTCACTCTCACGCTGTGTTTTACTTTCGAACTTGCGCTTATGACCAAACCGAATTTTTCCTTGCTTTCCGCCCTGTACACGGCAACGTTATCGGGATAGGATACAAAACACGTGCGCTTCAACTGACCGCTCTCTGCTTGAAAAAGCGCTGTCTCCAAATCAAGACTGTGTTTGTAATTCTTGCTGTCTTTAACGCTTGTAAATTTGATTTTCAAGTCGGCAAGCGGCATATATGCCTGCGAATAATTGCCGTATAAATTGTCTTTTACAAATTGACTTGCAAGAGAATTTTTTCCTTGAAAAATCAGCTCTCTTGCTTTTTGCAAATTTTCAAAAGCCTCTTTTCTGTCGTGATTTTGAGGATAGCCCGACCAAAAAGTAGCGTCGTTGAAACAGAGTTTTTCGCTACTTTTACCGCCGTAAACCATCACGGCTGTTTTGCCGTTACCCAAAGGCAATGCCTCGTGCCAGAATTTCGCAGGTCTGAAATAAATCAAACTGTTCATCTTTTTCTCCCTTTATCTTTTTACATATATCGTCTGTCAATTTAATTATATATTCATATAATTTTTTTGTCCATACAAAATATCAATCGACTTTTATCTCAAAACAAACAGGCATCTTTGTATCCAAAGGTTTTTCCAGTCGTAATTCGAGATATTTTTTGCTGATTTTCCATTGAACTTTGTCACTGTATCCCAAGACTTTTACGCCTTGTATAATGAAATGGAAATTATCTCTGCTTAACCCCAACTTTTTTAGCCTGAACACCTTTTGCTTACGCTTCGTCAAAGCGAATGCATATATGACAAGGTCTGTACGTATATCTGTAATCGCCGCTCTTGTAGTGCATTCTCTCTCTGAAACTGCCTGCCGCCTGTTTGCTGCCCTCGCCCCAGAATTTATAAGGAACTGTACCCCATATAGCGTCTTTGTTATCCGATGCCGACAAACCCGTAAAAATAGGAACATACGTCGAAAAACAAGTAAAAGTATATATCAAAGATATGCTTTTCACAAAAGACTTCGACAGAAAACAAGGCGACTATGCGGATTACTGTTGCAACGTGGAATGTTACACCAACCAATATATGCTCGAGATAGAATCTTTGTCAGCTCTGCAATCCTTGGAAGTCGGACAAAGCGTTATACACTCCGAGCACTGGACATTAAACAAAATCACCCATAATGTACAGTAAAAGCCCTTAAGGCGGCACTGTTTCTTTCCCCGATATCCCCGATTTTTCGGGGATATCTTTCTTTATTACTCTATGCCTATGCGCCTTTTACTCACATCTGCCTACCTGCTTTTCTTTTAAATCGTTTACATTTATCCCGCGGCAATGCCTTTTGCATACTGTCAGTTCCTGAATTTAGCTCTGAATACGCTGGGAGACATACCAGTGTAATGTCTGAATGCGTTGGAAAAATAGTGCTGGTCTATAAAATTCAATTTCTCGGATATTTCGCTCAGAGTATAATCGCTTGTCCTCAAATACATCTTGGCAAGTTCGATTTTCCGCCTTATATAATACTGCGCAGGCGTGCAACCGAATTGTTTTTTGAAACTGCGAATGATATAATTGACCGAATAATGAAGCTTTTCGGCAATATCTTTAACGGTAACGTTTTCGTGCGAAGAATAATCGAGTATATATTTTATTTTATATGCCACGCTCTGATTTTCACTTCTCGACAAAGCCGCATTGACGTCAACCATAAAACTACAGAATAAAAGCGTAGAATATTTTATAAATTCTTCGATATTGCTTTTGTATGTATTGTATAAATCTGCAAGTCCTGAAAAAAGATATTCGGCATTAAAGTCCTTTACGTAGCAGGTATCTTCGGGAAGATACCACTCTACCATTTTGTGAGCCAGTTCTCCGTCGAGAATCAACCACTCTTTTTCCCACAGATTGTCTTTGTCCGGATAATATTTGTGATTGCTTCCTTTTGTAAGAAAAAACACGCTTCCTTGCGAAACCTTAAACGTTTTTCCGTTAACAATCAGTGTTCCGCTTCCTTTTTTTATATATTCAACCGCAAGAATCTGCGAATTGACGCGCTCGACGAAATAGTTTTCGTCTTTTACGGCACGACAATCGGACGAGCCAATCATTCCTATGAAAAAAGGCTTTTCGGGATTGTAATAATTCCACAAGGACAAAGCATCATCGCTAAGGTTGATTTTTTTAACATTCATTATAGTTTTCTCCATTCATCCTTACGCATATCTATGATAAAATTATAATAGCATAAAATTTAAAGGTTTACAACTTTCAAATCGACAAACAAAAAAAACACTCATATACGTGCCCGGTCGACACAAAAAGTAGTCCTAGCAATGACCGTACTTACGACTCAAAGGCGCGCGTTGCAATTTACGAAATCGGGAGAAAATATGAAAAAATTTACAAAAAAGATACTCGTCTGTGCACTACTGCCCTTAATGATAGCTTCTTGTACTTTGACTTTTTCAGGCTGCCAATCGAAAATGCAACCTCAATATTACAATCTCGATACCGAGACACTCAGAGTCGGCATTATCTCAGATGCTCAACTGACTGAAAATTACGACAGCTACGCTCAAAATCTGGAAAAAGCCCTGACTTATCTTAAAAATCGCGGCACGGACGTATTGATATTCGGGGGCGATTATTCAGACCTCGGTACGCAAAAAGCCGCCGACAGATTCAAAAGCGTATATGACGGCGTTTTCGGCAATGACAAACCTATCAGTGTTGCCGTAATGGGCAACCACGACTATTGGCTCGGCAACTTCTTCGATTGCTGGGAAATACCCTTTAAATCCAAAATGCGTAAAAGACTCGAAGGAATTTTCGACGATAACTATATCAACGTAAAAGTTATCAACGGATATACGTTTTTTGCATTCAGTCCCGAAGACGGGTCTATGGACGGCAAATACGATATCGAACTCGCACGCAAAGTGCTCGACGACGCCGTACAACGCACACCCGATAAACCTATATTCGTTGTTACGCATCAAAACCCTTCTGACACGATAAGAGGAAGTCAGGCTTGGGGTAACTCTCAGCTCAACAAACTTTTTAAAAACTATCCGAACGTCTTATCTATATCCGGACATTCGCATTATTCTATGCTTGACGAAACAAACGTTATGCAGACGATTGCAGCAAAGGCGGCACTCTCGCAACCCTCGATAACGCAAACGTAAAAGTCAGTCGGATACTGTATACGCAAAACTGAATTTGCAGCATACCTATGCCGTAAATCTGCGTGACTTTTTAATATAATATAAAAACTTATAATATTATATAATTTATACAATTTACATAAGGCTTAAATTGTATAAATTAAAGGCCGAACGCGTATTACGCGTACGCGCACAAACGTCTTAAGGCACATTATTTAAGAATACCTGCGGTAAAACTGCCGCAGGTATTCTTATTTTTATCAGTACCTCATATCGGCAATAAATACGTCTATATCGTCTTTTTGCCTGTATTCTATCCTGAGAATATTGTCGTCAAACTCCGCACTGAGAATAGTCGGCACGTTGCCGTCGAATACCTTTGCGATGATTTTCTTTTTCTCATCGTCGTAGTCGTCCACGTTATCGGATGTAAACAATACCTTGCCCGTAAGTTTGTTGCACTCGGCAAGAGTCTTTTTCTGCTCCTTGTTAAGACGTATATTATTGTCCCTCAGCAAAAATACGTCGGGGTCGTTGCCGAAAGCTCTGCCGTCGAGATGTCTTCTGAATACGCTGTTGAGCATAGCGTGAATGATTGATACGCCTTCGCGACTGTCATACTTTCTCTTTCCCCACTCAAGACTGATGTCAGGTCCTATCCTGCAATAATCAACCTTGCCGAAAGCGGGAGCGAGAGGTACGCCGCAGCCTAAAATCAACTTGTCTTTACAGCATTTTCTGAGTAAATCCATAGCATCGCACATAATCTCTCCGCGCGACTTTCCGTGAATGGGCTCTATGCACGCGCAGTAAAGAAAATCCAGTTTTACGAGGTCGTATCCCCAGTCTGACAAAACGGTATCGAAGACTTTTTCTACGTATCGTCTTGCCTCGGGATTATAGATATCGAGCGAATAAAAGCCGCCCCAGTTTGCACCTGCTTTTACGAGTTTTCCCTTGCGGTTTCTTACCAACCAATCTTTGTGCTCTTTGTATATAAATGACTTTTGAGTTACGGCAAAAGGAGCAAGCCATATTCCCGCAAGCATACCTTTTGCGTGTATGGATTGAGCTACGGGTTTCATTCCGTCGGCAAACTTTGCTTTATCGGTGTTAAGCCAGTCGCCTATCGCCCTTTGATAACCGTCATCTATCTGAAAGATATCCACTTTTTGAGGAAGTCTTCCGATAGCTTGCAAATCTCTCATAACGATTTTACAATCTATATTGTTATAATAATTGTACCACGTGGTGTATCCCGTAAGAAGTTTCCGCTTGAAGGGCGCGATATTCATTGCGTTGAAGTACGCGTCGAAAGCATCCTCGTAGTCTCCCGAGAAAAATCCCAAATCGGCAAGCAAGTTTTCGCCTGCGCCAAACTCCTTACCCTCAAGGTCTTTCCATATTGTAATCTCATTTTGTTTTACGTCAAATTCGATTACGGTATAACCTGTCCTTTCGCTGAGCGAACCGATGAGGTCTATAGCGTTGCCTCGCCTTACGTAAGCATAAGAAAATCCGTAAAACTTTCCTGGGACGTTTTTGAATTTCAGTATAGGCAAATCTCCCGCGTTGCTGACTCCCGTCGCTTTTCCTAACGGTCCCGCAAGGAAAGCTTTCATTAAAGGGGCGGGAGAATACATCTTGTCGGTTATGCCGTATTCGAAACTGTCTGTCCAGGACTGATAGCCGTTGACGTATATCTTGTCGCCTTCGCAATAATCGTATCTGAACTTCATTACGAATTTGTTTGCGCAAAACTTTTTATCAGACTTGCATTTTGCTCTTAATATGTTTGCTTCTCTCCCCATCGTAACTTCTATATTTGCACTATCGTCGGTGCCGATAAGTTTACATTCGGTTACGTAATAATTTTCATAGGTATTTTTGTCAGGTATTTTGTAGGTTATCACAATCGTTGGTCTCCTTGTTGTTTTCTTTTATAATCATATCTTCGAAGGCTTCTCTTGCGAGTATCCGCAGATATCCTCTCTCTCCCGCCTGTTTTCTGCGGGCAATATCGTCCTTGATAAACTGCTTTTTCCTTTCCGCAAAGGCTTTGCGCTCAAAGTTGAATGAAGCTAGCTTTTCCTTGGTTTTCGCCCTTGCCTGCTCCTTTCTGTTATTGCGCTCTGCCTTTATGAAACGTTTGATTTCCTTTTCGCTCGCTCCTTGACTTCTCATTTCTTCCGCCTTAGCCGAAAGCGACGATTCGAAGTCTTCACGCTCTTTTATAGCCGCAAGACGTTTTTCTTCCGCAAGGTCTTTAGCCGCCTGAAGTTTTGCTTTGTCAGCCTCGTGCTCGAGTTCGATTTGCTCGAGGTGCTTAGCGTAAGCTTCGCGTACAACGCTTTCTTCCACGCCTTCGAAGTCGCCGTTGTCTCTGAATTTTTTAAATTCCAGCCTCTCGCGGATTTCTATCATATCCTTTGATTTGAGATTGCAGAATAAGTACGGCAGTGCCGCAAGCGCACCCGATATAAGCACGACTATAACTACCCACTGAATTATAGGCTCGCGAACGCTTGCCTGAGTAAGTATCTCGTAATCGGTTAGTCCTGTCTCGGGGTCCGCAACAAGTCCGAATTTCTCGTAAATAAACGAAAACGTTATTGTGGAAAGTATCGTGCCGACAGTAGTTATCATAAGCATAAAGTTCTGCGCAAATCCCTCAAGACGCGTGCCGTATTTGTCCTGATGATAGTCAAGTCCGTCCGAAAGCAGACTGGTCTGTATTATGTACTGGGGTCCCGAAGCAAAGTTGTAACAGAACAAAGCTATTACGAAAAAGGCAAATCCCCTTTTGAACGTAAATAGCATAAGCAGTGCCATTAAAGCATTGAGAAAGTGCGTTACGAAAGCTGCGTTTTTACGTCCCATTTTACTCATAAATATCGGCGCAAGCAGTATTCCCGGCGTAAAGCCTACCGAAGTAATAGTCTGCACTATTCCCAACATAGAGGACTTGCCCAGCTGATACGTAACTACCCACGCAAGCAAAACGCCTATGCCGCCTTTGAATCCGTCAAAGAATTTTGATATGGACACTATCCAGAAATATCTGTTTTTGCTCAATTCCTTGCAACCCTTGAAAAACGATATCTTCTCAGTGGAAAGTCTGGTATCGAGCACTCTCTCACGCGTATTGTACAGACACAACAGACCCAGCATAAATCCGCTTATCGCAAATATGGGAACGAAAATTCTGTACGTAAGTATATTTTTCATACAGTCGTCGCCGAAGAATATACCCGCTATCGAAGGTAACAACAGCTGTATAAGACTGGGGCCTAAATTAGCCAGAAACTCGGATATACTGAGAATTCTCGTGCGCTCCTGCGAGTTGGGCGTAATTATCTGAGAGATACCCATATAAGCATTGTTGTACACGGGTTGAGTAATCGTGACGAGATTTATAAATATGCCTACCAACACGCATTTGACCAAAGGCGACGCCTCGAGCGGAACGTAAGCCATACCTATAAGACCCACAACCGTAGGTATGCCCGCCCACAGCAGATAAGGACGGAATTTTCCTATCTTTGTATGCGTGTTGTCCACAAGCATACTCACGAAAGGCGTCTTGATAAGACTGATAATATTGGTGATTATCGTCAGAATGACAAAGTGTCTGGGGCTGAGTCCGTAGACCGTACCGAAAAGAAGACACGTAGAAGCAAGCGTCATATAAGAAAGAATGGAGCCGAGGCTCTTTATTCCCATTCCGCCAACGCTGAAGTAAAAAACTTCTTTATACGACACATATTCGTTCTTGCGCGGTTTTTGCCAAAAACTCCTGACGTCGTACATCAAATTAGTTAATTTTCCCATAATTTCCCCATATGTCGGAAGTGCCGACATTTACATTATACAACAGCCCCCGAACGAATACAATAGACAATGCAAAGTCAGTTATTTATTATAAATAATAATATATATTTATAATATTATAAATATTTAAATTATTGCGTGCGCGCAAGCGCGTAGCAAATTTTATATATACAATTTAGGCCTTATGTAAATTGTATATATAATAAATATTTATAGTATTATTTATTTTATCTCTTTAAAAATAGTGATTTATGCAATGTTTTAATTAAATTAGCTTTTCTTGACCAAAGACTGTTTTAAACACTTCCGTATGCAATAAAACTTGTGCAGTTATGCTAAAAAACTACAAAAAAAACATATACCTCCGACGATATAAAAACAAGTTTCAAAAGACTTGCCGCAATGATTTTTTTACTCTAAACGATACTCAAAAGACCGTTCGAGTCAATTGCAATTATCAGCAATTTTTCCGCTTGTTCAGGTTCGTCAGGTTTTCCCGTCATACGATTCCGATATTTTTATACTCTGCAGGATTGTCTTTTAAATTTATAAAATAGAATAATTTATTCTCTTGAGACTTTTTTCAATGTTATTTATATCACTATTTTGTAGATTTTTTAACACACTTTATGGATATTTTGTAACAAAATATTAACTTTTTGAATATATTTTTAAAAACCTTCTTGAATTGTATAAACTTTTAGTTTATAATGTATGTACAGTAATCCTTCGGACAAACTCCGAATAACAACATAGGAGGAAAGTATATGAAAAGCAAAAAGTACTTAGCCATTATAGCCTTGCTTCTCGTGTGTATAACGGTGTTTTCGCTTTTTGCTGCGTGCGAAAAAGCCGGAAACCGGCAAGATACTTCGTCGGAAGAAGCAGGCAACAATTCCGGAAACGAGAGCAGCGACAACCCCTCTCATTCTTCCGATAACAATCAGGGAGACGACGACTCGGACGACACTTTCTCGCCCCTCGACCCTTCGTTTGTTCCCGATATCGACAAAACCTATATCATCGACCCCGTTATCAACAACAGCTATGACGGTATCAACCGCTATATAGGCGCGTACGATTTCTCTGCTCCCGAGCAGATTGCCGTACCCGACGGAAGAGCTGTCAGCGATATTGTAGGCGCGGCAAACGTAGGCGGTAAATACAACTTCACTCAGCTCCCCTATCTTACAGAAGGCGCAGAGATGGTAGCGCACGACCTCGGCTCCAGCGTATACAGATTCGCTATGGGTCCCGAATATAAAGAAGTATATACGTTCAATCACAGCTGGAGCGACGTATACTCTCTCAAAGAGTTGGCACAGACGTCCGCTTATGCTCAGGTATTTTCAAATTCCGACCTCAGAACTTTTGTAATCTCCGCGACGGAATTCAACAGACTCGCTTATGAAAAGGTCGCTACCGAAAACAGAGACCCCAATTACTTTACTCAGGACTACGTAAGAGTTACAAACGAATTCTACGACCTCGCAAAATATCTTTTGCAAACTTACGGCTCACAGAACAAGACTTTTATTATCTCTACCGCTGACGGCGACGAAGTTTTCGGAGAGATTTACGACAAGTGCACCATCAACGGCGGCACCACCCAAAGAAAAGCTCTTGTTGAAACTTATTACCGTTATCTCAATGCAAGACAGAACGGTATAAATAAAGCCGTAGCCGAAGTAAAAGCTTCGAAAGCAAAAGTTTACGGATGCATAGAAGTGAATTATATATCTTCGCAAATCACGGGCGTTGCAAACCGTCCCAGAATAGTAGACGAGGTAATTCCTCATACCTACGCAGACTTGTACTCTTTCAATGACAGCTACACTGCTCTCGGATACAAAAACCTCGTCAGCGAATTGACTTATCTTTTATCCAAAATACCCAACCCTAATAAGGACTTCGACGGCAAGAGAAACGTAATCCTCGGCGGAATTTCATACGCTGCCAATACTGAAGGCGCAGATGGTCAGCTCAACGCTATCGCATCCAGCGTAATTCAAGCGGTCGAATGGGGCGTGCAGTACGTAGTATACGATTCTTATTTCTGCACCACCCGCACCGACTCTTCTCTCGACGACCGTCCTACTAACGGCAATATGGCAGGTTGCTGGCTCGTATGCCCCGACGGCTCGTACGCACCGATATTCTGGTACCTCAAAGGTCTAAACGACGGCAAAAACTATATGGAAAAAACTCCCTTGCTGAGACTGGAAGTACTCGAATAAAACATAAAATCAAAAAAAAGAAGCGGTTTCCCGCTTCTTTTTTTTGATTTCCCGTCGTAGGGACTTGATATTGTATATGTGTTGTTAGGGGTATTTAAGTTTGTTTGGATTTTTGCCCTCAACGGTTCCTCAAAGATTGTTACCTTATGCGCCGAAACTCGGCTGCTAGGAGGTCAGACCGTATAAAGCTTTTCGGTTTTTGTGATAACACTATAATCATACCATACCCCGAATCGGGGAGCAATAGGATAATAACGCAGGTTTTACATAAAAAGCGCAGGCTTTGCGTACGGCGGTAACCTGAAAGCCGAAAATGAATCAAGCCTCAAATTCGCCAAATAAGAGCAATCTGGAATTATTCGCGGGATTTATCGACGATACTCAAGACACGCGCTGATTTGCCCTATTTCGCGCTTATACGCTATCGTCACAGCCTTTGCAAGAGAGAAAAACTCCTTAGCGAGCCTTGTCTGCCTTATTTATATATAATATAGCAATGGTATTTATGCTTAAACAGCACCGCTTAACAGGTAAAACAATCCGCACGTTCCGCATTACGCTTTATTGCCTTACAATCGCAAAGATTTTATTAAAGAGAAAATCCTTAATGCGCGTAATCGGCTTAGGTAAATCATTAAAGTATACGACGTCGCATAAAAACCGCCCTCACGCAAAAGCGGAGAGCGGTGTGTTTTTTCTTTTTCGATGTCGCCCGCAAAGGCGCGTACTGGATTAGAGGACGTGCCGCGGACAAAAGAAAAAGGCGTGCCCTTACACGGAAACGCCTTGTATGACTGTTATTTACCAACTCTGTGCGAGCGTTAAATTAAAGATTACCAACTTTGTGCGAGCGCGGAGAGTGGTGTGATTTTGTGAATTTCTAGCGGTTGTCCCGAATCCCGAGCGTACTTGTCGTACGTAACGGTGAGGGACGTTCCTAAAATTCGCAAAGGCGCGCCGCTATACGCGGTCGCCTATTCAGCGACGTACATCTTATAATCCGAACTGCTGATAAGTCCTCTCTTGTACAAACTCTCGAGACTTTGATTGAGAGTGTACATTCCCTGAGGTCCTGAGGTCAGCATCGTATTCTGAATCATATGAAGTCTGTTCTGTCTGATAAGGCTTCGAACTGCAGCATTTCCGACCATTACTTCGGTGGCAAGCACTCTGCCGTTATGAGAATTGGAGCTGGGAATAAGCTGTTGAGAAACTACGCAGGTCAATACCATCGACAACTGCATTCTGACCTGATTCTGCTGGTCGGAAGGGAAAGAGTCGATAATTCTGTCGACTGCGTTTACGGCTCCGGTGGTATGCATTGTCGCAAGCACCAAGTGACCCGTTTCTGCCGCGGTAAGCGCGGTACCTATACTTTCAAGGTCTCTCATTTCGCCCAGAACTATTATGTCGGGGTCTTGTCTCAATACCGCTTTAAGCGCAGCGGCAAAGGAAGGAGTATCGTTGTTGATTTCTCTTTGAGTTACGAGACACTGTTCGCTGTCGAATACGAATTCTATAGGGTCTTCGATAGTGATAATATGTCCGCTTCGATGAGTGTTGATATAATCGAGCACCGTCGCAAGCGTCGTCGTCTTACCGCTACCCGTAGGTCCCGTGATAAGAATAAACCCGCTCTTTTTCATCGACAGTTCTTTAAGCACTTCGGGAATACCGAGTTGTTTGAAGTCCTTTTTCTCGTCGGAATATCTTCTGATTGCAAGCGACAATCCGTGCATATCCTGATAGGCGTTGCAACGGCATCTCTTCTTGCCGTCGAGACTGAATGAAAAGTCTACGTCTTTTTCGGTCTCGAGCGTCTGCCTCTGAACGTCGTTGAGAATCAAATCTGCCATCGCAATGATGTCTTCGTTGCTGAGTACTCGCGTGCCTACTGCGTTGAGTGCGCCGTTGGTGCGGATGATGCCCAGTCTGCCCGGTTTCAAATGGATATCGGACGCTTTAGCCTGCTCGGCTTCTGCAATATAGTATCTTAAAAGTTTTGCATAGTCCATAATGTTACCTCGTATAAAAATATTATAACTTTATAAATATGTATTTGTCAATATTGAATTCGTCATTATTTTCGCAATTTAATTTAATCGACACATATCGCAATTTTTACAACCGAGTTTGCATTTTTAAGGAAGAATTTTTTCTTTCTTTTACAAAAAATTTTATGCAAATACAAAATTTTGGCTCAACTTGTTTGACATAAACTCATATTAGTTTATAATAAAAATGCAAACGGTCAATTTCACGCCATACGGCGAAAAATACAGGAGTAATACAGTATATGAACAAAATCAAAACTTTGGCATTAATCGCACACGACAACAAAAAAGCCGAGATGGTAAGCTGGGCTATGAAAAACAAGGACACCTTGGCAAAATTCAATCTTTGCGGTACGGGCACTACTGCCAAACTCGTAGGAGATGCGACAAATCTCGAAGTTACGCGTTATCTTTCCGGTCCTCTCGGAGGCGACCAGCAAATAGGAGCAAAGATTGCGGAAGGACAAATAGATATCGTGGTATTTTTCTGGGACCCTTTGCAGGCTCAGCCCCACGACCCCGACGTAAAAGCACTGTTGCGAATTGCGGTAGTATACGATATCCCTATAGCTACCAACAAAGCAACCGCCGATTACGTAATCACATCTTCTCTGCTCAACAACTGATTAAAAAAGCACCTCGCAAGGTGCTTTTTTCTTAGTTTTTTCTTAGCATCGTCTTCGTCTTGCCGCCGCAAATTTGCTTGCTTCAGGCGTGCGCAAGTTCGGTTATGCCCCTGTCCTTTGTTACGGTGCACGTCTTGAATGTCATACCTTCGAGCGCATCGCAACATTCCGCAGCTTTGCGCTCATCGGAAAATACTCCGACGTATGCCGAGCCGCTGCCCGTCATAAATACCGTATCTGTAAATTTCAACAATTGTTGTTTTGCCTGCTCTATTTCGGGGCAAAGAGATATCGCGCTTTTTTCCAGCACGTTGAAAGGTGCAAAGCGGAATTTTATATCCTTTAACACCTCGTCGATACTCCCCTTTTCTCCCGCGCATTCATCGTAGCGTTTGTAAATCTCTTTGGTAGACGCGCCCTCGCATTTTTGCGCTATCACGAGATGCATAACAGGAAAAGCGAGAGGAGATATTTCCTCGCCTACCCCCTGCACTCTAGCAGCACCGCCGAAAATCATATAAGGCACGTCGCAACCTATCGAAAGCGCGAGCGGCAACAAGCGGTCTATATCCAAAGAATAAAGTTTGTGCGCACAATAAAACACTCCGCTGGCGTCTGCCGAGGAGCCGCCCATACCGCTTGAAAAAGGTATTCCCTTGCGTATATCAATACGCATATTAATGCCGAATTTATCTCTGAGCGCATTGACGGCTTTTAGCGCGGTATTGTCGGCACCCGCTTTTACTCCGTCCATAAAAACTTCTGACTTCTCGCTTTTGCAAGCTTCGATTACGTCGAATACGTCAACGGAAGTCATCAGCATATCCAGCAAATGATAGCCGTCTTTCCTTACCCCCGTAATATCCAGCGAAAGATTGATTTTTGCATTGACTTTAATTTTTAAGGACTGCATATTCACCTCACTATCAGTCTAACATTTTTCCGCAGCCTTTTCAATAGTATTTTATAATTTTAGACATTGTTTAATGCAAATCACGATTTGCTTTGCATACCATTTTCTTTCTAAATATAAAACTAAATATTTACAATATAAGAGTAATTTATACAATTTACATAAGGCTTAAATTGTATAAATTAGAGAGCAAAATCGCAAAACTGCCCCTCTTTTTTCTGCGCACAAGCCCCCCGTACGGCTTCCTTTACGTTTAGATACTAGAAAAAAGGATATACTTTCCGTATGAGAGAAATTATAAGACAAATCGACGAAGTCAAACGAAGAATAGGTCTTGTCATAGGCAAACCCCTTTCCTTTAAAATCAACCGCGGTCGCAATAAATTCGTATCCTTCGACGGATATATCGAAAACGCTTATCCCGCTATTTTTACCGTACGCACGGATAAAGAGGGCGAAGACCCCTTGCAGTCTTATTCGTACAACGACATCCTCACAAAAAACGTAAGAATACGCAACCGTACCCCGCAATAATTTTTTTTATCGTTGCATATTGCCCGATAAGCCTCAATATAATATTGTGTAAAAACATATTTGCGGAGGATATATGGCAATCAATATAATCACTAAGACGGTCAATACCGATTACGAAAGGACGTTGGACGGCAAACAAATAGTTACGCAATGCAACTTCGATACTCAGTCGAGAGGCGGAGTAAGCAAACTCTGCGCGCTTACCGGCGATGTGCAGATTATCAAGGCGCAAACTCTCTCAAAACAACTGAAAATCAGCGGCAGACTCGCGCTCAAACTCGTCTACCTCGACTCAGACAGACAGCTCAAAAACTTTGACTACATCTCAGACTTTGCCGAGGACCTGAACGACGATTGTATTGTGGCGGATATGCCTTGTATCGTAAATGCGCATATTGTAGATATTCAATCGGGCGTGTCGGGTAACGAAATAAAAGTGCAGACGGTGATAGAACTTACGCCCGCCGTAGTAGAAATATCCACAAACGAAGTTGTCGCTGACGCAGAAGGCGCGCTTACGCTCAAAGAGCCCGCTTGCTACCAAAAATATCTGGGCACGATAGACGAAGAATTTTCGCTCAGCGAAGAATACGCAACTGGCGTGAAAGTCGATGACGTACTCCTTTACGACGCGAAAGCAATCGTACTCGGCGTAGAAAACAATTCCGACAAACTCGAAGTATCGGGACAGGCAGAGATTTGCCTCGTATACAGCGCGGAAGGCTGTGTTTCCACAAAAAACATAAGCATTCCTTTTGTTCAGCAGACCGCCGTTACGGGTGAAAACCTTACGGCTTGCGTAAATGCAAAAATCAAGGACAGCAAGCTTGTTATCGAAGGCGACGAGAAAGACAACGTATTCAAAGCATACGTAACAGTCGCTCTCAGCGGATTCGTAATGCAGTCGCAGGAAGAGGATACCGTAACCGACCTGTACAGCCCTTGCAACAAGCTGGAAGTATCTCAAATTCAAACCTCCTATTTCAAACAGGCGGGCGTCAGAAAATACGAAGAACGCATCAGCGGCAGCGTAGCAGTGGAAGAAGGCGAAAGCATCCAGAGTATAGTAAGCGCGGTTGTTACGCAAAACACTCTCTCCTCTTTAGTCGCTATGGACGACGAATTGCTTGCTGAAGGCGTGGCAAACACATCGGTGATTTACAAAAACGCCGACGGAGAAAACAAGTGCATACAGATAGAACTTCCCTATTCTCTGCAATTCCCTTCGCAGGGCACTTGCAAAGACGACGTACTCAGCGGCAACGCAATCGCAACCGATTGTACATATAAGAAAAAACGCGACAAGGAAGTGGAGATTACTCTCGCAATACTGGTCAGCGTTTGTTCGCGCCGTAAGATAACCGCGCAGGCAGTAATCGGAGCAGAAGAAGGTGAAGCTCTCGAGAGAAATGACAGCGCTGTCAGCATCTATCTCCCCGACAAAGGCGAAACTATCTGGCAAATCGCAAAAACGCTCGGCTCCTCTATCGAGAAGATAAAAGAGCAAAACCCCGACATAACAAACGAGATGCAAGGGGACGAACGTATAGTGATTTACAGAGAAATAGGCTGAGAATAAGCAGATTTTTGACGGGCGGTTGTGTTACAACCGCCCTATTTTACATAAAATTTGCATTTATCAAAAGAGTTTTACAAGCTTTATATTGATATGCGATTGCCGTTGTGCTAAAATTATCCTAGAGGAAAGTGTATATGGATAAATTCATTCAGGGATGTATGAAAATCAAAAATTTGTCCGTAAAGGAAGTACGGGCACTCATTGACGCCAATCTCGAAAACGGCGTCAACGTCTTTGACCACGCTGATATCTACGGCGCGGGAGAATGCGAAACGCTCTTCGGAAAAGCTTTGAAAGAAGCCCCCGGACTAAGAGAGAAAATCGTCATACAGACTAAGTGCGGCATAGTAAAAGACCTGTCCTGTCACCGCTACGACAACTCGACCAACTATATTCTCGATTGCGTGCATAAAAGTCTCAAGCGTCTGGGCGTAGAAAAAATCGACAGACTTCTCATTCACCGTCCCGACGCGCTTTTAAGCCCGGAAGAGATTGCCAAGGCATTTGACAGACTTCAGGGTGACGGAGAAGTCGACACTTTCGGCGTAAGCAATTTTTCAGCAGGACAGATTGCTTTGCTTGAAAATTCTCTCAGACAAAAAATAGAATACGACCAGGTGCGCGTAAGCATTGCGCATTGTCCTATGATTGAAAACGGCATAAACTACAACCGCTATAACGACGCGGGCGTCAACCGCGATTACGGCACTCTGGAATATTGCAGAATAAACAAAATCCAAATTCAATGTTATTCCCCTTACAAGGGCATAAACAAGAGTTTCATAGGCGACAATTTCCATTTCCGCGCGCTCAACAAGCTGCTTAAAGAATACGCGTTCAAACACGGAGTCGAACCAAATGCGATTGCTGCGGCATGGCTTTTGAAACACCCCGCTAATTTCGCGGTAATCAACGGCACGACCAAACCCGAAAGAGTAGCGCAAATCGTAAAAGCAAAAGATATTACCATCACCCGAAGCGAATGGTACGAACTCTACAAGAGCGTAGGACGCCTTTTGCCGTAAATTTCCCGCATAGGGGTATCTTCCCTAATTTATACAATTTACCCAAGACTTAAATTGTATAAATTAATACTTTATTTTATGATAGTAAAAAAATATTTAAAAAACCGCTCCTGTGAGGGCGGCTTTGTGATTTATCCGTAATAATCGTGAGCTGCCCGCTACACTTTGAAAGCAAACAATAAAAAAGATTTTATAGCAATTTGTCACTAAATATTATAGCAATTCGTCGCGTATTTTTTTAATAATTCCGTAATCCGCTTCTGCCCACTCGACTGAAAACAGCTCGTCCTTTGTGAGCCACTTGCTGTCGATATGCTCTTTGAGAGTAAATCCGCTGAGCGCTTGACATACAAACACGGTCAAATGAACAAACACGTCGTCGTACTCGTGAAGCACGTCGCAAAATTCTTTAATAGGTTGAATATCGCAATCCATTTCCTCTTTTAGCTCTCTGACAAGTGCTTGCTCTTTGCTCTCGCCCTGTTCGACTTTTCCGCCTGCAAATTCGTATTTGTATGCTACCTTAGGGTTTTTGTTTGCGCCTCGCTTTACGGCTAAAATCTTGTCGCCGTCTACTATGACTGCGCCTACTACTTCCAGCGTCTTTTTCATATTACCTCTTAAAAATACTTTCTGCGTATTTTGCGCTTTGATTGGCGTCCTTGCAATATTTGTCCGCGCCTATCTTCCTTGCGTAATCTTCCGTAAGCACCGCTCCTCCTACCATAATCTTGCAGTCGGGACATTCTTTTTTGAGAAGTTCGACTGTAATTCTCATATTCTCTACGGTAGTCGTCATCAATGCGGAAAGTCCGCACAGTCTTATATCGTTTTGCTTTACCGCCTCGACTACGAGCTGAGGGTCTGCGTTTTTGCCGAGGTCTATCACCTTGTAGCCGTAATTCTCGAGTACGGTTTTGACTATGTTTTTACCTATGTCGTGCACGTCACCCTTGACGGTAGCAAGTACGATTTTTCCCTTGTCTGAGTTTTCGTCGTTGGGAATACGCTTTTTTACTTCGTCAAAACACGCTTTCGCGCTCTCTGCGGACGCAATAAGCTGAGGCAGGAATATCCTTCCTTTTTCGTAGTTATCTCCTACCTTGTTAAGGGCGGGGATAAGATACCCGTCGATTACATCGAGAGGTTTGTGCGTTTCGAGAAGTTTCGCCGTAACGGCTCGCGCTTTATCCAAACCTTTTTCTATACAATAGAATATATCGTCCTCGTTTGCCTTTTCTTCGGCTTTGACCGCGATTGTGTTGGTTGCCGCCGCGGCAGCGGGCTGATAGGACGCGTATTTTTGAGTATAGCGCGTACAGTTTTTGTCCTTTTCGGTAAGCACGTTGAAAGCGTCTACCGCCTGCATATTCTCGGGAATATTGGGGTTGAGAATAGGCAAATCCAGTCCCGCATACATAGCCATAGTCAAAAACGCGGAATTGATAATCTGTCTTGCCGGCAAGCCGAAAGATATATTGGATACGCCCAGTACGGTCTTGACGTCGTATTTGGATTTCAAAAGCGTGATTGCCTGCAACGTCTGCATAGCCTGGTCAGGCTCCGCGCTAACGGTAAGAGTGAGACAGTCGATATAAATATCCTGCTCTTTTATGCCGTATTTCTTTGCGCGCTCTATAATCTTCTCGGCAAGCATAAGACGCTTTTCCACGCTCTTGGGAATACCCGCGTCGTCCATCGTCAGTCCCACAACGCTCGCGCCGTATTTTGCTACGAGAGGAAGCACAGTCTCGAGCGAGCTTTCCTCGGCATTTACCGAATTTACGATAGGCTTGCCGTTGTAATACCTCAAGGCACGCTCAATCGCATCGGGCTTGGAGCAGTCTATCTGTAAAGGCGCGTCCGTCAAGCCCTGAATATATTTTACCATCTCGGTAAGCATTTCTTTTTCGTCTATCTGAGGAAGTCCAGCATTGACGTCGAGTATTTCCGCACCCGCTTCTACCTGCTCTAAGGTCTGTGTTGCGATATATCCGAAGTCCTTGTCTATAAGGGCTTGTTTCATAGCTTTTTTGCCCGTGGGATTTATGCGCTCGCCTATGACCTTGACGCCGTCTATATATACTACTTTCGTGGATGAACAAACTGCCGTCTTATATACAAAATCACGTTTTAAGGGTGTTAATTTCTTTCTTAGTTTGTCAAGCTCCTTTATATACTCCGGAGTAGTGCCGCAGCAACCGCCGAGGATATTTATGCCGAGCGACAAAAACCTTTCGTACTCTTTAGCAAAATCCTGCGCCGATACCGAATAGTTCATATCGCTGTCGGGAAGTCCCGCGTTGGCTTTTATGAAAAGCGGTAAATCGGTATTTTCCGCAAGCCTTTGCATTATAGGGAAAAGCTTGTCCGGTCCTAACGAACAGTTGACTCCGAGAGCGTCCGCAAACGCGCCCGCCGTCAAGGCAAACGCCTCTACGGGACAGCCCGTGAACGTTCTGCCGTTTTCGTCGAAAGTCATACTGCACATTACGTCAAGCTTAGTATTTTCTTTCACGGCAAGCAATGCGGCTTTAAGCTCGTACAAGTCGCTCATCGTTTCGATAACTACAAGGTCAGCTCCCGCCTTTTCGCCCGCAACGGCTTGCTCTTTATATATATCGTAAGCCTCGTCGAAAGTCATACTGCCGAGCGGCTCTATGAGCGCGCCCGTAGGTCCTAAGTCGAGTGCAACGAGTTTATCCCCCGCCGCCCTTTTGGCTATCTTCACCGCGGCGTCGATAATCTTCTCAACCTCTCCTTTCTCTTTGAGCTTTTTACGGTTTGCTCCGAAAGTGTTGGTATAGATTATATCGCTGCCCGCGTCTATATATTCCTTGTGCACCTCGTATACCGTGTCGGGAGAAGTAAGGTTCAGCCTCTCGGGCAATTCGCCCGTCTTTAGCCCGCGCTTTTGCAGCTGCGTGCCCAGCGCTCCGTCGAGAAGCATTATTCTGTCTTTAATAAGTTCGTTGAATTTCATACGCTTTCCTAAGCCGAATGTACGGCAATTTGTCGGTTGTCTTTATACCGAAAACGCCCTGCCGTCAATCGGTCGGGCGTCTTAAGTGTCGATATTATTTGGAATTGAGTTTGTCTATAAGCGGTTGTACGTTTTGCGTAATGCGCTTTGCTACGTAAGAGTTGTTCATAATATACAGGTGTATTCCCTGTACTCCGCTTGACAACAAGTCTACTATCTGGTCGGTCGCATACGCTATACCCGCTTCCATAAGCGAATCGGCATCGTCGGCGAATTTGCTGTACATTCTGGATATCTTGGAAGGGATTTTCGCACCAGTCATCTTGACTATGCCGCCGAATTGCGAAGCCTTGACGAGAGGCATTACGCCCGCCTGCACAGGCACGTCGATGCCCGCAAGTCTTACCATATCGAGGTACTTGAGAAAATCGTCGTTGTCGAAAAAGAGCTGAGAATTGAGATGCGTCACGCCCTTGTCAACCTTGATTTTGAGATTGCGTATATCCTCTACCATATTCGCGCTTTCGGGATGTCCCTCGGGATAGCACGCGCCTGCTATGTTGAAGTCTCCGCGCGCCTTTATAAATTCCACGAGGTCTGAAGCGTGAGCAAAGTCTGTCTTGACCGCTCCCTCTATCCTGTCACCTCTCAAAGCCAGTATGTTTTCCACGCCGATATCGCCAAGTCCCGCGAGTGCGTTTTCTACTTCCTCTTTTGAAGAATTTATGCAAGTAAGATGCGCCAAAGGCTCAATGCCGTATTTGTTTTTTACTATCTCTGCTATCTCTTTCGTACGAGAGTTTTTGCTTCCGCCGGCACTGTATGTAATGGATACGTAATCGGGATTAACTCCCTTTATCTCAGCCAAAGTATCGTATATCTTGGATATGTCGTCATTGACTTTCGGAGGGAATATCTCGAATGAGTAAACCACTTTTTTCTGTTTGAATAAATCGCAAATTTTCATAAATGCTCCCTGCCTTTGCCCGCAAACTTCGGCGGGACGGGCTGATTTCGGTGTGTGTTTTTCTTTATTTCTTTTGCCGAATTAAATATGTCAGTCGGCAAGGTTTTTGATATACTCTCTGTCCTTGACGTCGGCAGGAATTATCTCCAGCCAGTAACCGTCGGGGTCAACGATAAAATATATACCCATATCCTTGTTGACGTAGCATACGCAATCCATATCCTTGTGCAAAGAATACGCCTTTGCTATATCGTCCACGGTGAAAGCGAGATGTATCTCGTTGTCTCCCAAATCGTACGCGCCTTTTTTATCTTCCAGATATGTCAGCTCCAGCTTGTGAGGCATAACGCCGTCGCTCATAAACACTATCTTAAAGCCTTTGCCATCTATCTCCTCTTCCTTTTTCAAACCCAAAGCTTTTTGATAAAACTCTAAAGATTTTTCCATATCTGTTACGTTGAGATTGTTGTGAACGAATTTGAATTGCACACCTGCCTCCTGTCTTTTTTGAATTCTATACGCATATATTATCGCATAATAATCGGCTTTTTGCAAACTCTTTTCAACAGCAAAACTTTCCCGAAAAGGTTTTTTTTGTTCAAATTAAAATCCCAAAACCTCTTTTATGATTGACAAATACCCCCCGTAGATATATTATATATGTATAAATTTTATTATAATTTTTACCCGGAGTAATTATGGATTTTATCGAAATCGAAAAAAAGTGGCAAAAAAAGTGGAACGACACAAAGCTCTACTCCTTTGACAAATCGCGAATCAAAGACAAATATTACGTGCTCGAAATGTTCTCCTACCCCTCGGGTGCAAAGCTGCACGCAGGACATTGGTACAACTACGGACCTACCGACAGCTACGCTCGCTTTATGCGTATGCAGGGTAAGGAAGTCTTTCAGCCTATGGGCTTCGACGCTTTCGGTCTGCCCGCTGAAAACTATGCTATAAAATCGGGTATTCACCCTCAGGACAGCACGCTCAAAAATATAGATACTATGGAAAAACAGCTCAAGGCTATGGGCGCGTCCTTCGACTGGGATTACGAGATAAAAACCTGTATGCCCGACTATTACAAGTGGACGCAGTGGATTTTCCTTCAGCTTTATCACAACGGGCTGGCTTACAGAAAAGAAGCTCCCGTCAACTGGTGTCCCTCTTGCAATACCGTACTCGCCAACGAACAGGTAGTTGACGGCGCGTGCGAAAGATGCGGAACAACGGTACTCAGAAAAAACCTTACTCAATGGTTTTTCAAAATCACCAAGTACGCCGAGGAGCTTTTGCAAGGTCTCGATACTCTAGACTGGCCCGAAAAAACCAAAGCTATGCAACGTAACTGGATTGGCAAATCCTCGGGCGGAGAAATAGAATTCAAGTGCGAAAGCGGAGACACGTTCAGAGTATTCACAACGCGTGCCGATACGGTATTCGGCGTATCATACGTAATACTCGCTCCCGAGCATCCTCTCGTAGACAAGATTACCACCCCCGAACAGAAGGAAGCCGTAGAAGCTTATAAACTCCAGTGCGCTAAGGCAAGCGAAATCGAAAGACTTTCCACCACTAGAGAAAAGACGGGCGTATTCACGGGTGCATACTGCATCAACCCCGTAAACGGCGACAAGGTCCCCGTATGGATAGGCGACTACGTACTCTACTCTTACGGCACGGGCGCGGTAATGGGCGTAGCAGCTCACGACGAAAGAGACTACGACTTCGCTAAAAAATTCAATCTGCAAATCAAACGCGTAATCAAATCCAAAGACGGTCAGAACGACGATTTGCCTTTCTGCGATTACGGCGTAATATGCAATACAAATTCGCAGTTTGACGGTATGACTTCCGAAGAAGGCAAGGTTGCTATCGTCAAATGGCTGGAAGATAAAAAACAAGGCGAGCTCAAGACGAATTACAGACTGCGCGACTGGCTCATCTCACGTCAGAGATACTGGGGCGCACCTATTCCTATCGTCTACTGCGACAAGTGCGGAGAAGTACCCGTACCCGAAAAAGACTTGCCCGTCAAACTTCCTTACAACGTCAAGTTCAAGCCCGACGGAAAGTCCCCTCTCGCTACCTGCGAAGAATTTATGAACACCACCTGCCCTAAGTGCGGCGGCAAGGCAAGACGCGACCCCGATACTATGGACACATTCGTTTGCTCGAGCTGGTATTATCTCAGATACCCCGACGCACATAACGACAAGATGGCGTTTGACCCCGAAATAATCAACAAGATGCTCCCCGTCGATAAGTACGTAGGCGGTGCGGAACACGCTTGTATGCACCTGCTCTATGCGCGTTTCTTCACAAAGGCTTTGCGCGATATGGGCTATCTCAAGTTTGACGAGCCTTTCAAGTCGCTCGTGCATCAAGGCACCATACTCGGCCCCGACGGTTTCAAAATGTCCAAGAGCCGCGGCAACATAATCTCCCCCGACGACTACGTTTCCAAATACGGTTCGGACGCTTTCAGACTCTATCTGATGTTCGGCTTCAGCTATATTGAGGGCGGCCCCTGGAGCGCAAGCGGTATGGATTCTATCACGAAATTCCTCGAAAGAGTGGAAAGAATCGTCGACAAGTCCGCTAAACTCCAAGCAAAAGACGGCGTAATCGGCAGCGAAGAAAAAGCCCTCAACTATACCCGCAACTATACTATCAAGAGAGTGTGCGAGGATATGAAAATATTCTCTTTCAATACGGCTATCGCGCGTATAATGGAATACGTCAACGACCTCTACAAGTACGACAACGCAAAGGGTGACGCTAAGAACACCGCTTTCTTTAAAGACTGCATAAAGGACCTCGTACTCTTGCTCGCGCCTTTCGTTCCTCATATCGCGGAAGAACTCAACGAGAGAATAGGCGGTACTTACTCGGTATTCAATATGAGCTATCCCGTATGCGACGAAAAAGCTCTCGTCAAGGACGAATATGAGCTTGCCGTACAGGTAAACAGCCGTATGAAAGCAAAAATCGTAGTACCCAGCGACGCGGATAACAAGACGATAGAAAATATTGCTCTTGCCAACGAATCCGTAGCAGGCGCGGTCAGCGGATTGCAAATCGTAAAGGTTATCGTAATTCCCAAACGTCTCGTAAACATCGTCTGCAAATAATTCAGGACAATCACAATCGTTCCCCCTATGCGAAGGGGCAAGGAGTAAAATATGTTAGACTTAAAATTCGTATGCGAAAACATTGAAGAAGTAAAGGAAAGACTTTCTCACAGAAGCGGCAAATTTGACCTCGAAGGTCTTGGAGAACTTGCCAACGAGAGAAAGGCTCTCATTCAGAACACCGAACATAAAAAGGCTACCAAAAATGCCGTTTCCAAGCAAATCCCTACTTTGAAAGGCGACGAAAAAGCCGCAAAGATTGCTGAGATGAAGACTCTCGGCGACGATATCAAAGCCCTCGACGCAAGACTTTCGGAAGTAGAGGCTAAAATCAGCGAAATTATGCTTACTATCCCCAATCTTCCCAACAAGGAAGTGCCTATCGGCGAGGATAGCGACGATAACCTCGAAGTGAGAAGATGGGGCGAACCCACTAAATTCGATTTCGAACCTAAAGCTCACTGGGATATTGCTGAAGAAAAGGATATCTGCGACTGGCCCAGAGCAAGCAAAATATCAGGCGCGAGATTTACCGTTTACAAGGGTATGGGCGCAAGACTCGAAAGAGCTATATACAACTTTATGCTCGACACTCACACCTCCAACGGATATACGGAAATCTTCCCTCCCTTTATGGTCAACAAAAACGCTATGATTGGCACGGGACAACTTCCTAAATTCGCAGAAGATATGTATTACGTCAACAACGAGGGACAGGACTTCTACCTCGTACCTACCGCCGAAGTGCCCGTAACAAATCTCCACAGAGAAGAGATACTTCCCTATGACGCACTTCCTATCAAGTACTGCGCTTATACCGCTTGCTTCAGAGGCGAGGCAGGTAGCGCGGGCAGAGATACGAGAGGTCTTATCCGTCAACACCAGTTCAATAAGGTAGAACTCGTAAAATTCACTACTCCCGAAACGAGCTACGACGAGCTTGAAAAACTCACCAACAATGCTGAGCAAATACTCCAACTTCTCGGTATCCCCTACCGCGTAGTATGCCTGTGTACGGGCGACCTCGGCTTCGGCTCGGCAAAGACTTACGACATAGAAGTATGGATGCCTTCTTACAACCGTTATGTGGAAATATCCTCCTGCTCGGACTACGAAGACTTCCAGGCAAGACGCGCAAGCATAAGATACCGCGATAAGGACGGCAAAGTTAAACTCGTCCATACCCTCAACGGTAGCGGTCTTGCTGTAGGCAGAACAACCGCCGCTATTCTCGAAAACTTCCAACAAGCAGACGGCAGCGTGGTTATTCCCGAAGTGCTCAGAAAATATATGGGCGTAGACAAAATCTAATATTTTATGACTGAAAAGACCGCGTTCAATCCTACGGCTATACAAAAACCGCAAAAGCAAAGAATCTGGGAACTGGATTTTTTGCGCGGTATTTGCGTGCTTCTTATGATTTTCGACCATACGATGTACGATATAGGCGGCCTTTTCTGCGACGCGTGGATTGCTACGGGCAAAGAATATATAATTATGCTCGTAGAACTCGCTCAGGATTATTATTCAAATTCCCAACTGCGCTTTACCGTACAAAAAATCGTCGTGTGGATTTTCGCACTGCTCTGCGGTATCTCCTGCTCTTTCTCGAGAAGCAACCTCAAGCGCGGTATTCAAGCGACTATTATTGCGTGCATCATCACGATTGTAACTTTCTATATGGATACCGTAATCAAATTCGGCATACTCCATATGTTTGCCTTCTCGATACTCTTGTGGTGGTTTATCGACACGCTTTGCTGTCACAAGAAAATGATAACCGCAGGCGTGTGTCTCTTTCTGGGCGTAATGATTATCACTATGAACGAAGGCTTTATGTCGGTATACGCTGACAACGTACAAGCTTTTGCTAGCGACAACTCCAAATACTTCATAGGCGAATTTATGCTCGGTCATCCCAGCAGTTTCAGCTCGGCAGACTATTATCCTATCTTCCCTACGACGGGCTATATGCTCATAGGCGCAGGCATAAGCGTACTTCTCTATCCCAAGAAAAAATCGCTCCTGCCGTGGCTGGGCAAATACGACTGGTACAAGCCTTTCAACTTCTGGGGACGTATCGCAATATGGGTGTACGCTTTCCATCAGGTTGCGGTAGTAGTCATACTCGCGCTTATAAGCTTTTTGTTTATCACGCCGGGCAACTTTGTGGTAATATAGAAAAATTATACGTCAATAAAAATAAATTGTAATTTCCAAAGCGTTGCACTCAAAAGAATAATTCACTTTGTAAATAATAAACATTAATACACTTTCATTATAGGGTGTATTTTATTTTGAGAAAATCCTTCTTAATTCTTTACTATATAAAAGGATTTGCCTGAACGTGGTAAATCGCCTTGCAAATCGGCTTTTACGGCGCGAGATGGACTTATATATAATATATTCAATTTATATTTTCAGACACAAACTAGACTGCACGGCATAATGGGATTTTGCTTTTCATAACATAAAATCTTTAATCTGCGCTTCTATAAGAATTACGTTTATGCTTTATATATAAAGTCAAAAAGGACGCTCTCGCGTCCTTTTGTGTTTATGATTTTAAGACTTTGACTTTTATCAGGGAATAAGGTCTACGCCCGCTATGCTCGACTCGGATACGGCGTCTGCAAGCAAAAGCAAGAATTCATTGATTTCCTGCGTGGTACCTGCCGACTTCAAAATACTTACTGCTATCGCAGGAGCCCCTTCGTCCTCAACTGCAAAACTGTACTCTTGCCATTCCCACGATATGGAAGGCGCGTAAACAACGTCGATATCGCTGTTAAAGAAAACGTAATCCCCTACGTTGTCCAAAGACATAGGAAGAAGAATATACGCAAAATCCACGCCTGCGAACGCATACGCGCTTATGGACTTGATAGTCTTTATCTGCGTGCCGTCTTTTCCGTAGAATCTGAAAGTCTGTCCGCCGTTTCCGTTGGTGGAGTTTTCGTCGTAATTATCACCGAAGTATGCAAGTACTACACTGCCGTCCGCATTGGTAAGAAGTCCGTGAGTATATTCCGCAGCTGTGCCCGACTTACGGAAGTCCTCGAGCGCGATAGTCTTGTAATTCTCGTTTTCCGCATCGACGATGATATCGTTTCTCGCGTAAGAGGTACTGTTGGAATAAATCGCAAACGCACCTTCGCCTATGGTCTCTACGTTTTTGCTTACGGTAAACGGAGAAGCGTAGAGAAGTCTGGAACAACCCTTGAACATCTTTTCAGGAATAACCGTCGTAGCCTCGGGCAAAGTTATAGTCGACAAAGAAGAACAGTTTTCAAAACAACCTACACCGAAAGCAATGTCTTTTGCATCGTCTGCAAATTTAACTTTACTCAAAGACGTACAACTCAAAAACGCATTTTCGCCTACCGCCGTTACACTTGCAGGGAAAGCGAAATAGGTAAAGTTACTCTTGACGTTTGCAAAAGCTTTTTCTCCTATCGTAATGAGATTGGGGAAGTTTAAAGGAGCAGCTTCGTTGGACTTGATTATCGCACTGTAAAAAGCACTTGCGCCGATAGTCGTCAATTCGCTGTTGTCGGCAACTTTAACGTTGCTAAGACGAGTGCAGTTGTAAAAAGCATTGTCGTCTATTTTCTCGAGGCTCTTTGCTATATACAAGCCCTCAAGACGGGTACAACCGTAAAACGCGCTGTTTCCTATCTCGAGCAAGGACTCGGGAAGATAAAATACGCTTTCGCTTACGTCCTCACCGTAGCTCTGCGAACTATAGGAAAATACAAGCGAAGTACATTCGTAAAAAGCTTTTTCTCCGATAGCCGTCAAGGTCGAAGGCATATATACCTCTTTGAGCGCGCTGCATCCGCTGAAACACTCGTCGGGAATCTCCTTAAGCCCCGAAGGAAGCACTACCTTGGTAAGTGCAGTCAGTTTTTCAAAAGCCTTTTCTTCTATCTCAAAATTCGAATAAGTGCTGTTGATGACAATGCTAGTAATCTCTTTTGCTTTGTCGTCAAACGCACCGCTTGCGATAGCTACAACCCTGTTACCTCTTATCTTGTCGGGTATTACCACAGCGGTATCGCTGCCGTTGTAATCGGTGATCGTAGCTCTCGAGCCGTTGAGAGTATAGCCGAAACCGTCGCTGTAATCGCTCATTTGTCCCGCATCGACGATAAGCCCGATAATAGTACCGAGCGAAGCGATTGCGAGTACGAATACCGCGACTACTATGATAATCTGTTTTGTTTTGTTCATATTTACCTCAATTGAGTTTTGCTGTCTTATGTTGTCGGTCCTACAAGACTGTGCGCCTTAAGCGACCGTAATGTTTTTGCTGTCTACCGCCAAATCTCCCGAAAGATTCCACTTCGTCAAAGTCGAGCAGCTTCTCGGTATGACTTTGAAATTCTTGAGAGACAATCCGTCGACGTATCTCTCTCTTCGCTCTGCTCGCAAGATGCCAAACATAAAGCAGCCGTCAATACCACAGTTGCCGTAGCAACAATTCCAAACAACCTTTTCCCTTTCATATTTTTCCCCACGCATACAATATTATATCACAGTAAATATCAAAACACAATAAAAAAGCGTTTTATATTACACGCGCAAGCGTATAAGTATGGTAAATTTTAAGCCCCTTACCGCCCTTTTTCTCTAAGGATATTTTTTGTGCATACCGACAAACGCGTTTTCGTATTTTAGAATATCTGTCTATCGGATATATTTCCCTAGCAGACGGAGTGCGCAATTGATACCGTCAACCGCCGCCGACGTAATGCCTCCCGCATATCCCGCGCCTTCTCCGCAGGGCATAAGACCTTTGATATCGCTGTCACCGTTATCGTCCCTCAACATTTTAACAGGAGAGGACGAACGGCTCTCCACGCCCGTCAAAAGCGCGTCGGGATGCGCAAATCCCTTGAGTTTGTTATCGAATATTCCTATGGCTTGCTTAATACTGTCGGCAACGTATGCAGGCAGACACTCTCTCAAATCCGCAAATACCGTACCCAAAGGGTAAGTGGGCTTTACCTCACCGAAAGACGTCGAAACTCTACCCTCTTTGAAATCCCCGTATCTCTGACAGGGTGCTTTGTAGGACGAAGACAAAGAGTACGCAAGTCTTTCGTATTTACGTTGGAATTCGACTCCCGCAAGCACGCCTTGTCCTCCGAAATCCGGCGGCTCGACGCCCACCAAAAGCGCGGAATTAGAATTTACTCCGTCACGCGCAAAATAACTCATACCGTTGGTTACCACCGCATTTTCTTCGGAAGTAGCGGGCATTACGTAACCGCCGGGGCACATACAGAAAGTATAGCACGACCTGCCGCTGTCCAGATGACAGGCAAGCTTGTAATCGGCGGGAGGCAGTTTACCCCCGCTAACGCCGTATTGCGCTATATCGGTATTTTTCTGAAGATGTTCTATTCTCACACCCACGGAAAAAGGCTTTTGCACCATTGCGATTTTGCCCGTGAGCATCTCGAACGTATCGCGCGCGCTGTGTCCTACGGCAAGTATGCAGTCCTTGCAATCTATCCCGATTAGACCTCTGTCCGCCGTCTGAATATCCACGCTTTTCAGCGTGCCGTCAACCGTCTTTATCCCTACAAGCTTTGCGTCGAAATAAACTTCACCGCCCAGCTTTATAATATCTTCGCGCATATTGCGCACGACTTTGACGAGATTGTCTGTGCCTACGTGAGGTTTTGCCTCATAGACTATCTGCGCGGGCGCGCCGTATTTGACAAACTCGTGAAGCACTACGTTGATTTTGTCCGACCCTATGCCCGTATTGAGTTTGCCGTCCGAAAAAGTACCTGCGCCGCCCTCTCCGAATTGCACGTTGCATTCGGTATCCAGTATGCCCGTACGCTCGAATTCATCTATCTTTGCGCGCCTGTCCTCTACGCACTTTCCGCGCTCGAATACGAGAGGTTTCAATCCCGCCTTTGCAAGCGTAAGCGCGGCAAACAGTCCCGCAGGTCCCGTGCCTATTACTACGGGACGGACGTCGCACTTTACATTGTCGGGCAAAAGCTCCTCAATCGTGCATACGGGAGAATTGTATATGTCGGCATTTTTGTTTTTGCTAAGATATGCGCGCTCGTTTTTCAATTCGACGGCTACAGACAATACGTATTTAAGCTGTTTGTTTCTGCTGTCTAAAGAGCGTTTGATAATTTTGTAACTCTTTACGTCGCTCGCTTTAAGTCGCAACGCCGAATAAACTGCGTTGTCCAGCTGAATATCGGTATAGCCGACAGGCAATTTTAGCTGATTTAATCTAATCATCGTAACCTCCGACTGCCATCGCGCTTGCCCACGCCCATTGCAAATTGTATCCTCCGCACAAGCCGTCCACGTCAAGCACTTCGCCTATACAGTACAAGCCTTTGTGTCTGAGCGATTGCAGAGTATGACAATCGAAGCCGTCGGTACTTATGCCGCCGCTTGCAACCTGTGCAAACTCCCTGCCCGCTACACCCGTAACGTTGACTTCGAAACGCTTGCAGGATTTTGCAAGCGCGCCTGCCTTTGCAGGGGACATCAACAGCGACTTGTCCATAGGAGTACGGGACATTACGTTGATAGCCAAAGCTTTATGCAAAATACCTTCGAGAGGATTAATAGCATTGTCGTAGTCGAGAATCAACTGTTTGAGCTTTTCCTCGCTGTAATCGGGTACAAAGTCAATAATTACTTTGCAAGACGAGAATTTCCCCTTTTTGCGCGCAAGCATACTCGACAGTCTGAAAGCCAGCACGCCCGAGAGCGCATTATCCTTGAAAAGCATCTCTCCTCTCTCGCTCATAAGAGTTTCTCCGTCAACGACTATTTGCGCGAGGACTTTTGCCCTTACGCCGTTGGCTCCTTTTATATCCTTGCAAAGAAGAGGCGCAATCGCGTAATTCACGGGCGTGAGGGAGTGACCCAGAGATTGCACCAGCGAATAGCTTTTGCTACCCGAAGTCGCGTCGCTTCCCGTAGCTAATATCAGCTTGTCGCAACTAAACTCGCCATTGTCGGTGAGTGCAATCCATTTGCCCTCTTTTCTCACTATTTCTCTGACTTCGCATTGCGTTATTACTCGCACGCCGTAATTCTGCAGATTTCTCATAAGCACATTCAGCACGGTAGTCGCGCTTTCGCTATAAGGGTAAACTCTGCCTTCATCGTCAACGCGCGTCAACAGTCCCAGCGAAGAGAAAAACCCCACTACTTTTTGAGGAGGATATCTGTCGATAACGTCTTTGACAAAAGGCGTATTGTAATCGTCGGGAGTACAATTGATATTCGTGAGATTGCACTTGCCGTTTCCTGTTGAAAGCAACTTCTTGCCGATACGGTCGCTTTTTTCCAGCAAAACTACGTCCTCGCCCTTGCGCGCACAAACTATTGCCGCAAGAATACCGCTTGCGCCGCCGCCCGCTATAACAGTTTTTGTCTGCATATCGACCTCCCTTTATCTTATGCCTTTAGGCTTATACGGCATCGTTACGCGCCAACCGAAAAGCAATCCGCAAAATATATACATATTATAACTTAATTTGCAATCTTTTGCAACAAAAGTCCAACTACTGCAAAACGCAGGCATACGCATTGACAAAAAAAGCATTATCATACGTCTTTGCCTATACCGTCATTTTTCCGACAGACATAAAACAAAAAAAACCGCACTCCGCGCACAGGTAGTTTTACTGCGGTTTCCGTCAATCCGATTATAAATAATAAAGGGACCGCACGCCGTGCGGTCCCTCTATCGGATTTGCTTTCAAATCAATCAGTATTTCATAGTAACGTTTACGCTTACGCTGTAAGTAGTTCCGTTGCTTTCTACGTCATAGCTGACCGATATAGTCTTGAGCTTGCTGTTTGCCGAATCTGCAGTTACGGTAACTTTGCCCTTAGTAGCGGAAGCTATTCCGAGGAAGTTTTTGGCGTCCTTGATATCCGCTTTGAAGGTTGCGGTTCCGTTTGAATCGGTAAACGATGCGTTTTCGAAGTACTCGTTTTTGAAGTTGAATCCCGTACCCTTACCCGAGAGGGAGAAGCTGCCGTCGGGATTAAGTCCGTCTGCGAAAGTTTCTTCTCCGTCATCGTACTTATAGATAAGCGTCGAGCCGCTCTTGACTTCGATGACTACTTCTCTGTCCTTCTCGTTGCTTGCCTTGGAGTAAGAAGCAAGTTGGAAGAGAGAGTCCTGAGTAAAGGTTTTGGTTTCGCAAGCTGCAAATACTACTGCGAATACGGTAGCTATTGCAACTGTTGCAACTATTACCTTGAAGAGATTTTTCTTGTTGGCTTTAGGCATTTTCTTCTTGTCGTCCTTTTCTCTTTTCTTAGCGGATACGGAAAGCATTACGCCTGCAAGCGCAAGACCTGCGCCCGTAGTAAGTGCAAGAGTCAACGCACCTTTGCCTGTCATACCCGAAGCCTTGGTTGCTACGGATTGCGCTCCGCCGATAACGTCTATTGCACCGCTGAGCAAATCTTCATAAGACTGTCTGAGTGCATCAACCTTTTCGGTGTCGATAGATGCCATATCGTCTTCGCCTACGAGTTCGAGCTGAGACAACATACTCTTGTATTCGTCGATATTGCTGAAGTCTACCTTGTCGATAGAGTCGATAGCTGCGATAACCGTCGAAGGATTGATACCCGTGGTTACGGTAAAGGTAACTTCGTTGGACTCGAGATAGTTGTCAGTCTCGCCCGCTTTTGCGCTTACGGTGTAAGACGTGAGAGCTTTTGCATCGAACGTGTTGGTAGTGAGATATGCACCGTCATCTACCTTGTACTGCATATTTTCAAAAGCACTGTTGAAAGTAAGTTTGTTGTAGTTGATAATCTTTTCGATATCGTCTGCGCTCAAAACTCTCTCAGCCTTGTTTACAACAAAGGTAAGAGTGTTGGGCTCGCCTGTGAACATCGAACCGCTGCCGTCAACGGAAACGGTAACGTAATACGTACCTGCATTGATTATTTCGGTAATTACGTTGAGACCTTCTGCATCGGAAGTAATCTTATAAGTATAACCGGTAATGCCTTCAGCTACGTTAAATGCGATTTGACCGATAAGGTTTTCGCCCGTATAGCTCGTCTGGTCGGAAACAAGCTGAATTGAAGAGATGCTCGTGCCCGTTACGGTAAGAGTACCCTTTTGGGTAACGGTAAGGATATAGTTGTCAGCAGCCTCACCGCTGATAACGATTGTCAGGCTGTTGGGATAATCCTGTGCGCCTGCGGTGATATCTACGTCAGTCACAAGCTCGACTACGAGTTTGCCGGAATCGATATCGGACTGTACAAACGTTACGCCTGTGTTGTAAGTATAAGGGTCGCCTACGGGAGTAATATCTGCTATACCGTATTCTCTTGTAGCGTTGTTTACGGTAATGCTGACTTCTCTTTGGGTGATTGTAAAGGTCGTGGAAGGAAGCTCTTGTCCCTCACCGATAACGAGATTGTAGTTGGGGCTGTCAACGCCGCTGATAACTGCATCGTAAGTACCTACGTTGATTGCATTGACCTTTTCGCCGTTCTGGAAGTAATCGAAAGCTACACTTACGGTATCATCGCCTACGAGTGCGCCGTCTTCGAATACGGCTCTTACCTCGGGAGCGATAACTTCACCTGTGTATACAAAGCTGTCTTCGCCTACGATTTCGGCACTGAGGATACGGATATCCTTGGGAGTGATTTCAAACGTAGCCTTTTCCATATTGACGATATAGTTGTCATTGTAGCCCGTTACGATTACTTCGTAAGTACCTACATTCTTTACTTCCTTATCTGCTACGGCAGTAATAACAATGCCGTCGCCTTCGTAGAATCTGTTGTCGCCTACGTACTCGAAACCGAATACGGGAGCTTCGTCACCGTATACCATAGTCGTCTTGGACGTGGTGGTAGCAACGCTTACTTCGTAAGGAATTACAGTCATAGTACCGTTGTCGTAAACGATATCGTAGTTGGATACGTTGCCTTCGGTGGAAGTGCAGGTGATATCGTACTCGCCTACACCGCCGAACTGTCCTGCAGCAGTGGAGAGATTGAGAACAACGCCGTCTCTCTCGATGAAAGTATTTTCGGCATCGGCATAAGACCAAACGAATTCAGGGTCGAGTTCGCCGTAAACCTTTTGTGCGTCGGCAATATTAACTCCTACTTGCTTAGGAGCGATTTCAAATGCAAAACCGCCGTCCTCGTAAATAATCTCATAGCTGGAGGTATCGAAGGAAGCAACAAGTTTAGCAGTTACGGTATAAGAGCCGGCATCAATTGCTTCGCTGACAGTCTCGCTTCCGTTTTTAACGAATGAATACTCGAGCTTTACTCTGCCTGCGTGTATGTTGAGCAAGCCGGTGTTTGTCTCGTTGTTTTGAGTTTCGTAAGTTGCTGCTACGGGTACGGCACTGCCGTTGTACTCGTAATTTGTAGGCAAACCGTCGTCAAACGTTACGGTAACCTTACGGGGAGTTACGTTATAAGTGCAAGCTGCGCTTACTGCTTCGTTGTAATTCTTGTTTACGCCGAATGAACCGCCTACGTAGTATACTACTGCGTATTTGCCTGCAATGGAAGGAACTCCCTGAGTATACTCGGTAACAGAGAAAGGCGTGTCCTTAAGGTCGTAATCGATATAGTACCATTCGCCCGTAGGAACTTCGTTGTTTACACCTGTTACGGTGATTGCGGGTGCAGAGTTGATTTGTCCGAATGCAATGGATTTCTCCGTTTCGGTAAGATTGAGAACTACATCTGCTTTATCAATGTATACGGTATAAGTTACGTTTGCGGCAAGGTTGTAGTTGCGCGCTGCAATACCTTCGTTGAGTCCGATGTTGACTTCAAAAGAGCCTACATTGACGGTATCGCCGTTGTGAGCTACGTTTATAATGCCGTGGTCCTTGTCAAGGACGTTGCAAATTACGATATTCTCGCTAGGAAGCGCGGGCTTATCGTTGTAGATACCGTAAGTGAGCGACTGGTCGAGACCGTTGTACTGTACGGAAAGATAATAATCGGATTCCAAAGGAGTCAACGTATTGTTGAGAATGGAAACCTCACGTTTTGCGATAGTAAAATCTACGCGTGTTGCTTCATAATCGTACGTATAGTTGGAATTGGAAAGCGATTCGAGCATTACGTAGTAATCGCCTGCGTTTATAGCAGAGTTATTGTCGGGCAAGGAGCCGTCGGAATTGTAGTACTTAAGAGTTGCGTTGACTGTGTCGCCCGCTACGATACCCGAGCCGAAAGCCGCGGTATAAAGGACTGCTTCGCCGTCATACTGATTGTTAGCGGCAAAGTCTGCGGGAGCGTTGAGCGTAACGCTGAGATTCTTAGCTACAACGTTCTGATAAACTCTGGGCTGCCACGTAGTAGCACTGGAAGTTGTGCCCGAGCCGTCCGTAGGATAAGCGTCGTTGTCTTTTCTGTAAGCAACGTATCTGTTGGTGGTATCGAGGACGTCGATTGCGCTCTCGGGTTGATTGTTGTAAATAAAGTATTCGTATTCGCCTACATTCTTCGTATCGTCGAGAGAATAAAGGTTCATATCGTCAGTTTTCTTTGCTACCCAATACTGAGCCGCCTCGTCGGAATTGTAAGCAATCGTCTTGATAGCGCTTGCGGAAGGATTGTCTCTGTCCGCATAGTCGTATACGTCGATATTGGGAATAATAACTCTCGAGCCGTCGTACTCTTTGTCGGAAAGTCTGTAATTCTTGCCTTCGGGAGTAGCGGTTACGTTGTCGCTGAATCTGAACTTGTAATATACGATTTTACCGAGCTGGTATTTGATTTCCGTAGGAGAAGAGTGAGTTCTTTCGATAGTCGTATAGGTAACTTCGTATTTACCTGCCTCTTCATACTCGGTAATTTTGTCGTAGAAGTTGGTAATTTCGCCGCTGGAATTGTTGGCGGTATCGAGGTTTACTTCCATCTGCCAGAGAATAGCGCCGGGGTTATTCTGAAGGTCTGTGTTGTAAACAGCAAGAACGTCTGCAGTCTTGAGGTTGCTGGAGAAAGTAAGATAAGCGTTGGCTGCCTTTGCAGTGCCGTTTACGTTATAATACTCACCAGTTGACTCATTGTAATCCATTATGTAGATACGTTCTACAGACATACCGCAAGTTCCCGTAGCAAAGTTGTAGCCCGTTACGCTGGAATTGGATATCTGCGACTCGTCGTACATAAAGTATACGTTGGATACGGTAGCGCTGCTGTTCTTTTGGTTGCCCGAAAGTCCGCAAATCTGCGATGCGATGGAGTTGTTGACCTGACCTATCGGTGAGTTACTCGTATCCTTAACAAGATAAACCGCTCTGCCCGTCCAGGTATTGATAACGCCGTCGATAGAGCCTGCGCTCAAAATATCGCCGACTAAGCTCGACTGGTTGCCTGTATTTTGGGAAGGAATAGCACAGCTTCCTGCTACTATACCCGAATAGGAAAGAGGGTTATCGCCCGCGTTACTTCCGGTGTAACCCGTTACTGCGGCGATATTGCCGCTACCTGCAGTCGTGATATTATATACGGACGCGCCGTTGCCCATCCAGCCTGCTATGCCGCCGCCCCATACTCTGACGTTAGCGGTTTTGCTGGCACTTCTTGCAGCAGTTATATTAGCAGCAGTGCCTACTTTAGAGTTGGTATGAGTAGTGCCGCTCAATGTAATCTTAGAGTTGGATACAACGCCGTTGTTGGACAAAAGTCCTACATATCCGCCAATAGCATAAGAGTGGCTTGCCATTTCTTTGTATCTGCCGAGCCAGTCATCACTCTTTGTACCGTTTGTGGTAACATCAAAATAACCGTTTACTGTCAACGAGCAGTTATCTATCGTACCGGAAGACAAAGCCGCGATTATACCGCCTGCACCCGATTCGGCAGAGTTGTACGAACCGGCCACTTGTCCGTTATATACGAAATTAATATTTTTTATAGTGCTGCTAGAGGGGATATAACCTACCAGACCGCCGTTAAGGTCGAAATAATCGCTAGGGAATCCTGAGCCCTTGTAGGACAAATCTTGAGTAAACGTATTCTTTAAAGCGTTTGTGAAATCGGTACTGGAGCCTATTCCCATCCAAGGCTGAGTATTGAGCGAAGTCGCGGTCATATATATCTTATGTCCGCAACCGTCAAGCGTTCTGCCCTCCGCCATCATCTGACTGGTAAACGAATTGCTCCAAGAGAAGCCGGTGATATCTGTTGTCAGATAGCCATATGTTCCGTTGTTACCCTGCAAGAAGGACTGCAATTCGCCTACAGTTGAAATCGGGGTGCCCGATACACTGTAACCCTCGGGTACGTTGCCGTTTATCATCAAATCGCCTATTACGATTGCTCCTTCGTCTCCCGACGCGGCTATAGAGCCGCTGCCGCTACCGCTGCCTGCGACAGTACTGCTGTCTTCGGCAATAGCTGTAGAGACGTTGGAGGTAGCTGAGATGATAGACGCAACTAAAAACAGAATCAATGCTAACGCTACAACTAGCATAAGACTTTGTTTTCTTGCTTTTGTCATAATTACCTCCTATCATATTGACGGATTGCCCGCCATATCAATATAAGAATTTAATAAATATCGTATTATATCTTCCGTCGCACTGCGACGCTTGTTGTCGCGTATGAGTTTTCCACGGCGGGCGGACTTGCCGTCCGCCGTGAGTTTAGTTATCAGACCGTACCTCTTTGTTTTCTCTTCTTAACGGTAACGATTGATGTGATGATTGCCGCTATCATTAGCGCGCCTACCACGCCGATTACAATCCAGCCTACCAGACCGATATTGCTCTCGTTGATTTGTCCCACCTTAAGTTCCCAGGTATTCTGGAGATAATGGTTGTTGTCTACCTCGATATATACGGTATATACGCCGTCGGGCAATACGCCGTTCGCGTCAGGCTTGACAAGTGTGAGATTACCGGTTTCTGCACTCTTGGTGTAGTACAAGAGGTCACCCGTCTTTTCTACGCCGTCAATCGTGTAAGTACCGTAGTACTTGCTTACCGATACTCCCGAAGGAAGCTTGTTGGGCAAAGTAATGTTTGCGCTGTCTGCGGTGAGTGCCATAGGATAAATTTCGATATAAGTCTGCAAATCGAATGCTTCGTAGTTGTTGACGAATATCGTGATATTTCCGCCGTAAACTCCCGCGTCGGTTGCGGATACGGTACCGCTGATAAGTGCGTTTACTTCCTTGCCGTGGTCCATATAGTAATAGTTTCCGTCTCTGAACTCCAGTCCGTTGAAGGTCAGGTAATGTGCCGTACCGTCATAAGTAGCCACTAGCGCGTTTGCGGTAATGTTGAGCTTAGCGTTTGTAATGCTTACGGTAGCCTCGATATTGAGAGGCACATAGTTATCTTTGGACATTCTGAGCGTGATTCTGTAATTACCTACGTTAACGCAAGCACCCAGAGCATAGATATCTTCGAGCGAATTGTAAGCTCTGCCGTTGTAGTAATAGCTAATCGTCGAGCTGTTTCTGTATTCGTCGGGAATAACTTCGGTTACCTTGTAGACCTCTGCGTTGTATACGCCGGATACGCCTGCAAAGGTAACGTTCTGGAATACTGCCTTGTCGATGACCATAGTCACATCGATGGAACAGCTTGCGTAGTTTTCGGTTCCTACATACTCAACTCTGAACGAATAACTATCAACGTCCATAAACCAGCCGCCGAGTTTGTCCTCGCTCTTATCCACTTCGACGTAAGAGTTTGTTGCATCATCGTAATACTTGATTACGATTGCGCCTTCGGTAGGCATAGAGCTATCCCACAATACTTTCTCGTCCGCCGTAGCCTTGACTTCTATCTTTCCTTTGACAACGTCGTAGGTGTGCTTCTGGTCGTCATAGTTGAAAACGACGGATTCGCCAGTGATTTCTGTCTTTGCTATGTTGACTATGATAAGTCCGAGTTCGCCTGCGTCTTTACCGTAAGTCTGACCCAAGAAGTAATCGTTTTCTCTGACTACGACTTCTACCTTGTAATAACCTCTCTGCGAAGTATTTGTAGTAGGATTGAGGTCATAGGAGCCGACCATTTCTTTCTTTACGCTGTCGTAGTACGCGCCATCGTTGTACTTGTAGTAGTTGATGGTGATATCACCCTCTGCGAAGTACTTCTTCTGTTCTTCGGTGAGTCCGAGGTCGTAAGTATTGTTGTTTCCGGTATAGTCTACATTGACAACCTTCATCTCGATATTTACGAAGCCCTTGGTGACTGTCATTTCAAAGGTATCCATTCCGTCAACCACATAGTTAGCGTCGCCTGTGGATATCTTGTAATTGAACTTACCGATTTTGGTAAATCCTGACATAACTTTATTGTCTTCAACGAAGGTGTAATCTACCGTAGCATTCTTCGGTTCGCCTGTTATCGCGTCTTTATACGTAGCAGTAATTGCGTGAGTAAGTCCGTCAAACTGTATCTTTGTAGGTATGTTGGTCGAGCCGTCGTATCTGAGGTCGACGAATACGGGCAAAGCTACGATTTGAATAGAAGTATTGTTGATTGTTACGTCAATACTGTCGTTTGCAGTATGAATCTTACCTTCAACTGCATAAGTACCTACGCCTGCGCCCTTCTTTGCATTGGTGATAAGGTCGATTCTCGCTACTTCGTCAGCCGTAATGTTGGCATCAACGTAAGTAGGAATATCGTCACCGTAGAAGTACTGAGCGTTGAGGTAATCTGCAAGATTTACGGTTACGCTGAGTTTGGTGATGGCAGCTGCAACCTTATTGATTGCCTCTGCATTATTCTGATAGTCGCCGCTGAGGTCTGCAAACCATACGTCAAACTTATAGTCGTTGTCACCCTCGAGCACCGCCCACATTCTGATATTGGTAGAGCCTATGGAAGCTCTCTCGTATTCGAGCACGAGCTTGATGGTAGAGAAGTCAGGGTTAACAACGGTTGCGTTGTAAGCGTCGGTGTTGACCATTACATAACCGCTTCTTGTCAGGTCGATTTCGAGTTCAGGACCCTTGTAAGCCTGAGTGCTGTCATATACTTTATTAAAGTAATCGGGATCGCCTGCAAGTAAATCCTTGAGCGAGTTTCCAGCCTTGTCGACAATTGCATCGAGAGAGATATCGATATAGAAGTCAGCCATCTTCATATATACGCAGAATTGACCGACAAGTCCGTCTGCAGTACCGTTGGCATATACGTCTTCGTAAAGTCCCTCGTTGTTGACCATCTTTACTCTGAAGTCGGCGGGAGAATAGGTGTTGTAATCGCCTATGTTCCAGTCAACCTTGTTGATGAAGTCGCCGTTTACTACCTCGCCCATCTCTTTCCATACGGGGTTGCCGTCTCCGTCAACGCTGTCGCTGACATACAAAGTCCAACCGGAATTACCTACTTCTGCTCTGTTCATCAAATTGAAACCGTCCTGGTCGTAAGTGCCGTAATAGAGTGAATATCCGCTTACGCTTACGTCGAGACTTCCCGCATTGAGGTCAACGAGAGCCTTCATTTCAAACGTAGTTGAGTTGCCGACTACGTCGGTATAGGTAAGGGAATGAGCCTTGTCATCGGTCAACGTCAAAGTAACGTTGTACATATTTTTCTCGTCAACGATTTCGTTGGAGATATACGTATTGTTGTCGGAAGCAACTGTCTGCAAACCGCTCTTTCCGTTTTCGGTTACGGTAAACGTAACGATAACCTTTTCTTTCTGCCAGCTGTTGAGTATAGCTTCGGTTACTTCGGTACGTACACCTTCGGCATTTTCCGTAAAGTATCTTACGTCATAGATTTCGGGAGCCTCGTTGTCGATTTTAACCGTCTTGGACGAGCTGACCGCAACTACTACGTAATCTTCCAAAATTTCGTCGTACTTGTACGCGTAGAAGGTGTACTGCATACCGTTTTTACCGGTACCCTGTCTTGTAATAAACGTCGCAGAGTTGTCGGTATCGGGAACGTTGATTTGCTCTGACGCGAATACACCGTTTTGTTGATATCTCATCATATCGAAGTCATCGGCTCTGTCCATCTTAAGAGTAAATTTGAATTCTTTCTCCCAGCCTGTGGACGACGTAGTATTTGCTTCGTCGTATGAGAATACGCCCTGCGTAATCGTAAAGGTATAGTCGGTCTTTGACTGCCAAGCTATCATTCTGTCCGTTTCGCTGAAGTAGCCGTAGGTATTGGTACCCAGCTTTACAGCCGTACGCATCGAATACGTGCCGGGCATATAAGATTGCTTTATATCGGTAGCATAACCGTCTCTGTATACTTCCCAGGTGTAATCCTCGGTAGGTTGCTTGTCTCCGCCTACGAAGTTAGCCGTAGGAAGGGAGAGCGCGCCGCCGACACCTTCGTAACCCTTGGTGTTTTTACCGTTAACGTAGTTGCCGTTGTCGGTATAAGTGATATTGCCCATAGTACCGAATGTGTAATTGAACTTACCGTAGTCGGTAGATTTGAGCATATAGATTTCTGCATATATGGGCTTATCGACGTCCATATTGATATGGTTGGTCAAAGAGCCGTTTTTATCGAATACTCCCGACCAGATAATCTTACCCGTCGAGCCTTCAGGCATAAAATACTTATGATAAGCAGTACCCGTGGTGGACATATCGAAGTCGCTGATAGCTTCCTTTTCGTCATCGTGTCCGTCAGCCACAGCCTCGATTCTTATATCGTAGAGTACGGTAGAGTTATCGTATCTTACGCTCATCGAGCCGCCCGTGGAAGAAGGATAAATCTCCGTCCAGTTGTCGATTTTCTGAGCACTGTCAAGAGTGGTGTACTCTGTACCGCCGTTTTCCTTAGTCAAAAGGTTAAGGTTGTAAAGTACCGCGCAAGACTGCACGTTTTTACCTACAAAGTCAAAGAGCAAACCTTTTACTGATTTGTATGTTTTGCCCCAGTTGTCTTCTCTGGTACCCGTCCAGGAGGAGATAATACCCTTTATCTGTCCTTCGTTTACTTCAGTGGAATCAAATGTAACGTCGCCGTTGATATTTCCGCTGGTAGCGATTGCACCGCCTGCAAAAGACATTTTATCAACGTCTCCGTGCGAAGTGTTGGAGCAAGCGTATATACGTCCGCCGCCCGTCAAGGCACAGTATTCTACTTTCGCGCTTCCGCTCTGCAACTTACCTATCATACCGCCCGCTGCAGAACCTGAATTCCAGTGGTCGGTAGGCCAAAATGCAGCTTCACCTTCGACAAAGACTTCTATACCGCCGTCGGTAGAAATATTGACTTGAGAATTAGACAATATGCCTGCTGTCATAGCACCTGCTATACCGCCTACGTAACCCGTATTCTGGTAAAGTTTTCTGTCGCCGCCCGGCTTCATATAAAAGTTGAATATGCCGTTGACGTTGAGACGTATATTGTCGATGGTTCCTTTGTTAAGACCCGTTACGATACCTGCCGAAGCTACTACGCCCGAATCCTGAGGAACGTAAAGCGCGTTAGGATTGGAAGCCGACTGCGTGATAATATGGTTGGATGAGAAGTCAATCGTCAAGTTTTTGATAGTACCTTGGTTGACTGCGCAAAGATAACCCGTGTACCAGTGAGTACCGCCGTTGTCGCCCGTATTGTCTCCGGGATTAGCAAACGAACCGTTACCCGAACCCGCCTCGATAGAAACCTTGTAGCCGTTACCGTCGAGATATTTGGTAAATACCGAATTAGAGCTGTGTACGCTCACGGTACTGTAACCGGACTTGTTTATGCCCGAGAATGCAATGGCTACGTCGTTGGCAAGATATGCGTATTGATACGAACTGTAAGAACCCGAGTTGTTCAGATAATCGTACAGCATCTGACCGTTAGTAATGGTCAAAAGACTGTTGACGTCCGAAAGTCCTAACTGCGCTGCCAACTGACTCTTGGTATAGTGTCCGTCAACCGCAGCGTCGTCCGTTATCTGTCCGTTGGTACCGTTGTAGCTTGCATACATTAGCGTCTCTTCCGTTGCCGCGGAAACAACGCTCATCTGCTCTGCACCCAGTGCCGAGGACATTGCTACCGCGAGTACTGCTATGAGCAGTACCGCGATAACGCTGATTGAGATTTTAGTAAATGTCTTATTATTCATAATTCGCTAATCCCCCTGTCAACCTTGCGCTCCGCTGTCGGAAGCGGTGTTGATTTGCTGTTTTACTACGTGCATCTTAAGCGTGGTTTCGATTGCTATATCGCCGCTGAATACGGTAACCTTTACGCTCATTGCCGCGTTGAAGATTTCTTCTTCAGTAGAAAGCACGTTGCCGGCATTGTCTTTGTAAATTATGTTGTTTCCGTCGGAAACTATCAACAAAGTGTATGCATCGTCCGCAGTGTAAGCAAGATTCGAGATGTCAATGGTACATTCGTAGTTGCCGTTTGTGCCGTCGGTGAAGTAAACGTTGAGATTCTTGACAATCTTCTTCGTCTGCTTCTCGTTCTCGGTAAGGCTGGTACCGCCCCAAGTAACTACCTGATAGGTATTTACGCCGCCGACAGAGCTGATATCTTCAGCCGTCTTAGCCTTGACGTTTGCGCTGACTCTGAATACCTTCTGACTTGCGCCCGTACCTGCTATAGCTTTTACGTTATATACGTCGCTTACGGCATAGTTGATTTCGCTCAAATCCCAGGTTACGGGAGTGGTGTAGTTGATTCTTACCTCTGTAGAAGTAATGAGTGACTTGTTGTTTGCTACGAAGTCTGCTGCTTCCTTCCACTCCTTGGTAGTGAATACGAAGTCTTTGACTTCTCCGTCTACCTCCTGCGAGTAGTTGATGATGTAACTGAAGTAGTAGCTGTAGTCGGAAGTTGCCGCAATGGTGCCCATATTGACGTTTCCGTTTACGGTTACGCTATCGAGATTAATCGTACCTACCTTCTGATAGAGCAGCAACGTGTCGGTAAATACGCTGTATACTCTGTTGCCGTTTTCGTCATAAGTAAACGTGTAGGAATCTACGTCTACGCTCTTGAGGTCGGTTACGAGAGCCGAACGGTCGAGTATCTCTACGTTGACGTCGTAACGGTACGTGTCGGTAATTACCGCGGTTGCGGTCATTCCCTTCTGACCTGCCATAGGAACGTAGCCTGCATCCTGATAATCCCATATCCATTCGTGTACGGGAAGTTCTGTCGTCTTGCCCGTATCGTAAACAACGGTTACGGTCTCAGGGAATACGCTCTCGCCGTAGTAGTTGACGCGTACGGGGTCGATATAATACGTTCCGCCTGCGTATGCACTACCTGCAAGATTTATGCCTACGGGATTGAGGTCTTCTACTCTGACGTTTACTGTAATCGTCTGTTCGAAGTCGCCTATTACGCCCGCGAGCTTGCCTTCGTAGTCCATACCGATACGAACCTTGAGCTGTGCAAACTGGTTAGCGTACTTGACCTCGAAGTCTTCCGTGCCAATCCACTCGATAGGCATATAGTATACCTTGCCGTTGGTGAATTGTACGTATGCGTGGTCAGGATAATTTGCCTTGCCGAGTTCTTTGTTGATAAAGTACTCGAAAGGATCGATATAGTACATCGACTGAGTGAGTTTCTCATCGAAGTAAACCGCCTCGATTTCGTTTCTCATTACTACTACCTGAGTATTGAAGTCCCAAGTGAACGAAGAGTTAGAATACTCTGCATTGTCGAGCGAAACTTTGATGTTCTGGCTGTTCGTGTTATTGTTATCCCAGCTGAAGTCTATTCCGCTGTAGTCGCCCCAAGTAATCTTTACGTCTTCGCTGTAAGAGTCGATGATTTCCTGAGTACCGTCTGCCGACATATACTTGTCATAGTATTCTGCCGTAGCAACGGTGGTGAAAGGATTGTACTGTTCGTCACCCGTAATCAGGTACATATAGTATCTGTAAGGGTCAACTCTCAGCGTGTTCTCCAAACCGTTGATTGTGAGTTTTGCAACGTTCTTGGTGTTAACCGTAAAGATGAGTTCTACTCTCTGCTCGGTAGCACCGCTTCCGATATATGCGTATGCCATAAACTGCGTGCCGCTTACGTTGGTGGAGTATACTCCGTCTTTGTCGAGCGCTCTGTTGAAGAACTCGTCAGCACCGACAGCTACCCAGTCTCTGGATACTTCAAGACCGGTGGACAAGCCGTCTGCGTACTTGAAGAATATAGTATCGGATATATAATCGGTTATCTTAGTAGATTTAATATTATATTGATACAAATCAATAGTAATTACGTTGCCCGTAGCGCCGTCGATATTGATTTGAGTTACAGTACTGTCAAGATATCTGAACTCTACGTTTTCGACTACCGTGCCGTTAGCGAATGCAGCCTTACCTGCTACCGTATGCTCAGTATAAGCCTGAGGAGCGTTTTCGCTGAAGGTTACGTACTTGGTGTGAATCTTTCTGCTCGTTCCGTCATTGAGATTGATGGTTACGAAGTCAGGCAATTCGTCATATACGTGCATCGAAACAGGGTCGATACTCTTTATTCCGCCGCCGTCGTCAAGTACTGTGATTATGGTATCAATCGTACGGGTTACGTTGTTAGCGAATGCCGCCGTACCTCTTACTACGTAAGTGCCGGGAGTATTGAAGTTGAGCTGGTCTATGGTCTTGTCAACCGTAGTACCGTTTTCACTGACAATCTTGAATACTACCGCTGTCTTGTACAATTCCTGCGCCTTCTGGTAGCTAGCCTGCTTACCGCTGAAGTGTTCACGAATGATTGAAGCTACGCCTTCGGCATTGTTGGTGTACGAATAAGGGTCGTAGGTAATCTGCATAGGAATACCGTTCCACGTTACGATACCCTCAGGGAAGAGAATTCCACCGTCGTCGCCGTATACGGGTTTACCTACGCTGTCGGAAGTGTTGTACAGCTTAATCGAAGTGAAGTAACCGTCTCTGTTGATAACGCTGTTGTTGTTGACGTTACCCTTTCTGCCGCTCTTGGAAGCCGAATATGCAACCTGTCCGTTGGTATCGTAGATATCCTGTCCCCAGTCGAATCCGTCGATACTTATGTTGGCTATCGTAGCGTCCGCAACTTCCACGTTGACGGTGAGTTCGTTGAATACCGCGAAAGGCAATATACCTGCTGTAATATTTCTTACCTGTCCGAGTACGCCGCCTATCAACGCATTAGTGATGAGAGGTGCTACCCAGCCGTATCCCAAAGACGATACAAGGTCTCTAAGAATAGGAACGACCTGTTCGCTCAAAGTACCCCAGAAAGATACTCCGTCGTTTGCCTCGCCTTTAAGTTCTCTCGTCCAGTTGACGTAAGCGAGATAGTTGTCGCTGAACATATCGGGAGCCAATTCAGCAAGATTGAGAACTGTCTTGGGACCGAATACCAAGGACAACATATCGTCGAGGAGTTTGTTGATAAGATAAGGGTCAAACTCAACGGTTACTCCGAAGTTGCCGTTTGAGAGCAAGCTTGCATTGATACCGCCGCCGAGAAGTGCCACTATGTCGAGATTAGCAAAGATTTCATCAAAAGGACTGGGCTCGGTTGCAGTTGTTTCGCCACCGCTCTGAGTGCCATCTCCGGTAGTACCTTCACCCGTAGGAGGTACTTCGCTGCCACCGTCACCGCTGCCGTCGCCGCTGCCGATACCGTCGAGTGCGTCGTCTATCTGAGCAAACAGATTGTCAAACGTACCGGAAAGCATTCCGACAAGGTCGAGGTCGAAGGACAAAGCTCCGATGGTATTACCGATATCGACTACGAGATTGATTACGCCCGAACAGATATGGAGAGTCATCTGTTGAGAAGGTTTGGTATAGTCAAGTATGACGTATATTAAAGGGGTCATCGTACCCTTATTGGAGTTTTCGTATCTCGTGCTGTCTATCTGTGCAAGAGTAATAAGGAAGCATCCCTTAGGAACGGTTACCGTATTGGCAAGGTTAGTAAGAGTCTTACTCGTCTGGAGTTTTTCTATGATAACTCTCGTGTACATTGCCTGATTGCTTCCCTTGGTTACTTCGGTATCGCCCGTAAAGTTAGCTATATCGAGAGTGAAACCTATATTGAGGTTGTCGAGCAAAGCCTTGGTAAACGTCTCGCCGTTGCTAGCGTCCCAGTCGGGGATAGCATCGTAGTCGATATTTACTACGGGAGACTCGCCGATGGCAAGCTGCATATTGACTTGAGCGGAGATATCCTCTACTCCTATGTCAAAGTTAAACGCGTTTCCGCCGAACAAGTCGAGGTCGGCTGCAAGGCTTATATCCATACCGAGATTCATACCCGCAAGGGTATTGATTATCTCTGCAAAGAGCGCAGCGGTAACGTTGATGGTAATCTTGGTATCTTCGAATCCTACGGCACGCAATACATATTCTATGATATCCATAGTAGTATCGTCGAGAGCCCCTTCTGCGGATTCTTCGTCCGTAGCAATTTCTACGTCAGTATTGCCGTCTTCTCCGGTACCGGGAAGGGTAGGCAAACCGCTGTCTGCAAGCAAATCGTTGATTATCTCGTTGAGGTCAAGACCTTGAATGTCGCTTACGATTCCGTCAAGTGCTCCGAACAATTTCGTAATAATGTTGGAATTTGTGATTTCAACCTGGAAGAATCCGAGACCTTCGAGGTCAATCATAAGGCTGTTACGGTAGATATATACGCCGAATATCTGCTTGCCCTCATAGGACAACGTGAGCACTACCGTGCTGTTTGCAGTATTCTTAAGGTCGAGATCCCACTGTACAACGAGTTCAACGAAAGAGTTCCAGTCGTCAAGGTCGAGAGTGATAGGCAGCTCGAGTCTGCGTCCCGCGCTCGCGAGAATATTATTGATAAGCTTGGTGAGGTTCATCTCGTTGTTGAGAGTCTGCAAATCAATCTTTGCTCTTATCGTAGCCTTACCTACGGTATCAATTATCGCTTGAACGAGGTCGGACTGATATGCCTCGAATTCGCCTATCTTCTGAGCGATATCAAACTTAGCATCGCCGATATCTCCTACTATAATAGGATTTTCGTCATCGCCGGCAACAAAGGAGAGGGTCATACCGCTTCCGTAGTTGTATTCTTTGCGAGCATAATCTTCGGGAGCGTAATAAATCTTATTGCCCTCTTTATCTCTGCAAGGCAGTTTGTTGCCTTCGGCGTCGTAATAGTATACGGCATTGCCCTCAGCATCCTGCATAGGTATCAATTCGCCTGCAAAATTGAATTCGAAGCCGTTCTTTCTGCCCATCTCGAAGCTAAGACTGAGTTCCATCAAGCTCAACGCCTCGGCTATAGTCTGACCGAGTTCTGTCTGAGTCTGAGAAAGAATGGAAAGTATAGCAGCAAGAGATACGGTTGCGTATATCTTGTCGCAGTTGAGACCGAATATTATAGCTTGCAACTCTTCTTCGGGCACTTCGGAAGTGCTTCCGTCGCCGGTCGAACCTGCTTCGTCTGCAAGATATGCCGTAGCTGCCGCAGAAGCGTCTGCGCTTTCTCCGGGCGTCTTGTTAAGTCCGAGAAGCTCTACGAGGTCAAAGTCAAAAGGCAAATTGCTGTCCATTCCGGCTCCCTCGAGCAGGTCACCCAAAGTCGAACCCAACAAATTGTATACCAAATCGGTAAAGTTGAGAGAGAAGTTGAGCTTAGGCAAGGTTATACTTGCTATCTTGAAGTTGGATACATCTATGAATATTTGATTCTGATATCCGTAAATACCCAAAATTACAGTATCAGCAGGGATAATGGAAGTACCGCCGACTTTAATACCGGTGAGCGTCTTAAGTTCTACCACTATCTGACTGTTGTACGCATCTAAGCTGTCAAGCGCTATCTGAACGTTGAGCTGAGCGTCCAAAGTAAAGTTTTCGGTAAACGTCCACAGCATCTCGGTCTGAGCAAGCTGAGATACTCCGAAACCTGCTATGAAAGGAGCAAGGTCGTATGTACCCTTATTGAAATTGAGAGTAATTCTACTGCTCATAGTAATTCCGCCGAGTATCTTGTCAAGCAAGCCTTTTCTTTCTTTATCGGAGAAGAGGGAGTCAGCATAACTCGTATTTTCGAGGTTTACTCTGTCAGCAATATATACGCTGAGATTTTCTTTTGCCGTTCCGATGAGGAAATCCCATATCTTGAGTTCTACGTCAAACGCAGGGTCGCTCTCGCCGTCGAGAACTGCCGCGTTTACTTTGACGCTGTCAAGACCTATATCCGAGAAGTTTACGGAGAGTACTATATCGGAGATATAGTCAGGGAAAGCAAAATTTATAGGTTGAGGATTGGTTTCGTTCTTAAGCAAATTATTGAGCGAAGAAAGGAAATCATTGTTGAGAATAATGTCGATTGAGTCATTGTCCGCAACTATATTCTCAGGCAACATCAGCAATTCGCCGATAACCTGTACAAATCTCTGCACCCCTGCTGATACGTAAATCTTGCCGTCCTCTCCCTCGCTGAGAGCAACTACGGAAGTGCCGCTTGCTTTTGCGCTGGAAAGAAGCTTGAGTACGTCAGCCCCGGAAGTGGTGGAAAGCTGTCCGTTATCCTCGACTTTCACATTGAGATTGCCGTTTTTGATATCGTCATAGCTAGTGCCGAATACTCCGTCAATCGCTTCGGTAACAAGGTCAACGATCGCATTGATGAGGTCGGACAAACCTGCATTAACCTTAAGGTTAACACCCTTCATATAGTCGGGAAGCAATCTGTCGAGATTGAGATAGAAGCTGCCCTCGGTATAGTAAATACCCATCTGAGGTACGGGTTGACCGCCCTCGAGCTCCTGATAATTACCGAACTGGTCGATAAGATAGAGTTCGATAGCAATCTTGTTGTTATCGACAGGCTTTCTGTCATAGTTAAGGTCGAGGTCCAATGCGAATTTCAACCTCAATCCCGTACCGCCTTCGAGCAGCAATACGTCGAGAGGCAGTATGTTTTGTCCCATAAAGCCGTTGATAATCTTGCCGACGTCAAGCTGAGTCTTAGAGCCGTCGGGATTAATTCTCGTACCGAGCGTTAAGTCAATGGTAAAATTGATATTCGTAAGCGAAAATTCGCTAATCTCCATTTCGTCGATTGCGGGAATGGTCATATCACAGGGGGTATTACCCAAGTCCAAAGACAATTCGACCTTGTTAGTTTCTCCGTCACTGTGAGCTACCGAATCCAAATCCATATCGGTGAGCTTACCGTCAGCATCGAAGTCCGCGTCGATATAGAAATCAGCCTCAGGCACTACTTCAAGGAGATAGTTGAATATAATATTCAAATCCAAAGGAAGGTCGCCCAAATCAAACGCACCCAGAATACCGCTTGCGTTTTGCAGCAAATCTCTGAGCTTAATCTTCATACGTATGTTTTCGAGTACCTTGGTCTCCGAATTGTAAGTAGCGACAGGGTCCTCAAAAAGCAAACCTATTACAAGACTCAATACGTCATCTATCGTCAAGCCCAAACTTTCGTCCAGCAAATCGTTGAGCATATCAATTAAATCGCCGAACAATTCAGGACTTTCCTTCATCATAGCGATGAGATAATTCATATCGAAGTCCGACAAATACAACAACGCTCTGTCATTGCCGAGTTCGTCTTTTCCGAGGTCTAAGTACGCCTTGCCATTGACTACGTAGAGAGCGAATTTCATAACTCTGCTTTCGTCAGGCTGGTCCTTGCCCTGCAGATATACGCCGAGCACCAACTCGTTCTTGACAGTATCAAACAAGTTGACCTGGAACAACAGAGTGATTATCTCGTTGGTATCAGGCTTGTCGATTTTTACCTCGAAGTCGACACTCATCGTATCTTCTTCAGGACTGTCGGCGCCGTTGGCAATCTTGTTCAAGGCGTCATTCGGCGACATATAGGCAGGCACGTCGTCTTCTTCGTCTTCGTCACCGTCGTCGGGGGGACCATCAGGTCCGTCAGGCGGTCCCTGATTTTCGTCGCCGCTTACGTCTCCGCTAGGGTTTTCTTCTCCCTCGCCGAAGAGGTCGCACGCCGCAAAGAGCGACGAGAGCGCGAGTACAAAAATCATCACTAAAATTGTCAAAACTATAAGTTTAGATTTTCTCATAATTTCCTCTCCTATATTAGTAAATTTATAGTGCACACCTATTTTAAAAACGGTACCTTAAAAATACCTTAAAATTTTTCGTTGCCCTTATATATATAGCGTTTCTGTAATACGTAAGGTGATACTACCTTAAAATTTCTGCTTTTTTTCGATGCTGAAAATGCACTTTTGTGCGTTTTGAGTTAGTTTCGCACATATAAGAATTTTTTTGCAATTTTACATAAAATTTACATTAATAAAACTTAAACTATCCTTAAATTTTGCAAAATTTTTATTTTTTCCATATATCATTCTCCTTTTCGGATACTTTCTGCGGTAATCGGACGCGATTCATCGAAGAGTGACAAATTTCGTCGTTTTAAAGAAATATTTTGCCTTGCAATCAGCAAAATTTCAGCATTTTTTATGGACAAAACAGTTTTAAAATATGCACTATTTAATCAACAAAATCACTCTGCCACATCAGCAAGCAGTGCCGACGTATTTTTAAATAATCGGTCAAAAAACAAGCCGGTTTTTTATCAATTTTTATTCCTATATCAGCTATTTGTATACTTGTTTTATAAGTATATATTGATAGTCAATACAGAACGTAACAGGATAACGTATTATCATAAATATAGATGCCGCTAAAGCCGCAACCGCTTATATACAAGACGGAAAAAAGGCGCACGAAGACGCCTTTTATACATATTTATTCTAAATTATAACGCTATACCGACTCAGCTATTTTCGCCGGTCTTATCCATCTCTATATCCACTCGGAAACCGTGAGGTGAATTATGGCTAGCGTGCACATTCCATTTCAGCGTTTGCGCTATCGACTTGACTATGGACAATCCGAGCCCGCTGCCGCCTGTAGATTGCGTGCGCGAATTGTCGGCACGATAGAATCTGTCGAATATCTTTTCCAAGTCCTCATCGCTTACGCCTTTACCCGTATCAGCCACGCTTACGTGCACTTTGGTAGACGTATGGCGCACTTGTATAATTACAGCATCTCCCTTACGCGTGTATTTAACTGCGTTGTCCAGCAGAATCATTACCGCCTGTCTTATTTTATCCGCATCGGTAGTCGCCATAATGTTTGGCGCAATATCCGATATAAAAGTCTTGTCGTCCATTTCACACATCAGTTCGAAAGGCTCGACCAAATCCTGCAATAACTGCGATACGTTGCAGTACGTCTTGTTTACAACCACTCTGTTGTTGTCCGAGCGCGACAATTCAAGCAAATCGCGCACCATTCTCTTCATTCTCGTAGCTTCGTCAAGAATTACCATCAGCTTGTCAGAACTGTCCTCTATGCTCTTGTCCGAATGCGCAAGAATATTGTCTACGTTAGTCTTGATTACAGCAAGCGGAGTATTAAGCTCGTGCGATATGTCGTATATCATTCTGTTACTGCTCGCAACAAGTTTTTTATATGGACGAATTCGGTATTTGCTCATTATAGCGGAAAACACTATTACAAGCCCCATCGCAAGCAACATTATTGTAATCGATATAGCTGTTCCCTTCTCGAATATTGCGTTTTCACTCTCGATATCTCTGAATATCATAAGATGCGTTGCGCCGTATTCGTTTTCCTTAACCACATCCATCGAAAGCGCGATATAACTCTCCCCGTTAATCTCATACACGCCCTCGCCGTCTATCGGCACGTACTTCTCGGGAATTCCCTCTACCGGTTGACTTCCCAGCCCCTTATCGTCAAGCCTGTTTCCCGACGCATCATAATATATCACGTACCACGTATTAGTAAGCGTAGCGGCTTCCGAGCGCGTGAGAATTTTAGTCGTACCGAATTCCCTGCCGTACGTCTTTGTTCGTGTCATCAAATCACTCATCAATTGATTTTTCCAAATCTGAATTATTAAAATGGTTGATAAAAGAAAAATCACAAAAGGAATTACAATGTTTAAAATATTAAACATTGTATTTTTATCTATAGGCGTCTTTCTGCCGCTATCCTCAATCTTCAACCTTTTCTCTCCACATATAGCCGATATTTTTTATCGTCTTGAGATAATCCTTGCAACCGTACTTTTCAAGAATCTTGCGGAGATTGGACACGTAAACTTCTATAACGGTTATTACAGTGTCGCTGTCAAAGCCCCATATTCTGTTGAAAAGCTGCTCCTTAGGAATTATAATGTTGCGGTTGCGGATAAGATATTCGACTATATCGTACATCTTGCCGGCAAGCTTGACATATTCACCGTTGACCTTGAACATCTTGTTGGCAAAATCAAGCTCGATATTGTCATAAGTGTATTTGGTATGGAAATTATTATTGTATCTTCTCAACACCGCTTCGGCTCTCGCTACAAGCTCGTCTCTGTCGAAAGGCTTGGGAAGATAATCGTCCGCGCCGAGTTTAAGTCCTTCGATTTTCTTATCCGTGCTGCTGAGCGCGGTAAGAATGATTACGGGGCAGGTGCTCTTTTTCCTGAGTTCCTGCAATACTTCAAAACCGTTTTTCTTAGGAAGAAGCAAATCGAGAATAATGAGGTCGTAAGTGTTTGACTCAGCCATATACAACCCCTCGAGTCCGTCGTAAGCGGCGTCGCTCGTGCCGAGTTTTCCCAAACAATCTCTGATGCTCTGATTAAGATTGATATTGTCTTCTATAACCAAAAATTTCATACGTACCTCCGCCGACCGTGTCGGCAAACAATTATTGTTTATAATCATTATAACACACCCTGTAACGGTTTAGCAATAACAAAATAAAACAGTATCAAACTATATCCCGCTTGACGCAAAGCTCTTACATTAAGCGTATAAAAAATCTTTTGATTACATTGAATTGATATCCGTTTTGTGAATATTTTATTCTCCTGTCAAACGCAGTTTTTTCAAACTTGTAGCGATTTTGTTTTGAACACGAATAAAATTGTCAATATCTCTCTGTCCTCTTTTCATAAAAACCCGGACAAAAGTTTTGCGTTTTTTGCAAATCTGTTTTGGTATCGGCGCCCGCATTTTCGCCGTCTCTTTTGCGCCTCTCGAAAAACACCTTTCTAGCCCGCTAATTTATCAAAAACCGCTTTATTTACTGATATATTTTCCACCTTATGTTTTTATATACCGCTTGCAATAAAAATAGACTGTAACAGATAAAATAAACGTTTATAAGTTCCCGCCTTTTTCTCAACCTGAAACTTTTATTTTGAATGCACTTTTAGCGCGGCAATTTTCTTTGCGCGCGCCGATACGCGCTCACGGACGTTACACAAAGTTAATCTCTCTTGCTTTTGCAACCGTTATGTCCATAAATTTTTAGCCAGATATTTACTCTGTTTTAAGGCTATTACTTTTGAATTTTTATTTATGTAAACCTCAACAAACGTCTTTGAAAAAAAGTTTTTCCTTAACTTTTTTTAAGTTTGAATAGCCCCGTATAAAATCCGCCGCCCGTGCAATCGGGCGGCGACAGTGCGCAATCTTTACGGCAAGGCTATGCTTGTTTCTCGCGCCTTTTGCCTGCCTGTTCAAGATTGATTGAGCAATATCACTATACCAGTCTCTTGGCTACTATAAAGTACTTCCATCTCGTGCTGCTAATCTCTTCGATTACCGCAAAATCGCTTGCCGTATGCAGTATGTAGTTATCTCCGAGATAGAGCGCGACGTGTCCTATTCTTTCAACTCCGCTGAGATTATACCTCGACGAATTCGTGAAAAACATCAAATCGCCTCTCTGCAAATCCCCGCTCACGACCTCTCTTCCTTGCAGTACCTGAGTACGTGTCGTCAAATCGAGGTTTATGTTTGCTCCGTGATAATATATATACTGCATTAAAGCCGAGCAATCGTACTCTCCTTGCACAAAATTGGAATTGAGCTTTCCGTTGCCCCAGTGATAACGCTGACTGCCCCATACGTAAGGATAACCCATAAGCGTTTCGCCTATCGCGATTACACTTTCTACTTTTTCGTTGCTTTGCGTCATTTTCACTATGTAGGCATAATTGTTACCCGCATAAACGTAAGCTGTCTTTTGCTTATATACGGTCTTATACCAACCGTTTACCTCTCCTTCAAAACGCAGCATATCGCCTTTATCCATTTTACCTACTATCGTCGCTCCGGTATTCGGTGCAGAACGGATATTGAGCGATGACGTGTTGCTCTTAATCATATACGAATAGCTTACGGCGGGAGCTAGCGTATCTTCGTTGTCGGGAGTTTCTTCCTCGTCCTTCTCATCGTCCGACCCGTCTTCGGGAAGAGAGGGAAGTCCGCCCTCGGGCTGGAACTTATCCCAGTCCACAACCCAGTCTTTTTCACCTGCAGGAGTCGCGCACGCCGCAAAAGTAAAGGCGCAAATAAGCGTACACAACAAAACGGTGATACTTGTTTTCGTCAGTCTTTTCATATATACGACCTCCTTTGTCTTTTGTACTTACATTTTAGCAGAGGAGGGCAGGGGAGGGCAATGCACAAAATTTTCCAATTAGGCGAGCGCGTATAGCGGCGCGTTCGCTCACCTCGACGAAATACCCACGCTTCCGAAGTGTCGAAAGCGTAAGGCAAAATGTCGGGTTCGCTCTATACCGACCAAACGAAACGGTGTATATTCGACAAGCGAATAAAACCGTTTGTCGGTACTGTCTTCAAGCGGATAGCGCAATTGATAATCGAAACAGACAGATATCCCGCGCGCTTGGAGATTGGCGGAGAGTTAGTTTTTTTGCGGTTAAGCGCGACGGGAGCATACTAGCCGTATGTGACCTAGCGCGCACACCGCACAAAAAGCTAAATATGCGCCGATATACAAGCGCGTAAGACGTGCGTATATATGCCCGCACATATACGCATACACACGTTGGAAACTTAATTTATACAATTTAAGCCTTATGTAAATTGTATAAATTATTATATTATAATATATATATGGTATTTGACTTTGCTTATAGCGCGCATTTACGGCAAGCGAAAAAGGAAAATATAATTACTTACTTCGTGCGAGTGTCGCAGATAAAGGCAAAATATGCGCCGCTAGTATTACATACTTCGTGCGACCGCAGAGATTGGTGCAGAGTTGCGATTTTGAAGAGAGTTCGCGAGCGGCGCGTACTAGACGTACGTAACTAACGTGGGCGTAGTGAGGATAAAGGCTAAAAGTGTGCCGCTAAATATTACTATACTAATAAATAATTTATTACAAAACTTCGTGCGAGCGCGGAGAGTGGTGCAGAGTTTGTCTTTTCCAGACTGAGCGCGACAGGCGCATACTTTGCGTATGTAACTGAGCGCGAGCGTCGCAGATAAAAGGAAAAGGCGCGCCGCTAGTATTACATACTTCGTGCGACCGCAGAGATTGGTGCAGAGTTGCGATTTTGAAGAGAGTTCGCGAATGAGCGTACTTGTCGTACGTGACTGAGCGCAACTACTCGCGCAAAATCGCAAATATGTGCCGATATATGCGGTCGCCTAAAAAAAGGTTGTCTTTATTAAATATTAATGCTATAATTATCACCGAGGAAAAAATATGCAAAATCTTACTTCAAAACTCAAATTATACGATATATCAAATACTATACTGGAAAGATTCGTAAAACTGTCGCAAAACTCTCAGGAAGTCAATCTCAACAATACTTTGGGGGATTTGATGGACTTTGCAAATACGCACGCAGTAAGAGGCAACAGCTGGCATTATTATATAGCTTATTTCATTGCAAGCGACGTCAACGCTTTTTCGCTTGCCTACGAGCGCAGAGAAGGCGTAGAAGGCTCGCTTAAGGACATTGCCTATGACGATTGCAAAATCCTTATGGAGATTTTCAACTACCGTCTGGAAAGTATAAACCGAATCGGAGATACGGCACAATACATTACAAAATTCAAAAGCACTCTGTTGACTTCTGCTAAACCCTATGCAGATTTGATTGCCGTATTTACTGCAAAACTCGAAAAATGCAATTCGGCAACCTCTTTTCTCGATTGCATAATAGATTTTTACAGAACTTACGGCGTAGGCGAATTGGGACTCAATAAGGCCTTCAGAGTAGTAGCAAAAGACAGTCTTCCTCAAAAGAAGATTACGCACCACTCTTCTCAGCTTCTGCCTATCACGAGTATGGATTCAAAACTTCTCAAAGACTTGGTCGGCTACGAATTGCAAAAGCAGAAAGTAGTACAGAATACCGAAGCTTTTCTCGCAGGCAAAAAGGCAAACAACGTTCTTTTGTACGGAGATATGGGCACGGGTAAGTCCTCGACAATAAAGGCACTCATCAACGAGTATTACGACAAGGGACTTAGGGTCATCGAGATATACAAGCATCAATTTATGTTTATCAGCGATATCATAAGTCAGATTGCTTCGAGAAACTACAAATACGTACTTTATCTCGACGATTTGTCTTTCGACGACTTCGAAGTCGAATACAAATATTTCAAAGCGATTATCGACGGTGGTCTCGAAGTAAAGCCTGACAACGTACTGATTTACGCTACGTCCAACCGCCGCCACATAATCAAGGAAAATTACAGCGACGGCAACGACAGGAGCGCAGACGACGAACTTCATAAATCGGATACCAAAAACGAGAAACTCTCTCTCGTAGCGCGTTTCGGCCTGAGCGTATACTATCCTTCTCCCGACCAACAGGAGTTTTTGAATATCGTACACGAGCTGGCAAACCGCGCGGGTATAAAAATCCCTCTCGACCAACTGGACAAACAGGCTCTTACGTGGGCTATGCGCAACGGCGCAAAATCGGGACGTATGGCAGAGCAGTTTGTCAACACTCTTTTGCACTGATAAAAGGTATATTGCTTATTAATCCCAAATATTATTGATTAAGAAATGCCTTTTATGCTATAATTCTATTGTAATAATTTCTACGAGGTGAACTATGACCACATTGATGCAACAAGAAATTTTCAGCGAACCCTCTATGTTAAAGCGCACGGTAGCGGCTTGTACTCCCGTACTTCCCGCAATCGCAAAAGCTTTTAAAGAAAAGAAAATAACCAATATCGTTACGATGGCACGCGGTACCTCTGACAATGCCGCAACAGTATTTTCTTTCGTATGCCCCCTCAAGACTGGTATTAAAGTAGGCAAATATCATCCCTCGCTCACTACTGTATACGATTGCGACGTGGATATGCAACATACCTGTATGGTAGTTATCTCCCAGAGCGGTATGTCCAAAGATACTATCGCTGTAATGGAGAAAGCTATGAAAAACGGCGCGCTCACCGTTGCCGTAACCAACAATGCGCAAAGCCCTATTGCTAAAAACGCAGACTTCCACCTCTTTATGGACGTAGAGGAAGAAAAGAGCGTAGCTGCAACCAAGACATATATAGGAGAACTCTTTGCTCTTTATATGCTTACTGACGCGCTCGGCGGAAATCTCAATCTCGATATGAACAAGCTTGCCGACAGAGTACAGGAAATACTCGATATGAACGCTCAGATAAAGGACGTAGCGGAAAAGCTTCACAAACTCAACAACTTTATCATATTGTCCAGAGGCACAATGCTCGGTACGGGTGACGAGTGCGCTCTCAAACTCACTGAGTGCTGCTATCTCTTCAACCGTTCGTATTCTTCGGCTAACTTTATGCACGGTCCTCTTTCCCTTCTCGACGACAAGGCAAACGTGATATTGCTTGCGCCTGATTGCGAATGTAAACAGGAATTTGCAGATATGGCAAAGAGAGCAAAAAATCTCGGAGCAAATCTCACTGTATTCAGCAACGTACCCGAGATACTCGATTTGGCAACCAACAAGGTAATTATGCCCGACGCTAACGCACTCGAAGCTCCCGTGCTTTACGGCACCGCAATAAGCCTCCTCGCACTCAATATCGGTCTTGCGAAATGTCTTAACGTAGACACGCCCAGAAACCTCAACAAGGTTACCATAACACTGTAACAATCAAATCAGCTACAATAAGCAATACGGCGGATATTCCGCCGTATTTTTTTTGCCGATAGCGAAAACACGAAAGTATAAGTAAACATAAAATGCAAGAGCACGGAAAGGGGGAGAGAGCAATAGCGTGGGAGTGCGACGAGAGTAAGAGAGTGTAAAAGAATAAGAGTGTAAAAGCGAGAGTGCGAGAATACGAAAGTAAAGAAAAATTACTCTCGTACGCAACACGTATACGCGCAATACAGCTATATATACAATTTACCTAAGGCTTAAATTGTATATATACTTTTATATAAATACTGAAATCATACGCGTGTGCGTATAAGTTTGCGCTTTTTGCGCGCAACGCTGTTGATATTGTACCATAGCCATATAACCTGACAGGCGGTCACATAAAATCTGACATTCTTCAAATGACTTAGCGTTGTATTTTGAATTGTGAGTTTGCCTTTGCAAATCTGAATACGGTATAATAGCTTTTCGTTTGTTCAGCATGCTTTAAAGGCGCATTAACAGAGTATAATAAAATCGGCGTTAAGAGCTGAGAATATGCCCGCCACGTCAATTTATATTACGTAGTCATATTGTTTTAAGACAATAAATATCCGCCAGTCTTACGGGTATTTTCGGATAACAAAAAAAAGGAGCGTCAAACGCTCCTTTTTATTTCGCTCGCGCAATTTGCGCTTGATTCGTCAAAGGATTATTTCTCTTCCTCGTCTGCATCGTAAAGCGCGGAAGCGTAAAGCTTGACGTCGCTCTCGGTCATAAACTTGGGCAACTGATAATATCTTACGCCCTCTTCGTTTGCATCGTCGGAAACGTACTTGATGGTAATCTCGCCGTCCTCGTCCTTGCTTACGGCAGCCCTTCTCGTACCGCTTACGATTTCACCCGAAATCTTGCTGTCGTTTTCGCCGTTGTTTACGGGATTGTAGCTGTCAAGGTTCATTCTGAACAAATAGCTGTAAGTGTTGTCGATATAGTACATATATCCGTCAAGCACGGAGATATTGAGCCACGAAGTGTTGATTGTATCGTCGCTTATCTTGTCGGGGATAGCTTTCTTGTCAGCGTACTTGATTCTGTAAAGTACGTTGGAAAGAACGTAATACATATAAGTGTCGTCTACGGAAACAACCTTTGCGCCGGTAGCTGCAAGAGTAGCGTAGGTTTCGGTATCGTTGACGTATGCGTTATCTGCTACGGGCTTGTAAAGCTTAAGAGCAGCAGCCGACATATCGAGAAGTCCCTTGTCGAATCCGAGGCTTACGAAAGTGGAAAGGGAAGAAGTAGCAAACTTCTTTTCTCTCTCGGGATTGAAAGAGAAGTCCTCGTCGAACTTATATCCGTAAGTTGCTGCGGAAGCAGCGGAGTTGCTGCCTGCCTTGGTGTAGTAAAGCACGTTTTCCTTAACGTCGTAAGAGAGAAGCGTGAAGACGTACTGCTTGGAGAGGTCGCTGTCGCTTCCTTCGTAGGTAGAATCGGTAACGACTTCCTTAACTTCACCGTTGACTACAGCAAATACGTTGTTGTTCTGACGTGCGTCGTTCTCGGTAGCCTTTACAAAGAATACTACCGAACTTTTTTCGGTAAAGAGTACGGAAGATACTTCGCCGGAAAGCGTGGAAGCCTTCTTGTCTACGGAATCAGCAGAGTAGCCTACTTTCTTGAGCTCGGTGCCCTCGTAATATACAAGCGCGTTCTGAGTAAATACGTACTTGGTATCGGTGGCGCTGAAAGTAGCGATTTCCTGAGTCTTGGTACCGTCAATCTTGGTACGGGCAGCTACGAGCTGGTCTACGAGCACGTTGCTCTGGTTGTCGGTTTTGGTAGAAGGGGAGAGATAGTATATCCACTCGCCGTATACGTAAATTCCGCCGTTTGCAGCAGTCGTATATATCATCTTGGGAACTACTACGTCGGTGCTCTTTATCGTGCCGTCTTCGCCGATTTCACTCTTCATAATGCTGCCTTTTACGGAAGCTTTTCCAAAATAGTTATCCTCAGGCTTGGTGATATTGGACGTCGAATCCATACCGTTGACGTAATAAACGTACTTGCCCTGCTGGACTATAAGACCGCCGTTGTTGACAGCCTCTTTGTCTTTGTCCTCGGTAGTGCCGATAGGACCGTACTTCGTGTTTTCACACGCAACGCATATTCCTACGAGCATACAAACTACGAGACAAAGAATGATAATCTTGTACAATTTGTTCATATTAAACTCCTATATCGCAGGTAATTTATATAATAGCAAGTATAATTATAATATAACAAAAAAGATATTGCAATAAAATTCTCAACTTTTTTTGTCACTTTTAACAGCCCGAAAGTAAATCTTTTTTAAACTCGTTGCAAAAACAAACCTGCCCGATGAAAGTCGCAAGCAAAAAATACGGTTATTCTCCGCGTCTTGACCAGTCTATCTCGCCCCTGCCGTGCGCTTTGAGAAATTCGTTTGCCTTGGAGAAGTGTCGGCACTCCAAAAAGCCGTTGTAAAAAGACAAAGGGGAGGGATGCACGCTTTTAAGCACGAGATGTTTTTGAGTGTCGATGAGTTTTTCTTTTGCCTTGGCGGGATTGCCCCACAACATAAAGACTGTGGGATATGGTGAGTCGCTAATCATACGTATTACCGCGTCGGTAAACCTCTCCCAACCTATCTTGGAATGGCTCTGAGGACAACCTTCTCTGACTGTCAGCACGGTGTTGAGAAGAAGCACTCCTTCCTTTGCCCAACCCGTCAAATCCCCGCAATCGCTTACGGGTATGCCCAAATCGTATTCGAGCGCCTTGTAAATATTTACGAGCGAGGGAGGGCATTTGACTCCTTTGCGCACGGAAAAACACAAGCCGTTGGCTTGTCCGTAGCCGTGGTAAGGGTCCTGCCCCAAAATCACAACACGTACTTTTTCGTAAGGAGTGTATTCAAACGCCGAAAGTATCTCTTTCATAGGAGGATATACGCGGTATTCGCCGTACTCCTTTCGCAAAAACTTTCTTATATCTTCAAAATAATCTTTGGAAAACTCGCTCTCGAGTTTTTCGTCCCAGCTGTTGTTGAGATGAGATGACATAATATCCTCATTATCCTCTTATTGAACGTTTTTTATATTTTACCACTTATAAAGCGATATTGTCAATTTACTACGTTTGACACGGCGCGCGTTTTGGAGTATTATATTGTGCAGGAGAATATATTATGTTTGATACGCACACGCACTGTATGCACTCGCACGATAGCCAGCAAGACCCCGAAGAACTCGTAAAATACGCAATAGAAAAGGGCTTGGAATATATAGCAATAACCGACCATTACGACGGCGAACTCACGCTTTTGCCAGAATTTTCGTATATCCCGCAGATAGACCTCGACAATCACTTCAAAGCTATCTCTTTTCTCAAAGAAAAGTATAGGGACAAGATAGAGGTAGGAGTGGGCATCGAATGCGGTTTTATGCGCGAGGCTGACGGCATTTATCTCGAAAACCTCAAAAAGTACGATACCGATATTATAATAAATTCCGTACACACGATTGAGTACGAGGACTGCTACGAGCCTTCCTACTTTGCAAAACGCACAAAACGCCAAGCGTATTATGCATATCTCAAAGCCGTACGCGACAGTCTGGACGTACCTTATCACTACGACAGCGTGGGACATATAGGTTACGTCATAAGAAAATCCACTTATGACGATATATCTCTCGACTACAAGGACTATTCCGATATACTCGACGATATACTCAAGACGATTATCTCAAAGGGAAAAGCCCTCGAACTCAACACTCACAGCGAAGGTACGGGACTTGACTTTATGGCGTCGCCCGAGATAACCAAACGCTACAAAGAACTGGGCGGAGAGCTTTTGACTTTCGGCTCGGACGCACACCGAATAAACCGCCTTTGCGACAACTACGACAAGGTGTGCGAAACGGTAAAAGCACTGGGCTTTAAGTATCTTTTCAAATATCTCAATCACAAGCCCGTTGCCGTTAAAATATGATTTATTTTTAACGTTTATAATAATCCCCGAAATTCAATCGGGGATTTTTTATTCTGTCCCGAATTAACACTGTCTCGATAAAAATCCCCTATTGACCTTTAAGATATTTTCGGCTATAATGAATATAAACAAAAGTTAATGCAACTTGTGAAAATAGGGCTACACCGATAAAAAACGATATTAACTGATTCTTAATTTGTGTATCCGTGTCGATTTTCGTGCCAACTCAAAAGAGAGTGATTATTATCGAGCCACACTCTGCAAACAACCTTAAAAGGCTAATGTTTAATTTGCGTAAAATGACAGGTTATGTGATATATAGTATTGTAAAGCGCAAATCGCTATGCTAATATGAGTTTGCAAATTGATAAATAACAAATCGGGCGCAAAATTCTTATTGTCCGATAGCGGTGCGGTCAGCAAAATCTTTAATACAAATCTAAACGCAATCAGTTTGTTGACCTGACAGGGTGATATATGATAAACTCATATTAATAAAATCAAAATGTGAGGAAGTTATGAAAAAATTCAAAATTTTTTGCATTGTAGTCGCTGTCGCGCTCATTGCTTGCACGGCATTGTCGCTTACGGCTTGCAACAATAACGACGATACGCCTTTCTTCAAAGCAAAAATGTCCTTTTCCGAACAATTCTCCGAGCTTAGCCCCAAAACCAACGGCAATACTGCCTGGCGCGACGGTATGGTTTCGGGTAACGGATTACAAGGCTTTATCACAAGCGGTTCTCCCTATGAAGACACTCTGATATATCAGAACATACACTTTATTCTGCCCAACGAAAACGAACGCGAAAATCCCGTCTCGTACGCTGAGCTGGAAACGGTAAGACAAAATATCGTCAACGGTAAAGACATAGTTGACAATCAGTCCTATGACGACGTATACGCTTATCACGCGGGCGGCATTCTGCGTATCTCGCAGACGGCAAGCACGACAAGCGAATACCTGCGCTATACCGATTACGAAACGGCAGAAGTAGGAGTAAAATATACCGACGAAAACGGCTCGTGGGTACGAACGAGTTTTACCTCGCAAGCCGATAACGTTAGCATTACCAAAATTTCCTCGTCTTCCGACGGTAAAAAAGTCAATGCGACTCTCTCACTCGACAACATCTCCGCTATGGCGCAATACGACCGCGCCGAAGAAGGCAAAAGAGCAAACGAGTTGGATTTGCAGTATAAAAAAATCGCTGACGAAAACGGAGATTATCTCGCATTTGTCGCTCACTATCCCGACTACGAAAACAGCGAACTCAAAAAAGGCGGCTATGCTACGGTATGCTATATCGTATGCGAGGGCGGGACAAAAGAAGTAATTTCGCTTAGCAACGTCCCCGAAGCACAATACGTAGCCGACGAAAATCCCGCAGTCAAAATTACCGACGCTACAAACGTCTACGTAATCGCAGTATCCGACCGTACGTTCGATATGGGCACACTCGATACCTTCCAAGGTATGCAAGCATACGAACTCGTCGACAGCCTCGTAAATTCCGCTTCTCAGACGGTTTCCAAGTATACCTTTGACGGAAAATTCGATTACTCCAAAGCCTTTAAGGCGCACACCGATATATTTACCCCGCTTTTCAACTCCGTAGACTTTTCTCTCTACGCCGAACAGGGGATTCCCAACGAAGATTTGATTAAAGCGCAAAGAGGCACGACAAGACCTCTCACTTCCAATATGGCTGAAAAGGCATACTACTCGGGAAGATACGCTTATCTGTGCTGTGCAGGCTACTCCACAAGCCGTCTGTACGGTATGTGGACGGGTGAATGGAATACGGGCTGGGGCTCCAAATACACTATGGACGCCAACGTAAACCTTCAGACCTCCTCTATGAATACTTCAAACGTTCTTTCCGCGCCTTTGGGCTACGTCAACTTTATCCTGCGCCAGGCTCCCGACTGGGAAGATAACGCATACGCAACGCACGGCTATACCGACGCTTTGCAGGCTCCCGTAAATACCGACGGTGACAGAGCTATCTTTACCGAGAGCTGCTATCCTTATCCTTTCAGATACTGGAACGCAGGTACCAGCTGGATGCTGCAACCTCTCTACGAAACGCTTTTGTGCTACGGAGATTTGCAGGTTCCCGTAAACGACGAATTCGATTTGAACAAACTCAAATCCGTACTCTCGACTACTTCGACAGACCTGACCGACAGTCAGATTGCGGCATTTAAAGAAAGAGGTTATCTCAACCTCAAAGAGGATATTATGCTTCCTCTTCTCACCAAAGCGGCAAACTACTGGAAACAACTCCTCACACCCGAATACTATACCGACGCAAACGGATATATACGCTATGAGGAAGGCAAAACTTCCTTGGGCGAAGGAGAAACCTACTGCATTATCCCTTCGTATTCTCCCGAGAACAATCCTTCCAACTATCCTTCTCCCGCTGTCGCAAACTCCGCGATAGATATCGCTGCCTGCATAAACAATCTTGAAATGCTCATAGACGTTATGCTCGACCTCGACCCTAATGCCGACGTAAGCGAATGGGAAGATTTGAGAGACAGCCTGCCTCCTTTCCTTTTCGACGAAACGGGAGCACTTAAGGAATGGGCGGCTACGCAATTGAAGGAAAACAACTTGCACAGACACTTGAGCCATCTCTACTGCGTATGGCCTCTCAACTATACAAAGTATGACAGCGAATTGAAAGCGGCCGCTATACAGGCAATCGAAAACCGCGCAAGCGAAAACAAGGCAAGCCACGCTCTCGTACACCGTGCGCTTATCTCGGCAAGACTGGGTGACAGACAAGAGGTTACGTCGGCAATGCTGGGACTTATGTCTAAGAGCATATACTACGATTCTCTTATGACAAACCACCATACTAATGCCGAAAGCTGTTATTGCACGGACTTTGCAATAGGCTACGTAGGTATGGTCAACGAATGTCTTGTATACTCTGACGAAAACTCCGTAGAAATTCTCCCCGGCATACCTACCAGCGGTTACGATAAGGGATATATGAAGGGCTTGCGCCTTAAAATTCAGGCCGTAATGACCTCGCTAGAGTGGGACTTGAAAGGCAAAACCGCTAAAGTAACGATTATGCCCGAAAAGGACTGCGAAATTACTCTTACGTGCGGACTTTCTTCCGAAAGCAAAACCGTCAAACTCGAAAAGGGCAAGAGCGTAACGTTGAGCTTTACTCTCGACAAAGCCTGATAATAATTAAACTTTAAAAAGTACCCAAACAAAGAGGAACGCCCGTAATAAGAGCGTTCCTCTCGTTTTTTACTGACAAAAAGCTTTAAACCGCGTGCTTGAAGCCGTCAAATGCCATCAGATTTAAAATTTGGGCTTTAAACGTAAAAGCGTTCGTCCTCAAATAAACTGCCTTTAAAATCCGTCCTGAGCGAGATTTTCTATATTTTAATATATATTTAACTTCCACATGTCTTGAATACTAAATGCCTTAGCGGTTTGTTAAAAAATCAACTCCCGATATCGGCTCGTCTTTTACGATTATATAAAATCTCAATGCTTATTCTGATATATTCTCTTCTTCGGCGTAAGTCCCGCCGTCTTCCTCCTGCGTGGACTGAACTGCTTTCTTTATGCCCTTTGCACTGAACGTATATATTATTACTCCTATTCCGACAACGAGAGCCAACCCCCCGAATGCCACTCCCGACAAAGCGTTGTATTTAGACATACCGCTCTCGCCCTGCGCCGAGAGAATTGCCGTCTGCGTAAGCACTATCGCGTAAAGTCCGCTTGCTATCTTACTGCCTTTGAGCGAAAAGAGCATAAGGTCTTCCCTTTTACGCGATTTGACAAATCCGCCTATACTCATACCCAACTCACCGAAAGAAAAGGCGGCAATGGTTATTGACGGTATCACACCGTAAACGCTGTCTTCTTCCACAAAAAACAGCCTCGCCATATACAGCACGAATACCGCCGCCGATATCGCCGTAAGCGTTCCTATAACTCTGCTTACGTATACCTCGCGCGCCGCGTCTACTTTGGTATAGTTTCTGAAAAATATACTCTTGACTATACCTATGAGCAAAGTATGTATTCCGCTTATGGAGAAAAAGAACATACCGCTGAATATACCTATTGCCATTTTTCCGAGAGACCACACGATATTGAAAATCATACCCGTAAAAGCGTATACTCTCACGCGCGCTGTTTTGTCCTTTGCAAATGTTTGTAATCTCTCACGTATATTACGCATACTTCACCCCTACGCTCTCCATTGCGCGCCGCTAGTTAAAACGGCGCGTAACGCGTAAATTATTGCTTTATTGCTTACCGCTCCTCAGACTTCGGCACACTTCTCGCAAGCTTCGGCAAGCTTGTCGTACTCGAGGTCAATTATAGGATTGAGCTTGAGAGTTGTCCTGCGGTTGAGGTATTTGCGCAGAAAATGACTGAGTATGACTACGCCTATTCCCGCTATACCGAGCACTACGCCCGCAATTGTTGCCGCAATTCCGCCTATCGTCATTATAAGACTCATTCCGCCGCCCATAATAAGCGTTCCGAGTATGCCGGTGGTTACTGCCTGTGCCCAACCCGCACTCTTTTCACTCTTCTTGAGAAGCTCGATATTGCTGAGCGCAACGTCTATCTTATCCTGCAATCTGATAAGCTGAGGCTTGTTTTCGATTTTGCGGTCGCGTCTGAAAGAAAGATTGACGTAAGTGGGCGCACCCTCTGCCACGCTAGACGAAGTAAGTTCCCATCCTAGTACGCGGTAGCTGTCCGACGCTACGTTTTCCATATCTCTTCTGACTTTGATTGTTTTGTAATCGTAAGTAACGATTTGTTCTTTTGCCTGTTCCATATTTGTGTTCTCCTTTTTGTAAAATTTTATTAATAGGACACGTGTTTTTTTATTTCCTTCTTGTATCCTCACTCAAAGTATAGTATAATTAAGCAGTAAACGAAGCCGACATTCGTCGCAAAAAAGTTGCGTTAAAGGAGTTTTTTATGAATACTGCAAACAACGTGCGCTACGCCGGCACTGACGATAAGATACGTCTAGCACTCTTTAAAATATTGAGATTCAAATCATTTGACAACGTTACCGTCAAGGATATATGTATAGAATCGGGAATAAACCGAAGCTCGTTTTATGCGCATTATACGGATATCAACGACTTGCTTATCCGCACCGAACAAAAGCTGTCCAAAGATATAGGAGATATTTTGAAAACATCAGACAATTCTTTCAATGTCAACGCTTTTGAAAAGTTGTTTGAATTTATAAGGGAAAACAAAATTTTTTATAAGGCGTATCTGAGATTCGGCGTAGAAAGTTTTGTGGAAAGAGATATGTATACAAAATTCAAAGTACCGCTGCTTAACTTGGCAAAAAGCAAAAGATTTTTCTATAACGAGAGCGAGCTGGACTATCAGATGAGATTTTTCGGCGCGGGACTAAAAGCTATATGCGCCAGATGGCTGGAAAAAGACTGCAGAGAAACCCCTGCGCAAATGGCAAAACTTATATATTTTCAATACGCAAACAATGCAAAATTCTTTCTCGACATTCAGTCGCAGGAATAATTAATAGAATAGTTAATACTATTAGACGAATAGAAACAAATTAAAAAGACCCGCTGTTCAAAGCGGGTCTTTTGTTTCAGTCACTATCTTGTCAATGGTTATTTCTGAAAAGCGTTGTATATAGCGTTGATAGCCTTTTCGTAATCGCTCGTAGAGATACCTACGATGATATTCATTTCGCTCGAGCCTTGGTCTATCATACGGATATTGATATTCTCTTTAGCAAGCGCGCCGCAAAGCGTCGAAGCAGTGCCGGGCTTGTAAGACATACCGTGACCTACGGTAGCTACCAAAGATATATTGCTTTTGATTTCGATATGGTCGGGATTGACTACTTTCTTTATTCTCTCGATTACGACTTCTTCCTTGCCTGCAAGTTCGCTGTCCGCGATAACGATGCTCATCGTGTCGATACCCGTAGGAAGATGCTCGAAAGAAATGTTGTAATACTCGAGTACGGCAAGCACCTTGCGCACGAAACCGAGTTCGCTGTTCATCATAGATTTTTCGATATATACGATGCTGTATCCCTTCTTGCCTGCAATACCCGTGATAACTCTGTTGTTCATATCTTTCTCCTCGAGCTCAGGCACAATCATAGTACCCTTTGCCTCGGGACAGAAAGTATTGCGGATATTGATAGGTATATTGCCCACTCTCACGGGGAAGATGGATTCGGGGTGAAGTACGTTTGCGCCCATATAAGCAAGCTCGCGAAGCTCTCTGTAAGAAAGCTTTTCGATAGGCTTAGGATTGCTTACGATACGGGGGTCAGCCGTCATAAAGCCGTTGACGTCCGTCCAGTTTTCATACATAGTCGCGCCTACCGCACGAGCGATTACCGCGCCCGAAACGTCGCTGCCGCCTCTGCTGAAAGTATGTACAAGACCGCTCTCGTCACCGCCGTAGAAACCGGGAATTACGGCTCTTTCTACTTTCGAAAGCACCTGTTTTACCTTTTCGTTGGTTATCTCAGGCTCGAAATCTCCGTTTTCGTTGAAGACCATTATGTCTTTTGCGTCTATAAACTTATAGCCGAGTTTAGCCGCCGTGATTATTGCAGAAAGATATTCTCCTCTCGAAGCACAGAATTCTGCCGAATTGTACTTGAGCATATCGCTCTCAACCTGATTGAGATATGCGTCGATATCTATATCCAACCCGAGGTCGCTGACGATACCCTTAAATCTTTCTCTAATCTTGTCGAATGTAGCCTTGCACTCTCCGTTTATCTGCAAATCGTGGTAGCAAGCATAGAGCATATCCGTAATCTTGTGGTCCTGCGAAAAGCGTTTTCCGGGAGCGGATACGACTACGTATCTGCGCTTTTTGTCTTGTTTTACGATATCGGCAACCTGATTGATGGACTTTGCGTCCGCCATAGAAGTTCCGCCGAATTTTACTACTGTAACTGACATAACGTTCTTCCTTTTATTTTTCTTATACTCAATATTTTACAATGCCGCTTGTCTTTTGGCAAGCGAATTGAATTGACAAAATTACATTTTGTTACAAACAAACCGCCTTTATATGTGCATAAAGACGGTTTTAGGCAGGTTTTTATCAATCACTTACAATTTTGCGGCATTCGAGATAGTACCTCTTGTCCTCGGCGTGTCCCATCGAAAAAGATTTTCTGGGCAACGCTCCGCGTCTGACTACATAGTCGAACAGCGCGTCTTTCTGGAGCTTGGGCATAAACACCGCAACTCCGTGTCCGTCCGCGCCTACCTTCAGCAAGTGCTCGTCGCCGTGTATGTAATCAATTACCATCTCAGGATGCGTGAGCGCGTATTCGTCCATCAATGACTGGATATCGGCTATCGCGTCGCTGGGATTGTCGCAAACACTCCAGTAATATATCGTATCTTCGAATACTACCTTGACATGTTCTTTTCCGTCAAGTTCTGCAAGCCTGTCGTGCATAAAGTTTATAAAGTCCTTGTCGACACCGAACACAACTCTGTGTATAGGCTCGAAGTCGAGCGACTTGTCGTGTATATTGACAAGCTCGCATAAAGCGTATCTCGCGGGATGTTTCTGACGCTGAGCAGGCGTGAGAGTTTTTTTGATATTTTTCCAACACTCCTTTGCCGTAGCGAGAGAGTGGTTTCCGTCGCCTACCGCAAAGAGTATGGGCTTTGACGAGCCGTACTTTTCTACAAGCACGTCTTCTTTAAGAAGTCCTTCAATCTCTTCGAGTATCTGCGCGCAGTTGGTAACCTTATATCCCTGTACGCGTCCTCCGTTCATATTCAGCTCGAAGTCGTAAGCCTTCTCGAGAAAATCCCTGCTTTCATAGAGCTTTTCTATTATCTTCTGACTTCTGTCGTCCATAAGCATCATTATGTGAGGAAGCTCCAGACAAGCGCCCTTGCGTATCTCTATTCTCGGAGGAAGTCTGTCCACTACGGTCTTTTCGGTAGCCTTGATGAGTGCGTCGTTTTTCTCAGTATACTCGTAATCCTCAAGGTCAACGGATATCATAAGTCCCAGTCTGTGCCTGCCGTCGTTCATAGTTCTGTCGACGAGTATAAACCCTTCAAACTCCTCAAACAGTCCCTTCTTGAGATACTTCGACATATTCGCGTTGATTGCTTCTATACGCGCTTGCTTGTCCTCCCTCTCGAGATAGACTTCGGGATAGATAAGTCTTAGCGTAGACGGACTTGCGCCTACGTATTCCTCTACCGCCTCCCAGTAGTCTGCCTGCGAGGTGAACTGGTCGCACGCGATTACGCTCCATTTGCTCTTGTCGATATCCTTTTTAGGCAAAAGTATTTTGGGAATTTTAACTGTGGTCATATTCTTCCTTCGTCCTTGTATCTGCCTGCGCTATAAAAAATGCCAAACTTTTGCGTTTGACATTTCTTGTCGGTTTGCATCAGATAAGTTTTTTCTTCTTTTTCTTTTTTCTGGCAGGCTGAGCACTAATGCGGTAAATTACCTTAATCTCTTCCAGCAGTTTCTCGGGCGTCATATATCTCTTTATCGTACCCGACTGAACGACGCTTATTATACCCGTCTCCTCGCTGACTACAATAGCAAACACGTCACTCTCCTCTGTAATGCCTATCGCAGCCCTGTGTCTTGTACCCAAATCCTTGGCAAGCGTTATCTCCTGAGACAAGGGAAGGAAACAACCTGCCGATATTATTCTGTCGCCCAGCACTACTACCGCGCCGTCGTGCAAAGGTCCTTTCGTGCTGAATATACTCTCCAGAAGTCCGCTCGATATGGTCGCATCCATCGTAGTACCCGTGTCCAGTATATGCGGGGGTATCTCGGTAGGTGCGATTATTATGAGCGCGCCCACGTCGTTCTTTGCCATATTCTGACAGGCTTTTACTATCTCGGTAGCGGCTATGAGCAACTGCTCGTCCGTGGTATTGTAAGAATTGTACGCGCCGAATTTCACGCTTTGTTTTCTCGCAATCTTGCTCATAAATATTTTGAGGTCGTTGCGGTATACGGTCACTACGGTAACTATCCAGAATACGGTAACGAATCTCAGAAGCTCGAGCGCAACGAAAGCAATCTTGCCGCCCGACTTTTGATTGAGAATGAGTATGGCAATATAGAAAATTGTGTATATCGCGGTAAATACGGCAATGCGGTAGCTGTTGCGGCGCGCGAAAAACGTAAGCATCGCAATGGCTACTGCGAGCGCAACGACTATATCCACGATTAACCAAGCTATCGAGTCCATACCTTCTCCTGTGTTTAATTTTCTATATTCATAATATTATATTTTGCGGCAAAAATAAAGCGTTTTTGGATACTTTTGAACAAGTATCCGTTTTTCAGGGCGCCTTACACCTTATCCAAGGTCTTTTCAGACAAAGGGGTCGTCCTTGAAGTCGTCGTCCTGCTTTATTCCCGTATCGTCAGGCTTTGCGCTTTTGCTCTTGGAAAAGTCGTCGAATGCGTCGCTGAAAGGCTCGGGCGTTTCGTTTGTCGGCTCGTCCTCAGTTTGGGGAATATATTTGTCCTTATGCTTCTGTACGTACCTCTTTACCGTACCAGCTACGGCAAATATCGCAGCAATAAGCACTATCTTGAGTATGATATTGAGAAGCGAATTCGTCCTCGCGCTCTGTGCCGTGAGATTCAGCCCCTCGTCGTCCGCTTTTGCAAGCGCGCTGCTGAGCACTTCGGAATTGCTCGGGTCAAGCACCGTAAGACAAGTGAGCATAACGCCGTTTGCCTCGTCCTTTATTCCTTGTTCGCCCTTGCGCTCCTTAAGTGTTGCAAAGGTATCGTCTTTGCTGTGATAAACGTTTGTCTTCCCCTTCATCTCAGTCATCATAGGATTGTCCTTGCACGACCAGTCGAGAGAAAGGAAGTTGGCTACGGGTATCTGCTTGTTTATAAGGTAATAGTGATTGCCCAGCATACCTGCGTGTACATAATTGAGTATAGCGTCGTTTGTAAGCACGTTGAAGGATATGCTCTTATCCTTGGGCACTTGCGTAAGTCCGCTGCCCGCCTGCGTCATAAAGTTGCCGTAACTCGTCTCTTTCTCGGAAGTATAGAGATAGAGATTGCTTCCGCCGAACAACATAGAAAAGTTGATTGCAAGACGCAGATTGTCGAGGTCGGCGCGTTTTAGATTGTCGATATACTGTTTTGCTCCCATCCACGTGTAGCTGCCGCCAGTGAAAAACGCAAAGGTCAAATCGTAATCCGAAACTTTGTCTTTGAGAGTTTCGGCAAGCGTAAGCATAACCGCCACTGCGCCGCCGCTCTCGTAGCTGCCGTCTGCCTGCCATTCTTTTTCGCCGTCAGTCTCCGAATAGAGATTGTCATACTGGCACATCAGAAGTATCTCTCCCAGAGAACTCTCCGAAGAAGCCTTTTTCTCGAATATTACATTGTATGCGTATGCGTCGCTCACGCTCGAGCCGTCATAGCGCGTAAAGCCCAGCTTGAAGCCGTCAAGTCCTTTGATTCCCTCGTATTCGTACTCGCTAGTATAGCCTAGTCCGCTCATTACGGACGAGATGTATTCCGCGGCTTTGCGCTCTCCTTCCGTCGCCATCGTTCTGGCGGGATAATCGTTGGCGAGCGTCTGCATATATTCGTAAACTCTGCCGCCGTAATCTCCTTCTGCGGCATTTATCTCGAATTTTCTGTCGGGTGTCTGACAGCCTGACAACGAAAGCGTAATAACCGATACCGTCATCAGCACGGCTATTATTGCAACAATTGTTCTCTTCTTAATTCCGTTGACCGTCATACGCACCTCACACAAACAACAGCAATGTTATTGCCGGTATCATCATAATATGAAGTACGATAGGATAGTACTTTTTTTCCATCTTTCGCGTATAGCTGAAGAAGAATATCGCAAGCGCGGCTACCGCGGCAAAAAGATTGACGAGTATTTTGCCCACCGTATATGCAGTAGGATAGAAAGTAAACGCCAAATCCCCGAAACCTATCGCCAACGTCAGGAATATAAAACTGCAATCCAAACAAATTCTGAATTTTCTTATATCGAACTCTGCGCCCAATACCATAAACTGATTGAACATAAGATAAGCAAACAACTTGACGTACAGAATATACAATCCGAAATAAAGCAAAGTCATCACTATCGGCACGATTACTTTATAACTCGTCAGAAGCATTCCGTCGTCGAGTATGCTGAGCGCGTCAAGCATATTTGCTCCGCCCGTAAGAGAAGAAAAATAGTCTGACGTACCCGAACTTATCTTGTAAAGAAACAGCGAATTGAAAGAGAATATATCCGTGAAAATCACAGAGAAAAATATTCCTCCCAAAAGCAAGATTTTAAGTATTACCGTCACGGCGTCGTTTTTGAGCTTAGGCGTCTTCGGACGGATATAATATACGTTAGGATTCTGATTATACTGCATTTGTCTTTCCCATTAAATATACTATCGCGCTGTCGAGTGCGTTATCGGGTGAGATTTTGCCGCTCTTGAATTCGTACTCCAAGGCATAAAGATAGTATAAAGCGTTTTTTATTTTGTAGAGATACCCCGGCACTTTACGTTTGGTTTCCTCTATTCTCTTTCTTATGGAATACACCGCACCGCTCTTTAAATTGAGCGTTTTGAGATACAATTCGTCGTCTTTTCCGTTGGTCATCAGGGCAAATATGTTTTTGTAACTCGACGTAATAAGCGCAAGCAAGCCCGCAGGTTTTTCGCCCTTTGCGCGCATAACGCCTATTATGTCCATCGCTCTGTCGTAATCTCTCTCCTGCAAAGCAGAGATAAATTCGTATACCTTTGTTTCGGCATCGGACGGCACTATCTCTTCGACGGTATGCCTGTCAGCCTTTATTTCCTGACCGCAGTAAAGTATTATTTTGTCGACTTCCGAATTCATCCTAGCAAAATCCCTGTTGCAGGCATTTGCTATCGCGGAAGCCGCGGTATTGTCAAACTCCACCTTGTAGAATTTGAGAAGGGTCTGTATATAGCTTACGCAGGACGGCAGGTCCATAGTATTGCAATCCACTATTACGCTGTAAGATTCGAGTACTTTTGCTATCGAAGGACTGTTGACGAGTATGAGTACGTTTTGCTTATCGTCCTCTCTTACGTAATCGAGCAGTTTTTCGCAATCGTCAACCGACAGCTTTGCCGTCATATCGCGTACCGTAACAAACCTTCTGCCTCCGAACATACTTCCGTATGCAAGCGCATTGATTATATCGTCGACAGACGCCTCGTTCCCCTCGAACGTCTCGAGAGAAAAATCTCTCTCCTCCTCGGGTACAAGCTCGTAAAACTTGGAAAGCGCATACGTTATAAGCCCGTCGTCGTTGCCGATGAGCGAATATACGTCTGCTATGTTTTCCTTGAACGAACGTTTTAGCTGAAGTGCCTGCATACTAACTCCGAAAAGCGTTTGTATTTATTTTATCATCTTTTATTACGATTGTAAACGCAGACGGCATATAATTTTTCAGCGAATTTACATAGCCGGCCTCGCAAACCGCGTATCTTCCTTCGTCAAGCACGCCCACGCTTTCGTAACACACGATTATGTCGTATATATCGTCCGCCTTGTTCAAAGAGTATCCGTCGGCAAGAACTTTAATATTAGTACCGTCTACGATTATATTCAAAAGACCGTAGGAATAATATCCTATCATAAAGTCATCTCCCGTAACTATCGTGCCGACATCGTAACCCGAATACAAATAATCCTTATCCGAAAAAGAATACAGCCGAGAACAGTTTGAGTAAAACATCAAATCGCGTATGTCGTCTTCGTCGCAACTTCCCACAACGAAAACGCCGTCAATGCTATTGACGTGCTTTTCGCGTATAACGTCTCTCAGCTTTTGCCCCGACGTATAATCGGGCTCGCCGTTGACTATGAGGTAAGTTCCGCGCGAGTAATCGTCAAGCAACATCATCTGACAGCCCGACGCGTCGGTGAAGAAGTGAAGCGTAGTCTGATTTTCGAATTGAATATTCAAATTGAACAACAACCCCGTACAAAACACCGCACCCGTTATGCAGGCAGTTATTTTCTTGGCTTTGTCGGGGATAATTATAAATTTCGAAACGGCAAGTATGAATATAAAATTAAGAACTATAAACGCCCTGTTGAGATTGAAGTTCACCATAAGAAAATTCACTTCGCTCAACTTCTCTATAACATATATCATCAGCGTAAAAGGCGCGCCGACCAATGTAAGCAGCACTCCCGAAAAACTCGCAAACGCTGCAATAAAAACAATTGCCAAATAAAAGGGGAAAAGCAATCCTATCAGAGGAATTATCAATAAATTTGCGATTATGAAAATAAGCGACTGACCGCCGAAATAAACGAGCATTATCGGCATCAATGCGATGTTTGCAGATATGCTTGCCGCCAACGCGCCTGCAAGTGCCGAGGGAATCTTGATTTTCATAAGCCCTTTCTGAACGGGACGGGCGAGAGTAATCAATCCGAATACTGCCGAAAAGCTCATCAAAAAGCCCAAATCGAAAAGATAAAAAGGATTGACGATAAGCAATATACAACCCGCTGCCGCAAAATTAGTCATAGCGTCGCTTCTTCTCATAAATATCTTTGCCGCGAGCGCAACCAAAACCATTACCGTAGCACGCACCGTAGAGGGAGAAAATTCGCACAACGCGCAAAAGGGCAGCAATATCACGGCAACCGTACAAAATCTGGCTATGCTGTTGCGAATCCTGAGCCTTTTCAAAACCGCTATAACCGCTCCCGCAATTATACCTACGTGCAAGCCCGACACCGCAAACACGTGCGCCGTGCCCGTGTAAGAAAATGCGTCCTTTATCTCGCTATCAAGTCCCGATTTGTCCCCGAAAGTCATTGCGTAAAGAAAACCCGCCGTACTTTCTTTTGTATTAGAATACAGCGCGGATTTTATTCTCAACTTTATTTTATCTGCTAAGGTAGCGTCGTTATAAAGAACCTGCGGCTTGTAGGCTTCGTCTGTAAAAGCTTGCACATACACGTGGTAATATATTCCGTCTGTGTAATCTGCCACGGAATAACTGTCCTCGGTATCGAATATCAAAGGCGTTACGTCTCCTCTGAATTTGATTACGTCTCCTATCCTGAATCCCGCTATCTCGCTGCCGTCGTTGAATACTGCCCGCGCCTTGCCTTTGTATTTTATCCCGCCTATCTCTATGTCTTCTATGTATATCTCTACTTGCCCGCCGTCCGCTTCTATCTCCCCGTCGGGACTGCTTTCGCTCAATACGTCTATACGTGCGGTTATCAGCGCATTGTTCATATAAATTTCGTTACGCTCTGCCCAATCGAAACTCAAAGAAGTTATCCCCATCGCAAAACAAAAAGCAAGAAGCATTGCTATAAGTTTGCCTCTTGCTCTCTTCATCTGCTTAACGCATATCGCGCATACCAAAAGTATTACCGCACCCGCTACGCACGCAATAACAAGCGAACCGTCAAGGTACGTTACCGCACATATGCCTAAGATAATACCCAGCAAAATCAAGGGTATTACCCTGAAATTGAAAACTCTCTTCATTCTTCTTTAGTATGCGTGTAAAAATGCTCCTCAAAACAGTCCCGCGTACCCCTCACGCAGAACTCAGCCCGCTAACATATACGGTCAGACCGCATCTCTCCCCTTATATTTACTTTTGAATCAGTTTATCAGTCCTTTAAAAATACTTCTTCGTACAATTCTATGGCTTTGACTATAGACTCTACTGCAGAATCCCTTCCGGTCAACTCAAGCACCTCCATCTTCTTGCCCTCGAGTTGCTTGTATACGCCGAAAAAGTGCTTTATCTCCTCGATAATGTGCGGAGGTAATTCGCTTACGTCTTTATAACAATTCCAGTTAGGGTCCCTGTAAGGCACTGCAAGTATCTTTATATCTTCACGCCCCTCGTCTATCATTGATATCTGCCCTATCGGATAGCACCTGACAAGCGCAAGCGGCGCAATCTCTTCGCTGCACATAACCAATACGTCCAACGGGTCACCGTCATCAGCATATGTACGCGGTATAAATCCGTAATTCGCCGGGTAGTGCGTAGCCGTATACAGTATTCTGTCAAGTATAAGCATACCCGTCTGCTTGTCTACCTCGTATTTGTTTTTACAGCCCTTGGGTATCTCTATGCAACTGATAAAGTCCTCAGGCTTAATCCTGTCTTTACTCAAATCGTGCCAAACGTTCATAATTACCCCTTTTCTATCCAGCAAAATTCCTCATAAAGGATACTAATATTGTACTACAACGAGCGCGATAAATCTATAATTTTTCCAAAATTTTTGATTATTTTTGTTTAATTACATAAAAAATCAATTGCAAATAGCAAAATTGTATGCTAATATAATAAAGCAAAAGCGCAATCCCTACGCCGAAGTGGTGGAATTGGCAGACGCGCCGGACTCAAAATCCGGTGATGGCGACATCGTGCGGGTTCAAGTCCCGCCTTCGGCACCAGACCAGAATAATACGAACCAAGAAGACGATTCGAGGTTCGTATTATTTTTTGCAAGAGATTACTTCGGGGCCATTGTCCGCTTGGATTAGCACCTTTGAATTTGCGCTTTTTCGGCAGGCTTAGCTTAGCATAGTTCCTCGCGGACGTCAACGGCCGCAAAATCGTCGCTTAAAACACCAATAGAAAGGCTTTGAGAGCCGAGTAAGGAAAAACCTTGCTCGGCTCTTTTGCTGTATGTGAGGCTGTTTACGCGCCTGTAACGCAACGATTTTGGCTTTGTCCCGTTGACTTCCGCAGGCTTGCTATTCAGAGTACCGATATTCACTGTCCTATGCACCTCCGCCTGTTGCCCGAAAAAGGCAAAAACAAATTCAAGAGGTGAAACAAAATGGAAATGTTGGTAACCAAGTTCTCAAAAGGAAAGTATCGTAACGAAAATGATTTGTTCGCTGAACCTATCTCTGCCGATAACGTCAAACTTATGGGCGAGATGATTGCATTGCAGGCATTGCGTACCGTCAAAAGGTTCGATATGAAAGTCGCAGACAGGCTGTATATCGGACTCCTCAAAGACTTGCACCATATGAGTGAGATAGACTATACCGTATCGGACGGCTACGATGTTGCCCAGACCGCTATCTGCTTTCTCTATCAATTCGTCGGCAGAAAGGTATCCGAAATCTACGGCAAAGACCGCAAAGGAAAAGAGATTAGCATAAAACTTGCCTGCTATCGTGAAGTAGACCACTTCATTAATCTTCTTCGCAACAGACCAGACAGAAGAGGGACTATTGTCGAATCCATAGACTTCACGGACTATAAGGCTCTGCCCATGGATCCCGTAAACTGCTTTGAACAGGAACAGACGGATTACACGAAATACGATGAACTCGTAGGCGCGTTGCAGTTGTCCGCCTTGGAACTCGCCATCCTGAATTGTTATATGAACGGTATGAGACAAGCCGAAGTATGCGCTGAACTCGGCATCGGCAGAGGCACGATAAACCACCGCAAAGCAAGCATTAGACGAAGATACTTTACTTGCTTTGGAACGCCTTAATATGTTACATGTAACAGTGGTAAAAAAGATTAGGAGCAAAATATTGCCCCTAATCTTTTTCCTTTGAAGATATTACAAAAGTAGGAATCCTTTTTTGAGTCGTGGACGAGCATGTGTATTCGCCTTTTTTGCGACCAAAATTCCAACAACTGACAAACATATTTTCTTTAGTTTCGATTTCAACAACAATCACATCTTTTTTTGCATTACTTTTTTTATCCATAACTTATTCTATTTCACCTCGCTTGAGTAGTGATATATCGTGCTCCCAATTGATTCTCGATTATCTTCGAAACCATTGTTCCATCGATTGTTATTATGGTAGCATGATGAACACTTAATACAAGCTCTTGAAGGTCCTGATCATCTTCAAGTGCGATTATTTTGAGCCCCATTTTATCACAATCCAAAGCACTAAAATGTCTTGAATGAGATTTGTTATTACTGTTCAACTTTTTAAGAATCTTTGTGACAATTTTATTGGCTTTATCTTTTGATTCATTAGCAAACATATTATTGCGCAACCATTCTCCAGTTAAACTACTCGATAATTGTATGGCATCTATTACAGAATAATAAAATGCTGGAGGGTATTTAGCTAACTGAATTTTCCAATATTCCTTTGATTTAGGATCCTCTTCTAAATTCTGTTTAGCATCATTAAATTCTTGCCTTATATTATATGCGGGAACCCCACCATATTGTGGATCAATAGGGCCAAGGCAGGAATGGGTACCCATGATAATTTCTTTTGCAGAACAAGCCAGCATTGTTCCTGCGGACATTGCCATTTGTGGTACAATAACTCTTATATCATTGTTGAATTTTGTGCGTAGATATTTGACAATGCCTTCTGTTGCTGTCGGATTTCCTCCCGGTGTATGCAGAATTAAATCAAGGCCTTTTGTACAATCTAAGCCTTTAAGAGCATTCATAAAGCCAGTTATATCACTATCATTGATATCAATATTTTGATCTCGATTTTGTTTCAGCCATCCTGAATAATATGAAATAACGTTCCTTCCAGTTTTTTCGCTTAGTAGTCGAATATACTTACAGCGCAAGTCATCAAAGGATAAGGCTGGGATTTCCTTCCCCATAGCATCTTTATGTGGTTGCAATTCAATGAGCAGTTCTCCCCAACTTGGCATAAGATTTCCTCCTACATTTTTTATAATTATAACACATAATATTGAAATAAGCAAATCAATCTGCCAATTTAGTAATCTCTATGATTTATGAGGATAGATTCTTTAAATATCAAATAAGATAAAAGTAGAAGCCGTAGTCAAACGATTACGGCTTTTGTCTTGCGGTGTGCAGTTGTTATTTCAATTCCAAGAATCCCAGCACGAAGGCGTCGGGGAAGATGAATTGTTTCTCGCCGACGGGGAATTTCACGCGCATATACTTTTTATCCGCGCCTATCCATGTAATAGTACCGTCACCAAACTTTTTATGTGTGACAACGATGCCGACTTTAACGTCTGCAAGAATTTTCACCCACTTATCTTCCGGCACTTGAACTGCTTCCTCGGCGGTAGGCTTCGAAACGATAGATTCTGCCTTTGACGACGCGCTCTTATCCCGATACTTTTCGGGAATGAGAATTTGCTCAAAGTCAGTCATTGTCGCTTGCTGCTTGGAGTACAACGCTTCGTATTCTTCGCGGCGCAGCACGGTATCCCAGCCGCCGACTGCTTCGCCTTCGTGTTTGTCGATACCCGTATAAGAAAGGCTGGAATTTTCGTACTTGCGGAAGCCGAAAATACCTTGATTCATCTTTTCCGCGTCGAACAGCCCGATAGAGCACAACACGTCGAAATCTTTGACTGTGAGCCCCGTAACCTTTTGGAACAATTCCGGCTCTATCTGCGTAATGACGTCTTTTATCGTCTGTTCGCGGTAATCGGTCAGATACATAAACGCGGGAATACGCGCGGCGAGTTTCAACAAATTTTCCTGCACCTGTTTGCGCAGGGACTTGGCTTTTTTCTCATCCTCTGTAAGTTCTTTCTTTTCGGCGGGCGTTAAATCGTCGCCTTTTTCTTTTTTGAGCTTTTTGACCTTCTCCGAACGGTTGATGATCGTCTGTATCTCCGTATTCAAAGAACGGAAACCCTCTATGCGCATAAGCGCGTCCAAAGCGTCCTGATTGTTCTGCAACTTTTTCAGCGTGTCGTTATCGACGTGAACAAGGAGCGCCGTCTGCCAGCGTTTGGCAAGTAATGTGGCGGAAGTCCCCGCATAGGTGATATCGAGAATGTCCTGCGCGTCGATACGATTCATAGACGAGCCGTCAAAGGCAAGCACGGGCAGGAACGAGATAAACTCCGACACCTTTTGTTCGGGGCTGGTGTCGTCCACTTTCAGGCGACAGGAATAATCGGAAATTTGATGCAGCGCGCGTTCCAGCGCAAAGTCAAAGATATAGCACTCCTGCTTGATGACTTCCTTATCCCCGCGGTCGTTTATAATCTCCCACGGCGATTGCACGCGGAATGCCGTCTGAAAATACGTTTCGGGCGATTTGAGGTTGCGCAGCATAAACACGCCCGCCCAAGGACGAACGGTAACGCCCGTCGTAAGTTTTCCGCAAGAGAGCGTGATCGTCTTTGTTTTGAGCGGATCGCCCATAGCGTTCAATACGGGGCGCAACGCATCCAAACCGATACCTGCCTTTGTTCCCGCACAGACGATGATTTTGTAATCGTCAAAAAAGTTATTCTGCTTTTGCCGAAGCAGGTTATACATGGCATAACAGCTTGCGACATTCGGCAAAAACCACAGCGTATGCGACAGCACGTTCAAAAGCGTGGTATCGGAAAAAGGCATAGGCGGACGCTCCGCGCCGAGTTTCAATCCGTCCACGGGCATATAGTTGCCTTGTATCATTTTGAGCCACTTTTGCACGTCCTCTTCATAGACAAACCGTGCCGATTCAATCCTGCCTTTTTCGGGTACTTCCGCGCGGAAAAACTCGTTGATATCGAACTCGTCATACCCCTCGTTGATGGCGACGTTTGCCGTGATGGAATCGGGCACCTTATAGGTGAGCATGACCATTTTCGGCAAAGCGGCATAGGGATTTTCGCCCAAAGACTTGTCCCAATTTTCTTTTGCCGCCTGTTCGTCCGAATACGTCCAGTTGAACACCTGATCTTCCAGAAACTCGCCCGAATTGAGCGCACGGAAGGGCGTGCCCGAAAGATACAGATAGTGCGCTGACGTGATGGGCAGGAACGTCTCGTTGATGGCGTTGCCCGCTTCTTCGCGCTGATACTTTTCAAGGTCGAAATCGTCGTTCTCTTCGTCAAACTTTTCAAACAGGTTTTTGGCGTTCTCGCGCCATGCGCCGAAGTGATACTCGTCGAATATAACGATGTCCCAATTCGTGGTATGGATAAATTCGTTTTTCGCCTTGATGCCGCCCGCTTCGTTCGTGCCGAGCAGATCCTGAAAGGAGCCGAACACGACGATAGGCTGTGTTTTGTCGCACGCATCGTATTGCTCGTCCAGCTTTTTTGCGTCGAACTTTGCCTCTTTGTTGGAAACGAATTGCCAACCCTTGAAATCTACATGCCGCATAAGGTCTTCCTGCCAAGCCGATTCCACGGCGGGCTTGAAGGTGAGGACGAGAACCTTTTTGAAATCCATTGCCTTGCAAAGTTCGTAGGTGGCAAAGGTCTTGCCGAAACGCATTTTGGCGTTCCATAAAAACTTAGGCGGACGGTCGGGATCGTCCGTTTTCGCCTGCTCGAAATACGCCTTTGTCATCTCGACCGCGGCTTTTTGTTCGTTGCGCATGGAAAAATTCCAAGTGCGCTGCCCCTCGAACCGCGTTTCCGTGCGCAGTTCTTCGACTGCCGTCAGTGCGTCCGTGCGCGTGCAACGGAACCATTCATTTCTGTCCTCGCCTTCATTCAGCTGCCAAAAGCCCTTGTGCCGCAGCAGCCTGTGTACGTCTTTATCCGTAAAGCAGGTGCCGTCCGGGCGCATGGCAGATTCCTTGAACAGGACTTTGAAGTTTATCGCCGCCGTGTGTAATTGCTCGCGGATACGGGTCTCCGTGTCCTTTCTGTCCGTGTAACCGATCTTGATATATCCGTCATGGTCTTTCAGGTCGGGCAGGATATAGCCGTATATCGTCGGCACTACGGCGGGGCGGGTATGTAATATCTCGGAAAGACTGATATTGTTTGCCATAGCTTATCACTCCATAGGCTTTATCATGCTTTCGATAAAGTCGATTTCCTCTTGTGTCAGGTTATACTTCTTATACAACTCTTCATCCGTCCACGGCTTAGAAAAGTCTTGCATGGGGACATAGTGATATACTTGTTTTGTTGCGTGCTGAGTCTGTTTGCGGATACCTACTAAACATCTGAAAAATTTTGTTTTAAGATACGACAACGCATTTTGGGCTTCTTGTAAAGTATCAAATTTACCTATCTCCAAAAATGTTTCCGTGCAAAGTTCTCCTGGCGTAGCCAGGACTGGCGTAGCCAGGACTGGCGTAGCCGGACCTTCGCCGATTTCGCCACATCCGTAGCTATTCGCAATAAATAATTTATGCTTGTTTAAGCCGTCTTTCTTGGGCAAAGGATAATCTTTTGGAATGTATTTCACAACCCTTTTTAATGCGGCAAGACCTAAAATACTGTATCCATCCTTTATTGGAGTATCGCTTATCGGCGGTAAACCGAATTTGGCGGGATTGACAAAAAAATCGCTTGGCAACCCATAGGGCTTTCTTGATGATACGATTGTTTCAAAGGAAATATTTTGATTTTTCCAGACTTTATTTTTTATAGATACAAGCTGCGGATAACGAATAAAAATATCATCATCCTCTTCAACTAAATAACGCCGCGAAAAAATTATGCCGTTACTATCATGCCGATATATATCGCAAAGTTTTTCATTGTCTCTCTCCCATAAAAAGTAACACACGCCGCCTTTTATATCTACACCCGTGAAGCACTCTTCCGTATTGGCAAAATCGTGTAATACGGTAAAATGCTTATCGTGTATTGTTTCTTCGCGGAAATCATCCAAGCCTTTACCCCCTGTCATCCACCTTGCAGGAATAATCATTGACATATAACGCGGTCTTAATTTTTTGGCGCATTCTACAAATAAATGATAAATTGGTTTTGCACTTGCTTGTGCGCCGCCGTCACTCAACTGATACGGCGGATTACTTATAATGACATCAAATTTCATGTTGAATATTTTCTCCGGCTCCAAGGTATGGATAAATTCGTAAGCGTGTGTTTCCTTATCGTTTCCGCGCTCCCATTGATCTTTGGAAGCCCCGCAGAGTTTACATTTGCCGTTTACCCAAGTATGCTGTATGCGGCGGAAACGAATGTTGCCCTCGGCGGTATCAAAGTGCGAAACCGAATATTCGCCGTTCGGATATTTACTGCAATATACGCTGCGGCGGGAAAGAAGGCTTGTAAGTTCCGTAATGGCGATGCCGAAGAGCTGCTTATGGAAAATATGGTCGATGCGCTGCTGCAAATCGGGGATCTTGTCCTGTAAGCCTACAAGCAGCCGCTTTGCGATCTCACGCAAAAATACGCCCGTCTTGCACGCGGGGTCTAAAAAAGTGGTGTTCGGATCGCTGAACAATTCCTGCGGCAAAAGATCGAGCATTCTGTTCACCACGTCGGGCGGAGTAAAAACTTCGTCGTTACTCAGGTTGGCAAGGCAGGAAAGCACGTCGGGCGTGTGCGCTGTCTTGCTTTTGTATATCTTGTCAAAAAAGGTTTCAGCCATTTTCCTGCACCTTCCTGTAATGCACGGGCGGATATTCGCATATCGGCTCCGCCATGAGTTCTCCCGTCACGGGATTGACGGACAAATAGTCGTAAACTTCGTCTTTGAACATGCTGGCTTGCCCAGCCTTGGGGTTGTCGCCGACCTTCAACATGACATCGAGACGAAAGTCGCGCCGCTTGAGCTTGGTGCCGAGCAGACTCCATTCCGGGAAGACGATGGGCTTATCCGTGTCTTTTTGGTTTTCGTCCACGCACATAAGGGTGAGCGCGTTGCCGCAAAGAATGTTTTTCGAGAGGATATAGCGCACCGCTTCGCGCGTTTCGTCGTTTGCCGATTTTTTGCAAACGGCCGTATATTCCTTGTCCCACAGCGCAAACAGCCTCTGACGGCATTCTTCGGCGTTATCGGCAAGGATCTCCACACCGTAAATGCTCGTTACGGCAAGCACGGCATAGCGCTCGTAATCGTATGGATTGGACTTATAGAGCTTTTTAACGACTACGAGCTTGCGTGTGAGGATCTCCGCAAGGAAGTTGCCGTTCCCGCAGGCGGGCTCCAAAAAGCGGCTGTCTATGCGGTCGCACTCGTCCTTTACAAGGTCGCACATCGCCTTTACTTCTCGCTCGGCGGTGAACACTTCGCCGTGGTCGCGCACCCGTTGTTTTGACTTGGTTTGAGGGCTCATTCGTTCTCCATTACATGAACAAATGACCCTGCCAAATGTTCATGGATTAATCTATTCGGTGAACATAAACCAAGTAAAAGTACATTGAATAAAATCGAATAGGAACAACTTTTCGGCGTTTTGCCTGACACAACCCTGAATATCTTGCGTTTGCTAAGAAAATTTGCTATAATATAAAAAAGAACGTACATTGAATAGATTATTTCATGTACGTTTTTTCGGTTTATTGCAATAGCTTTCCGAGGCGGTTCATCATGTCTGCTTTATGTTCCATGAGGGAATGGGCGTAGCGGTTGAGAGTAACGGTCGGATTCTTGTGTCCGAGGATCTCGGAAAGCGTTTTTACATCCATGCCGCATTCGATGGCGCGGGTGGCGAATGTGTGCCGCAGGGAATGGAAGCCCTTGTGCGGTATTTTTAATTTTTTGAGGAGCAATTCAAAACTTCGCTGGTAGGAGCGGACGGAAACGGGCTTTCCGTTTGCAGACACTACGAAGGGCGAATCGCTCTTTTTCTTTATGTCTTTAAGAACTGGCAGCAACTGTTTCGGTAGCGGAATCACGCGACGGGAAGTGGCGGTTTTCGGCTCGTCAATAACAAGACCGTCCTTGCCGTCATGACAGGACTTAGAGACGGTGAGAATGCCCTTCGCAAAGTCAATATCGCACCATTGCAAGGCAATAAGTTCGCCTATACGCAAACCGCTGTACAGACAGAGAATTATGCCATACAACTTATCCTTTTTGCCGTTCAGTATGGATTGCTCAATGCGTTTCTGCTCGGCGAGGGTAAAACACTCCACGGGTTTTTCTTTGAGTTTCGGGCGTTTGAGCTTGTCCGCCGTATATTCTTTTGCCAGCCCCAACAGGTGCGCCGTTTTGAGCGAACTTTGTATGACAGAGATAACGGCATTTACGCTGTTTGCAGATAAGCCTTTGCCGGTTTTGCGGTTGCCGCTCTGCAAAAGCTCTGTTATGAACGATTGCAGGACAAGCGGAGACAGATCGTCCGGCTCTATGCCGCCGATCTTGTCCTTGATATGCTGCCCTATGATGAGCCTGTACCGCTCGTAAGTCCGCACTTTCACGGACGGGCGGATGTAGTTTTCCAGCCATTGAATGAGCCAATCTATGTACTTCATGTTCCCTCCAAAACAGGTGATTTTTAGAAAATGGCAGTTAGGTGTGCGCTTGGCTTATATACAAGTCGGCGGCGAAGCTGACGGTGCGGCTGACGCCGCACCGTCACCCGCTCGCTGCGCTCGCGGACGCCGAAGCCAAGCGCACGCACACCCAAACAGGCAAAGCGGGCAAACGGAAGTCAAAGGCGGCGATGGCGCGGGCGTTCGCCGCTGACCCGCTTGGCGAATCGCCCGCTTATTCCGTCGCGCCGTGCCTTGATTTTCACCGTCAGGTGCTCCGCTATGTCACTTTCGGGAGCCTTGCAATCACTTCAGGGCTCACTGTGCCGAGATACTCTCCGTCGTCCCAGCAGCTGAATTTGTCCGAAAGAATAAACTTCTTTTCATTCTCCCCGTAAGGGCAGATGATGTCCTCGTCCATGACGTCCGTCACGAAGTAACGATACAGTCCTCTGGAATAGACGAGTTTTCCGCCCGTCTTTTCCAAATACTTCGTAAGATACCGTATCGCCTGCGGCACTTCGGACGAATGGTCTATGGGCTTGAAATCGTTCCTCCCGAACTTCTTGCCGAAGAAGTCGTTCTGATACGTCGTGCGCATCTTTCGCGCTCGCGTATCGAAGTCCCGCACCTCCTCGTTCCTGCCGGGCAGCGTGCCTTCGGGGATATAGAAGATCCCGTGGAAGTGCAGCCGCTTTGTTTCCGGCGCTCGTTCCCATACGCCTATGTACCGCCAGCCCTTGCGCGAACTGAAATGCTGCAAGCACCTGCTCAACGTCTTTCGGAAACTTTCTTCGTCGTGCAATTTTTCATTGAAAGTGAAAGTCACGAAAAAATTGAATTGCTGCTGGTTGATCTTCCGCCACAGCCGCGATTTGCGGCAGACCATATTCCTGTGTTTCCGCTCGAGATTTTGCTCTACAAACTCCGCACAAAGTTCATAGTTTTTGAAGTAGGGCGTCATCTCTTTACAGATAAACTCTTTACGTTCGCGCCGTTTCATACCGGCGCTTTTTCGATACAATTCCTCGAACAGTTCCTTGCGCGTCATGCTCCGTTCTTTAGGTATCGTATCGGTTTTCTCTCGCTCCGCATGGGCGGTGTTGGTTCCGTCCGTGTTTTCCGCGAGCGGGGTTGCCGATTCCTCGGCGTGCTCCTTGACGGTGATCATTTCTTCGGGAGCCTTACGGCGTTTCCCTGCATAGGGGTTCGGCTCGTAAGGTATCCCGATATAATGTCCGCCGTCCGAATAGACTTTTACTTTGCCATACGGCATACTTGTATCCTCCTTTGAATAAAAATGAATTTTTACTCTTCATTTCTTCCGAGGGCGGATGAGGTGTTTTCACCTTCTTTTTCATACGGGATTACGTCAGCCGCTTTGTTGCGCGCTCTGTTCCGTCCGTATGCTTTACTTGCTTTCTTTTATCTTTTCCAAATATTCGTTCATCCGCATTTCCAGAGAAGAAACGAAGAGGCCGTACTCGTCCTCGGTCATGTGCTCAATGTCGGGCTTGCCCACGACAAAGACTTTGATGCCGAGAGGGTTCCTTTTGACCTCTATCTCTTCCAATCACATCACCTCCTGTCAAATAAAAATCGTTTCCGTCAATCCATGTCCTTTACGGCTCTTTCGTCCGCACGAAGCCGCCAGCCTTCCGGATACATCCGTCCGGCAAAGCGTTCGTCGTACATGGCGTCGAGTTCGGGCGTGCGGCGAAAACGGTAATCCGCGCTCAACGTGAAATTACCGAACTTTTCGTTCTGCACGATACCGATGCGCTGCGCAATGATGAACCGCTTGGTGCGGTACACGTTGCACTTTTTGCAATACATCTCGAACAGTTCCTTTGTCATGCCGATTTCCTCCTTTTTGATATATTCTCTCGGAGATACTCCAAAAGTTTCTTGTTTTTCGTGCGGACATACTCGCAGCAGTAGTTGAGTTCCTCCGCCGCGGACTCCTGAGTCAGCCCTTTGACGTACAGCTCGAAGTAGATCCTGTATAGGTCGAGAGGAGCGTCGCAGATGACCTCCGCGTAAGACCTCACGAGATCCGCCGTCTTGTGCGGAAGGACTTGAAAGGCAGCGTCCATCTTCGCCTTGTCCGCATAGTACAGGCGAATGGTTTTCAGTTCTTTTCGGATCTCTTCCGTCGTCATGGCGTTCCTCCCGCTATCTTTTCTTTCACTCTATCAGGGTAAGTCGCAAGCTTTTTGCGACTTTCAAGAAAGTTTTATCAGCCAAATAGGAAGACTATTTTCCTATTTGAAAAACTTTTTCAACTTTTTTTCTGCTGCCATTAAACCACTCAAATACGACACTTTTTGACGTATTTGAAAAAATTTTTTCGGATTTTTCGGCTACATTAAACCACCTGAACAGGACAGTTTCTGACCTGTTATAAAAAATTTTCGAAAAAATAAAAGACCGTGGCCGCAGACAAATTACAGACGATCTCTCGTCCGCATTGCCTAACAGTCACGGTCACCCGGTTATTTCGTCAATTCTTCGGTTTGGGTCTATGCCCGACTACTTCCGCTGGTCTTTTCCCACAGTCAGAATACATTCCTCCGTGATATGAAGCCGCTCGGCTTGTTTGTGCTTCTATTTTACCAAATCGGCTGATCTTTCTCAAGCTGTTTCACCGTGAGTAAACCGATACAAAACCGACACAAAAGGTATAGTTTCGGTATAGTCAAGCGATACTTTTCCCACAAACTTACGACGAGCCGATTCTGCCTTTCGTCTTTTAGATGTTGGGAGAGCGGCTTTGTCCGTCAAAGGCGCGCGGCAATTTTGGAAGATAAGGAATAGGCTTATTCACACAAAATTCCTGCGCGTCCCCGTGGGGCAGACCTTTGACTGACTGTGCCTTGCTCTCCCGTTTCGGGTGCGCCGAAAGGCAGAAAAGACGTACCGAAACAATATCCCTTCCGTTGGGGTTTTGTACCGGTACGTTGGGGAACGAATGGGAAACACTACACTTCCCGTGCCTGTTCATCTCTGCCGTAAAGGCGTACAATGTAAGCAAAAAATTTCAGGAGGAATACTGCCAATGAAAACAGCGGTCATCTATGCGCGTTACAGCAGCGACTCGCAAACGGAACAGTCCATCGAAGGACAAGTCCGCGTCTGCAAACAGTTCGCGGAAAAGAACGATCTTCTCGTCGTCGATCAGTACATCGACAGAGCGACCACGGGAACGAACGACAACCGAGCGGCATTCCAGCAAATGCTGCGGGACAGCAAAAAAGCCCAGTGGGGCGCGGTCATCGTTTACAAATTAGACCGCTTTGCCCGAAACAAGTACGAATCGGTTGTCAATCGCAAGAAACTCAAAGACAACGGCGTGGAACTTGTTTCCGCTATGGAGAATATCCCCGACACACCGGAAGGAAAACTATTTCTTGCCGTCATCGAAGGGTTCAACGAATATTTCTCGGAAGACCTCAAACAGAAAGTCAACCGCGGCTTACGCGAAAGCTGGCTCAAAGGTAACGCAACGGGCGGTCATCCGCCTTTCGGGTACGTTATCAAAGACAAAAAATACATCATAGACGAAGCCGAGGCGGAAATCGTGCGCGAGATATTCATGAAATACGCTCAGGGCTATAAAGCCGTCTCCATCGCCGAAGATCTGAAAGCGCGGAATGTCCGCCGCAAATGCGGAAAACATATAAACCACAAATACGTCTATGTCATCCTGCACGACAAACGATATATCGGAGAAGTTACCCATCAGGGAACGACCTACTACAACATCTTTCCGCCCATCATCGCAAAGGAGGTCTGGAACCAAGTGGACGCCATCAATCAGGAAAACAAGATAGCACCCAGCCGCAAAAAAGAAATATTTGACTACATACTTTCGGGAAAGCTCATCTGCGGAAACTGCAAACACCGTATGAGCGGAGAAAGCGGTACTTCAAGGAACGGAGAAATCCATTACTACTATGTCTGTCTCTCAAAACGGCGCGGAAAGGCGGACTGCGATTGCAAAGCCGTCAAAAAGCAAGAGTTAGAAGATTATGTCATCGACGCTACCGTCTCTATGTTGCAACGGAACAGCATCATCACGCAAATCGCGGAGACCATAGTCAAAGTGCATGAAAAGATCATGCGGGACAATTCGGGCTTGCAGATACTCATCAAGAAGAGAGACGAAGCGCAAAGAGCCGCAGACAATATCGTGAAAGCCATAGAGCAAGGCATCATCATGGACTTTACGAAAGACAGGTTGGCTGCGTTGCAGGACGAATTGAACAGGCTGGACATCGAGATAAACAAAGAATCGCAGAAAACCTACGCCCACGTCACCGTGGAAGACGTGGAAAAGTATCTGCTCTCCAAAGTCTTTGAAGACCCGGACGATATCAAAACACGCAAGCTGCTCGTAAACACCTTCATCCGCGACATCCTCTGGTACGGCGACCACATCGTCATCACTTACAACTTCCAAGAGTACGCCGCAACGGACAGGTTCTGCAAATCCTATGTCGAGCAATTAGAAAAGCAGGTCGGGGACGCTTTCCGATCTGCTTCTTCTTTCCCTTTGTGTTCGTACAAATTCCGGCACTCGGCACCAGTTTTCGAGAGTCTCGCATTGAGACAAAAAATTAGAGAGAAATCAATCTCTCTATTTTTGCTTTTTCTCGATTCTGTTTCTTTAACAAACAATCTGCCTCAATAACATTGCACGTTTGGATTTTTATTAGTTTCTGACAATTTGATTTTAATATAAATACTTTTAAAGAAAATCGAAATAGATTGCTTGTGATATTATGGCGTGTTATAATTACATTGCAAAATATAATGCGTCGAAAATGCATTTACACACTTGGGGGATAGTAAATGAAAGAAAAATTTAAACAACTTAAAACTTTTAATTGGAGATTGTACATAGCCTTATGCGCTTTGGCTTTAATCCCGGCAATATACCAAACGATAAGAACGTTTATTATATCCTCTAGCACAGACAGCTCTGCCTTTGATATTATCGGGCAAATGGAATGGTTTGATTTAATAAACGAGACCTTGCAAGCATTTTTGATAATACCTCTTTATTCGGTACTAAACAAAATTTTCAAATTTAGTCAAGAAGACTTTTCTAGGCACGTGTTTAAAACTGGATTGATTGTCTTTTTCGTTTATACGATTTTTTCCATAGGAGTATTAATTTATGGTAGTTACTTAATAAAAGCCATGAATCCCGATGAAATAGATTTATCCACGGTATCCGATTATTTAAAACTTGAAACGATAGCTTTTATGATAGGCATCGTCGTCAGCTTTGTAAATGTGGTGTTTGTTGTAGTAGGAAAAGATAAAAACGTTTATATTTATCTCGCCTCAAGCACAGTATTGTCTTTGTTTGCCGATTTAGCTCTTATCCCTAATCTTGGTATTTACGGTATTGCTGTTTCTAATATTACAGTAAACAGCATACTTGCAGTTGTAAGTTTGCTAATATTGTATATGCAAAGATTATTTAAACCCTCTCTTTTCCGTAAAACCGATTTGCCAATAATAAAACAATGGTGTAAAGTGGGAATTTTTTCAGGTCTTCAACAATTTATTGATAATTTAATTTATGCAATTATGGTATGCAAAATGGTCAATACGGTAGCAGAACAAGGCAATTACTGGATTGCAAACAATTTTATATGGGGGTGGTTGCTGATTCCTGTTAGCGCTCTTGGAGAAATAATAAAAAGAGACTGTAAGGACGGATATTTAAACCTCAAACAGTCTAATTATTATTTAATTACAATTGGTATTGTTTTAATATGGGCAATCAGTATACCTATTTGGACGCCGTTTTACCGCTATGCCGAAAATCTTTCTAATGCAAAAGACATATTCCTCATTACGATAAAATTAGCTCCTTTTTATATTGCCTATGCAGGTTGCGTAATAATCGACAATATCTTTATAGGTCTTGGAAAAACATTATATAACGCTATAAATTCCCTTATCATTAATTTCGTTTATTATGGCGTATTTTATATTCTTTATCTCACAAAAACTATATCATTCACAATGAACATTATAATTCTTATGTTCGGTTTCGGTATGGTTGTGCATTTGTTAGTTTCTGTTATTGAAGAAAAAGCCTTTTTAAGAAAAAATGAAATTAAAAAAGCGTTTTTAGAAAATATAAATTTGCAATAAACATGTTCAATTTCATATACCGAAATTCATAAACTTGATAAACTTTTCCGAAAAACTTTCGCGTGAGTTGAGGTCGAGATATTCTGCGTCGGCTGCAATCGCGTCCGCTTTTTTCTTATTGCTGTTATAGAGTATGCACCCTTTGAGCGAACAATTGCCCACAGCTATGCATATACTGTCAAATTCTTTAGCAATCAATCCCGTTGCCACGGCGTTATCGACGTCGGTATGCGAGGAAAAACCGCCTGCAAGATAAACTCTTTCTATATTGCGTTTGTTCACTTTTTTGTACTCGAGAAGTTCCTCTGTCGCAGCTCTTATAGCCGATTTTGCAAGCTGATATTGCCTTATGTCTTCGCGTTTTAAAATAACACCTTCAGCCAGTCTGAAGTCTTCGCGCATATCGCCGCTGTCGTCTATTACACCCGATTTGTACAGCTGTCCTACAACGTCGATAAGTCCGCTTCCGCATAAACCTGACGGCTTCTCTCCCAGAAACTCCACTTTGTCGGGATATTTGAAATGCGTAATTGCTCCGTCGACGGCACTCATTCCGCACGATATATTCGCGCCTTCCATGCAAGGTCCTGCGGGAGCGGAAGTCGCGGTATAACTTTTGTTGCCCAAAAGCACTATTTCGGCATTCGTGCCCAAATCTATATAAAGCGAATATTTACCTTTAGCAGGCTCAGGCAAAGTCAACAGTCCTGCTACGGTATCTCCCCCCGCAAAAGCCGATATGCAAGGCAAAGTACGCACCTCGCAATCAAACTCGAAACCCAACTCTTTAGCGCTCGTTGTCTGAGAATCGAGGAACAAAGGCGTATAAGGATATTGTCCCATAGAAGAACAGTCCTTTCCCATAAGCAAATGCGTCATTACGGTATTCCCCGCAAAGTCCATTCTTTCAACTTTTGCGCTTTTTCCCAAAAGATTTTTAAGTCGCGATTTTATTTCGTCGACAAGTATCTTTTGCAATGCTTTTGCACCGTTTTCCGAACAATACTCTATTCTGTTGACTACGTCCGCTCCGTAAACGCTTTGAGGATTTGCAAACCTTACTCTCGCGAGTATTTTTCCCTCGCTGTCCGTTACAGCCGTTTCTACCGTAGTGGTGCCTATATCAGTCGATATACGGCATACCCCCTCTGCTTTCTCTATCAATTCCTCGTACTTTCCGTCTGAAAATTCAGGCAATACGATATCGGCAGGCTGAGTAACGATATATTTGCACGCTAATACCTCTTTTCCGTCTGCACTCACTTTGCATTTGCGACATATTCCTCTGCCGCCGCAAGGCATTGCAAAACGGTACCCTCGCGATTTGAGTATATCGGAGAGTACAGCGCCTTTATTGACGACGATTTTGTCGCCGTTGACCGTAATCTGTATATTTGTATTCATATCGTCAATCGCGCTCGGCGGAATCTTCGCAATCCTCCCCGCCGTCGCAAATTTCTTTCTCCTGAATATCTACGCTACCTTTTTTGGCACTATCGTCTGGCTTATTATCAAATTCTCCACAGTCAGCATCTTCTTCTACCTCTTCGAATTCCACGTCTTTGCCTGCCGCTCGCGCTCTGTCCAAAGCCTCTCGACGCTCTCTTTGTTCTCTCTCTTCGCTGCTCTCGCAAAGAATATCCGTCGTTATCATCTCGGCTTTTATCTGTTCGCTTTGTGCATCAGATATAGGCTGAACGGTTACGGGCACTCTGCGCGTCTTGTTTTTCGACGTGTCGTTGACGCTGGTGCGTATATTGTAAATCTGCGATACCATATAAAACAGCGAACCGAACAGCATACACGCCATAGGTACCATAGGCAAATATCTCGAAGGAATATATTCGTATCTTCCGTCCGCTACCTCTACTCTCGTGCCCACACCTATGTACTTACTGAATATACCGTCGGCATCTGCTATCGCGCCTCGCGCTATCAATGCGTAATCGGCAATCCAATCGTTGACGCCCGCAAATATGTCGGTCATATAGCCGTGCCCCATAGTCGCTGCCGTACCGCCTGCATATCCCATTATCATAGGCACCACAAAGCCTGCCACAATAATAAAATACCTGTATCCCTCGTGGCGCATCTTATCCCAGTTTCTGATATTTGCCAGTATATCTCTGACAATTACTGCAAAGCATATAGAAGCTATAAGCAACAAAAACGCCAGCAAAAGATATTCCCTCACAAAACATACCGTAATCATACATACTGTCAGTATCGCAAAATCTATTACGGAAAGCAGCCCCGAAACACGTCCGAATTTTTTGAAAAACGCGTTACCTACATACGCTCCTCCGGTGCAAAAACCTATCAGCAAATAAATCTCGATATCGTCGAATTGCAATTTTGCGGCATAGTTGTCGATATTGACAAAGAGGAACGTTATGCCGAAAGTCATCAGTCCCAGAAGTACGAGAGTGAGCGCACCGCTTTTATCGTTTGTCCTCTCGACAGGACGCACTTCGTAACGGGGTTTGATTGTATCGTCGGCCTTTGCGTATAAGAATGCGCCTATAATAAGCAGTACGCCCGAAATGACTATTGCCATCTTATAACTCATCTGGCGGGGTATTATTATAAGCGCAACCATCGCTACTACTATTCCGCCGCAAATAGGAGCAAGCAAGCTAGCACCGTCTTCCTTTACCCTAGCAAAAAGCCTTGTGAAAATTCCGTAATGAGTAAGCCCGCTGACACACAATATAAGCGCATAAACAAGAGGCAAAGCCGACGTCACTTGTCCAACGGGTACGTAAGGCAAAAGCGACACGACAAATCCTACCGAAAGAAAAGCCGTGAGTATGAGAGCTATGCCCCAAAGCACCAGCCAAACTTCGGTGGAGTCTTTGGCTTTTACTTGAGTATCAGCAATGTCTGCAAGCTTTTTTCTTCTCAGTCGCAAAAGCGTACATATAAGTCCGCCCAAAGCAAAAAACAATGCGTAAAGCCATATAAAGTTATTGTTGAACTCACCGAATGCCGTGCGCACTTCCGCATTGACGTAATTTTCCATAAGAATGAATTGAACGGACATAGCGATAACGCACGCGCCTACGCAGTATTGATTTCTCAGCTGTCTCAACATAGTCTTTTTCATACTCTGCCCTCCGCGTCGCTTACTGCCTTGCAGGCTGCATACGAAAGCGTATCTTCTCCTATGCCCGCCCTGTCGCATTCCAGAGCGAAAAGCGTAATTCCGCCCAGACCTCTGTATATTGCATAGCAAGTCTTGTCGTACAAAAGCTGCTTGCCGTTGAAACGTATGTCGGATACTCTTTCTTCGCGCCACGCGCACTCGAATACGTTGTCATACCAGCCGTATTCGCCTTCTACAGAAGAATAAGCGTAGACTTCTTCGGCGTCTTTTGAATATGCTCCGTATAAAGGCGCGCCGAGATTTATCTGTTTTTCCTTAAATCCGTTGTTCAGACAAATATCCACCGCCTGTATGCACGAAGCGTAAAACGCCGCGCTGTCGCCGTTTTGGTCAAGCTGTCCGAAGCCGACGAGATTTACCTTGTCAATCTTGTCAGCTACGCCTGAATAATACTTAAGCTGTCCTGTAGTCAAAGCCGCTAAAATATACGTCTCTTCTCCCAAAGCACCTCTTAAAGCCTCAATAGCGTCGGCATAATAAATACACTGATTTTTGCCGTCAGCCAAAGTACAGTCTATCTCCGCTCCGTCAAAGCCGTTGTCAGCCAAAAATCTTTTTACGTTTCGGGCGAGCACGGAGTAATCCGTATTTACAGCGTCTGCATACTTAGCACTAAGCGAAAGAATAAATTTTGTATTTTCCGACTTGACTTCGTTGAGATATCCCAAAGCTTTTACTATATTATCGAGAGTGAATTCGCTTGCCTCAACGTTGTCCGATATTACGTTATCCGCCAAAAGCTCTCCCTCTGCACTCCACACTATTCCCGCGTCGATTACTACCTCGTCGAAAAGTCCGAGTTTCGCTCCGTCAAACAATTCGTAAACCTCATCGTATTCAGGGATAATGCCGTCCGCATTCCAATCGGCAATTCGATATACGGCGTCTTCTATATCAAAACGCGAAGCAAGAGAAAAATCCTCCCCCGTTTTTTGGGCATTGTATATGCTTATATCGTTTATTCGGGGGGACGCCTCACTGTCTATAATTCTCAAAGTTACGTATTTAGCGTTTAACTGCCCGGTCATTGCGCACAGTCTGCCGCGCTGAATTCTGTCCTGCTCGTAAACCTTGTCGAAATGCTTTCCGTTATTGCTCACATATATCTCAAATGCGCTGATGCTCATACCCGTTTCGCTTATAACTACGGTATTGAATTCTATGCCTTTTTCAAAATAAAACTGTATGTAGCTTCCTCTTCTCTCGCCCTGCCAGAAGGTGTTGACGTTGCCGTCCGTAACAAAGCGCGTCAAAGCCTCGTTGGTAGAAGCAGTTATTTCCGTAGCGTCCGCAGTAAGGTCTTTGCCTAAGTACTTGTCTGAGCTTTCTCCCGTATTCACGGTCAAAACGACAGCCGACGCGATTAGCATCGTCAATGTCAGTACTGTAAGTACAGCCGTCAATATTATTACGGTTTTCTTCTTCACAAAAACCTCCTCCCGCCGTTGCGTGTCAAAACTGTTTTTATCTTACGTTTTAATTATAATATCTTGCGCGCACGGTGTCAATACTCACTAACACACACGCCGTCTGAGAATAACGCATATACAATAAGTTTATACTGTAAGCTTCTATCTGACCGATTAAGGTACCTTTTGCCATTAAAATCGGTAATTCAGAACTCCTAGCACAAAAAAACATACGTTGCAAAAAGGACCTTGCGGTCCTTTTTAAGTATATTCGCGTAAATACGAAGAGATATTTTTACTTTCTGTCCTCGAGATTTTTATAATCTCTAATCTTGACTATGTCTATGTAAGCGGGACGGATAATCTTATCTGCGTTGATAATTTCCTCAAGTCTGTGCGCCGACCAACCTACTATTCTCGCGATGGCAAACATAGGCGTATAAAGCTCCACGGGAATACCCAGCATACTGTATACGAAACCGCTGTAAAAATCCACGTTTGCGCTTACGCCCTTGTATATTGCTCTTTCGCTGGCGATTGCCTTAGCCGCAAGCCTTTCCACTCTCTCATAGAATGAATACTGTTTGCTTCTTCCCTTGGACTTGGAAAGCTCGTGAATGAATTTTTTGAATACCTGCGCTCTGGGGTCGGACAGAGAATATACTGCGTGACCCATTCCGTAAATCAAACCTTTGCCGTCAAACGCTTCTTTTCTCAAAATCTTTATGAGGTATGCGTAAATCTCGTCTTCGTCCTCAAGGTCGCGGACGTGTTCGCGTATGTTTTTCATCATCTGAACTACCTTGATATTCGCTCCGCCGTGCTTGGGACCTTTGAGCGACGCAAGCGCAGCAGAAACCGCAGAATACGTGTCTGTACCCGAAGAAGTAACTACGCGCGTGGTAAACGTGGAATTGTTGCCGCCGCCGTGTTCCATATGCAGTATAAGCGCGAGGTCGAGTACCTTTGCCTCAAGCTCGCTGAACTTCGTGTCGGGACGAAGCATACGCAAAAAGTTTTGCGCGGTGGAAAGATTGGGGTCAGGTCTGTGTATATACAAGCTGTCGTCGCAAATATAATGATTGTATGCCTGATAGCCGTAGACCGCTAGCATAGGGAATACGCTTATAAGCATAAGACTTTGTTTGATAACGTTGCGCACGCTTATGTCATCGAATTTCTTGTCGTAAGAAGCAAGCGTAAGCACGCTCCTAGAAAGGCTCATCATCATATCTTTGCTGGGTGCCTTGAGTATAACGTCCTTTGTAAAGTTGCGTGGAAGCTTGCGCATCTCGGTAAGCATTTCGCAAAACTCGGCAAGCTGATTTTTGTCGGGCAGTTCACCGAACAACAAAAGATAGGTTATCTCCTCAAAACCGAATCTGTCGCCCGCTATCAGCCCGTCCACAAGCGAATTTATGCTGTAACCTCTGTAGTACAATTCGCCGTCGCAAGCAACTTGCTTACCGTCTTCTTCCTTAAAAGATACTATTTTGGATATGTCGGTAATACCTGCGACTACGCCTTTGCCCGACTTGTCTCTCAGTCCTCGCTTTACGTTGAACTCAGTGTACAGCGAGCTGTCGACGGGATAGCTGTCAAGACAGCTTTGAGCATAGTTATCCAATATTGTTTTCTTATCGAACATATATCCTCCTTTTTCTGACCTAAGACAGAGAAAAAATTATCCTAACTTGTTTAAAAACTTATATATCTGACTTTTGAAATGCGCCCTCAAAAATCGCGCTTACTCAAAGATTTTACTATATTTTTGTCAATTTGTCAAGTCGAATGGATTTTGCCCCTAAACACACCTGCCGCGAAAAACGCCGTGACAGACGGTATTTTGCGTGATTTTGACGCATCTCACCCCTGCTCGTACGCAAAAATAAAAGATTAGTGTCAAATATCTGCAATTTATAAAAAAGCTTTTTTACAAAAAATTTATATCGGTATGCAGGATACGACGTATTGACTGTATACGTCTTATAATCTATAATTGAAGTATGACTGCAAAAGATATTTGTATAAAATTGAATATCGACGAAAATCTCGCCCAACAATCTCTCAGGTGGGCAGACTCCAACAAAGAATTTTGCGATAAAACTCTTTACCTCTTGCTCAAAGGTAAATGCGGTTTCGCGCGCAAACTCGACGGCAAACAAAAACTCGCGCTGGTCCTGAATGCCCTGCCTTACGTATACGCTAAATATCAGGAAAAAGGCATAGACGAAAAAATATTTTTCGACACTTTCTCGGATATCAAAATATGGTGCGACAACGGCTTTGAACAATACGGCACTCAGGGACTTGAAAATCTTAGCTGGATAGCAAAACATCTCTCAATGAAAATCTTCCGCATAGGAAGGCTTCAATACGAATTTTCGCGTTTTTTGATACTTCCTCACGCAAAATTAAAGGACGTAATCAAATGTCCCTACCGCTTAGGAGAAAAATGCATTACCATGCATATACCTCAGGGAGAAAAACTCGATACCCAAAAATGCCTTGCCTCAATAAAAGACGCAAACGCCTTTTTTGAAAAGTATTATCCCGACTACAAATACCGCTGTTATACCGTGATAACCTGGCTTGTCAATCCCGACCTAGAAAACGTACTCGGAGAAGACAGCAATATCGTAAAGTTCGGTAAACTCTTCCACATTCTCGGCTACGTCCCCGACAGCGATATGAACGAAAGGCGTGTATTCGGCTATAAAAAAGACCGCGCAAATTACGCTCCCAAAAACGCTCTGCAAACCTACACCCTCGCGCGAATACAAAAAAATTTGCCACTCTATTCCTACAATGGTTACCGCGCAAAATAAAACCTATAAATCGCAAATCCAAACAATTTATATATCGTGCATAATATTGATATAATTGTAATAACACAAAAATACCGACAAGCTATTGTCGGTATTTTTTTTATCGGCGTGCTTAAAAAGTGAAGGTGTAACGCCGATAATAATATTATAAGGAACAAATTGTTCATTGTCAAGAATTTTTGAACAAAATGTTCCATAATTAAAATATGACAGAACAAAAGCTTAACAAATTCAATACAAGGCTTAAAGAATTGCGCGAAGAAAAGAATATGACGCGTCAAGCTCTTGCCGACGAATTGCACATATCGGTAAGGCTTGTAGGCTATTGGGAAAACGGGCAAAGAGAATGTTCGCTGGATATGCTGATTAAATTGGCAAAACTATTGGATACCGACGTAAACTATCTGATAGGATATAGCGACTGATATTTATAAAAACGTAAACCAAACGACCGCTGTTGCGGTCTTTTTTATAAAAAAGCCACCCTCTATAAGTTTAGAGAGTGGCTTTATTATTCTTTTATTACCTAACCCCGTGCGACTGCGGAGAGTGGCATTATTTCTATTATTACTCACTCTGTGCGACCGCAGAGAGTGGTGCAGAGTTTGTCTTTTCCAGACCGAGCGCGACAGGCGCATACTTTGCGTATGTAACTGAGCGCGAGCGTCGCAGATAAAGGCAAAATATGTGCCAATATATGCGGTCGCCTTTATGTTGAGAGTTTGCCGTCAACCGTAACCATCAACTGCCTATCGTCTATCGCAATATCTATCGCATTGTCTATCCAGTCGACGACTGTCTTTGTCTTTTTTCCGTAAGCAAAGAGTGCTATTACCTCTTTTATTACTCCGTCGCGGTCAAGACCTATATTACTCTCGATAGCACACTTGACTGCGGCAAGAATTTCTTCGGGATAGATAGTAGCGATATCGCGCTTAACCTTGGCGTCGGAAGGACGGAAGGTATCGACGGGTTTGTCTACGTAGAAGACTTTGCCGGATACTTCTTTTCTGAAGGTATCGAATTCTGCTACGTAGCCTTGCAAGGTCGCGATGGCTTTCTTTGCGCTCTTTGGCAGATTGAACATAAACGTCAACTTGTCCATAAGGCAATGGAGTTCGATAGGTGACTCCTTCTCGATAATGGCTCTTATCTTCTCTTTTATTCTTTCTTCGTTGACTATATCGAGCACGTAATCGGTACCTACTCTCATCATAGGCTTGATAGGATATGTCTTGTAAGGCACTCTGTACTTAGCGATAGTGTCTCTTACAGCTTTCTTGCTGAGCACTTTCTTTTGCGTAAGAGTAGCGATATAGTCCTTGATTTTCTGAATTTCGCGCCTAGGGTTGTTGAAGTAATTTACAGTCCACAGCTGATAGGTATTCCAACCGAGCTTTCTCAAAATCTTGGTCTGCATCATTACCCTGTCTCTTACACCCTTGAGCTTGCAGGAGTTTTCGCTGTCGGCAAGAATAGCAAGGATATATTTGTGCTTGTTCTTGGGGTCGACTACGGCTACGTCTATCTTGAAGTCGCTGACGCCTACGTTGTAGTCGCAGAGAATTCCTCTGTCCTTGAGTTCCTTGCCGAGAAGCTCGCTGATACCCGCGCTTCTTCTTACGATATCCATATTGCTTATCGCAAGCATATCCTTACCGCGCTCTGCGTATTCGAGGAATGCTTTCAAGCCCTCGACACCCTTACTGTTGGTACGGTTGAGGTCAATCATATTGCCCGTAATACCGCTGAATACTATCATTTCGTTGCGCGCTCTCGTTACGGCAACGTTAAGACGCTTGTAACCGCCGTTCTGGTTGATAGGACCGAAGTTCAGAGAAAGTTTGCCGTTTTTGTCGGGACCGTAGCCTACGCTGAAGAGTATGAGGTCTCTTTCGTCACCTTGTACGTTTTCGAGGTTCTTGACGAAAATAGGCTCTTCTCTGTCGTATGCGTACTGGTCGAGTTTATGCTCGTGCAAACGCTTGGAAAGTTCGTTTTCTATATAGACTTGCTGTGCCATATTGAACGTAACGATACCTATGCTGTACTTGCGTTCCTGAGGGTCTTTGAGACGTCTGATAACTTCCTCGACGAGCTCGTCGCCCTCTTTCTTGTTGTGTTTTGCTCCGCCTCTCTCATAAACACCGTCAACGTATCTGAAGGATACTTTGCTGTTGAGCTCGTTGGGCGAAGGGAATGTGAGCAGCGTATTGCCGTAGTACATTGCGTTGGAGAAAGCGATAAGGCTTTCGTGCAAGGAACGGTAGTGCCATAATAGGTGATTCTGAGGCATACCGAGCGCGAGACAGTCGTCGAGAATACTGTCGAGGTCTTCGACTTCGTAATGCTCGTCGTCCTTATAATCGACGTTGAAGAAGGTCGTAGGAGGCAACTGCTGAGGGTCGCCTACGACGATAACGTTTTTACCTCTCGCAATACAGCCGACCGCCTTGCAGGTAGGCAACTGCGACGCTTCGTCGAATATGACAAGGTCAAACTTATTGTCAGAGTCTATGTCCAAAAATTGTGTTACGGACGTAGGACTCATAAGCATACAAGGACAGCACTTTGCAAGAATATTGGGTATCTTTGCAAAGAGATTTCTGAGCGTAGTGCCCTTCATCCCCGACTTCTCCGCACGCATAAGCACAACTCTTTCGAGATTGTGGTCGCCCTCTTCGTCGGGACGGGGTATGCCCGCAACCAGCTTGTTGTAAAGCTCGCCTTTCGTCCATCTCTCGTAGTCCTCGGTAAGCTCCTTGAACTTGTTGGCAAGTTCTTCGAGAGTAAGACCCGAGAATTGACATAGTACGTCGTCGAGTAGCAATTCGCTTCTTACGAAGTTGAAGTACACGCACTTCTTGAAACAGCTCAATACCTCGACTGCCGATATCTCGCCGTCATTGAGAGGCTCGAGAATAAAGTCGAGACCGCTTGCCTTACACTTTTCGACGATTTCCTGATACTTACACCAGTTGGGGATAAAGTCGAAGTTCTTTTGTATGCTCGTTAGATATTCTATCTTGGAGTTGATATCATTGCCGCCGCTGTAACCGCGCGTGCTGAATATCTTGCAGAATGCGCCCTCTGCTTTCGCGCAACTCTCGTACGCATACTGATAATACAGCATAAACGCGTTGGGACCGAATTTTACAAGTCTGAAACAGCTGTCCTCGAATACTTCGTTGTTGAGTTCGGCATAAAGCTTTTGCGCGTTTTCGTAAAGCTGGTCGATTTCCGTCGTACAAAGCTTGATTTTCGCCGAATCGTCGGGAGAAATTTGCAGAATATCCGCAAGTTCCTCTTCGCGCTTTCTCAAGGTCGAACGGATTTGTTCGCACTTGGAAAGATATTCGACGTAAGCCCATCTGTCGCGCTTGTCGATACCAGAAGGTATGACGCGCTTTATCTTACTGCTTATAGAGCCGCTCTTCAAGGTCGCGATAAGTTCTTCGGACGAAATGCCCTCAGGATAAGTACCGTACTTGGCGGTATATTCGTTGAGCATCGTGTCCACGCGCGATTCTGCCTCGAGGTAGGATTGAACGATACCTCTTGGCTGCTTGGAAAGGCTCTTGAAATAATTCTGAATATAGTCGATATGCAAAGCTTTGCATATTCTGTACAACGCTTTGAGTTTTGCCGTAGTGAGCGCGACCGTACGCATATTGAACAGAGGCATCAAAGTACGCGCATACTGTCTGAGATGCTTGAGTTCCATCAGGTATATCTCGAGTATGGAATTACCCTCTTCGCTCCACTTTTCAGAGTAATTGAATCCGCCTATGTGTCTGAAAGGCGATTTCTCTATATCTCCGCACTCCTTTGCGCGCATAGTAAGCTCTGTCAGTATGTCTATATACTTGTTGAAAGTCGAGCCTACGAGTTTTTCGTAGAATATGCTGTCAATGCGCAAACAGTCGGGAGAATCCTGATTTTCAAAATAGCCCATTATGCCCTGATAGAGCGATATGCCCAGATATCTCTTGCGGTGCATAGCCTCAAGTTCTCTCTCAAGTTTGTCTATGCAATCGTTGATATCCTGAAGTTTATCGTCGTCAAGCTGTTCCTGAGTCTTGCTTTCAGCAAGCGAAAGAGTGTTGACTATCTGCGACAAAACAGTGTTCTTATTGGTCTTGTTGGAATGAAGTTCGAGACAGAAATCACCCAAACCTATGCTCTGCAATCTGTGGTGAACGACAGACAATGCCGCCATCTTTTCCGCGACAAACAATACTCTCTTACCGCGCACTATGTTGTTGGCGATAATGTTGGTAATCGTCTGCGATTTACCCGTGCCCGGAGGTCCGTGCAATACGAAACTCTTGTTCAAACTGTCTTTGATAGCCGAGTACTGCGAAGAGTCCGCAGATATAGGCAGATACATTCTGTCTTCCGCCGTGTACGCTTCGTCACTCGAGCTGTCAGACAGATTGAATGCGTCCTCGGGAAGTTCGAGCTTGTTGTTGATAAGCGAATTGACGATAGGATGTTCCTTGAATTTTTCGGACTTGTATTTGACGTCATACCACAGCTGATAGTTGCCGAAAGACAACGTAGCCAAAAATACGTTGGACATAATTTCCCAACCTTTAAAGCCTACCGTCTCTTTCTTTATTCTCGCTATTACGGAGAGAATGTTTTGCTGAGAATCGAGCTGTACGGAAGAAAGTCCTCTGATATCCAGATTGAATTCCTGATACAAAAATTCGAGCAGCGTGCTGTTAAGGCGCACGTCTTCGACGTTGACGTCAAGCGTATATACGGGAGAAGCTACGCCCTTCTTGCTCAGGCTGACGGGATAGAGTAGCAAAGGCGCGTACTTTTCTTCGGCGTTTTCGTTCTCTTTCCATTTGAGGAAACCTACCGACAGATAAAGCGTGCTGGTACCCGTCTCCTCTTGTATTGACTGTTCCTTTCTGAACAGTCTGAGCATTATTCCCTCGTGCGACTTCTGGTCGTATACGGTAAGAAGTCGTTTGTTTTTGTATTCGTAACCTACGTAATCCACGAAAGGCTTGAGGAACGAAGCCCTCTCGAAACCGTCCGTGATTTTCTCGAGACTTGTCGCTCCGTCTCTGGGTTTGGGGTCGACGACAAAAGCTTTGTTTTCGCTCATCGCGCCTATAAAATCGTCAAGCGTAGGCACGAGAAGTTTGACTGCCGAGCGCGAAACTTTGAAGTTGAGAAGGGCGTTTCTCATATCCATATCGAGAAGTCGTCTTTCCCATTGCGCTACTCTGCTTATTTCCTTTTCGCCGCCGACGTCTCCGCCGTATTCCTTGAATTGCTTAGGCGCGAGCGACGTAATATAATCTCGGCTCTGTACGAGGTCGTATCCGTCCTTGCCGAGTACTCTCTCGGGCAAAGGATAGATATGCATTATTCTCGCTCTCTTAATGTCTACTATAAAATCTACGGCAGGGTCTTTCTTTATTGCATTGAAAGCGTTTTTCTCCGCCTTTTCGAAAGATACGCCGCTGACCGTATCCGACATAGCTACGAGAGTAAACTCGTTGACGTCTTTTTCGGCTTTTTGAGCAATAAGCTCAACGTCATCGCTTACGAGCAAAGGCAAACACTCGTTGGTGGTAAATACGCCCACGTACCATTCGTCGCCTATGTGTCCTATGACGGCGTTTTGTCCGTTGGCTTCTACTAGTGAAGCGTATAAAAGCGCAAGTTCGGTAGCCGTAGCCACTTTGCCTTCGAGCAAATCCTTATGCGTCTGTATCATTTCGCTCTTGCTCTCTTGCGACTTATAGTACTCGAAACGCTGGTCGTTGAGTACGCTGAATGCCGCGGCAAAGTAATTGCGCACGTAGTTTTTGTTGGTATTTGCGGTATATCCGCTCTGCGAAGGCAAATTCCATTTCTTAAGCTTTGCCTCGATAAGCGACATAAGCTGGTTGACCTGAGGAGTACGCTTTACGAACGTAGCGAGGCTCTCGGGACTTCCTTCGTAGTTGCACTCGTTGAAAGCGGTAATCTGCACTTCGCAGCTTTGTTTTGCAACTACCTCTTCGTCAAAGAGTACCTCTACCGTAATCAAGCCCTGCAAGGTCTTGTCCACCGCAACCATAAACAGCGGGGACAGCTTTGCCTGACAATCGAATTTCGCGTTTGTGCGACGGGGAAGTATTGCCTGCTCTATCTCGTAAGGCAACATAAAGTCGGGCTGAGAAGTAACGCGCACTTTGAGATTTTCCTTGTCTTCGTTGCTTCTGTTTTTGACGTAAAGTCTGCGGATAGGACTGATACCGTTTTGCACCTGATAATAGTTGACTACGGGCGCGCATTCAAGAGTAATCTCCACGGGCATTTTTTCCACGGGAGGCTTCTCTGTCTTTTCGGGCTTTGCCTTTTCCTTGGCTTCGCTTACTTCACTGACCTGCTCTTCTAATTCTTCTGCCATTTCTCTCCTTTCCTTATCCGAACTGTTGATTGACTTTACCGATAAAAGTCTTTTGTTTCTCGGTATAAAATTTTAACGTAATAATTTCTAACGTTGACGTGCTAAAAACGTCCGCGCGAAAACCGCGCTTTCTCCATCATTATTTTTATTATACTATATAATCTGCTTATTTGCAATACGCAATTTTAGTTTAATTTATTGTAAGAATAAAATATAAGGGTAGCTAAACTTCGTAATAAGATACAGCCGCGGAATTGATTTAGCCTGTAACGGTAGTTAAGAAAAATAGGAAGATGTTTTACATTTTATAAAAAACACGGGATTTCTCCCGTGTCGGTTTGCCTTCTATTTATCCTCGTAAGGATTCCCGTGTATGCCCTTGTCATTCAGCTTGACTACTTTTTTATCCAGTTTCTTTTTAAAGTAACTTCTGAATAAAACGTTGTTCCCGTATTTTCTTACTATTTTGGGACTGACAGCATAGTAAATGCGGATAAACAGCCTTCCTAATACGCTTTTCGCCAAAACGTCATCTCTGTATCTCCTCAAAGTCCAAACCTCGGGACAATCGTAACTTCCGTATACGCACGTCGCCACATAGCATCCGCCCGTACGCTTGGGATAATCCTTGACAAAACATTTGCCATTGTATTCGACAAAATTAAAAGTGAACATTTTATCTTTGAAAGGATAAGTCAAGGTATAAAAAACGTATTCGTCCCGCTCGGGAGACGACGATTCGTATGAATTAATCTTGCTGTCGAGATATGTAAAACCGATATCCCGAAACTGCTGCTTGTATTCAAATTCGGCAGCCTGTTTTCCTATATCAATGATTTTACCCGATATAATGTCCTTGTCTGCTTCGGCATCATAGAAAAAATCTCCTATATAATCCGCAAGTTTTTTGTCGCTCACGGAATATGCGTTATAGTCTACTACATATTCCCTGTCGTAGCTCACGTCTCCGCTTTTCCTAAATCCCTTTACCCTTGCGTTAAAGCGGTGTGTCTTAACATAAAAATCCTTACGTTCGGCTGTTATGTCTTTTTCTTGAGCGGTTTTTAACCAATCGATAAAATACTGCAAAGTCTTTACCATACCGGGTTGCGTCGCTTGATAGCGTTTTACATAGTCTGCAAAATACCCTCTTATTAATTCGAGTCCTTGCTGTTTGAAATTTGTTTCCTCCATGCTTTCCTCCTTAATACATATAGCACCATGGTGCTAATTTGTGTATATTATACTCCCTTGGAGATAAAATGTCAACAATACAACTATAAATTAAAGAGGTATATAATGCAAATATTAGTTGCGCAAAGAATAAAAGAACTTATGAGCGAACAACATCTGAATCAAGTACAGTTGGCGCAAAAAATAGGATTGAAACAAAATACCATAAGCGCATGGCTGCTCGGTAAAAAAGAACCGTGCATAAGCAGTCTGTGGGCGCTTGCCGATTATTTCGACGTGGATATAGATTATCTGGTAGGAAGAAAAACCTATTGAAGCCCTAGTCTTGCTCGCAATGAATTTTTACGAACAATAAAAAATCCGCGTACTGCACGCGGATTTTTATATATAAAACCAAATTTATAAAATTAAAGCATCTTTGCTCTGAGCTCTGCTCCGTCCATAGGAGAGAGATATGCGGGCGCGACGTCGAGTACGGTTATACAACCGCTCTTGCCCTCCTTGCTCATTCTGTATACCGCTCTCGCATAAGCAACGAGTACGGACGAGGTGAAAGCGGGATTTGAATCGAGCTTGAGAGAATATTCGATTACGTTGTTGTATTCGTCGCTCGCTCCCGTCTTGCCGCTTCTGATTACAAAACCACCGTGAGGTATGCCGTTATGCTTTTCCTTGAGCTCCTCCAAAGATATGAAGTTGACTGTAGTGTCATAGTCTGCAAAATAGTTGGGCATCTCTTTTATTTGCTTTTCGATAGACGCCTTGTCCGCTCCCTCTTCGACTACTACGTAGCACTCTCTCGTGTGCTTTTGTCTCGTGGTAAGCGAAGGGTTGCTTCCGCTTCTTACCGCTTCGAGCGCGCTCTCTACGGGTACGGTATACTGTCTTGCGTCAACTACGCCTTTAATTCTTCTGATAGCGTCGGAGTGTCCCTGACTTACGCCTTTGCCCCAGAAGGTATAGGTTGCGCCGCCGGGCAAAACGCTCTCTGCGTATACTCTGTTGAGAGAGAACATACCGGGGTCCCAACCGCAGCTGATAAGCGCGAGCTTGCCGTTTTCTTTAGCGGCTTTGTCTACATTGGAAAAATGCTGAGGAATGTTTGCGTGCGTATCGAAACTGTCGATTACGTTGAAATACTTTGCGACATTTGGAGTCTGTACAGGCAAATCCGTAGCAGAGCCGCCGCAGAGTATGAGTACGTCTATATCGTCTTTGTATTTTGCGATATCGTCGGCTTTACATACCTGTACGCCCTTGGTGAGAGGCTGAATGCTCTCGGGGTTTCTTCTCGTAAAAATCGCGGTCAAAGCGGTGTCGGGATTGTGTGCGATTGCGCTCTCTACTCCCTTGCCGAGATTGCCGTAACCTAATATACCTATTCTTATCATTATCGGTACTCCTTCCTTTTATAAATTTTCTATATTATATACCAAACGCTTTTTGTTTGTCCAAAATTTTGTATAAAAATTTTTGCGATACTATCCTTTTTCTTTTTGACTATGCATTACGTACGCAGCCGTTTGACAAACGGCCTTATTGACAAAAATAAATTTTTTGTTATAATGATATTGATATCTTTTACAAGGAGAAGCTTAATTATGTATTGTTCAAATTGTGGTCAACAGCTCGACGACGATGCTAAGACTTGCCCCAACTGCAATACCCCCGTAAAGAAAAATTACCGAATGAGCGACTTACCCGCCCACCGTTTGGCGTGGATTTCGTTCTTCTTATGGATAGGCTCTGAAGCTTTCTTTATGTTGGCAGGTCTGTTGGCTGCCGCTACGAAAGACAGCGGCAACTATGCGATATTTAGCGCGATAATGAATGTGCTTATCGCCGCACCTATGCTTACTTTGAGTATAATTGCCGTGCTGAACGCAAAAAAACAAACCTATGATAAGACGGTGCGCGCATTGATGTATGCCGTGCTGGCGATATCGTGCGTATATGCTTTCGGAGCAATCATATCTATCTTTTCGTTAGGACTTCTCTAAATCGGTAAAATCAAAAAAGGCGGTTACCCCGCCTTTTTTATTTTCCGTATTCGTATTTTGCGTATTTGTATTTTTCCGTCATTATAAGAAAATCATTCCGCATCGTCGGCGAACTCTTCGTCGTCGTATTCGAATTCGTAGTCCACGCTGTCTTTTACCGCGTTGATTACGGCAAGTTCGACAGCCTTGACCGCGCCTATCGTGGTATTGCCGAAGACTTGCTGTCAGTCTTTGCGGTTTTGCTCTTTGCCGTCGAAGGTTTTGCCGCGCTCTTTGCCGAAGTGCCGGACGCGCTTTTCTTTTTGCCCGACTTGACCTCTCCGTCCTTTTTGTCCGTAGGCTCCTCTATAGGCTCGTCGCCAAGATTTATTCTCGCGCCCGCTCTGGATTGAATAGAGAGTCTTCCCCTGTCGGCGGAAGAGTTTTCGCCCAGAGTAACCATTCTTCCCGTGCGTATGCTGCTTACGGGGGCGGGTGTTTCGTCATCGTCGTCCGTAGGCTCTATAAGGTCGTCGTTGAGCACGGTCGCTCTGTCCATTATAGGTTTTATTATTCCCAGTCCCGAATAAGAGGGTTTGGCTGTCTCTTTCTTTTCCGACGTTTTCTTTGTCGACTTAGCCTTGACCGTCTTAGGCTCGACGGCTGTTTCATTCTCGGACATATCGTCAATCACGTCTGCCGCGGCAAGTGCGCTGTCGGCCGCGGGGGGAGCAGGCTTTTTGTTGACCGAGTTTCGCATAGCCTTGTTGAATTCGGCTCTCTCCTCGTCAGTAAGTATGTATTTCTTGTCATCGAGTGCCTTTAGCCTTACTACGTTGACCTGTATCTTAGGCTCGTAGCTTTTGATACCTTTTTCGTACTCCTCTACGGGTGCTATATCAAACCATACCGACGCGTTGTCCTCGTACCACAGCGGATAGTTGGTACCCCATATATTATTTTGAACGAGGAAGGATATTCCGTACTTGCTGTTTTCGAGTTTGTTATCGAAACGCAAAAGTTTTCCTCTGCCTAAAGATACGGGAACTGCCTGTTTGGGCTGCAACCTGAAAGTCTTGCCGCCCGCATCGAATTCTATACCCTCGGTAACGGAAAGATTGCGTCCGCCGTTGGGCACGATTGCGTAGGGACTGAGCTTTTGTCCCAGCTTGTGATAGAATATCTTGTCTCTGTCGGGAGATATTCCCAGATGCAACCATATCTCTTCGGGAAGTCTGCTTACGTCCTTGTCCGTCCATTCAAGACGCAATTGCATACAGTTTTCAAAGAATATGTACTGCACGGTGAGTTTCCTGGGCATTCCCAGCTGAGGCATAATCTGCTTTCTGCCCGCTAGTCTGACGGTAACTCTCTCAAACTCCTTGGTCTTATCGTATACCGCTTCGCTCATCGTATAGGGGAAATTGCCCTGCGGGTAGTACTTTGCCACTTTTCTCAACTTAGGACGACCGAAATCGGGTATTGCCCACGTAAAAGTCTTGTACAAAGCTCTGTGATAATTTTTAAGCCAGAACTTAAAGTCCTTAGGCCCCAAACTCTTGTAGTCGACTATACTCTCTTGGTTATTCTCTATAAGAGCGCGGTTGCCCATAAAGAGGTTTTTAGGCGCGCCGAAAGAATTGAGTTCCAACTTCCATTTTCCGCATTTGACGGGCATATCGGGAAAAACTCTCGTGCCCTCGGGATAACAACACTCGTCGGGTCGCAACGCTTTGAGTTTTGTAAACGCTTCGATATAAAGTTTCAAAGGCAAAGCTTCGATAGCCTTTATGACGTAATCGCGCTGCTCGTTCCACGATTTGGTCATACGCGTATATCTGCCCTTGCCGCCGCGCTTTTTCATAAAATCTCTGAGAAAAGGCAGACGGAAAATTCCGTAACGCGGTATTTTTGCGTCGGCCTTGCGTGCCTCGATAAAGTCGGGTTTCAAATAGTTGTCGAAATCTCTGAAAGCGTTGAGTATGCCTCTTCCCGCCGTATGCTCGGCAAGACAAAGCAAATTGTCGGTAAACACTCTGTAAGCTTCGCTGTCGGGAGAAAGCTGTTTTTTTCTTACCCACTCGTTGCGCATATCCTCGAGCATTCTGAGCGCGCCGTATTTGTAAGGGTCGCTGCTCACGCCGTGTATCCACGTATCGCCTATCTCGCGCTTTACCACGGGCAATTGGTCTTTTATCTCCCAAAGCTTTTGGGCAAAGTCGTCCATAGCACCCGCTACTACCTCATAGCCTTTGTACTTTTTCTTTATCTTTTCAAAATTTTTGAGTACGGTTTTTGCGTCACGGGGGCCGCAGTTGTCCATAGAGTGGTCAAACACAAGCACTTCTTCGAGCGCGGGATGAGTTACGGTACCGCCGTAACTGCCCTCGTAGACAACGATTATTTGCGCGCCGTCGCACTCCCACACGAATATAGGAGGTACTTGGGGCATTGCAGACGTACGGTTGACGCCTATATGCAGCATCTTTATGCCGTGCTTTGCAAGTAGGGGGACTATACCGATTGTATGCCCCGGGACGTCCGTCATCTTTGCCGCAACCGTTTTGCGCGAAAATCTCTTGTCAAGCTCCTTGACTATTTTCAAGCCGTCCTCAAAAAGTCTTACGTCCTCCAGCTCGCTCTGCACGGTGAAAGGCATTGCGTGCGCGACGATATCTCCTCTCAGACAAGCTTCTTCGAGCTCTCTTACCCTCTTTTCGTCATCGTCTCTCAATGCGCGGTCTATAAGCCACGAGCCGAGAGTCCATACGAATTTTTTACCGTCGGTATTGACTTCTTTTGCTATCTGAATAGCGTTGGGGATATATTTTTCGAGATACTTGTCTACCACTCTCTCAGCGAGATTGGTATATCCCAGGTCCAAATGAGTTTTGGAAACTACGTAAACGGTTTTTGCCATAATTTTTCCCTTCTTTTGAACAAGTCTCAGGGCATAATGCCTTAAGACCGTATAATCATTTTATCACAAATGCTCCCCTTATACAAGAGGGGAAATAAAAATTTAATACCGCGCCCGTAAGACGCGGTATATAGTATCGGTTCAGATTACGTGTCTGCCGAGCATAACCCGAACGTGTCGTACAATGTCGTTTGTAAGATTAGGCGTACAACTCTACGCTTCTTATTACGGGTACGGAACGCGATTGCTTTATCGTTATTCTCACGAGATTTGTCTTGGGTAAATCCTTGAATACGAGGGTGCGTCTGTTGCCTATTACCGTGCTGTCGCCGATAATCTGCCATTTGTCGCCGACTTTTATCCACACTTCGAATTCCTCTACCCTCTGAGAAAATCTTACGTCTTCTCTGATGTCGAAACGCGTTATGCTCACGCTCTCTTTGAGATAGAAATCCAACAAATATTCGTTGTCTTCAAAAGTGTAGCCGTCTCTTTCGCTGTTGAGAAGCGCAGAGAGTTCGGGTTTTGTCTGCATGGAATTATTGTCGCCGACTTCTATACGTTCTATCTCTACGGGATTTGCCTTGCTTTCTGCCAAAGCTTCGCCGAATGCACGCAATACCTTCTCGTCTTTTTTAGAGATAAGTCCGTCTTTGTTGGGAGGGATATTGAGCAACAAGCTACTGTTGCCGCCTACTGACGTATAGTATATCTGCAAGAGGTGGTCAAGCTTCTTGGGGCTTTGATTCCAGTGATAGAACCAACCTTTTCTTATGCTGACGTCGACTTCGGCGGGTCTCCACGCCAAATCCTGATATTTCTCCAAAAGTTCGCGACTTCCCAAATCTCTGTCCTCGTCGCTTACTTTCTGCAACTCGTCCGCGCCGTCCTCGCTCGTCTGGAAGTTATCGCTAGCGGCATTGCTTACGCTGACTACGCTCCATTCGCTCTCGCGTGCAATTCCTGCCTCGTTGCCTACCCATCTTACGTCGCTGCCCTGTATAGCCGTAACGCAATTAGGCTGCAACTGCCGAATAAGCTCCTCATAGCCCTCAATGTCGTAGGCAAAATCCTCGTCGAGCTGAGCTTCCTCTCCCAACGCGCCGTCCATCCATACGCAGAATATCTCGCCGTATCTTCCGTCAAGCAGTTCGGTAAGCTGCGCTTTGTAAAAATCGTTGTACGCATTGGTGCCGTAACACTCTGCGTTCATATCCCAGGGAGAAAGGTATATACCCATCTTAAGTCCGTATTTTTTACAGCTTGCGGCAAGCTCTCCGACTATATCTCCGTTGCCGTCCTTATAAGGACTGTTTTTTATGCTGTGCTCGGTAGTCTCCGTCTGCCACAGACAAAAACCGTCGTGATGTTTTGCCGTGATTATAACGCCTTTGCTGCCCGACGCCTTGAGTATCTCGCACCACTGGTCGGTATCGAGTTTTTCGGGATTGAACTTCGCAGGGTCTTCGTTGCCCTTGCCCCATTCTCTGCCCGTCATAGTATTCATACCGAAGTGAATGAAGTTGTAATACTCCATTTCCATATAGTCGAGCTGTCTTTGCGAAGGCGTAACGCTTATAAGTCTGTCGACCTCTTCGCTCTCTTTGTCATAGCCGTTGTTGGTATTGCCGCAACCCTCGAGAAATTCTTCACCCTCTTTATAAGTCTTTGTGGGTACTTCGTAATAATTGTAATTCTTACATCCTGAAAAGAGCATACAAAGAGCCATAACGGTTACCCCCGCAATATAAATCAATCCTTTTTTTCTCATAAATCCCTTCCTGAAAATTTGAAAAACTTATTGTTAAATAGATTATACCACGAATAAAACGTTTTGTAAATACGCACATATACATAAATTTTTTATCTATCTTGCGATTTTTTGAGCGCAAGGCAATCAAAAGCCACTCTTATCGCAAAAGAAAAAAGACGGCTCAAAACCGTCTTTTTCTATCGTTGCCGATAATATTATTCTTTATCTTTACCGTCCTCTTTCTTCTCGCTGTCCGACGTCTTCTTGCCTGCGGGTTTTTTAGCCGCACTCGAGGTCGTCTTTCTTGTAGCGGAAGCGCGTTTTTCAACCGTAGCGGTCGAAGGCTTTCCTTCTTGCTTTTCAGCCTTCTCTTCGACCTTTTCCTCTACTGCTTGAGGTTTTTCAAAAGTATTGTCCTCTGCGCCCTCTTGCGTCTTTTCGTTTGCTTCGCTCTCAGACTTTTGGCTCTCGGGCATTTCGGGCACGATATTGACCTTTACGCTTTCGCTCTTGAAACCGTCCTTTTTGTAGGTCTCTTTCTTAGCCTGTTTTTCGTCGATGAAAGCAATTACGTCTTCGGCGCTCTTGCCGTCAAAGAGCATATTGACTTCCTCGGTATAAATCGTGTCTTTCTCGAAAAGCACCTTGACCATATTATCCATTATCTTACGGTTTTTCTGCAAGATGTCGAGTGCCCTCTTGTAGCAGTCGTCGAGAATTTTCTTGATTTCGTTGTCTATGATACCGCCGAGGTCCTCGCTGTAAGAATGCGTAGTGCCGTAATCTCTGCCGAGGAATACTTCCTTGTCGCCGCCGAGATACATATTGCCTATCGCCTTGGACATACCCCACTGAGTAACCATCTTCTTGGCAATGTTGCTTGCTCTTTCGATATCGTTGGAAGCGCCCGTGGATATATCGTGAATTACGATTTCTTCAGCCGCTCTTCCGCCGAGCATCATCGTAATCATATCTATGAGCTTGTTACGCGTAACGTGGCTGTCATCGTTGTCGGGACGGGTAAGAGTATAGCCCGCCGCCATACCTCTGGGGATAATGCTGACTTCCTGTACGTCGTCGCAATTTTCCAAGAGTTTGCCGATAATAGCGTGTCCCGCTTCGTGATATGCGGTAATTCTCTTGTCGCTGTCCGTAACTACTCTGCTCTTCTTCTGAGGTCCTGCAATTACCTTGTTGATACCTTCGAGGATATCTTCCATAATGATGACTTTTCTGTTGGCTCTTGCCGCAAGAATAGCCGCTTCGTTGAGCAGGTTTTCGAGGTCTGCGCCGCTGAAACCGCTCGTCATTCTCGCAAGAATCTTGAAGGATACGTCGTCGGCAAGAGGTTTGTTTCTCGAATGTACTTTGAGAATTTCCTCTCTGCCCTTGACGTCGGGTACGTTGACGTATATCTGTCTGTCAAATCTGCCGGGTCTCAAAAGCGCGGGGTCGAGTATGTCCGCTCTGTTGGTAGCCGCCATTATGATAATGCCTTCGTTTTTCTCGAAGCCGTCCATCTGAACGAGCAACTGGTTGAGCGTCTGCTCTCTTTCGTCGTGTCCGCCGCCCAAGCCCGAACCTCTCTGTCTGCCTACCGCGTCTATTTCGTCGATAAACACGATACAAGGCATATTTTTCTTGGCTTGGTCAAACAAGTCTCTTACTCTCGCAGCACCCGTACCTACGAACATCTCCACGAAGTCCGAACCGCTTATAGAGAAGAAAGGTACGTTGGATTCGCCCGCTACCGCTTTGGCAAACAGCGTCTTACCTGTTCCGGGAGGGCCTACGAGCAAAACTCCCTTAGGTATTCTCGCGCCGAGCGCAAGGAATTTCTTGGGGTCTTTGAGGAATTCTACGATTTCCTTGAGTTCCTCTTTCTCTTCCTCAGCTCCCGCAACGTCCGTAAATCTTACGGATACGTTCATATTCAAACGCGCCTTGGTCTTGCCGAAGTTGAGCGCCTGACGGTTGGAACTTGCGTTTTGTCTGAAGATAATGAATACTACAATCGCACACAGTATGAGCGCGAGTATAGGGAAAATCAAAGAGCTGAGATTAACTCCCGAATTGGGGTCGTTGAATACGTACTGAGGCACGGTAACCGTACCGCCTTCTACTCCTTCTTGCTTATCTCTGAGATTTTCGAGATATTCTTTGAAGTCCGTGCGGTAGTCTATCGCGGCTACGTAGGTAGCCTTCTTGGTAGGGTTGTTGTAAAACGCCTCTATTTCCTTTTGCGACGCGTCACCCTTGAGAGCGTAAACGCGGTAGGACTCGATATAAAGTGCGGATATGTTGCCCGCTTCTATACGCTGGATAAGACCCTGATTGTCGCCGCTGACGTCGTTGCTGTATGCGATTTCCACAGGTTTGCTGTTGAAAAACATAAAGTATACGAGCACGATTATGAGTACTACGCTCAACGCGAGCACGACGTATCTGCCTATCAATGCTTTTTTGTTCACTTTTTCCTCCATTCGGCAAAAAATGCCGACGCCGTTTATTTAAAAACTATCGTTACTATTATATAAAAAATTTATGTGATAGTCAACACAAGATTTAATTTCCTTTGTAAAGAATTGTAAATATTTGGTTTACGGCGCGTAAAAATCACAAAAAACGCATATCGTCGGCATAGGTCAACGCGTAACCCACTACCTTTTCGACCAGCTCGTCCACAAGCTCCAAAGAGCTGTTTCTGAGTTGGTCGAGCCTGTCTTTTTCACTGTCTCCCACGACCGCGAGTATGCCCATATCCCCCACTCTTTCACGCGTTTTGTTGAAAGCTCCGCCCGGCTTTACACCCGCGTCGGTAATTTTGATTTTACCTATATCCGCGCTCTTGCCGAGTGCCGAATCCACGGCGATTATTCTGTCGCACGAGTGACGCTTTTTGAGCATTGCTACATAGTCTTCGACGTTTATTGACGTTACCTGACGACGCGTGTCACCGTATACGTACGCGCCGATATTCATCTGTTTGAGACGGTCTCCCACCTTCGGTCCTATACTGTCTCCGCTGATTTTGGTTGTTCCTAAACATAAAAATACAAGATTTTCCATATCCTTAATTGTGGACAGCGCAGCGCGTTTTATTCTCTTATGCCTTTATTTGGCAAAATACGCGCAAACTCATAGGAAAAGTAAAATCGGTTTTATAAAAATGTTAAAGTTTGACAAAATATTAAAATGCGGTTATAATCAAGTTAAGAACAGGCTTGTTCTGAGAAAGTCTAAGGATAAAGAGGTGCGTATATTATGTCGTATATTACAATTTTATCTTTGATTGTCCTCATCGTCTGCATAATAGTAGGCGCGTTTAAGGGCATTGTACAGGCACTTTTGAAATTACTGATTGCAGGCGGTACTTCGCTCATAACGGTACTGCTTACTCCTCCTATTGCCAACAGCCTCAACGAATCGGCTTTTAAGGACAAGAACGTACACCCCGGTATAGTATCGGGCGTAAGCGCGCTTATAGTGGCAATAGTGTGCATAGTAGTATTTTCGATAATCGCGTGGCTTATAAACAAGCGCGTGGAAAAATCCCCTCTCGGTCCTGCCAACAGAGTATTCGGCGCATTGCTTTACGGCTTTATAGGACTGGTATTCCTTATCCTCATAGGATACGTCATCAATATTTTCAGAGATACGGATGCTATGAAGTCGGTTATAGAAAATTCAGAAAAAGACGCGTTTTCGAGATGGCTTGTTTCCAACAACCTCTTCAATTCGTTTATGGAAGCACTTGCAAAGGACGGCGGCGTGTTTGACAAGTTTATCAACGGTTTCAAAGGGGATTCGGTAAGCGGCGACGTACAACAAACGGCAAGAATAATAGGAAGCCTTATAGGAGTTTAATCTCCTCCGTATTCAATACCGACATAGAAAAAGGACTGCAACCGCAGCCCTTTTATTTTTATTGTACCTTGATTAATAATTGTCAGTTGATAAAAATTTTCCGCTGACAGTGAGAAAGTTATTTTCCCATTACGGCATTTTTGATTTCGTCGGAAACTTGCATTACCTCTATAAGGTTTGCGTCGTATGCGAATATCTGCTCATAATAGTTTTCGCTGGAGCCTTCGAGATAACCGAGAAGTTGTGCCTCCCATCTGTTGTCGTTGACATACTTCTTTATAAGTCCGCATTCCCAAATCTCTACGGTAAGCGACTTTTTCGCGTATTTGAATATATCCGTGCTAGCACTCTTCTTCATACTCTGTATGGACAAGTCGAGAGCTATTTCGTTTTCGCAGTTTATCTCGCAAGTCAAGGTGTATATTCCGTTGACTGCGTCATAAGTAAGCGAACCTTCGGTAATGCACTCCTCGTAATCGAGGTCATCGGTGATATAATCCTTGAAGGAATTGCGATAATAATTTTGCTTTATGTACTCGTCCACGCTCGTAACTTCGGGCTTGGGCTTTTTGTAGATTATCGCGTCGAGCGAAGGATACTTCTTGAAGGAATCTACCGAGCTCTTGCCGTCCTTGAGTTTGTAGAAGGTCTGGCTGTCGGGAGAATAAACTCTCTCCGTAAAGTTGAGTACGTTGCTGATTATGCTTACGATACCGCTGGGGACATCGCCTTTGGAGCCGTCATCTTTCTTGCTGTAACCCTCGACCACAAGTCCGTAAGAATCGAAGAAGTATTCGCCGTTGTCGTAAATTCTCCATTCTCTGGTATCCATCGAGCCTACGAGATTTGCGCTGGGAATATACGCTTCGCCCGTGCCGTATCCCGCCGCTGCGTAAAACTCGGCGTCTATGTTGTTCTGATTGGAAAGTTTGAGCAGATATCTGATGGATTCGAGCACTGCCTTGTCCGTGGTGACTTCGCTGCTCAAAGTGATTTTCGAGCTGTCAACGGGCGTAGCCGCCGAAGCAATTTCTTCAGGGGGCTTAAGACCAAGTCCGTCGAAAGTCAAATCGACCTCTGCACGCTCTGCGGGGTCGGTACAACCCGAAAAAGCGAGTATGCCGACCATTGTGAAAACTAACAAAATTACAGTAACGATTTTCTTCATAATTTTTTCCTCTTGCAAGTTCATTATAGACTATAGCAAAAGTCTTGTCAACGCTATATCTCCCCTGATAATTTTGTAAGCGATTTTTTACAATACCGCGCTATATCCAAAAAAAGAGCACGCCAGACAGCGTGCCCTCATATTATTTATTTTGATTTCAGTTGTTCTTGGTGAGCTTGTAGCCGTCCTTAGAATCGAGTACGGCATACCCCATCTCGCTTATCTTTGCCCTCAATGCGTCGGCGGTAGCAAAGTCCTTTTGCTTTTTAGCCTGATATCTCTTTTCGGCTATTTGCTTGACCTCGTCGGGAATATCCTGTTCTTCCTCTTCGGCAGGCGCGGCTTTGTCCAAAGAAAGACCGAGCACCTTGTCGAATTCGAGTGCAAGCTTGTAGATATCCTTGCTCTTAGGCTCTTTGACCATTGTCCATACAACTCCCAGTGCGAGAGGAATATTGAGGTCGTCGTTTATAGCGTCGTCAAACTGTTTTTTATATCCCTCGAGTACCTGTGCGTCGGTAGCCTTGTCTGCCGTCTTGTGCTGATAGAGCACGCTGAGAAGTCTTGCGTAAGAAGTCTTGGCTCCGTCCATACCCTCGAAAGTAAAGTTGAGTTTTTTTCTGTAATGTGCGTTAAGGCAGAAATATCTGTAATCGAGCGCACTGTATCCCCTCTCTTCGAGTTGGTCGATACGGTATACGTTGCCCAGACTCTTTGACATCTTGCCGTTGTCAACTAACATAAACTCGCTGTGTACCCAGTAATCTACCGTCTTGTGTCCTTCGAGAGCTTCGTTTTGCGCGATTTCGTTTTCGTGGTGTACGGGAATTGCGTCCACGCCGCCCGTGTGTATATCGAAGTGCGAGCCGAGATACTTTCTGCTCATAGTCGAGCACTCTATATGCCAGCCGGGATAACCCATACCCCAAGGACTTTCCCACTGCATTATATGCTGAGGGTCAGCCTTCTTCCATACCGCAAAATCCGCAGGATGACGTTTTTGAGAGTTTACCTCGACTCTCGCTCCCGCCTGTTGCTCCTCTAAGTTAAGACGCGACAGCTTGCCGTATTCGGGGAATTTGGATATATCGAAATATATTCCGTCGTCTATCTCGTAGGCATAGCCCTTGTCGATAAGCGTCTGTACGTCCTTTATCATCTCGGGTATGTGCTCGGTAGCCTTTGCTATTATCTCGGGCTTTCCGATATTGAGCTTCTTGAAGTCGTTGAAAAAGTACTCCGTATAGTATGCGGCAATCTCCCACGGCGTCTTGTTTTGCTCTCTCGCCGCCTTTGCCATCTTATCCTCGCCTTCGTCTCCGTCGCTGAGAAGATGTCCTACGTCGGTTATGTTCATAACACCCTTGAGCTTGTAGCCGTCGTATTTGAGTACGCGTCTGAAGATATCCATAAAGATATAAGTCCTCAGGTTGCCGATATGAGCGTAACTGTATACCGTAGGTCCGCAACTGTACATAGATACCTTGCCTTGCGCTACGGGTACGAATTCTTCCTTTTGTCTTGTGAGCGTATTGTAAATCTTAAGCATATTCACCTCGTTGTTGTAACCTTATTTATCGGAGTGCAACTTCTCCTTGTTTTCGTCTATCTCGTGTTTTAACTCGACTATTTCTTCCTCGATGACCGTCGCGCCCTTATCGTCGTCGCAAGCGTTTTGCATAGTAATGGAATACTTGCAAGACTTGACTTTGAGCGCGTCCTCTAAAGCGGCAATTCTCTTGTTGAGTCTTGCGAATTCTTCGAGTATAGGGTCAGGCAATTTCTGGTCTATGTCGTCCACGCGCATATCGTTGAACTTGACTACTCTTCCCGGCACGCCTACTACCGTAGAATTGGGGGGAACGTCCTTGAGCACTACGCTTCCCGCGCCTATCTTGGAATTGTGCCCTACGGTGATAGGTCCGAGCACTTTCGCGCCCGCGGATATCATTACGTTGTCCTCGATTGTAGGATGGCGTTTTCCCGTATCCTTGCCCGTACCGCCGAGCGTAACTCCCTGATATATGAGCACGTTGGTGCCTATCTCTACCGTTTCGCCTATGACTACGCCTACGCCGTGGTCGATAAATACTCCGCCCGCTATCTTTGCCGCGGGGTGAATGTCTATTCCCGTCTTACGGCGCGTGCCTGCCGATATCAGCTTTGCCAGATACTTCGCGCCGTGATTGTAAAACCAGTGCGCAAACCTGTGCCTGTACAACGCCTTAAAGCCGCCGTACGTAAAGAATATTTCAAACTTGTTTCTTGCCGCGGGGTCCTTGTCCATAGCGGCCTGCAAGTCCATAGCTATCTTGCTTTTTTTCTTTTCCTTTTTACTCATCGTTACCTCCCGATGGGACTGCTTTGTCGCAGTTTTATTTTTTACCGAGCAAAAAGTTTTAAACTCTTTGCAAGGATTTATCTTTTACCCGCACGCTTTACACGCAGATAAAACAAAAAAGCAACCGTCTTCAAAGACGATTGCCCGTGGTTCCACTTTGATTGAATATCTCTATTCCTCTCTTAGGTCTTAACGCGACCCCACGCGCGGCATTTCCTCCGCGAGCCAACGAACCGCACTTCGCAACACCGCTTCGAAAAGGCTTTCAGCCGCCGACCTTTTTCTCTGTGCCTGCCTGAGATTTGCTACTCTTATCCGTCATAGCTTATTCGCTTGTATATGTATTATAGTCAATACTTAAAGCTTTGTCAACCGTTTTTACTTAAGCATTTAAGCCCCGTACGTTACAATCTATGCTCCTCATACAGCCTTTGTGACTTCTCGCTATATAGATTTGACGTCCGTATTCTCCGCGCTTCCGCTTTCGCGCGCCCTCTCTTTCATAGCTTGAGGAGTATTGAGCTTTTGCAAGTCGCCGTATTTTGTGGGTACGGGTTTGTTGTGCTGCATACTCATTGCAAAGAAAATCAAGAAATAAGGATACGTATAAGTGAAAGAGTTACCCGTAAACGCCGATGCCATATACGCCGCCGAAGTAGCCAACAATGCAAGGTCGGCAGCGCTGAGATTTCTCTTTTGCTGCACCGCCTGGGCAAACCACCATACTATCGTGATTAGATAGAATACGAGTCCCGGTATTCCTATATTGCTCGCTATTGCCAGATATTCGTTGTGAGGCACGTCGAGCGTAGGGTCGTATATATTGTTGCGGTAATAAAGGTCGAGGCCTTTTCCGAACCAAGGAACTTTCTTGATAACCACGATAGTTCTCTTCCACAGAGAATATCTTCCCGTACCTACTATATCGACGTTGGAATCGCCGCCTGCGGCGTGGTCGGCTATAAAGCCCAAATCCCTGAGCAGCGTCTTGTAAGACTCCCACATATGCGTAGCTCCGCTCGCTTCGTCGATAATGGTAACTATACCGCATACGGCAAGCGCGATTAAAAGCGAGGAAGTGTTGATTTTCTTCGTCATATACCCGCTGCACAATACGAATACTGTTCCTACGATAAACGCAAGGTTTGCACCCAAAGTATTGCAGTATAAAAGATTGTGCATATTGAGCGCAAGCAACGCCGAAAGCACTGCAAGTTTTTTAGTGTTTTTTGTGTAAACCATCAGCGAGAAAGTCGCCGTTGTGGACATCGCAAGAAAATACCCGTAGTGATTGGAATTGTTGAAAACGCCGTTCATTTTGTTGGTGCCGAAGTTGTAACGTACCACTACCGAGCCCCATATAATAAAACATATTATGCCCGCCATTATGACAAACGTCCACAATACAGCCTCTTTGGAAAACTTAAGCTCGTCTTTTACGGCATAAGCGGCAAGGAAAACCGTAGCGTATTCGAGTACGGTAAAAAATCCTTCGTTGATATATCCCGAGCCGTAGAGAGATTTCTCGAAGTTAGGGGACTGGAACAGGGCTATAAACGCCCATATAAGCATCGCAAACAAAGGAATTATCATTGCGTTGCGTGCGAAAAAGCCCTTTACGTCATATTCTTTCGTCACTACCGCTTTATATATTCTGAGCGTATAATAACTGAGCAACGCAAGCGTTAAAAGCATCGAACAGTATTTGAGATAAACCTGCGAATAATACATAAAATGGTCGCTGGATTTGGACGATATAAAATTCTTTACCGTACCCAAAAGCGACACCGAGAAAAATCCCTGCAACACTACGAGTATAACACCCCCGAAAAGCACGTAAGCCATATAGCGTTGCACGGTTTCCAAAAACTTCTTTTTTTCTAATTGCTGAGCGAGAATCTCTTCCATATTTTATATTTTAATTTCTAAAGCGCTATTTGTCAATGCCTTTCATACACCGCGGGATAACTAAAAATGCAAGACTTTTTCCCTATGTGCAACTGCCGATAATGCTCGAAAATACCGACTTTTTGCCGCTAAGGCTTTCCCCCGGCATTCATTCTCTCGCTTAGATTCAGCAAGGCAAGAGTTTTGATTTCGGATATATAATTGCCCGCTGTATAAAAAATTATTCACCTCTGAAAATATATGAAAAAAGACCCGCTGTAGCGGGTCCTTTCGTTTGTGATTAATATTATTCTTTGTTTTCCGTGTTCGTATCGTCGGATTTCGCGCCGAGCTTGAGTTTCTTTCTCAAAATCATCTCGCCCTTCTTAGCCGTTACGCCCATAGCGATAATTACCGCAAGAATAAGCACTACAGCTTCGATTATTACGAATACTACCAAAGTAATAGGAGAATCCTTGGTCTTGGTTGCCTGCGAAGTTACTCTGACAAGCGACTGTACGTTGTAGCTCTCGTTGTAATCCTTTATCATATTCTGATATGCCGCAAGCACTGCGTTGGCGTCTGCTATCAAAGCTGCTTCCATTGCGTCGGCATTAGCGATTATCTGATTTTTCTCTTCTTCGGGTTTTGAACTGAAGTTCGCATTCTCGTAACAAGTCTTGTAATACGTCCAGTCATTGAGATTGTTCTGCGCCTCGGTAAGAGTGTCGATAGAGGTGATAAGATTGTCGATTATCTCCTTGCCCTGCTGATTTACGATTTGATAAATCTGACTGGGGTCGCTGGGAATAATTATGTTACTCTGCGAACACAGTTTCTCGAATGCGGTCGTATAGGTCGTTACGTTCTTTTCATAAGTAGCTACCCTGTCGGTATACTCCTGTACTTTTGCGTCGATATTGCTCTTTTCGCTGCCCGAATCTATACCGTTGCTGACAATATAATACTTGTACGTATCAAGCTCGAGTGCGAGTGCCTCCGCTCTTTTTGCCAAATTGCTGAATGAAAGATTTTGCGTCGTGGACTCGAACAAAGGTGCCTTTGCCGCAAGACTGTCCGCTTCGCTCTTCATTATTACCAAAAGATTGCGGATATTGTAATACTTGTCGAGATAATTCGTACCTACGGACGATATCGCCGAAAGGTCTGTCGAATAGGAATACTTGTTTTTGAACGATTCGATATACGTAGACGTTATGGCGTCCACCATATTGTAGTAGTCGTTTTTGGAATTTAGATATTTGTCAATCTCTCCCGACTGCGTGATTATAATTCTGAAATTGTAATCGGCGTTGAGAATTACTTCTTCTGCGTTTTTATTGACGTTTGTCTTATCCGTGATAACGGTAAGATTCTTGATTACGGGGTCGAGCAACTCCGCTACTTCCTCTTCGCTGTATCCGCATTTAATCGACAAAGCCTTGGATACGTTGCTTACGGATTTTACTCCGTTGACAAAATCCATCTGTCCGCCCCAAGGGTCAGTACCTTCTTCTACGCCCTCGTAATAATAGGTTATTCTAGTCTCAAACTGACTCTTGCTGAAAATTACGTCCGCAAGACCGAGTATTCCTGCCCCTACTATCAGCGCGATAAGAACGTACACAATTATCCTGACGCCGCTTCTTTTGATACGTTGCCATATCATCTTGAACGTCAACTCGCCGTTTGTGTTCTCTTCCATATTCCCTCCGCAAGATTTGCTTTTGTGCTTATGATAGCTTTAGTATATCACTATTATTTGCCTTTATGCAATAATAATTTGCAAATTATTGCTCTCTTCGCGCCTGTTTTGCTTGCCTTTCGCCTTTTTGAACACACCCTTTAATATTCCGTTTACAAAAATACGGGGCTTTTGCCCCGCTTTTTACTATAGATAACTCTGCATCTCGCTCATAAGCTTGCCTTCGAGTTCCATAAGACTTTGCAGCGTCTCGCAACTCTCTTCCGTCGCGCCGCTGTACTTCTTTTTGTACTCCCTCAGCTTCTTCGCGCCCATATTGCAGCCTTCTATTACCATTACCGCTATATTGCCGTCAGAACTGTCCCTCTTCAAACGCATTTTCGTCGTCATTTTTGCCATAAACTGTGCTATCGGATTAGGGTCGGCTCCGCCCTCGCAAAACTCCGCAAGTTGCTCTCTTGTGCGCGCAACTATATCCTCGTGCTTTTTTATATATTCAGACAATGCGTCTTTAAGTGCCTTTTCCGTCACGAAAGGATATACCCTTTCAATAGTGCCTATTGCCATTTTGGCACCCGCATTACACTTCTTGAGCAAATTCGTGCTCTCTTCAGTCATATTTCCTCCTCCGACAACGATACCTGCTTGTCGTCTGCAACTGTATGTAACCTTAGATTAGCCCGCCATACCAAGCCGTAACCTTTGAACAGACTTTTTTGTTTCATTACAATTTTCTGCAATTCCCCGTTTTTTATACGCTCCGTCTCTTCAATAATCGCAAATATATAAAAATCGCTTGCCAAAACATTATTTTTATGCTAATATCTCATTACGAAAACTTAATACAAGAAAAATTCGACTTATTAAGACAAATAGAGAGTTGGCTGAGTGGTCGAAGGCGCACGATTGGAAATCGTGTGAACGGTAATCCCGTTCCGAGGGTTCAAATCCCTCACTCTCTGCCATAGAACAGGACACAGCTTTCTGTGTCCTATTTCTTTTTGCGAGAGTTCGTGAGCACCGAAATAACGTGACGCTCGCACTAGACGCATTTGCTTGCTCGCTATTCCGTCGCTTCTCTCCTTACAAATCCCTCACTCTCTGCCATAGAATAGGACACAGAAAGCTGTGTCCTATTTCATTATTTTTTCGGGCAATAAAAGATAAAAAATCATAAAGCTTCTACAAAAGAATTAAAAGAGTTTTTAAATCAAAAGGTTTAAAAAACTTTCTGTCAAAAAAAACAGCCGTACTTAAAGGGGCTGTCTTTTCTCACTTAACGAAAATATACGTATTTACTAAGACTGTAAAAAAATCTCCTCGCAATCGTCTATCCTTAATACAGATAATACACCGCTTAAATACACTCCCGTGTCAATGTGAATTTTGCAAAAATTTTCGATATCGCCGCTTTTTTGTAATTCGGGCGTTTTAGGATAGAAAATAAAATTGTCTTTGCCTGTTATAAATCTTGCCGGGGTATGCCCGAAAACAATACATTTGTCAGTCTTAGGCAAAACGTAAGGCTCTTTGAAAACTCTGTCATAAACGAATTCTTCAGCAGTTACTTTTTCCAAATCAACCGGCTTACCGTCTGTCAGAGGTATGCCGGAATGTACGCCTATAAATTTATCCGTTTGGATATAATATGACAAACTTTCAAGCCAATCTACCGTATCCCATTCCAGCAAAGCTCCGTCGAAAGGAAAGCGCGCTTTCAGCTTTTGCAAAACGTCTTCGTAATCCTCTGTACTTCTCATCAGGCTATGATAATATTTGATAAAATCGTATTCGTGATTGCCCTGTATGCAAAACGCGTTGGGAAGCGACGACAAAAGTTGCAAAACTTTGACGGAATAGTTACCTTTTTCTATCATATCGCCTAGGACGAACAAGCGGTCGCTTGGAGAAAATTTTATCTTCTCGAGCAAGCGGCACAGCAATTCGTATTCCCCGTGAATATCCGATATACAGTAATCCATAAGCAACTGTTTTCCTTTAATTTTATCGTTTTCAGTATAACCCGATTTTTAAAAAATAACAATACTGTTTTCTTTAAATCATCTCAATTCGGTTGAATATTGACGTAAAGCACCATGTTTGGTATTATAAAAGCAGAAGCTGCCTTCTTAAGGCACTGCTTTTTAAAGACAACAATAGTGCAAACTGCAATCGGCAAACAAACCTCGAGCGACAATCTACGTCAGACAATACTTGTACAAGGAGAAAATTATGGGTATAAAAAAAGCAATAGACAAGCTAATCAAAAAAATAAGCGACAGATTTACTGGAAACGGTCTTATGCAGGAAGAAAATACCGCACAGGGAGAAAGATACGTTACTCCCGGCATAGGAGAAGTCATACGTCAGGCAGGTGCGGACGGCTGTGTGTTGCTTGAAAACGACGGCGTACTGCCTCTTGAAAACGAGGTCAGGACTGCTGTATTCGGCAGATGTCAGTTTGACTGGTTTTACGTAGGATACGGCAGCGGCGGCAACGTAAATGCGCCCTATAAAATAAATCTGGACGAAGCCCTTGCAGACGCACAAAAAGACGGATATTTGCAAATCGACGAAGACGTAAGAAGCTTCTATCTCAAATGGCGCGCTATTCCCAAAAACCAACCCAGCGACGGCTGGTGGGGACATTGGCCTATGAGCTACCCCGAAGCAACGCTTCCCGCAGAGATAATTAAAAAAGCAGCAGAGAAAAACGACGTCGCGGTTGTAGTTATAGGCCGTGCCGCCGGAGAGGACAGAGAAAACGTGCTTGCTAAAGGAAGCTATTATCTGACCGACGATGAACGCGCTTTGCTCGACGAGGTAACTTCCTCTTTCAAAAAAACCGTGGTTGTAATTGACGCGGGCAACGTAATAGATATGGCGTGGACGAAAGATTACAAAGGCAAAATTTCCGCGCTCGTATATGCTTGGCAAGGCGGTATGGAAAGCGGCAATGCCGTAGCAGACGTACTGACAGGCAAAGTCAATCCCTCGGCAAAACTCACCGATACGATTGCCTTGCACTATGACGACTACCCCTCGTCCGCGCATTTCGGAGGATTGGAATACAACGAATACCGCGAAGACATTTACGTAGGATACCGATATTTCGAAACCTTTGCCAAAGACAAAGTACTCTATCCTTTCGGATACGGTTTGTCTTATACTTGTTTCGATATCGCTGCTCGCGAGTTCAAAAAAACCAAGGACGGTATTTGCGTAAAGGCAGAAGTCAAAAATATCGGCAAACGCGCCGGACGCGAAGTAATCCAACTCTATGCCAGTGCTCCTCAAGGCAAACTCGGAAAACCCGCCAGAGTACTCGTTGCTTTTGCAAAGACAAAGCTTCTGAATGCGGGAGAGAGCCAGACAATCGAATTGAGTTGCAAGGACTACGGTTATTCTTCTTACGACGACTCGGGAGTGACGGGAAACATATATTCTTACGTACTTGAAAAAGGCAATTACGCTTTCTATCTCGGCAACAGCGTGCGCACGGACTTAAAAGCGGGAGAATACTCTCTCGACAAGGACAAAGTGCTCCAAACGCTTACCCCTGTCTGCAAAGTGCAAAATCCTTTCCCCCGTCTTAAAGCTCAACCTGACGGCGATAACATAAAGGCAGTATACGAACAGACGCCCTGCGCGGATTATGACCTCAAAAAGCGAATTACCGACAATCTTCCCGCTCCTGTTCCACGCAGAGAGTACAACGGCGAAAACTTCAAAGACGTAATCGACGGCAAACTCTCTCTCGACGATTTCGTGGCCGTACTCAATGACGAAGAGTTACAGGCACTGACGAGAGGCTACGGCTGTATGAACGCTCCTCAGGGCGTATCGGGCAACGCAGGTACATACGGAGGAATCATAAAATCACTGACCGACAAAGGCGTAATGCCTGTCATAACCACCGACGGCCCCGCAGGCATACGTATAGGACGTTACAACGCGCTTTTGCCTTGCGGCAGTGCGCTTGCAAGCACGTGGGATACCGCGCTGATTAAAAATCTCTATGAAAAAGTCGCTATGGAGATGGAGCATTACTCTACCGACGTACTTCTCGGCGCGGGTATGAATATACACCGCAATCCTCTTTGCGGCCGCAATTTCGAATACTATTCGGAAGACCCTCTCCTCAGCGGTAAATTCGCGTGTGCTTTTACCGACGGAATACAGAGTAATGGCAAAGCCTCCTGTCCCAAACACTTTGCGTGCAACAATCAGGAAGTAAAGCGTAACGTCAATGACAGCAGGGTTTCCGAACGCGCGCTGAGAGAGATTTATCTCAAAGGCTTCGAGATATGCGTCAAGGAAAGCAAGCCCGTCAATATTATGACAAGTTACAACAAAATCAACGGCGTGTGGTGTCATTACAACTACGATACGGTAGCCGTAGTCTTGAGAAAAGAATGGGGATACGACGGTACGGTAATCACCGACTGGTGGATGAGAAAATCCGTAAGTCCCGAGTTCCCCGCGATTAAAAACAACTCTTACCGAATCCGCTCGCAAGTGGACGTCCTGATGCCCGGAACACTGAACTATTCACTCAGCGGTTACAAAAAGTACAAGGATTTGATTAAGTCCATAGACAAGGAAGGGTGCATAACTTTGGGCGAGATGCAGCTGTGCGCTAAAAACACGCTCAAAACGCTGATACGTCTTAAAAAACGCGACAACTGAAGTCGCTTCTGATTGACTTAGTATCGCAAGCTGATGCACGCAAAAAAATTGTAAAAACCATAAGAAAATCCCGAAGTTTTGCTTCGGGATTTTTTAGCGGATTGAAATTTTTATCTTCTTGCTTTAAACAACATAAATCCCAGATTGAAGAAAAAGTCTTCTTCTATAAATTCTTCTTCCATCTTAGGATAATTGTTCTCAAGCCATTCTGCGTTATGCACGACGGTCTTGTCTTTAGGATTACGGCGCGCAAAATCGGCAAAGTCTTGCTTTACGAATGAAAAATAAATCTCAAACAATGCCAGTCTGTCGTCATAATCCATACCTACGGTGTTTATGCCGTCTTTAAGCAATTCAATTTTTCTGAATCCTGATTTACGCAGCAATCCGTAAATCTGTCTGCCGCTTTTTCTGTATCCGCTCAGGGGGTCCTGTGCGCACAAACCTATTGCCGTTTCAAACATTCCGTCCTTGTCGGGATAAGCAATGTTGAAACCGTCATCTATGTCCTTGACAATCACTACGGCGTCGGGTTTTGTGAATTTGCGTATCGTACGAAGCATTTTTATAGGATTTTTTATATGCAATAGCACCATCGAAATGTTGACTACGTTAAAATCGCTTATGCCGCGTCTTTTGCAAATATCTGACAGCTTATCTTCAAAATCGTCGCTTTCCAAATCGCATTGCTCAAAGAATATCTTATCGTTCCCGAAAGATTCGTTGGCTATATCGACAGTCCCCTGACTGTATTCCAGCCCGAGCAAAGCCGTAAGGTTTGACTTGTTTCCCAAACGGTTCATTATAAATTCGCCGTTGTTGCTGCCCACGTCGAGCACACGCATATCCTCCGTTTGGGACGCAACCTCGTCATATAAGAATTTGTCGAATTTCTCCAGCAAAATACGCTGTTTTTTAAGACGCTCCGTTTCCTTTTTATCGGTGGAATCGTAATATGTATTTGAATGTCTTTCGCAGGATTTTTTTATCTCTTCGTTTACAGGACGTATGATTGCCTTGATTTTGTTTTTAAGCTCCTGCACAGCGTTTTCTATTCCTTGCAAAGAAGCGTCTATCCAGTGCATACGTTTGACATAGTACTCCATAGCCTTTGACAAATCCTTGTCGTCCAGCTTGAAAGGAAGTATAGTCAATTCTCCCTGATTGTCGATAATCCTCTTATAAGCCATCTCGACTTCGTTGAGTACGTGAGGCGACTTAGACGACTCGTTGTTGAGCAATACCACAAAAACGCTTGCGCTGTCTATAGCGTTTACTATACTCGTAGCGTAATCGCCTATAACGTCGCGGGGCGCATACCAGCACCTTATGCCCTCATTTTCAAGTTCGCTGCAAATTCTGTCAACTACCGATTTGAGGCTGTGCTCGTAACTCAAAAATACATCTACCCTAGAAGTATCCTTATCCGATTTTTCCATCCTTAATCTCCCCTGATATTTTAGCTGTCTATTTTTATGTTTTTTACGGTATGCAGTCTTATCATAGAATAGCATCTTACCTTTCCGTTTCCGTATCCGCCGTAATCGTCGTATTCGTAAAGTATCCTGAATCCGTTGTCACGGTAGAGCTTTACCGCGGTTTCATTGGAGGTAAGCACGGTAAGCATTATGTTTGAATTGCCCGCCATACGTATTACTTCCTTTACCATAAAATCGCCTACTCCGCGTCTGCGGTATTCCTTGCGGACGCATACGTTGCACGCCTTGACTTCGGGTTGGTAATTATGTGCTTCCTTAAAATACTTGCTTACGGCATTGAAAGATTGAGGCAAAGCTACGCCCGCTTCGATAAAAGCCATCCTCACCTCTTCTTCCTGCCAGTCGTCGCCGTACTTGAAAATCGCTATCATACCCAGAATGTCTTTGTTGTCCAACGCCAGATAATAACAGGACCGTTTAAAGATACCGCTATCGCGGCGGAAAAGACAGGGCAAAACTTTGACCGCGTTTTCGTACGACCCAAACAAATCTTTGTATATGAACGGGTCAGTCTCCATAAGCAGTTCGGCAATAGTATAGATATCGTCATCCGCGCGGAGTCTGCGTATTTCCCAATTATCTTTTGTCAAGTTCGTCTTCCTCGTAAATAATCAAAATAGGTTCTATCCACAACTTGAGAGATTCTGCCGACCTCTGTTTGTTGGGCAGACAATAATATTTCTCGTTGAGTTTATATCTGAATTCGCTGAGCACCTTAATATTGACGTCCTGACCTTTTGCGGATATAATCGAAAAGTTGTTGATGTGATAACCGTCACCCGTCTGCTTTGCGTACTGATAAGTAGCGACAAAAGGGAATATTGCTTTAAGCGACAATTCGATATCCCATACGTCCTTGTTGTTGCGCTCGCCTGTCTGCAAATATCTGCATACCTCAATGACCTTGTTTATGAGCGAATAAGCTTCGGAATTAGTCGCGTTGTCCGCATTGACTCTCCAGCAGTCTTCGAGGCTTTGCGTAATGTAATCGCAATCCATAAGCTGTTGACGTCCCAGCATCTGTTTGAGCACTTTGTAGCCTTCTTTGCCGGGCACGTACTCATTGCACACTTCTTCAAGCATAGCAAAAATTTTCTTGTGGTCGCTGGCGGTGTTTTCTATAAGCTTTTTGTATTTTGCCGCCTCGGCATTGAATATCACCTGTGCCTCGCTCTGATATGCTTCTATTTCCTCGTCGGTCAGAACTCTGTAATAGGATTCGTTTTCAAAAAGCATTTTCTGCTTTGTGTACTTGATAAGACCTCTGTAGAAAATAATCAGGGTGCTTACTGTCTGACTGACTATAGCCCTCGTCTTCTCTATTTTCTGCTTAGGCTTTTCGTTGAAGTCGTCGCGTATGCTTTCCAAAAGCTGTATGCGCGAACGGATACTGAGCGGGAAACCCACTTTTTCGTCCACGACCTGATTGCCGTTGACGGCGCGCGTAACGTTGGCTACAATGGTACGGACTTGTACTTCGACGCGTATTGACTCCTTCTCTCTGTCATACACAAAAGCACCTCTGCCCACGCCGACGCTGTTTCTGTAATGAATCTTCTCTTCTTCTTTTTCTATTTCTTTTTTTGCTTTGGCAAGTATTTCCGACGAAGAAAATAGGTCTCTGCCGAAACGTAATTCCAGATTCTTGACAAGCTTCTGAAAAGCCTGTGAATTTGCCGAAAAAATCGTTTTGAGAAGTTTACCCGCCCCTTCTTCCACCATCAGTATCGCTATTATTACGTCCCATTGCAGCGACATTGTATTTTCTTTCGAGGATGAGAAAAGTATTCGGAATCTGCTGTCGTCGGCATAAGTTCTATAGATATTATGCTGGTCTGTACGGTCGAGTATATCCACGACCGCAAGCGCGAGATTTCGGATATATTTGTAGTTTATCGCGTAAAAGTCTTCGATAATGGGTTTGTTATCGGTAAAATTAACGAAGCCTTTTTCCCCGAAAAAATTTTCTGCACAAAATATTTCGTAAGACTGTTTTACGAAGAATACGTTTTCGTGGTCATAGTCGGACAATACGCTTTCGTCTTCCGCTATAATCACGCTTATAAAAGTCGATGTGGGTTCAAATGACACGTAATTGAGTTTGACGCCTACTATATTCGTGTCGCCTTGCATTTCAAAGGCATCGCCGCCGCTTACCGCATCGCCTTTATCTGTAATAAATTCTGTTCCGGCAAGATAGTAATAACTGCGCGCTACTTTGATAAGACAATTGAAAGTGTCAATATCTCCGACAAATTCTTTCTGCGTGAAGAAGTCGTCGTTTCTCCACAATACTTTCTGAAGTTTTACTCCGTCCTGCGCCTGTCCGTTTTGGTAGAATACCGCGTTGTGATTGACTTCGAGTTTTGCCGAAAGATTTTTAAAAAAGGCAAAGTTCTTGACAAAATCCATAAATTCGTCAATGCGGTCGCTAACGTTAGTGGAATCGTTAAAACGCGAATCCGTCCTCGCCTTTTTAGCCATATAAGCCATACGGGCAAATTCCGTACTCTGGAAAATGTCGTGAGTTATTCTCAGCTCCTGAGAGATTACCCCGTTGAGCGCGATATCTATCTGCAAATCCATCAGTATGCTTTCCATAACCTCGTAAGACAATTCGTTGAGGATATACATTCTGCGCATTACCTTGAATATTCTGATAAGGTCGTTGTCGGTAGGTCCTTCGTCAATTTCGTTGTCTACCAACGACCACTTTCTATATCTGAAATAGACGTAATGATAAGTCATTATCAGAAGCTTGGAAACATAGTAAAGTATCTGGGTTCTGTCCCCCAGAAAATCGTCTCTGCGGATATCGTTGCCGAACAGCATATTGCGTACCGTCTCGTCGGGAATCATTTTGTTCAGCAACTCTTTTGCAGAGTTACATTTTTGCGCTATGGTTACCTTGGTCTCTGCCATAATCACTCCGTATTATTCTGTTATCAAATCTGCAAACGCCTCGTACATTTCGAGAGCCTTCTGCTCGTCGGGAGAATGTTTTTCCATATTGTAAAGGATATCCTCTCTGAACTTGAATCTCACAACTTCAGGCACGCCGAATCTTCCGTTTTCGAGCATTCCGAAGTTGACGTCGTTGTACTTTATGATATCGCTGATTTTATTCTTGATTTCGTTCTTGACTGCCTCGTAATTGTAGGGTATATCGTCGAGAACGATATTATCCGAGGGTACAGCGTTGGGTACGATAATATACTTCTTATTTGCCACCTTAGGGTCGAAGCCCGCAAGGAAAGAGTATGTACCCTTTCTGAATTGCAAAGTGATACGCATTACGGTAACGAGTTTTGACGACAAACGCAGACTTACGTCCGCAGTCATCTGACTTCCCGTAGGGCAATCGAAAATCATACCGCAACAATCGAAGTCTTCGCAAAGAGCCTTGATGTCGTCAAAGGGATTGCCTTCTATGTAATAGCTGTTGCTGTCCTGTTCGACGCCGATTGCGCCCTCTGTTCTCGCAGGCAAAAAGAGTATGCTTCTTTCTTCGAATCCGTATACGTCGCCTATTCCTACGAGTGCCTGAAAAAAGGGATGCGCCGCTATGTCCTCAACGCACGAGTATCTGCCGGGATACGAACCCGCGATAATATTTTGCGTATACAAAGCCGCTTTCTGCGCCTTGTGCGAATAAAGGAATGTCAAACCCGCGCTGTCGATATCCATATCGAGAATGAGCAGCGGTCTTTGAGGCGTAGCTTTTAATTTCTTTGCCAAAAATGGTATTGTGTTGTACAACAACGAGCTTCTGCCCGAGCCGCCCTTATAAGAAAAATATGCCAATGTTTCCATACCTGTATCCACTCTCCTTTACTGTCTTTCGCCGTTGATAAAGCTCAAAATTTCGCCGTTTTTGGTCAAAACGATTTTCGTCAGCCAGTCTTTGACTTTCTTGCCGACCTTGTCGGTAATCTGGAAGCCGCCTTCTTTAAGTATCTTGCCGAAATACTTGTGCAGAATATACTTGTCGACGACTTGCTCGAATTCGCTGTCCTCGTCTGTTGCGATTCTCTTGCTTAACGCCTCGATGAGATAGCGGTCGAAGTTATCAGTCATAGTCTCGTCTATAATCGCGATAATTTCTTTTATGAGAGGTTCGCGGTTGACGGTAAGTTCTCTGATGGTCTTGTCCTTTTCCGCTATTATCTGCTTGTAAGACTCCTTATCCTGCGACCACTCTTTTCTCAGAGCTTCGATACGTTTGTCAGCCTCGGTCTTGAGTTTTTCTCTCTCGTTTTTAAGTACTTCTTCAGGCTCTATGTAGCATTCTTCGTACTGCTCGTAATACTCGTAGAAGTTGAACAAGGCTTTGATAAAATAGTTTTCGCTGGTGATATTGTAGCCTTCTTTATCCCAAGCCCACTCTTTTCCTTTATCGCTGTCCGACCTGTTGTCGAGTATGAGTTTGAGATATTCGATATTCTGCTTCTGAGGATACTTTATAAGATAACGCGATACTTCGTTGTAAGCTCTTATAAGCAAAGGCAAAAGGCTTGCCACTTGTATTCTCTGTCTTCTGAGGACTTTTGCAAGCGGAGCAACCGCCGAAGGCATCTTTTCCTTAAAACTGAGTACGTACTGCTCGACGATATAAGTCTTGTCCTCCTTGAGGAGATACTTGTAGCATCTGAGAATATTCTGAAGCGCGTACTGCATTTCGTCGAAAAATTCGTCGCCTTTACCCATTATGTCGTAATCGAGGTCGATACCTGAATAGATAAGTATGAGTACGTGCAATACGGTATTGATTACGGCATCGTTTGTGGTACTGTTTTCGATATCGTCAAAATCCATCTCTACGTAATTCTGACCTATAAACTTGGATGCCAAATCTATTTCGTTGCCTATAAGACCGTTGGCGCGCATTTCCTCGTATCTTCCCGCCGACATACATTGCAGCTGGAATTCTTTGAAAACCTTGACTATAAGTTCGTAAAATCTCTTATTTTGCGTATAAATGTAAGAAGGTGCTTCGTTTATACGGTTTTTGTCAGCGTCCTCGAATACTTCCTGCAAGGATTGATATACAGACATATACGCACTGCAAACAGAATAAGTCATATACATCGAAGGCTCGTACTCTTCGTCAGTTTCTGACACCTTGAAGAAGTTCCAGCCCAGATATCCTACCAGACTGCTCTTTGCCATCTTTCCGCCGATAGAATAATGTATCGTCTTTTTAGCAGGTATGCACGCGCTGCAAATCCAGCCTATCGTGTATTTGACGAGATGTTCTATCATCTCCGTCATTTTGGCAGAAGTTACAGGCTGCGATTCGAATGTAAGCGTCAGACGGTGTCCGTCATACTCCTGTCGTATTATCATATCTCGCGTTTCGACCAAAGATTTGAGTACGTTGCAAGCCGACTCGACGCAGGTATTGATTGCAAAAGCGTCGTCGTCGTCTTCGTAATCGTTGCTCTTTACGAAAGGGGTCATATTGAAAGTAAGAAGCTCTTTGCCGTAGTCGAGATTATCTCCCATAGCAACTATCTTTTCGTATACTTCACTCGTAAAACCTATCTGTTTGAAAATATCGTTGAGCGTATGGTCGACTATGTCGGTATATGACGACATATCCATACCGAAACCGTTGAGAGAGGATATAGCCTGCATACCCAGACATTGAGTCAAAAGTCCCACCTGAGTACGGTCCATATCCGTATTGTAAAAACCTCTTGCAAATTTCTTAGCCTGATTTCCTTTGCCCGAATTATACTTCTTGTTGAACAAAACTTTGGCAATTTGCTGAGCAATTTCCTTTTTGTTCTTGTATCGGTTGAAAATTACCTTGGAATCCGACCTCTTGTCTATGATATCCGTCAACGCTCTGTCTTCATCGTTCATCTCGGCAGTTTCGTTGACAAAAGTATTTTTTTCTTTCGTCAAATCCTGACTTGTTTGTTCTTGCATAGTCTCCCCCCGTTATCTGGTGTATTTTTCTAAAAGTTTGTCTATATTAATCGTAATGCAGGGTCTTATTCCGCACATCACGTTTGAACCTACGTTTACTGTCATAGGACTGTATTTCTTAAAATAAGCCGTTACCTTTCCGTCGAGTTTTCCCCAGAACATAGGCCAAAAACTGCTCTTGCGGTAAGACTTGCAGTAATCAGTCTCGACGTTGGCGGTAATAACGTTGTCGAATTCTTTTAGCGATTCTATATCGGGCAATCCCGCTTCTTCTATACAGCTTCTGATATCGTCGTCATCTACCGCATTTTTGATAAAGCTTTCAAAATAACCTTGCAAATCTGCTCCGTTGCACTTGTCCAGCACGTGTTCGGCTATGGCAACCGCTCTGGTATTGTCGTTTTTTAATATAATCCATCTGAGCGGTCCGTGAATAAAACCGTTGCCGTTTTTTATTGTCGCCAATCCTTCCGCAGTCTGCTTTACCCCGTCCTGAATTACAAATTCCCCGCTCGCCTTTTGCTGAGGAAAGCTTCCCAAACGAATAAAAGAAATCCCGTTTTCCTTGCTGGCAATAGGAAGTCTTGACAGCTTGTCCAAAGCGACGTCGTCGCTGCAAAACAGGTTTTCGTCGTAATTCTTGAGTTCTTCTATAAGCTTGGTGAGATGAAAACCGTTGTCTGTGCGGTTAAGATAAAATACGGACGACTTGATGTTTTTCAAAACGTTCTCTACCCTCTCCGCGGGGAAAGCCGCGTCGAGTTGCTGCGCAGTCATATCCGCGCAAGATATGTATGCGTCACGCACAGTGGCATTTACCGTCGACGAATTCACCGAAACCGGAAAAAGCTTGAAGTCCTTCCTGCCGCTGTCCTCAATCTCTCTGTAAATTCTCAGTTCTTTTTCGCAAGCCGCGCTCTTGACCATATCCGCGCTGAAATAAAGTATAATTCCTGCGCATTGAGGATTGCGAATCATATCCTCTACCGTCTTATCCCACTCGTCACCCACGGAAAGCTTCTTGTCATACCAGTAATTGAGACAATTGTTGTACAATACGGACAAATCGGCATACACGGTATCGGCATCCTTGTGTGCATAACTGATAAACATATATCTGTCAGTCTTTTTCCACGTTTTTCTGTCCGAAAAGCACAACGGCTGTCGGTTTTTGTCCTGCAAATTCTCTTCCATATAAATATAATAAAGGATTTTATGCGATAAGTCAATATTTTTGGGGTAATGACAGCTTTATGTTTGCAAATCTCCGTGCTATGCACGGTATGCCGCTCGTCAATCTTTGAACCCCCTTTCTTTTTTCAATATATAACCTTTTCATTGTTGAAAACGTCGGCAATATGTGTTATAATACAATATTATAAACACATTCGGATAATTTGCCTATGATGACTCTTATCAATCAAAGTACAGTATTTTTCGACGAAAAAGACCTGTTGCATACCGACGAAGAAACTAGCGACAGACTACGCGACGACAACGGTAATTCTTTTAATTTCAACAGAGATATAGATAAACTTTGTTTTAAAAACGCACTCACACGTTTTTTGCTTTCGGGCACTAAGGAAGACGCTTACGACATCTATTTTTGTTTCAACGAGATATTCCAGTTGTTGGGTGAAAAGAGCGAAGGCATAAACACTCTTCTCTCGCTTCTCTATCAGCACGAGGCAAACGCCGCCTCTCTGCTGATGAAACACCGCGACCACTACTCTCACTCCGTATACATATTTGCTTTGGGGTTGGCAATCTTCTGCAACAACAAAAAGATGCGCGACGCTTTTTCGGGTATTTACGGCGGGGATAAACTATATGACAAATTCCTCAAATACTGGGGAATATGCTCGCTTTTTCACGACATAGGTTATCCTTACGAGATATCGTTTAATCAGGTTTTGGACTACGGCAAAAAAATCGACGGTGACGTTTCGTCGGATTTTCTTTCACTGGCATATTCAAACTTCGACAACTTTGTACGCCTCACGGACGAAGAAAAGACAAAATGTCGGCTTTTCGGCGAAGGAATAAACGATTTGGACATTAACACCCTTTTTGCAAAGTATGTTTGCGACAATTTCGGCGCAATCGGCAACAACCCGCAAAAAGACCTCGAGACTGTTTCGCAGTGCCTAAAAAGCCGAATCGTAAAACCTTCAAAGTTTATGGACCACGCTTTTTTCAGTGCCGTTATACTTATTAAAAAACTGCTTTCAACTCCTCAGTTCGTGCTGGACAAGCCCGCAATGGACAGCATAGCGGCGATACTTCTTCACAACAGCTTTTACAAGCGCACTTACAAAGACGAGATAAGACGCAATATCGGCTATAAACAAATAAGCCTTTCATCTCACCCGCTGGCATATCTTCTTATGCTTTGCGACGAGCTGCAATGCTGGGACCGTATGCCCTACGGAGAAAATACAAAACTGCAGAATTACCCTTGGGATATGGATATTACCGTGGGAGACAGAAGCATCAGATGCGTTTATTATTATTCGTCTCAGCCTGACGAAAAAACAGCACTCAAACAATGTACTCTCGCTGAGCAAATCAACGAAAGCGTCGTCGACACTTCCGAACTAGCTTCTCTCAACGTGCAAGTCAAAGAGAAAAGCAAAACAAAATGCGTATACAAATATCTCTCAGACAGCAAGTTTATCGACTTGCAAAAAATGGCTAGCGCAATAAACGCTTCGTATACCGAGGATTGCAACGCCGACAATATAGAGAATATGAACAAGGAGTATGCCGAACTCTCTCTCGAATACAAGCTGTCCAACATAGCGCAGGCTAAACACTATATACAGCATATAGAAAACATAGGCTGTTTCTTCAGCGACAAACAGCTCGACCTCACGCCCGTAACGGATTTTTCAGAGGACGAAAAAGAGTATCTCGCACGTTGCGAACATATCCGCTGGGCAAACGAAAAGGTGGCTATGGGCTGGAGGTACGGAACGTATTCAAACCGTGCCGAGCGCGAACGCAAACGTCTTCACAAGGACCTCGTTCCGTACGACTATCTCCATTACGGAGAACAGAAAAAAGACTGGTACGTAATCGACAATATGGTAAAACAGCTCGATAAATTCGGCATAAAGATTTACCGTACGTCAAACAACCTGCCCCCTTACACAGTGGGCTGCGTAGGACACAGAGACTTATCACGTATAGAAGGATTTGACGAAACGGCTGTAAGAAAAAAAATCAGGCTGCATCTCAAAAGTCTCGCTCAGGATTACAAAGTCACAATGTACAACGGATTTGCCAGAGGCGCAGACCTTCTCTTCGCCGAAGAAGCTTACAATTGCGGCATAGACGTAATCGCAGTACTTCCCGTACCTTGGGACGAATTTATTGCCGAACACGAGAACAACGGAGTAAAATTTATGCAGCTTCTCGCTCAGACGAAACAGGTTATCGTGCGTCCGCACATAGTGGCAAAATACAAAGAAGTAAGCCGTTATATATCAAGCAAAGCCGACGAGATGCTCGTACTCTGGGACGGCAAGGATAAGGACATCAAGGACGAAAAAGGAAACCACGTAAATATCGGAGGAACATTCGACACCGTGCGCAGACTTGTCAATACCGATATGAAAATCCTGCATTTCGGAAAAAGCAGAACATTGTAATTTTTTCCATTGCTTTAACGATACCGTAGCGCAAACCTATCATTAACAATCAATATCATACGCGGGAATTCTTCCCAAAAGAGGTTTATATGACTGCCGTCAACATTATCAGCGCAAGCTGTCTCTTACTTATGTTTACAGAGGCACTTATCATTGCGATAAAATTTTTGTCAAAATCGCGTTATGACAGAATTAATTACATAAGGTCGTTTAAAAAAGGCAGATGCTTTTTAATCTACCCTATCGCGTTCGTGCTTTACCTGACGGGAAAGCTCTATGCCGGTATGTCCGTAGCCGATGCCGTATTTATGTCCGTAAACAACGTAGTGATTCTCGTAGTATTGCGATACAATCCCGCAGACATAGGATTGCTTATAAAAGACAATTCGTTTTTTGCGGCAACAGTATATATATGTTACGTCTTCGTTACAATCAATGCCGTAATATTTATACTTTCTGTATGCAACCAACAAATCGTCAACGCTATCGCAAATGCGAATTTCAAACTTAGCAAACAGAAAAAATACATCGTTATCGGCAACAATACAGACAGCTATAAGATTTACGATTCTATCAACTGCAAGACTAAGATACTTCTCGACGCCGCAGGAAAGGATGCAAAAGTCGCAAGCGCAGAATTGTATCGCAGAAGAATAAAGTACAATCTCCTCGGAAAAACCGCGTGGGATAATATCGCAGATTATTGCATAAAAAATTCTTCCCCCGTTCATTGCACGGTCATAATCAACACTCAGGACGATGAAACAAACCTCAAACTCTGCACCAAATTCACTCAAGCACTCGCAAAGCTCCGCGATTCGTCACTAGAAGACGAACACGTGGCATTGTTCGAGCGCATTGACGTATTTGTATTTGGCAATGCAGAACTTGAATCTTTGTATCTCGATATAGCAGACAAATCTTACGGCTGTATACATTACCTTACCAGACACAGAATGATAGCTTTCGACTTCGAGGACAACTATCCTTTTGCTTCGTTTATGAATGATGATTCCATAGATTATTCTAATGCTTTACTCAAAGACAATGCTCAAATCAACGTGGCAATGCTGGGATTCGGTAAAGTCAACAGAGAACTCTTCAAAATGGCTACGGTAAACAATCAGTTTGCCGGCGGCACAAAAGAAAATCCTATCGAGCGAAAAGTCAATTACTACGTGTTTGAGAAGGGAAAAAGCAGCAATAAAAATCTCAATCACAACTTCTTTAGATACGATACCGAATTTTCCGACTTGTCTGACAGCGAAAAGAAAAATTATCTACCCCTGCCGCCCTCTCCCGCAAACGTAGTTTTCGAGGAGAATTTCGATATTTGCCAAAGGGATTTTTACAAACGCATACACGACATCTTCGCTCCCGAAAAAAATACCGTCAAAAACAATTTTCTGATTATTGCCCTCGGTCACGATACCGAAAACATAGACTTTGCAAAAAAATTAATCGAAAAGAAAAACGAGTGGCAACTCGATAATCTCGTCATATTCGTGCGACTTAGAAGCGACGGCCTTGCAAAAGCTTTCAAAAACGCTTTTGCCAAACAGAATTGCTACATTTTCGGTGAAGACGCAAGGACTGTATATAACGCAGAAAAAATAGAAAAAGAAAAGTTCTATACATTGGCAATGCACCGTCATATCTCATACGCAATAGAAAAAGCACTTAAATCAGACGCTTCGGCAGATTTGACGCAAGTCAGAAAACAAGCGGTTTACGACTGGACCGTAAATCTCTCATATTCCGAACGCCTATCGAATATATATTGTTGTCTCAGCCTGAGACACAAACTTCTTCTCACAGGACTGGATATCTGTTCCAAAGACGATAACCAAGCATTGAGCGAAAAAGAATTTTTCGATATATACTTTTCAGGCGACCGCCCGACAAGCAATATTACCGACGACGGAAAGCCCGTGATAAACTATACTCTGGATTTTCCCGTTTCTTTAAGACGTACTCTCGCAATAACAGAGCACTACCGCTGGAACGCTTTTATGATTATGCAAGGTTTCGTTCCCAGCTCGCTGAAACAAATCCGAGAAGAAGAAAATCACGGCAAAAACTATGCCCAACGCCGTCACGGTAACCTCACTACTTTCGACGGACTGGTGCAATTCAGAGAAATCGTTGCTCAAAAGACAGGAAAATCTCAACAAGCCTGCGACGTATTCAAATACGACTATCAGATTATGGACGATGCTTGGTGGTTCCTGCAAAAATGCGGTTTGGGGATTAAACCAAAACAAATGTAAATCGAGACAGTTGTTGCGAATAAAGGCGGAGAAATCTCCGCCTTTATCAATATCTGTATATACTCTGTCTTGTCTTTTATGCCGGCATACTTCCCGACAAACCAAATCGCCGCCCCTGAAGGCGGCGATTGTATTTATCTTTGGTAATTCTATGTAAGTCTTTTGTAATTGTAAGGTATAAACCTTAATTGATTTTGTTGCCGTAAGCGTCAAGGTGTACGACGGAAGTCATCTTTGTTACCCAGTCTTTTTGGTCGTGTTTGTACTTCATTACCGCACACCAGTATCTCGATACGCCGCCGGTAGGACAAGTTACGCTGAGTTCCTCATAAATATTCAAGTCGGGCGTAGCGATTCTTGCCTCGAGAATCATATCGTTGTAATCGTCATAAATGTCATAAGCGGAATAAATCTCCACTATTACCTGTATTACGGACATTCCCAAGGTAAATTCGTTTTTAGCAGTAGCGGTCAGATAGCCGTCGCTGTGCTTGTTCAAGGACAAGCTAAGCTGAGTGTACAGACCTCTCGTTTCGGGTTGTTCGCTTTGCGTTTGTGCAAGCGTTTCGGCTTTTGCGGTACTAGCCGTAAAAGGAAGTATCAGCGCAAGCGCGAGTGTTAGTACTGCAAGCAGTACCAAGTTGAATTGCAACATTTTTTTGGACTTCAACATAGTTTTAACTCCTTATTTTTTATTTTTACCGCGACGTGCAAGAAGTACCGAAGAACATCCTGCCAGCACTACGGCAATAACCAAGAATAACAAGGACAACACGTTGTCTGAAGACATATTCAAACTGTATACCGACAGATTTGCGAGATTGCCTTCTGCGCTTCCGAAACCTACGAAAATGCCTTTCAAGCCGACTGCGAGCAATACAATTGAGACAATAAGCGAAAAAGTTGCGAGAAGTATTTTCTTCAACAGACTTTTCTTATTGTCTACAGTCTCGCTTTCTGCTACGCATTCGGTGATAGCGCAATCGCAACTTTCGTCGAGAGTGCAAGCGCATACGTCGTCTGAGAAAAACTCGTTGGGAGACATATCGAATTCCTTGCAAAGAAGCACGATTTTATTGTAATCGGGTACAGCCTTGCCTGCTTCCCAGTAATAAACCGTTTGTCTGCTGACTTCCAGCTTCTCTGCAAATTCTTCTTGCGAAAGCTTGTTCAACGTGCGAATATTTTTGATTTTGCTGCTAATTAATTCTTTAACCATAATCTAACCTGCCGAATATAAATATAATATATTGACAGGCGGGATTTTGTCAATTTTTTTTGCAAGCAATTTGCTCGCAAAACACTGCTTTTAATCAATTTAGAAAATTATTTTCCAAGCTTTTCCGTGAGATAAAAATCCGTTGTCTTATAATATATTTCTGCGTTTTTCAGATTAGTGCGATTAGCTTCGGAGTAAGCGTAAGACAACATAGACGACAGCAAAAATACTAAGCATTGTGAAGCACAGTCCGACAACAGTAACCAAGTCTCAAACCTCTTGTCCGATGACGCTGAAAATACTTGCAAAAACACGGACATTACCGCGGAAAACCAAACTTTCTTAGACTCGGAAAATACTCAAAATACCTGCGAAAAAACGCAAAATACCGTAATCGGCACACAAGCAATTCACACTGAAGGAGACGACAACAATGGCAGTCTTTGACGTAGTGTGGAAAATACTTTTGACGGCACTCATCACTTACCTTTGCAGAGTGCTGACGCTCGTGCTTGTGCGCAAAAAAATCAAGAGCAGATTTTTCCGCTCTTTGCTCGAATACCTTCCCTACGGCGTACTCACGGCTATGGTCTTCCCCGCAGTACTCTACTCGACGTCAAGCTTTTACTCCGCGCTCGTCGGTATGATTGTCGCGATAATACTCTCTTTGTTCAAACGCGGACTTCTCACCGTTGCGCTTTCTGCTACGGCCGCGGTATTTGTCGTAGAATTGATAATGCGCTTTGCGTAAAATCATATCATATATATGGTTTTATTCTTCGACAAAGCATACTTATAAGACTTATACGCTCCGCTGTTTTCCTCTTTACGCAAATAAAAAACTGCACAATCGCTTTTATCTATAATCGCACAATTCCTATAATATATTCTTGTATACCAATAAGAGAAGCTCAGCTCAAAACACACGTAATCGTCGTATTTATAATTCTTTCCTCGCAAATATTCCTTTTCATCGCAACAAACATATACAGTTTTAATTTTATTATTAATTTTTTTTACATTTAACACCGTTTGAAAACATAAATCGTCAAAATTGCCGAAACCGCCAAAATAAAAAACAGTGTAATCGTCTTTTTCGGCCATATCAAATATTAATCTATACAGCTTTTGTTTTTCCTCTTTATTCAGAACGCAATCTCTGTGCCCGAAAAAACAACAAGCTTTTTTGTTTTTCTGCTCTTCCATAGATATAATATAACACTGTTTTTAACATACTTCAATACATCGAAGTATATTTTTTCAATTTAGATATACGCTGAATATACTTCAATATATCGAAGAGGCGCGTATGACACTTACTGAGGCTGTTGCAAGACGAATTAAAGAATTGCTTGCCGAGCGCAAAATGACGGCTTATCAATTATTTAAAGCAAGCGGCGTTCCGCAATCCACCATAAGCACTATACTCTCTGCTCAGACAACTACTGTCAAACTGAGCACTCTTTACGATATATGCGCCGGATTAGAAATAGAAATCAAAGACTTTTTTGACGTAACCTATCTATCACTTGCGAATATAGAGGATTAATTCAAAAAACATACCTAAAACCAATCAGCACCGACAAGGTGCTTTTTTATATCAATGGTGTTTTCTAGTTAAACCCCCTATTGCTTTTTTAGAAAATTTTTGCTATACTCGTTATGGTAGATTATCACGTACCGAAATATTCGGTGTGCTTATCGTATAAGGGGAAAAAATTGGAAAAGCGCGAATTTAACCGTCTATTGCACGGTTTTAAAACCAACATAAAACTGTTTGACAGATTATACGAATATTATTTTCCGCGAATTGTCATTCATATAAACCGTACTTTTTCCGACTTTCATATCGGAGAGGACGTCGCGCAAGAATTTTTTATAAAGCTGTTTAAAATCAATATTCCCGAACAAATAGATTATCCTACAAGCTGGATCTTCAGGATTTGCGACAATATAGCAAAAACGCATATATCGTCGCAAAAGAACAAATCACCTCTCCCGCTCGAAGAAAACTGCGCCGCAACAAGTCAAGACGTAAGCGACGAGTTTTACTCTCTTGAAAACGGCGGCATATCTAAAGAAAACATTTCCGCGCTCAAGGAGCTCGATAAACAAACAATCGAAATACTAGTGATGAAATTCTGGGAAGGCTACGACTATAAGGAAATCGGAGCCATTTTAGGCTTGAGCCACGATGCCGTAAGACAAAAGGCGTCGAGAGGCATAAAAAAACTTAAAACCCGTATGCTCAACAGTCACACTCTTATTATGTTGTTGAGTCTTTTAGGATAGAAGGAGGGGTATAATGAGAAAAGATTTAAAAAGAATGTCCTCAGACGACCACAAAAAAATTCTCGATGACAACCGCGACTTCTACGAAAAGATAACCGGCGAATACTTTGTCGAGCAAAAAAAGGAACATACTCAAGCCCCTGCTTTTTCGTGGAAAAAGTTTTCTTTCGCTATGGCGTCCGTGCTTGTGGTAGTAATAGTATGCTGTACTCTTCTGTTTACTCTTTTACCTTCTCAGACGACGGAGTCACCCAGCGGTCAGTCGCCCGATGACGGAGAATTAGGTCCCGGCGGCATAGTACCCGGTCCTGACGCAGGCCCCGATGAGCCTTCTCCCCCTCAAGGCATAACTTCTGTTACGTCCGACTATTTGACGCTTTCCGCCTATTTCGTAGATATAGAGATACCTGAGGATATTTGTCAGACAATAACGCTGTATTACGCCCCTTCGACAAAACGAAGTATATATTTCCGTATCGAAAACAAAAAGGAAGAAACCAGATATTTCGATATGGATTTGACTTGCGCGGGCGAAACTCTCCCCGACTGCGACGAATCGCAATTTACCCAAAGCAAAACCTTTAACGGATACGAAGTCAAATACGAGATTACACGCAACGAACATAACCCTCAAGCCTTCGTATACTCTGTTAACGCGCTTATAAAACTCCCCTCTCAGACGGTGAGATTTAATTTCAGGGATATAGCGCAAGAGCGTCAGCCCGACGATTTCTTCTTCGACTGGCTGGAAGACAATATCGTTTTCAAATAAAATGTCCCTATCTGAAAAAAAAGACGGCAAATGCCGTCTTTTTTTATTTTCCCGTCACAAAATCTTATCAAACGGCAGTCTGTATTACAAAAGCGTTTAAAGAAAATTTTTTAATACACAATTTTCGAAATAACAATATCGCATAACTCTTTTTAAGTCATTGCGGTATGCCTGTGTAAACCTCCTTATTTAAAGCCTTTCGGCAGCTTTCACCCCGCTGACCTAAAGGCAAACAAAAATCCATTCATCGACTTGAATTTATCCTTATCCCTACAGGCATACCGCACAAAATCTAAAAGCTTTTATAACGGAAATCGGTGAAAACTTTTGGCTATTGCTTTTTCAGAAGTATTTTGCTATAATAATAACAAAGGGTATTGTTTTTGTATTTTAGGGGAATACAAGGAGAAAGCTTATGTTAAAACTCAGTTATCTTTGCAAAAGCTACGATTTCGAGGTGCTTCAGGATATTTGTCTCGAGCTTCCCGACAGGGGTTTTGTGGCTATTGCAGGCGAAAGCGGCAGCGGTAAATCTACGCTGTTGAAATGTATCAGTCTTCTCGAAGATGTAACCTCGGGAGAAATATTTTTCAACGGGGAAAATCTCACCGCTTTGAGTAAAGGAAAAAAAGACGAAAAAAGAGGAAGAATTTTTGCCTACATTCCGCAATCTACGAGTCTTATGGAAGACGATACCGTAGACAAGGGACTGAGCTATTTTTCCGACGATTGCAACAAACGCATCGCCGTGCTCGAAAAACTCGGAATTGCCGACAAAAAAGACGAAATTGCCCGCAATCTGAGCGGTGGAGAAAGGCAACGCGTAGCAATAGCGCAAGCACTTCTGAGAGAAGCGCCCGTATTGCTGTGCGACGAAATTACTGCCAATCTCGACCCCGAAAACGCCGAACAAGTGCACGCTATACTCAAAGAATTATCCAAAGAAAGACTTGTAATTTGCGTGGGACACAATCCGCAAACGCTTAAAAATATGCCTACCGAATGATTACCATAAAAGAGGGAGAGATAGAAAAAGACGAAACTTTTTCGCAATCGGATTGCGATAGCCGAAGCTCTCAGCGTCTTCCTTATGCCAAAGAGACGTCTTTGAGCACAAAAAAGTTTTTCAGAATATTTTCACGCGGTATAAAATCCAAAGTAGCGCGTATTGTTTTCGGCGCACTGTTTTTGTTTTTGTCTATGTCGGGGCTATGTATAGGAATTACTCAACCTATATCAGGCTCGGACGGACTTATACGCAAACAAGCGGACCTGTTGGGAGTGGAATTCGTGCAAACCCAAGACAAACAAGACGGAAGTTTTTTAGCAACCCGAACCACAATAAGAAATGCAGCGATAATTTTTGTGGATTTTGAAAAAGAACAAGAACACTTCGAGCTGATTGAAGGACACTTCCCTACAAATCCAAATGAAGCCATAATTTCTGAATACAAAGCAAAATTCGAGAGCTTGGAAATCGGCGATAACGTTTTGACTACTGTCAACGGGATATCGAGCGCCGAGCAATTAGGGAGCAGGGTTATATGCGGCATATTCAAAAGCGACACTTCGGCTTACAAATTCAAATATATAACGCCTGAGGATTACGAATGGAAAGTATACTTCACACTTACTGCGCCGTATTGCACTACAAGTTTCCTCACGTTGTTAGAGGAAGAAGCCGTTGCCTCTACAAATAATTCTATCGTCTGCCAATATAAAAACGAGGAAATAATTGCCGGTAGGTTAATAGACGACACCGCCGTGGAAAGCGAGGTAATTGTATCGACAAAATACATATCGGATAAATACGGCTATGATTTACAGGATATTAAAGCCAATCCTCAGCAATATTTTTCCCAAATAGACAAAACGGTAGTTTTGAACGGCTACAGTTTCCAAATCGTTGGCTTGTACGACAACGATTATTCGTCTTGTTTCTTGAAAAAAGGCGCAATTCTTTATCTTGACGCAATTAGCGGATACGTTATGCCGATAGACGAGATAAAAAAAGATAATTTCAAATACTCTTTGGTTTACGATAATACTTTTATCAGCGAAGCTATGAAGAACGACACTAATCTCACTCAAATAGGTCTTCCCGTATTTGCCGTATTCGCCGTACTTGCGGCGGTGGTAATAATCAATCTCAACATATACGAAATCGACGAGAAAAAAGCTCTCTTCAGAAATATGCGCCTATCGGGTTTCAGCAAACGCAGTCTTATGGCATACAATCTCGTAGTCGATATGATGCTTGTGGCGACAGCGTTGGTTTTGTTCCTTATCGTAGGATTGCCTATCATATCGCATTTCCAAATTGTTGAGAGAGAATTCGATTCGATTTATATCTATGCTCTTAACGGCTGGGCTGCGCTTATAGCAATCATAGCAACCGCGGCGATTGCCGTCGTATCTTATCTCATCACTCTCAAAAAATTTAATAGGGAGACGGACGTATGCTCGAAATAGTAGGAATAAGCAAAAAATTCAAAAACGTAACCGCGCTTGACAACATAAATCTATCTTTTGCCGACAAGGGACTCGTGGCAATACTCGGAGAAAGCGGCAGCGGCAAATCTACTCTATTCAATATCCTTACGGGTATCGTAAAGCCTGACGGCGGACAAGTGATTTTCAACGGAAATACTCTCAACGAAGACGGCAAGATTAACTCGCAAAACGTATTCGGTATTATATTCCAGGACGGAAACCTCTTTGGCGGGCTGACGGTAAAAGAAAATCTCGATATATGTTGTAAAGACGCCGAAAGACAAAACAGGATATTGAAAAATCTCGGCATTAAAAAATATCTGAACAGCGACGTAAGAAAAATAAGCGGCGGAGAATTGCAGAGAGTGGCGATAGCGCGCGCACTTCTCGATGAAAGCAAAATATTGCTTGCGGACGAACCGACAGGCTCGCTGGACGAAAAAAACGGCGAAAACGTAATGTCTATCCTAAAAGAATTATCCCTTGACAAACTCGTAATTTTTATTACGCACAACAACGAGTTTGCCGAGAAATACGCCGACAGAATCATAAAAATACATAATGGCACAATTCAAGAAGACATACAAAACTTCGCGTCTGCACCGCCTCAAAAATCCGACGATGACAATCTGTCGGCAAAGCTATCCACAGACAAAGAGGAAACAGAAAAAAAGCAACGTAATCTCTCCTTTTCGTCGCTTAACAAATTCTGCTTTAACAAACTCAAACATTCTTTTGCAAAAAGCATAACTTCCATAATAGTCTTTTCGGTATTGCTCGCGCTTATCGCAATATCGGCGGCTTTTCTTATGGCAGACTGCCGCTCCGAATATCTGAAAAGTCTCAGACAATACGATTATTCAGAGCTATACAACGACAAAGATATGTCCGTATTCGCACAAAAACTCGAAGGCGGAGATATGACGGGGCTTACGCGCTATTACCGCTTTGCGTGGGTGGACGGTATGTGCGATAAAATCATTGTAGACGACACACTCAAAGACGACGAAATCAAATTGGGTTACTTCACCGCAGAGGCTATAAATTACCGCACCGATACGCCCAAATACGTCGGCGACGAGATAGACTACAACGGATACTCTTTTACCTATAAGGAAATAGTGGAACAAACTTCCGACAGCGACTTAATAAATATAAACAGCGCGGTATATCTCAATCAAAAAACCGCCGAAAAGATTATACTTAATTCGCAAATAGAAGTAAGACTTACCCATATACCCGAAAGCGTCGTAGTATTATGCGACGATACTCTCGAAGAAGGCGAGTGCATAATCGACTTCGGACTGTATTATTATCTCGCTCAGCACAATCCTTTCTATATAGATTTGAGAATGAAAACAGTCGAATGGGAAATAAGCAACTCCGGTACACGCCTCTATAAAAAACTCTATACCATTCAGAGCGTTGACAACGAAGTAGAAGATATATCCGTATTGACGCTTTACGTATCCCCTACAGACTATGAAGAGATAAAGGTAGCAAGAATGTTTTACGGTTATCTTTTAAAATCGGATGACAAAGCTACAATAGAATATTGGTGGGACAGAGGCGTGGATATATACAATGAGGGATTTCATACCTATCTCGAAACGCAGGAGGAATGGGCGAAAGCCGTACCTTATCTTTGGCTGGTTCTCATCGTAGGCATTGTATTCAGTGCATTATATATGGTAACTCTCCTCAATCACGTCAGCGCAACCAACATACGCGAATTGTATATTCTCAAAACCTTGCGCGTAGGCGACAGAAGCATCTTTTCACTGCTGGTATTGCAAAGTTTGCACGTGCTTATTTTTGCCAACGTACTAACTTCAGTATTCAATATCGTGACAAAAACGCTTATAGCTAAGAGTATAGCTTTTCTGTCGCTTAAAGTAGCGGCAAGTACGGCAATAGTATTCTTCGTATCGCTCGCGATAACTTTGATAGTCTGCGCAATCAAAACAAAAATAATGAATAAAAAATTCGATATCAACAAGATAAGATAACTTCTGCCGCAGCGAAAAAACATTGCGACTTATTTGGCAAGAAGAAAACTGATTTTGCTATAACAAAAAGACGGCACGTGCCGTCTTTTTTATGCTATTTATTAAATTTTAACTTTGATTGCAAAGCATACGCAAAATATACGCTTTGCGTAGTATTACTTGTCTTGCAGAAGTTCAACAAGTCTTCTTGCAGCTTCCTTTGTATCCTCTACGCTTCCGAAAGTCGAAAAACGGAAGTAGCCTTCGCCGCAACTGCCGAAACCTTCGCCGGGAGTGCCGACGATTTGCGCCTTGTCGAGAAGATAATCGAAAAATTCCCAGCTGGACATACCTTTAGGACACTTGAGCCATATATAGGGAGCGTTTTTGCCGCCGCAATACCAAATACCGAGTTTGTCGAGCGCTGCCATAATGCACTTTGCGTTTTGCTTGTAAATTGCTATATTCTCGTATATTTCTTTGAGCCCCTCGTCGGTAAACACAGCCGCCGCGCCTCTTTGCAAAATATAAGATACGCCGTTGGTCTTGGTGGTACGGTTGCGCACCCACATTGCATTGAGATTCATACCGCCCCTTTCGAGTTCTTTGGGGATTACGGTATAGCCGCAACGGGTACCCGTAAAACCTGCCGTCTTGGAAAGCGAACAGATTTCTATCGCGCAAGTACGCGCGCCGTCAATCTGGAAAATACTGTGGGGAAGCGTATCGTCCTCTATAAACGCCTCGTAAGCCGCGTCAAACAATATTACCGCGCCGCGTGCGTTTGCCCAGTCTACCCACTTCTTAAGACTTTGTTTGTCGAATACCGCGCCCGTAGGGTTGTTGGGAGAACAGATATACACCAAATCTGCTTTTACGCTCTCGTCGGGAAGAGGCAAAAATCCGTTTTCCTTGCCGGAAGAGAGATGCAGTATTTCTCTGCCTACCATTACGTTGGCGTCGACGTATGCGGGATAAGCGGGCTCGATTACGAGTACGCTGTCCGACTTGTCGAAAAGGTCGAGAATATCGCCGAGTTCGTCGCTCGCGCCGGAGGATACGAACACTTCGTCTTCTAATAGTTTTACGCCTCTTTTCTCATAATATCCCGCTACGGCTTTCTTGAAAAAGTCCGCGCCGCACTCGGGCATATATCCGTGGAAAGTAGACTTGTTTGCCTGGTCGTCAACCGCCTTGTGCAAAGCGTCGATTACCGTTTTGCAAAGGGGCAGAGATACGTCGCCTATGCCTAATCTCAGCACTCTCGAGCCCTTATGCTCGTCGAGATACTTTGCTACCTTCTGCGATATTCTGTAAAAGAGATAGGAATCTTTGAGATTGTTGTAATTTGTGTTGGGTTTTAACATATTTACTCCTATATTAGTTTGATTTACTGGCGGTTGAACCATTAGCTATTTTCGTCAATTTGTTGCTTATATGCGCTCAAAGAGGCTGTATGCCTCTTTGACTTCTTTGAAGTTCGTATAGTTATTCTGCGTCTATGGTCGATACGCTCATAGTGATTTCTTCGAGTACGTCGAGAAGTACCCTTACCGTATCGAGCGCTGTGAATACCGTAACGTTGTTTTCTATAGCGCACTGACGAATAGCCGAACCGTCCGCCATTTTGTTTTCCGCGCTTACGTCGCGGGTGTTGATAACGTAGGTTACGTAGCCCTGACGTATGGAGTCGAGAATATCCGTCGAGCCTTCGCTTATCTTCTTGCGTGGACGCGTCTTGATACCGTGTTCCTTGAGGAATTTAGCCGTACCTTCGGTAGCCTCGATATTGAAACCTAAGTTGTAGAATCTTCTAATCAACGGCAAAGCCTCTTGCTTGTCGTTGTCGGCAATTGTAGCTAGTACCGTGCCGTAATTCTGCACCTTTACGCCCGACGCCTGCAAAGCCTTGTACAACGCTCTGTTGAGCGCCTTGTCGTAGCCTATTGCCTCGCCCGTAGATTTCATCTCGGGAGAAAGATAGGAGTCCATACCTCTCAATTTGGAGAAAGAGAAAGCGGGAGCTTTTGCGTACCATCTCTTTTTCTCGGGAGGATAGCTGATTGCGTAGCCCTGTTCTTTGAGGCTCTTGCCTAGTATTACGAGCGTAGCGATATCCGCCAAATCGTACCCCGTAGCTTTCGAGAGGAAAGGCACTGTACGCGACGAACGGGGATTTACCTCTATGATATATACGTTGTCGTCCTTGTCGACGATAAACTGTATATTGTAAAGTCCCACGATACCTATGCCCTTGCCGAGTTTTTGCGTGTAATCGATAATGGTCTTTTTAACTTTTTCGCTGATACTGAAAGTAGGATATACGCTTATGGAGTCGCCCGAGTGTACACCCGTACGCTCTACGAGTTCCATAATACCGGGAACGAATACGTCCTTGCCGTCGCATACAGCGTCAACCTCGACTTCCTTACCCTGAATATACTTGTCTACGAGTACGGGCTTGTCCTCGTCGATTTCAACTGCCGTCTTGAGATAATGTTTGAGCTGTTCTTCGCCGGCGACTATTCTCATAGCTCTGCCGCCGAGTACGAAGCTGGGACGTACGAGTACGGGATAGCCTATCTCTTTAGCGGCTTGAAGTCCGTCTTCTATCTTGGTTACGGCTCTGCCCTTAGGCTGAGGTATATTCAAGGACAAAAGCAGCTTTTCGAACGCGTCGCGGTTTTCCGCCTTTTCGATAGCGTCGCAGTCGGTACCTATAATCTTCGCACCTCTCTCCATAAGCGATTCGGCAAGATTGATTGCCGTCTGACCGCCTAGCGAAGCTATTACGCCTACGGGTTTTTCCATCTCGATAATGTTCATAACGTCTTCGGTGCACAGAGGTTCGAAGTACAGCTTGTCCGCCGTGGTGTAATCGGTCGATACGGTTTCGGGGTTGTTGTTGATGATAATAGCCTCGAAACCCGACCTCTTTATCGTCTTGACCGCGTGTACGGTCGAATAGTCGAATTCCACGCCCTGACCTATACGTATAGGACCGCTGCCGAGCACGATGACCTTTTTCTTATCCGAAACCTTGGATTCGTTTTCCTCCTCGTAGGTCGAATAGAAGTAAGGTATATAGCTGTCAAATTCTGCCGCACAGCTGTCTATCATTTTGTATACGGGGACAATGCCGTTGTCCTTTCTCAGCTTGTTGACTTCGCTCTCTTTCATCTGCCAGAGCTTGGCAACAGCCTTATCTGAAAAGCCCATTCTCTTGGCTTCTTTAAGCACGTCGATATTACCTACGTTTGCCGTGAGTTTCTTTTCCTCGTCTACGATATTCTTGAATTTGCGGACAAACAGCTCGTCAATTTTGGTAATATGCGCTATTCTGTCTATGCTCTCGCCCATTCTCAAAAGCTGAGCTATTGCATATATTCTGTCGTCCGTACCGATAGAGATATAGTGCAGAAGTTCGTCTCTGCTCATCGTATCGAATTTGGGCATATACATATGATATACGCCTATCTCTAGCGAACGGATAGCTTTGAGCAAACTTTCCTCTATCGTTCTGCCTACGCTCATTACCTCGCCCGTAGCTTTCATCTGAGTACCGAGCTTGTTGTTGGCGTCGGCAAACTTATCGAAGGGGAAACGGGGCATCTTGGTAACTACGTAGTCAAGCGAAGGCTCGAATGACGCGGGTGTATTGGCAAGCATAATTTCGTCGAGGTTCATTCCTATGCCTATCTGCGCGGAAACTCTCGCGATAGGATATCCGCTCGCCTTGGAAGCAAGCGCGGACGAACGCGAAACTCTGGGGTTTACCTCGATGAGATAATACTGGAAGGACTTGGGGTCGAGTGCGAATTGCACGTTGCAGCCGCCCTCTATCTTGAGTTCTCTTATTATCTTGAGCGCGCTGTCTCTGAGCATCTGATATTCTCTGTTGGTCAGCGTCTGCGAGGGACATACTACTATGGAGTCGCCCGTGTGTATTCCTACGGGGTCGATGTTTTCCATATTACATATCGCGATAGCTGTATCGTTGGCGTCGCGCATAACCTCGTATTCGATTTCCTTGTAGCCCTTGATACTCTTCTCGACGAGTACCTGATGCACGGGGGACAAACTCAAAGCGTTTTTGATAATCTCCAAAAACTCCTCTTCGTTGTCGGCAAAGCCGCCGCCCGTACCGCCGAGAGTAAAAGCGGGACGGAGCACTACGGGATAGCCTATCTTTTCTACCGCCTCTAATCCCTCTTCGATAGTATTGGCAATCTGCGAAGGAAGCACAGGCTCGCCGAGACTTTCGCAAAGTTCCTTGAAAAGCTCTCTGTCCTCGGCTCTCTCTATACTCTTTACGTCCGTACCGAGAAGCTCTACGCGACACTCCTTGAGTACGCCTTTCTTCTCGAGCTGTATGGCAAGGTTGAGTCCCGTCTGCCCGCCTATGCCGGGTATAATCGCGTCGGGACGCTCGTATCTGATTATTTTAGCGAGATACTCAAGCGTCAAAGGTTCCATATATACCTTGTCTGCTATCGACGTATCCGTCATTATGGTAGCGGGGTTTGAGTTGCAAAGCACTACTTCGTAACCCTGCTCTTTGAGCGCAAGACAAGCCTGCGTACCCGCATAGTCGAATTCTGCCGCCTGACCTATTACGATAGGTCCGCTGCCTATAACAAGAACTTTCTTTATATCCGTACGCTTAGGCATTTTTCTTACCCTCCTCTATGTTTCTTATAAACTTGTCGAACAAGTACGCACTGTCCTGAGGACCGGGACAACTCTCGGGGTGATACTGTACGCTGAAGATGTTGTCTTTGACGCACTCTACACCCTCTACCGTATTGTCGAGAATATTCATATGCGTAACCGTAAGGTCGGTACCCTCTACGCTCTTCGCGTCAACCGCGTAAGAGTGGTTTTGCGCCGTAACCTCTATCTTGCCCGTCTTCAAGTCCTTGACGGGATGGTTGCCGCCTCTGTGTCCGAATTTGAGTTTGTAGGTCTTAGCCCCGTAAGCAAGCGAGATGAGCTGATGACCGAGACATATTCCGAATATAGGATACTTGCCTTTGATTTCTTTTATGAGATTGATTACGGGCACTACGTCCTCGGGGTCTCCGGGGCCGTTGGAGAAAAATACTCCGTCGGGTCGCATAGCCTCTATCTTCTCAGCCGTGGTATTCCAGGGCACAACCACTACGTCGAAACCTCTTTTATTGAGCGAGCGGATAATGTTATGCTTTATTCCGCAATCCACAGCGACTACCTTGTAAGCCGCGTCCTGAGCTTTGCTCTCCCACGCTTTTTTACAACTTACTTTGGAAACTCCGTCCCTCGGCACCTCGTTGCGTGCGAGTATTTTCAACGCCTCGTCGAGAGGAGTGGAAGCCGCGGTCGTCAGTATCTTACAGCTTCCCAAATCGCGTATTCTTCTCGTCAGCTTTCTCGTGTCTATCCCCGATATGCCCGTAACTCCGTATTTTTCCATTACCTCGCCGAGCGACTCTACGCTGCCCCAGTTGGAGGGAAAATCGTTGTATTCTCTTACGACAAGTCCGCCTATCGTGGGGGTCTTGGTTTCGTAGTCCCACGAAGTCATACCGTAGTTGCCTATGAGCGGATAAGTCATAACTACCGTCTGGTAGGTATAAGACGGGTCGGACAATATCTCCTGATAACCCGCCATAGAAGTATTGAATACCAGCTCCGTTACCTTCTGCTCTTTCGCGCCGAATGCGTAACCGTAGTATTCCGTACCGTCTTCAAAAACTATCTTTGCGTCGAATTCCTTCATATATCCTCTCTGTTTTTTCTAATGATTATATCCGTATTTCCGTTAATTTGTCAATTATCAGTCGTCTTCTTTTTCGGAAAGTTTTCTCTCAAACCTGTCCTTCTTTCCCTCGTACACTTTCGTGGGGTACTCTCCGCAGAAACAAGCCGCACAGAAATCGTCCGAATCTATGAGTTTGCTCAAGTCCTCGAAGGGCAGATATCCCAGACTGTCGGCTCCTATCATCTTGCAAATCTCGTCTACGGAGTGATTGACCGCAATGAGATTTTCTCTCGAATCTATGTCCGTGCCGTAATAACAGGGATAGAGGAAGGGAGGCGCGGATATGCGCATATGTATCTCCTTGGCTCCCGCCATTCTGAGCTGAGTAACTATACGTCTGCTTGTCGTGCCTCTGACAATCGAGTCGTCGATAAGCACTACTCTCTTGCCCTCTACGGTATCCGCAATAGGGTTGAGCTTTATGTTGACGAGATTTGCTCTGTCGTCCTGTCCCGGCGTGATAAACGTTCTGCCGATATACTTGTTTTTGATAAATCCTATGCCGTAAGGGATTCCCGATTGCTTGCTGTAACCGAGCGCGGCATCCAGTCCCGAATCGGGCACGCCTATTACTACGTCAGCTTCGACAGGATGAGCCTTTGCAAGCATCTCTCCCGCTCTTTCTCTCGATTTATGTACGGACACGCCGTCGATAACCGAATCGGGACGCGCAAAATAAATGTACTCGAAAATACATCTCGACAACTTCTTTTGTTTGCCGCAGTGAGTGCGGTTGGAATGTACGCCCTCGTCGTCGAACACGACTATTTCTCCCGCCTCTATATCTCTCACGTACTTCGCGCCTACCGCTTTGAGCGCGCAACTCTCGGACGCGACTATATACGCGTTGGAGGGCGTTATGCCGTAGCAAAGAGGACGGAAACCCTGAGGGTCTCTCGCCGCTATAAGTTTTGTGGGGGTCATAAGTACGAGCGAATAAGCTCCTTCGATTTTGTTGAAAACCTCGCTCAAAGCCTTTTCCGTGGAAGGCGCGGTAAGTCTTTCTTTTGTGATGAGATAAGCTATTATCTCGGTATCGCAAGTGGTATGGAAAATCGCTCCCGTCATCTCGAGCTGCTCTCTCAAGTTGTAAGCGTTGGAAAGATTGCCGTTGTGCGCGATAGCTATTCTTCCCTTTCTGTGGTTGACCTCGATAGGCTGACAGTTGTTGCGGTTGGTCGCTCCCGTAGTGCCGTATCTCACGTGACCTACCGCTATTTTGCCCTGAGGCAGTCTTGCCATTACGTCCTTCGTGAACACTTCGTTGACAAGCCCCAAATCCTTGTGCGAGCAGAAAATGCCGTCATCGTTGACTACTATTCCGCAACTCTCCTGACCTCTGTGCTGCAGCGCGTACAAACCGTAGTATACGTACTTTGCCACATTTGACGGAGCGGGCGCAAATATACCGAATACTCCGCACTCCTCGTTGACTTCTCCTTGCATATTAACTCCTCCGAAATTCCTTTTACTCTTTCCTTTTCCGTATATTAATGCGTTAAATCGCGAAAAACGCAGGCGGATAAATCCGCTTGCGCTTTTATTCCCACTCTACCGTTGCGGGGGGTTTGGAAGTGATGTCATAGACCACTCTTCCTATGCTTCTCACTTCGTTTGTAATTCTGTTGCTGGCTCTGTCGAGCACTTCGTAAGGAAGTTTCGTCCAGTCAGCCGTCATAAAATCATCCGTCGTAACCGCTCTCAATGCGACCGTGTAGCCGTAAGTTCTCGCGTCGCCCATTACGCCTACGCTTCTGCTGTCGGTAAGCACGGCAAAATACTGATTGGTAATTTTCTCAAGACCCGCACGCTTGATTTCGTCTCTGAAAATCGCATCGGCATCGCGAAGTGTATCCAGCTTCTCTTTTGTGATTTCGCCGATAACTCTTATCGCAAGACCGGGACCGGGGAAAGGCTGACGCCATACCAAATCTGCGGGTATGCCCAGCTCCGTGCCTACGGCTCTCACCTCGTCCTTGAAAAGCATTCTCAAAGGCTCGATAATCTCGTCGAAGTCAATTACGCTGGGAAGTCCGCCTACGTTGTGATGGCTCTTTATCGTGGACGCGTCTCCCGCTCCGCTCTCGATTACGTCGGGATAAATGGTACCCTGTACGAGATAATTTACCTTGCCTATCTTCTTGGCTTCTTTTTCGAATACTCTTATGAATTCCTCGCCTATTATCTTGCGCTTCTTCTCAGGCTCGGTTACGCCCTTGAGCTTTGCGAGGAACAAGTCTTCGGCGTTTACTCTGACGATTTTCATATTGAATCGCTCTTTGAAAATCCTCTCCACCATATCGCCCTCGTCTTTTCTCAAAAGACCGTGGTCTACAAATACGCAAGTCAGATTGTCGCCTATAGCTTTATACAACAAAACAGCCGCTACCGAAGAATCCACGCCGCCGCTCAATGCGCACAGAACCTTCTTTCCCGCAAGCTGTTTTTTGTAATTCTCAATCGCCTCTTTAGCGAAGTCTGCCATTTGCCAATCTCCTTTGCACTCGCATATGCAAAAGAGAAAATTATGCAAAATGGTTTTACCGTAAACCGTATGCGTTACCTCGGGATGAAACTGCACGGCGTAAATATCCTTGCCGTTGCTCATCGCCGCGCAAGGACAATGCTCGGTGGTAGCAGTCACCTCAAATCCCTCGGGCAATACCTTGATATAGTCGGTATGGCTCATCCAGCATTCACTGAAAGAAGGCACACCTTCGAAAAGTGTGTCTTCCTTAACTTCGAGACGTACCCTGCCGTATTCGCTGATATTGTCGGCTTTGCATACTTCGCCACCCTCGAGATAAGCGATAAGCTGCGCGCCGTAGCAAATTCCCAATACGGGAATACCGAGATGCAAAACCTCCTTGCTGCAACGGGGAGATTTTTCGTCGTAAACACTGTTGGGACCGCCTGTAAAAATAATGCCCTTGTAGCCCTCTTTCTTAATCTCTTCGGGAGTGATTTTGTTGTAGGGCTTAATCTCTGCGTAAACGTTTTGTTCTCTTACTCTGCGGGCAATAAGCTGATTATATTGTCCGCCGAAATCAAGTACCAGTACTTTTTCCATATTTATCCTCTTTTAAAATTTCAGGCTTTCGCCTTGTTTACGGTTGGGAATCCGCGGGCAGTCACTCGCAGCATAAGTTTATTTTCCGCTGTCGCCGTAGTTGGACAATACTCTCGCAGAAGGGTCGTTGACGTCGCAGCCTTTCCACGACTTGTTGGGCATCCAGAAGTCGGCTATCATACGTCCCTGACCGGGGTAATATTTTTCAAACAGTTCTCTGTACAAAAGCGATTCTTTGGTAAAAGGCGTCGCGTGCGTATACTTTTTGCGTTTCTCTTCGTACTCTTCGTCGGTATACTTGCTCTCGGCATACTCCTTGAGATAGTCTACCATCGAGTGACCTACCGCGTCGGAAAAAGCCGCTTTTTCGCGGTAGAGTATGTCGTAAGGAAGATAATCGCCTTCGAAAGCTTTACGCAAAAGGTATTTACCCTTGTTGTACTTGTTGAGCTTTTTCTCGGGGTCCACCGACATAACGTATCTTACGAAATCCAAATCGCCGAAAGGTACTCTTGCCTCCAGAGAGTTGACGGATATACATCTGTCGGCTCTTAAGACGTCGTACATATAAAGCTCGCTGATTCTCTTTTCCGCCTCTTGCTGAAAAGCCTCGGCAGAAGGCGCAAAATCCGTATACTTGTAGCCGAAAAGCTCGTCTGAGATTTCACCCGTAAGCAACACTCTTATATCGCTAGTCTCGTGTATTGCCTTGCATACTAGATACATACCTATGCTGGCTCTTATCGTTGTTATATCGAAAGTACCGAGAATTCTGACGACGGTTTCGAGCGAAGAGAGTACGTCGGATTTGTCTATTATCACCTCGGTATGCTCGCTGCCTATGTAATCGGCTACCTGTTTTGCATACTTGAGGTCTATAGCGTCCGTACTCATTCCTATCGAAAAGGTACGTATAGGCTTGGCAGATTTTTTAGCGGCAACAGCGCATACGAGTGATGAGTCCAGTCCTCCGCTTAGCAAGAACCCTACCTTGGCGTCTGCAACCAGTCTTTTCTCTATACCCGCAGTAAGTTTTTCGCGGATGTTGTCACAAATTTTTTCTATACTATCATAGCACTTTTTGTCGGGTTTGGCAACATTTGTGTACCTAATAAATTGTCCGTCGCAATAAAAATGTGAAGGAGGAAAAGGAATAATTTCTTTTACAAGCCCTACTAAGTTGATTGCTTCGCTGGCAAAGACTATAACGCCCTTGTCGTCGTAACCGTAAAACAGCGGTCTTATACCGATAGGGTCGCGCGCCGCTACGTAACCGCCCTTTTTAGCGTCATAGATGATGCACGCAAACTCGGCATCGAGCATAGCAAACATATCCGTGCCGTATTTCTCGTACATAGGCAAGATGATTTCGCAGTCGCTGCCGCTCTTAAACTCGTATTCGCTCGACAGTTCGCTCTTTACTTTTTCGTAGCCGTAAAGCTCGCCGTTGCATACGCAGTAATTACCGTTGAGTTCGAAAGGTTGCATACCCTCGGGGGAAAGACCCATTATCGCAAGTCTGTGAAAACCGAGAAGTCCCTTGCCCGTATCCGCTATTCGCGTATCGTCGGGGCCTCTCGATATGGTGCGGTCAAAACACTCTTTGAACAATTCTTTGTCTGCGCCCTCTGCGCAGTAACCCATAATCGAACACATAGTCTCTACTCTCTTTAATTTATTTGTTCACCGCTTACCGCGGAAGAATATCATATTGAATAAGCGTTTCTTTACGCGCTTACCTGCATCTCTACGCGCTTTTCTTAAGAAAATACTGTATGTAAAAAGGTAAAAAAATAAGGTGCCTCTGAGTGAATTCTCAAAGACACCTTTGCCTTTTGTTAGTTGAATTATACTCGCATCGGTATATCTTGTCAACGGTTTTTGAATATTTTTTTGCATTCTACAAATAATTCAAATACTTTTTCAAGCTTTACTTACGCTATATATACTTTATTTCATATTATTCATCATACGCTTAAATGGAGACAGAAAAATTTTCCTTTTCGAAAAAATATACTCGAGTTTGTTGACAGCCCAAATCTCTTATGCTAAAATTTCCGTAATGAGCAAAGGCGTTCATTCAGAGGACATCGTGTCCTTTTGAATGAGCGCCTTTTTTTATACCTGAAAATATCGTCAACCTTTTACGCGGAAACAGGCATATCGCACCCGCTCCGCATACAAATAAAAATCAGTAAATTAAGAGTAAGGAATTTATTATGCAGTTAGAAGGTCAAATCAGAATACCCTCGGGTTGCGCAATCGCGGCGGTAATATCAAAAGAGGGCAAAAAAATGAGCGGCAAAAGCATCGTCGACAGTATGGTGCCTATGCACGAGAGAAGCAACGGCCTCGGCGGCGGCTTTGCCGGCTACGGAATCTATCCCGAGTACAAGGACTTTTATGCTTTCCACTTTTTCTTCGACAACAGAAGCGTACAAAAAGATACCGAACAGTATCTCAAAGAAAGCTATGAGATAGTCAAGTCGCAGCCTATTCCCGTACGCAAAATCCCCGCTATCGTAGACGAGCCTATTGTTTATCGCTATTTTCTCGCTCCTCTCAAGTCGTCCGTTGCAAACGCTCAACTCGACGAAAGAGAATTCGTGGCGCGCACAGTAATGCATATCAATATAAATATCAAGGGCGCGTACGTAGTTTCCAGCGGAAAAAATATGGGCGTATTCAAAGCCGTCGGCTTCCCCGAAGACGTAGGTAAATTCTACCGTCTCGACGAATACGAGGGCTACTCGTGGACGGCTCACGGCCGCTATCCCACTAATACCCCCGGCTGGTGGGGCGGCGCGCATCCCTTTGCGCTTCTCGACTACACTATCGTTCACAACGGCGAAATATCTTCCTACGACGCCAACAGAAGATTTATAGAAATGTACGGATACAAATGCACCCTTCAGACGGATACGGAAGTTATTACGTATATATCCGATTACCTGTTGAGAAAACAGGGCTTGACGCTCGACGAACTCGCTTCCGTAATCGCCGCGCCTTTCTGGTCGACTATCGCAAAGAAGTCCCCCGAAGAAAGAGCAAAACTCACATATCTGCGCACGGTTTACTCCGGCCTTCTCGTAACGGGTCCTTTCTCCATCGTACTAGGCTTCGAAGGCGGACTTATGGCTCTCAACGACAGACTTAAGTTACGCTCGATGGTCGTTGCGGAAAAAGACGACAAGGTTTATGTAGCAAGCGAGGAAGCCTCTATAAGGGTTATGTGTCCCGACGTAAAAGACGTCTACGCTCCCGAGGGCGGCGAACCCGTAATAGTAAAAGTTGAGGAGGGCAAGTACTGATGCAAGCAGAATTTATATATCCCGAATACGAAGTAGTGCGCAACGACGCCCGCTGTACGCGTTGCCGTATATGCGAAACACAATGCGCTCACGGCGTACACTTTTACTCCGACAAAAACAAAATTATGCTGAGCGACGATACAAAGTGCGTCAACTGCCAGCGTTGCGTTTCGGTATGTCCTACGCGCGCCATCAAAATCGTCAAAAGCGACTGCGCTCTCAAAGAAAACGCCAACTGGCAAAACGATACCGTACGCGAAATCTATAAGCAGGCTCAAAGCGGCGGCGTATTGCTCTCCTCTATGGGCAATCCCAAGCCTCTTCCCACCTACTTCGATAAAATACTCATCAATGCGTCACAGGTTACCAATCCCCCTATCGACCCTTTGAGAGAGCCTATGGAAACGCGCGTTTTCTTAGGCAAAAAACCCTCGTCCGTAAAAAGAGACAAGGACGGTAAACTCCTATGCGATATACCACCTCAACTCGAACTTTCGCTGCCCGTAATGTTTTCGGCAATGAGTTACGGCTCGATAAGCTACAACGCTCACGAAAGCCTGGCAAAAGCAGCTACCGCTCTCGGCACGTATTACAACACGGGAGAAGGCGGCCTGCACGAAAACTTCTACCCTTTCAGCGCGAATACTATAGTACAAGTAGCTTCGGGAAGATTCGGCGTACACGAAAAATATCTTCAGACGGGCGCGGCAATCGAAATCAAAATGGGTCAGGGCGCAAAGCCCGGTATAGGCGGACATTTGCCCGGCTCCAAAATCGTTGGGGACGTAGCGCGCACCAGAATGGTACCCGAAGGCTCTGACGCAATCTCCCCCGCTCCTCATCACGATATTTACTCAATCGAAGATTTGCGACAGCTCGTATACTCGCTCAAAGAAGCTACCGAATATAAAAAGCCCGTAATCGTAAAAGTTGCCGCCGTACACAATATCGCGGCAATAGCCAGCGGTATCGCGAGAAGCGGTGCAGACATTATAGCGATAGACGGATTCAGAGGCGGTACGGGAGCGGCACCTACACGTATTCGCGACAACGTAGGTATTCCCGTCGAACTCGCTCTTGCCGCCGTCGACCAAAGACTTCGCGACGAAGGCATCAGAAACGACGTGTCGATTATAGCGGGCGGAAGCATAAGAAGCGCAGCCGACGTAGTCAAAGCAGTGGCACTAGGCGCAGACGCGTGCTATATCGCTACAGCCGCACTCATAGCTATGGGCTGTCATCTTTGCCGCAACTGTCAAAGCGGTAAATGCAACTGGGGTATAGCTACTCAGCGTCCCGAACTCGTCAGCCGTCTTGACCCCGAATGGGGAGCAAAACGTCTTGTCAATCTCCTGTCTGCCTGGAAACACGAGATAATGGAGATTATGGGAGGTATGGGCATCAACTCCATAGAAGCTCTCAAAGGCAACCGCCTTATGCTCAGGGGCATAGGCCTCAATCAAAAAGAACTGGATATTCTCGGCATACTCCACGCGGGAGAATAACTTTTGCACATTCAATAGGTGATAATATGATTATAGACGCAAGACAATATACCAACGAAGATTTGAACAATACCGTCAGGCAATGCGCCTCTCAGGTACAGATAGACAACTGTCTGGGACAGAGATTTATAGGAGCGGGTCTGAGCGGCAAAAAAATAACCGTCAACGGCACTCCCGGCAACGCTCTTGGAGCATACCTCAACGGCGCGGACATCGTAGTCAACGGCAATGCGCAGGACGCAGTAGGAGATACGATGAACGAAGGCTGTATATTCATACACGGCAATACGGGCGACGCCGCGGGCTACGCTATGCGCGGCGGCAAAATTTACGTCGAAGGCAACGCGGGCTACCGCGCGGGCATTCATATGAAAGCCTATAAGCAAAAGCTGCCCGTAATGATTATCGGCGGAAGATGCGGAAGTTTTCTCGGAGAATACCTCGCGGGCGGTATAATCGTCGTGTTGGGTATGAATACCGACGGCAAAAAAATCGTGGGCAACTTCCCTTGCACGGGTATGCACGGCGGAAAGGTCTACTTGCGTACTACGGACAATTCAATAGACTTCCCTTCGCAAGTCAATACGCATAAAGCGACAAAAGAAGATATGCAGGAGATAATTCCTTATCTGGAAGAATTCTGTAAGGTATTCGGCAAAAATCCTGACGAACTGCTCAAAGAAGGTTTTACGGTAGTTTCTCCCAACACTGCCAATCCCTACAAGCAGATGTACGTCACCAACTGACGCCATTGCCGTGATACAGGGCTTAACGGCAAAAATTTGCTCTGCCAGAAAGTCTTTTGTTTTTCAAAATCATTGATTAATTATCCGAAATTATATATAATACTGATAAGAAATATTTTTATCGGTATCTCTAAAATATATCTTTTTTACGGTCGCTATTACTTCCGTAAAGCGTAAGGAGACATTATGAAATATTCTAAGGAAGAAGTATTGCAATACGTTGCCGAGGAAGACGTCAAATTTATACGTCTTGCCTTTTGCGACGTCTACGGCGTGCAGAAAAACATATCGGTTATGCCCCACGAATTAAAACGCGCTTTCGAGTACGGCATAGCCATTGACGCTTCTGCCATAGAGGGCTTCGAAGACGAGGTCCACTCCGATTTGTTTTTACACCCCGACCCGTCCACGCTTACGGTTTTGCCCTGGCGTCCCGAGCACGGAAGAGTAGTGAGAATGTTTTGCAATATCTCCTACCCTGACGGTACGCCTTATACCAACGATACGAGAAGCCTTCTCGTCAAAGCCGTAGAGGAAGCAAAAAGTCTCGGCTATACCTTTTACTTCGGCGCGGAAATGGAATTTTACCTTTTCCGCCTGAACGAATACGGAAAGCCCACCAAGGAGCCTTACGACAACGCAAAATATATGGATATCGCACCCGACGACAAAGGCGAAAACGTAAGACGCGAAATCTGTCTTACGCTCGAGCAGATGGGCATAAGTCCCGAAAGCTCGCACCACGAAGAAGGTCCCGGGCAAAACGAAATCGACTTCCGTTATTCCGACGCGCTTTCCGCGGCTGACAATGCCGTAACGTTCAAATCGGTAGTCAAGACGGTAGCCGCTCGCAACGGACTTTATGCCGACTTCTCCCCCAAACCTCTCGAGAACTGCGCGGGCAACGGACTGCATATCAATATGTCGGTACGCGACAAAAGCGGAAAGGAACTTATCGACGCGCTTATACCCGCACTTTTGGAAAAGACGGGAGAAATCACGCTTTTCCTCAATCCCGTAGCCGACTCTTACAAACGTCTGGGAAACAACAAAGCTCCCGCATATATCTCGTGGTCGGCGCAAAACCGCTCGCAGCTTATACGAATTCCCGCCGCTATAGGAGAATACAAAAGGCTTGAGTTGCGTTCTCCCGACCCCGAGGCAAATCCTTATCTGGCTTTTACTTTGCTTATCTATGCGGGACTGTACGGCTTGACGAAAAAGCTTCCCCTGCCCCCTCCCGCAGACGTAAACTTCTTTACCCTCGACAAGGCGGCACTTGCTGAATTCAAAAGGCTTCCCTCGACTTTGGAAGAAGCTAAAGTACAGGCAAAGGCAAGCGCGTTTGTGCAGGAACATCTGCCCGAATCGCTCATTAACGCTTATTGCAGATAGTATAAACTGACAATAAATCACGGAGAAAATATGGCTTTAGAAGAGCGGGTTTACAGCGTTCTGATAGTATCTCAGTCGGAGAAGTTCAAAACTTCTCTGACCCCTCTTTTGCCAAAAACAAATTTCTCTCCCGTAACATTCGCGCCAAGCTTTTCTTCTGCAAAGAAAATGCTTTTGGAAAGACACTACGATTTGCTTATTATCAACACACCTCTTCTCGACGACTTCGGCACCAAGCTTGCAATAGACGCCAGCAACGAAAAAGGAGTGGCAACACTGCTTCTCGTCAAACAGGACTTGTATGACGAGACGTATTCCAAGGTTTGCCGTTTCGGAGTTTTCACTCTTGCAAAGCCGACCTCGCCTCAAAATTTCAGAATGGCAATAGACTGGCTGTGCGCGCTCAGAGAAAAGCTGAGGAAGTTTGAAAAGACCATCTCTTCGGTCGAAGATAAAATGCAGGAGATACGTCTTGTCAACAGAGCTAAATGGATACTTATCGACACTCTGAAAATGAGCGAAGAAGACGCGCACTACTATATAGAAAAACAAGCTATGGACAAATGCTTATCAAAAACGGATATTGCAAAAAATATTATAAATTCATATAAATAAATCTTTTATAATCTCTAATAAAACTCAAAACCCGCTTTTTAGCGGGTTTATTTTTTTTAGCACGCTTCAATTATCTTTACGCTTCTGCAATGAATTTTTCTATATCGCGCCACGCTTGTTTGCTTTCTTTCAAAAAGGGTACGGCATATAAAAAATCGTGGAACATTCCTTTGTATTTTTTATATTCGACTTCTACTCCTGCCTCGATTGCCCTTAGGTATATCATATCGCTGTCGCTCTCGTCCACTTCGCAATCTCCGACGATTACGAGCATCTTGGGAAAACCTCTGTAATCGGCAAAAGCAGGAGAGATATACGGGTCACGGGGGTCGCAGTCTCCGATATATGCAGGAAGCCTTCTCAATCTGTCCGAATACTTATCGGCGCTCATATAATAAGGCAAAGCGTACATAGGGTCTTTATGACAGTTTTTTCTGTATGACTCTCCGCTTGCCGTGCAGTCGGCATAGGCACATACGGATACCGCCGCTCTCGGCATAGCCAACCCTTCGTCTCTTGCCTTAAGGAATACGCTAAGCATAAGATTTGCGCCCATACTGTCCCCGACAGCAACAATATCCTCACCCTTAAGCCCGCTGACAAGCAAGCCTTTATATGCTAAAAAACACTCATCGAGAAAAGACGGTTGCACCACCTCTTTGCCTGTCCTATAATCTATGCTGTATACCTTCGTGTTACTTATCCGCGCATACTTCTCTGCTACTCTGCGGTAAAAAAGTCCGTCCATCCCTATCGCACCGCCGCCGCCGTGAAAATGCAATATTATCTTATCACGCGAAGGATTTTCAGGCGATAGAATTTGCACTTTTACGCCGTTGAAATATTCTACGGTATGATTTAAGTCTTCAGGAAACTTATAAGGGCGGGGCTTTACGCGTATGTTACGGGATACGGACGCCTGCTTGCGCCTGTATTTGAAAGTAAAAAGTCTTATCGCGCTTTTGACAAATCTTGCCCCTAATGATATCATAGCCCCTTAAGCCTCTTTTGCATATTTTTAACAAGAGGACGCATTATAAAGCCTACCAGCACTCCCGACTTGATATAGCAAAAGACTTCGTTGAAAAGTCCGTAAAAAGCCATTTTGTCGTAAAACCTTTTACTCACCCCGTATTTTTCCGCATATACTTCACCGAGCGAAAACCTCTTGCCGGTAAGATTGTAAAACTGAAACAAATCGTATTCCCTGTCTGCATAACACGAATTGAGCGGGTCGATAAAAGCCTTGAGATTATGCGACTTGTCTACCATTATGTTGACCACGTTCAAATCACCGTGAATAAGACACGCGTCCTTGACTTCTTCTTCGAAAATAATATCGAAATTCTCCCACGCTCTTTGCATAGTATCGACAATGTCTTTTTTAATCTCTCCCTTGTCCGCAAGCTCTTTTGCTTTGACTAGAATTTGCTCGGCAAAGGGCTTGTAAAACTCCGTCCAGCTGTCGCAGTCGGGATTGGATATATCTCCGAATTTCGCACTTTTACACTCGTGCAGAGAATGAAGTCCCTCGGTAATTTTTTCGGCAATCGCTCTGCGTTTTTTCTTGCTTGCAAAATAAAGAGCAGAATCGTATATCATAGGTTTGCCTTCGATATACTCCATAGCGTAACAATCTGCCGGTACGTCCTCGTCCTTATGTCTTACAAACAAAACCGCGGGCATCTTTACGCTGCACTTTTTTCCGAGCAGAGTCAAATCTCCCGTTTCCTTTTCGAGCATACCCTCAGCACGCAAAAACTTTACGACTATACTCTCTCTGTCCTCAAACGTAACCTTTACCGCCTTGCCGAAAGACCCGCCGCCCATATACTTGACGAACTTTACGGTTTTGTCGGTATTTTCTTTTGCGACTTTTACGGCATACTCTTGCGCCTGCTCTTTTGTCAGTTCTATAGGAATTATCTTGTCTACCTGCATACTACCCCCTTATATATTGTTGTACTTTATAATCTCTCGACTTTGTCGGGATATTCAAGAGCGTTTTGTCTTCTGCACTCGTCCATTATCTCCATTACCTCGAGAGTGTCTTTTGCCGTCATAACGCTGCTTTGTGTACGTCCTGCACGTATATCTTCTGCGCACTTGTCGAATTCGTAGACGTAACCGCATTTGCCTTTTTTGCTCTCTACCTTTTTGCCGCCTGTATACAAATATGCCTTCTTAGGGCGCGTAAAATTGGGAATGACTATCTTTCCCTTTTCTCCGTATACGGTACCCGTAAAACTCGTAAGGTCGGTAAGAGAGGAATACAGTTTGCTTACCCCCGAAGGATAATAAAGTTGGATACTGTCGGCATAATCTATACCGTCTTTGACGACCATATCGCACACCGTTTTGTCGGGCACGCCTAAAAGCATATGCGTGAACGATACGGGATATACTCCCAAATCCAAAAGCGCGCCTCCCGCATACTCGGCAAGATATACTCTCTCGGGTACGAAAGGCTTTATGAGTTTTAAGGGCATACAGAATTTACCGTCAAAGGATTTTACCTTTCCTATTCTGCCGTCCGCTATCCATTTTTTTATCTCGTCAAGAAAAGGCGCGAATCTAGTCCACATAGCTTCGCAGACAAATACGTTTTTCTCCCGCGCAAGGTCAAATACGGCTTTGGCCTGCACTGCGTTTACGGTAAAAGATTTCTCGCAAAGCGCGGGCACGCCGTGATTTATGCAATCGATAAGATATAAGTAGTGCGCCGAATGAGGTGTAGCGATATAAACGGCGTCTATATTCTTATCCGCAAAAAACTTTTCCTTGTCGGTATAGCATTTCGCGCCGTAACGCTTTGCGAATTTTTCGGCTCTTTGCGCCGTCCTCGAATATGCCGCAACGACCTTGTGTCTGCCGCTTTTGACTATACTGTCGCATACCGTCTTTGCGATACTTCCCGTGCCAATCACGCCCCATTTGAACATAAGCTTTCTCCTTTAATGTTTAGTATCGAATATTGTTGTCCTGTTTTTGCCGCGTTTTCTCTCGGCAAGCGAATAGCTGATTTCGGCGAGGGACAAAAACTCGCTTATGTCCGAATCCTTGTCGAGTTTCACGCTCAGCCAGTGAGTTTTGTTCATATGATACGCGCGGAAATAATGTACGTTGTCTATCAAGACGTTTATTTTGTCGGGAGGAAGCTTGATATTGACTACATCTATGAGATTGCGACCTTTTAGTCCCAGACGGTCGGCGGGAATACGCATCATTATCGCAAACCATTTTTTGCTCAGTTTCGTCTTAAACGTGATGCTGTCGGGGTCGTCCTCCCACGGAGCTTCGTGCAAAGTGCCGAATCTTCTCTCCAATGCCTCTATTGCGTTTGTGCGTACGTTAAGACATACAAAACACTTTTCGATTATCTCTCCGATTATCCTTTCAGCCTGCGCTCTTATCGGATTTTGTCCGTCCTCGAAATTAAAAGGCAAATACTCGTCGTCAAAATCCTTATCCCATACCCTTGCTTCAAACTTTTCGTCTTCAAGAGTCAGCACAAGATAAAGACTGCCTTCGATTTGCCTTTCGTAACGCCACATTCCGTCCGCCCTGCAAAAACCGTAACTCGTCAGCTTTTGTCCGTCAGGCGCATATTCTTTGAGATAAAAACTTAAATCCATACTTTATTATGTCCTTTAAACTTTTGCACATATTAATTTTACCATATACGCAATCATAAAACAAGCCGTAAGTTTCTCGTTTAATCTTCGCCCAACCGTTGTAAAAAGCGAATTACCCAACAAAAAAACGACCTTTATACGGTCGCTTTTTTATTTTATATTACGGCAATTTATTTATTATGCTTATCACAACTGCAATTATAGCAACCACTACGGAGAAAACCGATAGCATTGCCGTAAATCTCCTGAACGCTATATCTGCTCTTTCTTTTCCGATATCTACTATCTCTTCTACTCTGCTGGATTTTATCAAAATGTTTTTAATCTTTGCTATCCTGTCTGAATCACAGGCATCTTCGATTGCGTTCATTCTTCTTCTCAATTCTTTAATTTTAATGTAGCTGACTATTTTGCGTTTAGATATTCTGTAAATTTTATACCAGTAATATTGTAATTGTGCTTCTATCAAAGCCATTTCGTTCAGATAATCTTTATTTTCCTTATAATCTAAAATCAGCATCAATGACCAACTTGCATAACTGGAGTATTCAGCTCTGTCTTCTATTTGTCTCGTAAAAGAAAACTTTGCCTTGCCAAAACCTTGTGAGATTCTTTCTTTAATTGTGTCGACAGCATCTCCGTCTTTATATATTACCAACGAACGGTCAAGGACTGCCGACAATATTTTTTCGTCTTCAAATATCTTTGTATTAATGTATTCTTGCTCTTTTTGGTCGCCTATGTAAAGAATATGATAAGTATACGAATCCTTCCTGACTTTAATATTAATCCTCTCTATAATGCTGTTGAAAGCGTTAGCTGATTGCTTTTTCAATTCGTTAATTTCATATACTATTGTTGGAGCATATGCTTCTTGATTTAAATTTTCAAGCTTATTTTTTAAATACTCTGTCAAATCAATAACTCGTATAAGCACAGCTTCAGTTTTTTTGAAAACTACAATATAATCTTTTTCTTTATCCACACTATTATTTATTTCGTTTTCATTTATAATAGTCTTATAAAGTGTAGGTTTACGGTTTTTTCTTTTATCTGCAGTTTCTTCCTTTTCTTTCTTCTTATCTTTATTCGATTTTTTCTCATTCAACATACTGCCCTTGCAAAGCTTTACCGGATGAATTTCAACCATACACTTGTTAAACACTTCCATTTCTTCGACTTTTTCAAATTTATTCATATGATATACCCCCTTGTTTCGGCTTTAAACAATATGCCCTTTTGTAATATTATAAAACAAAAGGGCATAAATGTCAAGAATGTATATTAGAATGTTTATATTTAATCTTTGAATTGGATTACCATTATTCTGTTTCCGTCAAAATAAAGCACTGGTACGTCTTCTATCACCTCGCTCCACAAAGCGTCGGTAAAAGCTTGGTTCTTGTTTTGCATCATTATTACTACACAACCGTTGTACGTACCGTAATACTTTTCAATGATAAAATCTTCTGGGGCTGCGTCTTTATCACCTGCGTTATCCGCCGCGTTTCTATAATCGTATGCCGCGCTCTCTCGAATAGTCAATTCGTCGGCATAAGAGAGTTTCTCGGGATTGAGCGGCAAAGGCACGAAATCCTCTTGTATCAAACCTTCTTCCAAAGCATTGTCAATTCCTAACAAAGTATTTTGATAATATGCGACGTTTTTTATATCTTCTATACTCAAAAGCCCTTGCTCATACGCTTGCCCTAACGTATAGAATTCGCCTTTTTGCTCGGGGGTGTATTCTCTTGCATATTTATTTTCTATAAAAGCCGACAAATATTCGCCTTTGTCCAATTCAAAGATAAATCCGTCAATCGTTTGTTTTTTTATATCGGGACGGGAGACATCGCCCAAAGTATAAGAAAACACGTAGATATTGTCATACTTGCCGTAATATGCGACTAATTTATATTCCGGCTCTGCGTAATCCTCAAAACAGTATTTTTCCATTTCGGCTATATAATCGTAGCGCAAAGTAGATAAGATTTTGCTTTTTACCGTATATGACAACTCATCAGGCGAACAATCTCCTTTTGCGTGTTTTTGCGCAATCAAGGATAAATCCTCTTTGGAAAGCCACCCTCTGTCGTATATGCCTTGAAGCGTATAAAAATCCCCCTTGTCGCGTACATTGTCGCACGCACTTAAAATAAACAAGCTTGTCAATAATATCGTAATTATTATCAGAAAAATAATCGCGTTTTTCTTCATAATAAGTCCTCCCTTACCTTTATACAGTTAAGACTGCGCAGAGAATAAATATTGTGACAATTATTTATATTAACCTTTTCTTTTCAGCTATCCGTATTTTTAACTAAACATAAAACAAGGCTGCGTTTTACTGCAGCCTTTGCAACTTAATTTTCACTAGAATTATCTTGCGTATTCTCGTGAATATCCGAATTGTCATTTTGCTCGCCTAAGCTCTTTTGCTCTCTCAGTCTGTCGGCGTCCTTTGCTACGAATACGATAGGTATTATCGCGAGCGCGGCAACTATCGACGCGGCTAAGAATATCTCAAACGGCGGCGCGGTGATTGCCGAGTCGTTGGAATCGAAAGAGTTGATACCTATCATAAGCGAAATGACAGGGCCTATTATCATAGGCAAAAGCACGGTAAAACACATTCTTACGCCTTGGAATCTGCCCTCGTATCCTTTGGGCGTATAATCCTGAAAAGCTGCCATAAGCGCGCCCGACGTGCACAGCATCGCGCCCAGCATTATTGTACCGCCTACGTAAAGCATAGGAAGATACGCGCCCTCTCCCATAAACTTTGCAAGATATATCGCAAGCGTACCCGCTACCGTTACCGCGGCGACGGGAATATAAAAATTCTTTCTGCCGAATTTGTCGTACAAAACTCCCAAAACTCCCGTTATCACAGCTGACAAAACAATTACCACTCCGAGAGGTAATATGTAGTCCTCAATGCCCATTGTCACCGTGATAAAGTTGATAAGATAAGACATAAAAGTCTGTTGAGCAATACCTACCAAGCTGAGCGCAGTCAGACATACGAACATATTCTTGTTGCTCTTAGCTACCGTAGGTCTGAATCCGTAAAAAACGTCGGAAAATTTCGCCATATCGGATTTTACTATCGAGGGCGAATCCTTCAGCAGAAAAACCGATATGATTCCGCTTACTATAGGAATAACGCCTAGCACTATAAAAAACGCCTTATAGCTGCCTTTATCGTACGTGAACATAGCTATCACTATAGCGACAACGGTAGCTAATACGGGCATTACTGAAAGTATCGTGTTGACCCTTCCGCGGTTTGTCCTGTCGGTTACGTCCGTAACCCACGCATTGAAAGCAGCGTCGTTGGCAGTCGAGCCTGCTAAGGTCATTATGCAGTCAAAGACTACCAAAAGCGCGATAATAACGCCGCTCTTGTCTGTCGAAAAATCGAGAGGTATCGTCGCAAACAGCATTATCGTAAAACCCCATACGATATAGCCCGCCGTAACGAATATCTTGCGCTTGCCGACCTTGTCGCTTAGCGCGCCCGCAAATACCGTAGTAAGCGTAGCGGTCAACGCGGAGAGAATAACCATAAGCGTAGTTGCGATATAGTAGTTGTTTCCGAATTTCGCCGTATCCTCGAATATATCCTGCGCGAAAGTCGCAAAATACATATTTTCTATAATCCACGCAATCTGACCTATCAGTCCGCATATCACGAGCGACGACCATATTCTCGCGCCCAAAGGATTGGACTTAGCCGCTTTGAGTTTTTGCATAACGCTTTCCCCCCGTATGTTTTTTATAATTATATTGTACACTACATTTTCTTTCGGTACAAGAGGGTTTTTGTGAATAACACAGTGAATTGTCAAACCAAGTGCAACACTTTTTGCAATTCCTGGTCAAACAAATCTGCCGGTGCTTTGTAACCGAGTACTTTTTTAGGTCTGGCGTTAATCAACGCCAGATTCTTTTTCAGGGTTTTCTCTCCCACGTGGGAGAGATTGCGCCCTTTCGGATAAAACTCTCTCAGTAAGCCGTTGCTGTTTTCATTTGTTCCTTTTTGCCACGCACAATACGGATCTGCAAAGTAAACCTCGCATTTCAGCTTGTCCTCTATGTAATCCAGAATCTCTCTCTTCCAGAACATACCTCTATGGCAAAACTTACGCCTGAGCGAATATTTCCGTTGTGCCGTTTGTGGATATTATGCAGGTTTACAGTTCATAAATGATTTGTTTCGCCATACCTCTCGGGATATAGTGATTACGTTTCTACTGTCACATATTTTTATGGAGACTCAATAATTGACCATAGCGTTTTTCCGTATTTGATAAAATATTTGAAGCGACGATCACTTTTAGTTAATTTCCGTGTTTGTAATTAACTCATATAGTGTTACTGCTTTAGTATATCCGATTCGGAGTAGTCTTTGGATATCACCTTTCGTAACGGTTTTCAAATGTTTCGTTGTTGAAATCGCTTCTTGCAATAATTCCTGTGATATTTGAATATTGTCTTCTGTATTTGTTTTGAAGTCGCATTGTTTAAGCAAACTGCGGAGATCTTCCATTGTGTTGCACACTTCGGCGATTTTTTCAAGCGGTGTATTTGGATCAGTCATATAAAACCTCTTTTTCTTTTTATGTTATGATATAGATTTTACCAACCGAAAACTGGATACGATATCGATTGCAAAGACTATCTTTCGAGATAAAATCCAAAGTTATAGTTTGTCAATGCTGATAAAAATGTTCGGTATTCGATACAAACCGCACCGCACGTTGAATGACGCTTTGGCTACTGCGCAATTATTTTTGGAATTGGCTCAAAGAGATGACGAAGCTCATTGCGGGTATTGATATTTAGTCTATTTGCAATCTATATACGCGTGCGGCTGCTTCGTTGTTTGTATATTTTCCTCCAATAAATGGCTTAAGGGAAGAGTGTGATTGATAAAATTTGATATTATCTATTTGGTTTTCAAAAAGTGCATTGTTATCTATCGGTTTGATTTTTTTGCATTTATTGATCAAAATATCTCTGTCGGTAGTAAATGGTATACAATCCATGCCGATAATTTCGCGCTGCGACAAGGGCGACATATGGAGTAATGCCACTCGCTCTGCCAACGACTCTTGTATTCCTTGCATAAGACAAAATATTTGAGAGCCAGTCATCCAAAAACCACCGGGATCATGATGCTCGACTATATAAATTTTGATATAAGTGAAAAGTTCGGGAGCATACTAAACCTCGTCGATCAATACAGGGGGTGTGTATCTGTAAAAAAGGCGGGATCATTTTTTGCCATGTCACAAGTGGCAAGGTCATCAAGGGAAACATATTCATGACCTTTGTTTTCTTTTGCGGCGAGAGATCGCAGCATCGTTGTTTTCCCTGCCTGACGCAGACCTAGCGGCTTTGCGAAAATTTCGCACCCAAACGTCTTCGGTTAATCGAAGGAGTGCTTGCGGCGGTATTCCAGCGGAGTGAGGGATAGATACTTTTTGAAGGCGTGGGTAAAGTGGCTTTGGGAGGAGAAGCCGAGATAGGAGGCGATGGCGGCAAGCGGTTTTTTCGTGTGCGCCAGCAGGTGGCAGCCCTCTTGAAGTTTTTCTTTTTGGATAAAGTCGGAAATGGATTCGCCCGTTTCTTCTTTGAATTTTTTGGAAAGGTACGGGCGGCTTATATAGAGGTGGGAGGCAATGCCTTCCGCAGTGACAGGCTCTGAAATGTGGCGGCGGATGTAGTTCGCCGCCTCTTTGGCAAGATTGGACTTGCCGCCGAAGCGCACGCGGCTCACGCGTTCGGTAAAGTCGCGGATCATAAGGAATTGCAGATTGGTAAGCTGCGTGATGTTGCCGGTGAGTTCGCATTTTTGTATATACGAATCGCTTAGGGTGAGGGCTTCTTCTATGTCCACGCCTCCGCGTATGGCGGCGCGTGAAGCTAGGGTGGCGGACACTATCAGCGTGTTCTTAACTTGGCGCAGTTGATCGGGCGCCATAACGCCCGCGCGCGAAGAAGGCGCGTTTTTCGCCCATTCGTCCAGCGCCTGCACGTCGCCTTTGCGAACCATATTCATTATCGTCTGCTCCGTGGCAAGGGTGTTGTGCTGCACGGTTTCTTCCGAAGCGTCGAATTGCTTTATCGTCTTGTCCAGCTGTTCGCGAGCCATCGACTTGCGCATACGCTCCTGATCTTCGTCGTATATGACCACGTCTTCAAGTCCCAGCCGCTCTTTATTCAGTACGAAATTCATGGCTATCATCACTTGAAGAATGCTTTCAAGGGGCATGCAAATGACGGACTTCATTGAAGAGATGAATTTTTTCGTCTGTTCGGGCGGGACATCCAGACGGAAGGCAAGGTTTGCAAGCGTTCTGTCATCGTAGACCTGCCGCGCGGGACCTATCACCAATCTGTAATCTTTGGAATTGATAACGCCATAGTAGAAAAAATCGGGCGTTACGAAGTATCCCACGTGCTCTTTTATTTTGAATATTTCATCCGAATGTAAGGTTATGGGGTCTGCCGGCAGATCCGCCGTGCTGTGCACAAAGACGAGTTTGTTCGCTTTGTAAAGGCGCGTGGGAATGCCGCACAGTCCGCCGATAATGCCGCAAAGATACTGTAAGTCCGAACCGTTCACGTTAAGTCCCTCCGATTGATTACAATTATATCATTTTTATTACAATAATGCAAGAAGCTTGCGGGAATTTTTGTTACAATATCATCGGAAAGAAGTTTTCGGCGCCTTAAAGCACGGCGTGAAAAGAGAGGTAATATTATGAATGTCAGGGAAATTCTATCAAAACTCACGGTTGAAGAGAAGGCTGCGCTTGTAGCGGGGACGAATTTTATGTATACCAACCCGGTGCCGAGGCTTGGGATTCCGTCTTTACGAATGTCGGACGGACCGCACGGGCTGAGGGTGCAGAGCGGAGAGGGAGATAACGGCGTTACGGGCAGTTATCCGGCCACGGCATTTCCCACAGCCGCCACGGTGGCATGCGGTTGGAATACGGAAAACGCGTTAAAGATAGGCAAGGCGTTGGGAAAAGAGGCGAAGCACTACGGCATAAACATAGTACTGGGGCCCGGAGTGAATATAAAACGCGATCCGCGCGCGGGCAGAAACTTTGAATATTATTCGGAAGACCCTTATTTGGCGGGAGTTATGGGTGCAAAGGAGACTGAGGGCGTGCAAAGTGAAGGAGTGGGCGTATCCGTAAAACATTTTGCGCTGAACAATGCGGAAAACTTCCGCTTTATGGGCGATTCCGTAGCCGATGAAAGGGCTATAAGGGAAATTTACTTAAAACCGTTTGAAAAGGTGGTGAAGGAGGGCAAGCCCGCCACCGTTATGTGCGCGTACAATAAGATAAACGGCACGCCGTGCAGTCAAAATAAGTGGCTGCTCACCGATGTTTTGAGGAAAGAGTGGGGCTTCGACGGCTTGGTGATGACCGATTGGGGCGCTATGCAGGACAGAATCGAGGCTCTTAGGGCGGGTCTTGATTTGGAAATGCCGGGAGATACCGCCATTTGCAGAAAACAGATACTTGACGGGATAAAGAACAAGACTCTGCCCGAAGAGGTTTTGGATAAAGCGGTTGAAAACGTGCTGCGCCTTGCGGAAAAGTACGCGGGAACGCCCACGGAACAAGCCGACTTTGAAGCGCACGATAAACTTGCGTGCGAGATAGCTCAAGATTGCGCGGTATTGCTTAAAAACGACGGTGTTCTGCCGCTTGATAAAGAGGAAGAAGTGCTGATAGCGGGGGATCTGTTTGAAAAAATGCGCTATCAGGGCGCTGGCAGTTCTATGATAAACCCCACAAAGATATGCTCTCCCAAAAGCGCGTTCAATGAAGCGGGCGCACGCTATAAATATGTGCGCGGATATAAGGAAAACGAGCTGAAAACGGATGTCGAGCTTGTCGAGCAGGCGGTTCAAGAGGCGAAGGACGTGGACAAGATACTCGTGTTCGCGGGACTTACGGACTATGTGGAGAGCGAGGGTTGCGACAGGGAAAATATGCGCCTGCCGGAAAATCAGCTTGCCCTGATAGACGCCTTGATAAAGACGGGCAGAAAAGTTATTGTGGTGCTGTTCGGCGGTTCGCCCGTGGAACTTGAGTTTGCGGACGGCGTTCAAGCCATACTCAATATGTATCTGCCCGGGCAGAGCGGCGGAAGGGCGTGCGCAAAACTTGTGTATGGGGAGGCTTGCCCCGCGGGCAGGCTTGCCGAAACATGGCAGCTTAAAGAAGAGGATATACCTTTCGGAGCGGAGTTTTCACGCGAAAGGCGCGAGATATACAAAGAAAGCGTGTTTGTGGGATACCGCTACTATACCGCCGCACACAAGAATGTGCGCTATCCGTTCGGATACGGGCTGAGTTACACCTCCTTTGAGTGGAGCAATATGCGTGTAAAACGCGAGGGAGATAGGATAACTGTAAGCTGTATTGTAAAAAATACGGGAACTAGGGCGGGTGCCGAAGTAGTTCAGCTGTATTCTTCCAAACAAAGCGAAAAGATATTCCGCCCCGTGCGCGAACTGCGTGGTTTTTGCAAACTGTATCTTTCCGCGGGAGAAGAAGGCGAGGTGGAAATTACGTTTGATATAGACGATTTGAAATTTTACGACGGGCGCACGGGCGCGTGGACGCTTGAAGGCGGGGAATACTCTCTGCAATTGTGTAAAGATTGTCAAACGGTCGCATTGAGTGAAGAAATATGCATGGAGGAGGAGATCGTGCCCCCTTACGATAAAGAGATATTGCAAAGCTATCAAAATGCGGCTTTTTCGGATATTGACGCCTCTTTTGAAAAATTGTACGGCAGGGCGGTCGCTCCTCTGCCGCCGAAAAAGCCGTTTACTTTGCAGTCGCGCTTTTCCGATTTTGCTCAGGCGGGATTTATGGGCAGACTGCTGCACGCCGCGGTGCTGTCCGTGTCCAAGTCGCAGATGAAAAAGGCGCTGAAAATGGCGGAAGGAACGGAGAGGGACAACGCGATCAAAGGCGCGTTCTTTATGGAAAGGATATTGGAGAGCAATTCCCTGTGCAGTATGTCTATGAGTGCGGGCAGATATATGCCTTACAACTTCGCTCAGGGCTTTGCCGCGTTTGCCAACGGCAAATTTTTCAAGGGGATAAAGTATATGTGCTCAACTATAAAAGTGCCGCCGCTCCCCAAGGAGGAAAATAGTAAATAGTGACAATTTTGATAAAAATAATACTGATATGCAAGAAATTTTGCGAGATTGATTGTAAAATATAAGTATAAAAGGGAAATACCGCACAGGCGGCAGGAGGGAAATTATGAACACAAACGGAAAAATGCTGTCCGGCAGGCTCTGGAACAGCAAGGTGAGATCGCAGAACGTGACGAACAAGGAAAAGTGGCTAGGGTATCTTTTGGGACCCTGCGGCGCGCTCTTGTTCAACGCGGTCATGGCTACATATCTGAACGTCTATTATACGGACGTTTTGGGCTTAGGTACCGTTTGGGGCGGAATGTTTTTGGTGGTGTTCCCCATCGTATCCAAGATAATAGACGCCATAACAAACGTGATAATGGGCGCGGTGATAGACCGCACGCGCACGGCGCAGGGCAAAGCCCGCCCGTGGTTACTTTTATCCGCTCCGCTGGTGGCGGTGACGGGCGTACTGCTGTTCGTGGTGCCGAGCGGCAACGAGATATTGCAGATAATATGGGTAATGCTCTCATACAATCTCTATTATTCCGTCGCTTATACCATATATAATATGA
>CASERZ010000004.1 GCA_949290515.1 uncultured Christensenella sp.
CTTGTCGAATATACACCGTTTCGTTTGGTCGGTATGGAGCGAACCCGACGTTTTGCCTTGCGCTTTCGATACTTCGGAAGCGTGGGTATTTTGTCGAGGTGAGCGAATGCGCCGCTATACGCGGTCGCCTATTTTCGTTTGTTAAAGAACAGATACTGCTGCGCATACCCCGACATATCGTCCCCGTATATCTCCAAAAGCTCTTTTCTTATCGTTTTGACGTCTGTACTGACCTTTCCGGTTATGTCGGTATATACTTTGCGTATCCAAGTATCGACGGGAAAAACGTCTTGCTTGTGATAAGCAAAAAGAAGTATGCAATCCGCGACTTTGCTTCCTACGCCCATAAGGGTACACAGCTTTTTGTTGGCTGTTATGCCATCCATAGCGTCTATGCTTTCTAGGTCAAAGCCGTCTGCTACGCTTTTTGCCGTACTCAAAAGATATTTAGCTCTGTATCCCGCACCCAGTTTGGCATAAAAATCCTCGTCTACGCTTGCCATAGCCTGCGGTGTGGGAAATGCCTTGTAGTCCCCCATATCCCTGCCGAGCGCGTCGCAAAGTCTTCGAATAATACCCTTGATTCGCGGTATGTGATTGTTTGCAGAGATGATAAAGCTTATAAGGGTTTCCCACTTATTCTGATTGAGTATCCTTATTCCGTAGCCGTATTCGACTGCCTCATTAAGCAAGGGTTTGTCCTTGAGACGGTTTTTTATTGCCGAGTAGTCCGTAGCGAGGTCGAAAAAACGGTAAAAATACTCTTTATTCCCCTCGTCAAATGTAATCACGGCTTTATCGTCCGTTTCTTGGACAAAACAACGTTTGTCGTCGGAGTACACCTCGTACCGACCGTCGGGCAAGAGAAAATATCTGAATATCTGCCCGCAGTCGAGTATGTGGCGTATGTTGAAGTCCTTTAAGTCCGTTAATATTATACTATCCGTATTTGATGACATTTTCGTACCTTTTAGAGCTTTTTGTCTAATTTTATCATATCTTCAGCCTTTTTTCAAACGTTGAAAGCCAACTGGTCAAATATAGTCATCATAGTACATATTTATGCTGTGTTTTATGTGCGAAAAGCAAGTTTTTAAATAAAAATACGCTATTTGCGTTTATATTTATATAAAACCGGTATTTTTTGTTGACATTTGCTTTATACGTATGGTAATATTATCAACGAGCCGCGTGAAAAGGGTATCAAAGAGTCTATGACCACCCCATCAGCGAGACTGGTAAGAGGAGGTATTTCAATGTACGCAATCGTTTTGACAGGTGGCAAGCAATACAAAGTTGCCGAAGGCGAAACCATCAAGGTTGAAAAGCTCGACGCAGAAGTCGGCGCAAACGTTGATTTGGAAGTAGTTATGGTAAGCAACGACGGTAAGGTTTCTTGCGGAAAAGACGTGGCTAAGGCAAAGGTAGTTGCTAAGGTCGTTGCTCAGGACAAGGCTAAGAAAATCGTAGTTTTCAAGTATAAGTCCAAGAAGAATGAGCGCAAGCGTCAGGGTCACAGACAGCCCTTCACTGCTTTGAAGATAGAATCTATTAAGGCATAATGACCAAAGTTATCGTAACAAAACACGGCAATAGCATCGTAGAGATAGAATGTGACGGACACACGGGTTACGGAGTACACGGCGAAGACGTGGTATGCTCTGCTCTCTCGTCGGTAGTACAGACCGCGGTACTCGGACTTTTTCAGGTAGCGGGTGTCAACGTAGACTACAAAGTCAACGACAAAAAAGGATATCTCAAGGCTTCCCTCCCCAGGGATTTGGACGATGCCACAAGGCACGACTGTGACGTAATACTCAATACTATGTTGTTGGGAATAACGGATTTACACGAAGGCTTTTCTGATTTTATAGAATTGGAGGTAAAGTAATATGTTTATTAATATTCAGTTATTTGCTCACAAGAAGGGTGTTGGTAGCTCGAGAAACGGCAGAGACTCCGAATCCAAAAGACTCGGACCCAAGAGAGCTGACGGTCAATTCGTATTGGCAGGCAACATTCTCGTAAGACAAAGAGGAACGAAGTTCCACGTTGGCAACAACGTAGGCATCGGCAAGGACGATACCCTCTATGCTCTTATCGACGGCGTTGTAAGATTCGAACGCAAGGGCAAGGACAAAAAGCAAGTCAGCGTATACGCAAAGTAATCGCAACCAAAAAATCAAAGGGACTCGAAAGAGTCCCTTTTTTATTATCGTTTTGCATATTTGTGAGAATTATTATTCCGCCATCATAAGAACTGTTTGCGATACTACTACTCTGTACTACTCCCCACTTAAATTAGTGCGGATTTTTCTTTTTCAAGACCGACTACGAAAGGAGCGTACTAGATGTACGTGATTGAGCGCGAGTGCCGCAGATAAAGGCAAAATATACGCCACAATGTTCCCTACTCTGTGCGAGCGCGGAGAGTGGTGTGATTTTGCTAATTCTCGGGGTTGGCACGAATCCTGAGCGTACTTTGCGTACGTGACGGTGAGTGGCGTTCACGAAATTCGCAAAGGCGCGCCGCTATACGCGCTCGCCTATTAGGTCGCCTAATAAAGCATCTTAGCACTATTAGGCAAATCCAACACCGCCCCGTGCAATACCTTGACTTCAAACTTTTCGATATGCATATGCTTGTCGCTCTTGATGTATATACGACGGTCGCGCCACTCTCCTGCGCATTCTTTCTCGAGAAGGCGGTAAGCAAAGAGTTTGTGGCTTACGCTGGGAGCAAGCGTGACAAGTACAGCTTTATTGTCCTTGCAGGCAAAAACGTCGTTAAGATAATTCTTAAGACGTGCCGCCATTACTTCGTCACTCAATACATAGCCGTCACCGTTACAATAAGGGCAAGTCTGAAGCATTACGCTCTCGAGCATACTTCTGGTCTTTTTGCGGGTCAGCTCGACAAGTCCTAAGGGAGTCATACCTATAAGCGAAGTTTTGGTCCTGTCTTTTGCAAGGTGCTCCTGCAATACGTCAAGCACTTTTTGAGAATGCTCGGGATTTTCCATATCAATAAAATCTATGATTACGATACCGCCGATATTGCGCACTCTGAGCTGTCTTGCAATTTCCTTTGCGGCAATGCAATTGGTATCGAATACCGTCTGTTCGAGGTTTTTCTCGCCTACGTATTTACCGGTATTGACGTCTATTACCGTCAAAGCTTCTGTGCGGTCTATTATGAGATAGGCACCGTTTTCGAGTACGACTTTTCTCTGCAAAAGCGCAGTAACCTGTTTTGTAATCCCGTACTTTTTCTGCATATTTTCCTTGCCCTCGTAAAGCACGAACAAATCGGGCTTTTTCTCGTTGAGCGAGGAAAAGGCAATCTTGAATTCTTCGAGAAGCTTTTTATCGTTGATAATAATATGGTCTACATCGTCTCTCAACATATCTCTGACCGCTCTTATGGCTACGCCCTCTTCTTTGTACAAAAGCGAGCCTGCGGGCTTTGTATTGTTGAGCTGTTTGATTTTGTTCCACTTTTCGACAAGGTCGGCAATCTCTTCTTTTATTTCCTCTTTTGTACAATCGACCGACTGAGTACGGAAAATCAGTCCGTACCCCTCGGGCTTAACTTCTGCGGCAAAATCGAGAAGTTTTTGTTTGACCTTTTCGTCGGTAATTTTACGGCTTACACCTACGTAATCAATTTGGGGCATAAGCACGACACCTCTTCCGGGAAGGGTGATATTCATAGTAATGCGCGCGCCCTTAGAGCCGAATTGCTCCTTGGTAACCTGACACATTATCGTATCTCCCGCCCTGAGATTGAGTTTTTTATCTGTTACGTCCTTGAGTATTTCCACATACTCGAGCGTATCGCCCGCGTAAAGAAAAGCGTTTTTCTCCAGTCCTATATTTACGAAAGCCGCCTGCATACCGTTGAGTACGTTTTGCACTTTGCCCTTGTAGATATTACCTACAAGTCGCGTCATATTTTTTCGCTCTACCCAAAACTCAACCAACTCACCGTCGGCAACTATACACACCTGCGTATCGCTGGGATTTACGCTTATAAGTATGTCTTTCATCTGAGCACTTCCTCCACGTCGCGAAAACTTCCCTTATCTCCCACAAGCTGAGCGGTACGGAAGATATCGTTGATTTTGATATCGCAACCGAATTTACCGTTGATATGTCTTACTACGTCGTCGCATCTTAGGTTGGTATTGCCGGTAGCCAAACGCATACAGAGCGTATCGTCCTCGACTTTTAAAGCATATACCATAGGTGCGATATCTTTTTTTATAACTTCGCCCTTTTTGTTTACGTCTATAAAATAGCTTTGACTGTCCGCGATTTTTTCAATCTCCTTGGAAAGAGATTGCGAGCTTTTTACCCTGTAATCGCTTGCCGTAACGATTGCCGCGATATTGGGGTTTTTATCCTTGTAAAAACTTTCTACGGCACGCATACCCACGGGCATAGAAGCATTGTATCTCTTCAAAAACTCGTCCTTGTCTATTCCGTTGCATTCGACGGCAAAGTACTCCGCGAGGGATTGCACTCCTAGCGGAACGGGAGTAGAGGTATAAGTGAGCATATGCGGGATAAATCCTTGCGAATACTTCACGTCGATTTTTGCTCTCTTGAGTCCTCTTTGGAGCACTCTTAGAATATCTTTCTGCGAAACGTAGCTTACGTCGTCGACCTTGTAATGTCTGAGTATAATCATTTAAAGCACCTCGCAAACTTATTCGCACCGCAACCGTTGCACTTGCCTATGCAATTGGGCGTAGTCTTGCCTTCGTAAGCAAGATGACGTTCTTTGAGAAGATAGCTTTTTTTGACGCCGTTGTCTATTATATCCCACGGCAAGGTTTCGTCTTCTTTAAAGCCGTTGAGGAATTTCTTATAGTCGACATTCGTTTCTTCAAAGGCTTTTATCCACTTATCGTAGTCGAAATTTTCGCTCCAGCTGTCAAATACGCATCCCAGTTCGTACGCTCTGACGACTGCACGCGCTATCGACTCGTCGCCTCTTGCGAGTACCGCTTCGATGACGGAAGCTTTCGCGTCGTGCCAACTGTACTTGACGTTTTTAATACGCAGGTTATCCTTGAGAAAATCTTGTTTTCTGTACATCTCCTCGATAGGAATCTGCGCTTCCCACTGAAAAGGCGTGAGCGGCTTGGGAATGAATACCGAAGTGGAAACTACGATATTCAAAAGCTTCGATTTGCCGTATTTGTAGTGCAATTGTTTGACGAGTTTTACTATATCGACTATACCCTGCAAGTCCTCGTCCGTCTCCGTGGGAAGTCCCGTAATAAAATACAGCTTTACGTTTTTGACGCCGTACTTCAATGCCGCCGTAAGAGAAGTCAATATATCTTCCTCGGATATGTTTTTATTTATTACGTTGCGAAGTCTTTGAGTGCCCGCCTCGGGCGCAAACGTAAGCGACGCGCCCTGCATATCCTCGTATATCTCCGCTTCGAAACTGTCAAGTCGCAATGACGGCAAAGCAAGTTTTACCTTACGCTTGTCCGCCTCCTCTTTTATCCTTGCAACGAGTTCCTTGAGCTGAGAATAGTCCGACGTGCTAAGACTTGACAGACTGAGTTCGTCATAGCCCGTGTTGTCCATAAGCTCTGTAGCATATCTCACGAGCGTATCGACTTTTCTTTCCCTTATGGGTCTGTAATAAAATCCTGCCTGACAAAATCTGCAGCCGTTGGCGCAGCCTCTGAAAAGTTCGATAGTCGAACGGTCGTGAACTATCTCGCAGTTGGGAACAAGAATTTTTGTGGGAAAATATGCCTTGTCCAAATCTTCGAGTACGGCTCTTTTGACGGGATTATTGAGCGAAGGAACGTATACGCCGTCAAGTTTGGTCGCACGCTCCAAAAACTCTTTTTTGGAAAGCTTCTGACGTTTGCAGAGCGTATGAAGCTCTACGAGTTCCTTGAGGTTTTTCTCTCCTTCGCCTATCAGCACCGCGTCGAAAAAAGGCGCGAAAGGCATAGGATTGACTACGCAAGGCCCGCCCGCTACTACGGGAGGATATTCCTCTCCTCTGTCTTTAGCGTAATAAGGTATGCCCATCAAATCGAGCATATAAGCAATATTGGTAAACTGAAGTTCGAATTGTACGGAAAATCCTATAAGGTCAAAGGTCTTGACGTCTCTTTTCGTTTCGATGGAAAACAAAGGCAGATTGTTGATTTTCAGCTGCTGAGCCATATCGACGTCGGGAGCGTAACTCCTCTCGCATACTACCCCGTCGGTATCGTTGAGCATATGATACAAAATTCTCGTGCCTATATTGGACATACCCACTTCGTATTTGTCGCAAAAACAAAGACATACCCTTTCTTCGCAAGGCTTGTCCATATCGGGCAGATTGTATTCTCCTCCCACGTATCTCGCGGGCTTTTGTACTTTCAATAAAATATCTTTGAGTTTATCCTGCATAATATACCTACATTACCAAAGCCGCGGCACCCATAAATTCTGCACTCTCGCCCAGTTTCGCGCTGACTACGTCGACGTAGGGATAAAAGCCGTTGTTGTCTATATATTCGTTGAGTTTCTTTTTTACGGGAAGAGTGAGAGCCGCGCCTTCGTTGGCAATTCCTCCGCCTATTATGAAAGCCTGAGGGTGAAGTATGTTGGTAAGACCTATAAGTCCGTAAGTCACGTAATCGATATATCTCTCTATAAGAGAAGCGGCTACCTTGTCTCCCTTTCGTGCCGCAATGAATGCGGATTTTCCGCTTATTCCCTCTTTGCATACTTCAGCCAGTATGCCGTCGGGATTTTTTCTTACTGCTTCTCTTGTCTGTCTGACGAATGCCTTTGCCGAAGCAAAAGTCTCCCAGCAGCCTCTGTTTCCGCAGTCACATTTTTCTCCGTCCACGCTGATTCCCATATGTCCGGCTTCCGCACCCGCGCAACCCAGACCTTCGAACAGCTTTCCGTCAAGAATAATACCCGAGCCTATGCCCGTGCCGAGAGTGATATACACCAGATTCTTATAGTTGCGACCGCTTCCGAAACGCTGTTCGCCGAGAGCTGCGCAGTTGGCGTCGTTGCATACCTTGCAGGGCTTACCCGTAAGGTTGGTCACGTCTCCCGCAAGTTCTACCCCTTTCCAGTTGAGCGTAGAACAGGACATTACAAGTCCCGCTCTCGAGTTGCAAATACCCGGCACGCCTATACCTATGCCAGAGATATCGTCGGTATAAATACCAGCTTGTTCGCAAAGCACTCCTATGTTGCTTATAATCTCCAAAAGCACGGCGTCATAACCACGCTCTTGTTCGGTTTTGTAAGACATAGAGGACAGTACGCGACCGAAATCGTCGACAATGCCCATTTTGATATTTTTCCCGCCTATATCAACTCCGACATAATTCATAGTCTACCTCAACTGTCTAAGAATCAGATATAAAACAGTATATCAAAAATAGCGGATATTTGCAAGGTATTTATATATAAATATAGCCGACGAGAGGTTAATCGTCGGCTGACTTGTCATCGCGCATAGCATTTAGCGCGCGAATAACGGGTGTAGACAGTTCGTTGGCAATACAGAGTTTTCCGAGCGTTTTTTCGCTGATACTGTCTATCTCCTCTCCCTGCTCGTCGACTATTATGAAAAAACAAGCCGTATCTTTGCCCACATAGGACAGCAACCTTACCAAAGAGGTATTGCCCGACACATAGACGGTTTTTTCTATCAAGCCGCCCGAATAGTCCTTTACCAAAGGAGTATTTTTGGTGATATGGTAATAGCTCTCTCCCCCTCCTTTGACTACTCCGCCGAACAACAGAAAAATACCGAAAACGGGAAGCGTTACGTTGAGAGTAACCACCGCCAAAACAATACCGAGTATTGTCATTGCAGCTCCCGCCGCAATCGTCATTACGCGTATAATTTTTACGGCTCTAATTTTGTTTTTGGCAAAACTTACCACAACCCTGCTACCGTCGAGAGGATAAAAAGGCAAAAGGTTTACAAGACCTAACGCAAGAGAGGCAAGACAAATATCCTGCGTATAGTTGTAGACCTCGGGAATTACCCACCAAGCCGCCACGACGAAAGTGGAAAACGCGATATTGAAAAAAGGAGCAGCCAGCGCGATAAGAATATTATCGCTGTCGCTGTACTCCTCTTTGCAATCGACTACTCCGCCGTAAGGCATTACGGTAATAACTCCTGCCGCGTAGCCTCTGAGTTTAGCCATTCTGTTGTGCGCGATTTCGTGCGCGACCACTCCGATGAGATAACCGCACAATAATTCAAATCTGCCGAGCACGACAAAAAATGCCGCCAGCATAAAAAACAGAGGATGAAATTTGATTTTCAATTAAAGACCCATCTGAATGATTCTCGATATCATTACGCCGCAGCTTATGCCCACGCATATTATGGCTTGAACGATGAGAAGGTCCAGAACGCCCGCTTTCTTCTTTTTGCTTGCAGGCTTACGGGTAATGTTTTCGTTGGGAAAAGAAACGCTTTCGGTAATTTTGCAATCGTCGTATTTCATTGTTACACTCCTACTTCACAAGATTAGTATATCTTATTAAGTTAAGGCGTGCGATATGACAAAAATATCAATTAAATAACTTGCGGCGCGCTTATGTTGTTTGCCTTAGCCGATACGTTGACTTGATATTCTCCGCTGTCGAGAATATCTATATTTACGCTGACATCGCCCACGATGTTCATATAGTAGCTCAAAAGCGTGCGTAAATCTCCTTCGAGTGCCTTTGAAAGACCTTCGTACGCGTAAATCTTATCCTGAAGCAATACTTTTTTTAATCTCTTTGCAATCTGTTTGCTCTCGTTCATACTTACTCCTTACAGTCCCGATACCAATCGTCTGATTCTTCCGAAAAATCCTCTGTATGCCCTTTCGACGTCGTAAATCCGAAAACTGTTGTTGATGATATTCATAGCAATCATATCTATCGAATCTCTGGACGACGAGCGGTTAAGGCCTATGCGTCCTAGCTGAGAATATACGGTGATAGCGTCGTCTTCGGGTACCGCGCCTATTAGCGGAGCGCGCAAAATACGCGCAATTTCGCTCGCGCTCATCATCTTGCCTCTTGCGACAAAATCGCCTCGTACGCGGTTTATTACGAGATTGATAGAATTGAGTTTGTAGCTTCTGAGCAAAGCGAGTACCTTGTCTGCATCTCTTATTGCCGACACGTGAGGAGTAGTTACCACTATAGCTTCGTCGGCACAACTTACCGCCCTGTGAAAACCGGCATCTATGCCCGCGGGACAGTCTATGAGTATGTAATCAAACAGATTTTCCACTCTGCCCACCATCTCTTTGAAGGCTTGCGCCGTTATCTTCTGATTGTCGTAAGCGTGCGCCGACGGCAAAAGATAAAGACTGCTCGCGTCCTCTTGCAAAAGGGCTTGATTTATATGGCATTTATTCTCTATTACGTCCGCCATATCGTAGATTACTCTGCTTTCCATTCCCATTACCACGTCGAGGTTGTTGAGTCCTACGTCCCCGTCAATCATCAGGACGTTTTTGCCTTTGTTGGCAAGACATATTCCCAGACTTGCGAGAATACTCGTTTTCCCCACTCCGCCTTTTCCCGACGTCAAAACTATTTTCCGTGCCATTTATCTCTCCTTAAATCAACCGACAAAAGTATTATAAAACCCGTGCAATCGAATAATATGAATATTTTTGTAGCACGTGTACGATAATTGTCAAATATCAATTGAGAATATGCTTTTTCAAGTATGTCGATAATATTTTTATAAAACAGCTTTTTGAATAAAATAAGCACAAAAAAAGTCGCAAAAGCGACTTTTGAATGTTATACCGAAAAGCTGTTGACTTTTACGTCAAATGCTGATTGTATTCGATTAGATTATTTATAATTGATTACGTTGAGCATTTTTGCAAAGTCGGTACTGTTTTCGAGAAAATACATACCGCCTCTCGAAACGACAGTCTGAGGGTCGTCCACCTTGTAATAACGCATCTGCATAAACTTGGATATATAGTTGCCCAGTCCCGTGAGATTTGCACCGCCGCCGCAAAGCACTATGCCCTCTTGTAAAATATCTTCTGCCAAAACGTCGGGTATCTGGAAAGACATATTGTATATGATATGCAAAAGGTCAATGATATGAGGCTCGATTACGCTTCTGATTTCTCTCGAATGTATTACCTCGCTTTCCGCTCTTTGGCTACCGACTTTACGCACGTTTACGCGCATTGACATATTGTTGTTGTCATACATACTGCCGAGGTCGCGTTTTATCTTTTCGGCAAGATTGAAAGATATGGTCGAGCCAAGCTCCGTAACCATATAATCTGCGATAGCTTTCGTGAGTTTATCTCCTCCTATATCTACCGAGCAACCTGCGACTATTCCGTCGCGTCCCACTACGGCTATCTCCGTCTTAGAACTGCCTATATCGACGATAAAATGTCCTCTTCCGAAACCTAAAGCACCTGCAACCGCAAGAGGAGATTCGATAATGCTGACTTCGTTGACACCTGCGAGATTGAGGGCTTTTTCTATGTCTTTTTTCTCAGTAAGGCTTATGCCGCAGCCTACACTGACCAAAGCCTTTATTTTGGGTTTTAACACAGCATTACCGGGAAGGCATCTGGAGATATAGTCCTTGAGCATACATACGCACGCTCTTTCGTTGGTGATGACTCCGCCGTCGATGGTGTTGAGTATCTGACAGCCGGGAACGGGCTGACGCAAATATCTTTCGACGCCCTTGCCGCTCTCCAGCAATGTCATTTTGTTGTTTTTAGTGGCAACGACTACTCTCGACTCGTCGTTGACGACCAGTCCGCTTCCTATCTTGTGAATGCTTGTTTTGCTGCTGCCCAAATCTATTGACAATTCTATAGCTTTCATATTCTCTCCTGTGCGCCGAGCAGGCGATTGAGAAGTTTTTTCAGTTTTTCAACGGGAAGTCCGACGATATTAGAATAGCTTCCCTTGTATGAGGCTACCGCCTGCTTGTCCTGTATGCCGTACGCGCCCGCTTTGTCCATCGGACTGCCTGTCGCGATATATGCGTCTATTTCGTCATCGCTGAGCGTCTTGAATCTGACCGACGACTTGTCCGCAAAGGTATAAATCCGACATTTGAAGTAAACCGCCACACCCGTATAAACGTAATGCTTTTTTCCGCTGAGTTCTCTCAGAATACGTCTTGCGTCCTCGTTATCGCGCGGTTTACCGTAAAATTTCCCGGCCCTGTATACTAGCGTATCGGCAGATACGGCAAGTGCGTCAGCGTAAAGAGAAGGTAAGCTACCGAGTTTCAAAAGTGCAAGCTCAACTGCCCTCTTTGCAGGACGTCTTTGCGTGCTGACTTCGTCGACGTTTTGCGCCATTATCTCGAAGTCGCTTATCAGCTCTTTTAAAAGCTCTCTCCTTCTGGGAGATTGCGATGCCAGTATCACTTTCATATCTTTGACGTCTGCCCTCTTAAATATTCTATCATAAAATGCAAAGCGTTTCAACACTTTTAACCACAAATAAAACGGGCAGACTTGCGTCCGCCCGCGTTATAATCCTTTATAACTTGTCCTTTAGAGTATCTGCAAGTTTTTCTTGTAGGCTCTTCTGAAGTCTTGTACCGCCGTCATAGCGTCCTTGATTTCCAGCGAGCAATCGTGTCCCTCGCTGTCCGTCTTCATAATTACGCTGTCCCCGAGTACGTCGCAATCGATATTTTTGATTACGCTGGACATACTTCTGTCAAAGCTCTCGGCAATTCTTACGATTACGCCGAGCTTGAGAATTGCGTCGAAGTCTTCCTCCGTAAGCATATCCTTGTATCTCATAAACTCAACTGTATTGATATCTCCCTTTCTGTGCATAGACGCAACGAAAGCCGCCATTACGAGGTCCTTGTGAGATATTCCGTAAAGGTTGGAGTTGAGAATAACGTAACTCGAATGTTTGTGGTGATCGTAGTACTTTATTCTGTTGCCCGTATCGTGGAGCATTGCAGCCGTACGCAAAACTTTTACGTAAGCTCTGGGCAGTTTGTGAAGCACCTTGAGCTGTTTGAAAAGCTGTATTGACAAATTGTATACCTGCTCTGCGTGCTGGATATTCTCGCCGAAGAAGTTGAGCAGAGAGTATATGCTGTGTCCCAATACGTCGGAGATAGGTTTTTCGTTTGTAGAAGGTACGGCATACTTGAACATCGCGCCCTCTCTCAATCCGCTACCCGATATTACTATTTCCTCTGCGTTGATTGCCTTGATAACTTCGCTTATTGCTGCAAGCGCGGCAGGGAAAATGTCCGCACGTACGCTCGAAAGACCTTTGATTTTCATCGTCTTGTCAAGCTCTAGTGAGCGGATATTTGTATAGATGCTGTTGAACTCGCTCTTGCCTACAACGTAATTGTGAGCCATAGAAAGAGGATATTTCTTGAGCATTCTGCTGATTTTGCCTATGTTTCTGAAAGAACCGCCTACACCAATGAGCTTGGTATCGGGCATAATGTCCTTAAGCCAGTCGAGCTTTTCGAGTTTTTCTCTGACATACTTCTCTATCATCTGAGACTTCTCTTGAGGAGAAAGCCCTTCTTGCTTGACCATATCTGTCAAAACTACCGAGCCGAAAGGCAGAGTAACTGTATTGAGAATACTCTTTCTGTTGTAATAGATAAGCTGCGTACTTCCGCCGCCTATATCCATTATGAGACCTCTGGGGATATCCATCGAATTGATTACACCCTGATATACGAGTTGAGCTTCCTCTTCGTTGGTCAAAACCTTGAGGTCGATACCCGTATATGCGTGAATCTCGTCGAGAAAACTTCTCTGGTTTTTAGCTTTTCTGACCGCAGCCGTAGCGTAAGCGTAAATATGACTTACGTTGTTGGCGTCGCAAAGACGTCTGAACATAATGAGCGTCTTTTTTGTCTGGTCGATTCTTGCAGGCTGAAGACAACGGTCGACTTCCATATCCTGTGCAAGTCTTACCGTCTCTTTTATATCGTCCACAACCTGAAAATAACCGCCCTTGAGTATATCGACCAACACGAGACGAGCCGAGTTGCTACCCAAGTCGATTATCGCAATTTTATCCATATCTTTTTCCATATTCGCTTCCTTGTGTCTAAAAATTCTTTACCGCACTCATTATAGCATACAAAAACCGCTTTTACAATACCCATTTTTTAAAATCTATGCAAAAAAACGGCTTGAAATTCTGAAGATTTGTAATATATCAATAGGCTTAACAGCTACACGCCTTTTATAAGGAGTGACGATTTACTTATGTTTTATACATATCACTATGCGACATCGGTCGATTTTATTTTCCGCGCCGTTTGCGTAAGTCAGTATTTCAGTCCTGAGAAAATTCCGATTTGAGATTTTCGGCGTACTTTTCGAGATAGTCTTTTATTTCGTCCATAGCTCTGTGATATTCGTCCTGATTTTTGATTAAAACAGGGTCGGGAATCGCCTTGTATTCCCCCGTAGCGAGCGTAGACAAAAGCGCAAATTTCTTGTGATATTTGAGAGGCAAAAAAACTTTGTTGGAGCGCGTCATTCCTATAATAATATCCGCTTGGTCAAAGTATTTTCTGCCCTGCCCGTATTTGAAGAGAGGCACGTGCGCGTCTATCTCTTCCTCGGTAAATCCCTCTCTCAGCAAAGCGGTTTTAGCCTTTGAATTTATGTGAAACGACTTGTTGAATACAGCCGCACTTTTAATCCACGTAATATTTTTGCCAAGCACACCGTCATTGTCGACGATACGTCTGAAAACATACTCGCAATAGGGGCTTCTGCATATATTTGACATACAAACAAACAAAATCTTCATACACTATATTCTAGCATACAAAGATTTTGCTTTCAATAGAAAATATCACGATTTGCCTTTTATCACTCAATTTATATAATCCAGCAACAAAGTCTTTATGTCATTGAGCAACGCTCTTATTCTTCTTTCGTCCTCGTCATTGCACTTTTGTGCTATGCACAAGGTAGGCACGCCGTCAAAAGTCGTGGACGTAAGCTGTATATAAGGTTTGTATTTTGTTGCGCCCGTCATAAAAGCGTCGGTGCACTTTGCTCCGTTGTACGCAGTCATCTCCTCTGTAAGTATACCTATGTTTGACATACCTATAAGAGGGTTTTCATAACCTATCCTGATTACAAGCTCGGCTATCGAAAAGGGAAACAGTCTAAACGCCAACGCCATCAGCGGCAAGCCGTAAAGTCCGCAGAATTTGTCTTCCTTGGCTTTTGACGTAACCTCACAAACAGCTTTCAACACTTCTTCGAAACTTCCGTCAGCCATTTCAAGCACGCAAGGCATAAATCCGGTGAGATTAGTCAACTCCTCCGAATCGTTGTCAGCCATATGGTATCGGAGATTTTTCATATTCGTTACGGCAAGACGCGAATCATATCCGTCTATATACTTGCAGATGCACTTTGCGTATGCCGCAAGAAAAATATCGTTGACGGTTGCGCCGGCAGTCTTTGCCTTCGCCCTCATATTAGAAAATTCTTCTTTTGTAAACTTAATAAGATTGAATCGCGTGGTACAATCATTTCCGTCAGTGAAAGAAAACTTGTTTTTAATACCCGTACGCGATACGTTGACATAAAGTTTTTTAGCTTTCTTTCTGTCCTCTTCGCTCATATCTTTATAAAGCTGAGTATAGCTTCTGGTACCGTGTTTAAACTCAAGTCCGCTCAAATCCTTGCCCGAGCTGAGAAGATTGTATGCCTCGGTGAGCTTGCCTAAAAAATATTTCAAATCTCCGCCGTCAAGGCACATATGGTTGACAATTACGGACAAAGCGCATTTGTTGCCTGATATATGGAGAATTATCTCAAACTGTTTTTTTGCTCCTACGGCAATCTCTTTTGCGAGCGCGGCGTGTACGCTTTTTTGCAAATCGTCGCAGACTACGTGCCCTACGCATTCGCTTTCGGTCAATTCGTTGACTTTCCAATAAGGTCTTACCGGATTGTTTTTAAATGTGGATTTAAGCACGGGGTATTCGTCTGCAAGACGGTATACGGATTTTTTGAGATAACCCAAATTGAGAACGCCGTCAAAATAAAGTGCGGCGTGTACCATTCTGTCATAGTAATTTCTGAAAATATACTGGACCTTATCCCAGATTTCAGCTTTTAATTTTCTCATAACGACCTCTTATAATTTTTTCACTACCTTTCCCTGATTTGCCGACCTGAAGCCGTAAATCAAATTTAATATATTATAGAGATATTAAAAAAAAGTTAAAAAAATCAAACAAGTTTATAATTTATCCATTTATGTTTTTCTTTATTTTTTTTACGTTTTCTCTTATTTATATAATTATTAATCAATATAATATGCTTAACACCAAAACTTGAAAACAATAAATAAAAGAGAAAACTTTTCAGTTTTCTCTTTTATTTTTTCATATTTTTATTTTATTCTGCCGCTTCTTCTATGCCTTCGGGTACAAGGAACCTTACTGCTTGCTGTAAAATTTCCACTTCGAATCTGCTACCCTCTATTATCTCTCCGTCAAGGCTGATAGGAAAATCAGGCTTCTCAGCGATTATCTCGACTTTTTTTGCTTGTCTGTACTTCAATACGTTCACCAATGAAGCGTCATCGAGATGCAAGCCGTTTTTATAAGTGTTTATAAGTTTTATAAACTTAAAGCGCGATACGGGATTTATACAGCACACTTCCATAAGTCCGTCGTTGTTTTTTGAGCGGGGAGCGCATTTATACGAGCCGCCTACGTACTTGCCGTTGGTAACCGTACAGAGCAAAATACATTTCTTGTTGAGTTCTTCTCCGTCCGCAATAACTCTGCATTTGTTTTTCATAGCAGTCATCAATGCTACGAAAACGCCTGTGTTGTACGCATTCTTTCCGCCGATGACTTTTTTGTATTTGACATTTGTCATCGTCTTTGCCACTTTACTGTCAAAACCGAAGTGACACGCATTGACGGCATAGCGGTCTCCTACTTTTATAATGTCGATTTTATCCTCTTTGCCGTTGAGCATCTTGTCAAAATCGAGGAAATAGCTCTTGTCGCCGTAATACTTTATGTAATCGTTTCCGCTTCCGCAAGGATATACGCTGAGTACTGCATTGGGATGCCCTACGCAACCGCTCGCGACTTCGTTAAGCGTACCGTCTCCTCCGCAGGATATAAAGAGTAAATCTTCATTACTCTCCTCGCAACGCTGGGACACGTACTTAGTAGCGTCTCCTTTGCATTTGGTCACATAAATTTCGTAGTCTTCGATATTTTTTTCTATAAGTTTCTTTTGAATATCCTTCTCAGAGTTTCTGGCACCTGCGGAAGGATTGACAATAAATATTTTTTTCATCTTCCTTACTATCTACTTTTTTTGCACGCAAAAAAGCTATGCAATGTATATATTTTATACTATTGCGTAACGCGTGTCAACTGATTTTTTTGATGCCCGTTTACTGGTTGGCTTTCTCCATATCTATTGCGATAGCGAGAAGCATTACGTCGAGAGCGTGCTCGGGGTTGGAAATATTGAGCGTGTAAACGTCGAAAAGATTGATTACGTGTTTGCTGAGAGAAGCGATTATGTTATTATTCTGGTCAACTACGGTATAATTCCAGCCGAAGAAATCGCCGTCGACTTTCCAGTTGTTGAAGTCAATCTTAAACTTATCTCCGAATATCTTAATACCTTTCTTGATACGTCCTACTTCTTTTCCGCCCTTGAAAATTCTGAAAGTAGGGAAAATGTCTATCATTTTTCCTTTGACCGCGCCCAACTCGTTGCCGGCAGCGTCGTAAACCACAAACTTTTTAGGTATTGTGAATTTTCCCTGGACGTCATACACTTCGTTGTTGTCCTGGTCATACACTTTGTACCTTCCCAAAAGAGTAAGCGCCTTTTGTTTGAATGTCAAAATCATAATTTTCCTCCTGTCAATTTAAAGCGTAGCGTGCTTTAAACTCTCTTTAATATATTTTCTATTCCTCAGAAACGTCTTGTATGCTCCCGAGAAAAACTTTTTTTCTTGCGTAATTTCTCTGCCGTCTCGTTAGCGTCATTCTGAGAGGCATACCCCTTGAGATTTAATTTTTTCATAGTAAATCCTTCAAGTTTTACGTCGACGCTGCCTAATTCAACGTTACGGTTTGCTCCGTGATAGTCCGTACCTCCCGTCGCTATAAGCCCGTATCTTTTTGCAAGGTCTTTGAGCGCAGCGCACGTGGAAGCGTCGTGCACAGGATAGTATACTTCGATGCCCTCTAATCCGAAAGGTTTGAGCCCTTCGATGAGAGGTTTTATCTTACCCTGTTGCAAAAACCTGAGAGGATGAGCGATTACAGGCAATCCCTTTGCTTGTTTTATAAGTTCAACGCCCTGCATAGGGGTAATTCTCTTTGACGGATAATATGCCTTGCCGTTGGCTCCGAGATACCTGTCGAATGCCTCGGGTATGCTTGCGGAAAAGCCCTGCGCTACCATAAGTTTTGCGATATGCAATCTGCCCACGCTCGCACTGTCCGAAGGCAAACAATCCCTGTCGAGTTTTATTCCCAGCTGATACAGTCTGTCAAGTATAAGCCCGGCTCTCTCCTTGCGTTTTTTCTCAAAATAGTCGAGTTTCTCGAGAAGCTGAGCGTTCTCAGGGTCGAAGCAGTATCCCAAAACGTGTATTTCGCAAGAGGCAAAAGTCGATAGCTCTACGCCGTTGATATACGTTATCCCGCATTTTTCCGCATAGTCGCCCACGTCCTTTATCGCCCCTATACAGTCGTGGTCGGTAATGGACATTATTCCGATACCGAGTTGCTTTGCCTTATCGACAATCTCCCTCGGCGAATCGGTGCCGTCGCTCAATACGCTGTGTATGTGTAAATCCGTCTTCAAATTTCCTCCTCCGACGCTACCTGTTCGATAAGATTGTCTTCCTGTACGGGAGCGGGCAACTCGTCGCCCACTTTTCTTAGTCTGCCTATGATTTTTTCGTTACGCTTTTCCACGTCCTCGACGGTATCGACTACGAGTTTGGCATTGCGTTTGATTTTGGTAATAAGGTCGGTATACCTTTCAAAATCTTTTCTGAACCTCTGAAGTTCCTTGACGATTTCTCCGCTCTTTTTCTGTATCTTGAGGGTAGTAAAGCCCGTCTGCAAGCTGTTGAGAAGCGCGGTTATCGTAGTAGGTCCGCATACGGTTACCTTGCAATCGTTTTGCAAGCTTGCCGTAAACGCGCTGTCTTTGACTATCTCGGCATACAATCCCTCGGTAGGCAAATACATAATAGCAAAATTCGTCGTTACGGGCGGCTTGACATACTTTGAAGATATGCTTTTGGCTTGTTTTTTGACTTCGTCAAACAATGCCTTTCTCGCTTTTTCCGTACTCTCAGCATTGCCTTCCTCGCTAATCTCGACAAGCTGCGTATATCTGTCGAGAGGGAACTTTGAGTCGATAGGCAAATATACCTGCTCTTCACCGCTGTTTCCGGGCATTACTATTACGAAGTCAACTGCCTCCTGAGAAGTACGGCTGAGCTGTACCTGTTTGCGGTATTGCTCGGGAGAAAGTATCTGGTCAAGCAAACTCTCGAGAGCGACTTCTCCCCAGCCGCCTCTCGTCTTGACGTTGGAAAAGACTTTGTTAAGGTTGGTTACTTTTGTGGACAAGTCCTTCATTTCGCCAAATCCCTGTTGTACTTTATCCAGTCTGTCATTGACTATCTCGAAAGCGTTTTTGATACGCGTATCGAGGGTTGATGTGAGTTTTTCGTCTACGGTGTTACGCATCAGCTCAAGCTGCTTATCGTTGTTTTCCCTTACGTTAGTCAGCTGTTTTTCGTTGTCGGCACGCATATCTTTGAGCGACTTGTCGATTTCCTCTTTCATACTCCTCAAAGACTTGTCCGTATCCTCTCTCATCATACCCGTTGCGTACTTCATCTCGCCACGGATTGCCTCGAGCTGTTCTTTGGTAGTCCTCAGATTGTCGTCAAGCGTGGACTTGAACTGCTTCATATAGCTCTCGAGCATAGGTATAAACGTACTGTTTGACGCATTGAAAGCCGACGTAAACGACGCTACTATATTGGCTCCCTCTCTCGAGGTATGCTCGTTGACGAGGTTCTTGACCTCGTTGAGATTGTTGTTGAGATTGTCTATCTCTTCGAGTAATTCTCCTCTTTCCGTGCCCTTGTCCTTTCGGACTATTTTAGCAAGCACTACCGCGCCGATAATTACGGACACAAGTCCGCATACGCACGCGATAATAGCAATAATCAATTCAATCATTCTTCTTTTCCTTCTCCAGTTTAAGGCGTTGTTTCTTCGCCTCTTTCAACATACTCCTTCTTTCGTTTGCAATAAGTCCGTCGACAGACAACTTCACCAGCCTGTCAAGTTCCTCTCCTATCTCTCGACCACCGTATCCGAGCGTTTGCAAATCCCTGCCGTTGACGGATAACATCGAAACGTTAAATGCCGTATTCTGCGCTTGCATATTCTTGTATATACCGCGCATCTTCTCAGCCGTACGCGAATATTCGTAATATCCCGTACCTATGCTGTCCGCGTCGAACAAAGCAATCATATCGTCGATTATATCGTAATATTTTGCTATAAACCGTCTGTATTTGACGTCGCGTGCGTTTCCGTTGACGTCAAACATATGCCCGCCTACAAGCCTTGATATCCTGTCTATCTCTTTGAGCGGATATTTGTATCTGGTCATAATTGCGCGCGTCATTGCTTCGCCTACCGAAGCGTGCATATAAGTATTGCCGTCCTTGCGCTTGCACTTAGCTTTAGCAATATCGTGGAAGAGGCCTGCCAGCCTTATACCGACGGGACAGTTTTCGACAACCTTGAATATGTGTTCGAGTACGTCGTATTTGTGAAACTCGCTCTTTTGCGGTTCCTTATCGTTGTCGGCAAGTTCGGGCAATATAATTTTCAATACCCCCGCTTCGTTCATAAGCTTTAACGCATTGTAACAATATGCGCCCGCAAGAAGCTTATCCAACTCGTCCCTGATACGCTCTACGGATATATCTGTCAGATTGTTTTTTAGTCTTTTCGCGCTCTCGTAGGTATTCTCCTCTATACCGTATCCCAGCACCGAGGCAAACCTGAATAAGCGCATTATTCTCAAACCGTCCTCGGACAGCACTTTTTCCGAAGCTACCGTAGTAGAAAGCACTTTGTTTTCCACGTCTTTCCGACCGTTCAAAGGGTCGACAAGCTTACCTTTAATAATATCAAAGTACATTGCGTTGCACTTGAAGTCGCGTCGGCAAGCGTCGGTATAAATGTCATTCGTAAACTCAACTTTCAAAGGCGTATGCTCTCCGCTTCCTTTGGGATAGTTGTCCGTCCTGAAAGTAGTGTATTCGTAATGTCTGCCGTCGCCTTTTACTATTACGGTGCCCAGTCTCGGGGAAGCCGAATGTACGCAAAAGCCGCTGCCGTCCAGAATTTCGGCAAGCTCGTCGGGAAGCACTGTGCCCGCTAAGTCTATATCGTAAAACTCCGCACCTCTGATGCTGTCTCTTACGCAACCGCCTACTGCGTAAAGAGGTTTGTCAGAGGGAAAAAGCTTTGCCAGTTTTGTAAGCTCTTCGCTTTGCAATCGTGAAAACAACCGCCACCTCTCAGCTCAATTCGAGTACGCCGATATACGGCAAGTTACGGTACTTCTCATCATAGTCGAGACCGTATCCCACAACGAATTCGTCGGGTATGGAATAACCTATATAGTCGGCTTCGAAATCCGTTTGCCTTCTTGAAGGCTTGTCCAGAAATGCGCATACTTTTATGCTCTTCGCTCCTCTGTGCTCCAAAAGCGCGGTAAGCGACTTCATAGTATTTCCGCTGTCGATAATATCCTCTATTATAAGCACGTCTTTGCCGCATATATCGTGCGACATATCCTTTTTGATTTTTACGTTTCCGCTCGAACTCGTGCCCGACCCGTAACTCGACACCGCCATAGTATCGAATCGCATAGGAAGTTTGATTTTTCTCACCAAATCTCCGTAAAAGATTATCGAGCCTTTGAGTATAGCCACCACGATAGGCTCCTTGCCCTCGTAATCTTTTTCTATCTGCGCGCCCAATTCGGCTACGCGCTTTGCTATCTTTTCTTCGTCTATAAGTACTTTAGTTATCCTTTCCATATCATTCCTCTAAGAGCGTTTTTCTTACCGTAATATATGCGATACGCACAGTATTGTCGTCAATCTTTACAGCGTCCGCTATCTCGTATTCGGGCAAGAGCAAAACCTCTTTGTCTTTTGCTATGACAATCGCATTGTCCCTGAGCCTGCGGGCAAGCTTAATATCCGTAAAATAATCTCCCAGACTCTTTTTTGCGCCTTTGTATCTTCTGAAAGAATCGCCCTCTTTTCTGTTGCGTATATCCGCGCCTATCAGTTTGTCAAGGTCGCATCTCAGCGCGCCTGAGATTTCGTCGGGCGATACTACAAGCGTCCTGCCGTCCAAACCGTAATCTCCGTAACCCGTTATGCTTCCGCAGTAGTTTGTTTTTTCGTCGAGGGCGAGCGTAATACCGTCAGTCTCTTTGTATGCCGTAAGAGAGAAAGGAAGATTTACGCTCGTTCCGCTCTGTCTACCCGCTAGCGCAATAACGCTGTCTATATGCTTTGCCGTCAAATCCACTCTGGTGGTTATCTTGTCGACAGCATTGATAACCGTCTGCGAAGCTATGACTTTGTCGCGTTTGAATACTCTGTCGGGAATAAAAACAGCTCGGTTTTTCACTTCGAAATCATTGCTTTGCGAATCTATATACCCGAATATCTCCCTGGCTCTCTCCCCCAGTCTTAAAATATTGTTTTCAAAATTGGGATAGGCTTGGGATATCAGAGGTATTATCTCGTGCCTTATTTTATTGCGGGTATAGTCAACGCAAAAATTAGTGCTGTCTTCCACGTAAGGTATTTCGTTTTGCTTTACGTATCTGTCGATATCTTTTCTTGTTACGTGCAGATAAGGTCTTAACAGAACGCCATCGTCAAAATCCATACCGCGCAATCCTCTAATGCCGCTTCCTCTGAACACGTGCATCAAAATGCTTTCCGTCTGGTCGTCGCAATGGTGCGCCGTAACAACTCTCTGCGCCGCTCCCGAAGCAACTATGTCTTGGAAAATCTGTCTGCGACGTATGCGCGCGCCTTGCTCTACCGTATAGCCGTTGGCTGTACAAAATGCGGGAATGTCTTCTTCGTACACCTTGCACTCGACGTCGTGCTTTTTGCAAAAATCCGACACGAAATCTCTGTCCCTTTCGCCCTCTTTTCCTCTTAAGTTGTGATGCACGGTAATGACAAAAAAAGTCCCTTTAGCGAAATTATTCAAATAATAATGCAACAGAGACATAGAATCCTTGCCTCCGCTGACCGCCAAAGCAACTCTGTCGAATTGTCTCAATCCGTCTTTTTCAATACCGTCCAGCATATTTGTATTATAATATAAACTATACAATAAATCAATATCTTTGCAAAATTAGACTGCTAAAAATAATTGCCAAGGTACTCTTTGTGACGAAAAATACAAAAAACTGTCCGAATCTTAACAAAAATAAAATCTTGAATAAATTGCAATATATTATTTGAAAAAATAAAAGTAATGTGTTATACTCATTAATGTTGACACAAAAAACCAGTCAAATACAATACGGAGACGTATCGAAGTGGTCGTAACGGGACTGACTCGAAATCAGTTGTACCGTTTTCGGTACCGTGGGTTCGAATCCCACCGTCTCCGCCAGACTCGCTACCCGACAAAGGTAGCGAGTATTTTTTTACTCAAATACTCGGCTTTATATTGTCGGTACTCTCTTATATCGACAAGAATTCTATATAAGAAGAAGAAAGCAAATCTCTCGCCTTTTTGTTTTACTTCTTGGCAACTGCCTTGACAGCTTCACGGCTAGACAGTCCAAAATAGTGACGCTCGTCTACCGACCAAACGAAACGGTGTATATTCACTATGCGAATAAAACCGTTTGTCGGTACTTTTTAAATTAATAGGATACACTCTTCCCCACAAGGGGAGCGAGTCTTTTTATGCCGTATAAAAACAGCCTTTGAAGAGTGCTGTGATTTTTGCCTTTTCAAACCCGAGTGCGCGACGAGCGTACTTTTGTACGTGACTGAGCAGGAGCGGTGCAGATAAAGACGAAAGGCGCTGCGCTATATAATGACGGCACGTGACGCTTTGCTTGCTCGCTATGCCGTCACCACAGCATAGGCATACCGTTTTGGTCATAGTACCATCCGTCGCCGATTTCGGGCTTTTCGTCATAGTAATAGTATCGGGTGGCTTGGGTTAGCAAATCGTTTCCCGTAGCGCTTATATTTAATTTTTTCCAGTCTTCATATACTCCCTCGAAATAAACCTTTTCGAGCATGCCGCAAAATTGAAAAGCATTGTCTCCGATAGTCGTCAGTTTTGCAGGGATATTGATTTGCGTCAAAGCATCACACCTGTTAAAGGCATATTTCTCAATGACTTGCAGTTGAGAATTCTGAGCAATCGTAACTATATCGAGACTTCGGCAGTTGTTGAAAGCGTCTTCAGAGATAACTTCCACCGCGGAAGGAATAAAAATCGACGTAAGACCCGAATTGGAAAAAGCGCTCTCTTTTATCGTAGTTACGGTATTCGGGATTGCTATCGAATGAAGAGCGTAACAATATCCGAACGTACAAACGCCTATTTCTTTCAATCTTATGTTGCTGCCAAACGTCACTGTAATTAAGTTATCGCATTTGCTAAAAGCATAATCGCCTATTGACATTACGCTGTCGGGAATAAAAATGTTTTGCAAAGCGGAATCGGCAAATGCATAATCCCCTATCGTATTTATAGCGTCAGGTAGCGCAATCTCCGACAAAGACGTACACCCTTCGAAAGCGCCGTCGTGAATCACGGATATACTTTCAGGCAGATTTATCTCCGACAAAGACGAACATCCGTTGAAGGTATTGCCGTAGATGACTGTAAGTCCGTCGGGCAAAACCAGTCTCGCAATGCTTGTACAATTCTTGAAAGCATTATCGCCTATCGACTTCACTTTTGCAGGAATTTCCACATTGACGAGGCTCGAACAGTTTTCAAACATTCCGGCGGGGACTATGTCGACGGTTTCGGACATAGTGACGTTTCGCAAAGCGCCGCAACCTCTGAAGGCATAGATGCCGACAACAGACAGCGTATCGGGAAGCGCTATCTCCGTCAGATTGATACAATTTTCAAAAGCGTTATCCATTATTATCGACAAATTACCGCTTTCCGACAACGCAACTTCCGCCAGTGCGCTGCAACCGTAAAAAGCGTTGCTGTCGATTTTGGTCACACTGTCGGGTACCGAGATATTCGTCAGACTCGTGCAGCCGCTGAAAGCGCTTTTGCCTATGCGATCAAGCACGCCGTTTGCAGCAAAGACTACGCCCAAGAGTCTGTCGCAACCTGAAAACGAACTGTCTCCCAAATCGTCGACGCCGACGGATATCGTCACCGACTCTACGTCGGTATCGCTAAATGCAAACTGATTGACGGAATACGGCGAACCGTTTATATCATCGGGCAACGTCAAATCGGTACTGTCGCCATCGTATTCAATCAAATAATACTTATCGCCAAAACGGTAAAATACATAGCCGTCATGAAGTATAAAGTTGTCTTGGACGGCATCGGACAGGACTTGTTTTGCATAGTATGCGATGTTGCCGTAATCGGTATTGCCGGGATACAAGGCGAGCGATGACAGATTTACTACTTCCACCAACTTCAAACAGCCCAGAAACGCATTTTCTCCTATCTCCGAAACCTTGCTCGAAACAGTGACCGAATAGAGACTCTTACACCCCCTGAACGCTCCCGTACCGATAAGCGTTGCGTTGTCGGGAATAACCGCCCTCCTCAGTCCCGTACAATTCTGAAAAGCGTAATTGCCTATACTTTCTACACTGTCGGGGAGTGCGACATCCGATATTCCGCTGCATCCGTAAAAAGCGTATTCGCCTATCGTTTTTACTCCGCCCTGAACAGCCACGTACGACAAGGAGCGGCTGTTGTAAAACGCAAAATCGCTTATTGCTACGACGGGTTTGCCTTGATAGGACGAGGCGATGTATACTTGGGTTTCGTCGCCCGAATAGCCCTTGACCGTATATCCGCTTTTGTCAGCCGTCAATTCGTATATCACGCCTGATGTCTGTCTTTCCCACTTTGCAGTCAGCGTTGTATCGCTCTGAATAGTCCACGTACCGTAGTTGTCCACTTTGGTTTCGCCGTTGTACCAACCTAAAAAACCGTATCCTCCTCTTACTGGCGTAGGCAAACTGTAATTCTTTCCGATAACGACCGAAATTTCTTCCAACGTCTGCTCCGTACCCGTAACAAAAGACACGGAATACTCCTCGACTTTTTCTTCGGGTATATTGTCGTCGATGTTGCCGCCGTTTTGAAAATCGTCGGTACTGTCGTCTGCCGGAGGATTTTTACTGCTCAAAAAATCGCATGCCGCAACCGTCAAAGAAAGTGCGGCAATCAGTGTTATAACTAAAATTAATACCGATATTTTCTTTTTCATAACGCCATCCTTCCTCATTTTTTGTACTTTAATTATACCAAAATTCACCTATTCTGTCAATTCGCACTATCTCAACCTAAATGTGTCTCACCCAGCAAAAAGTACGCTCAATCACAAATGCCGTGTGTATACTTGTATTTATCACATTATATATACGCAATCCGCAATCATGAGACCTAAAACCGAATAAACTTTCTTAAAAAATTCCTTATAACCTGCCAAACGGTTGACTTAAATGACAAGTTTTCATCACTTGCTAATAAAGTCGTTTTCGACGGGCTGAAAAAAGAGGACATGGATATTGCGTGCAACGTATTGAAAAAGGTATACGAAAATTTACAAAAGGCAGAAGACATAGAATGAACGAAGAAGAACTGACAGATGAATTTACGAAAATTTTAACAAATTTGCATGCTAAAACGCAATACATAACGTGTTTAATATGATAAAATAATCGTATAATAATAAAAAACTCTTTCGGAAACCGCTATGCCCTCTTCAAAAAAAGCAAAATTGAATTTCAAATGGTACAATTTTATCTTTCTCACTCTTGCCGGAATAATCAACGCTTTCGGCGTTGTACTCTTTCTCGCTCCTTGCGGATTGTATGACGGCGGTTTTTCCGGTACGTCCATACTTCTTTCGCAGGTAACGCCGCTGCATATGAGCGTATTCCTTGTAATACTCAATTTTCCTTTCTTCTTGTTGGGATTTAAGAAGCTCGGCGGAACTTTTATAATATATTCGTTGTTTACCGTAACAGTTTATTCGCTGTTCTCGTTTTTGTTTCAGTCAATAATTCCTTTCGACTTCACCGACGGCTCGCCGATTGCAGGCTCGGATATGTTGCTCTGCTCTATTTTCGGCGGTATCATTTCGGGTATAGGAAGCGGCCTTACGATACGTTTCGGAGGAGCGATAGACGGTGTTGAGGTACTTGCAGTTATGTTTGCGAAAAAACTGGGAGTGACGGTAGGTACTTTCGTAATGATTTTCAACGTAGTGCTTTACACGATAGCCGGACTTGTTACAAAGAGTTTTCACTCCCCGCTTTATTCGGTACTCGCTTATGCCGTAGGCCTTAAAGCCGTTGACTTTATGATAGAAGGTTTCGACAAGGCAAAATCGGCTTATATCATCACCGAACACGACGAAGAAGTAGCTCAACAGCTGTCGAACGTTTTCGGAAGAGGTCTTACATTGTTCAACGCAAGAGGATATTATTCGGACAGCGAAAAAACCGTCCTTTATTGCGTAGTAAACAGATTTGAGATAAATCAGCTTAAAAGCATAGTATCGTCTATTGACGGGAATGCCTTTATCGTAGTCAATGACGTAACGGACACTTTGGGAAGCGCGCTAAAATACGAACGCGTACTGAAGAGAAGGTTCAATTCGAGGAAAAACCGTACAGAACTCGGCAACGTAATACCTCCCGAACTGCTTAAAGCCGCCGAAAGTCAAAACAATAAAGCGGATGACGGCGCAGATACTGTCCCCTCCAACGATAAACCCGACAAATCGGAATAAAAAATTTGACCTTTGCATAAGCAAAAAGCGCGACTTGTATCGCGCTTTTTTATGTTTGTTGATTTATCAATAACATATATCCGGAGCGAGCTTTCTCTTGTATACGTCCTTACGGCATACCTCTACGTCTTCTATCTGAGTAAAGCTTTTGCTCTTATTGTTTTGAGAATCAAGAGCGTAAACTTTTATATCGTAAGTTCCCCTCTTTTTGCCGTAAAGCCTGAGCGAAACTTTTCTATCCCCGTATCTCGGTAAAAACTCTTCTCCCTTGTAAAAATCGCTGAAGTATGTTTGAATAGTGCCGTCGCTGAATTCCAGAAGATAGGAATGCACGAAATCTTCGTCCGCACCCTCGGTAAACTCGATATAAGTCGCATTGTCCTCTCTGTACCAGCTTCCGTACTCTTCGGGCATAACAGGCTCGCAAGGAAAATCGGGATTGTATATATAGTTTTTCGTTTTGTCTTTGCCCAGGTCGCAAGGAATGCTTATGCGCATATCGGCTTTTTGCTCTTTGCCGTCAAGCAGATTGATTCTCAATACGTCAATATTATCCTCTCCGAAATCGAGTATCAGTCCCATTGGCGCGACGTGCGCCAAAGGAGGCACGCTGCCGTTGATTTTACCTCTCTCCAGTTCGATATACGAAACGGACTGCGTATTGAAAACTCTGTACGCTCCGTTATAATAACTTCTCTCGTCCATAAGCGAATAGTGGGAGTGTCCCGCAAAGTCGACGACGTTTTTATACTTTGAAAATACAGCTCCCAGCGTTTCGTCACCCCAGTCGTCGCTGCCGTATACGGTGTCTTTTGGCGGATGGTGAGTAATTACGAATACGGGTTTTTCGGGTGCGTCTGCGACCGCTTCGGCCAGTTCTTTATCCAACCGGTCAGTAACCTTGGAATAAGCCCTGTAAAGACTGCAACAGTCGGGAGATACTCCTATAAAATGAAAACCGTTTATAACGTAATGAGTATACGGCTTTTGCCCCAGCTCTTTTTCAAAGAGCTTTCTGGCGGAAAATGCCCCGTAATAATCGTGATTGCCCATTACGCTTATCACCAACGGCATATCCTCCCCGAACACCAATCGGAAAGCGTCTTTGTATCTTCTGTAAGCGTATTTACTTGCAACGTTGCAGATATCGCCCGCAAACATAATAAGATTGCATTGCAGCTTTTTCAGAGTTTTAAGCGACTGTATGAGATTACGCTGATAAGTATTTACTTTGCCGTTGGCAAAAGGAGACAGCTGCGAATCGGATATTACTCCCGCCCTGAGTTTGCCCTCGATGCTAAACTCTTTTTTCTGCACTTCGACTTGCATATTACACCTCCGCCGTTACCGTCTCGCGGGATACGGTATTGCGTCTGCAATCCAAATCGCAAAGTATTCTCTTTTTCTTCTCGCCCGTATAATCGTACAATGCCATAGGTATGAGCGAAAGCGCAAAGCCTATCGCGGGTACGAGAGTTGCCATGGCAAACATACCCGTGGTCGTAAACTCCGACTGCGCTTCTATCGCGCCCGACTCGCTGGGCTGAACGAATTTGACGAGAATAAGTCCGAGCATTACTCCGAAAGCTCCAACCGCGTTGTTGAACTTAGTAACGAACGAGTTGAGCGAAAAACATATACCTTCCATTCTCTCGCCCGTCTTCCACTCGAGGTAGTCAAGGCTGTCGCCTACCATAGGGTAAGGCAAAGTATTGTATGCCCCCAGTCCCAGTCCGCCTATAGCCATAAACGGGAGAGCAAGATAGATATTGACCATTCCGACCAAAAAGCTCGCGCCCAAAGCCAGCGCGCCTATCGCGCCGAAAATAAGACTTGTCTTTTTGTAACCTATACGTTTGTAACTTACAGGCGTAAGCAGTATACCTCCGAACATTCCCGCACCTACTACGGCGTAAAGAATGAGCAAGACAGTACCCGATGAAAGCCCGGGGATATGTACTACGTAGGTCGCGATATAAATAGCTATTACCATTATCATATATCTTGTCGAAGCCAACATCGAAGTCAGCAATGTAAGCGTCATCGGCTTGTTTTTTGCGACTACTTTGAACATCTCGCTGATTTTTATTTTTTCCGTCTTTGTCGAAAATCTCTCCTTACTGTGTCTGTAAAGATAGGTGTATGCTATAAAGGTCAGTACACCGACTATCGCAGATATGGCAAAGTATACCCACTTTTCGGGGATAAACATCTGCAACACAAACAGCATTGCCGCAGGCAGTAATCCGCCTATCGAACCTACAGCCACATAGAAAGACGAAAGCGACGCTCTCTCGTCCTTGTCGGGCGTAGCTACGCTGAGCATACCCATAGCAGGCACGTCAACAAACGTATATGCCAGACCGAAACCGACATACATAACTACGGCAAAAATACTTCTCCATACCAGCGAACCGCCTACGGGATAAAACATAAATACCGTAATTATTCCAATAAAAAATGCGCCGATCTGAACATAGGGACGCATCTTACCTTTTTTTGTGTTTGTCTTGTCAACGATAATACCCATCATAGGGTCGGTACACATATCTAGCACTCTGCCCATAATCATAAGTACCAGAATAAATACGGGCGTAACCATAATAATATTCGTAAGATAATAATTGACGTAGGACGAAACTATATTTGCTACCATATAACTTCCCACGCCTGCAAACCCGTATGCAAACTTTTCTTTTCCCTTTACGTATGCGGACATATATTTCTCCTTTTCTTTTGATTCACCTCAATTATAGGCTGTGACATTTTTACGTACAAGCGGTAGTTTGTAAGCGAATTGTAAAAAAACTGTAAGCGTAGAAATGCGATTTTACTCATAGAGTAATATATATTGATATTATAAAAATATTGAATAATATATTTAATCTTTTATCATATTCATACGTTTGTACGATTGAAAAATTTATAGTACAATAAAACTGTAAATACTCTCTTTGCGAGGTAGTTATGAACGAATTACTTTATATCATCGAAGACGACGAAGGCGTACAGGAAGTGTACGAAAGCGCGTTTGAAGATTTTTACAATCTCAAAATTTTCTCCAACGGCAAGGACTTCTTCGAAGCCTTTAATCTTGAAAAGCCCGATTTGATTATTGTCGACATTATGCTTCCCGATATGGACGGATACAAGATAATTTCGGATATCCGTCAGCGCGACGAACGCATTCCTATCATCGTGGTATCCGCTAAGACTGACGAGCTGAGTTTCGTCAAAGGTCTCAACAAGGGCGCGGACGACTATATGGCAAAACCTTTTTCCGTAATGGAATTGCTTGCGCGCGTAAAGGCAGGTCTTAGAAGAAGCAAGCTTTTAGTAAAACATCAGGGAGATTTCGTCATCGACAAAAACAATTTCAGAATACTCTATAAAGATAAAAACCTTCAGCTTACTCCCAAGGAATACAAACTGTTTTCTTATATGCTTTCCTGCAACGGCAGAACGATTACCCGCGAAGAGTTGTTCAAGGAAGTATGGGGTGACGAATTCATAGGCGAAACGCGTACGATAGATATGCATATCGCCGAATTGAGAATCAAGCTTTCCGACGCAGGCGCGGACAACGTAATACAGACTGTACGCGGCATAGGATACAAAGTAGAATCGTGAAAAAGCGACTTGTAATTCAAAGTTTTATTATTACGCTTATTGTGCTGATTGCGGTGTTTATCGCGTCGGTATGTACTTTTTATTATATTCAGCAACAAAAACTCAAAGAAACGCTCGTCAATCAGACTCAGCTTATAAAAACGCTTTACGAGGAAAATCCTCAAGCTCTTTTTTCTCTCTCCCTTCCCGATACGAGAATCACTGTAATTTCGCTAGAAGGAGACGTACTCTTTGACAGCTCTAAGGAAAATACCGAGGACTTCGACAACCACATATCAAGAGAAGAGATTATCGCCGTTCTCAACGGCTCACCCGAAGTCGTGAAAAGATATTCCGACACTCTCAAGCGAAATATGTTCTATTATGCCCTGACCGCCCAAAGCGCAGACTCCGAGCAAGTGCTGCTCCGCGTAGCGCAACCCGAAAGCAACGTGTGGTCGTACACGGGTACGGGAATTATCTATATCTGCATAGGCATAATTTTTGCCGTGGTCGTTTCATATCTTCTAGCCCAAAGACTGTCTGACAAAGTCAATTCTCAACTTAAGTATTTGCAAGACAACCTCAGAAGCATCAACAGCGGTGATTACACCGCCATTACCCCTCCCGACAAGGACACACTCAATCTGTCAATATTGAGCGATATGAACGAGATTGTCAAAAACCTGCAAAAAAGTTATGACGGAATGCAGAACGAAAAAACCAAGCTTTACAATATAATAGACAATATGACTCAAGGCGTAATCGTAACTAACGCCGAAGAAAAAGTTACTCTCATCAACAACGTCGCATCTTCCCTCTTCGGTGCGAAAGAAAATTTGACTGCGCTCGAAGAAGTGTTTGACGACGAAAATCTTTTCAATGCCGTTTCGCTGGCATTAACTGAAAAGACCTCTTCCCCTATAGAATACGTATACAACGACAAAGACCTCGTAATCAACGCTTTCTCCATTGCCCTAAGCGGTACGGAGGATAAGCAAAACGTAATACTCATAAGCGACGTCAGCAAGGAAAAAGAACTTTCAAGGCAAAAGAGCGTATTCTTTGCCAACGCTTCGCACGAATTGAAGACTCCTTTGACTTCCGTACAAGGACTCAGCGAAAGTCTTCTTGCGCGTATGGACGAAAATTCTCCCTCTTTCAAATATCTCAAAAGGATTTATACGGAAAGCGTGCGTCTTCACAACATAGTTATGGATATGCTGTACATAAGCAAACTCGAAGCCAAAAACATTGACAGAAGCCACGAAGCCGTCAGTCTCAAAAAAGTCGTCGAAGACTCGCTTTTGAGTTATGCCACCGAAGCCGAAGAAAAATCCCTTAAGATAATTTCCGAGGGTGAAGCCGTAGTATCGGGAGACTATCACAACCTGTACGAACTGATAAACAATCTCATAGGCAATGCCGTACACTATAACAAACAAGGCGGCTGCATCGAGATATCTCTCGGTCAAACACAAAACGAATGCACTATCCGCATAAGCGATACGGGCATAGGCATTGCCCCCGAACACATACCTCATATCTGCGAAAGATTTTACCGCGTAGACAAAAGCCGCTCTAAGAGTACGGGAGGCACGGGACTGGGACTTGCTATCGTCAAACATATTGTAATGCTCTACAACGGAAAGCTGGATATCGAAAGCACTTTGGGAAAAGGCACCGTCGTATCGGTCGTTTTGCCTTGCGATGTAAACAACGTATAAGATGTAATCCTAAAATTCAATAATTAAATCTTCTCGATATTTATCAATAATTAATTCCCTGATAATTAAACTCCCCTGTCAAACGGGTGGATTTACGGTTTAAACGGGCGGTTTAACAATTTAATTGTGATAAAATAAAAACGGCAGAGATAACTCTCCGCCGTATTTTATTTTGATTGTATTTTATTTATTTGCTCAGCAAAACGTCGAGGTATGCCTTTATCTCTTTTTTAGCTCCCTCCAAATCGTGTTCCCTGTAATTGCCGCACTCGATAGGCTTAGTACCCGGCACATAATCGAGCTCAAGACATTTTTTCAAACACTCGATTGTTATTTCTCGCGCTTCTTGTTCCTTAGTTTTATATAAGAGAAGATAGCAACCCGTCCTGCAGCCCATAGGTCCGAAGTACACTACTTTGTCCTTTATCTCGCTGTTACGGATTACCACGGCGAAAAGATGCTCTATCGAATGAAGCGCGGCGTAAGAGATATAATCTCCCTTGTTGGGATACTTAAAACGCATATCGTAAGTATATACCCCGTTTGCCTCGCCAAGACAGTAAAATCCGGGAGTCATAGTGTTGTGGTCGAGTTCGAAAGATTTTATATTATCCATAATATACCGTGTTTTCCTTATGCTTTATAGAGTTCCGTCGAAAGGTATCTGCTTCCGCTGTCGGGAAGTACCGTAACGATGTTTTTGCCTTCAGTCTCTTTTGCTATTCTTATAGCCGCGTCAAGATTTGCTCCCGCGGATATGCCCGCCAAAAGTCCCTCCGTCATAGCCAGCTCTCGCGCCATCTCGTAAGCCGCCTCGTTGTCAACCGTCATAAATTCGTCGATTACGCTCTTATCCAAAAGCGCGGGGACAAAGTTTGCGCCTATGCCCTGTATGGCGTGAGGTCCAGCGTGTCCCTGTGTGACCAACGGAGATGCCGAAGGCTCTACCGCAACAACTTTGATATTCTTGTTTTTACCCTTTAAGAATTTGCCCGTACCGCTAACCGTACCGCCTGTGCCGAAAGATGCAACGAATACGTCGATTTTGCCCTCGAGGTCCTTCCATATCTCCTCGCCCGTAGTCTTTACGTGCGCCAAAGAATTTGCGGGATTGTCGAATTGAGAAGCGATTATGGAATTGGGAATTTCTCTGTTGAGCTCCTCGGCTTTTGATATCGTGCCTGCCATTCCGAGTTGACCTTTCGTCAATACTACCTGAGCACCGTACGCGCTTATGAGTTTTCTTCTCTCGACGCTCATCGTCTCGGGCATTACGACTATCATTTTGAATCCCTTGACGGCACACAGCATAGCAAGTCCTATGCCCGTGTTGCCCGACGTAGGCTCGATTACCGTACCGCCCTCTTTAAGTCTGCCCGACGCTATCGCGTCTTCCAGCATAAACAAAGAAGCTCTGTCCTTTACCGACCCCGAAGGATTGAGAAATTCTGCCTTTGCGTATATATCGCTTTTGAGATTGTATTTTTTCTTTATGCCGTCCAGTTTCATAAGCGGCGTACCGCCTACGAGCTGAGCTACGCTGTCGTATATCATACTCTGCCTCACGGATTGTTTTTATACGCTTATTTTACTACACATATAAGCCCTTGTCAATTATGATGATTTTGACTTTTCAGGAAAATATTGTAACCCCACGTCTCAATCTTTTGTTGCGCGTCGGTATATGCGTAACACATTACTTATTTTTGCGTAATACGTTACTTAATTTATGTGCTGCAAAAGGGTTATATTCGTCAAAAGGCGTGAGTTAGGTTGACACGCCCTATGCGATTTTATATAATGAATTTGAACAACATAACAAAGGGGTAATTATGGAAGACAATCAAAACGTTACCGCTACTCCCGCGGACGAGCAAACCTTGCCTAATACAGGCGACAAATCCAAAATGTCCAAATGGGAGATTATCGCTTACAGCGGCGGTGAAATTTACGGCGGCGGTTATGCCGCTTTGCTGGGCGTTGTGCTCACTTTCTTTTTGACCAATCTCATTCTCGTCGAAATCAAAAACGCCGAACTCTACGCGGCAATCATTATCGTCGTATCCAAAGTATGGGACGCTATCTCCGACCCTCTTATGGGCGTTATATCCGACAATACCCGCTCGCGCCTCGGCAGACGCAGACCCTGGATTATCATAGGCGGCGCGCTCGTGCCGGTTGCGTTTGCGATAATGTTTCTGCCTTGGGCAAAAGGTATAGAAAATCAAGGACTGAGAATAGCTTACGCTTGCTTTGCATATTTCCTTCTCTGCACGGTCAATACTATATCGCAAGTGCCTTTTATGTCCCTGAGCGCAGAGATTTCCACCGACTACAAAGAACGTAACAAAGCCAACTCCGTAAAACTTGTTTTCTCGATTCTCGCTTCGGGTCTTTTCTACCTCATACCCGCCGCGGCTACGGAAGCTTACTCTGCATACATTTCTCACGAAGAATCTATGTTCGGCAAAATCAACGAAACGGGATTTTTCCTCATCGTAGCAGTGCTTTGCGGAGTGATTTTCGGCGTGGCTACCTGCCTTACGGGTATCTTCACAAAAGAACGCACCCCTTACGACAAAAATGTCAAGAGCACTTTCTCTTTCAAGAGTTATGCGGTACCCCTTAAAAATAAGTCATACAGATATCACCTTCTGATGTATCTTATGGCTTTCGGCTGCTACGATTTCATATCCGCACTCGTACTCTACTACGTTACGGCGGTAGTACCTCAAATCACTATTTTCGGTATGACTATGAGTTCGCTGTTTATCGTCGCGCCTATGATGGTTATGGCTGCCGTAACATACCCTATCAATATGAAACTCAAATCGACTAAAGGCAAACAGTTCGCTTACCGCTGGGGACTTCCCTTCTATATCCTCGGCGCGATAGGTCTTGCCGTATTCCCCAATACTACCAATACCAACATAAGCTGGCTGCTTTTGATTTGCTCGTGCATTATGGGTATCGGTTTCGGCGGCGCGCAGATGATGCCCTGGATGATTTTCCCCGACACGCAGGACGTAGCCGAACTTAAGACGGGCGTAAAAGATACGGGCTGTTACAGCGGACTTATGACTTTCACAAGAAAAATAGGCACCGCGCTCGCTCAGAGCCTCGTGCTCGTAGTACTCGCCTGCGTAGGCTACAGCGCGTACAATGCCGAGATAATCAACAACAAGGCGCTCATCGCCGAAGCCGCCGAAAAAGGCGAAGAAATCGACACTTCCGGTATGCTTCTCGCTTTCCCCGCAAAAGTAACGGTAGCAATCAGAATTATGTTTGCCGTTGCCGTACTCGTAATGATAAGCATAGGAATATGGGCTTCCGTAAAATACAAAGTTACGGATAAAAAACTCGCTCGTATCAAATACTTCCTCGAAAAACAGCGTGCAGGTGAAAACGATACCCTGACCGAAGAGGAAAAAGCCGAAAAACAAGCACTTCTGGAGGAACTTGGCTGATGAAAAAGCAATATACCGCACAAGACTTTCATACTCTGCCCCTTACGGGTCTTACTGGCGCGCTGTGCAAAATTATGAACATACCCGCCCCTGAGCAAAGTCAAGGCGTACTCGAAGAGCTTTGCTCTTTTGTGGACAGTAAGACAAACGGAAAAGGCGTGGACAGAATACTTATGTTCAACCCCGACGCAATAGGCACTTATACCTACCGCACGTATTCTGCCAAATTCGACGCGGTAAAACAATACGCGCCTTTCGAGCTGAATATGCTTACCGTATTTCCGCCCAAAACTCCCGTTTGTTTCGGAAGTATGTATACGGGCGCATCTCCCCAAGTACACGGAATACAGCACTACGAAAAACCCGTAATAAAAATAGACACGATATTCGACGCAATGATACGCGCCGGCAAAAAGCCCTGTATAGTCGCAGTAAAAAATTCGAGTATGGCAAAAATTTTTCTTGAGAGAAATATGGACTACTATATCGAAGACTACGACAACGAAGCCGTTACCCGCGCTCTATCGCTCATAAAAGAAGACAAGTACGATTTGATATGCGTGTACAATCAGGAATTCGACGACGTTATGCACCGCTCTCACCCCGACTCTATGCGCTCGCAAAAAGCTATCGACCACTACTCTCTTTCTATGTCGCTTTTGGGTGAAGCAGTAAAGACTTATTGGCAAAATCACAATACGCTGATAGGTTACGCTCCCGACCACGGCACACACAGAGAATGGTATCTGTTGGGACAGCACGGAAAGAATATCCCTAAAGATATGAATATCACTCATTTTTACGGCGTAATTACCAAAACGCAAAACAGCAAAAACTGATATCAAACAGTTTTTGGGTTTGAAAACTCCGAATTTAAAGTCCGCTTACAATGCGGACTTTTTTTATTGAGATAGCGTTATGTTTTGATTTTCATAGCGCAAGCAAAGACGTATTTTTACGGCTCAAACAAATATCTATCAGTCAATTGTTATTTCCATAACAAGTCATTTTACTTTATATACCGATTTTATAGCCTTATAAAGCACTAAAACACGTCAAAATATTAAAAAAAACACTTTGGTATTGACAAAGTTTTTGTCTTAATGTTTAATAGAATTATGGAAGTATTGTTAGGTGTTTTGATGGCGGTTTGCCTTGTAATGGGCGTTCTTAAAAGCTACTGTCGCAACAAAGAATATCTCGAATACGAACTGCTGTTCAAAACTTGCGGTTCGTTGAGTTTCGTTTGTCTGGGCATTCTGGCTTTTTATATCTCGGGTACGGACAATATGCAATATGCGCTGGCTGTAATAATCGCGCTCGTACTCGGACTTTTGGGCGATATCTTCTTATGCCTTCACGATATACTCGTAATACCCAAACGCAAAGACTTCGTGCAGTATGTCGGCGTAACATTCTTTTTCCTCGGACATATATGCTATATGTTCAATTTCCTCTCGCTCGCACCGCTCAAACTCTATCTTATTCCTTTCGTAGTAATAATGCCCGTAATTTATCTCGTACTCGCTCTTACAAAAAAGGTAAAGACAAATACTCTTCAAAACGTATTTCTTACTATTTATTTTCTTGCGCTGAATCTGATACTGCTCTCTTCCATAAACTTGATAATCGTAAGAGAAGATAATGTATTCCCTATTCTGGTACTCATTGCAAGCACGCTGTTTATATCGTCGGATATAGTACTCGGACTTTCGTGGTTTGCTCCCTCGGCAAAACTGCATAAAAACTACGACTTCTATATCATACTCAGCTACTTTGCGGCACAATGCATATATGCTATATCAATATACTTTGTATGAGTATGATTGCTCCCCGACATAACGAAAAGACGCCTCAAGGGCGTCTTTTTTACACCAAATTATAAGCTGCTTATTATATATGCAGTCAATCTCGACAGGATAACTAACCGAAAATCAGTACCGCTCGAAGGGGTGCGACTAGGCGCTGTAAGCTGTGAATTTTGCGTTTTGTATTTAAGTAAAGTAATAACAAAACCCGTACCGCCGAGAAGGTGTGCGAGCTAGGCTGTAAGCCGTGGATTTTGCGATGCTTTTCCGCGAGAAGGAAGAAGTAATACTTGCCGTATTACGATGACGCCGAACTGAAAAGCGCGGAAAAAATTAAGCTAATTTATAATATTAACTCTGTACCGCCGAGAAGGGGGAAGCACTTGCCTTTGCATTGCAAAGGTGCTGCGCAATTCAAAATGCATAGATTGCGGAAGTTACAAGGCAAAGCGCGCAGACAATACTGGAGGTATTATCAAGCGATTTAACGAAGTAAATGCCGTGACATATGCATTTTGAATCTTGTGCTTTCCCCTTCGAGGCGGTACCCATCACATATACGCCACGCCCATTGAGAACAACGCCAGATAGCATATCAGCACAAGCAATATAACCATTAACCAGATTATAAATCCGTAAATAGCGTTTCTTGCAAGAACTTTTGAAAAGACCGGATAAGTCTTTCTGAAACAAAAACTGACTATAAGCCCCACAAAAGGCAACAATATCGCGGTCAACACGAGATACCTTGCCAAGTGAATATTGACAAGTTCTCTCGACTTTGTGTTGGGATTGTAGAGTTGCTCGCCGCAGAAAGGACAAACCACCATATCTTTATCAACTTCTCTGCCGCATTTGGGACACTGATTCATAGCTTTATTTTATCACTCTTTCTTTGCCTAGTCAATACAAAAGCCCCCTCGGCAAAGGGAGCTTTACGTGTATTTTTCTTTTGATTTATTTGCAGGAATTGAGCGCGTCAAGTTCGGTCTTTATTATCTCACCGACTACATCGACAGCATTGTCGAAAGCGTACTTCTTGCTTTCCTTTGTCTTGCGGATTGTGATTTCCACCTCGTCGGTAGCAAGGCTCTTGGGAGATACTACTATACGTATAGGCATACCCATCAAATCTGCGTCGTTGAATTTGATTCCCGCTGCTACGTCTCTGTCGTCGAAAAGTACGTCGACGCCTGCCCTCTTGAGTTTGTCATACAAATCGTATGCCTTCTTTGCCACGGTTTCGTCGTCGATTCTCAAAGGACACAAGTGTACCTGCCAAGGCGCAACCGTCATAGGAAGCACAAGTCCTTTATCGTCTCCCGACTCCTGCGCTATCGAAGCTATCGCTCTGCCTACGCCTATTCCGTAGCAACCCATAATAGGATTGAAAAGCGAACCGTCCTGAGCCGCAACCGTCATACCCATAGATTTGGTATATTTTACTCCGAGCTGGAAGATATTGCCGATTTCGATACCGTTTTCTATCCTGAGTTTTCCTCCGCAAACGGGGCATCTGTCCCCCTCTCTTACTTTGGAGATATCGTAAAACTCAGCGTCAGGCATATCCCTTTTGAAGTTGAAGCCCGTATAGTGATATTCGGGTTTGTTGGCACCTATAACGAGCGCGTTGACGTCGGCAAGCGACTTGTCGTAAACGGTAATGATACTCTTGTCGAGATTATAGGGACCTATATTTCCGCAAGCAATTACCTCGCTTACTCCGCCGTCATAAGGCACGATATCCTTTTTGAGGACTTTTTTGAGTTTTGCTTCGTTGACTTCGAGGTCTCCTCTGGTGAAAGCTATAACTACTTCTTCGCTGTTGCCCTTGACCGCAAATACTACGGCTTTGCAAGAAAACTCCGCTTTCTTGTTGAGACGTCTGCATACCTCTTCGATAGTCTTGTCCTCTCCCGTAAATACCTCTTGCAAAGGCTCAATCTCGCACTCTGCGGGATTGATTTTGCCTTCGGCAACTTCCATATTCGCTCTGTAATCGCAATCGTTGCAAAGTACTATGCTGTCCTCGCCTACTTCGGTCAGAAGCATAAACTCGTGCGCTATGCTGCCGCCCATCATACCGCTGTCGGATTTGATATCTATAAAGTTTTTAAGACCTATTCTCTTGAAAATTCTTACGTATGCGTCGAAAACCTTGTAGTAGTAATTCTCGAGGTCCTCTTTGGTGGCGTGAAAAGAATATGCGTCCTTCATAGTAAACTCTCTTACTCTTATAAGTCCGCCTCTTGCTCTCGCTTCGTCTCTGAATTTGGTCTGTATCTGATAAATCATCATAGGAAGCTGCGTATAGCTGCTTACGATATGATTAGCAAGGTGTACTGCCGCCTCTTCGTGCGTCATACCGAGGAGCATATCTCTGTTGCTTCTGTCCTTGAATCTTACCATTTCGCTGCCGATAGTGTTGTATCTGTCGGAAAGCTCCCACAATTCTTTTGGCATTACGACAGGGAAAAGCACTTCCTGTCCGTCAAGCGCGTCCATCTCTTCGCGAATAATATTCTGAATCTTCCGGCTCATCTTCTGACAAGGCATCGTCATAGTGTAGATACCTCCCGCAATCTGCTTTATATAGCCGGCTCTGGAGAGAAGAATATGGCTCTTTATTTTTGCGTCCTGAGGAGCGTCTTTAGTACGTTCGCAGACCAACTTGCTGAGTAACATTTTTATACCTCGCGTGTAAAATTCTTTAATTCTTTGTTATTTTAGCATATACGCCCGACAAAAGCAAGTATAAACGCATAAAGGATAAAAAAAGCGTTTTGCCTCTTTTAAAGCGGTTTACGATACGACATCTATTGTACATATGCACATATTCGCATATGCCGATATCACCATAACGGTATATGAAAAAATGCGCATATCTTTGTATCTGCAAAGGAAAGTATGCGCATCGGTACATATTAATCTTTTTGCTTGTCAGGACAAGAATTCAGAGGTGTTGTCCTTGTGTCTGTCCTGCAAAGCTACTACGGGGTGCTCTGCAATCTGATAGCGGTAATCAATACCCTTCTTGGCTATATAGTCTTCGATTACCCTATGGGACGGCGTAAGCTTTTTGGAGTGATTGACGATATCCTGATAGGCAAAATATTCCGCGTCTGAGGGCAAGTCCTCGACTTTTGCATACCCTTCCCTGTCCGCAGTCATATCCACTGTGTTGCTCAGTATGTTTCTGATATAGTCCTTATGAGGACAAAACTCTATAAGAGAAGGAAACTCACCGTCGGGAATAACTTCTCCCGCACTGATTTTTCCGTACTTTTCCAAAAGCGATTTTGCTATATTCAAATGGCACAACTCCTCTTCGAAAAACTCCTCCCACAGAAGCTTGAGCCTGTTGTCCTTTTCGCCGTTGTAACACGAATAATACAGATACGCTTCGCAGTATTCGTGCATAAGCAGATTTTCGAGAAAAGAAGGCTTGGTATCGAGAAGCGACCCGTAATGCGTGACGTGCTGTTCTTCAATCATAGCTATCTCGTTGTAAAGCTCGCGTCCCAAAGACGAACCCTCGTAAAACGCTCCTGCGTTCATATAGTAATTCATCGTCTGCTGTTCGGCGGCGGTAATGGTCATAATATGAAGCACAGTAGAGAGTTTTTCCTGCTTGTTGTCGATATGTTTCTTTATGCTGTCATAGGGATGACGGTGTTCGGCTATGGTAGGACGTCCCGGCATTATCTCAGCATATTCTCCAACAAGTCTTTGCGCCTTTACGCCTTGCTCCATTTCAAGCAAATCCGCATAGCGGTAAAGATGGTCAAAGTCTTCGAGCAGCGCAAAGTCGAGTGCTTGTTTTACATAAGGATTGCTTTCCTTGAGCGCAAGTTCCGCCGTCAAATCGACCGCAAGATGCTCGTAGCCTATAGTATGCTCGAGAATATTCTCGTTTTGCGGTTTGAGCGAAGATATACGCTTTTGCTGTTGCGCTTCGCCGCGTCTTATTGCCGCCAAAGCTCGACGTATATCGTTGTTGTCGCAAGTTCTGGAAAACCTGTGCGAAAAGTTGATTGCCTCAAATTCCGTACCGTTCATAAGAATTATTCTCAGTTTGGAATAGGGGTCTGCCGTCTCTTTGTCGTATGCTTTAGAAGTAAGCTTGGGCATAGATACGTAATAATCGTCGATAGACTTGCTCTTTATGTCGAAAGGATTCATTTTTCTCTCCTTGTAATGGTATTTTTATTGCAAGTATTGACGCATTTGAGCATTTTAAACGTGATTTTGTGAAGTTTTTAACCTACTTTTCTAAAAAATACCGCCTATGAGCCGATAAGTCCGTCAACATTAAAAATATTGTCGTTAAAATAAAATTTATTTTACGTTTTGGCAAAATTTATGTCGAAAACACTTTTTATTTAATTTATTTAGTGATAGAATAAGAATGCCGTAAAGGTTAGTATTTTTCAAGGAGTAAGTATGAACAGCGAAAAGTTGCAAAGTCTTCAGTCCAAAGCTCTCGATATCCGCAAGTTGACAGTTGAGATGATTGGCCGTCTCGGCGTAGGTCATATCGGCGGTGCTCTCAGTATAGTGGACTTGCTGACCGTACTCTATTACGATATAGCAAACGTAGACCCTTCAAATCCCAAAAATCCCGACAGAGACAGAATCGTCCTTTCCAAAGGACACGCAGGTCCCGCGCTTTACAGCGTGCTTGCAGACAAGGGATACTTCCCTCTCGAGGAAATCAAAACTCTCAATCAGCCCGGTACGAATCTTCCCTCGCACTGCGATATGAACAAGACCGTGGGTATAGATATGACCGCAGGTTCGTTGGGACAAGGTCTTAGCTGCGCGATAGGTATGGCTCTTGCTGCTAAAATCGACAAAAAGGACTACAAGGTATTCTGCATTATGGGCGACGGAGAATCTCAGGAAGGACAAGTCTGGGAAGCTCTTATGTACGCAGGCAATATGGGACTTGACAACCTCGTTATTTTTATAGACAACAACGGTATGCAAATCGACGGTATGACAAAAGATATCAACTCTATCGAACCTCTTACCGAAAAAGGCAACGCCTTCAATCTGCATACCCAGAGAATAAACGGACACGACTTCGACGCTCTCGAGAATGCGATTAATACCGCGCTCGATACCAAAGGCAAATGTTCGCTTATCATTATGGATACCGTCAAGGGTTACGGCGTAGAGTGGGTATCCAGCAAAGGCTACGGCTGCCACTCGATGTCCATCACGGAAGAACAATGGCGTAACTTCTGCCAAAAGGAGAGAGACTGATGCAAGATACTTTTGAGATGAGAGAGATATACTGCCAATCTCTTATAGAAGAAGCTAAGACCAACAAGGATATCGTGGTCGTAGAGGCAGACCTTATGAACTGCATAAAGACGGGTCCTTTCAAAAAGGAATATCCCGACAGATTTTTCAACGTAGGCATTGCAGAGGCAAATATGGTAGGCGTTTCGGCAGGACTTGCTACCTGCGGAAAAATCCCCTTCTGCTCCTCTTTCGGTACTTTTGCTACCAGAAGATGCTTTGACCAGGTTTTCATAAGCGTAGCTTACAGCAAGCAGAACGTAAAAATCGTAGGTACCGACCCCGGTATTTGCGCGGAAATCAACGGCGGTACTCATATGCCCCTCGAGGATATGGGTATTATGAGAGGTATTCCCGATATGCTTTGCGTAGAACCTACCGACAGCACTATGCTCAAAGCTCTTATGCCTCAGATTATTGCTTACAAGGGCGCAACTTACATAAGACTTCAGAGAAAGAAAGCCGAGACTGTATATCAGGAAGGCGAAAAGTTTGACCTCTTCAAGGCAAAGAAAATCGCTTCGGGAAAAGACGCGACGATTATTGCTTCGGGCATTATGGTAAGCAAGGCTCTCCAAGCGAGAGAAGAACTCAAAAAACAAGGCCTTGACGTAGGCGTACTCAACGTGTTTACGTGGAAGCCTATCGACAAAGAAGCTATTATCGAATGCGCTAAAGAAAGCGGTGCCATAGTAGTAGCAGAAAATCACAACGTACACAACGGACTCTACTCTGCCGTATCCGAAGTGATAGTTGCCAACAAGCCCGTTCCTATGGAAAGCGTAGCTGTAATGGACGAATTCGGAGAAGTAGGAAAAATGCCTTATCTGGCAAAGAAATTCCATATTACCGAAGAGGATATTGTAGAAAAAACCCTCAGAGTAATCGGCAGAAAATAATTAAGGTAATATAAAATACAAAAAGCGTTTCCTGACAGGAGACGCTTTTTTGATGATAATCATAGTTTTATCGTTTTATGCTCACAGGTTTTTTCTTTGTGGGAATATATTTGACGTGCTTTCTAAAGTGCTTTTGCAATACCCTTATATCCGTCAGCCATAAAAGACCTCGTATTACTTTAAAAAAACATATCCGACTTAGCCGTATTCAACAATCAAATACCGCCTGTCAATACCGTTATCTCACTTGTTCGCGCTCTTGTAGACTTCGTAAAGAGCTTTTTCGTCGAGCTGGCTGAATTCTCCTACCACTCTCGAACGGTTGCGCGAACATTTATACGCAAGAGTTTTAAGAGTTTCGTCACTCTGCACCCCTACGAGTTCTTTAAGTCCTACGGGCATATCGAGACTTGAAAAATACCTTTCCGTAGCCTCTATTCCTTTAAGTGCGGCTTGACGTCCCTCGCCCGTGACGTGCCATACGTTTTTTGCATATCGTTCAAAGCGCGCTACGTCTTTGTCAAGCACGTACCTTGCCCAGCTTCCCCACACAGCCGAAAGACTTGCGCCGTGCGCTACGTCAAACATCGCGCTCAGCTCGTGTCCCAACTGATGCACTGCAAATTCTCTTCCGCCGCCCAGTCCCGTAAGATTGTTGTGCGACAGACTGCCCGCCCACATAAGCTCGCTCATACTCTCGTAATCGCATTTTCCGTATGCGCGTTTGCCGTACTCGATAACGGTACGCAACAAACTTTCGCTTATGCCGTCAGTCATAGCGTTGGATTGCAAACAAGGCTGATAAAAATATCTGTCCAGCGTATGCATCATAATATCGACTACCCCGCAAGCTATCTGATATTTGGGAAGAGTGAGCGTAAATTCGGGATTCATTATTGCAAACGAGCATATAAATTTATCGCTCGAATGTCCGCGTTTGTCTGATAGCAAATCGTTGGTAAGCACCGCACTGTCGCTAGTTTCGCTTCCCGCCGCAGGTATGGTGAGAATACACCCTACTTTGAGTGCGCGTGTTTCTTTTATCTTGTAACACCATATATCCCACAAATCGCCCTCGTTGACCGCGCCTATGGCTATCGCCTTGGCGGTATCTATCACGCTTCCTCCGCCTATTGCCAAAAGACAGTCGGGCTTGTACTCCCTTGCGGTTTTTACGCCCTCTAGCGCGTGGGTATATCTGGGATTTGCCTGTGCTCCGCCGAAAAGAATATATTCTTTTTTGCTCTTTTCAAGCAATTCTTCTACTCTTGTAAGAAGTCCGCTTTTGCGTATTCTGTCGGAGCCGTAACATATCATAATTTTTCTTGCGCCTATTTTATCCAGTTCGGCGGGCAAAGCGTCAAGCGCGCTTTTGCCGAAATTTATCGAAGTAGGAATTGAAAATCTGAAATCTCTCATACTCTCTCCTTTTCTGCAAGTTTATCTATAAGCCTCGTCAGCTCGCGGTAATTCTTTACTTGATAATCGGGTACTATGTCCTTGACAAGCTTGCGCTCTCTGTTGAAAAGCACGGTTTTTATTCCCGCGTTTATACCGCCCTGAATATCCGAGCTCAAGGAATCGCCGATGATATAAACATCTTCTTTTTGCGTTATGCCTATGTCTTTGAGCACATAATCGAAAAAGTCCTTGTTTGGTTTTTGCAGTCCTATCTCCTGCGATATGTATATCTTTTTGAAAAACTTATCGAGCCTTGTGTTTTTAAACCTCATTTTCTGAGTGCGCGTAACGCCGTTTGTTACGCAGTAGAGGTCGTGCTCACAAGACGTCCTCGCGAGAAAGGCTCTCGCTCCGCGTATCACGCAAGTACTCTCGGCTACGTTTTCCCTATAAGCGTCACCCACTTGGGTTACGTCTTTTTCCTTTATGCCGAATTTGTCGAAAAGCTCGTAAAAACGCGTATAAAAAATCTCCTCGCGCGTTATCTCTCCTCTTTCGAACATATCCCACATACGCCTGTTGATTCGCTTGAATTCCTGTGCGATTGCGTCACCGTCTCCCAAGGAATAATCTTCAGCAAGTTTTACTACCGCTTGGTATTCGCTTGCGTTGAAGTCGAGTACGGTATCGTCCGCGTCTATCAATAATGTCAGTCTCTTTGCCATAGATAAATAATACCACGTATCCTGTCTTTTTTCAACCTCACAGATAAAATTGTCGCGTGCAAAACACGCGACAATCAATAAACCGTATATTCAGTATTTTAATCTGTACCCGCTTATACGTCGTATTTGGAAAGTATCTCTACCGGAGTCTTTCTCGTAAACGACAATATCGGCAACAGCGATACTATCATCATACAGCCCGCAATACCCGCTATCGCCGTGAAAAACAGCCACAGAGGGAAATACAAAAGCGTGCCGTCGGAGAATATGAGTACCGGCAGCCCTATCACAACGAATACCGACACTACGCATATCAGAATAAGCGCGAGAGATTCGACGAAAAATTTGTATACGATATTCTTTGTCGATACGCCTATCGCTCTGTAAAGTCCTATCTCCTTGGCTTTGCCGGACAATGCCGAATAAAACATCAGTGCCGCCGACACAAGCATAATCGCTATGAGTATAGCAACGACTATAGCGAATTTTAAGATTTCTTCCTTTACTTCGTTCATAGCCTGCATATACATTATATTTTTTGTCTTTATGCTCGAAAACAAGCCTGTCTCAATCAAATCGTCTGCAAGTTTGTCTACGTCAGGCGTAAGTATGCTATATTCTCTGTATTTATCGAATCTGTCTTTAAGCGCGCGCATTTCGGTTTCGTTGATTACCCAACCGCTTACATTCTGCGAATTTCTGACAACGAATTTTTTTCCGAATATATCGACTACTCTTCCGTCTTCGTAATTCCATCCCGGTGATAAAAGCAGCTCGCCGTCTTTAGCTTCTTCCCCGAAGTAGCTGTCGGGGGAATATCCGAAAATTACGTCAATCCAGAGTAAATCCTCCATATATGCGTACGATTCGTCTTCGTCCACGACGCCGACTATCTTGACGGTCTTTGTTCTGTCCATCTTTACGGTCGCGTTGTAAAGTATCTCATATCCTACGCCGTTTACTTTTGCCTCGTGTATCCAGCTGGAGAGAATATCGTCGGCAAGTCCCTTGCTTATGACAATCCTGTCGTAAGCCGTCAAATCGTCGGGAGTGCCGTATAGCCATTTCATATTTTTTACCTTGTCGATATCGTTGAAAGTGTAATCCAAAAATGACCAGTATATGGTCTCGAGCGTCTCGAATCCCGCAATGCCTACCTCCATTCGCGATGAAAAGTTACTGACGTATGCGTACTCCACGTCATAGCCTTTTTCGGCGATTATTTTATCGACTGCCTCTTTATCGCTTGCTCCGTACACGTCTACTCTAAGCAAATCTTCATTAAAATCGCTGCCGATATTATCGTATTTGAAAATTTTCGAGCCGAGTACTCCCACGAAAATAACGATTGCTATCATAAACACAAAGACAGATAGCGTAAAAAGAGTAAACCTTTTCTTTTTGTTGAATATCGACTTCACGCCTGACACAAACGCGCTTTTGAAGGAAAATACCTTACCCGTCTTGCCCGTCTGCACATTGCTGAGAAAATTCATCGCGCCGTGCGCCTTGACGCGTTGTTCTTCCAAAAACTCCTTTTCAGTCTTGTCTTCGAATTTTATCTCTGATTTTTCGTCGATTAGCCTTACGTTTTCGTCAGTAGTCTTGAGATAAATCTTTCCGCCTTCGTTGACAAGAACGATATTTACGGGAAGAGCTTCGCCGTAATAGTCTATGTTTACGTTGTCGACAGTAAGTCTGTTTTTCTTTTTGTCTCCGAGAAAAACTCTGGTTTTGTCGGACGCGCCGTGAGAGATTTTTCCTCCCTCGCTGAGATTTTCTATCCTTCCGTCCTTTATCTCTATTACGCTGTCCGCATACTTCTCTATCAAATCCCCTTCGTGCGTTACCACTATCACAAGACAGTTGGTGCTCAACGCCTTCAACAGCTCCATTACCGTTCGCGTATTCAGCTCGTCCAGATTGCCCGTCGGCTCGTCCGCCAGTATTATCCTGGCTCCCTTGACCATCGCTCGCGCTATCGCTACTCTCTGCTGCTGTCCTCCCGACAGCGTTGTCACGTTACGCTTGTAATAATCCCTCATTCCTACATTGTCCAATGCAGTCATTACCCTGTCGAATATCACTTCTTCGTCCTTTACTCCGACAGTTCTCAGTCCCTGCGCTACGTTTTGGTATACGTCCAGTCTTTCGTCCAGAAGATAGTTCTGGAATATATACCCTATATTCTCTATCCTGTACTTATCGTCTACGCTGCTCTTGTAGACGTTGCCGTTCATTATTATCTCTCCGCCGTCGAATTTGTCCAATCCGCCCAGCGCGTTCATAAACGTAGTCTTTCCCGAACCGCTCGCACCGTATATGGCTACAAGTCCTTTCTCGGGAAACTCCACGCTCACGTCGTTGACGGCGCGTACTTCGTTTGACTTGTTCTTATTGAAAATCTTGAGAAGATTGTTTACCTTTATCATTTATTTGCCCTCCTCAATCCTTTTCTTATCTTTTGCCTGTATATAAGCTTGTTGTACGAGCCTGCCAGAATCAGCAGTATTATCGTCATTCCCAGTACTATCATAAATACCGCTTCCCAGCCCATATATTGAAGTACCGCACCTATAGGAGCAAAGTACATTATCAATACCAAAATCACACACAAAATCAGTGCAGGTACGAGTGCTAAAAACAGCTGTACGAAAGTCGACGCTTTGACCGTCGAATCGGCAATACCCATAGTCCTGAATACCGATACGTCTTTCCTGCCGAGCGACATAAGTTTTATGAGCGTGACTACTACGACAAGAGATACAGCCACCGAGAAGGCAAGACTTATGAGCGTGGTGGAAAAGAAGTTGATTAATTTTTCGATAAACGAAAGACTTGACATAATATTGATATCTCTGGCACGTATGGAACTGTAGCCGTCCCGCGTCATCTTTTCGACTGCCTCGCCCGCTTTTTTGTTGTTTTCAAAGATAAGCGATATCTGTTTGCTCTCTTCAGTAAAATAATCTTTGAATACCTCGGGACTTACGCTGAAAACTATGCAGGACGAATCGTAGAGCGAAGAAACAAAGGGGGTTAAATCCTTATTGTATTTTACGTCCGTAAAAAGCAATGCCGCAGAGACCGCTTTTCGTATATAAAGTCCCTCGTTGTTATCCATCAAAGCATTGCTCTCCACAACCTTGCCTTGCAAATCGAAGTCAATCTGAAATACTGCGTCTCTCAAATTACGGTTGTCTAAGTAATTGCCTTCTTCGTCTTCGATTACGGGGAAACCTTCTGCGTCAACCTCGACTATCGCTCCGCTCAAAGGAGGTACATTCAACCTTTGAAACTGAGCGTAATATTCGTATCCTTCTTTTGTAAAACACGCGCTTATCGGCTCTCTGTTGTCCACATAGTAGTCAATACCCGATATGACGTATACCATACCCTGATTGTTTGTCCCGTCCACTCTGGATTGGTAATTTACGTTGAACATCTCGAGCTTCTGCCCTACGCTGTAATCGTTGGCGTAATTATAAGGAATGCGAAGCAATATCTCGTCGGCTCTTTGGGGCAGTCTTCCCTTATCTGCTTTTTTACCGTCCAACATATCCAAGCGGAAATATCGGGAGTTTTTGATGCTATCTCCTTCCATTACAACGAGTGCGGATGCGTCGAGATAGATATCGTGCATAATAAAGGACGATGCTCCGTATTTATCCGCAAGCTCTTGCGCGCTTTGCTCGGTGTAATAATCGTCGCGGGTTGCGACCAGCACTCTGCCCTCTATATCGTTGACTTCGAAAAATACCGGATAATATCCCAGGTTGCTCACCAAGGATATGGAAAGAATAATACCGCTTAACGCGATAAACAAAACAACAGATATCAGAATATTCTGTTTAGGACGGGTGCAAAACCTCTTCCAGCCCAGTATGAATTTATCTCTCGCGTCCGCAAGCCTGTCTTCTTTTGAACGCTTACTTTTCTTGCGACGCGTTTTGAAAACGTACTGTCTCTCTTTTTCGTAAAGGCCTTCTTTCTCCTCTGCATCTTCGGAGCTTTTAACTCTCTCGAAAATCTCGTCGCTTTCGACTCCTCCGTCATATATGCGAATATGCCTGGTAGCGTATTCTTTCACGTCCTCGTAATTGTGCGTTACCACTATAACGAGTTTTTCTTCGGATACCTCTTTCAACAACGCCAGTATACTCTTTGCGTTGACGCTGTCAAGATTGCCCGTAGGCTCGTCTGCCAGTATGACGGGGCTGTCTTTGGCTATCGCCCTCGCGATGACCGTTCGCTGTTTCTCTCCGCCCGACAGCTTTACTCCTTTAGTGTTGAGCCTGTCTTTGAGTCCTACTCTTTCGGCTATCTCCAGCGCGCGGCGCTTTCTCTCTTTGAGGTCCTTGACTGACGTCAATGCAAATTCTATATTCTCGAATACCGTAAAGCTTTCGAGTATGTTGTAGTCCTGAAAAATAAAGGATACGTACTTCGCTACGTATTCGTCCCAGTCGGACTTTATGTAATGGGAAGTGGGCTTGCCCTCTATATACATCTCCCCTTCTTCGTAACTGTCAAGTCCGCCAATCACGTTGAGAAGCGTGGTTTTACCGCTTCCCGATTTGCCCGTGACTGCGACGAATTCTCCTTTGTCAAAAGACAAATTTACCTTGCGAATACCGACTGCGACGTTGTTTTCGCTAGAGTAAATCTTGCCTATGTCGCACAGTTTCAAAAATGCCATAAATTTCCCTCCGATTATATTATAGCAAATATATTTCTCTTTTGCAATACTAAAATATGAGCGCGTGAATATGCTTATACTACACCGCTATATCGCGCTTTGTATCGCATAAAATAAAAAGAGGACCTTTTGAGTCCTCTTCTATCTTTGCGTTTGAATTGTTTGTTCGAATTATTTATCGGTTTTTTCAGAAACTGCCTTTTTCGTGTTTCTCGTCTTAGGCTTGACGACTTCTTGCTCTGTTACGGCGTCCTGCATAACTGCCGTATCTGCCAAAACTGAATCAGCTTTAACGCTTCCTTCAACGATTTCGACGGGCATATCCGCGTCCTGCTCTTTTGCCTTAGCTTCCTCTTCGTCAAGCTGTTCCCACGTCTTGAAGTTCTGTTCGGCGTGCCAAGCGAGAGCTCTCAGGCGGGGATTGAACTTCGTGATGAGTTTTATGATAAATCCCGACATAAATGCAAGGAAAGTTATTATCCAGCCGGCTATATTCGCGTAGAGAGGATAGCCTCCGTACAAACCGTCGTTTTTATCGATAAGAATATAAATATTCCATATTGTAAGTCCCAGCAAAGCAAGAGGTGCGATTACCATTACGGCAGCGTAAAACCAGAATGCGGGCATCTTGAGTTTGTTGGTGTTTTTGTTGATTTCCTTGAGCACCTTTTTGGGCTTGAAAAACCAACCTACGAGTACGCACTCGAGTACGCCGACTATAAGCAGATTGTATTGATTTGTCCAGTTGTCGACTATATCCAACCACGCCACGCCCGAACCGGTCACGTATATGAGCGATATCACAGCCGCAACGAGTATTATGCCTATCGTGGTCTTTTTCTTGCTTATGCCGTACTTGTCAGAGATACTTGCCGATATACCCTCTACTATGGAGAATGCCGAGTCTATGGTAAGCGTAATAAGCATCAAGTAGAATATAAATCCGAAGACTGCGTTTATCCAGCCCACGTTTGTCAGCTGTACTATAGCCATAGGATAGATGAGGAATGCCGTAGAGATACCCGAAGCGGACATATCGTCTACCGTCATACCGCAGCCGTACATCGTAGTGAACAAAACTATACCCGAAAGTACGCTGGTCAAAAAATCGCTTACAGCTATTATCATAACATCTTCTACGATATTTGACTTGTCGTCAAGGAAGGAGCCGTAGGCAATCATTATAGCCATCATAATCGACAGACTGTAGAATGCTTGTCCGATTGCGTCTACCCAAATAGTAGGCTCTTTGAACGCCTCGAATTTAGGAACGAACAGCGCCTTCATTGCCGCGCCCGTGTTGCCCATAGTAAAGCCTCTTACCGCAAGAATTACAAGCAGGATAACGGGAATAAAGACCGTATATTTTACTACTTTAGAAACCGAGCTTGCGCCGTCTTTGATACAGTAGTATATAGCAAACCAAGCAATGGCAAGGCTTATGAGCAAAATCAAAGGAATCTGACTTCCCTGTCCGAAAAGCGAAGTGCCCCACGTGGTATTGATGGAATTTGCCCACAGATTTTCAGCCTCTTCGATACCCGTAGCAGTACCCGTCATCGAGGCAAACTTAAAGCTCAGAAGCGCCATAAGTATTACCCACGCAAAAACAGCGGCATAATACGTAACTATTACGAATGCGTTTGCCGTAGATGCCCAGCCTATATATTCGCCGCCCTTTCTGAGACCTTTGAGCGCGACGGGAGAGCCCGCTTTCATCTTTCTACCTATAGAAAGCTCCATCATAAGCAAAGGCATACCTATGACGACCATTGCTATGATATATGCAAACAAAAATGCGCCGCCGCCGTGCTTTGCTGCAAGACCGGGAAAACGCCACGCGTTTCCGAGTCCTACTGCCGAACCGATTGACGCAAGAATAAACGTAAACCTCGAGGGCCACTTGTCTCTCATTTTTCTAACTCCTCTTTCTGTTATTCCGTTAATCTGGCACATATTTTTACGCGCCGTGATAATACTTTTTAATTTTATAATATTTTTACATTATTTACAAGCATTTTATACAATTAAACGGATAATGCACGATTTTTGCAGAATAATTATGATTTATTTTATTTTTTTCGGGATAAGTCAAAACAAAATCTGATGGTCGTCTGCTTTTTGATTTTATTCTGACGCCTTATCAGTAATTTTTTACATAAAAAAAGACGCCGACGGCGTCTTTTTTTTAATATCCTATTGGTTTGTGTTATTCGGCAGAAAAATCGTCCTTGCCTACACCGCACAAAGGGCATACGAAATCGTCAGCCACGTCTTCCCACTTGGTGCCGGCGGGGATATCGCACTCGGCGCAGCCTACTTCTTCGTCGTATTCCCAACCGCAAACGTTGCATACGTACTTCATAACAATACCTCCTTTGAATTTTCTTCTTACATTATAGACCATAGAGCGAAAAAAGTAAACAGCGATTGCTCAAATTTTTGACTAATCGGATAAATTATAGTATTATTGAGTTATGCAGGATATTTTTCGCACAGACGATTTGGAGTGCAACGGCTTGAAAATAAAACAATACAAAGAGGGATACCGCTTCTCTTCGGACGCGGTATTGCTTGCAAATACCGTACGTTGCAAACGCGGGGACACGATTGTGGACTTCGGCTGCGGCAACGGAGTTATTTCTATTTTGCTTACGGCAAAAACTCCCTGTAAAAAAGTCATCGGCATAGAAGTACAGAAAGACGTGGCAGAATTGGCAAAGCAAAACGTCGAACTCAACAATCTGAGCGAGAGGGTGCAAGTGCTTTGTTTGGACATACTTGACGCGCCCGCCGTCCTTGGCAAAGAGAGTGTAGAAACCGTAGTATGCAATCCGCCTTTTTTTACGCCCTCGTCGGGAGATAAACGCGAAAATCCTCAAGTCGCGCTCTCACGTCACGAGTCCACCTGCGATTTAAAAAACCTTATGCGCTGTGCGGGCGAGATACTCAAATTCGGCGGAGAGTTGTACATAATTCACAAAACTCAGCGTATGGCGGAAGCCGTTTTGCACGCTTACGAGGCAAAACTCACGCCTAAAGTGCTGACGCTCGTCTACCCTAAACTTTCAAAACCTGCCGATACGTTTATTCTCAAATGCAAAAAATGCTCTCCCGACGGACTTACGGTAGACCGAATAGTCGTTTATGACGAAAACGGTGAGATGACCGAGCAAGCCAAATCGCTGTACAACAAAACTCTGTGAGATTTTTATTTTATCGACTGTCTTAAACAAAACAGTAAAAATATCAAATTTAAGCTCTCAATCCTAACTCAAAAATTTCAAATTGATAAATAAAAAAGAGGGATATACCCTCTTTTTTAACATTGTTTTCTAAAATACGGCGACAGATTACTCGTTGTCTTTGAGACCAAGCATATAATCAGTCGATTTTCCGAACAAATTGCTGAGGTCGATGAGTGCCTGATAACTAGGCTCCTTTACACCTCTTTCCCAGTTGCTGATACTAACCTGAGATACCTGCATATACTTTGCGAGATACTCCTGATTATATCCGTTACGCAACCTTTGTTCCTTCAATCTTTCTGCAAACTTCATTTTACAATACCTCCTATATTGTATTTTATAAAATTTATAAAACTAGATTAGCTTGTGCCAATCTACACCGTTTTCCTGAAACTGTGTGAGAGTATCGAGCATCATCTCTACGTCCTTGCCGTCACGCGATTTTTCTTTCCGTTTTTTGAGCGATGCGCTTATCTCGTTGATTATGTCAATAAGCTTGAGTCTAGAACACTCGAGAAGCTTGTCTATAAAAGGATAGCTGTCGTAATACTCTCCTACACTGTTGACGAGTGCGTAAGATATCGCACTGGCTACGTCCTCGTAAGGCATACCGTTGTCTACGCTGGAAAAGTCTACGCCGATTATTCTGCCGTCTTTGATTACGTAATTTTTGAAATCTATCTCCTTCATCACGCAATCGGTAAACGAATATATTATCTGTAAAAATATCGCTAGTCTCGTGGCAAGCAATTGCATTGTCTGCTTATCGTCGAGCATCGTCGCGTTTCTGAATGCATCGTGGAGATTCTCTCCCTCGATATACTCGTATACGGCCTTGTTTCCTTCGTGTTCTATCACCTGAGGCGCGTATCCCGTCAACGCTATTTTGCCCACCGCAAGCACTTCTTTTGTCTTTGCCGTCTCGTCGGGATATTCCTTGAGTACGTAAAATACGCCTTCCGACTCTACTTTGAATACCTTTTTATCCTTTGATGACAGCTCGCTTACGACTTTGTAATCTCTCATATTTTACCTATAGTATTATACCTTGCCAGCAAAATAATAGTCAACATATATCGTAAAAATTTTAGCAAAAATTTACCGTGCTCCTTAAAATATCGCTAAAATACCGACGATTTTTTAACTTTTATTTATATTAAGACTGCCATTGTCTATTTTATAACCGTTTTGTTTCATATGTCAAATGATTTTTTTGTCCGATTTTTGACAATATTTGCGATTATTATAAAAGACGTCATAATGATTTTTTATGACGCCTTTATATTAGTTATTTATATTGTTATCAATTATTATACGTCAGACTTTTGCCTTTTCTCTGCGTTTGTCTCCTTTTATTCTGAGAGTGCGCATACTGTTGAATATAGCCAAAAGACATACGCCTACGTCCGCGACTACAGCCAGCCACATCAAAGGCGATACAAACAGACAGATTATCATTATCGCAAACTTCAATCCCAAAGCCATTGCTATGTTTTGTATGATGATTTTCTTTGTCTTTTTTGCTACCTTGAATGCGTCGTCAAGCTGAGTCAGTTTTCCGCCGACAAGCACTACGTCGCTTGCCTCCACGCTTGCATCGTTGCCCATACCTCCTATGCATACTCCTATGGTCGCGCTTTTGATTGCGGGGGCGTCATTAAGTCCGTCTCCCACAAACATAACCTTTTTGCCTTCTTCCACGCAAGCCTTCACGTAATCGCATTTATCCTGAGGCAAGAGACCTGCTTTGTATTCGTCTATTCCCACCTTAGACGCGACTTTATTCGCTACAGTCTCGTTGTCGCCCGTAAGCATTACGGTGCGTATGCCTCTTTGCTTAAGTCCCTCAATCGTTTCGCTTACGCCCTCTCTTACGCTGTCCTCGAGCGTAATGTCACCTAAATAACTGCCGTCATACGCTACGTATACTCTCGTCAAGCCATCCTGCTTTTCGACAACCTCTATACCGTAATCGCGCATAAGTTTTATATTTCCGAGCAATGCGACTTTGCCTTTGTATTCGCATACTAATCCTTTGCCCGCTATTTCTTTTCCCGAATCCGCCCTGTCCTTTACCGCGCAATATTCGCTTATGCAATCGGCAATAGGATGATTGGACAGCTTCTCGCACGCGCCCGCTACTTGGATAATTTTTTGTCTGTCCTCAGCCTCGATAGACGCTACTTTGAGTTTTCCTTCGGTAATAGTACCCGTCTTGTCAAAACATATTTCGTCAATATTGTTGAGAATTTCCAGATAATTTCCGCCCTTGACCAGTATACCTCTTCTGGACGCGCTGCCTATTCCGCCGAAGTAAGTGAGAGGCGTAGATATGACAAGCGCACAAGGACAGGATATTACCAAAAATACCAAACCTTTGGTAATCGACTCCGTATATGTCATATCGAATGCCTTTATCATAGGCGCGAAGACAGCAATGATAAGCGCAACCGCAAACACCGCAGGAGTATAAATCCTTGCAAACTTCCTGACGAATTTTTCGGCTGACGGCTTATTCTGCTGTGCTTCTTCGACAAGCCGCAGAATTTTCGATACAGTACTGTCGTTATACCCTTTGCTCACCTCTATGATTACGCTGCTCTCGAGATTGAGAGTTCCTGCAAGTATCTCTTCTCCCGTTTTCAGTTCTACGGGTATGCTTTCGCCTGTAAGTTTGGAATAATCGAAAGAAGACTGTCCTTGGACTATTTTACCGTCTACGGGAACTTTTTCGCCCACGTTTACAATTACTCTGTCGCCTACTGCAAGGACAGCGGTATCGACAAGCTTCTCGCTTCCGTCGCTCTCAATTCGTAAAGATTTGTCTACTCTTATATCGAGAAGCTGACCTATACTTTTCTTGGACTTTCTGACTGATATACCCTGTATAATCTCTCCTATCGTATACAATAGCATTACCGCTACGCCTTCCTCGAATTCTCCGATACAAAAAGCACCAATCGACGCAACGTTCATAAGTGTGTTTTCATTGAAAAAGTCCTTTTCTTTCAGCCCTCTGAATCCCTCGGCAAAACTCTCTATTGCTACGAGAAGATATGCAACTATATATACGGGAAGATAACCCCAAAAGAGTTTTTCCCCTCCGAAATGTTCCATACAAAAAGCCGCAACCAAAAGCACTGCCGACATTATGACAAGCACAAGCTGTTTTTTGTCGACCTGCCATACTTTCTGGTCCTTGTCTATCTTCACGGGAGTATCGTCGCAGCAAGCGCAACCGTGTCCGTGCTCTCCGTGTCCGTGATGATGACCGCAAGCACACTCCCCGGTATGAGAATGACTGTGTCCGCAACATTCGTCTTCGCGTGAGTGACTATGTGAGTGATTATGACAATCGTGTTCTTCCTCTTCGTGATTATGCGCGCACTCTTCTTTGTGACAGTGTACGTCGCACTCTCGGCTATGCTCTTGTCTTAAATTCAAGTCTTCACAAACCTCCGAATTTAAGTCTACGTTTTTTATCTTTTTTTCTTTCATACAACAGACCTCCTAAATTTTCGAATAGTATTCAACAGCTGTGGTCAACTTGGAAAGTATCTCTTTATCTCCTTTTTCCATACCGTCTGCCACACAGTGATTTATATGGTGATAAAGCACGTCGCGCGCTACGCTTTCGACCGCCTTTGTAACAGCGGCAAGTTGTACGAGCACGTCCTCGCACGTTCTGTCTTCCTGCACCATTTTGCTTATGCCTCTTACCTGTCCTTCTATTCTGCTGAGTTTGTCGGTAAGCTTTTTAGTCAAGTCGCAACCTTCGTGTCTGCAATCCATTTTCATTACTCCTTTCATATACCCCCTAGGGGTATCTGTTTTCATCTATATTATATGCCCTACATTAACGTTTGTCAACAGTTTTTTCAGAACTTTATTAAAAATTCACTCTCCGTCCGTATTAAAGTTTTTCGTTTTGTTTTTATTATTTTGTTTTAATTATTTCTTACTTTGATACTTATAAACGCAAAAAAATATACGGCTGAAAACAGCCGTACATCTAAATGTATATAATTTACATTTTATTGAATTACTCTACCTTAGGAAGCGAATTGAAACCTTTTTGCAAATCCTCGTCGGTGGGAATATAGTCGGTCATTCTGCCCGCAAGGAAGTCTCCGTAAGCGGTCATATCGAAGTAACCGGTACCTGTAAGTCCGAAGAGAATTGTCTTGCTTTCGCCCGATTCTTTGCACTTGAGAGCTTCGTCTATTGCGCCCTTGATAGCGTGCGCGGATTCGGGAGCAGGCAATATCGTCTCGCATTTAGCAAACTTGACTGCCGCCTCGAATACCTTGGTCTGCTCGTAAGATACCGCCTCCATATATCCGTCGTGATAGAGTTTGGAAAGTATAGGAGACATACCGTGATATCTCAATCCTCCCGCGTGATTTGCCGAAGGGATAAATCCGCTGCCGAGCGTATACATCTTGGCAAGAGGAGTAATCTTACCCGTATCGCAATAATCGTATGCGTACATACCTCTTGTAAGCGAAGGACAAGAAGCAGGCTCTACTGCAACGAATCTCGTCTTTGTCTTACCTTCGAGTCTGTCTTTCATAAACGCTCCGATAAGTCCGCCGAGGTTGGAACCGCCGCCCGCACAACCTACGACTACGTCGGGATATTCGTCGAGCATCTCCATTGCTTTTTTACTCTCAAGACCTATTACAGACTGGTGCAAAAGTACTTGATTTAGCACGCTGCCGAGTACGTATCTGCAGTTGGGAGTAGTCATTGCCTTTTCGATAGCTTCGGATATAGCGCAGCCGAGCGAACCCGTTGTGTTGGGTTTGTCCTGCAAAATCTTTCTGCCTACGTCGGTAGTGTTGGAAGGGCTGGGGATTACGTTGCCGTCGAAAACCTGCATAACAGCCTTTCTGAAAGGTTTTTGCTGATACGAGCCTTTTACCATAAATATGTCGAGTCCGAGTCCGAAGTACGAACAAGCCTCAGACAAAGCCGTGCCCCATTGTCCTGCACCCGTTTCGGTAGTTACCGAAGTCAAGCCTTGCGCCTTTGCATAATAAGCCTGCGCAAGCGCGGAGTTGAGTTTGTGACTTCCCGAAGTGTTATTACCCTCGAATTTATAATAAATTTTAGCGGGAGTGCCCAACGCTTTTTCCAGGTTGTATGCTCTGCAAAGCGGAGAGGGTCTGTAAAGTTTGTACATCTCCATTATAGGCTCGGGAATATCTATATATCTGGTCGTTGCGTCCATCTCCTGATGCGCCAGCTCTTTGCAGAAAATAGGATACAAATCCTCTTCCTTTATGGGCTGCAACGTAACGGGATTGAGAAGTGCATCGGGTTGAGATTTCATATCTGCGCGGAGGTTGTACCATTGTTTGGGCAGTTGCTCCTCGGTCAAATAAAATCTGTAAGGTACTTTTGTCATTTTTCCATCCTCCTGTTGTTTTTTTTGTATTGTATTATTTATTTTATAAAAAAAATCTTGTCCCCTTAAAAGGGACAAGACATTGTTATCTTGCTTGTAAGCCACCCTACGTGCCATCACACGTTTTCCCACTCACGAGGGGATTCCGTCAGACATTACTCTGCCCTCAAAAGCCCATTCACTATAACACTGCTCGCTGCCTCTCACCTACTGCAACTCTCTGTAAAGCCGCTACATATAGCTACTCTTCTTTATCAACGGTTTGCTATTCAATTGTATGATATTATATTACATTACAACCAAATTTTTGTCAACGGTTTTTAAAAAATTTCGGAAAATTTATCTTCATTCCGACGTATTCGGTCAGGACAAAGGAATTCTCACTACAAAAGTAGTACCTTTGCCCTCCTCGCTTTCAACCTCAATCGTACAGTGCGAGATATCGAGTATTTTCTTGACAAGCGCAAGTCCCAGACCGCTTCCCTCTTTTGCGCGGGAAGTATCCCCCTGATAGAATTTGTCGAAAATTCTTTCCTGCACTTCCTTGGACATTCCTATGCCCTCGTCCTTTATTGTCAATACCGCATCCTGTCCGTACTGTTTGAGTATAATATTTATATCCCCGCCGTCATTGCTGAATTTGATTGCATTGGAGATAAGATTGAGCCATACCTGCAAAAACAACGCTTCGTCACTGAATATCGTGATTTCGTCGAGGTCGAGATTTAAATTGATATTTTTTTCTTCCCACTTATTTTCAAGCAGTATGATTGCTTGTCTTATCTGCTCGTCAGCCCTGAATTCGCTTGCTTCGAGTATGACGTGATTTTCGAGTTTACTCAATCTCAGAATGTTGGAAGTAAGATTCGAAAGGTTGTCTGCCGCCTCTATTATATTGTCGCAATACTCCTTTATCTCCTTGGGGTCTTTGCACTTCTTGATAATCTCCGCGTGTCCTTTGATGTTTGCCAAAGGCGTCTTGAATTCGTGCGATACGTTTGTCACGAAATCGCTCTTCAAAATCTTGTTTTTGTCAAGCTCGTGCACCATTACGTTGAAGTTGTGCGTAAGCACGGACATTTCGTCTTTTTTGAGCTCGCCGTTTTTCTTGCTATGCTCTTTGAGTTGGACGGAAAAATCCCCTTCCGCTACGCGTTTGGTAACGTCAACCAATTCATTGATAGGATTAAGAAAAACTATATTCATTATTGTAGAAAGAGTGATGCCTATAATAATACTCGATATGGTTGCTATTATTACCGTCCACCACAAATCCTCTATCTCTACTTCGAGCGATAACAAAATCGAATACAGCCCCGAAAAAATCGCCGACGCCGCTATTATCGTAACAAAGCTGGCTATACTTAATTTGAGCAAAAGCTCCTTTTTGGGTTTTTGTTTCATATTTGCTCCTGTGTCTGCGAATATTACGCACTTATATTTAGTGATTATTTTTGCTTTTTGACCGCCTTGTATCCCAGCCCTCTTATCGTAACGATTTCAAAATCTTCGTTATTCTTAAACTTGTCTCTTATACGGGTGATATGCACGTCTACCGTACGCTCTGCCGAGTCGCTGTCCGCGCCCCAAAATTCCTCCATAAGCTGACTTCTGGTGAAGATTTTTCCGGGATATGAAAGCAGTTTGTACAAAATATAAAACTCCTTTTGAGGAAGTTCTATTTCTCCTTCAGGCGTGGTAGCCGTCAAAGAATCGTATGCCAGTACAGTATTGCCTACCACGAGTTTTCTCTCGCTTACTATCTGACTGCGGCGCAACAACGCCCCTACGCGCAAAAGAAGTTCTTGAGTATCGATAGGTTTGACCATATAATCGTCAATACCCAGTTCATACCCTCTTTTCTTCGCCTCGAAGTCATCCATTGCCGTCATAAAAAGTATCGGCACGCTTGAATTGAATTCTCTCACCTCTTCGGCAAGCGCAAATCCGTCTTTGACAGGCATCATTATGTCGGATATTATCAAATCGTAATGGTCCTCTTTGAACATCTGAAGCGCGCTGTCGGCATTGAGTGCCATATAAGCGTCATACCCCTCTTCTTCGAGAGCTTTCCTGACAAGCTTATTGAGTTTGATATCGTCTTCTACTACAAGAATCTTTATCATAATTTCCTCTTTTAGATTTTATCGTAATATATTATACCACTTTTATCAAACGTTGTAAACATATGATTTGTCTTGTCGATTCGTTTGGCAGCAAAAGACGGAAGCGCATTTTAGCCGCTTCCGTCTTGACTTTTACATTTGCATATTCATATAAATTTTGATATACGCTAAAACTACCTGTCCTCTCTGTAATAGTTCAAACCTATCGCAGTAGGCTCGTCGGGCACTTTTTTCTTTCTTACCGACGATATGATAAGTACGAGTGCCGTGATGATAAAAGGCAACGCCTTGTAAAACTCTATCGGTATCTTGCTGAGCCAGCCGAGCGCATTGGGGAATTCCGTGGCGAATCTCGAACTGTATACCTGCAAACTGTTGAAAAATCCGAATACAAACGTACCGCCGATTGCAATAAGAGGATTCCATTTAGCGAATATTACGAGTGCAATCGCTATCCAGCCGTAACCGTTTATCCAGCAGTTGCTACCCTCAAAAGCTCCGTTCATTTTGAGTCCCATACACAATCCGCCGAGTCCCATTATTCCCGCGCCTATTATAATATTGACATATTTGTATGCGTTTACGTTAATGCCCGCCGCGTCTGCAGCCGCAGGATTTTCACCGATTGCTCTCGTCTTAAGACCTGCTTTAGTCTTAAACAGATATATAAACGCAAGCACGGCTATAACAACGCCCAGATATACGAAAATACTTGCCGAATACTGCTCTTTGAGATTACCTCCGAGTAACGGCCAATTGTTACCCACGGCTTTGCCTATGAAGAAGTAAAAGCCCAGACCGAAAGTCGTTATGGTAAGACCCGTTACGTTTTGGTTTGCTTTGAGCGTAACCGTAAGGAAAGCAAACAGCAGTCCCAGCATAGCCGCCGACAAGAATGCAAACAGCATCGCAACAAACAGACTGTCTGCTTTACTGCCTATATAATATCCTATAATCGCGCCGACAGCCATTATTCCCTCTACGCCGAGGTTAAGACTGCCCGACTTTTCCGTAATTATTTCACCGACCGTAGCATAAAGAAGAGGTATACCGTATACTATTACGTTTATGATAAACAAAGAAAAAGTTTCCATTATTCTTTACCTCCTTCGCTTGCGGCAGTCACCGCTTTGCCCGACTCTGTTTCAGACGCGCCGTCGCTGACTTTTTCCTTATCTGCCGTCACGTTGTCTTTTGTATCGAAAGTCGCCGTATTTCTCGAAAGCGTCAAATCTATAATCTCAAATCCCTGCGCTTTGAGCTCAGCCGTTTTCTTGGCTTTGAGTTTGTCTTTGTTGACTACCACTCTGTAATTGATAAGGAAGTGTACCGCAAGTACCACAAACAGTATTATGCCTTGCAACAAATCCGCAAAATTCGCGTCGAGGTTGGTATGCGACGCCGAAGCGGAAGCAATACCGAATTGCAGTACCGACAGCAAAAACGCTACAAGCAGTATGCCGAAAGGACTGAGTTGGGCAAGCCAAGCGACGACTATACCCGTCCAGCCTACGTCATCAGTAATCGCTTCGGAAAGACTGAACGAAGACGAAGTGATTTTAAACGCGCCTGCAAGACCTACAATGAAAGCCGATAAAAATACGGTGCGCAAAATTATTCTCGATACGTTCATTCCCGCGTATTTTGCAGTATTATGGCTGTCGCCTACTACGCTTATTTCATAGCCTTGTTTTGTGTACTTATAATAGAGGAACAAAAGCACTACAATAATGATGCCTATTATCAAAGTCGTGTTGATTGTAAGTCCGCCGAGATTCATCGACCACATTCTCGCACTTTCGGGTATCTGGTCAAACTTGGGTCTGTCGGAATTGGGGTCGAGGAGAATGTTCCAGCCCAACTTGTTTTGAGCGAAAAACGTCAGAAGATACAGTGCGATATAGTTAAACATCAGCGTCAAAAGCGTTTCGCTCGTGCCGAACTTGACTTTGAATACCGCTGTTATAAGTCCGAATATACCCGCGCTTACGCCTCCCATAAGACACATAAGCATTACGAGGAAAAATCCGTTGAGTTTATCTCCTAGTCCTATACCTATGCTGGTAGCTACGAGCGCGCCTACTATAAATTGTCCTTCTCCGCCTATGTTCCAGAACTTCATCTTGAAAGCAAGCGAAAGTCCCAAAGAAGTAATGAGAAGCGGTACGAACGAATTGATAAAGTTGCTGATTATTTTGAGAGGAATTGCGTTTCCGACAAGACCTATCGTAAATACGTCAAAATAAAATTCGAAAGGATTTACTTTGAGAAACGCGAGCAATATCGCACCGAATATGAGTGCTACCAAAACCGCGCCCACGTACAGAAGCGCGATTTTCCACTTTTCCATACGGTCACGCTTGGTAACTCTGAAAAGAGGCTCGCTTCTGTGCTTAAGAGAATAATCTACCTGCTTAGTCATTGTCAGCCTCCTTTGTTACGTTTGTTTTCTTTGCCGCTACCGTTTTCTTTTGACCTGTCTGTGTCTTAACCGTGCTTTTCTTTGCAGTAGCGGTCTTGGCAGTTGTGCCTTTCTTTGTCTGAACGGCTGTCTTAGCTGTTACCGCTTTTACAGTGCTTGTAGAAGTCTTTTTTACAGACGCAGATTTGACCGACAAATTATTTGTCGAATTAGCCTTCTTACTTTGAGCCGTCGAAACCTCACTCTTTGTTTTAGATTTTTTAACGTTTGCCGAGGCTGTCTTCTTCGCCGCGGTGCTCTTTGCTCCGTTTTTTGCCGATGCTGTCTTGGCTTTAATCTCTTTAGCAGACTTATCTTCCTGCGCTTCTGCGCTCTCGGTTTCCCCCTTTGTTTCTTGTGTCGCGCCTTCGTTCTCGGACGTATCGGATTGCTCTTCTTCGCTCTTTACGCCCTCGGTGATTACGCCGTTTTCCTTTTGCTCTGAAAGCTTAACCGCCTCGGTGTTTTGTCCTTCGTCTTTTTTCTCACCGCCTAAAGATTGTTTGTCAGGTTCCTTTTTCTCTTCTTCGGTAAGCTGTCCGTCCTCGACTACCGCCTCGGGAATATCTTTGAAAGCCTCGCTCGCAAACATACCCGTCATCATAAGACCCAGTCTTTCTTTTGTAGCCATTGCGCCCTCGACAATACCCGTAACTCTTCCGTGACAAAGTACAAGTATTTTATCGCACAGCTGAAGCATTACGTCCAAGTCCTCGCCTACGAAAAGTATGCCTACGCCGTCCTGCTTCTGTTTATTGAGAATATCGTATATGAGATATGACGAATTGATATCCAAACCTCTTACGGGATAAGCCGTAACGATTACCTGAGGAGTCGTTTCGATTTCTCTTCCGAGTAGCACTTTCTGTACATTACCGCCCGAAAGTCTTCTTACAGGCGTCTTGTCCGTATCGGGCGTCTGCACGTCGAGCTTTTCGACTACGCCCTTTGCCATTGCGCCCGCTTTCTTTCTGTCGACGAAAGGATTGAATTTGTTTCCCCTGTAAGTCTTGAGCATCATATTGTCGGTGATGTTAAGACTGCCCGCAAGTCCCATACCCAATCTGTCTTCGGGTATAAACGACATTGCTATGCCGAGATTGATGATATCCAAAGGACTTTTGCCTGATATGGTCTGTCCCATAAATTCTATCGTACCCGACTTGATTTTCTCAAGTCCGGCAATAGCTTCGCACAATTCTTTCTGTCCGCTTCCCGATATTCCCGCAACGCCGAGAATTTCTCCGCGCCTTACCTTGAAAGACACGTTGTCTATAGCACGCAGATTGTTGGAATTGTTTACGCATACGTTTTTGAGTACGAGCATATCCTCGTCAAAATGCGTAACGGGTCTGTCGATATGCAAATCGACTTTTTTGCCTACCATCATTTCGGTAAGTTCCGCCTCGTTAGTCTTTGCAGTCTCTACTGTACCTATATACTCGCCCTTTCTCAATATGGAAACTCTGTCGCTTATCGACATAACTTCGTTGAGCTTGTGAGTAATAATGATAATCGAACAACCTTTCTCTTTCATATTTTTGAGAATAGAAAAAAGTTTTTGAATTTCCTGCTCGGTAAGTACGGCGGTAGGCTCGTCGAGAATAAGTACCTTTGCGCCGTAGAAAAGCACCTTTACTATTTCTACCGTCTGCTTTTCGCTGACAGCCATATCGCAGATACGTTTTTTGGGGTCTATGTCAAAACCGTAGCTCTTAGCAAACTCCTCTATCTTCGTATATCTCGATTTTGTCAAAAATACTTTTTTGCAAACTTTTTTTATGTATTTTCCGCAAGCAACGAAAAACTTTTTAAAATTTTCTTTGGCAGTACCGCTTTTTTGCTCCTGGGCGTCTTGTATTATATCGTTTTCTTTGTCAGCGGGATTTGCTTCTGCCGACAAATCGTTGTTTTCATCTTTAACGGTTTGAGAATTCTCTTGGCAAACGGCTGTTATGCACTCTTGCTCATTTACTCTCTCCTTATTTTCTGTAGACTTTCCGTCTTCGTCTGGCTGATGGTATCCCAGCCAAATATTATCCGCTACCGAAAACTTTTCAATAAGCTTGTAATGCTGGTGTATCATACCGATACCCAACCTCTTGCTGTCCTCGGGGGAATCTATATATACCTTTTTACCGTCAATAAAAATCTGACCTTTGTCGGGACGGTATATGCCCGACAGCATATTCATAAGCGTAGTCTTACCGCTTCCGTTTTCGCCCAGCAAAGCCAAAATCTCGCCCTTTTTAAGGTCGAGGTTTATGTTGCTGTTGGCTACTACGTTACCGAATGTCTTGGTAATGCCCTTTAACTGTATAGCATACTCTTCCTGTGCCATATCATCCTCTTAAAAATTGCTGTACTACCCGACTTATCGGGTAGTACAGTTGGATAGCTGATTAAGCTGTGGTGGTAGGGTCGTATTCGCCTACAACACCTGCTACGAGATAGTTCATCGAACCTTTGATAACGCCGTCATCAACGGATGCGCCGCCAGCTTCTACGATTACGTTGCCCTTGCAGTCAACGAGTGCCGCGTCGTTCATCGTAACGCTGCCGTCTTTTGCGATAGAGAGTTTAACACCGCTGAATACGTCCCATTCACCGTCAACGATGAGTTTGGTTACATTATTGATAGCAGTCTGAGTATTGGGAGCGCAGTTCTTGGTAATGGGAGATACGCCTACAAGACCTTCCTTAAGTCCGGTATAGTAATCCTTGCCCATCTTTTCCATAAAGTTAGCGGGACCCTGCATAGCAGCTTCGATAGCAGCCTTATAGTAAACGTCCCAGTGCCATACGGTAGCCGTGAGGTGAGCATCGGGAGCTTCGGTCGTCATATCGGAGTTGTATCCGCAGCCGAATACGCCTTTTTCCTGTGCAGCAATCTGAGGCTGTGCACTGTCGCAGTGCTGAGCTATGATTCCGCAACCGGATTCGATAAGGGATTCTGCAAGTGCTCTTTCCTGAGTCTGGTTACCCCAGGACTTGAGTTCTTCAACATATAATACAGCGTCGGGATTTACTGCCTGAGCACCCATAGCGAAAGCGTTGATACCGCTTGCGGTCTCAGCGTATGCCGTGGTGTATGCGGATACGTAACCCAACTTATTGTTGCCGGTTTCCAAAGATTTGAGACCTGCAGCAACGCCGGCGAGATATCTAGCTTGATAGATTCTGCCGAAGTAGTTGTTGAAGTTGGTATCGTTGGACATATATCCCGTTGCGTGAGAAAAGATTACGTTGGGATACTCTACTGCCTTGTCAGCCATAGCGTCGATGTAACCGAAAGAGATACCGATGATGAGGTCGCATCCGGAACCTACGAGGGTATCTACTGCGGTGCTGACTGCATTGTATTCCTCTGCTACGTTGTCAACGATAACGAGTTGATTGTCTTTGAGATTGAGTTCTTGCATTGCCTTCTTGATTGCAGAATGGTGTGCGAAGGTATAACCCGAAGTGTCGTTTTGGCTGTTGATATAAATTGCGCCGATTTTGAAATCACTTCCTGTATCGCAACCTGCAAATACAATTGCCATAGAAGCCACGATAGCTACTACGAGCAATGCTATGATGATAGTTTTTTTCATTTTGCTGCCTCCTGAGTTTTTTATAAAAAAAGTGGCAGTATAAAGAATACTGTCACAGATTTTCCTTATCGGTTGCAATAAAGCGTAGAATACGCTCCGTGAGCTATGTTGTGATTATACGCGATACTTTCTGTCGTATCGGCAGAAAAGGCGTGCTTGTCAAAAGAGCGTTTGCCAACGCTTGTCGCAAAGATACTATAACTGTCCGACAAAAATGCTCTTTCCACAGCCGTCCCTCTTTTGTGTTCTGATATAATTTTACTTAAATTATATAAATAAGTCAACTTATTGACGACAATTGCAATAAATTGTATTTGTCAAAACTCTATATCGAAAACTTTGTCGCAGAGTTTTTCGGCATACATAGGTTCGTGGCTGACGAGAATAATCGCGCCTTCGTATTGCTCCAAAGCCTCGAACAAGGCTTCCTTAGCCGACACGTCGAGATGGTTGGTAGGCTCGTCGAGTATGAGAATATTGCTCTCCTTCTGCATAAGCGCGCACAGCTTTATTTTTACTTGCTCGCCTCCCGAAAGATTGCCTACGCTCTTGGTGGCAAGGTCGTTTTTTATTCCTACTCTGGCAAGCTGATTTCTTATCTCCTTTTGCGACATCTTGGGATAGGTTTCGTTCATAAAAGTTATCGCGTTGATTTCCTTGCTTCTGAAGACAAGGTCCTGCTCGATATAATTTACCTTTGCGCTGGGATTAAAGGAAAATCCACCTTTTATGGCGGGAAGACGGCGCATTATCGTCTTTAGTATGGTGGTTTTTCCCAGACCGTTAGTACCTCTCAGCCACATTTTATCGGTGCTTGAAAGCTCAAACGATATAGGAGGCAAAATTGCTTTGCCGTCATATCCCACTTCGAGATTTTTGACATCGAGAAGATGCTTCGTAACAAGCAAAGTATAGGGAAAATCGAATGTGGGTTTTTCAAACGAAACGGGCTTTTGCATTACGTCTATTCTGTCGAGCATTTTTTTGCGGCTGTTTGCCATACCGGCGGTAGCCGCTCTTGCCTTGTTACGCGCAATATAGTCTTCCATCTTTTTGATTTCTCTCTGCTGACGCTCGTAACTGTCCGCATACTGCTTGGCATTCTGCTCGTGCTGAAGCAAAAATTCGTCGTAATTTCCCCAGTATTTTTTAATCATACCGTTTTCGATATTGACTATTATTTTGCAGACGCTGTTGAGGAAAGACGTATCGTGCGATATGAGTATAAAAGTACCTTTGAAAGTATCGAGATACTTTCTCAGCCATTCTATCTGCTCGAGGTCGAGGAAGTTGGTAGGCTCGTCGAGAAGCATTACGTCAAGCTCTTCGAGAAGAAGTTTTGCAAGCATAAGTTTTGCTCTCTGACCGCCGCTCAGATGAGATATGACCGTGTCGTATCCGAAATTATTGACGCCCAGTCCGTTGGCAACTTTTTTTATCTGCGAATCCAAATCGTAAAATCCGCTCTCGTCGAGTTTTTCCTGCATAGCCGCCGAGCGGTTTACCATTTTATCGAGCTTTTCCATATCCTCTTCGGTAGCCATATCGGTATAAAGTTTTTCGAGTTTTTCGTTGAGTTCGTAAAGGTAATGGAAGGCGGTGCGCAAATACTGCATAACCGTCTGCGACCTGTCAATATTAGCGTGCTGGTCAAGATAACCCCAACGAATTCCGCTCAGCCACTTGACTTCGCCCGCGTCCTGCGACAGCTTGCCCGTAACTATATTCATAAAAGTGGATTTACCCGCACCGTTAAGACCTACTATGCCTACGTGTTCGCCGTTGTTTATCGACAAATCGGCATCGTTGAAAAGCGTCTTGGAATCGAATATGTGCGTCAATCCTTTTATTGTAAGTACACTCATTTATCTCTCCGTCAAAAAGGGCTTTTGTAATAGCAAAAGTCCTTTAATGTTGATATCAGTCTTGTTTGTTTTCTTCCGTTTGATTATCCTCAATCGCGCTTGAGGTATCGGACTGCTCCCGCTCATCGGACTGCGCGCTTATGTCTTTACGCTTCCCCGCCCCGCGCGCTTTTTTCCTCTTGGGTTTGTCTGTCTTTTCCGCAGAAGGTTCGTTTTTGACAAGGTGAGTGATATACTCAACCGTCTCTTTATAATTCATACTCTCGACTGCGATAGTAAGCTTGTCTCCCTCTTGCAATACCGTTTCTCCGTCGGGAACTATGCTCTCTCCGTCGCTCTTTACTATTTCCGTAACGAGTCCGTTGGCAGGCCAGATAATATCCTTTATCCTTCTGCCTATTACAAAAGCCCCTTGCTCAACAAGCACGCCGAAACTGCGTTTGACAGTCTTTTCGTCCTCGTTGTTCTGCTCTCTCAATCTCTCGAGCAAGCTGTCGTACAAAGGCGTATTGCCCATAAGTTCCGCCACAAGAAAAGCAGTGAATATTGCTATACCCGTAGGAAGAAAATCCGAATTGTATCCCGACAATTCTACTATGAGCACTATTGCCGTAATAGGCGCTCTTACGCTCGCTCCGAAAAACGTAGTCATTGCAATCAACACAAGCGCGGGAAAATATTCTTCGTTCATTCCCATAGCGATAAACATTTTGCCCAGTACCGCACCTGACAACGCGCCCATAGCGAGCATAGGTATGAACAGTCCGCCCGTCGCTCCGGCATTGAAACACAACAGCACAAGAATCATACGCACGAAAATTATAAGCAACAGCAAAAGCACCGAATACTTGAGACCGTTGTGACAAAGCGTGTCAATCAAAGAGTGTCCGCCCGTATTAACGAAAGCGAAACCGTCCTCGAAAAACTTGGTGAAAATAAGTCCGAATACGCCCGTCATTACAAAAGCGATAACCAGCCTTGCCCAGTAAGGAAACTGCTTGACGTACTTATCGGTGAATTTCTGCGACCTTACCAAAAGGACGTTGAACACTACCGCGAGTACGCCGAGAATTATTCCCATAAGCGCGAGCATACCCATAACTCCCGCAAACTCTCCCCATTCGCTGAGTTCGTTGAGATTGCCCAAAGGCATAAGACCCTCGATATTGAAAAGCATAGTCGTACTCGACCATTTGAGGTCCTTGATAATCATACCGAGCGTTCGGAAAGTAGCCGTACCGAAAATTACCGCCGACGAACCGCACAAAAGCGTAATAGGAGACATTCTCTTCTGACACTCTTCCATAGCGAAGATTATACCCGTAAGCGGCGCGTTGAATGCGACAGCTATACCTGCTCCCGCACCGCCTGCCATAACGTATCTGCGCCAGGTAAGTTTGGCTTTCAGAAGTTGAGTAATCCCCTGCGAACCCATCGCACCTATCTGTACGCTCGGACCTTCGCTTCCCAGAGGCAAACCTGCGATATAGCTCATAAACGAGCCTATGAAAGTACCCAGAAGCGTTCTGCCGCTTCTGTAGGAAAGATAACCTCTTACGCTTCCCTCTACGTTGGGAATACCGCTTCCGCGGACATTGGGAATGTATTTATGCAAAAGAGCCATTAAAAACGCAAGCCCTATAAGTCCCGCAAAAAAGAGCGGGATAGCCCAAAGATGTTCGAGAACGCCTTTGTAAATAGTCTCTGACCATTGAATGAGATACCTTGCGAAATAGTTGAAAAAGCCTACGAGAATACCCGAAATAATACCCGCAATACCGCCGTAAGCAATTACGGGCAGTACGATATTTTTCATTCTCTCTCCCATCTTTTTCAATCTGTCTTTAGTACTCTGTTGCATATCCTTTTCCTATAGACGCGCAACGCGTCCTATATAAATATAAACCAAAAACATTATTGCCGTCAAGTCAAACCCCAATCACCTAATAAAGAGAGCCCAAAACGGCAATAAAAAGACGGGAGGATTTACCAATCCCCCCGCAGAAATAATTGTTTTGCTTAACCCAAACTAATTGCGTGTCCCAAAATCATCATTACCCAGTATATACCGATACATACGTAAATAACGACTTTGAACTCTGTCTTTTTGCTTCTTGCAAAATAATAAGCAGACAACGTAACTACGAGACCCAAAGCAATATCTTTGATAAGATTGAGTGCTCCCATAACTTTGCCGTAAGCTGCTCCGTCAACCAATTCGAGTATCAAATTAATGACAAAAAGAACTATTGCCAAAATCAAAACTACGCAAGAGCAAATTCCGATAAAGGCATTCATATTGGACCTTACGGACCTATCTTCGATTTTTTTACCCGTCGATTTTTTCTGTGCCATAAAAAAATCCCTCCTTTTTATTGCAATTATATTATATGCTCACTGCTCTTCAAAGTCAATTATTTACAAAAAAATTAATTACGTTTAATCCGAAAACGGCAAAATCCAACAAAAAAGCCATACGCTAAACAGCCGAGCAAACCGGACTTTAAGTAGCGTTTTGCATAAGATTTTAAAAGTCGCAAAAGCGCATAAACAAGGAGGTGCTAATAAAAATGTCCGCTTACCTTTGTAGTAAGACGGACATATTAACAATCATTCTGTACCGCCTAGTAGCGGGTGCGGGCTAGGCTGTAAACATCAGATTTCCCGATAATTTTCTTGATAAGGACGAAGTAATACTTGCAGTATTACGATGACGCCGAACTGAAAAGCGCGGAAAAAATTAAGCTAATTTATAATATTAACTCAGTACCGCCGAGAAGGGGTGCGAACTAGGCTGTAAGCCGTGAATTTTGCGATGCTTTGTTGTACCGATATTCAACGGCGCGGATAAGATTTGAGATGCGCATCTTATGGCTGTTATTTTGTTGAGGCACTTGACAATACGGCAAGTATTGCCGTCGTACCTCGCCGCATAACCGCCGCAATCTGCGCTTCTCAAATTGCAAGCCCCGTATGAATACGGCTTATCCTTCCCGCTTCTTATCGGCAATGCGAAAGGAAGAAGTAATACTTGCCGTATTACGATGACGCCGAACTGAAAAGCGCGGAAAAGACACGCTTACAGCCAGCGAGCACTCCTACGAGGCGGTACTAAACCACTCATCGTATTCGTTATCGCTTATTTCGGGACGCGAATCGAATATGCTGCCGAAAATTTCCATTCTCTCTTCTCGCAAAGACTCAAGTACCGCTACGACTTCGTTATATAACGTAATGAGTTCATCCTTGATTTTTGTGTACAACTCGCTGTCAATGAGATTGACGTAATCGAGAATGACGTTTATTATTACGCTCTCGGCAATGCCGTCTTTTATCTCGGCTAAAAGATTTCTGATATCTTCTATTACGTTGTATTTGATAAGATAAGCGTCCAAAGCCAGTATGCTCGAAACTGTAATATCGTATTCGAGAAGCTGCTTTCTCACTTCGTCAGCCTGAGCAATAAGCTGTTTGGTATTATCGGAAAGACTTCCTCCCCAGATTATACTGTCCTCTATCAGTTTGCAATCCCAGTAATTTTTTCCGCTCTCATTTTCTATCTCGGTGTTAAGCTCGTCAAGTCTGTCTAAAAGCGCATTGATGTTTTCCAATCTTTCGACGAAAGCGTCTACCTCGGAAAGGATATCGTTGAGAACTCCTCCGCCGATACTGCCCGCTCTGTAATATATAAACTCCTTTTCAATATCTTCAAGATAGGAGTCAATCTTATCGCCTACGTATTGCCAGCCTTTTCCGTTGACGAATTCTTCGACGGCATAAGTAGTAGCACTGACTATGCCGAAGATGTCAATTTCTTTGAGATAATTCTGCAAGTTAGAAGCCGTTTGTTTTGCAAGACGGTTGACTTTTGAGGATTTCTCGCCGCTTATGACGCTGACTTTGATTTTATTGTCTTTAGAGGTACAGTCTATAAATCCCAGCTTAGCCGATTCGAGAATAAACGTCTGCATACACTCCTCGGCATTCATATCGGTATAATTGTCAAATGCCTTGCCCGACAGCACTATATCCGCATCCTCGTTTTGCGCGGCAATATGAATGACATTTCCGTCCTTGTCCGCAGTAATCAATACGGAAGGATTTATGTCAACCTCGTAGCAGGTCGTCTCCAACGTCACTACGGGCTGATTGGACAGATTGGTAAAGTATACTCCGCATACGCTTGCTACTATGACAACTACTAGTATGCTTGCCGCTACGCTGACCCACGTAAATATCGTTTTTCTGTTCTTTGCAGCAGCGACGTTTTTACCGAATGACAAAGAAGTCTTTTTGTCGGTTTCAGGCAAAGAGTTGTCCTGAGTATTGATAGGAGTAGAGAGTATCTTTTTGGTGAGCTTGGGCGTCTTTTTATCCAAACTCATATTCAAAAGATTTTGAATATCTTTCTTTTTCATAGTCCGTACTCCTCCTTAATAATTTTCTGCAAAGTCTTAATTGCCTTGTTGTATCTCCACAGCACCGTACCGAGCGGTATACCCAAATCCGATGCTATTTCCCTGTGCTTAAATCCGCCCGACAAGTGCATAAGCACTATTTTTCTGTCCGTTTCCTCAAGCCGCGTGCCTATCAATTCCAGCACCGGCACATTTGACTCGTCTATTCGGTAACTTCCCGTCTTATCGCGTTCACCGAAGTCCGTAGGAATTACGCGTTTTCTTTTGTTTATCTCATTGTAAGCGGTGTTTTTTGCTATCTGCATTATCCAGGCAAAAGCATTGCCCGATTGATATTTATCGACGTTTTGTCTGACCTTTATAAACGTATCCTGCGCCAAGTCCTGTGCCGAATGGTAATTGCCGACTATGGACAGCAAGTAGGCAAACACTTTTCTGCTTGTCATACCGTACAGCTCTTCAAAAGCCTTTTCCTCGCCGAATTTCATACGGCAAAGCAATCCGTCCAAAACTTCGTTATCCGTCACAACAACCTCTTTTGTTTAATAAACAGCTTATTACGCCGTTTTATTGTACTTTTTGTTACTTTTTTATCAATTAATCCAAGTTGTTTATAAATATAAAAGGATAATAGATATATTTATCTCGATATACTTTAATACTTAATATTAAGATAGTATCGATATATTATTATAATATAATTTTTCAAGCAAAGCAACTTTCAAAAAGCAAGTACCCTCTTTTAAGTCGACAAAACTTTTGCTGTATATATCGAATAGCGCGCTCCCCTGTTTTTCTCTTTAAAATGGATTTTTACCCTTAAAGCAGGTAAAATTATAATCTGCAATTATTATTTCAGCTATCTTACACATTTATCGTTAATTTATTGGCAAACTTTTTTACATTTTGTCACACAATATATCAAGAGGTAAAAAGGCTAAAATTTTTAAGATTGGATAGCCCAAGTTTATTTATCCGCGATAAATACCCTGTATGTGTTGATTTTATCGTTAATAAATGTATGTTATAACACATTATATTGAGAAAATTTTTTTATAAAAATACAATATATTGTGGTTTGTCAAGCATTTTGTCAAAACTTTTTTTATAAATTTTTTGCGTTTTGTCTTGCATACCGATAGTCGGTGTGGTATAATTTATTTTGCAATAATTCAATGGAGATGATATTATGTACGTTATTAAAAAGGATGGAACAAAAGAAGAATACAACGTTCAGAAAGTCGTTACCGCAGTCAATAAATCGGCTTTCCGCGCGCTTGTAAAGTTCAGCGACGAAGATATTCAGTTTATCTGCGATTTCGTAAACAAAAAAGTCGCCGGTATGAACAAAGAGTTCATTACTATAAGCGAAATGCACAATATCGTAGAATACGCGCTCGAATCGCTTAACCCTGCTGTTGCAAAAAGCTATAAGGATTACCGCAACTACAAGCAGGACTTCGTGCATATGCTCGACGAAGTTTACAAAAAGAGTCAGGCTATCATGTACATCGGAGACAAGGAAAACTCCAACTCCGACAGTGCGCTCGTTTCCACGAAGAGAAGTCTTATCTTCAATCAGCTCAATAAAGAGTTGTATCAAAAGTTCTTCCTTACAAAAGAAGAGTTGCAGGCTTGCCGCGACGGTTATATCTACGTTCACGATATGTCTGCCCGCCGCGATACTATGAACTGCTGCCTCTTCGACGTAGCTACCGTACTCAAGGGCGGTTTTGAAATGGGTAATATCTGGTACAACGAACCCAAAACCCTCGACGTCGCTTTTGACGTAATCGGAGATATAGTACTCTCTGCCGCAAGTCAGCAGTACGGCGGTTTTACCGTACCTCAGGTAGACAAAATACTCGAACCCTATGCCGAAAAGACTTTCAAGAGACAGTATGACAGATATACCTCTCTCGGTCTCACGCCAGAGAAAGCAGAAGAAGAAGCTCTCAAGGACGTAAGAAAAGATATGCTCCAAGGCTTCCAGGGCTGGGAATACAAGTTCAATACCGTTGCTTCCTCCAGAGGAGACTACCCTTTCATCACCATTACCGGCGGTCTCGGCACATCGCGCTTCGCTAAGATGGCCAACATCTGTATGCTCGAAGTAAGAAAAGGCGGTCAGGGTAAGAAAGAGTGCAAAAAACCCGTGCTCTTCCCTAAAATCGTATTCCTCTACGACGAAAATCTCCACGGCCCCGGCAAAGAACTCGAAGACGTATTCGAGGCAGGTCTCGAATGTTCCGCTAAGACTATGTACCCCGACTGGCTGTCTTTGACAGGCGAAGGCTACGTAGCAGGCATTTATAAAAAGTACGGAGAGGTCATCTCTCCTATGGGTTGCCGTGCTTTCCTCTCACCTTGGTTTGAGAGAGGCGGTATGTACCCCGCGGACGAAAACGATAAACCCGTATTCGTCGGCAGATTCAATATCGGCGCAGTCAGCTTGCACCTGCCTATGATTTACGCTAAGGCTAAGCAAGAGTCCAAAGACTTCTACGAAGTCCTCGACTACTATCTCAACCTTATCCGTCAGCTCCACTTGCGTACTTACGAGTACCTCGGCGAAATGAGAGCTTCCACCAACCCTCTCGCTTACTGCGAAGGCGGTTTCTACGGCGGACACCTCAAGTACAGCGACAAAATCGCTCCCCTTCTCAAAGCAGCTACCGCGTCTTTCGGTATTACCGCACTCAACGAGTTGCAGGAGATACACAATAAAAAATCTATCGCCGAAGACGGTCAGTTCGCTCTCGAAGTTATGGAATACATCAACAAGAAAGTCAACGAGTTCAAGGAAGAAGACCACGTACTCTACGCTCTTTACGGCACGCCCGCCGAAAGTCTCTGCGGTCTGCAAATCGAACAGTTCAAGAAAATGTACGGCAACGTAAAGAACGTCAGCGACAGACCTTACGTAACCAACTCCTTCCACTGCCACGTAACCGAGGACATCTCCCCTATTCAGAAGCAGGACCTCGAAAACAGATTCTGGAATCTTATGAACGGCGGTAAAATACAGTACGTCAAGTATCCTATCGACTACAACAAGGACGCTATACGTTCGCTTATAAGACGTGCTATGAAGATGGGCTTCTACGAGGGCGTAAACCTTTCCCTCGCATACTGCGACGACTGCGGACATCAGGAACTCAGTATGGACGTATGCCCTAAGTGCGGCAGTAAGAATCTCACAAAAATCGAGAGAATGAACGGCTATCTCTCCTACTCCAGAGTAAAGGGCGATACACGACTCAACGCCGCTAAGATGGCAGAAATTGCAGACAGGAAGAGTATGTAATATGCGCTATCATAACATAACGAAAGACGATATGCTCAACGGCGACGGACTCAGAGTCGTGCTGTGGGTTGCCGGTTGCACGCATAAATGTAAAGAATGTCAGAATCCCATTACCTGGGACATCAACGGCGGTCTCGAATTCGGAGAAAGCGAAAAGAAAGAGATTTTCAATCAGCTCGACGAATCTTACATATCGGGAATAACCTTCTCGGGAGGAGACCCTCTCCACCCTCAGAACAGACAGCCCGTATACGAACTCGCAAAGGAAATCAAAGAAAAATATCCCGACAAGACGATATGGCTGTATACAGGTTTCCTCTGGGAAGAGATAAAAGATTTGCCTATAATCCCCTATCTTGACGTAATCGTAGACGGAGAGTTCAAAATCGAACTTCTCGACCCTCAGCTCTATTGGAAAGGCTCGAGCAATCAGCGCGTAATCGACGTTCCCGCCACGCTTAAAAAAGGCGAAGTCGTACTTCACGCGTAATAATATCCCTAAAAAAAGGAAGCGGTTGTCGCTTCTTTTTTTATTCAACGGTATTGATAAAAACAACGTAACAAAGGCTTTCGGTTTTTATGTCGGAAAATCTACGTCGGACGGTCAAAGCTTCTTGAAAATCGTCTTTATGCAAATCTTCGGGCAATGACGGATTTTGTTTGCGTAGGCAAACAAGTCATTTGAATTAAACGAAAACATATTCACTGTACGAATTTGCAATTATAAGTCGGTATTGACTGAAAGAAAATAATATGCTATAATTTATATGAATAAAACTTATAAACATAAGGGGGCATTATGTTCAAAAAATCTGACGACAACTTTTTCTCTATGGTCGATATTATTCAAAAAGTTATCATATTCTTTATATTAGCAAGCCTTGCGGGCGGAATAATACTGATATGTTTTGTAGACTTTACGGCTGGCATACTTATGGCGACAGTACTGCCTGTACTTCTTATAGTACTTTCTCTGATACTGTATGCGATGACTTATGTCGCGATAGATGCAAAAATAGCACGCAACAAAGCTTGCGGAGAGGACTGCTCTTATCTTACGGACCTAATCGACATCAAAAAGCCTCAACCTGAGAAGCCCAACCCCAACCAAAAGTACATAGATAAAATATTTGAAAAATCAACGGAAGATTGCAATAGTGAACAGGACGTAAAATTTGTAGAGTACGGGAAGAAAAAAGACAAGACGCCCAAAGACAACGCACCCGATTAAACTTTGCAAAAACGCTTTAACGCCTTGTGAAAATAAGTGACAACCTCCTCATTCAAATCGGTAAAAGCCCTCAAGAGGGCTTTTACTCATAATAAGATTTTGTGAAATATGAACTGGTATGACGAAGTAAAACTCAATCTCAAGAAAAAGCGGGCAATACTCTTCTCTAAGTCGAGCGAGTGTCTGTTGCCATTGCAAAGTCAGCTCGAAGATACCGACAAAAGGACGGCGGTATTGTGGTCACTGTATTTTGCCGAAGATGCGGTAGAGTTACTGTCTGCCCGATATCCCGACGAAAGCGCGCCTTGCGACGCACTCGCGCTTACTAAGCTGTGGGCGCAAGGCAAAGTAAAAATGCCTGAGGCAAAAAGAGCCATACTAGAGTGCCACGCGCTTGCAAAACGCATATCGTCCCCCGAAGATATTGCGCTTTGTCACGCAATCGGTCAAGCGTGCGGCTGCGTGCACGCAAAGGGTCACGCGATAGGTTATCCTGTATACGAATTGACCGCTATCGTAAGAAGATACGGCATCGAAGCCTGTAAAGACGCGATAGAAAGACGACTCGACGAATATCGGGAAAAACTACTTGAGTTAAACTCCTCGCGCCTAGCCGATAAGTACGAGTGGGCAAAGTTTTTAAAATCAAACTAAGCATTATACGAGATTTAGCGACAACATATTTAGCCTTTATGCCGGACGAATTTTACTCACAACAAAACTTAGAATACGCACGCAGTAATGCATTTTATTCCCTCAAAATTTTATCGAAAAAGACAGCCTTTTGAGCTGTCTTCTTTTTTAATTTTCTTTTGATTTTCAGTATTGTTATGTCGTCAATTCTTTTTTGTCGTGGAGCCGAATCCGCCGTCGCGCTTTTCGCTTGCCTCATCGTCAAACGTAATGCCGTATTCGACGAATATACCCTGTGCAAAGCCTTCGCCCGCCTTAACGCTCACGGTCTTTCCTTCGTTGGTATCGTTGGTAATCTTAATGAAAATATGTCCCTCGTTTGAAGAGCCGTAGTAGTCGCTGTCGATGATACCTACCGTATTGTTGAGCTGAAGTCTGAATTTGAATCCGAGTCCGCTTCTGGGATAAACCTTGAGTACCCAGTTGTCGAGAATCTTTACGCGGATACCCGTGGGAATTTTTGCCGTTTCTCCCGCTTTAAGCTCGATATCTACAGGCGCGTAAAAATCGTATCCCGCCGAGCCTGAAGTCGCTCTTTTGGGAAGTTTTATACTTTCGTATACCGCATTGACGTCATATTGGTCGCCATAGGTGTCTTTGAAGTCCTTGTCGAATTGATTAAAGGAAACTTTTTCGAATTGTGCTACTCTCTGCATAGTTTTCTCCGTTTTGTCGTATTTTGTTTATGCCGCGCAGTCCGCGCGAATTGTCATTTGATAATCAATAGAATGTCGCAAGTTCCTGTTCGGGCTTGTCCGTCTTTTGAAGTTCAAGCGCACTGAACACAGGACCTACCCCGTCATATACGTCGTGTCTTTTGAAGTGTATCTTGCCCGTAAGCATTACCCAGTCGCGCTTCTTAAGCGGAATGTTCTGCGTATATTCGCATACGAACGCGCCGTAAAAGATATCTGCTTCGCAGCACGTCATTATATGTCTTCCCACTACCATAGTGCCTTTGGGCAACGTATCGTCAACAGCGATTATACCTCTGAATCTGACTGTCTTTCCCTCGTACTTTCTGCCGTCCTCAACCAAGTCGCGGTAAAATTCCGCATAATCCGTATCCTTGATTTCTATAACAGGCGCATCGATATCGAAAGGCAAAGGGTCCTGAATATTGTCAGGCTCGACGTGTCCGTCTTTGTATTCGTAGAGTATCTCTATTCTTCTGCCCGCCGCACGTACTATTTTGTGAAACTCGTTTTTATTGAAAGAGTTGTCAAAACGGTTGAATATTACCGCTTCGCTTGCCTGCATTTTGTCGAATGTAAGCTGACGCATATTTGCGTTGTAATTCATGAATGTGGTAGCGTCGGCAAGCATAAGCGTCTGCGCGATAACCCAATTCGACGGCATAGCGTCAAAGAATTTTCCTACCTCAGCCATACCGTTGTACTCAACGATTACCCTTTGCGCGCCGTACTTCTTTTCTAGCACCGTCAACATACTTTCGTTGAGTTCGTCTATATCGGCATACTCTACGTGCACGTTGTTACCGCCGCCCGCAAAATACTGAGGCTTATACTCTTCTTCACCCTCTTCAAACACAAGCAAAAGCGTACGCTCTCCCTCGTTAAAGCGGTCGTCCATCATCATCTCCTGTATGAATCGCGTCTTGCCGCTCTCCAAAAATCCCGTAAAAAGATATACAGGTACTTCCATATCCGTCTCCTCTCAGTATTCAATCAAAGCAAAAAGAGTTTTGAGAGTTTTTCTTCGTCAAGCTTGCAGCCTATTACGCATATTCTGCCGATAACTTCGCTGCTGCCCGTCCTTACGTCAGGCTCGCCGGGCACGAAATCGTAGTGAATCCACTTTCCGTCCTCTCCCGCAACTATGCCTTTTGCTCTCAAAACAGTACCGTAATCTCCGCTGTCCAGCGCGGTAAGAATATCTTTGATTTGCTCTTTGGTATAGACGTTGACAGTCTCTCTTCCCCAGCTGGAGAAAACCTCGTCGGCATCGTGTCCGTGGTGGTGATGATGGTGATGCTCGTCGTGGTTGTGGTGACAGCACTCTCCCTCGTGGTGATGTTCGTGCTCGTCGTGGCCGTGATGACAGCACTCTCCGTCGTGGTGGTGTTCGTGCTCGTCGTGGTCGTGGTGACAGCACTCTCCCTCGTGGTGATGTTCGTGCTCGTCGTGGTGATGATGATGTCCGCATACAGGGCAGATATCTTCCTCTTCCTGAAGCTTTTCAAGTTCTGCTTGGAGCGAAGACACGTTGTTCATAGCTTCAAAAAGCTTTTCTCCCGAAAGCTCTTCCCACGGCGTGGTAACGACTACCGCGTCGGGATTGAGACTTCTGACCGTATCCAGACAAAATTCAAGCTTTTCTTTGTCAATTCCCGTCGTGTGACTGAGAATGATACACTTTGCTTCCTCTATCTGGTTTTTATAAAACTCACCGAAGTTTTTGAGATACATTTTGCACTTCTTGGCGTCAACTACGGTAGTAAGAGAAGATACCTCGCTGTCAGGCAATTGAGCCGACAAAACCGCTTTCAATACGTCGCTGAGTTTGCCTACGCCCGACGGCTCTATGAGTATTCTGTCGGGAGCGTATTCGGTATAAACTTTGTTGAGTGCCTTTTTGAAGTCGCCTACGAGAGAACAACATATACAACCGCTGTTCATTTCGTTGATTTGTATGCCCGCTTCTTTGAGGAAGCCGCCGTCAATGCCTATATCTCCGAATTCGTTTTCAATGAGGACTATCTTTTGTCCTTTCAAAGCCGAGGAAAGAAGTTTTTTGATTAGGGTCGTCTTTCCCGCACCCAAAAAACCTGATATGATATCTATCTTTAACATTTTATCACCTCTCGTACCTGAAGTACGTTTTCTATTTGATTCAACGGTTATCAAACCTTATATATTCTACCACTTTGAAGGTAATTTTTCAAGGCTTTTGCAATTATGTAAGATATTTTATAATTATTTTACGCTTACCTTGCACAATTAAACCCAAACTGAAAACCCCGACTTGCGTCGGGGCTTTGAATTATTTACTGAAAACGTAAGTTGCTATCGAATTGGCGGGTATCGTTACGCTTCCCGTATTCGAGTATTCGCTTGTCTTCCAGTTTTCCTCTTCGGTAGTGAGTATCTCTGTTACGTTGGCGTATCCGCCCTCGATATTGATTTTGTGACTTCTCGAGCTGTCGTTGATTACTACCAAAGCTATACTGCCGTCAGTCTTTTTGAAAGCTACGCACTCCACTCCGTTGAATCCCAAGGTATCGCTGTAACTTGCGTCTATTCTTACGCTTCCTGCCTCGATAAACTTGGAGAAGTGACCCATTGCATAGTATCTCTTATAGCTTTTTATGACGTCTTGTCCGTCCACGTTGTTCCAGTATATAAGTCCGTCTTCGTAATCTCCCTTGGATATAGAAAGCCAGTAATTCCAGTTGACGGCGTCAAGCATAGTCAAATCGCGCATAATTACCTGAGCCGAGAATATGCCCATATCCATAGTAGGGTCTACGCCGAATTCGAGTACGCAATACTCGGTAATGCTTATCTTGAGGTCGGAATAGTATTTATCCATATATTCAGAGAAGAGCGTACGGTGGAATTTGGAGGTATCCGTGCCGTAAGAGTGCGCCGAGATATTGGTAACACTCTCGAAGAAAGGATATTTTTCAAACTCCGTCATATACTCGTTTACTCTTGCGGAAGAGGCAACCATCATATACTTTCCGCACTCGAATATATCCATTTCGAAGTTTGTGCCGTTTGCCTCGTTGAACGCATTCAGCGTGGTATAGAATTGCTGATAGAATTTTGCCAAAGCTTCGGGCTCGTAGTGACAGCCCTCTTGCGTAGCGCCCTCGCCGCCCCACTTCCATTGAGGTTCGTTGACGGGGCTGATTATGACTTTGATGTCCTTGTCGTATTTGCAGATAACGTTTTCGTAGAGGTAGTCGGTGATTACCAAAAGATAGTCGCTGAACGCCTCGTAACATTCCTCTTTGAGATTGTCGACGTTGATTTGCTCGCCGTGAGTCTTGCCGTTGAGGGTCATCGTATAGTGAGGCGAATTGGCAAAGAATACTACCTGCTCGATATTTCCCTTCGACAGCGCAAGGTCGAAAAGCTCTCTTACTGCCGCATCGCGCGTAAAATCGTAATTGCCGGGGTCTTTGAATACCGAGTAATCTCCCTTGAAGTTTTCGGCTACAAAAAAGCTCTCCGCTCCTCTCAATTCGTCTCCGTAAGAAGCAACTTCGATACCGCCTCCGCCGATATTGTATCTAAAGGTATTGAGTTTAAGCCCGCTGTCCCCGTAAAGCATTTCCATTGCCTGCTCTTTGATTTGGGGATTGTCGAGTTTTCCGAAATCCTGATAAATCCACGCGGACGACGCACCGAAACCTTCCATTGTCTGATAGGTCTTGCTCTCGTCGAGAGTTACGGTCGTAGTGCCGTATATAACTGCCGCCGAATATATTCCGAAAAACGCACCGAGCGCAACCGCTACCGACAACACTACCGCTAAAGCGATGACGAGCTTTTTCTTGCGCGGCATACCTTTTTTGTCTGCAGGCTTTTGCTCGACGTCTGCAACGATTGCGGTGTTTTCTTGCGTCTGTAAATTATCGGGGTGAGTTTCGTCGACTGTTTCAATCTGCTTGTTTTCTTCTTTCATATCTTTCCCCTGTTATTCACTGTTTTTATTTTGACAAAACGTAAGTAGCTATAGATTTTGCAGGGACAGTAATGTCTGCACCCTTTGCGTACTCATTGCTCTTCCAGTTGTTTTCCGCGTCGGTATAAGTCTCCTGCACGTTGTACGCGCTTCCGAAATTGACCTTGCTCGCGTCAGAATTATTGATGATTACAACGGTTACGGTACCGTCGGGATTTTTGAAAGCTGCTCCCTCGAGGTCGCGTGAATTCACACTGCTTGCAAAACTCAAATCAACTCTTACGCTTCCCCTCTGTACAAACTTTGAAAATTGTCCCATTGCGTAGTATCTCTTTTCTGCGCTAAGACTTTCTTCTCCGTTCGCAGCGTTCATATTCCAGTTGACAAGTCCGTCCTCGTAATCGTATACGGATACGGACAGCCAGAAGTTCCAGCATACAGCGTCAATCATAGTCAAGTCGCGCATTATTACGGTAGCAGAGAACAATCCCATATCTATCGAGGAGTCGATACCTCCCTGCATTACGCAGTACTCGGTAACGCTGACCTTAAGGTCGGGATAATTCTCGTCCATAAACTTGCTGAAATTGTTACGTATTCTCTCTTCCGTATCGGCTGCATACGAGTGTACGGAGATATTGGTAATACTATCGAAGAAAGGATATTTTTTGAATTCTGCCAAATAATTCTTTACGCTGGCAGTGAGATAGTTACCGCTCTCGAAAATGTCCATTTCGAAAGACGTGCCTTTGGCGGTGTTGTAGGCGTTGAGAGTGGTATAGAATTGCTGATAGAATTTCGCCAACTCTTCAGGCTCGTAGTGACAGCCCTCTTGCGTAGCGTTCTCTCCGCCCCAGTCCCACTGAGGCTCGTTGACGGGACTGATTATTACTTGGATATCCTTGTCATATTTGCAGATAACGTTTTCGTAGAGGTAGTCGGTGATTACCAAAAGATAGTCGCTGAACGCTTCGTAACACTCTTCTTTAAGATTGTTCTGCTGCTCTACTGCTCCGTGCGTCTTACCGCTTACGGTCATTGTGTAGTGAGGAGAATTGGCAAAAAATACAACTCTCTTTACGTTGCCCTTGGAAAGTGCGAGTTCGAAAAGTTCTCTCACTCCCTCATCGCGCGTAAAATCGTAATTGTCCGCGTCCTTGAATACGGAGTAATCTCCCTTGAAGTTGTCCGCTACGAAATAACTTTGAGCTCCTCTCAAAGGGTCGGGATATCCAGATACCTCTGTACCGCCTCCGCCGATATTGTATCTGAAGGTGTCGAGCTTGAGTCCGCTGTCGCCGTAAAGCATCTCCATTGCCTGCTCTTTGACTTCTTCGTCATCTATTGTACCCAGTGCCTGATAAGTCCACGCTGACGACGCGCCGAAACCTTCCATTGTCTGGTATGTTTTGTCGGTATCTACAATTGCTGTCGCGCCGTCGTTTGCGTTGTTGTCGCAAGCGACAAACAATGTACCTATAGCGAGTACCGTTACGGTCAAAAGCGCAATCGCGATTGCAGTCTTTTTAGTAAAATGCATTTTTCCTTTTTCCATCTTCCTCTCCGTTTGTTTTAATATTGTAAGTAACGCGCTTTATGCAAAACGCTTAATAATTTTTACCGTTTAAAATTTCACTTGGTGAATATGTAAGTTGCTATCGAATTGGTGGGGATCGTTACGCTTCCCGTATTTTCGTATTCGCTTGTCTTCCAGTTTTCCTCTTCGGTAGTAAGGACTTCCGTCACGTTGGCGTATCCGCCCTCGATATTGATTTTGTGACTTCTAGAGCTATCGTTGATTACTACCAAAGCTATACTGCCGTCAGTCTTCTTGAATGCTACGCACTCCACTCCGTTGAATCCCAAGGTATCGCTGTAACTTGCGTCTATTCTTACGCTTCCTGCCTCGACAAACTTCGAGAAGTGACCCATTGCGTAATATCTCTTTTCTGCGCTGAGACTTTTTTCTCCGTCCGCGGCATTCATATTCCAGTTGACAAGTCCGTCCTCGTAATCGTATACGGATACGGACAACCAGTAATTCCAGCTTACTGCGTCAATCATAGTCAAGTCGCGCATTATTACCTGAGCCGAATACAAGCCCATATCCATAGACTTATCTATGCCGCCCTCGAGAACGCAGTACTCGGTAACGCTGACTTTGAGGTCGGGATACTTTCTGTTCATATAGTTGTCGAAAAGCGTACGCAAAAGCTTATCCGTGTCCGTGCCGTAAGAATGTACGGATATATTGTCGATACTTTCAAAGAATGGATACTCTGCAAACGCTTTCATATACTTGTCAAAGCGCGTACCCGAATCGCCTATGAATTTATAGTTACCGCTCTCGAAAATGTCCATTACGAAAGACGTTCCGTTGGCGGTGTTGTAGGCATTGAGAGTGGTATAGAATTGCTGATAGAATTTCGCCAGCTCTTCAGGCTCGTAGTGACAGCCCTCTTGCGTAGCGTTCTTTCCGCCCCAGTCCCACTGAGGTTCGTTGACGGGACTGATTATTACTTCGATATTCTCGTCATACTTGCAGATTATGTTTTCGTACAAATAATCCGTGATTACCATAAGATAATCGCTGAACGCTTCGTAACACTCTTCTTTAAGATTGTTCTGCTTCTCTACTGCTCCGTGCGTCTTACCGCTTACCGTCATTGTGTAGTGAGGAGAATTGGCAAAAAAGACTACTCTCTTTATGTTGCCCTTGGAAAGCGCGAGTTCGAAAAGTTCTCTCACTCCCTCATCGCGCGTAAAATCGTAATTGTCCGCATCCTTGAATACAGAATAATCTCCCTTAAAGTTGTCCGCTACGAAATAACTTTGAGCTCCTCTCAAAGGGTCGGGATATCCAGATACCTCTGCACCGCCTCCGCCTATATTGTATCTGAATGTATCGAGCTTGAGTCCGCTGTTGCCGTAAAGCATCTCCATTGCCTGCTCTTTGACTTCTTCGTCCTCTATTGCTCCCAGCGCCTGATAGGTCCACGCAGACGACGCGCCGAAACCTTCCATTGTCTGATAGGTCTTGCTCTCGTCGAGCGTAATAGTAGTAGTGCCGTAGATTACCGCAAGCGAATAAATTCCCAGAGCCGCGCCTACTACAAGCACGACTACCAAAAGTCCGACAAGCGTAACCAACGCGACCTTTTTTCTGTCCATAATTCTCTCCGCTTATTTTGCTGTAAATATATTTTATCATAAGCCCAACCTTTTTGTCTATACTTTATACCTATTTTATATTTGCTCAAAAACTCCGCTGCTTTATATTATAAATAAAAGGACAAAAAACAATGTATAGTTATTTTTGCACCGTTTTTCATATATATTTTCCCGTTTTATCCATAAATTATATATTATGCAATTACCTTTGGACATAAATGACCTCTTTCTGTACCTCTCAAGCTTTTTCGATTGACAAAAAGGCTTAACGAATGTAAACTTAAATTGTTAATTTTATCGGCAGGTGAAATATGAAACTTCTTGAAGATTACATATCCGAAAAAGGCAGACTCGTAGGCAAAGACATAGTTAAGGTAGACAGCTTCCTCAACCATCAGGTTGACCCCCTGCTTATGCAGGCTATGGGCAAAGAGATAAAACGTCTTTTTGCTGACACAGAGATTACCAAAATACTCACTATCGAGGCTTCGGGCATCGCTATTGCCGTTATGGCGGCACTCGAGCTTAACGTACCTATGGTTTTTGCAAAGAAGAACGCTACGAAAAACCTCTCTTCCGACGTATACTCGACTACGATTACGTCTTTTACTCACGGCAGAGATTACGACGTACGCGTGGCAAAGGATTTTCTCGGCAAGGACGATAAAATATTGATTATAGACGACTTCCTCGCCAACGGTGCCGCTCTTCAAGGTCTTATAGAAATCGTCAACCAAAGCGGAGCAAGCGTAGCAGGATGCGCGATAGCAATCGAAAAAGGTTTTCAGGACGGAGGCAAAAAACTCAGAGAAAAAGGCTATCGCATAGAAAGTCTTGCGATTATAGAAGGCTTTGCCGACAACAAAGTGCTTTTCAGAAAATAAGCAGATAAGACAGTAAACTTTTTAAGTCAAACAAACCATTTAATATTATATATATTATCAATATCATTACCGCTTCTTAATACAACATCTCAGCCCCTTCTAAGGGGCATTTTTATTGCCTTTAATTTATACAGAATCCTTTTTAAATCATAGACTTTCCCCCTGTCGGTTACCAAACTTTTCTCACGCAAAAAACCCCTCTTTACGACAGTAAAAATCCTTGCAAAATTTTTTGAAAATATTTGTAAAAAAATACGCGTATTCGTTTGACAAACATATAGCAAAATCATATAATACTCTTGTTTAATAATTCTAAACTCAATGTTTATTGCCACAAAACTTCATAAAAATTAAGTTTAGAAATACTAAACTCGACACTTTCGGGCTTTGCCCTTATATTATATATAGACTATCAGAAAAGGAGACGGGTATGGATTTTGGTATAAAATTGAAACAACTGCGCTTACAATGCTCGCTTACGCAAGAGGAACTTGCCGACAGATGCGAGTTGACCAAGGGCTATATCTCACAGCTCGAAAACAACCTGACCTCGCCCTCTATCGCAACGCTTACTGACATTCTTGCGGTACTCGGAAGCGACCTCAAGTCGTTTTTCGACGAGGACGTCGAAGAAAAAATCGTATTCGACGAAAACGACTTCTTCGAGAAGGAAGACGACGGAGAAACGATTACGTGGCTGGTACCAAACAGTCTCAAAAACGAGATGGAACCGATATTGCTCACTCTGCTTCCCGGCGTAGATACGACAGTAGATATGCCCCACGAAGGTGAAGAATTCGGATACGTGCTGTCGGGTGAAGCCGTACTTCACATAGGCAAAAAGAGTTATACGATAAAGCAAGGCAATTCATTTTACTTTACGTCCAACAAACGTCACTATATAGAAAACAAGGGCAACGAAACGGCAAAGATTCTGTGGGTATCCAGCCCTCCTACGTTCTGATAACGTCTTAAAATTATTCGGGAGATTAGATTACTATGGAAAAAGAGACTAAAAAAACAACTTCGGCAAAGAAAAACGACATAAAGAGCGAGACGGAGAAAAAGTCCGTCAAAAAACAACCCGCAAAAACGGCTGATAAAAAAACCGCTCAGAAACCCGCCGCTAAAAAAGACGCGACTAAATCAACTCAAAAGGCTTCTGCCGCTAAGCCCAAAAAGGATAATTTTATAAAGGAACTTATCAAAGAAGTTTCCAAGAAGAATACCAAGAAGGTCGAAGAAAATCCCAGCGAATACATTATCGAACTTCAGGGACTGACCAAACAGTACGGCAACAAAACCGTAGTCAACGATATGAATCTCAAAATCAAAAAAGGAGAATTCGTAACTTTCCTCGGTCCCTCCGGCTGCGGTAAGACGACTACCCTCAGAATGATTGCGGGATTTGAGATTCCTACCTCGGGAAAGGTGCTTTTCGACGGAAAGGATATAGCAAAGCTTCCTCCTCATAAAAGACCCGTAAATACCGTATTCCAAAAATACGCGCTCTTCCCTCATCTCAACGTTTTCAACAATATAGCGTTCGGTCTCAAACTCAAGAAAATCGACGTTACCTACACAAAGAAGACGGGCGAAAAGGCAATCTGTCAGGTAAAACTCAAAAACTTCCTCGTTGACCCCGCTACGGGCGTACCCGATTTTTCCATTGCCGACAAGGATTATTTCTCCTATGCCGACAAGGGTTACGTAAAACTCTGCAAAGTCAAAAAGACTATCGACAAGATGACCAAAAAAGGCAGAGTCAGCAAGGTTGTCAACGGATATAAATACTTCATCGACGAAAAAGTGCGCCGCGCACTCAAAATCGTAGGCCTCAGCGATTACGAAACGAGAGACGTGGATTCCCTCTCCGGCGGACAGCAACAGAGAGTTGCTATTGCACGCGCTATCGTCAACGAACCTAAAGTTCTGCTTCTCGACGAGCCTCTCGGCGCACTCGACCTCAAAATGCGTCAGGAGATGCAAATCGAACTCAAAGAAATGCACAAAACCCTCGGCATAACCTTTATATACGTTACGCACGACCAGGAAGAAGCTCTGACTATGAGCGATACTGTAGTAGTAATGAAAGACGGCGTAATATGTCAGGAAGGTACGCCTATCGACATCTACAACGAGCCTCGCACGGCATACGTAGCAGATTTTATCGGAGAATCAAATATCCTCAACGGAATTATGCTCGACGATTACAAGGTGCGTATGGTTGACGTGGATTTCGATTGCGTGGACGCAGGTTTCGGAAAGAATACCCCCGTAGACGTAGTAGTCCGTCCCGAAGATATAGAGATAAGGAAAAAGGACAAAGGTCTCCTCAACGGCGTAATCAAATCCAGTATGTTCAGAGGCGTACACTACGAGATGGTATGCGAGGCAAATACCTACGAGTTTACCATACACAGCACTATCGAGGCTCCCGTAGGCAAGGAAGTAGGTCTGTACGTCGCTCCCGAAAACATTCAGATAATGCACAAGGAACACGTAGACAATACTCTGCCTATCGAATTCCTTTCGAATAATACTTTCGACCTGCTCGACGCAACGTACGAATTCTCTCCCGCAGCTTGCTTTGAAAACTGCACGTACGATGAAGAAAACGACGTGCTTACCGTAGACGGCAAGGAGTACACGCTCAAAGGCACCGAAGGCAAAGTAAGCTTCAACTTCTATCACGTGGAGATGACTGACGACGAATATGCCGCTCCTCTCGCAGGCAACGTAGACAGTATGATTTACAAGGGCAATCACTATCTCGTTGACGTAAAAACCGACAGCGGCGTGCATATCTATGCCGACACCGTATATCTTTGGGACAAGGGCGACCGCGTAGGTCTCAAAGTAGAACCCGACAAGTTCAGATTCTCCGAGTGCTCCGCCTTCAAAAAAGACGAGGACGCTAAACCCGACGAAGCCGACCAAACCGTACAGACGGAAGAGGTAAAGGAGGCGTAATATGTTCAAAAAACTGCTCGCAACTCCCTATGCGCTGTTTATGCTGTTGTTCGTAATACTGCCTATCGTGCTGATAGCCGTATACGCTTTTACCGACGCAGAAGGCGCAATCGACCTCATAGGCAACTTCCAGGATTTGGCAAAAGAGGAATCTTTGGGCAAAGTAGTCAGAAACTCCGTAATTGCAGGACTTTCGACGGCAGTGATATGTCTTGTAATAGGATATCCTATAGCTTACTATCTCACCAAATCCGAATTCAACCGTACAGGCGTACTCATAGGACTTTTCCTCGTTCCTATGTGGGTCAACTTCCTTTTGAGAATGATGTCGACCAAAGCCGCACTCAACGCGCTCCATATCGAAATGGGTATGGGCACTGTAATATTCGGATTGTGCTATGAGTTTTTGCCTTTTATGATAATGCCTATTTACACGACGATACAAAAAATAGACAAAAGCCTTATCGAGGGTGCGACCGACCTAGGCGCAACTCCTACCAAAGCTTTTTGGAAAGTTACCGTTCCGCTCTCCCTTCCCGGAGTTCTCAGCGGTCTTACTATGGTTGTAATACCCTCTATCACAACCTTCGCCGTAACGGAAATACTCTCCAACGGCAAGCTTATGCTACTCGGCGACTTTATCTACAACCTCAAGGCTTACAATCTCAATATGGCAAGCGCAATCTCACTCGTGCTTATGATATTGCTCGGCATCTCGATGCTGATTACCAACAAATTCAATAAGGACGAAACTAAGGGAGGCGGACTATGGTAAGAAAAATACTCGTAAGAGCCTTTATAGGCATAGTACTCGTAATACTCTATCTTCCTATCGTATGGATGATAGTATTCTCCTTTACCGATACGCCCTCGTTTGAATACTGGAACGGTTTTTCTTTCGACAACTATATCAATCTGTTTACGGGACAAAGCTCCAACGCGTCGAGAATACAGGAAGCTATCGTTAACACTCTCGTAGTAGGTATATTCACAAGTCTTCTCTCAACCGTACTCGGCACGCTCGGCGCGATAGGTCTTCACGCTTTCAGAAGCAAAAGACTAAAAGCCGCATACAGTACCGTCAATCAAATACCTATGATAAACAGCGAAATAGTCACGGCAATCGCACTTGCGCTCGTCTTCAACCTTTTCGCTTCGACTATTACAATATCCAACGGCACGTGGGGCGAAACCGCATTCAAACTGATACTCGCTCATACGTCGTACTGCGCTCCGTACGTCCTTCTCAACGTACTGCCCAGACTGCAAAAATCTGACAACAAGATTTACGAAGCCGCGCTCGATTTGGGCTGTACTCCCGCTAAAGCAATGTTCAAAGTCGTACTGCCCGATATTATGCCCGGCATTATCGTAGGAGCGTTGCTCGCGTTTACCCTCTCGATTGACGATTTCGTTATCACCAAAGTCAACGTTACGTCCTTCGAGACGCTCTCCACTCTCCTATACGGGCTCAAGAGCGGTAAACACCCTCTGCCTCCCGATATCCGCGCTCTCTTCTCGATAATCTTCTTTATCGTCTTCGTATTGATAATGATTATCTACAGCCCTAAGAAAAAGAGCGAACAAAAATCACGTTAACCTCTCTTTTGAGCGTTATATAAAAGAAAACAAAAACTATTAATGAAAGGAGTATTGTTATGAAAAGAAAAGTAACTGTAGTTGCAATACTATTGGTACTCGCAATGGCTCTTGTTTTACCCGTAGTGTTCGCGGGCTGCCAAAACAGAAGCGAAATCCTCAAAGTTTACAACTGGTCCGAATATATCGGCGAGGACGTAATCGAACAATTCGAAGCGTATTATAAGGAAGTTACCGGCAAAAATATCACTGTAAAATACGATATGTTTGACGAAAACGAACTTATGTACACGCAGATCAAGACCACAAAAGCAGATTACGACGTATTGTGTCCCTCTGACTATATGATCGAAAAGATGATCAAAGAAGACCTCCTTCTCAAACTCGAAGACATTTCTACTTACGGATACGAAGGTCTCGAAGATTACAGAGACAATATGTCTCCTCTCGTTATGTCGGGCGAAGACAACCTCTTTAAGTACGACTATGACGAGGAGAGCGGTGAATACAATCTCTACAGCCGCACCTATATGTGGGGTACTATGGGTATCCTCTATGCAAACGACTCTACCGCATATCAGAAAAGCACCTACGGCACCTACTCCTCTATGAAAGAATACGTTGAAGCCAACGGCTGGGCTGTATTCTGGGACCCCGCTTACAAAAATAATTTTATGCTCAAAAACTCTATGAGAGATACCTATGTGAGCGCGTCTTGCTACACTCTCCTCAACGAGAGGTCCAAGTACAACAATTCCGCTTTGACACCCGCTGACGCACTCAATGCTACCGACAGCGCAAACGTATCTAAAATCAAAGAAATGATGCTCGCTCAAAAGCCTCTCCTCAAGGGCCTCGAGAATGACGAGGGCAAAGAAGCCATCAACCTCGGAGGTATAGATATGGTACTGCAATGGGCAGGCGACGCAGTTTATGCGATGACCGGACTTCAGGACGAACTCTTCGACGAGGATAAAATTGAGGAAAAGAGAGATTTGTCTTACTTCGTACCTATGGAAGGAAGCAATATCTTCTGCGACGGTTGGGTAATCCCCAGATACGCAGGCAACGTCGAAGCGGCTAACCTCTGGATCAACTTCATGTGCAAACCCGAAATCGCAGTTGCCAACATGGATTACATCGGTTACACGTCCGGCGTCGCTACCGAGGAAACCTATAACTATATTATGGAAAACTGGGCAAGCGAAGAACCCACCGATTACTCTATCGACCTCTCATATTATTTTGGTGAGGACTGCGGTTTCGATACCGTAATCTACGTAGCTGAAGAAGACTACAATGCATTCGAGGCACAGTTCCCCACGAAAGCTATAATCGACAGATGCGCGGTAATGCGCGACTTCGGCGACAAGACCAACGATATGAACTCTTTGTGGCTGAGCTTCAAATCCGCTTAATCTGCCGCAAAATCAACCGTCAACAAGCAAAACGGACCTGCCGAGCGGGTCCGTTTTTTTGTGAGTTTTTGTGATTTAAAGCCTGACTTTTTTGTTTTATCAGCAATACCCTTATCTGTACAAATCAATTGAGGCGTGATTTGTACAGATAACAGATTAAGTAACTTACGCGTACGCGCATACGCAAGAATTTCGGCATAAAAAAGAACGGCTGTGATAACCGTTCTTTACTATTTATTTTGATTGAATCGCACTTATCCGCACTCAGTAATGCTCCTTTTGGATATCTGACGACTATCTTTTTTTACCTCTGCCGCCCCCGTGCTTCTTTGCGGAATAAGCAAGCTCGCTCGCATACTCCTCGGCAAAACGCATTTTATTGGATACTGATTTTTTACTCTTGCCGCCTGATTTGCCTTTTGCGCCTTTGACTTTTGAATTGCGGTTTTCGCTGCGTGCGTTTGCACTGCTTTTTTCTCTTGCGTCTTTTCCGCCTTTTGCCGACGAAGCTCCCGACTTCTTGCCCTCCGATTTCTCCTTGCGTTTGAAGTCGGATTGTTTTTGAGGTTTTTCTTCCTCGATTGCTTCCTGTATGTTTACTTTGCGGTTTCCGAGCGTAATACCCTGCAATTTGAAAAGTTTTTTCTCGTTGCCCTTTATGACCGATACAAAGCTGTAAGTGTCGCGTATCTTTATGTCGGCTATCTCGTAAATCTTCAAAGGCGTGGAAGTCAGAAGCAGTTTTGTAAGACTGTCCTTATCGAGCAAATCCCTTTTGCCTACGTTGAGAAAATACCTCGACTCGTTATCGTGAAAATCCGCCATCTTGTTGGACGAATCCTTGGGCAAAGTGTAGCTGTCTGATATGTTGAAAAGTTCTTTGTACTCCAGCTTATCCCCCGACGCTTTTTGATATGACGGGATATATCCTACCTGCGTACTGTCTACAAAAGTGTATGCCGCGCCCTTCTTTTCGTTACGCGCCGTACGTCCTATGCGGTGTACGTAAAACTCTTTGTCCGTAGGAGGGTCGAAGTTGATTACCGCCTGCACGTCGTCTATGTCAAGACCTCTTGCCGCAACGTCGGTAGCAACAAGAATATTGAGTTGTCCCGCCTTAAATCTCTTGATTATCTGAGTGCGTTCGCTCTGCTTTAAATCGCCGTGTATGACCGTAGCTTGTATCTTCTTGCCGACAAGCGCGTCACCCAGTTTGTCAGCACGTACTTTGGTATTGCAAAATACTATGACCTTGTCGTACTTTTCTCTGTCGATAATACCCAGCATAGCCCCCACTCTCTGGCTGTCTTTGAGCACCGTATAGTACTGCTTTATGTCTGGTACGGAATTGCCGTCCACCTTCGTTTCGACATACGCAGGGTCGCAAAGAAGATTGTCCGTAAGCTGTCTGATAGCCTGCGGAAGCGTAGCTGAAAAACAGAGTTTCTGACACTTTCCCAATTTTTCGGCAACCTTCTCTATATCTCCTCTGAATCCCATATCGAGCATCTCGTCTGCTTCGTCAAGCACAAAGTACTCAACGTCCGCGAGTTTGAGAGTACGTCTGTCAAGATGGTCGAGAAGTCTTCCGGGCGTGCCGACTACTATCTGAGGTTTTTTTCTAAGGCAGAAAAGCTGCCTTTGTATGTTTTGTCCGCCGTAAAGTCCCGCTATTCTTACTCTTTCGTAGTATTTCACCAAACCTTGAAAAACTTCGCATATCTGTATTACGAGCTCTCTCGTAGGACACATAATAAGTGCCTGTACTCCGTTTGCGTCGCGGTCTATCGCTTTGAGCAACGGCAGCGCGAAAGCAAGCGTCTTTCCCGTACCCGTAGGAGCTTTAGCTACTACGTCTTTGCCCTCAAGCACGAGGGGTATTACCTCGCTCTGTACGGGCGTAGGCGTTACGATACCCTCTTCGTCGAGGGCTTTTAAGATATCTTCGGGTATGTCGAATCGTCTGAATAAATTGTCCATACGTATATCATACACTAACAGTTGATTTTTTTCAAACGATTAACTATAATAGTTGTATGAAAACGGCAATAGTAACGGGCGCGTCGCGCGGAATAGGCGCAGCTACGGCTCAAAAACTGGCTCAAAAAGGCTATCTGGTAATCATCAACTACAATAACTCGCAAAAGCACGCTCAAGAAGTATGCGACAAAATCAATTCCTCGGGCGGTATGGCGGTATGCTTTAAAGCGGACGTTTCGCGCCCTAAGGAAGTCAAGGCTATGACCGACTACGTTGTTTCTACATACGGCGGCATCGACCTTGCCGTCGCCAATGCGGGAATAGGAAAAAACGCTATGCTTACCGATATGACAGACGAAGAAATATCGGCTATAATAGACACCAACCTCAAAGGCGTAATAACCTTTTCGAGAGAATGCGCGAAAAGTATGCTTCACCGTCATAACGGCAATATTATTATTGTTGCTTCTATGTGGGGACAGACAGGCGCAAGCTGCGAAAGCGTATACTCTGCATCTAAAGGCGGAATAATCGCTTTTACAAAAGCCCTTGCCAAGGAGTTTGGCGCAAACGGCGTGCGCGTAAACTGCGTATCCCCGGGACTTATAGATACGGATATCAATTCAAACCTTACCGAGGAAGATAAGCTTGCCCTTATCCAAGAAATACCCCTCGGCAGGATAGGCTCGCCCGACGACGTAGCAGACGCTATATGCTGGCTTGCCGACGAAAACTCCGCATATATAACCGGTCAAGTGCTGAGCGTCAACGGCGGTATGGTCATCTGACTCAAAGCGGCATTTGAGTGAATTCGCTGAGGCTCTTAACAAATCAGTTCATATAAAATTTATTAACAAATATAAAAACAGCATTAATTTTTGTTTGAATATAGGTGGGATTATGAAAAAACTCAAAAGTTACAACGCTACTTTCGCTTCTTGTTGTCTTTCCAGCGTAATTCAGGCTTTGGGTATAAATCTCACTCCCCTTCTTTTCGTAAGTTTTCAAAACGAATTTTCCATATCGCTCACAAAGCTTACTTTTCTGATTACAATCACTTTCACGGTACAGCTCCTGATGGACGCTCTGAGCGCAAAATTTATAGACAAAATAGGATACCGCACAGCTATGATATCCGCTCACGCGTTTATCGTTGTCGGTATGCTTGCTATGGGAATACTTCCATACGCGTTGCCCTCGGCATATGCGGGTCTGGTGATTGCCACAATCGTAGTCGCCATAGGCTGCGGAATACTCGAAGTGGTGTCTACTCCTATAGTCGAAGCTATTCCCGATATGGGGCAGGGCAAGATATCTCTTTTGCATTCCTGTTATTGTTTCGGATACGTATTTACCGTGTTGGCAAGCGTAATTTACATCAAACTGTTTGGCAGAGAAAACTGGCGTTATTTAATGATGTTCCTTGCTATTGTTCCTTTGTTCAACGGCATTTTCTTTGCTTTTGTTCCCTGCTCTTCGCTGGACGAGCAAAAGGGAAAATCTTATTCGCTGAAAGAACTGTTTTGCAATAAGTATCTCTACCTTTTCGGCATTCTCATTATCTGTGCGGGAGCCAGCGAACAGGCTATGTCGCAATGGATATCGTATTTTGCCGAAAAAGGTCTGGGACTTGACAAAACGACGGGAGATACGGTTGGTCCTCTATCATTCGCGTTGCTAATGGGACTGGGACGATTATTTTATGGACTTTTCGGCACTAAAATTTCTATTAAGAAAACTCTGCCCGTTGCCGGAATTCTATGCATTGCGACATTTACGGTAGCAGTGGTAAGCTCAAACGACATTATTTCTCTGATAGCCTGTGCCACTACGGGACTTGCCGTCAGCATTATGTGGCCGGGCACGCTGGATATAGCCGCAAAGAACATTATACGCGGAGGCACGGCTCTTTTTGCTTTGCTCGCGCTCGGCGGAGATATCGGTTGTACCGTAGGTCCCGCAACAGTGGGATTCGTAAGCTCTATTTCTCCTTTTGAACTAAAAGGAGGTCTGGGCGCGGCAATAGTATTCCCCGTAATATTCTTCATCGCTTCGATTATACTCTTCAAGGCAGACAAGTCACACGATTACCAAAGACTGCTCGACGAGTACAAAAAAGAAAACGAAATCTCCTCTCAAAACACAATTTCAGAGAAAAACGTCTGACATATGGCTTACGCATATAATTCGGTTTGTCGTTTTACCTTATCTACCGTAAAATCAAACTCGTATTGATATAAAACCATATCGGCAAAACAAATCCGTTTAAAAGCAAAAAGCAGACTGAAGTCTGCTTTTCTTATCTTTTTATTGTGAATATTTTTCTCTTTAATCCGCAAATATGAGTATATCCTCGAGCTTCATTTCGCAAAGCTCGCAGTAGACAAGCAAATCCTCTATGGATATCACGCTTCTTGCGTCCTCCCAGTTGGCTACCTGACTGTCCGACCAGCCGACTACCGCACTTGCAAGTTCGTTTCGCGATATATGATTATCCATATCGAACGTACAAGTCTTGCACTTCTCCCCGCCCGAACAATAATTTTTACTGTCTTCCTGACTTCTGCAATATTCGCATATCTTTTTGATGAGATTGACGTTGTGACATCTTAAGTATTCTAAAGTCTTGCCCGTCTTTTCCCAGTCGATTATTTTTCCGCAATACTTTTCCATATTCACCTCGCTTGCTTTTTTATTATAACAAAACCTTTGCCCGTTTTCAATAACTTAAAAAAAATTGTGACAAAAATTTTCTTTTAGCCTTTTATCATCCTTGGTTAAGTCTGCTAAAACTTCGTCGAAAAAGAAATTTTTATCGCCTTTTCACATTGAAAACTACTGCAAAAATCCTATATTCAATGCGGTTTTTATAACTCTGAGAATTCTTACATTGTAAATTTTTTATAACGTCAATTTATCGCTTGCGAGCTTTTCCGTCATATAGGCCGATTTTTAGCTTAAATGTAAAATTTGATAAAAATTTTTAACAAAAAAAAGTATTGACACCCGTGCTTAATTACTTTATAATTAATTTAGTAAAATATATGAATAACTAGGAGGTTATTACAATTATGAAGAACAAAAAAATCATTGTTGCCTTGTTGGTTGTAGTGATGGTTCTTTCTATGGCAGCTGTTTGCCTCACCGCTTGTGATAAGAGCGAGTGGGACGACATCGAAGCAGAAGCTCTCGCTGCTATGATGGACAACGCTATCAACAATCTGGCACCTACCGATGCTCTTCTCAATAACACTGAGATTGCAGCAAACCTTGACGTAAAAGCTAAATACGGTGATTCTTCCAAGAATTACGGAATCGCTTTCGCAGTAAAACTCGGACTTAACAAAGCAGACGACAATACCAACGCTTTCAGCCTTGTTATCACCGATAAAGCCGACAACTCTGTTGCTTTCGGCGCATACTACGATGAAAGCCTCGGCAACAAGTACAACGACAAGGTATATCTCCAAGGCCCCAGCGGCAACCTCGCTCTTCAGGCCGTAAAAGTTAAAGACGTAATTAAAGACCAAAATGCTGATATCAGCGATTCTTGGTGTGAAGAAGCTCAGGGCACCGTTCTCGACGCTCTCAGCGAATACTTCTCCGGTATCATCATCCAAACCGTTGGCGGTCTCGGCGACACCAAGATTAGCAAGGACGGTAAAGTTGCTCGTCTCGAGCTTCCTTTGACCTCTCTCCTTCAGGATAAGAGCTCTACCGGTCTCGGCGGCTTGCTCGAAAGCGTAGGTTCTCCTATGGTTGACCCTTACCTCGAAAAGCTCGGTATCGACCTCAAGGTTGCTCAGCTCGTTGACATTCTTCCTAAGCTTACCGTTGCTCTCCAGTTCACTTTTGAAGGTTCCGGCGTAGACACCACTCTCAAGAACATTCAGGCTGAACTCTCTTGCGGCGCTAAAAACGTGAAGATTAACAAGACCAACAACAAGGGTACTTTGCTCGAACTCGACATCGCTAAAGACTTCTCCGCTACCGTAAGCGCAGACTTCTTCGTAGCTCCTTCGACCTCTATGGTTAAGTTGGCTCCCACCTCTGTATATGAAGCTGAAGTAGTAAATGCTCTCAACTTCACTTTGAAGGGCGAAGTTAACTTCGACAAGGAAATCAAAGCTTCCGTAGGTCCTCTTAACCTCAACATCCCCAGCGGCGACTACAACGTAACCATCGCTCTCGATGCTGATCCTACCGCTCTTATCGGTATGACTTTCCCTGCTGACAAGGTAGTTGACGGCGTTACCGTTAAACCCACCACTCAGGAAATCTTGACTTGTGTAGGCAACGTACTCGAAGAAGCTGTTGACTATATGCTCCTCGACATCAAGAGCAAGACCGCTTCTGCAAGTGACACGTCTCTCCTCAAGCTCGAACTCAGCAGAGCTGCTGTCGGCGCTCCTTTGAAGGTTAGCGCAACCGAGCTCGACGCTCTCGGTATGAACGTAAACATTTCCGGTCTCACCATTGCAGAAGCAATCAACGCTATCGCAAAACTCTTCCCCGCTGACGAGCCTACTCCCGAAGAACCCGAAGTTCCTACTCCCGAAGTTCCTTCCGGTGACCAAAGCGGTTCTGTTTCCGGCGAAACCGATGAAGAAAAAACAGACGCAATCCTTGCTTCCATCAAGCCTTACGTAGAGCTTTTGTCCATCATCATCAAGGGTGGCTCTGCTCAGGTAAATCTTGACGGCGCAGAGTTTGATATCAAGGACGAAGAAACCGGCGAAGTTACCAGCACCGTTACTTTGGATGCAGGTATCACCGTAAACGGCGAATCCATCACTGTTACCGGTCACGCCGTAGGTCTTGACAAGCTCCTTGCAGGACTTCCCGCAGATATCAACGCTACGATTAAAGTTACCGAATTCAAACTCGGCAACGCCGGCAAATAAGCCTTAATCGCACAAAACAAAAATTACAGACCGCTTCGGCGGTCTGTTTTTTTTATTGTCATTCCCGTATCGCTATAATTGCAATTAGAAAATCGGCTATTTTAGTTCTAATTCTTCCTGTGATTAACAGCCCGATATTTTACGGTATTTAGTACAGGTTTTATAAGTACTGACGCTTTTTAGTTTTGTATAAGCCTAAAAGCAATTTTTTATTCTCAATGCAATTATTTTGTTGACTTTATAAATATTTTGTAATATATTCTATTTGATAACAATATTCGCCGTGGGTGCTGTAAAAAGCTGAGATTATACCACTTGAATCGGTCAAGATAATACTTGAACGAAAGAGCGTAGACATTTCTTTGCACCCCTTGTGGGTGCTTTTTATTTTCATTTTCGGCGGAAATAAATAAAAGGAGTATTTGTTATGAACAATCTTTTCACTTTGGCCGTAACTACCGCGGACGGAGACACTCTTCCTCCCTTGCTGTTTTGGCCTATCCTCGTGCTGTTTTTAACGATGTTTTTGTGTATGTTTCTCATATACCTCAAAAACCGCTTTAATCAGCAAGTAGCCAAAGCTCTAATATTTACGGCTATCGTTATATGCGTAGCTGCGGCAATAGTATGCCTTTCTCTCATCGGCACCTACTATTCTAAAAACATCAAAGACGACGGCTATTATTCTAATTATCTCAAGTCCGCTGCCCTTTACGTTTCGGCGGTTTGCCTCGTAGCATTGTCTATTGCGATAGTTTTCTCCGTAGGCAGACATACTACTTTTGAATTCAACAGCCGCTCGGTAGCTTTTGCAGCCGTATGTATCGCGATGAGCTTTGCTCTTTCTTACGTAAGACTTTTCAAGCTTCCTCAAGGCGGTAGCGTAACCCTAGCTTCACTGCTCCCCATTATGATATTCTCGTATATCTTCGGTATCAAAAAGGGTTATCTCGTAGGAATTATCTACGGTGTATTGCAGGCAATTCAGGACCCTTATATCGTACACCCCGCTCAATTTTTGCTCGACTATCCCATCGCATTCTCGGCTATTGCGTTTGCGGGAGTATTCTGCGAAGTACAGGCGTTGAAAAAGCTTCCTCAGGTTTCATTTTTGCTCGGAGCAATATTCACCGGTATTGCAAGATACGTAACTCACTTCCTCTCAGGAGTATTTGCATTCGGCGCATACGCCGTAGAATCGGAATACAGCAGCATAGCTCTTTATTCCGCGGCTTACAACTCGTTTGTATTCGTTGATATCGTAATAGTAATAGTAGTGGGCGTTATACTCTTCTCCTCTCCCGCTTTCGTAAAGGAAGTAATCGAAAGACAGCGCAACAGAATTCAACCCGTGCTGGGTCAGGCTCATACTCTCGAATATGATGAGCAAAACGACACGGTTGATATATTGAGTAAATCCAAAGACTTCGATTTAACGGATAATACCGATAAATCGGATAAGAAAGATAAATAATTTCAGCATTAAATTTAAAAAGGACGCGTACAAACGCGTCCTTTTTTATTCAGTTGACGTGCCCGCAAATAAAAAAACAGACGCAGGCAATACTCCTTTCGTTTTGAGAGTTATCTCCTTTAGCGGCCGAGGTGAGCGTCGGGTGTGAGTGTTTAGGACAGACAAACAGCCACGCTTACAAGGCGAGGGCCGAAGGCAATACTTTCGTTTAATACAGCGACCGAGGAGGGTGGCAGACATAAGCCGCTTGCGGTGCGTAGCAAATTAAAGGTAATAAATAAGCGCATATACGAGGCGAGAGTCGCAGGCAATACTTGCCGTATTGTCAAGGCTCTCAACAAAGTAGATGCGCCTATTTAAATCTTTAATTCTTATGTATGCCGCCCGACTCGGTCGCCCTTATTCGAGCTCGAATGCGCCCGTATAAAGCTGATAATACTGTCCTTTCTGAGCAATAAGCTCGTCGTGACTTCCTCGCTCGATTATTCTGCCGTGGTCAAGCACGATGATTACGTCGCTGTTTTGTACAGTAGACAGTCTGTGAGCTATTACGAATACCGTCCTGCCTTCCATAAGTCTGTCCATACCCTGCTGCACAAGTGCTTCGGTACGCGTATCTATGGAAGACGTTGCCTCGTCGAGTATCATTACGGGAGCGTCGGCTACCGCGGCTCTCGCGATAGACAAAAGCTGTTTTTGTCCTTGCGACAGGTTAGCTCCGTCACCCGTGAGCAACGTATCGTAGCCCTTGGGCAATCTCGTTATGAAGTCGTGCGCATTGGCAAGCTTTGCTGCCGCGATACACTCTTCGTCAGTAGCGTCCAGTCTGCCGTAACGGATATTATCCATTATCGTGCCCGTAAAGAGATTGGTATCCTGCAATACTATTCCCAAAGACCTTCTCAAATCACCCTTCTTGATTTTGTTGATATTGATTTTGTCATAACGGATTTTGCCGTCGGCAATATCGTAGAAACGGTTGATAAGATTGGTGATAGTTGTTTTACCTGCACCCGTAGCACCTACGAACGCAACCTTTTGTCCGGGATGTGCGTGTATCGTTACGTCGTGCAAAACCATCTTCTCTTGGGTATATCCGAAGTCGACTTTGTTGAGTTCGATATCTCCCGCAAGTCTTTCGTATGTAATAGTACCGTCTGCCTTATGAGGATGTTTCCACGCCCATATACCGGTACGCTCTTCGCACTCTACGAGTTCGCCGTCTACTTCTTTGGCGTTTACAAGCGTTACGTATCCGTCATCCGTCTCAGGCTGCTGGTCGAGAAGCTCGAATATTCTTCCCGCACCCGCAGTAGCCATTACTACCGCGTTGAGCTGTGAAGATACCTGTCCGATATTCATAGTAAACTGTCTGCTCATCTGCAAGAACGCAATGATTACGCTTATCTGAATACCTACCTTGTCAAATCCTCTCAAGCTGAGATTGGGTACTCCGCCGAGAACGAGCAAACCGCCTATGATTGCAACCAGCACGTAAAGCACGTGTCCGATATTGTTGATTGTAGGCATCAGTATATTACCGAATTTATTTGCGCTGTCGCTGTCTCTGAAGAGTTGTTCGTTGATTTTGTCGAAGTCTGCCTTTGACTGCTCTTCGTGACAGAAGACTTTGATTACTTTCTGTCCGTTCATCATTTCCTCGACAAAGCCCTCTTCTTTACCCATCGAAGCCTGCTGACGTATAAAGAATTTCGCGCTTCTGCCGCCTACCGATTTGGTTGTCCACAGCATAAACGCTACACCGAGGAGTATGAGCAAAGTCAGCCATATGCTGTAGTATATCATCGTACAGAAAAGCATAAGTATTGCTATCATCGAAAAGTATGCCTGAGGAATACTCTGCGATATCAGCTGTCTCAAAGCATCCGTATCGTTGGTGTAACAGCTCATTATGTCGCCGTGAGTGTGCGTGTCAAAATACTTGATAGGCAAGGACTGCATTTTGTTGAACATATCCTTTCTCACGTGCATCAAAAAGCCTTGAGTTACGTGTGCCATTATTCTCGTGTATACAAATCCGCAAATAATACCCGCTACGTAAATGCCTACGATAAGCGCGAGCATAGTCCACATTGTCTTTTTTACGGAGTCGTAACCGTTGACAATACCCGGCTCGATTACGTCTGAGATAAGTCTCTCGATAAATATCGACGAGCTCATAGCCGCCATAGCGTTGATTGTAATACAAACAAATACCGCTATCAGCGCGCCCTTGTAATACTTGAACATATATCTCAAAAGTCTGCCCAAAACCGCAAGAGTACCGGGCTTTTTGTTGTTAAGCATTTCTTTCTTGCTCATATCACTTGCCCTCCTTTACGGTCTTTTTCTGCGAAGGCTTTTTTGCGGGCGCGGTTTTTGCCGAAGCTTTGTCGCTTGTCTTTGTTAAGCTCTTTTTAGCGGCAGTCTTCTTTGCTCCCGTAGCTTTCGCTTTGGCCGTCTTTTTTGCGACGGGCACCTTTTCGGCTTTTGCCTCGGGCGTGCTCTTTACATAGTCGTCAGCATTGTCTGCCGATACTTCAGCTTGAGCGCTCTGCTTATTCTGTGCGTAATAAACTTCCTGATATACGGGATTACGTGCGAGCAATTCATCGTGAGTACCCATATCGCTTATTTCACCGTTGTTCATAGTAATTATGAGGTCGGCGTCTTGTACGGACGCAACTCTCTGCGCGATTATGAATTTGGTAGTGTCGGGTATCTCTTCTCTGAAAGCTTTTCTGATAAGCGCGTCAGTCTTGGTATCTACCGCACTCGTAGAGTCGTCGAGAATAAGCACCTTAGGCTTTTTGAGTAATGCTCTCGCAATACAAAGCCTTTGCTTTTGTCCGCCCGATACGTTTGTACCGCCTTGCTCTATATACGTATCGTACTTATCGGGGAAAGTCATTATAAATTCGTGCGCCTGTGCCTGCTTGCACACCCTTATCAAATCCTCGTCGGTAGCGTCGGGATTACCCCATCTGAGGTTTTCCTTGATAGTACCCGAGAAAAGTACGTTTTTCTGCAATACTACCGCAACCTGATTACGCAAAGACTCCAAATCGTAGTCCTTGACGTTGACGTCTCCTACGTATACCGCGCCTTCAGTGGCATCGTACAGTCTGGGTATCAGGTTGACAAGCGAAGTTTTGCTGCTACCCGTACCGCCGAGTATGCCTACCGTCATACCCGATTTTACATCGAGATTGACGTTTCTCAAAGCGCAACGCTCAGCCTTAGGGTCGTATTTGAAGCTTACGTTTTCAAATCTCACGTCGCCGTTTTTTACTTCCTTGACTGCCTCGCCTTCGGGATTCTTCAAATCGCTCTCTTCTTTCATTACTTCGATTATACGCTTTGTAGAAGTCTTGGATATGGATATCATTACAAGTACCATACTGAACATTGTAAGCGACGACAGTATCTGCGCGGCATATACGATAAGCGAAGATATTTCGCTCGAATTGTCATATCCGCTCTGAATACCTACGATTGTACCCAAAAAACATATAAGCGTGATTGCCGCCCACATACAGAATTGCATTATAGGCTGAGAAAGAGCGATAATTTTTTCACCCTTCAAAAAGTCCGCTCTTACGTCCTCTGCCGCATCGGAAAACTTTTGCTTTTCGTATGTATCTCTCACATAGGACTTGACTACTCTTATGCCCTTTATATTCTCCTGTACAGACTCGTTCAGCGCATCATACTTCTTGAATACGCGGTTGAAGATAGGGTCTACGCATTTGAAAATTACTGCAAGACTTATTCCCAGAATAGGTATAAGCGCAAGAAAAATAAGCGATACCTTAGGATTGATGACAAATGCCATTATCAGCGAAAATACGAGCATTATCGGACATCTTACAGCTACACGCACTATCATCATATATGCGTTTTGCACGTTTGTTACGTCCGTAGTCATTCTCGTAACAAGACTGGGGGCGGAAAATTTGTCAATGTTGGAGAAGGAAAAATCCTGTATCTTGTAATACATATCCTTTCTCAAATTCTTGGCAAATCCTGCCGAAGCCGTCGCCGCATACTTGCCCGCCAGCATACCGAACAACAGTCCGAGTGCCGCCATTACAACAAGTATCGCGCTGTAAATCAAGATGTTTTTCAAAGTATTGTCCACTTTGATTACGTCTATCATCTTGACCATATAATAAGGTATCAGACATTCCATCAGCACTTCGAGAGTAACAAAGAAAGGTGACAACAGCGACTCTCGCTTGTACTCTCTGATGCTCTTAGACAACATTTTTATCATAGCTACCTCTTAAAAAATTTTTTACTGCATTAATATTGATATAATTATTATATATTCTCTATGTTTCTTTCTATGCGGGCAAGCAAATTCATAAAGGTCTTTGTTTCTTCCCCGCTGAACCCTTCCGTCAACAACGTCTCCACTCTGTCTATTTCGCTTGCGACTTCTTCGTGTATCTTGCCGCCTTTTTCTGTCAGCACTACGCTTTTCAACCGCGCGTCATCGGGAGAAGGTCTTCTCTCTATCAACCCGTTTTTCTCCAGATTGTTGAGAAGACTGGTTACGCTGGACTTTCTGATTGCCATCTCTTCTTCAATATCTTTCTGATATATGGCTTTGTCAGCGTGGTCATACAAAAATCCGAGTATATACCCTCTTCCGCCCCTCAAATCGTACTGCTGAAAAACAGGCAACGAATTGATGTGCCTCTTGAGTTGATTGGTTAGTGCCCTTATTTCAAAGCCTATAGATTTTTGCATTTTGCCGCCTTCTCGGTGTAAATTTATTTTAGTTCGATTTCTAACTAATTGCAAGTACTATTATATGAACATAAAAAATTATTGTCAACACTTTTTGAGGGTTTTTTTGTAAAGTTTTATTAAATAATAAATCCTTGAAAAACGCAACCCTTACAGGTTGCGTCCAAGTCAGTTTTCCACGGGAGGTATAAATATTTTCCAGTCGGGCGGATTGTAGGTAAAAGTCATAAAGCATATTATGATTACCGCAATACCGATGACGGATATGAAATTGAGCCACGGTATGCTACGCCTTGTCAACAGCGAATACGATACAAGATATGCCAGAATGACAGATATTACGAATATGGCTATATCTATAAATATTATAGATTTTCCTGCTACTGCGGTATAGCCGTAAAACGCTAAGGGGATAAATAGAATTACGGTAAGCATTGCCATAAAAAACGCCGCAAAAAAGTTGCTATGCGCCCTTGCGAACAAACCGTAGAGCAAAAAGCTGATAAAAATAGGGAAAAGAGCGAGTTTGATATGTTCCCATACGCTTTCGTTTGTCGCAAAAAACAAGCCTACGACATAATTATTGCCCGACCATTCGTAAAAGAAGTGTCCAAGACTTCCCAGTATCAAAGTAAAGAATATACCCGAAACGGTAAATATCTTTGCAGATTTATTCATACGCCCTCCGATATAAACATAAAAAAACCATGTCCTGTATAAGTATATACTTATTGAACATATTGTATTTATGAATATATAAAAAACATCTAAGACCGCAAGCAAACAATTTTTAGAAAATTGAGAAAAATCCTTGACAATCAAAGATTTTTACATTAATATAAATATGCTTATAGCGAAATGCCCTTATAGCTCAGTCGGTAGAGCATGCGGCTGTTAACCGCAGTGTCATAGGTTCGAGTCCTATTGAGGGCGCCATAAAAAAGTACCACCGCACGGTGGTATTTTTTTATGCCCTCGAGGACTCGACCTACGACACTCAAGTTTACAGCCCGCTGGCTGTAAACTGGTGAGTGCGTATGAAAAACGGTTTAGTAAACCGTTTTTAGCACGAACGGGACAAACTGCCAAAAGCAACAATCTATCCTTATTGTTTCTTTTTGTCCCCGAAGTGTCATAGGTTCGAGTCCTCGAGCATAGAATACTCCCGCACGAGTTTGTCCCCGAATTGGATTTATACTTGTGTGGTATCGGTTCTCGTCCTCGAGCATAAGAGATTTGCCCCGCACGAAAAACCTTATAAATCTTATTAGACTTAAAACAATCTACCAGATATGATTGTATAGGGCTTTGGATAAATCAACTTCCGCCGACACGGTTTTTATAAGATTTTATTTTTATATGCAAATTACCCGCAAAACGCTTGCATAAATATTAATATGAATATAAAATATTATTCCAAATCAGTATATAAATACAAAGACAAAGGCACGGCTTACTTAAAGGTTAAGACAATGCAACAAATAAACAAAACCACCATCGACCAAATAAAGCAAATAACAATCGTAGCTGAAAACTGCGAGAGCTTTGCCGTGCCCGCCTCGCTCATTCTCGACGCCGATTTTCTTATCCTCGACAAGCGCAATAAATCAGACGATTACCGCACTCAAAGCGGCTATATAAAACTGGCTAACGAAGCCGCAGACATACCCGAAGGAGAAAACGTCGACGATACGGACAGACATACTCTCGGGGAAAGACTGCTGGGATACTGCGACGTGACTGCCGTCAACATAATGTTTAAAGACGGTACGTCTTATTATACTTATCTCCCCTATGACCCTCTCGAGGAGAGTATGCACGGGTCGGAGATAGAATTGTCAAATTGCCCGTCGCTGGAATTTGACGAAAACAACGACTTGCTTCTGCTTTTCGGCGATAAGTCAAAACAATTCAAGCGCGTAGACAACAACTATTCAGACCTTATTCTCGGCTGGCAAAAAGAATTCGGCAATTTTGCTCCCGATATCATAAAAGGCAGACTTTACGGATTGAATACTTTCGGCAATGACTACAACCGTAAATTCGATATTACTTTTAAATCCTGCAACGTCCCCGGCAAAACTCTGCACCTGCGTTTTTTCAACGTTACAGACTGCGACCTGAATATTTCCTTTGACCAGTCGTATCTCGATTTGTGTATGTCGCGCACCTCAAACGGCAAGATTTATGTGGATATATTCGGTACCCTAACGTTCTTCTGCTCGTGCGTATGCATCTACGGCTACGATTTCGACAGCGATTGCGCCTGCAACAAAGACTATCCCGAAGAGACGTTTTTCAAGGCACTGTACCTCACTCTTCCCGAGGACGTAATGCACGACTTTGCCCGCTGCGAAAAATACCCCCGCAACGCTCAAGTATATATCGACCACGAAAGAATTCTGCACGCGCTTAAGTGCTATCTTGACGGCTCGCTGACAAAAGAATATCTCCATAGCTGGATATACTTTTACAAATCTCTCATTTACGCTTGCGATTATCACAATCAACTTCTTAAGAAAGTCTATGCCGTACTCGATATACTCTATTATTCTCTTATGTACAATCTTAGCGAAACGGTGTACGAAAAATTCGTCAGCGAAAGTTACGAACAAATCAAATCGCTTATCAGATGCCGCATTAACTGACTTTATACGTAGTTTTCGGCTTGTTTTCCGTATAATTATCAGTAATTCTATGATTTATAGACTTCTTCTTCCCCAGCCGCTCTTATCTATAATTTCAAGACCCCGTTGACAGTAGCTTTTCCGTATGTTATAGTTGAAGTACGGAGGGAAAGAATATGGCTAATACCTTAGGAAAACAACTCGCCGCTTTGAGAAAAGAAAAAGGCTATACGCAAAAACAAGTCGCTGAAATGCTCAATATCTCAAACAAGACTTTAAGCAGCTGGGAAGTGGGAAATGCTATGCCCGACCTCGAAATGCTGCCTAAAATCGCGGATATATACGGCGTAAGCTGCGACGAATTGCTGAGAGAAAACGTTGAGCCCGACAATGCTTACAACTGTTTTGATAATAACGATTACCAATTATCCTATAAGGAAATAAACGAACCGCAAATTAATAGCGACAACGTTCAAACCGCAGAAAATCGCGTAAAGAAAATGAACGCGATTTATGCCGTGTATATTCTTTTGTATATATTCATTATTCCGCTCACGCTGACCTCGACGGTTTTTGTGGCTTTTTTAATCTTTAAACGCGCATCGACATTATTGCTGGCATTGGCTTTTGCGATAGTGGTTCTTGCGCTGTATATTACGGGAATTTCTCTCAACGTCAAGACTTTCAAGCTGTGCGACGACGAATTTCTCGTGACAAATTTTAAGCGCATACGCTACAATTTCGCCTTGTCGAATTTATGCATTATTCTGTGCTGTTTTTCATTTGCGTTAATGTCAGGGATTATGCCTTTAAACAGGCTGTGGTCATTCCTTTTTTATTCGCCTATCTATTTATCCTTCATAGAACTTGTTGCGCTTACTTTTATTTTCGCAGATAAAAAACACAAAATCAGAAAAGCGCAAGGCGAAGATAAAGAAATATACAAAAAATCCTTAAAGACTTACCGCATTATAAACGCGATTTCAGGAGGCTCGTATTGTTTTGTATTAATAATTATAGCCATTGTAATAAGCATATTGTGCGTTAAAAGCAATGAAATTAAGCCCTACGAAACATACAACACCTATACCGAAGCTATCGAGCGAATACAGTCTTGCTCGGATATGAAAAATTACGAAATCATAAAGAAAGATTTCGATTCGGAAAATTCATTAGTCGAGCTATATCTCATACCTAAAAACGGCAACGTACTGTCTGAATCCGACGTCAAAAACGACTTCTATAACTACAACTACGAAATAAAAGGCAATACCTTAATCCTAAGGCTCGATTATTTGATTCTCGATACTCCGGACGGCAAAGTGAGCTATTACGTAGCAAATCCTACTATGCTCAGAGGAGGCAACATCGTAGCCAACGAGGACGGTACCTATTCTATCTATATTGATAAATTAGATTCAGGACTATCTCAATTCTTCTATATAACGATAGGCGTCATACTCGCATTCGTATTCCTGTCGCTGAGTATCTTGTGCACGATAATCTTCGTAGCCGTCTACGACTCAAAATATTATAAAACTCCACGCGGTGTAGCTCTTCAAAAAACCTCCTAGCAAAAAGCGGAACGATAAAGTTCCGCTTTTTGTTTACTCTTTCTTAACGCTATTTGATAACATATTTTCAATCAAGCTCGTATACCAACGCTTCGTACTCTCTCAGCGTCATATTGCCGAGTTTGTCGGGAGCGTCGGCATAATTGGCTAATACGAGTTTGCAATCAGTATACAAAAGTTTGTCGGGCACTTTGAATTTGACACGCTTGTTTTTGTAATTTGCAATCACGAAAACCTTCTTTCCCTCGTATTCTCTCATGTATGCGAATATACGCTTATCGTCGGGATAAACAAGCTCGAATCCGCCTTTGATAATAACCTCGTTTCCCTTTCTGTATTTGATTGCCTTGCGATAATAATTGAGAAGGCTGTCTTCACGCTTTTCGCTTTCTTCGACGTTTATTTCAGTGTAGTTTGGATTCACTTTCATCCAAGGCTCGGCCGAAGAAAATCCCGCATTGATTTGAGCGTTCCACTGCATGGGAGTACGCGCATGGTCTCTCGCGCGCTTGTTCATGACTTTGAGCGCATAAGGCATGAGAATCGGGCAAATCTTCTTGATGAGTTCGAATACGCGCGTTGCCATAATATCCTTGAATTCGTGCTTTTCGAAATGGCAGTTGGTCATGCCTATTTCCTGCCCCTGATAGATATAAGGCGTACCTCTCAGAAAGAGCATTGCCGTGGCAAGCGCCATTCCTGCTTGTTCGCGTTTGTCCTTGTAGTTTCCCACAAATCTCGGCAGACACCTCGGCTGATCGTGATTTTCGAGATATATAGTGGGCTGGCAGGTCTTGGGAAGTCTCTGCCATCTCGCTATCACCTTCTTGTATTTGGCAAGATTGAATTTGACGGGCAAAATATCCATCTTGAAATCAATCTGCATATGGTCGAATGAAAATACGCTGTCGAGTTCGCCTACGCTCTCGTCTATACTGTCGGTGGCGTTGTCGGGAGTAATGCCTATCGCCTCTCCTACCGTCATACTGTCATAGCGCGAAAAACTCCTCTCGTTGAGTTCGTGTATATACTCGTGATAATGAGGTCCGAGAGTATATCTTTCCTGCCCGATTATAGGAAGTTTTATCTTGCCGTCGGGATAACCCGCCTGCTTTGAGATATAGGTTATTACGTCGCATCTGAATCCGTCTACGCCCAAATCAAACCAGTAATTGCATATGTCCGCAACCTCTTGCCTTACCTTGGGATTGTCCCAATTGAGGTCAGGCTGTTTCTTAGAAAAAAGATGCAAATACCACTCGCCGCTCTCCTTATCGTATTCCCACGCAGGTCCTACGAAATTGGACGTCCAGTTGTTGGGCGGTTTTTTGCCGTTTTTGCCTCTGCCCTTTTGCCATATGTAATAGTCTCTGTATTCGCTGTCCTTTTTACGGCTCTCGACAAACCACTTGTGCTCGTCGCTCGTATGATTGACTACCAAATCCATTATAAGTTTTATTCCGCGCTCGTGCATTCCCTTGACCACATCTTTCCAGTCGTCAAGGGTACCGAATTCGTCCATTATATCCCTGTAATCGCTTATATCGTATCCGTTGTCGTCGTTGGGCGATTTGTATACGGGGGACAACCATACCGCATCGACCCCCAGACTTTTTATATAATCCAACTTGGATATAATACCCCTTATGTCGCCTATACCGTCTCCGTTGCTGTCGCAAAAGCTACGCGGATATATCTGATATATCACAGCATCCTTATACCATCTAGTCTTCATAATTTTCCTCCTCAAGGACAAGAGTTTCCCCTTGTAATTTATATCTTGTTGAGGCAAAGGTAAGTCCGTAAACTTCTTTTGCCTTAGCTTTTTTAAGTATGCGAGCAATCTCGTTGAGAGTGCTGCCTGTAGTCATTACGTCGTCGACGATAAGAATGGTCTTGCCTTTGACGTCTTCTCTTCGAGCAACTTCGTATACGCCGAGTATGTTTTTCTCTCTTTCCTTTCCCTTTAGCTTCGCTTGCTCGAGATTGTCTACACTTTTGACAACAAGCGTATCGTCGCAAGGAACTTCGACTGCTTTTGACAATACCCGCGCCATAACCTCCGCCTGATTATAGCCTCTTGCCTTACGCCTCTTTTCTGTAAGCGGCACGGGGATTATGCAGTCTATCGCAATTGCCGAAAAATCTTTTGCGTATCTGTCTATAAGATATGCGGCAAAATATTTGCCAAAGTACTTCTTGCGTCCGAATTTAAGTCCGCGCACCAAATCTTTTGCTTTATCGTTGTATACCACGCAAGAGCGGGCAAACTCAAATTCTCTCTTATGCTCCTGACACGTAAGACAAAAGTCTGCTTCGTTGTGCTGAAGTCTGCCGCACTTTTTGCAAATGCTCTCCCCTGTAAACTCTAATTCGCTTTGGCACTTTTCACACAATCCGTAACGCGTTGGTTCGGGCAATTCGTCATCGCAAGCAATGCAGCTGTACTTGTCTACGAAAATCTCCGACAGCACCTTATCGAAAAAATCTTTTATCTTTTGTCTTTTCATATATCTAAATTATAACACGCAAAAACAGCTATTTCAATATATAATATTAATTAATAAATAACCTATCGTATATAAATATAAAATAAATGTTTTGTGTAGATTTTTATAAGCGGCATTAAATCTTTTTAGCAATTATAAAAAAGCAGGCGCGCGAAAGAACTAATTTTCGCGCGCCCGTTTGGAGCAGGTAACGGGAATCGGACCCGCGCCCCAGGCTTGGGAAGCCCGTATTCTACCATTGAACTATACCTGCAAATATTAATGTAATTAAAATATCACAGCATTGTTATTAAGTCAATAATACGCATAAAATTTATTTCTTTTTATTCTTATGACGAAATTTCATCCCAAAACTTCTTCAGTAATATCTTTACCCGGCAAGTCGTTAAGTTCTTGCATTAGCAAAAGTTTATAAAACAAATCTATGCATTCTCTTTCTGTCAATTCGTCCAACATATAAATATGTCTGTTGAAGTCACCATCGTTTACCGAATATTCAAGTCGGAATTTTTTCCCGTATTTAGCGGTTTGAACAAAATTAAAATAAATATTATTTTCTACTTTTGCCACCAAATGTTCATATTTTCTGTCTCTCAAATTAGTAATAATGTTTTCAATAATGTAATAACAATAAGATTCTTCGATATCTTCCTGCGACACAATAACTTCGTGCGAATATCCGCTAAAATACCATTTCGGTTTATTTTTAAATCCTTTTACGTCCCAAGAAGGCTTTTTCATTTTTTATCTCCCTTAACGTTGACACCTAAATTATAATACAATCTGTTTTATTTGTAAATAATTTTATAAAAAAACTATTACAGCTTACCTTTCGAAAATATATTTCTTTGCCTTAACAACCTTTTACACACGCTTCGCTATGTATTTATTTAGTATTATCACAAATATTCTGCAAAAGTAAGTTTGCGCTTTTAAAACGTCAAGCCCTCTTATTTTATGTCAATAAAAAAAATACGAACCTCGAATTTAAGAAGTTCGTATTTTTTTGGTACCGGTGATCGGAGTCGAACCAATGACCTGCCGGGTATGAACCGGCCGCTCTAACCAACTAAGCTACACCGGCAAATAATGGTTGCGGGTGAAGGATTCGAACCAACGACCTTCGGGTTATGAGCCCGACGAGCTACCACTGCTCCAACCCGCGATATTCATTAAATGCTTTACAATAATAATTGATATTTTGCGATTTGTCAAGAGATTTACGCCCTTTTTGACAAAATTATTGTAGCAATACGATTATATTCCCCAAGCCGAGGTTTTATTCAAAACGAACGAGACCCTTTTTATATTTGAGATAACCTTCCTGATTATCGCTCTCTCGGACAGTTATGCAATCTCTTTTGAGATAATCCATAAGACGCGACAAAAGTCTTCCGCCCCCTACTATTACTTCGCGTCGCTTAGGCTCTAAGCCGTTGATTTTCAGTCTTTCGTCTAAAGAGAGAGAATGAATGTATGCCGTAATCTCGTCTACAGTCTTTTTTGTGAGCTTATACATATCTACGCGCACGGGGTCGTAGACCTTCATATTTTCGGCGATTGCCACGAAAGTGGACGCTGTACCGCCTATGGAAAGTACTTGGTCGAATTCGGGGAGTGTGCCGTAGCCTTTGATAATGCCGTCCACATACTCGTCTATTTTTGAGAGATTTTCTCCGCAATTGTCGAATATGCGCACAAGTCCTACAGGACGGGATAATGCGTATTCAAGTCCTTTTTCGTCGCCGACTGCAAGCTCCGTACTTGCGCCGCCGATATCCATTACGCACACTCTGCCCTTGGTGTATGCACCGTAAAAGCCCAGCTTAGCTTCGTTTTTACTCTCGACGATATCGACATCAATACCCTTAGCCTTGAGCATATCTATGAATACGCTTCGGTTTTTGGCACTTCTTACCGCTTCGGTAGCAAATACGTAGATTGCCCCGCAACCGTCTTTTTGCGCCTCGCGGTAAAACGTCTCTACGGCATTAGCCGTAACGAGCATATTTTCTTCTTTAAGCTCGCCTGTAAGCGCAAGACCTCTGCCCAGTCCCGTAGTATTGATTTTCTTATAAATTCTGTCAAATTCCTCGCTTACCATAAGGCGCACGGAATTTGAACCTATGTCTATGACGCCGTATCTCATACAAACAATTATAAACAACAGACAAAAAATAATCAACAAAAACCCGCTTTTTCAACAATTTTTATTAAACTTTTTGATTTTTAGTTGACAAGACTTGATATTTATATTATAGTGAATAAGCGCAAAAATCAATACGGCTCCGTGGTCAAGCGGTTAAGACATCGCCCTTTCACGGCGGTAACACGAGTTCGATTCTCGTCGGAGTCACCACAAGTTAAAGGCGAACCCGTTTCCTTCAGGAGGCGGGTTCGCCTTTGTTATATATTGCAGTAAAAATACTTCCAAAGATGCAAACTGCTACAGCATTCGTCTATAACAAACTCCCGCTAAATGATTATTTTGCTTGTAAGTACGATTTTAATATGGTATAATTATACTCGATAGGATCTATTTCCTCTTAAAGGTTAATACTAAAAAAGCGGGCTAATATAGCCTGCTTTATTTTATTAATATTTCCTTAAATACTCTTTAAAAATTCAAGCAGAAGATTACGCTGTTTGGGGGTAAGGTTGGAAATAGCTGACGAGATGTCCTCTTGCTCACCTGAAACATTGAAAAAGTCCTTCAACGAAATTCCCAAAGCGTCGCAGACAAGTTGAAGATGCCCCACAGTTATGTCGGCAGTTCCTAATTCAACCCTGCGCAAATGCGTTTGAGATATTCCCGCAATATCAGCCAAATAATTCTGGGAATACTTATTTTGCTCTCTTAATTGCTTAATTCTGTTTCCGACGTCCATAATACACCTGTGCTTAGTCTTATATAAATAATTTTAAGCATTTTTTTATTTACTAATTAGTCTTATAGTGTTGCTTAGTTAGTTTTTTAATGCTAAAATGATTATTGTATAAGACTAACTGAGGATAAAGAGTGAAACACTATGGCAACAAAACTTATGGATAAGGCGAAAAAGGAAAAGGCGGACGAATTTTACACGCAGCTTTCGGATATAGAAAATGAAATGCGGTATTATAAAGAGCAATTCAAAGGCAAGATAATTTTCTGTAATTGCGATGATCCTTATGAAAGCAATTTCTTTAAATACTTTGCGCTTAACTTCAACCATTTGGGGTTAAAAAAGCTCATTGCAACCTGTTACGACAGTTCGCCCGTCGCCTTTACTCAACTGTCGCTGTTTAATTGCGGCAAATCAATTCCTAACAAAAACAGAAGAGCCTATAAGATAGAGATAACCGAGGTCAGCGACTTTAACGCTGATGGCGCAGTAGATTTATCTGATGTAAGATACCTGTTGCAAAATAAGGATAATACGCTTACATTGTTAAACGGCGATGGCGATTTTCGTTCGCACGAGTGTGTTGAACTTTTGAAACAGTCTGATATAGTTGTGACAAATCCTCCTTTTTCGCTGTTCAGAGAGTACGTTGTCCAAATTATTGAGAACGGCAAAGATTTCATATTGATAGGTAACACAAACGCATTGACTTATAAAGAGATATTTAAACTCTTTAAAGAAAATAAGATCAGAACGGGTAATACAAATTTTAACGTGGGAATGTATTTCTTTGTCCCTGACGATTATCTGAAGTTTCATAAAATCGTTGACGGGAAAAAGATGGTCAGAGTATCCACCTCTTGTTGGTTCACATCGTTGCCTGTAAAAAAGCATAATGAGTATTTGACTTGTTATAAGCGTTATTCGCCGGAAGAATATCCACAGTATGAAAATTATGATGCCATAAATATAGACAAATATACTGAAATACCTTATGACTATGACGGCTGCATGGGTGTACCTATTACTTTTCTTGATAAATATAATCCCGAACAGTTTGAGATAGTCGCGTTAGGCATTGTAGGAAGTATTGATTTTTCATCAGAAAAAAGGATGGAGATTTTAAAAGACGGTAAGGGTACAGGAACATTTACTATAAACGCAAAAGGTACTTTATACAAGAAGTACAATCCGCAGGTTGATAAAAAGCCCCCTGCGTTCAAAGATGCTGAAACTGGCGAATTGTATTCAAGCATATATGCAAGAATAATAATCAGGAGAAGAAACCCGAATGAAAATTGAACTTCACGAAATAATGATCAGAGAAATCGCAGAAGGCTACATAGATAATGCCGAAGAGGGTGTAAAAGGGTATGGCGGTCTGCTCAATATACGTCCTAAATATCAGAGGGAATTTGTCTATGACGAAGGCAAGCGCAATGCGGTAATTGATACCATCGTCAAAGGCTTTCCTTTAAACGTGATGTATTGGGTTAAAAATGAGGACGGAACTTTCGAGGTTTTGGACGGTCAGCAGAGAACTATAAGTTTTTGTCAGTACGTAAACGGCGATTTTTCTCTGAACAACAGAGCCTTTCATAATCTTACCGCCACCGAGCAGAATCAAATACTTGACTATAAGTGCATGGTCTATTTCTGTGAGGGAAACGACAAGGAAAAGTTGGAGTGGTTTAAGACAATCAATATTGCGGGGGAAAAGCTCACCGACCAGGAACTGAGAAATGCCGTCTATACAGGCCAGTGGCTTACAAATGCCAAATTAAAATTCTCGAAGTCGAATTGTGCTGCTTATAATCTTGCCAATAAGTATGTGAATGGTTCGCCTATCCGTCAGGACTATCTGGAGACGGCTATTTCATGGATAAATGACGGTAAAATTGAAGAATATATGTCTGTCCATCAGCACGACCACAACGCTAATGAACTGTGGCTTTATTTCCTTGCCGTGATAAACTGGGTTGAAAGTACCTTCATTAAGTACAGGAAAGAAATGAAAGGCATAAATTGGGGTTCTCTTTTTAACACATATAAGGACAGACAGTTCGATACATCAGCTCTTGAGGACGAAATAAAAAAGCTGATGATGGACGACGATGTGACAAATAAAAAAGGCATATATTTCTATGTGCTGACGAGAAATGAAAAATATCTCAATATTCGTGCATTTACCGAAAGCCAAAAGCGTGCTGTTTACGAAAGACAGAACGGCAACTGCCCGCATTGTGTTGCCGAGCATAGAGAAAAGGTGCATTATGAACTACCCGAAATGGAGGCGGATCATATAACACCTTGGTGCGAAGGCGGCAAAACTGAAATTGATAATTGCCAGTTACTTTGCAAAGAACACAATAGAAAAAAGTCTGATAAGTGAGTCGTTAAGTAGCTTTGCAATGAAATTATTATACTAAACAGTAAAATTGCTAATTGTTAGCTAATAAGCATCAAATGGTTTAGACTTTCTTTTCACTAGAATGGTATTCGACAAACAAATCGTTGGGTGTACACTCGAGAATATCGCAAAGAGCCTGAAGCGTGGCGAATTTGATACCCGAGGTTTGGTTGTTGTAAATTTTGTTGAAATTTTGATAGCTGAGTCCGAGCTGAATATAAAGCCAGTATTTACTCTTTCCCTTTTGCTTTAAAATCTCGTCAATCCTCAGTCGCATAATATACCTCTGAAATATATAATCTGTACAATACATAATTTATACAACAATAGTATTGACAAAATAGATATATAGATTATATAATGTATACATACACGGTAATTTGTTGAGGAAGTTTTATTACCTAACCGATTAGGGTTTTGACAAAAGAAAAGACGCTAAAAAGCGTCTTTTCTTTTGTTTATTTGTTTTTTAAATATTTAAACAGCGCGTCGCAGCCTTTCTTTATATCGTCATAGGTCGCGTCAAAGTCGCCCGTATACCACGGGTCGGCAACATCGCGGTCTATGCCCGCGAATTCGAGCATCAAGTGTACCTTCTTTTGATTATCGCCGCCGAAAATCTTGAACATATTGACTATGTTGTAGCTGTCCATACCTACGAACAAATCGTATTTATCGTAATCCTCCTTGACGAGTTTTACGGCGCGTTTTCCCTCGCAAGAGATGCCGTGCTCGGCAAGTTTACGGCGCGTGCCGTGATGAACGGGACTGCCTATCTCCTCGTAACTCGTAGCCGACGAGCGCACGAGATATTCACTCTCCTTACCTTCTTTTGCAAGTATGTCTTTCATCACGAATTCCGCCATAGGAGAGCGACATATATTGCCGTGACACACGAACATTATTCTGTACATAATACCTCTTATTTTTAATATCAATACTCTACCTTGCAAAGATACAAACCGCAAGCTTCCAAGGTTTTGCCCGTCTTGACGTGGCGTTTTGACTCTAGCATAGCCGTAATATCTTCAGGCTCGAACCGTCCTCTGCCTACGTCGATAAGCGTACCCGCTATTATGCGTACCATATTGTGCAAAAAGCCGTTGCCCGTAACGTAAACAAGCAAATCTTCACCATCTTCCTCTACGTGCAAATCGTAGATTTCTCTCACGGTATTTTCCTTGTCGGAATCTGCTAGCATAAAAGCTCTGAAGTCGTGCTCGCCTATAAAATATTCGCAAGCCTTACGCATACGGCTGACGTTTAAATCGTAAAAACAAATATGATAATAAAGTCTTTTTAAAGGAGAATGTATCTTCGAACGGCAAATTTTGTAGAGATAAGTTTTTCGCTTCGCATCGTACTGGGCGTGAAAATCGTCGGATACTCTCTCACAGGAAGTTACGGCTATATCTCTGGGAAGCATAGTATTTATGCTGTAGCCGAAAGTAGAAGTCTCGAACTCTTTGTCCGTATCGAAGTGCGCTACCTGTGCTATGGCGTGTACTCCCGCATCTGTGCGGCCGCTCGCTCTCAGTGTTATTTTTTGGCTGAAGCGCGTAGAAAGCACTCTCTCTATTTCGCTCTGCACGGTAGGAAGTCCTTCCTGTTTCTGAAAGCCGTAATACGCTCCGCCGTCGTAACAAACAGTAATTTTGTATCGTGCCATATCAAACCGCCAAAGTGAAAAGATTGTACAGGAATATATCCAGACCCTGCACTTCCAGTCCGCCCAAATCGGGAGGAGTGATAAGAGAACCTACGAGATACTTATCGAGGAATATAACAACAATAAACAATACAACCGCGACAAACGCGATAATATCGCTTGCTTTGCACTTGAATACCTTCATTTTAGTACGCTTGGAAGAAGCGTTGTAGCATCTTGCGTCCAGCGCGTCGGCAAGCTCGTCCGCACGTCTGAACGCGCTTACGAACAAAGGTATCAGCACGGGAAGCATAGCTTTTATTTTCTTGAAAATATTCGTACTGTCGATATCCGCGCCCCTTGCCTTTTGAGCCATCATAATTTTGTCGGTTTCCTCGACTAGTCCGGGGATAAATCTCAATGCTATCGACATAATAATTGCCAAATCGTGCACGGGGATTTTAATATAATTCAAAGGCTTGAGCAAAACTTCCAAAGCGTCGGTAAGCTCCGTAGGCGTAGTAGTGAATGTCAGTATCGACGAGCCTATTACGAGCAAGGTAAATCTCATCGCCATTTTAATCGCGAAGTTGATACCTTGGTCGGTAATACTCATATCAATCCTGCCTATATGTATAGGAACGAGCACGTTGCCCGAAGATGTAAAGAATATATTGATTATCGCCGTAAACAAAAGCAAGAAAAGTATTCCCTTTATCGTCTTGAGCACTATCTTGAAAGGCACGTGCGATACGGCTATTACCACTGTTACCGCAAGGTACATAAAGAAAAACATAGTGTATGATACGATAAAGAACACCGACAGCATAAACAGAAACGTCACCAGTATTTTAATTCTGGCGTCGAGCGAATGTATGAAAGATTTTACGGGATAGTATTGTCCGAACGATATGTCTCTCATTTTGTCTTCCTTGTCTTTTCTTGCGTAATCGTTTATTCCGACTGCTTGTCGGTTGGTGTTATGTTATCAGCGTCGGGAGCAGGCGCATTTTCCGGCGTCGGTTTTTCATCTTCGGCTGCAGCCCATTTTTGAGAAAAGTCGTACAAATCGAAGCTAACTCCGTCTGCTTTCTTTTCCGTATTGTGCTTTTTATTGTAGAGTCTTACTACCTCTTTGAGCAAGTCTTCCGCCGTAACGATATCGTCGGATACGTCTATACCCTTGTATCGCAAAGCATTGGCAATCTTGACGGCTCTGGGAATGTCCAATCCCATTTGATTGAGCATATGCGAATGTTTGAAAAGCTCGCGCATAGGCTCGTCGTAGACTATCTTGGAATCGTTGAAAACGACTATTCTCGTAGCGAAACGCGTGATTTCGTCGATATCGTGGGATATGACTACTATCGTGGGAGAACAATGTTTTTTGAGGTGTACTATGAGATTGAGTATCTGCTCCTTGCCATAGGGGTCAAGCCCTGCCGTCGGCTCGTCGAGAATGAGCATTTTGGGGCGCATTGCGATTATGCCCGCTATCGCCACTCTTCTCTTCTGTCCGCCCGATAGCTCGAAAGGCGCTCTGTCCTTTACCGCCTCGTAGTCAAGCCCTACCATCTCGATAGCCTGCTTTACTCTCTCTTTTATTTCGTCGGCAGGCAGTCCCAGATTTTTTGGACCGAATGCCACGTCCTTTTCTACCGTATCCGCAAATAGCTGATATTCGGGATACTGAAATACCATACCCACCTGACTTCTCAATGCCTTGAGGTCAACGCGCGGACGCTTGGCGGGAGTGAGTTTTATGTCGAATATCTCTATCTCGCCCTCTTGCGGTTTGATAAGTCCGTTGATATGCTGTATAAAAGTGCTTTTACCGCTTCCCGTATGACCTATTATTCCCAAAAAGTCACCCTCGTTTATCTCTAAATTGATATTGTCGAGAGCCTTCTTTTCGTAGGGCGTATTCCTGCTGTAAGTAAAGGAAAGATTTTTTATAACAATTGACATAGGCTGTCTATCAAATCCTCCTCTTTTACGGGAAGTCCGACGTCTATTCCCGCTTTTTTAAGCGCAATCGCAAACTGCGTATCCCACGGTACGGCAAGCTTGATTTTTTTGAGTTCCTCGTCGTGAGTAAATACGTTGGAGGGAGTATCGTCGAAAGCTATCTCTCCGTCGTTCATAACGATAAGCCTGTCCGCGCCGAGCGCTTCTTCCATATAGTGCGTAATGTGTATTACGGTAATACCTTCGTCCTTGTTGAGTTCGTGCGCTACTTTGAGTACTTCGCTTCTTCCCTGAGGGTCGAGCATTGCCGTAGATTCGTCAAGTACGAGAACGCGCGGCATAATGGCAAGTACGCCCGCAATCGCAAGACGTTGTTTTTGTCCGCCGCTCATCTTGAAGGGCGTACCTTTTTTATGTGCGAGCATACCTACTTTTGTAAGCGCCCAGTCCACTCTCCTTATTATCTCCTCGCGCTCGACTCCCAGATTTTCAGGGCCGAAAGCAATATCGTCCTCTACTATCGAAGCTATCATCTGATTGTCGGGATTCTGGAATACCATACCCACGTTTTTGCGCACCTCGTATATCTTGGATGCGTCCATAGTCGAATTGCCGAATATTCTGACCTCGCCTTTGGTGGGAAGCAAAAGTCCGTTGAGAAGTTTTGCAAGCGTGCTTTTTCCGCTGCCGTTGTGCCCTACGAGCGCGACGAAAGTACCCTCTTCGATACTCAAAGAAAGGTCTTTGATTACGTCCACCCTGTCGGGCTGATTGGCATTGTAAGAAAAGGTAACCCTTTTGACTTCTATTGCCGACATCTCAAACTCCTTATGCAAATTACAGCTTATTATACCATAAGCGTAGGATTTTTACAAATATATTGTGCATAATTTTTGCGCGCCCGAAACGCCGCGCCCGCAAAGCTTTAAAACTTTTTCGCTAATGAAAAACTTCCGAAAAAACAAAGCCCGACTGAGCGGGCTTGAATTGCATATATAAAAACTACCTTTCGTCTTTCAAAAGAGAGGATATCTCCTCGGGCGGCGTAATTACGGGTTTCCCGTCGGCGTCGACGAGTACGGTAAGCCCGCCGCCATTTCCGAACATTATATACAAATAGTTGACCCCGGTCGTCTTGTCTACCCAAACCTGACATCCATCCATCCAATAGGTCTTGACAAATCTCTTTTTGTCGCTTTTATCAAACATAACTTTTCCTCCATAATAATTTATTTTCCGTTGCGAAGTTTTTGTATTTCGCTCTCGGGGGTAATCACGGGCTTTCCGTCATTGTCCAACAACACGCAAAGCCCTCCCGCGGGAATATTCATAAGTCTGAAATAATTGATACCCGTCACGCTGTCTATCCATATATCGCAACCGTCCGTCGGGCCGTTGGAATACAATCTTATAAATCGTTTTTCTTTGCTTTTCTTGTCAAACATACTACTCTCCTTCGTTTTCATAATTATAATTATACATCATAGAATAAACGCTGTCAATACGGGGGCGCTTTAAGCCGTCGGCGACAATATCGGAGACAATATTCGATTGACTATTTCACACAAAATTATTGACTTAACGCCCACGCGCATATTATAATAAATGCGGTTTAATAACAATCCTAAACGGAGGTATACATAATAATGAGTAAGAAAATGACTATCGATGGTAATACAGCTGCTGCTCATATCGCCTATGCTTTCAGCGAAGTAGCTGCTATTTATCCTATCACCCCTTCTTCCCCTATGGCAGAAAACTGCGACGAATGGGCAACCGCGGGAAGAAAAAATATTTTCGGTCAGGTTTTGAAGATTGTAGAAATGCAATCCGAAGCAGGTGCGGCAGGCGCAGTACACGGTTCCTTGATGGCAGGCGCGCTCACAACTACCTTTACGGCTAGCCAAGGCTTGCTTCTTATGATTCCCAATATGTACAAAATCGCGGGCGAGCTGACCCCTTGCGTATTCCACGTAAGCGCACGTGCTCTCGCTTATCACGCACTCAATATCTTCGGCGACCACTCCGACGTAATGGCTTGCCGTCAGACGGGCTTTGCTATGCTCTGCTCCAACTCTGTACAAGAAGTTATGGACCTCGCTCTCGTAGCTCATCTCGCTACCCTCAAGTCCAAGGTTCCTTTTATGCACTTCTTCGACGGTTTCAGAACTTCGCACGAAGTTTCCAAGATTGAAGTTACCGACTACGCTGACATCAAAGCTCTCGTAGACAAGAAGTACTCCAAGTATATCGACGACTTCAAGAAGCGTGCTCTCAACCCCGAACACCCCGTTCAGAAGGGTACCGCTCAGAACCCCGATATCTACTTCCAGAACCGTGAAGCTTGCAACAGCTATTACAATGCCGTTCCCGCTATCGTGGAAGAAGCTATGGAAGACGCAAAGGCTATCACCGGACGTGAGTACAAGCCTTATCAGTACTACGGTGCTAAAGACGCAGAAAGCATCATCGTACTTATGGGCAGCGGCGCAGAAACCGTAAGCGAAACCGTAGATTACCTCAACGCTAAGGGCGGTAAGTACGGCGTACTCAAAGTAAGACTCTTCCGTCCTTTTGCAGCTAAGATGTTTGCAGACGCTATCCCCGCAAGCGTTAAGAACGTAGTTGTTCTCGACCGTGTTAAGGAATGCGGCAGCGCAGGCGAACCTCTCTACCTCGACGTTATGGCAGCTCTCAACGAGACGGGCAGAAAGAATATCAACGTTACCTGCGGCAGATACGGTCTCGGCAGCAAGGAATTCACTCCTTCTATGGTCAACGCTATCTTCGAGAACGTTGAAAGCAAGAACCCCAAGAATCACTTCACCGTCGGTATCATCGACGACGTTACCAATACCTCCATCGATGTCAAAGAGAAAGTCGACGCCGCTCCTAAGGGCGCAATCTCCTGCAAGTTCTACGGACTCGGCTCGGACGGTACCGTAGGCAGCAATAAAAACTCCATCAAGATTATCGGCGACTACACCGAGAAATACGCTCAGGCATACTTTGCTTACGACTCCAAAAAGTCTGGCGGTATCACCGTATCCCACTTGAGATTCGGCGACACCCCTATCAGAAGCGCATACCTCATCGACCAGGCTGACTTCGTAGCTTGCCACAATCCTTCTTACGTAACCAAATACGATATGATTAGCGACCTCAAGGAAGGCGGTACTTTCCTCCTCAACTCCCCTTGGACTCTCGAGGATATGGAAAAACACCTCCCCGCAAGTATGAAGAACGCTATCGCTAAAAAGCATATCAAGTTCTACAATATCGACGCTATCAAGGTAGTAAGCGAAATAGGTCTCGGTAACCGTATCTCCACTACTATGCAGGCTTGCTTCTTCAAGCTCGCTAACGTAATCGACTACGCTGACGCCGACAAGCATATGAAAGAATTCGTTGTTAAGTCCTTCTCCAAGAAGGGTGAGAAAGTCGTAAATATGAACTTTGCGGCTATCGACAACGCTATCGCAAACATTAAGGCTATCGACTATCCCGCTGACTGGGCTACCACAACCAAGGGCGCAGTAGTTAAGCCTACCACCGATGACGAATACTTCACCAAGATTATCGCTCCCGTCCTCGCTCAGGAAGGCGACAAACTACCTGTTTCCGCATTCGTAGAGCACGCTGACGGTACGGTTCCTACCGGTACTACCAAGTTCGAAAAGCGCGGTATCGCCGTTAAAGTTCCCGTATGGATAAAGGAAAACTGCTTGCAGTGTAATCAGTGTTCCTTCGTATGTCCTCACGCTTGTATTCTTCCCGTAGCTCAGAAGCCTGAAGCTCTCAAAGACGCTCCCGCTACTTTCGCTACCGTAGATATGAAGAATCCTAAGGCTAAGGAATATAAGTTCAGAATTCAGGTTTCTCCTCTCGACTGTTCGGGTTGCGGAAACTGCGCTAACATCTGCCCCGCTAAGGAAAAGGCTCTCGTAATGACAACTCTCGAAGACGTACTCGCTACGGGCGAAGCTGAAAACTGGAAGTATGCAGACTCCCTCAATCCCAGCGACGTACCTATCGCAAGAGATACCGTTATCGGCAGCCAGTTCAACCGTTCGTTGTTCGAGTTCTCCGGCGCGTGCGCAGGCTGCGGCGAAACTCCTTACCTCAAGGTCATCACCCAGCTTTACGGCGACAGAATGATTATCGCCAACGCTACCGGTTGTTCGTCCATTTACGGCGGCTCCGCTCCTACCTGCCCTTACACCAAGAACAAGAAGGGCGAAGGTCCCGCTTGGGCTAACAGCTTGTTCGAAGACAACGCAGAGTTCGGTTTCGGTATGCTCACCGCTACCAACCAACGCAGACAAAAGCTTATGGAAGATATGGAAGCCGTAATGGCTCTCGGCGTTGACAAGGCTCTTGCAGACACCTTCACCGCTTGGATGGAAACCTACAAGGACACCAACGCTAACAAGCCTTACTGCGACGCTATCAAGGCTACTATCAACGACGCGGTTGCTAAAGAGACCGACGCTGAAAAGAAAGCTTTGCTCGAAAATATCGCTAAGAATACCGACTGTCTCGTCAAGAAGTCCGTATGGGCATTCGGCGGCGACGGCTGGGCATACGATATCGGTTACGGCGGTCTCGACCACGTACTCGCTATGGGTCAGAACATCAACGTAGTTGTTCTCGATACCGAAGTTTACTCCAACACCGGCGGTCAGGCTTCCAAGTCCTCTCCTACGGGTGCTGTAGCTAAGTTTGCCGCAGGCGGTAAAGTTACCAAGAAGAAAGACCTCGGCAAGATGGCTATGAGCTACGGTTACGTATACGTTGCTCAGGTTGCTATGGGTGCTAATATGAATCAGTACATCAATGCCCTCAAGGAAGCAGAAGCTTATGACGGACCTTCCCTCATCATCTGCTACGCTCCTTGTATCAACCACGGTATCAATATGTCCAACAGCCAAATCGAAGAGAAGAAGGCAGTTGCGGCAGGTTACTGGCAGCTCTACAGATTCAATCCTACCCTCGCAGAGCAAGGCAAGAATCCTTTCTCCCTCGACAGCAAAGAAGCTACCGCCGATTACAAGGAATTCCTCCTCGGCGAAAACAGATACGCTCAGCTTGCTAAGGCTAAGCCTCAGGTTGCTGAAAAGCTCTTCGCTATCAACGAGAAAGAGGCTAAGGAAAGATACGAAGGCTACAAGAAGTTGGCTGAGTAATTCTCCGATACAAAAATCAAAGCGGGACTTTTGTCCCGCTTTTTTGTTATTAGAAAACCACCCGTTAGACGGGTGGTTCAAAAGAGGCTATGCCGATGAGTGCTGAAAAAGTACCTCCTGTGTTAGTATATAATTGGGTCTGCCACCTAA
>CASERZ010000005.1 GCA_949290515.1 uncultured Christensenella sp.
AAGTATCGAAAGCGTAAGGCAAAACGTCGGGTTCGCTCTATACCGACCAAACGAAAGGGTATATATTAGCTGAAGCAAATATAACCCTTTGTCGGTACTATTTTAATCGGATAGATAAAAATACTCCGCTTGCGAACTCTCTTCAAAATCGCTATTCTGCACTAATCTCCGTGCTTGCAAGAAGTATGTATTATTGCGGGGCATATTTATTCTCTGCGAGGAAAGGTAAGGGAAAACAGCCATTGATATTTCTTGTGGCAGTTTATATAAAATCAAAAAAGGCTTGCGTTTTTGCAAGCCTTTTTGTCGGTAATTTCTCTTTTACGTAAGCTATAAACTATACTATATAAACGAGTACCTGATAGCTGTTGAGTTTGACTTTTACTTTACCCGTTGTTTCGAGTTTTTCGCCCGTCCATTGTTCGGTGAGGGTGTATTTGTCCTTTCTGTTCATAGCTACGTATTCGTCGTCCACGAGTTTTTGCAGATTAAAGCTAGCGGTCTTGCTTCCTTTGGATTTGTTGAAGAAACAAATTGCAGTCTTGCCGTTTGCAAGAGGTTTTGCAAGTACGTCTACAAATCCGCGCTTGACGGGCTTAGCCTGTTTGCCCAAGGGGTCCTGATTGATGGCAATCATATTTTTGTTGGTGATTATGTCGATGACGTCCTGCTTCATACTTCTCAAATCGTTGCCGAGTATCAAAGGAGCGTTGAGCATACACCATACGCTGAAGTGGGATTTGTTCTGGTCGTAGGTAAGTTTGCCGTTGCCTACCTCGAGCATATCGGGGTCGTTCCACGCGCCTACTGAGGAGTACTTGTAGAGCTTGGAAGTGTGTTTGTAAAGTATTACTATCCACGGCCAGATAGGACGGATGTCGGGCGTAGTACGCCACAGATTGCCCGCTTTTGCGCCCCACCTGTAAGGCTTGTTAAAGCCCCATTCGCAGATGGAGAATATGATAGGTTTTTCCTTTTGTCCGCTGTCTTTCGCGACTTTTTCCGTAGCTTTTTTGAGAGCTTGTCCCATCTTGTAGTACTGAAGCGCAGAAGAATCGGCACGGGTTGCTATAGGGTTGGCAAGTTCCACGGTATTGATACCTTTTTTGAGCGTAACCGTCTGTTGGAAGCGTGCCGTAAGGTTAAACCATTTTTGCTGGGGGAAGTCGTAGATATAGTTTTTGCCGTTGACTTTTACGACGAGGGTTTTTTCGTACCAGCCTTTCTTTTTGATATATACGGTGAGCACGTATTCGCCGTCTTCCTCTGCGTATACGTTGTCGAATACGGCTTTGCCTCGCGCATTATCCAGTCCTGAAATATAGTACCCGCCGTCGAGTTTGTCGTCGGGTATAAACTTGGCAAGTCCGTCGAGTTTAGCCTGTTTGCAGGGGATGTACTGGCTTTCAGCTTCTCCCTGAGGAGCAACGCTTATCGCATAAACCAAAGGAGCATAAGAGCTTTTTCTCTTGTTGTGGCAGAAGTCGTACTTGAAGTATTCTATACCCCACTTTGCAAAGGTCATAGCGTCGCGCTCTTCGTTGTTAAGACTTGCGGGCAAGTCCTCGCACGTCAAAGTGCCGTTGGAAGAATAAATACCTGCTTTTAGACCGAGGTCGTTTATCTTGCTGACAAGGGCGGGAATACCGTGGCGGAAACGCACCATATCGCCTTGCATTTCTCCCTTTTCGTCGCGCAGATTGGATTGCCAGCAGTCGTCCATATTGACGTAGGTATATCCCGCGTCTTTAAGTCCTTTTTCCACCATTGCTTTGGCGGTTTCGTAGATTAAGTCTTCGTCGATGTTGTTTCTGAACGTGTTCCAGCTTGCCCAGCCCATAGGCGGGGTGAGCGCAACTCCGTTGTCGTACTTTTCGCCCAAATCCAGCGTAACAGCCCTTTTACCGGGGGTAAATAACATTTTGAGATAGCACGCAGGGCACATACCGTTTCTTTTCATTTTTTTCCTCCTACCGCCTCGAAGGGGTGCTCACTGTCTGTAAGTGTGTCTTTTCCGCGCTTTTCAGTTCGGCGTCATCGTAATACGTCAAGTATTACTTCTTCCTTCTCGCGGAAAAGCATCGCAAAATCCACGGCTTACAGTCTAGCTCGCACCCCTTCTCGGCGGTACGTTTTTTTGTTTATTATTCTGTCCGACTTGCCCACGTAAGACAAGCGGATAATTATTGTATAAATTTGTTCCGTCAGTATACAGCCTAGCTCGCACCCCTTCTCGGCGGTACGTTTTTTTGTTTATTGTTCTGTCCGACGTGCCCACGTAAGACAAGCGGATAAATTCATTGTTATTTTTACTTGCGCGTTTTTTTGGGCTATTGCAATACTGCAAGTATTACTTCTTTCTTTCGGGTCACCGATACGAAACGGCAAGGTAAGCCGTAGTTTATAGGTGCGCAAGATATGCACGCGCGGTTACAAGTTTAATTTATCATAAGAGGTAGCCAAAGTCAATACAGGCAAAAAAGGAAGGTATAATTTATACGGTATTCTATTATATTTTACACGTAGTATTAAAGCATCCTTTAATCTATCTTTATCGCATAGAGCACCGCTCCGTAACGGTATATGCTTACTACGAGGTTAGGATAGAAAGAGAGGTTGGGGAAAAATACCGACAAATCGAGAATATCTCCGCTGTCGAGGTTGGCTATAAAGCTGTTTTGAGTATCGACCGCGTAAGAGATGCGCTCAGACGATGAGGGCAGGGTATTTACCATAAACTGAGTATTTATAACGCTGTAAGGAAAAGCGTCCGTTTGGTTTTTTCTTACTAAAGTCTGGATTTCTCCGGGTACTTTCGAGGACGCGTTAAAGGAATAAAACACTTGATACACTCCGCTTTCTTTTATTTGCAAAGAGTTGTTTTCCAAGTCTATGTCCTTGAGGGGCATAGGGGTATCTATATTGAGTTGCACTTCGTCGGGCGCAGTTTGAGCGATTATTTGTTGCGGCTGGGAGTTGTACGCTCCGCCGTATACGCTTTGCGTACTGCCTGCGGGGCCTGTTGCGCCGGTAGCTCCCGTTGCTCCCGTTGCGCCCGTTGCTCCTTTTACAGGAGAAGGACAGCAGGGAAGACATCTCGGCAGGCAGGCGGGGTGACGGCAAAAACTGTCAGGGCGGGTTGAAGGGTTGCAATGGGAATAATAGTTCATAGCAATGGCTCCTTATACGTTTAGGATTTTTTATATATTATGCCTAAGCGCATATTTATGTGATAAACACCATTTAGCCATTGATTTTGTCTATGGAAGGCAAAAGAAAAATATGTTAAACTGAATGTACAATGATTTGTATGCGTATACGCACAGGTCAAAAATCTCAACTTTTCGGGGGAAAAATGGAAAAGGACAGAATAGATTTATACCTATCGTACGTGCCCACAAAGGCGCAGAAGAGGGCGCAGAGAGAAAATTTCAATATATTCTTGCATTACGGGCTAAACACTTTTACGGGCAAGGAGTGGGGTGACGGCAAAGCCGACCCGTCATTGTTTAATCCGTCGGAGCAAAATACCGACCAGTGGATAAAGACCGCAAAGGACGCGGGCGCGTACGGAGTTATTCTGACGTGCAAGCATCACGACGGTTTTTGCCTGTGGCAGACGGCTACTACGAATTACGGCGTTGCGTCTTCTCCCTACAAAGGCGGCAAGGGAGATATTGTGCGAGAGGTATCAGACAGTTGCAGAAAATACGGCATAAAGTTCGGAATTTATCTTTCGCCCTGGGACAGAAACCACGAGAGCTATTCTACTCCCGCTTACAATGACGTATATTGCGCTCAGCTTAAAGAACTTCTTACCAATTACGGTGAAGTTTGGTGCGTATGGCTTGACGGTGCGTGCGGTTCGTATATGGACGGCAAACCGCGTCAGGAATACGACTGGCAGAGATATTATGCGCTTATCCGCTCGCTTCAGCCCGACGCCTGTATATCGGGTTGCGCGCCCGACATAAGGTGGGTAGGCAACGAGGGCGGATTTGCAAGAGAGAGCGAGTGGAACGTAGTGCCTGAATTTGCGTGCGACATACAGACCATACAGGCAAACAGTCAGCAAAAAGACGACGGCAAATTTGCTAAGAAGGGCGCGGACATAGTCTACAGCGATTTGGGCAGTCGCGAATTCTTGGCAAATTTCGACAAGTTTATGTGGTATCCCGCCGAAGTGGACGTGTCAATCCGTCCGGGTTGGTTTTATCACGCTTCTCAGGACAATATGCTAAAGAGCCGTTCGCGTCTTCTAAAGATTTACTACGATTCGGTAGGGGGCAATTCGATGTTGCTACTCAATCTCCCGCCCGACAGGCGAGGGCTCATACACGAAAACGACGTTGAGGCGGCAAGGCTTCTCGGGGAGCATATACGAAAATCCGATGCGCAGTACCTCTCTCCCGTATCGGTAACCGCATCCGATAGCGAAAAAGGCTGTGAGGTGCAGAATATCACGGAGTATTCCTTTGACAAATCGACCTGCGACCCGTACGGATATTACACTCCCGCGAAGGAGAGCGACGCCTATAAAATCGTATTGAGGTATGACAAGGAATATCTAATCAACAGAGTTCGACTTGTGGAAAACACTGCTTTTTCTCAACGCGTCGAAACCTTCTCGATATATGCCGTAGTCAGCGGAAAACGTAAAAAAGTCTATGACGGCACCACTATAGGTTACAACAGGATAGCCGTATTCAAACCTGTTCTTACCGATTGCGTCGAAGTGGTATTTACGCAGGTAAGGCTTAAACCTTATATTGAATTTATAGGTGCATACGAAGACAACGGTTACGTCAACAAAAAGCCTGCGTTTTTCAGATTTAGACAGTGGCTGCATAAAGTAATTTACGAAAGCTTTATAAACAGAGAGAACAAAAATGCAGAGAAACGTTACAGGGAAATACAGAATACGCAATCAGAAAAGTAATTAGCAATAAAAAATATTAAACACTCAATTGTCAACCAAATTTACAAAAATGGTTGACAATTATCTTTTATACCTTTATACTTTAGCAAGGAGATAAGTTTATGACGCTCAAAAAAGACATTCTGACATTATTTGAAACCAACAGAGGCAAAGCTTTGTCGGGACAGCAGCTTGCGGATATGCTGGGCGTGTCGCGCAACAGCGTGTGGAAGGTAGTCAAAACTCTTCAGCAAGAGGGCTACAAGATAGTTGCCGCGCCCAACAAAGGGTATTTGCTCGACGAGGCAAACGATATACTCTCGCCCGAGAGCATACGCGCAAATCTTGACGCTAAGTACAAGGACAAGCATATTACTGTGCTTGCGACCACGACGTCCACTAATGCCGAGGCAATGAAAATGTTGCAGGACGGCAAAATCGAGCACGGCACGCTTATAGTATCAGACGAGCAGACTCAAGGCAGGGGAAGAATGGGCAAGAGTTTTTTCTCACCCAAGAGCGGAATATATATGAGCTTGTGTCTTTGCAAAAGCACAAAGAAGCTGTCCGACGTAATGATTATTACGCCCGCCGCGGCGGTAGCCGTAAGACGTGCAATAGCAAAGTACACTGACAAGGACGCGCGCATCAAGTGGGTCAACGACGTGTATATAGGCAAGAAGAAAGTATGCGGAATACTTACGCAGGCGGATATAGATTTCGAGAGCGGCAGTGCGGGTACGTTTATCGTGGGCATAGGCGTGAATTTCGTCAATCAGCAATTCCCTGACGATATAAAGGACAGGGCTTGCGCGCTGTTTGAAAATAATCCTACGGTTACGAGAAGCGAGATGATTGCCGAGATTTACTCTCAGCTTATGGAATTGACGGATGATATTACCGACCACTCTTTTATGGAAGAGTACAAAAAATATTCACTCGTTACAGGCAACAGAATAAGTTACGCCATAAACAACGAGCAAAAGACGGGCATAGTCGAAGATATAGATAGCGACGGCGGATTGATAATAAACGAGGACGGGAAAAGACGTACGCTTACGTGCGGAGAGATTTCCATAAAGAGCGCGGACGGAAGCTGGATTTGAAAGTGTCGATAATTCGATAAAAAATTTAAGTTTATAAAGGGAAAGGATATGGAAGAAAAAAACACTGTAGAAAACAGTAAAAACGAAGGCGAAGAAACTTTGCAAAAAAGCGTTGACGAAGTTACGCAAATCGTAGAAACGGCGGCGCAAACCGACAGCGTTTTGCCCGATGAGACTAAAGCGCGCAATGCACATGCAAAGCGCAGAGAATATCTTTACGCGATTGCGATGATGGCATTGTCTATCGCTATGACCACGATAGGCGCGTATATAAGCATACCGATAGGTACGATAAAGATTACTTTGCAGTTTCTCGTGACAAATACCGTATGCCTGTTGCTGGGCAAAAAGTGGGGCGGACTGTCGGTATGGATTTATATTTTTATGGGCTTGCTAGGCTTGCCGATTTTCTCGCAGTTTGCGGGCGGATTTTCTTACGTATTGCAGCCTTCTTTCGGATTTTTGATAGGCTTTGCCGTAGGCGGACAGGTAGCCGCTTTTGTCAGAGAAAAATCGGGCAAAGACACGTATCTTACGTATTTCGTATCGTCGCTTATAGGTCTTTTGGTACTCGACGTAATAGGCGTAATCTACGGAGCAATCATTATGTACGGATATATGCACTCGGCTATGAGCGTATGGAAATTCCTCGTAGCGTTTTTGTTGCCTTTTATCCCTATCGACATAGCAAAATGCGCGTTATCGTCGCTTCTTTGCAACCGTCTTTACAAATTCGTCAAATTACCTAGAAGATAACGGAAAACAAAAAGCAAAACAATATACAAAGAAAACGCTATATTGAGAAAATAAGAGAAAGTCCGCAACGGTCTGTTGCGGACTTTTAATTATATTATCGAATTGTTATTTGCAAGACTTTCGCGGTTTATCGGAATATCGACCGCATACTTTTTGTCATATAATCATATAAAAGCCTTTATTGCATAAAGAAAGGCGGTGCGGCATAGCCTTGTTTTACCATTACGGCGTAAATTACGAAAGCTATGACTATCGTCCACAGAAAAGCGCATATAGCCGTAGCCGTGCCGTAGAAAGAGCCCAATTCGCAAGTGGTTTTGTTGTCGGCTAAGACGACTGTATCGGAGGTTTGGTCGGCATTGTCGCAAGGTGCGCAAGCGAGAGCGTTTTTAAAATCCTTTTTTGTTTTGAGAGTAAGTACTACGCCGAATACGGGGACGATAGCACATACGAAAGCAAGGGCTTTTTGTCCTTTTGTAAATTGCGTATCAGAGCCTGAGAGCGTTTCCTGAAGGATAGCGACGCCGCTCGACTGAAGACGTTTCAAAAGCATATAGAAAGGTATGCCCAGCACGTACACGTATATTGCCTGAGTGAGGAGCATAGAGCCGAAACTTGCCCAATATCCCGCTTCGCTGTCCATAAGATACCACATAAGTGGCAAAAAGATTGCGTTGACGAGTACGGGGAAAAGACCGCCTACGAAGACTTTGAGTTTTTGGTTTTTAATCATCTTACCCGTAAAGAATGTGCATACTGCGGCTACAAGCGTAGCAAGACTACCGACTACGAGGTCGGGCACGCCGTAGGGAGAAAGCAGGTTTGCGATAAAACAGCCGATGAAAAGACCTATAATGCTGTCCGAATACAAAAGGGGCAACAAAGTCAGAGCTTCTGCGGGTCTGAATTGCAAGATGCTGTTGAAGGAAAGAGCGGGGAGAGTCAGCGTCAATGCCGCGTAAAGAGCGGCGATAATACCGGCGCGAGCCAGCATTTTCGTAGAAAACTTATTCATAAATACCTCGGTTTTTTTATTTGGAAGTGTTTTCCGAAAACCTTCCATACGCTAATATATCACCGCCCGCGCGTTTTGACAAGCGAATTTTGTACAAAAAGGGGAATTTTGGCTGTCGAATTTTGTACAAAAAGGGGAATTACGTGCAGATTATTGTCGAAAAACATATAAAATGCACGCAAAATTACTCAAAAAGCGCATAAAAAGTCAGCCCCTCGAAAAGAGAGAGGTATACAAATGCAATTTTGAACAATCAGCCCAGTTTTCTCAGTACGTTTTGGGGATTAACGCAAATATCGCCGACAGACAAGAGTTTGTTTTGACGCATAGCACACAACAAGTCTTTTCTCAGCCTGTTACGCATAGTAGCGTACATACTGCAAGTTTCGAGTATGATGCGTTGCTTTTCGGAAGAATTGGGAAGCTCAGCCAATTCTCTGCCCGCTAGACGCGCGATAGGGTCGTAGACCGTTTCGTCGCTCATAATAAGACGCACTACTTTGTAGTAACTTTCAAATTCTCTCTCGCAGCTGTAGCAAGGACAATAATGTTCTGTGCTCTTAGGCACAAATTGAGGCTTTTGGCACAAGTGTGTCTTGGCTCTTTTTGCTAAAAAATGCAAATTAACACCTTCAGCGGTTTGCATTTCTGACCTCCGTAAACTTTTGTTTTTGGGATTTGAATAAAAATAACTGATATTTAATTCACGATACAATAATATCATAACATTTAAGTATAGACAAGCGTTTTGAGGGTATTTTTGTACAAAATTCCAAAAGTTTTTAATTTTACTTCTAAACTGACACATATTACACATTTTTCAACATTTTAATATCATAACTTCTAGATCCTACGCTTCTATACGGTCGTTTTTGTGCTAAAAATTGTGCCTTTGGCGAATTTTGTACAAAAATCGCGAACAATGTAGAATAATTTTGTACAAAATTCCGACGGCGTACGTTTTTGCTCGTTTTTTATCTAAACAGGGGATTATATTGCCAAAAAAAGCAAAGGGTATTGACTAAAATTACTTATGAGTATTAAAATATAGATACGGAGGCATTATGATTGACACTAAAGAAAAAGTATGGCTCAAGCTTTACAAGCGGTATTCTGTGATAACCAAGTATCTCGTCGAGATATGCGATATCGCGCGCAACGTCGACCCTAATCTCAGCACGCAAAACTGTCTAAGGCAGTTTGACAGAATACTTCAGGCAATACTGTTTTTCCAAAGCAAAGTAAATCACAATCTCTATCCCAAGGAAATACAGTTTTTGAGCGGAGTGGCGGGTGACGCCGATATTCTCGAACTCGTCAATAAAAAACTCTATTCGTCGGGCTATACCGTAGTCGAGAAAATTACGTGGGACAACGTCTTCTTGCTCGATGACGATATGTTTGCAAAAGTAGAGGAGTGCATCAAAGACTTTTGCCGTGAATACACTCGCGATACTGCGGCATATATGGCAATTGCAGAGTATATCTCCGGCAAAAACTTTTATGACAAGGTCAGCGACAATATCGTTGAATTGCTCTGCGCTTTCGCAAGTCTGGAAAAAGGCACCTACGATGCGGAAATTCAGCAAGGCATACTTGCCTATTGCGAACTCGTAGCCGAAAGCTATATCGAGATAAAAGGCAACACCGAGCAGATATTCGCCAACAATCAGGTAATACAGAAAGAACTCATCGACAAACAGCGCGAACAATTCAAAAAATCAAAAAAGAGTGAAATTATGCAGTTTATCGAAGGAAGGTTGCAGGTTATTAGGCAGAAGATAGTCGATTTCTTCAAATAGGCAAGCGCGTATATCAGCACACAATAGCTATTTTGCTCGAGCAGTTGCGCTCAGTCACGTACGTCTAGTACGCTCCGTTCGCGAACTCTCTTCAAAATCGCTATTCTGCACTAATCTCCGCGCTTGCACAAAGTAGGGAACATAGCGGCGCGCTTTTTCCTTTTATCTTCGACGCTCGCGCTCAGTTACATACGCAAAGTATGCGCCTGTCGCGCTCGGTCTGGAAAAGACAAACTCTGCACCACTCTCCGCGGTCGCACGAAGTGGGTAATATGGTGGTGCATATTTGCGATTTTGTCTAGTACGCTCCGTCCGCGAACTCTCTTCAAAATCGCTATTCTGCACTAATCTCCGCGCTTGCACAAAGTAGGGAACATAGCGGCGCGCCTACTTAGTCACGTACATCTAGTACGCTCCTGTCGTAGTCGGTCTTGAAAAAGAAAAAATCACCCCCTTCTCCAAGGTCGCACGAAGTGGGTAATATGGTGGTGCATATTTGCGATTTTGTCTAGTACGCTCCGCTCGCGAACTCTCTTCAAAATCGCTATTCTGCACTAATCTCCGCGGTCGCACGAAGTAGGTATATAGAGTGAATATCAGAAGCCGCATATCTAGCGGCTTTTTGCATACGTATGCGCGTGCATAAGCGTAGAGAAAAGCTAATTTATACAATTTACCCAAGACTTAAATTGTATAAATTGTTTTAATATTTAAGTATATATAATAACTCTGCGCTCAGATAGTCAATATCTAAAACAATAGTCAACTCACATAACAATCTAGAAGTCGCCTGTTTATATAGAGCGGATAAGTTTTTTAAGAGCAGAGAAAAAACCACCCTCGCGTTAATACGGAGAGTGGTCTTTTTTCTATTTATCGCAACTTTGTGCAACCGCAGAGATTAGTACAGTTTTTTCTTTTTCGAGGTCGACCGCAAAGGCGCGTACTGTTTTATCTAACTTAGAGGGGGCAATTCTTTTTAATAAATTTATAAAAAACCACCCTCGCGTTAATACGGAGAGTGGTCGTTTTTCTATTTATTGCAACTTTGTGCAACCTCAGAGATTAGTGCAGTTTTTTCTTTTTCGAGGTCGCTCGCAAAGGCGCGTACTAGATGTACGTAACTGCGGCGGGCGTACCGCTGACAAAAGGAAAAGATGTGCTGATATATGCGGTTGCCTTATTTACCGAGAATCTCGTCAGCCTTACCGGCACAACCGAGTACGTTTACAAGCTTATGCTTAACGATTGCCTTGATATTTGCTCTTGCGTCGCCGAGATATTGTCTGGGGTCGAAGTGGTCGGGATGCTCCATAAAGTGCTTACGGATACCTGCGGTGCAAGCCATTCTGAGGTCGGAGTCGATGTTAATCTTACATACCGCCATACTTGCAGCCTTACGCAACATATCCTCGGGTACGCCGATAGCGTCCTGAAGCTTGCCGCCGTTTTCGTTGATTATCTTTACGAATTCCTGAGGAACGGAAGATGCACCGTGCAATACGATAGGGAATTCGGGAAGTCTCTTGCTTACTTCTTCGAGGATATCGAAACGGAGTTGAGGCTTCGTACCGGGCTTGAATTTGTATGCGCCGTGGGAAGTACCGATAGCGATAGCGAGGGAGTCAACGCCCGTCTTGCTTACGAACTCTTCTACTTCTTCGGGACGGGTATAGGAGCTGTCCTCAGCGGAAACCTTAACGTCGTCTTCGACGCCAGCAAGACGGCCGAGTTCGCCTTCTACGGTAACGCCGTGGTCGTGAGCGTACTCAACAACTTTTTTGGTGAGTTCGATATTGTCTTTGAAAGAGTGGTGGCTACCGTCAATCATAACGGAGTTGAAACCGCCGTCGATACAGCTCTTGCAGAGTTCGAAAGTATCGCCGTGGTCGAGGTGCAAGCAAATAGGAAGATGGCTGACTTCTTCTGCAGCTTCTACCATTTTGCGGAGATATACGGGGTTAGCGTACTTTCTTGCGCCGGAAGAAACCTGCAAAATAAGAGGAGCGTTTTCTTCGGTAGCGGCTTCTACGATGCCCTGAATGATTTCCATATTGTTTACGTTAAAAGCACCGATAGCGTATTTGCCGGCGTATGCTTTTTTGAACATTTCTTTAGATGTTACGAGTGGCATAACATTACCTCCAAAATTATTTTATCACATAGATTTTATCACACTTAAATTAGTTTGACAAGAGTTTAGGCAAGTTTTTGGCGGGGCGAATACGTTTTTATAAAAACGTGAGAGGAAAATTTTGTCAAATACTTTTACAAAAGCTTATTGCGGGGATATAATATTAATGCAAAACCATAAAAAGGACGCGCTTTTGCGACACAGACTTGAGAGAAATGTGTGCGACGGCGCAAGGAGGATAAAATGTTAACAGACGAGAGAATACGTATTCTTGCAAAAAATCTTATCAATTTTTCGTGTGAGCTTAAAAATGGCGAAAACATACTTATAGAGGCTACGGGCATAGACTGTCAGCTTGTCAACGCACTTGTTGACGAGGCGCGCAAGGCGGGAGGATATCCTTTCGTCAAGCTTTACGACAACAGGGTACAGCGTCAGCTTATGCTGGGAATGGACGAGGAAATGGCAAAGAGAATGTGCGATTTCGACGCATACCAGATGGATAAAATGCAAGCGTATCTCGGCATAAGGGGCGGCGAAAACGCTTACGAACTCAGCGACGTACCCGCCGAAAACCGCAACTACTACAATATCTATTATTCGCATCCCGTACATCACGAAAGACGCGTGGCAAATACCAAGTGGTGCGTATTGAGATACCCCACGCAAGGTATGAGCGCAATGTCGGCTATGAGTACGGAAAGCTTTGAAGATTTATACTTCAAGGTATGCAATCTCGACTATTCCAAAATGGAAAAGGCAATGACTCCTCTCGTCGAGCTTATGAACAAAACAGATAAGGTTCGCATTGTCGGCAAAGGCACTGACCTGACCTTCTCAATCAAGGGAATAGGCGGCGTAAAGTGCGCGGGAAGACGCAACATACCCGACGGAGAAGTATATACTGCTCCAGTACGCGACAGCGTAAACGGAAAAATCACTTACAACGTGCCTTCGACAGCCAACGGCATAAAGTTTGAAAACATTTGTCTCGAATTCAAGGACGGCAAGATAGTCAATGCGACGGCAAACGACAGCGAAGCTATCAACAAGGTATTCGATACCGACGAGGGCGCGAGATACGTGGGAGAGTTTTCTCTCGGCGTAAACCCTTATATCACCAAGGCAATGGGCGACATTCTCTTTGACGAGAAGATAAGCGGATCCATACACTTTACTCCCGGCGCCTGTTATGCCGACGCTTACAACGGCAACAACTCTGCCATTCACTGGGATTTGGTACTTGTGCAGAGAAAGGAATTCGGTGGCGGAGAGATATACTTTGACGACGTCCTCATAAGAAAAGACGGTGTTTTCGTACTCGATTCTTTGAAGTGCCTTAACCCTGAAAATTTGGTTTAGATGTGTGTACCGCCTCGAAGGGGACGCGGGCTGTCTCTAAACGCATCTTTTCCGTAATTTGCGTTTCGGCGTCCTCATAATACCTCCAGTATTACATCGTCCTTCTCAACGCAAATTATCGGAAAATCTGTTGTTTACAGCCTAGCCCGCACCCCTTCTCGGCGGTACTTAATATATAATAGAGTGGTGTCTTTTCCGCACTTTTCAGTTCGGCGTCATCGTAATACGGCAAGTATTACTTCTTCTTTCTCGCGGAAAAGCATCGCAAAATCCACGGCTTACAGCCTAGTTCGCACCCCTTCTCGGCGGTACGGGTTTTTTGCTAGTTATTCTATACGACTTGCCTACAGAGGTAAGCGGATATTTTTATTGTCAGAATTGTGTTTGTGTATTTTCCGCGGTTTGCCTTGTAACTTCCGCAATCTATGCATTTTGAATTGCGCAGTACCTTTGCTATGCAAAGGCAAGTGCTTCCCCCCTTCTCGGCGGTACATTTTTTGTATAGATATGCCGACAGGGTACTTAAATTAGGTAAATGGTTAAAAAAATTATCGAAAACAAAGGTTGTTTAATCTTAAATGAAAATTAATAAATTGTAAAATTTTTTTGACGAATATTGACGGCAAATTTTGGTTAAATATGCAAATAACGGACACATTTGCATAAAAATATGTACTAAATATGTCAATCCCGTTTATTGACAATACGCGTTAATTGTAGTAAACTCATAATACGCAAAAAGTGTCGGTAGTCATTTATCGGCGCAAGTGTTTTGTATGTGTGAAAGTGGAAATTAAGCGATTGTCATTAGAAATGATTGAGGGAGAAAATGTTCAACAACGACGATAACAAAGACTATACACCCTACGGTGAGTACGGCGGTTCCGATAACAAAGAGCGTGCGACAGACGCTCCTAAATCCGTCTTGTCTTCCGACGAGTACGGATTGCCCGTGAGGGAAGAAAAACAGGACGATTACGCCCCTGCTTACGTAGACAATACATATACCAACAATTTCGGCAACAGTTTTGCCAGCGCGCTAGCGGGTATGGACAAAAAGCAAGACGGAGAAAAGAAAGCGGAAACAAAACCGCATACCGAGGAAAAGAGATATCTCGGTACCAATTCCTTCGGCTTTATCAAACGTCCCGAGAGCGTTTCGCGCGATAATCATATTTTCAACAAACCCAAGGAAAACAAGTCTGACGACAACCGCAACGCACAATCGCGTTTCGGAGCGTTCGGCGCGTCCGAGCGTGTGAGAAGCGAGCAAAATAATGCTCAACCTTCGAGTCAACAAGTATATGACAGGGCAGAGCCTGCGCATGAGAGGCCTGAGATTACTCAGCAAACCCCCGCGTATTCACAGCCCGCTCAGGTATGGTCGCAACCTACGGAGCAAAGACCCGTCTACGGACAGAGCGCAAACAGCTATTCGCAGGAGAGTTACGGACAGGGCGGATATTCTCAGCAACAGCCTAATCCCTCGTACTCTCAGACTATAGAGAGCAAGCCGGTATATACGCAGTCCCGCCCCGGGAATGAGTGGTCGGAGCGCGCTCAGCAAACCCCCGCTTATTCACAGCCCGCTCAGGTATGGTCGCAACCTACGGAGCAAAATTCCGTTTACGGACAGAGCGCAAACGGCTATGGGCAAAGTGCGGATTATGCCGACGGCGGCTATGCGCAATCTCAGCGCGGATATTATGACGGCTATGCGCAAGGAGCAAACAACAATACGGCGGACGCATACAACGGTTACGGGTATGCGCAAGACGCATACGATGCTCAGCAGGGCATAAACGCTTCCGACAGTGCGCCCGAGCAAAGACCTTTGTCCAAAGAGGAGATAAAGCGTCAGCAAAAGCACGATGCGCTTTTGCAAAAAGAGCAGGAAAGACAGCAAAAACAACAGGCAAAACTCGATAAGCTCAATCAGAAAGAGCAAGAGAGACGTCAAAAGGTTGCCGATAAGCAGGCACAGCTGGAAGAAAAAGAAAGACAAAAGCAGCAAGCCGTCGCGCTGAAAAGACAGCAGGAAGACGAGGCTGCTGCGTTAAAACAGCAAAAAGAGCAAGAGGCTCTTGCTTTAAAACAACAGAAGTTGCAGCAGGCAGAAGACAAAAAACTCGCCGACAAGCAAGCTAAAGAAGAGAGCAAGAGAAAGGCAAAAGAAGAAAAAGAACAAGCCAAGCTTGACAAGCAGAGCAAGAAAGAACAGGCTAAGCTCGATAAAGAACAGGCAAAATTCGACAAACAGAATAAAAAAGAAGAGGCAAAGCAAGCCAAGCTTGACAAAAAACAGCAGGCTATTGCCGACAAACAGCAGGCAAAACTCGACAAGCAAAACAAAAAGTCCAAGACGGCAGAGGCTCAGTCCGACGGTTTTGCCGATATGATGGAATACAATGAGGAGAAAAAGCGCGTACCCGAAGAGACGGATATGCTCGGCGGGGATTTCGTAAACGCGGTTTATGCAAGCGGAGCGGCTTCGTCGGCAGGTGTTGCGCCCGCTCAGAGCGCACCCGCACAGCCCGCGCAAGAGCAACCTTTCGTACCCAGATACGTGAGCAGTGACCAGCAGACGGTACTCGTGACTCTTCCCGACAAAGAACAAATGACGAGAAAGCAACGCAAGATTGCCAAAAAGGCGTCGCGTTTCGACGAGATGGATTTGCGCAATTACCCTATGACCGTAGGCAAATGGCTGGCAACTTTTATAATACTTATTTTGCCGGGTATCAACGTGCTTGCAAGTATATGTTGGTTTTTCGGCGTAGGCAACAAATCGCGTACGGCGTTTATAAGATGCTTTTTCGTGATAGGGTTGATTTTACTGATAGTCCTTATTGCGGCTATGGGCGTGGGATATTACTTCCTTGCGCAGAAAGCCGAGCAGGAAGTCGGAGCGGAGAGCGTCAACGAAAAATTGATTTACGGCGTGGATTACGTATGCGACGCGCTTGGCGGAGTTATAGGAGAGGATAAGATTTTGCCTATCCGCAACGCGATTGTAGGAATGCTCGGCGGACAGGAAAAACAGGTTTCGTCGGGGGATACGCAAGGAGCGTAGCAGACGTCTTGCCACAACTGAAGAAAGATATTGAAATAAAGGGGGATTTAAATCTCCCTTTTGTTTAATCGGAAAGGCATTGTCTTCTCAAACTCGCGCTTGTAAGGGTATGCGCTTTTAAGCGTGCGCTATGCGCTGTGCTGTATAAATTTATGTCGGGGTATGTCGGAAACTATGGGGCTGATTGCGTCAGGAATTTTGCGGATAATACTTGATAAAAAGCATAAAAATTCAAGCTCTTTTTGCAAGCGCGCACAAAGCCGCGCAACCGTAGCGCGATTGCACAAGACAATTAAAGAGGTATATTTTTGCCTATATACGTCTAAAATATAGCGGAGATTGATTATCCTGGAAGGATAAAATCACTCTTTAGGCTTAAATTATCGGTGTTTTTGTCAAAAAAATCACAAAAATAACCGCCCGAAGCTAAATTATACAAAAATTGCTTGCCATTAATACAAAATGTTGATAAAATAGTATTGCTTAAGGCAAAACCTAGAATTTAAATTTTTGGAGGAATAATATATTATGGCAAATGTTAGAGTTGCTATCAATGGTTTCGGCCGTATCGGTAGATTGGCTTTCAGACAAATGTTCGGTGCAGCAGGTTACGACGTAGTCGCAATCAACGACCTTACCAGCCCCAAGATGCTCGCTCATCTTCTCAAGTACGACACTATGCAGGGTAACTACGTAGCTATGGGTCATACCGTAGACTTCAAGGACGCTGTTCTTGCTGAAGACGGCAAGACCGTTGTTACTCCCGGTGCTATCATCGTAGACGGCAAGGAAATCACCATTTACGCTAAGGCTAACGCAGCTGAGCTTCCTTGGAAGGACCTCAAGGTTGACGTAGTTCTCGAGTGTACCGGTTTCTACACCAGCAAGGCAAAGGCACAGGCTCACATCGATGCAGGCGCAAAGAAAGTAGTTATCTCCGCTCCCGCAGGCAACGACCTTCCTACCATCGTTTACAACGTAAACCACAAGACCCTCACCAAGGACGACAACATCATCTCTGCAGCTTCCTGCACGACCAACTGTCTTGCTCCTATGGCTAAGGCTCTCAACGACTATGCTCCTATCGTAAGCGGTATTATGACGACCGTTCACGCATACACCGGCGACCAGATGATTCTCGACGGTCCTCAAAGAAAGGGCGACCTCAGAAGATCCAGAGCAGGCGCACAGAACATCGTTCCCAACAGCACCGGCGCAGCTAAGGCAATCGGTCTCGTTATCCCCGAACTCAACGGCAAGCTCATCGGCGCAGCTCAAAGAGTTCCTACCGCTACCGGTTCCACGACCATCCTTATCGCAGTTGTTAAGGGCAAGGACGTTACCAAAGAAGGCATCAACGCAGCTATGAAGGCACAGGCTACCGAGTCCTTCGGTTACAACACCGACGAAATCGTATCTTCCGACGTTATCGGTATGAAGTTCGGTTCCTTGTTCGATGCTACCCAGACGATGGTTTCTAAGATTGACGACGATACCTATCAGGTACAGGTTGTATCCTGGTACGACAACGAAAACTCTTACACCAGCCAGATGGTAAGAACTATCAAGTACTTTGCAGAACTTCTCAAGTAATAGATAATTCGAGAGAAACACTCAGCCGCCTTGCTTTCGCAAAGCGGCTGTTTTTCTTACAAACGGACTGATGATAATTCATATTGTCGTGTGAACCTGAAGACAGACGAATTATCTCAAACGGTAGACAAACCCTATCCGATATGTTAATATAATGCTACAACTAAATTAAATGCCACCGGGTATGAATGTCAAGAGCATTCGCCGCACATCGTTAGGTCTTAGAAGATGTGTCGACGGGTGCTTATTTTTTAGTGACAACAGTGCGTGGCAAGTACAATAAGATGGCGTGCAAAAAGGTCAAGCGGGAGGTTTTATGAAAAACGCGGAAAAATCCAAATGTTATTTTTCCAAAAGCGAGATAATATTATGGTCGCTTTCCGTCGCGGCGGTAACAATTGCTTTTGCCATATTCGACAGAAAGAATTATTTTGCGTTGATTGCTTCCGTCATAGGCATAACATCGCTTATATTCAACGCAAAGGGCAATCCTATCGGACAATTTCTTATTCTGGTATTCAGCGTGCTTTACGGCATAATATCGTGGCAACAGGCGTATTACGGGGAAATGATAACATATCTCGGTATGACCGCGCCTATGTCGTTGATTGCGCTTATAATGTGGATAAAACATCCTTACAAGGGCAACAGCGCGCAAGTCAAGGTAAACGGTCTTCGCAAGAGAGAATACCTTTTTATGCTTGTGCTTACGCTTGCAGTCGCGTGGATATTCTATTACATACTTAAGTACTTCGATACGGCTAATCTGATAGTCAGCACGGTATCCGTAGGTACGAGTTTTGCGGCGGTATATCTTACGGCGCGCAGAAGCGAGTATTATGCAATAGGGTATGCGCTGAACGATATAGTATTGGTGGTCTTGTGGTCGATTGCGACTGCAAAGGATATAGGCTATATATCCGTGGCGGTATGTTTCGGGGCGTTTCTCGTAAATGATTTGTACGGATTTTACAGTTGGCAGAAAATGCGAAAAAGACAATCCGAAAGCGAATAAATTTCAAAATGCAAAAAAAAGAGCTTGCCGTTTGGCAAGCTCTTAACTTTAACAGGTCAATCGTCAGCTCAATTTTACGATATATCTGTCTACCGTGCCGTCTTCTGCCTTGCACGTAACTACCGTGCCGTCGGAAATGTAGTTGTACTGCATAGTCGTATACGTTTTACCGGAAAATACGGCTTTGTTGCTGAAAGTATCGTACATACTCATCATACCGGTCTCAGGGTCTCTTACCGTATACACATAAGCATTGAAAGAAACGTTGTCGGAGTCGTCGATAAGCGTTGTTACACCGCTGTTGACGTCATACACGTAAGTTCTGTAAACGTAGGACAAAACTCCTTCGTTGTCGATTTCCTCGCTGACTTTGTAGTAGATAAGTCCGTTGGTTTCTCTGTCGGCGCCTTGCAATACCGCGTTGCCGGGTATGTCAGTAACCGTTTTGCCTGTGAATGAGTCAAAGTATACGTAATTACCGTAGAAGAATCTCGAATATTCTACGGTAGAGCCGTAGCTTGCGGAAAGTTTGAAAGCAACTTTGTTATTCTGGACAAAAGTGAAGTACTGTGAGCTGGAGAATACTACGTAGTTGCCTACTTTGTCTATGGAAGAAACGGAGTCTGTGTCGTAACCGACAATTTCAGACACGTTTGCGACAAGGTTGAAGTTCTTGTCAAACAAACCGAGGCTAACTATGCTGCTCAGGGCTTTGTCGCTGATATCGCTGTAGTAAGCGAAGAAGTAGTCTTTGGTGATGCTGTTATTAACAACTTTGCTTATGATAAATTTATCTGCAATCAAGGATGCTTTTCCGGTAGAAATGTCCAAGAGGTACTGATAAATTCTGTATCTGTTGCCGCTCTCGTCCATATAGTCGTAGTCGGTATCCTTGTCGTCGGTTACTTTTTCTCTGTAAATACGGAGAAGCTTGTTTCCTTGTGCAATCTCTCTTATTCTGATGTAATCCGAGCCTATCGCGAAGACTTCACTCTCGCTGTAGGAACAAACGAAGTTAAGCTCTTTGTCATAGACAAGATAGTTATCGTCGGAAAGGTTGTAGAGCAGATAGTCGCCTGCTACGGACATATCTTTCAGCTGAGGAGAGGGGGAGAAGGGGATATATTTGCCCTTGCCCGTCTTGTCCAAGGAAATGGTGCTGTTGTCGGAGAGAGTTACGTAAGAAAAATCGGTGTACTCATCGCCCGAAGAGATAGTTACAGATTTATCGAAAGATATTATCTCGCCGTAAACGTCATAGAAAACAGTGCGGGTAGTAAGTTCCGCGGGATTTGTGACGCTAATCATAAACACGCCGTTCATGTAATTCCTGCTTACGTTGGCGTAGTTGTCCGCAACGCCCTCTACGAGGATTTTGTTGGCGGGGATGCTGTAAATAGCGTATTTGTACTTTCCGTCCTCGCTTGCACCCGATACGAAGATATGTTTATCGCAGATGTCGGTATTTGCATAAGACGACAGAGCATCGAGAGAGAGACTCTGCGACTGCGTCTTATAGTTCTGAGGCGCGTCGGCAGCAAGCTCGTTGATATTGATTGCGTTGTCCTTGTTGCAAGCCGTAAAGCTGAGGAGAGTTACGGACAAGATTACAAGTAAAACCGCAGTAAGTATAATTTTTCTGTTTTTCATTGTCATATCCTCCTTTTAGGCTTTTGCGTAATTAAACGAATACTTGACATAGGACATATTGCCCTCGGCGTCTTCCATACAGAAGAGAATAACGGGGTATTCGCTGTCGTAAAGCGTTTGAGTGCTGATTGATATCGAAGAAGTGTCGATATCCGTATAGATTGCTTTTCCGTCAATAATCGAATAAGCCGAAGCCGTAACCTTGCCGCTTTCGTCGGTGTTTCTTACAACATAATAAAAATCCGATTGATTGAAAGCGATATCGCTTGTTTTTCCGAGAGTTTTTATTTCGGAAGTTTGGATATTCATTGCATAGTAATATTCGGTAGTTTCCTCAATGCCTTCGCCGTTGGTTTCGGTTACGGAGTCTTTATAGTATACGTTATTCGAAGGGGAGGATACTGCTACGAGAGAAGCCGTTTCGGGCAAGGTAAACAGGGGCTTGCCGTATACGTCGTAGAGCTGGTTGGTTCCTGCGAGTCGGTACAGGGGAAGTCCGTTTACGGTAGAGCCGACGGGAGTGAGGTTTTCAGTAAGATACGAGCCTTTTACGTTGCCTTGGGAATCAATGACGATTACGAAGTTGCCTTTGCAGGAAATCATAAGGTCGCCGTTGCCGAGAGTAGTGGGGAGGCTGTCGGTAATAGTGCCGGACAATCCGTAAGAAAGCACGTTGAAGAGGCAGTTGAAGTCATCGTCGAAGAAGCCCGATTCGAGGGCAACCGTCTCTCCTGCCTGTGTAAGCTTGTATTTAGTGCCGGTTATGTAATTGTAATCTTCGTCGGGGTATATAGCATAGACAACACCGTCATCGAGCTTGAGGTCTACGCTCTTGCCAGTTTTGAGACTCTTTGCTACGCTTACGAGGTTATACTTCACGCCATCATAAATATAATCGTAATCGGTTGAGGTGGAAGGCAAGGCCTTGAGGAACTGCAAAAGTACTACGCCCTCGTTGTTTGCCGACGCGCTCAGCATACTGTTGGTCGAGGTCATATACTCAGCAAAAGAAACCGATCTCAGATACTTGCCGTTTTCGTCGTAAACTTTAAAAGTCATAGACGAATCGTTCTCTACGAAAAATTCTCCGAGTTGTTCTCTGGAAGAGGATTCCTCAACGATTGTTGTGTCTACTACTTTGACGGCATAATTCTCTTGGCTGACTTTGACGGTTTTTCCGTTTGCAAAATAAATCAGATAATCGCCAGAAGCCGAAACCCTGTAATCCGTCGTATCGGCAGAGAATACAATACCGTTGGCGTCGTACACGTCAGTATGCTTGGTAAGGCTGTTTTTGACTATTACAACTCCCGTGACCGAGTAGTCGAACGCAAAAGCGTCGATATCGGCGGTTATAGTCAAAAGAGCCTTGTCGCTTTCGAGCGAATAGAGCATTTTGGATACAAGCCCCGTTTCGTCGTATTTATTCATACACAAAAAACGTGAATTGCCTTGCTCGTATTCCCAGCCTGCGATTGCGGACAGCTGTTTGACATCGGAAGCGAAGCTTTTGCCGACGTTGCTTTCCTTGTCGATTTTTGACAGGGAAAAACTGTCTTTACAGCCGACCATCGTGAATGTGAGTATGGAAATCACGAGGATAATACTCATCAGGATAATCAGTTTTTTATTCTTCATAAAATAACCTCCTATATTATTTTATAATCCAATTATATCAAAAGGGGAAAAGGAAGTCAATATCGGAGGGTTTTTTAGAAGAAAAACGGCGCGTTTTCAAAAACACGGTTTACAGCCGAAAAGACTGACAAAATTGACATATCGACCAAAAAATCAACCTACGGTTGGAAATGCGCTGAACTTTTCTTTCAGGCAAGAACGAAGCGTCAAATTAAGACACATTATAAGAAAAGCGTATAATTTATGGCAAATAGGGCGGTTTATTGCGCTAAAGTGAAAAAGCGCGCGAATTTTATATGCTACGTGAATGGAAAAAAGGGGGGGCAGTAAGGAAAAATTTGTCGCAAAACAGCACTGTAGGGAAAAAAAGTTGTCAAAAAGGAATTTGGTTTAAAAAAATAAGTGAAATATTTAACAAAGTTTGAGACTGTTATCATAAAAAAGCAGCGCGTCGGTTGCAAACTCTGTTAAGCCTATTGTCGGTGCGCTTACAGTGCGACGTAGGGCAAATCAGAGCGGATAACGCAATGAATTTCTGTATGCTCAAACTCTTGCGAGAGATTGCGTCGCGAATTATCGGGCGCAAAGAAAGTCGCAAGAGGAAGCTGCAAGACGAATAAAGTATAAAACTTACAAAATAAAAAAAGCCGACGTGAAAAGTCGGCTTTTTATGTTTGTTCGGTATGTCAGTTTTGCTCTCTGTATTTTGCGTCTATAAGTCTCACCACTTCTCTTACTACCTCGAAACCTTTCTCGAGAGTATTCATATTGAGATTGTCGAGAGTATCGTTTGTGGTGTGATAGTAGTCGGTAGGTCTGGGGTCCTGTGCGTTGAGAGTAACGGTTTTGATGCCCGCCTTTGCAAATGCCGTAGAGTCGCTTCCGCCTACGGGATTTTCTATGGTATGTACTTTAAGACCGCAGTTTGCGATAGCCTGTTGCGAAAGGGTTACCAACTCTGCATCGAAAGGCTTGAATTGCAAGGTGTCTTTCTTGACTACGTTGAAGTTATCGTAATCTCTGAAAGAGTCCAGATTGAGCACGTATGTATGTTCGTCAAAGATGTTTTTGTCGTCTTTGTGTCTTTTTACAAAGTCGAGTGCGCCTATAAGTCCGCTTTCTTCGGCACCTGCGCCCATAACTATAATACGCGCGTCGCCGCAGTCCTGAGGATTATCCTTGAAGTGTTTTGCCACCGCTATTGCCGTAGCTACGCCGCTGAGATTATCCATTGCGCCCGGAGCGGCTTTTTTCTTATCGTACGAAAGGTACGTGGACAGCCAGTAAAAGCCGGGAAGGAAGAGTACGGGCAGGCAGTACATTACAATAACTGCTACGTCCGCGCCGGTCTTTGCGCCCGATGTAAGATTTGCAAATACTCCCGAAAGCCCCATAAACGAAACGCTCAGTCCGTTGACCGCTTCGAGAATAATTGTCACGAGAGATACGACAAGCAGAGCAACTCCGCTCAATACTCCTATTCCCGTCTTAATCATCATTGTTTTGGGGTTTTTGTAGGAGTGCAGCCAGCACCAGCTGCTGTCCATATGCGCAGTGAGCATTATGGTGTATTTGGTATTTCCCGAACGGGGCTCGAGGAAAGAGTATACGTTTTGAGACACGTCTTTTTTAAAGAAGCGGTCGAGCATATGCGAATAGTAGAAAATGTGAGTAAGAGCAAAAAGCAAAAGAGCCGTGCTGATTATCAAGGATGCTATGGGCGAGAGATAAAACGCGCAGAATGCCACAAACATTCCCCAACCAAGCCAAGGTATCGCGCTGATGCAAGCGTGTCTAGGCGTCTTGAACTGTTCGGTTATCGTAGGCGTACCCAGTTCTCTTTCGATTTGGTTTGCTATAATTTCCGCACCCTTACGTTCTTCCTCGCTGCCGGGAAGTCGGGGGCCGGTCACGTCTATGACTTCTTTTACGAGGTCGTAGACTTGTTGTCCCTTGGGGAATTCCTTGTTTTCCATAAGCGTCTCCTTAAAATAAATCCTAGATTATTATACCATACGAATATTCAGATATTCAACACAAACGCGGAAAAAATTTTTATAATTTACAAAATTTTCGGCTTTGTAAATTAATAGATTTCTTATAGACATTTGTCAATTAAAATATGCAAAAAAACTCACTTTTTCCTCTCAAACAGGGCTATTTGCCTTATTATAGTATTATAATTGCTAAAAAATCAATATTGACAACAATCAATTAAGTGTGGTAAAATTGTTAATGTCAGAGATTTATATATTAAGGAGGCATCTGAATGAAAGTCACTTATACTCAACTCCCCGAAAAGGAGAAACAAGGCTACGGTATCACCCGTTGGGCTAACGCTAAGGAAATCAACGCAAGTCTTAAAGAACTCACTTCCAAGAATATCTTCTCTATTCCCAAGGAAGTCTACGACGATATCTGCAAGAATTACTACGACGTAAAGTGCGCTAAGTCCAAAGAGATTACCACAGAAGCAAAGAAGTACATCCCCGGCGGTGTACAACATAACCTCGCTTTCAACAAACCTTTCCCTATGTGTATGGTAAAGGCTGACGGCGCATACCTCACGGATATCGACGGCAACGAGTACATCGACTTCCTTCAGGCGGGCGGTCCTACCATTCTCGGTAGCAATTACAAGCCCATACAGACCGAAGCTATCAAGCTTATCAAGGAATGCGGCCCCGTAACAGGTCTTTTCCACGAAGCAGAGCTTCTCATTGCTAAGGAAATCAACAAGCATATGCCCAATGTGGAAATGTTCAGAATGTTGGGTTCCGGTACCGAGGCTGTTATGGCTGCTCTCCGTATCGCAAGATGCCAGACTAAGAACAAGAGAATTATCAAAATCGGCGGCGCATATCACGGCTGGTCCGACCAGATGGTTTACGGTCTTAAGGTTCCCGGCACGAGACAGTTCCTCGAGTCCTTCGGTATCCCTAACGTAATATTCAGCGTTATCGACGAAGTAAGACCCAACGACCTCGATATGCTCGAAGATTACCTCAAGATAAACAAGAGAAGAGGCGGTACGGCTGCTGTCATCGTTGAGCCTGTAGGTCCCGAATCCGGTACCCGTCCCGTTGACCTCGACTACAACAAAAAAGCTCTCGAGCTTGCACACGCATACGGCGCACTCTTCATCTTCGACGAAGTAGTTACCGGCTTCAGAGTAGGTCTCGGCGGCGCACAAGGCTTCTTCGACGTCAAGCCCGACCTCACTATCTTCGGTAAAATCGTTGCAGGCGGCTATCCCGCAGCAGGCGGCGTAGGCGGTAAGAAAGAATACGTTTCCCTCCTCGCAGCAGGTGTTGCAGGCGGCGCAAAGAAAGCTTACTGCGGCGGTACTCTCGCGGCTAACCCTCTGTCCGCTATGGCAGGTTATACCGCAATCAAGGAAATCGCTAAGACAAACGCTTGCCTTAAGGCAGGTCTTGCAGGTAACAGACTTACCGACGGTCTCGTAAGCCTTATCGAAAAATATCAGCTTCCTTACGTTGCTTACAACCAAGGTTCCATCGTCCACCTCGAGTGCACGGGTGCAATGAGCTATGACTTCTCTTCCAAGAATATACTCAACCTCCTCAAGGTACTCAAGATGAAGGATATGATTATGGTACGTAAGGTTGCTATGGAGCATATGGGCGCAGCTTATATGGCTAACGGTATCGTTACGCTCGCAGGCTCCAGATTGTACACTTCTATGGCTGACACCGACGAAATCATCGACAGCGCACTCAACAGATTCGAAGACGTGTTCAAGCTCGTTGCAGAGAGAAAGTCTTCTATGGACGTTCAGGTAGCAGAATACAAAATCAACAAGTATAAGGCTGCAGGCAACGAAAAGAAACTCGCTAAAGCTGAGAAGATGCTTAAGGCTGCTAAGAAGGCGGAAGCTAAAAACAAATAGGCGACCGCATATATCAGCACATCTTTTCCTTTTGTCAGCGGTACGCCCGCGGCAGTTACGTACATCTAGTACGCGCCTTTGCGGTCGACCTCGAAAAAGAAAAATCTGCACTAATCTCTGCGGTCGCACAAACTATGTAAAGCGGTGCGCCTTTGCGGTTTGCTCACCTCGACAAAATACCCACGCTTCCGAAGTATCGAAAGCGTAAGGCAAAACGTCGGGTTCGCTCTATACCGACAAAGCCGTAATAGAGTGGTAAGGATAACGGCTTTTTGAGATTGATTGCGAAGGGCGCATACTTTGCGTATGTAACCGAGCAAGAATATCGCAATAAAAGGCGCTAGGCGTGCCGCTATATTACGGCGCAAACGAAACGGTGTATATTCGACAAGCAAATATAACCCTTTGTCGGTACTGTTTTCAAGCGGATAAGGGTTAAAGCAAAACCGTTTCCTTGCTTTTGCGCGAGGGGCAAATCAACAAATAAAATACCGACTGTCGCATTTTGCGGCAGTCGGTGCAAGACATATTCAATATTATTCTAAGCCTGAGCTCCAACGGGGGAGCAAAAGGGGATAATATTGATTTTGTTTTATTTTTAGTATGCGTACGCGTACACGTTAATAGTTAGTTTATATCGTAGTTAATTTATACAATTTACCCAAGTCTTAAATTGTATAAATTGCTCCTCAAAATCAGGACGGATATTCTATCGGTCCGATATGCGATAAACACTTTGATGCGGATATCGTAATTGATAAACGCAATACGCATAAACCCGAAGCCGATATAATTACGGACTTCGTAAAATGGTAATTTTTAAATACTCATACAACAAACGCGGAGCCGTTGGAGAGTGGCGCGATTTTGCCAATTTCGGTGGTTGTTCCGAGTCCTGAGCGTACTTTGTGTACGTGACGGCGAGGAGCGTTCCCGAAATTTGCAAAGGCGCACCGCTATACAACGGCGACCTAAAGGAGGAAAAATGAAATACGTTGTATCCCACGATATGGGTACAAGCTCGGACAAGGCTGTACTTATCGACTTCGAAGGCAAAATCGTTGCCTCTAAAGCCGTACCCTATCCCACCTACTATCCCGCTCCCGCTTTCGTCGAGCAAAACCCCGATGAGTACTGGGAAGCTGTATGTCTCGCGTCCCGTACGCTAATCGAGGATACGGGCATCGACCCTCACGACGTAGAAGGCGTCGTATTCTCCACTCAGGCTATGGGTATCATTCCCGTAGACGCTAAGGGCAGAGTTTTGCATCCCAACATTACGTGGGTTGACGGCAGAGCGGAAAAACAAGCGCAGACGCTTATGAACAAGGTCGGCGGCAAAAAGATTTTTACTCTTGTTGCGGGCACGCCTATTATGGGAAAGGACGTTATTGCCAAAATTCAGTGGCTTAAAGAAGAGCGTCCCGACGTATACAACAATACAAAGTACTTCCTCGACGTCAACGGTTTCCTCAAGTACAAATGTACCGGTGAGATGGTAGCCGAACTTTCGGGTGCTTCGAGCTACGGTCTCGACCTCAAGAAAAAGACGTGGCTCAGCGCGCTTAAAATCGTCGGTATGGATATGTCCAAGCTTCCTCCTCTCGTCAAAAGTACTGACAAGATAGGCAACGGCCTTACCGAAGAAGCGGCTAAGAAGATGGGCTTGTGCGAAGGCACGGCAGTATTCGGCGGTTGCGACGATACCCAGGCTGCGGCAATAGGCAGCGGTATGATAGGCGACGGCGAAATACATATCTATCTCGGCACTTCCGCGTGGGTAGCTGCGTCCAGCAGAAACAAGACCAAGTTCAAGCACGGCGCGGCAGCTATACAGTCGGCAGACCCCGATATGAACCTTATCGTAGGCATTACCGAGGCGGCAGGCAGCAACATACAATGGCTGTGCGACCAATTCTTTGCAAGCGAGCAAAAGAAACTCGGAGACGGCATATACGCATATATGGACAAGGTTATCGAATCCATACCCGCAGGCTCCGACCATTTGATTTGTACGCCTTGGATGCTGGGCGAAAGATGTCCCGTATCTTCGACTACCACGAGAGCAACGCTTTGGAACGTAACCCCTTCTCATACGAGAGAACACATAATGCGCGCGCTCTACGAAGGCATAGGTTACAATCTAAGATGGATACTCGAAAACTTCAGAAAGGACTACAAATTCCATTGCAGACAATTCAGAATTATAGGCGGCGGCGCGCTCGATAACGCGTGGATGCAGATAATCGCGGATATTACGGGCAGCGAATTCGCTATCGTGGAAAATCCCCGCAACGCAGGCGCACTCGGTGCCGCTATTATCGCGCTTATAGGCTTGGGAGAACTCGGTAGTTTTGCAGATGCCAAAAACTTCGTTCATGAGAGCAAGACGTACCGTCCTAACCCTCAGAACAAATATATTTACGACGACCTTTTCAAGAGCTATAAGCAGATATATTACAGCCTCGAAAAGACTTACAGACGCGCTAATTCCAGAAGATTTGAAGGAGGAGAAGAATAATGGAAAAAATCGTAGAAACTATTTTGCAGTACGCTCAAAAGCTTGTGGCTGAAGGCGTAACGGGCGACAACGATATGATTAGTATGAGGTCGGGTCTCAACTATATGTATATCACCAAAGCGGGCGTAAAACTCGCTGACCTCAAGGAAGAGGACGTAATCAAACTCCTCATATTCAAAGTGGACAAGGAATACCTCTATCACGCTGAGATTTACAAGGAGAGAGAGGATATCCACGCTATTTGCCAGTGCTATCCCAAGTGGGTTATGCCCGTAGCAAAAGCGGGCGCAACGATACCCGCCGTACTCGACGATATGGCGCAAATCGTCGGACCTTCCTGCAAGACTGCCGAAGACGATATTCACAGCATTATCAAGACTTTGAAGGGCAGAAATTCCTGTCTTGTCAAAGACAGCGGCTGTATTACTTCGGGACGTACTCTCGACGAGGCTTATACTTGCGTGCTCGTGCTTGACAAGGCTAGCAGATGTTTCGTAGCAAGCAGCGTTATCGGCGAAAACAAGATTATCAACGGTTTCGAAGCACGTCTTATGAGATTTATCTATAAGACCAAATACAGCAAGAAAAATCAGCAAAATCTCTCTCAGCTCGAAGAGGGCGAAAAACAACAGAATACTTCCGCTAAGGAAGAAAGCGAGGTGTAATATGGCTTGGGATAAAGAAACAGAATTGAAATTGAGACAGGTTATCAAGGACAGCGGCGTAGCTCTCCTTAAGGAAAATCTCGTACAGGGTACGTGGGGAAATACCGCGATAAGACTTGACGAGGACCATATGCTCGTTACTCCTACGGGACTTGACTACATATCTCTTACTCCCGAAGATATGCCTGTAGTGCAAATAAGCGACCCTTCGGTATGGAGCGACGGCAAAAAGCCTACCAGCGAGAGAAAGATACACGCGGCTATTATGCAGGCGCGTCCCGAAATCAACGCAACCATTCACTCTCACCCCCTCTTTTGCTCTATTATGGCTTCGGCGAGAATACCTCTTCCCGTAATGAGTGCCGAAATGGAAAAACTCGTAGGCGGAGAGTGCAGAGTAGGCGCATACGGCTTGCCCGGCACCAAGAAACTTAAAGAAGGTACCGTTGCCGCTATGCAGGGACGTAACGCTTGCTTTATGGCTAACCACGGAGTATTCTGCGCAGGCAAGGATATGGACGAAGCTTTCGAGATAATCAGAATTATGGAAAAGAGCTGTTACGAGTACATCAAGGAATGCACCTTGAAGGCTACTGGCGAGACGACGTACAGCGACGAATTGCTGTTTGATTACTTTGTATCTCAGTTTGACGAGAAAGGCAAAAAAATCAAAGTCGGCAAAAAGGTAGACGTGGCAAAGGTCACCGACGCGGACAACAAATAAGCTGTTAAGTATGGACTTTTTACCGCGCAACAAAGATATAATTACAACCAAACAGGCACGGGAGCTAAACCCTCTCGTGCTTGCTTACGTGGGAGACGGAGTGCATACGCTTTACGTCCGTATGAGCGCGCTTGCAAGTACTACGGGCAAGGCGGACAAGCTGCATAAGTACGTTACTGCCAGAGTAAACGCGGGAGCGCAGGCAGAGTGTATGCGCAGGATAGAAAACGTGCTTAACGAGGACGAAGAAGATATATTTCGCCGCGCACGCAACTCCCATCAACATTCTATGGCAAAAAACGCCAGCGTATCGGACTATAAATCGGCAAGCGGCTTTGAAGCCGTGATAGGGTATCTGTATCTCACGGGACAGGAAGAAAGACTGTCATACCTTATGTCGCTTTGCGAGGACGAAAGCGCGGACGTATGACGGCAGACGGGCAAAAGATTGACAAAGCTTTTGCCGATGAAGTAGAATATAAAAGCACACTGCAGATAAAAACTCACTACGAGGAGGCATTATGGCACAGGTAAAACCCAGCGTAACGCTTTTGGAATACACCCCAAATCCCGAGCGCACGATTGCGCTTGCAGCTAAGCTTTGTTACAGCGACGCGACGATAGCAAATCTCAAAGAAGGTCTGGACGACGACAATGCGGCTAAGTTTATCGCAAGACTGAGGTCTTTCGGACACGCTTCTCCTTTCGAGCACGCCAATTTTACTTTCGGTATCGAGGGCGTATCGAGAAGTCTTCTCGCGCAGATTACCAGACACAGAATTGCCTCATTCAGCGTCAAGTCCCAAAGATACGTAGACGCCAACAAAGCCGGTACTACTTTTAATTACGTAATTCCCGAGAGTATCGAGGCTTTGGGCGAGGAGTACGTTGAAAAGTTTAAAAAACAGATGGATACAATGCACGGCTGGTATACCGAGTGGCAGACGCTTCTCGGCGGTGCGTGCGAAAAGTCCAACGAGGACGCGCGTTTCGTACTTCCCAACGCTGCGGAAACCAAAATGATTGTAACGATGAACGCACGCGAACTCTTCAACTTTTTCAAATTGAGATGCTGTAACCGCGCGCAGTGGGAAATAAGAGAAGTGGCGTGGAAGATGCTGGAGTTGGTACTCGAGGTTGCTCCCGCCGTATTTGCAGATTGCGGTGCGGCTTGCGTATCGGGTGCGTGCAGCGAAGGCAAGATGACTTGCGGCAAGATGCTCGAAGTAAGAGCCAAGCAGAAACAACTGCTCGAGAAAGCAAAAAAACAATGAACGACGATATTCAGCTTATAGAGAGAATACGCAAGGGCGACGTAAACGCCGTCGAGGAGCTTATGGAAAAATACAAAGCTCTAGTCAACAAGCTGTCGCGCGTATTTTTTATCAAGGGCGAGGATATAGAAGATATTGCGCAAGAGGGTATGATAGCTCTCTACAATGCCGTACTCACGTACGATACGCGCAGCAACATAGCATTCAGCACTTACGCCACCAGTTGTATTCGCAACAGGATTACCGATTACGGCAGGCACAGCAAGCGCAACAAAAACAAGCTCCTGACGGAAAGCGTGCCCATAAGCGTGCTTGACGACAGAAAGATGGCAGAGCAGTCCCCCGAGGATATAGCCATACGTGCCGAGGAGGACAGACAACTTCGCGGTATAATAGAAAACGGGCTTTCGCCCGACGAAAAGCAAATCCTTGACAGCTATTACGAAGGAATGAGCTATCGCGAGATTGCCGACAAAATCGGCAAAAAAACAAAGTACGTTGACAACGTCCTTCAGAAGATAAAGAGAAAACTCAAAAAAGATTTGGATAAATAATTGTTGTTTGCAAAGTACCTCTTCGTCATATTCAGATTTAAAGCCAAACATTAAAATCGACAGCAACTACTAACAAGCAAATAAAAAAGTCGGCATCAGCCGACTTTTATTTTTTAATTTACGTCTTTTCCGCAAGCGCGGAGAGTGGTGCAGAGTTTGTCTTTTCCAGACCGAGCGCGACAGGTGCATACTTTGCGTATGTAACTGAGCGCGAGCGTCGCAGATAAAGGCAAAATATGCGCCGCTATACGCGCTTGCCCCTTTGACGGATTACTTCATAGCAAATTATCCCGCACGCAACCGACGCATTGAGCGAATTTACCTTGCCGAATTGAGGTATGGACACCACGTGGTCGCATAGCTTTGCGGTAAGGGATTTTACGCCTTCTCCCTCGTTGCCTATGACAATCGCCACGTCCTCGTCGAAATGACAGTCGTAGAGCGTAGTGCCTTGCATATCCGCGCAATAGACGTTGACGAAATCGTCCTTGAGTTTTCTTATAGTGTCGTTGATATTGCCTACCATAGCGACTTTTACGTGGTTTGCCGCTCCGGCAGACGTGCGCAATACAGTAGCGTTTACGCTTGCGCTTCTTCTGGAAGGAATTATTATGCCGTGCGCGCCAGCACATTCGGCAACTCTTATGATACTGCCCAAATTATGCGGGTCCTCGATAGAGTCGAGTATGAGAACAAACAGCTTTTCGCCCTTAGCCTTTGCAAGCGACTGTATGTCCTCGATTGTAGAATAGCCGTATTCTTCGCTTATTGCTATAATGCCCTGATGGCGTTTGCTTTCGCTTGTCTTGTCGAGAAACGCTCTGTCCACAAAGTCTATTCTTATTTTCTTGCTTTTTGCCTTGTCAATCAAAGGCTGCAAATCGTGAGCAGTCTTCGATACGTACAACCTCGATATTTTGATATCTGAATCGAGGGCTTCGGTTATGGGGTTTCTTCCTTCTATTTTCATATTCTTTCGCGCCCTTGTATAGCACCGCGCCTTTGCAAATTTCGGGAACGTCCCTCGCCGTCACGTACGTTTAGTACGCTCAGGATTCGGGACAACCGCCGAGAATTTACAAAATCACGGCACTCTCCAAGGGCTTTACTTCCTATATATTTATATAAAATAATTTATACAATTTACATAAGGCTTAAATTGTATAAATTAATAAGCGACCTTGTATAAGGGCGCGCCTTTTCCTTTTATCTTCGGCACACCCGCGGCAGTTACGTACATCTAGTACGCGCCTTTGCGGGCGACCTTGAAAAAGAAAAAATCACGCTCTTCTTCAAGGTCGCACGATGCTGTGTATTTATTATTTTACTTTTTACAAATACCGCTTTTTCTTAATTCGCTTGAAGACAGTACTTTTGTAATATTACTCACTTCGTGCGAGCGCGGAGAGTGGTGTAGAGTTGCGATTTTGAAGAGAGTTCGCGAGCGGAGCTTACTAGCCGTACGTGAGAGAGCGCAACTGCTTGCGCAAAATCGCAAATATGCGCCGCTATACGCGTTCGCCTATAAGGTCGCCTATCTAGTTTTTATTGCTGTGTAGCGGCGCCGGAATACGTCCTCCGCGCGAGATGAACTTAAGCGGTGAATTGGTATTTACGCTCATTATAGGAGCGCGTCCCAAAAGTCCGCCGAATTCCGCATATTCTCCCGCTTTCTTGCCGTATACGGGGATTACTCTTACAGCGGTGGTTTTGGTATTTACCACGCCGATTGCGATTTCGTCGGCAATTATTCCCGAGATAACTTCCGCAGGGGTATCTCCGGGTATTGCTATCATATCCAGACCTACCGAGCATACGGCAGTCATTGCTTCGAGCTTTTCGATATTGAGCGCGCCCGTTTCTGCGGCTCTAATCATACCGGCGTCTTCGGATACGGGGATAAATGCGCCCGAAAGACCGCCTACGCTGCTGCAAGCCATAATGCCGCCTTTCTTTACTGCGTCGTTGAGCATTGCAAGACACGCGGTAGTACCGCACGCGCCTACGCTTTCAAGACCAATCTCTTCGAGGATATGCGCTACGCTGTCGCCTACTACGGGGGTAGGAGCGAGCGAGAGGTCGACAATGCCGAAACTTGCATTCAGACGTTTGCTTGCTTCTTTAGCAACAAGCTGACCTACGCGGGTAATCTTGAATGCAGTCTGTTTGATACATTCTGCTACTTGCGTGAGGTCGCCGTCGACTTGCTCGAGAGCAGTCTTTACTACGCCGGGGCCGGATACGCCTACGTTGACTACGGTATCGTCCTCACCCGTGCCGAGGAAAGCTCCCGCCATAAAGGGGTTATCTTCTACGGCATTTGCAAACACCACGAGTTTGGCGCAAGCAAGGGAATCGTTGTCTTTTGTGCGGTAAGCGCAATCCTTGACGATTTTTCCCATAAGAGCTACCGCATCCATATTAATGCCCGCTTTTGACGTAGCTACGTTTACCGACGAGCAGATTTTGCCCGTAGTCGAAAGGGCTTCGGGTATGGAAAGCAAAAACTCCTTTTCGTAGGGAGTCATAGCCTTATGTACGAGAGCGGAGTAGCCACCCAAAAAGTCGATACCCGTTTCGTCGGCTATTTTTTCGAGGGTACGGATAATCTCGAGATGACCTTTGCTAGCCGCCGCAACTAAGCTAACGGGCGTAACGGATATACGTTTGTTGACGATAGGCACGCCTATTTCGCTGGATATGTCGTTGCCGATTTTGACGAGGTTTTTAGCCTTGGACATAATCTTGTCGTAGATTTTTTCGGCAGTACGTTTTTTGCTGTCCGTAATACAGTCAAAAAGAGAGATACCCAACGTAATAGTACGCACGTCGAGGTGCTGTTGGGATATCATATTTATAGTTTCGATAATTTCGTTGCTGGAGTACATATCAAAGCCCCTTTGAAGTGGTGTCTAACTGATGCATACTGTCGAATATGCTTTGGAGTTGGATATGGATTTCCAGACCCATATCTTTGCCGAGCGAATTGAGCTTATCCTTGATAGCGTCGAATTTGAGGTTACTTTGACCGATGTCGACAGCCATAATCATAGTGAAGTAGTCCTGCATAATTGTCTGCGAGATGTTTTCGATATTGATATCCATCTCATAGAGGCAGGTAGAGACTTTTGCGATTATACCGCGTTTGTCTTTACCGATAACGGAAACTATTGCTTTCATTTTTATCTCCTTAAAAAATTTTCGGAGCTTGTCCGAAACGAATATTGATTGTCAGTATATAACGTTGAAAAGGCGTCAGAAAACTCTGAGCACTTTTCCTACGACGCTTGCGGCAGGGATGGGACCGTAGATATGGCTGTCCACCGAGAGCGAGCCGCCGGGAATATTTCTGTTGTCGCCGAGCACGAAGAGGCAGTTTTCGGGAATGGTTATGCCCCCGTCGTAAATGGCGGTATCGTAGATTTTATCGAAGTAATTGGAGCTGTACTCTCCGTTGAAGTACGGTTCGTCTATGGGATTGCCGTTGACGAGCCATTTATTGTTTTCCCTGTCGAAAGATACTATATCTCCGCCCAGAGCGATTACGCGTTTTACGGCGTTGACGGATTTACCCTCGCTGTCGGTGCGGGTAAACACTACTATATCGCCGTAAGTATAATCGTAGCCCGATATCTGCAAAAAGATTCTGTCACCGTCCTCGAGCGTAGGATACATACTGTCGCCGCTGACCTTTACGGTAGTGAATACTGCGGTAAATACTATTAGGAGTACCAAAAGCACCGCGCACAAGGAAAAGAGCACAACGTTTAAAATCACGTATTTTTTGTGATTTTTTGGCGGTTTGTTTTCGTCGGGGATATAGTTTATTTTATAATTATCGACTTGTTTTTCTATATCGTCCTGATGCATTTATTCCTCTTTGTCGGAGCCTGACGGCTCAACGGTTTTTACAGATTTTTTCAAGGTTTCGGAGGGCATAATCAGCGTGCGTCCGCATTTAAGGCAACACAGTTTGAAGTCTGCTCCCGTAGACACGATTTTCCAGCGGTTGCCGCCGCAGGGATGGTTTTTTTTCGTAACGACCGTATCGTTTTCTTTCAGCTCACTCAGTTTCAACATATCATATCCAAATCAGGTTGCCGACCAGAGTGCCGTCTATGTCGACAAACGAGAGTTTTTTCACGTTGTTCCAGTTTTTGAGCGGAACGAGTTCCTTTGTCTTGAAGTCGGTATGGTCAAGCGCGAATTTCTGCCATTCTCCGCCCGTGATTTCCACGGAAGAGGTATAGTATTCATATGACGCTTTACCTGTTTCTACACAAAGTTCTACGGTGAGAGTACGGTCGGAAGAAGCACAGCAGTCGAATTGCAGAATACTCTCTTCGCGGCTTTCGAAAAACGTATCTCCCAGCACATAGGTCGACAGGTTGCCCGCGGGTGCGGTAACGCCCGTGATATCGTATGCGCCCGCTTCGAGACGAGGGGCAATATATTCTCCCGTAGCGTCGTCGACGACCCATACGTTTACGCCCATTTTTCTTTCGTAGATAATGTGCGAACGCTTGGGAGTAATACGGTTGATTTTGCTGTCCTTGAGGTCGTATGCCTTGGGGAAGGAAGAATAGTACTGACCGTCTTTATAGAAGACCGAGCAGTACGCAAAAACTCTTTCGTCATCCGTCCTCACGGGTATTTCGCTTACGGGAGAGACGGTGGAAAGGATAATTCTGTTCCAGTGTCGCAGCTCGCTGTTGACCTCGTTGTAGCTATAGAAAAGCACGAGCATTTCCACGTCGGAAGCCTTGTCGAACTGAGCTTTCGCCACGAGTGCGCCGTCGTCCTCTTCGAGAGTTATCGAGGGGGGCTGGGGCATAGGTGAAGACGTATAGATATTGTTGAGCCATACGGACATAGCCTTGCGCGCTCTTTCGGATATTATATTGCTGAGATTGGCGCAAAAGCAGGTGTGGTTGGCTTTGTCGTTGCGGGTGAGGGAAAGGGTGTTTTCCACTCTGTCCATACTGGTAATGGTGCAGTTGGTACCCGAAGCGTAAAATACGGGGCAAGCTACCGTCTTGGCGTAGGACTGAGGCGCGCAAGCGCTTATGAATTTTATCTTGTCCTCGCTGAAGTTGTATTCTTCGGGACTTGCGGAATATTTGAATATACCTTTGCAGTCCTGCCAGCCCGCGTTGTTGGTAACGAGTACTGCGTCTACGCGTTTGTCGGTACCTGCGACTTGCCAAAGGATATTGCCTCCTTCGGCGGAGGAAAGAAGATATATTTTTTCATCCTGTCCCATAGTGTTTTTGACAAAAGATATGACGTCTCTCAAAAGTCTGCTCCATACGAATACGCAGGTATCTTTGGGGGACTTTTCGAAAGAGCACAAATGTCCTTGACAATTATCGAAATTGGCATAAGAAACAGTCTTGGGATAAACGGTATGACGGCGTTTGTCTGAGTCGCCTTTGTAGTCAAAACAAACCACGCTGTAGCCGTCGGCGGTAAAAAAGTCGAAAACTTTTTGTTCCACATCGCTGTCGAAACCGTTGATATAAATCAATGTAGCGGCTTTGCGCTCGCAAGGGATTTTTCCGTAACAATATACGAGCGTTTCGTCACCGTTTTCGTCGGGTGAAGATACGAAAGCTTCGAACACGGTGTGGTCGTCCTTGCGTTCGTACTTTAAAAATTTAGACTTGAGTTTGGAGTCCTCTTTGTAATTTGCCCACAATTGCGCGGGCGACATAAGATTGTTGTCCATATAAGTATTATAATCAAAATACAGTGAAAAAGCAACTGCCGAGGAACAATTTGTGTTTTTAGGGGCGCGCGGGGTATATAGCGGGCGCGTGTAAAATATGATATATCGGACACTTTTGAGATTTTGGAGGCAAAATGAAAGAAGAATTCGATATTATAGCCGATGACGAGCAGGCAAGAAAAATGAACGAAGAATACGGAAAACTGGGTATAGTTATGGCGGACGCGGGAGAAAATACCGCCAAAGTAGAAAATAACGCGCAATCAACTTCCGATACGCTTGAAGGAAAGAACGCAGATAAAGGCGGTCAAAACGATGGCGAGGAAGTAAAAAAACATACTCCTGAAACCTCGACGTTAAGTGCGATGATAAATACGCCTTTGCCCGTGTATATGCTTAGCGATTGCGTGAGATATCTCGAGCTTGCCGAGAGCGCGGGGGCAATAATAAACAATCTGGACAAGAGATTTTTGAACGTTTATAAAAACGAACTCGAGTATATCTACGTCAAAGAGGATAAAAACAGCATATATATACGCGAGCTTGCCGATATAAGAAGCGACATACGCGCGCAGTATTCGCCTATGCCTTTGAAAGCCGCGCTGTCCTCGCTTTTGAAAATCGTTACGACGCAGAGTATGCTGCTTGATAAAATACTCGTTTACGACAGGAGCGGGAAAAGCAAAGAGATACGGCTCAATCAACTTTCGCTTGCGTGCGCGCTCAATTCGTTGGTACTAATCGTTTTCGGGTAATTCTTTGAGTCTGTCGAGAAGACGGCTGCGGTAGAGAAGACATATTTCTCTGGGCGCAAGTATTTTCAGTCCGCTTCCGAGAGAAAAACACCAACCGAAAAACATATCGCTTATCTGCACTTCGGCGGTAAAGCGGTACTTGTCCGAGTAAGGGGTAAGACGCGTTTTCGCGCCGAACTTGTCATATACGGCTTCTACGAGATTTTTATCTATCTGCATAGTTACGTCCTTGCGCTCGCCGAGGAACATTCCGAAAAGCTGTTTTTTCTGTTTGCGAATGTCGAAGTCTAGGAATTTATCGGCGACTTCGATATCCTGCGGAAGGGTACGTACGTCGTCCATTCTGTCCACGCGGTAATTGGATATTACGTCGGGGTGAGAGTCGGTTACGCACACGAGATAATAGTTGTCTCCCGACAAAAGAGTAGCGAGAGGACTGACGGTATATACGCGTTTTTCGGCGTTTCTTCTCACACGTCTTCCTCTTGCGTCGAGACGGAAGTATTCAAATGAAATTTTCTTATGGTTGATTATCGCTTCGTTGAGAGTGAATACGTTGAGATATATATTTTCGTTGGTATGTTTTGTGGTGTCGAATACTGCTATATTGCGCTTGACGACTTCTCCTTTGAGCGGTCCCGCGAGAGTAGCGATTTTGTCCACGAGGATTTTTGTCTTTGACGGCGTAATAAAGCTTGCCGCCTGTACCGCGTCCATAAGGATACGCACTTCCGCGATATCGAAAGCGCGCTTTTCCACGTAATACATATTGCATTTTTCTCTCGTCTGCCTAACTTCGAAACCGTTGGCGTTGAGAAGATTTATATCGTCGTAGAGAGTTTTGCGCTCTACCTTTATGCCTTGTTTTGCTAGTTTTTCTATGATATCGTAAGTCGAGAGAGGGTGAGTTTCGTCACTCTCTCTTACAAGCATATCGTAGATTTTGAGAAGTTTGATTTTCTGCTCCATAATAAACAATTGCAGGGATAAATACGGCAATTACCCTACAAGGGCAAAGATTAAAGGTTGTCTTTTTTGTGTTTGCCGAATTTTCTTTTGACTTTTGCGTTATCGAGCGCGTTGTGCAGGCCTTCCCAGTGAAGAGGGCGGCGGTTAAACCACAGCCACGAGAAGAATTTACGCGTTTTGTTGGCAAACGAGTCCGAATAGTCGGCTATGAGGTAGCCGAATTGCTTGAGATACTTGCAATGCGCGTCTAGACGGGAGAGGAATTCGTCGTATTCCTTTTTATCGTCGGGAATATCCGTCCACATAGTTTCGGACAGAGCGCAAAGTCTCGGCAAAGTAAGTTTCTGAGCCTTTTTCCAGTCGGGTACGTATTCGCTCCACAGGCACGCCTCTACGCCCTTTAACCCTTTTTCCGCGCCTTCTATGAAGGGATTGAAAAGATAGCCTTTTTTGAGAGTAACGGTTTTTTCGGGCAAATCGAGATAGCAGCTGGCAGCGTCGGAATTTACGTATTCTATTCCTTCGCTGAGTTCCTTGCGGATGGCGGTCTGGTCCTTTGCGGGACTTGACCAGAATTGACGGATTAGGGTTTTGTCGGTCATAAAGGTGGGTGAAAACTCATTCCACATCATTACCTTTTTGCCTTTTGACTGCAGATATTTTGCAAGGCGGTTGACGAAAACAGACTGAAGCTGTTCTTCGTTTTCAAGCCCTTCTTCGCGCATCTTTTTCTGACAGTGAGGGCAGATTTTCCAGCGCGTTTTGGGAGCTTCGTCGCCTCCTATATGCACGTATTCGCTGTCAAAGATTTGGCACACTTCGTCCCACACGTCCTCAGCGAATTTGTAAGTGCTTTCCTTTCCCGCGCAGAGTATGTCGTGTTTTACTCCCCAGTGAGTTGCGACGGGCAGCTTTCTGTCAAAGCAGCTAAGCTCGGGATAGCACGCGATAGCCGCGCGCGAGTGTCCCGGCATATCTATCTCGGGTATAAGTTCTATAAAAAACTTTTTACAGTAAGCCACGAGGTCCTTGAGTTCGTCCTGAGTGTAAAATCCCGAATGTTTTTTGTGAGAAAAATTAGTGCCGTTGCGCACGCTTCCTTTTTGCGTAAGCAGAGGATATTTTTTTATTTCTATGCGCCAGCCTTGGTCTTCCGTGATATGTATACGGAATTTATTTATTTTGTGCAGGGCGCAAAGACGTATCAGGCTTTTTATGTTTTCTACGGGCATAAAGTATCTTCCTACGTCGAGCATATAGCCTCTGTAATTAAATCTGGGGCGGTCGGTTATACTGCAATAAGGCAATTCGAAAGAGTAGTTGTGCAAAAGCTGAGCAAGCGTAAGGTAAGCATAAAATACGCCTTGTTCTCCTCCTGCCTTAACGGATATACCGTCTGCGTCTACGTCGAGCGAATAGGATTGACTGTCTGTTTTGGCGTCGTCGGGGGAGAATTGCGAGGGGCACAGGGAAACTTTTACGCCGAGTTTTTGCAAATCGGACATATAGTTTTCCACAGAAAGGTCAACCGCGGGAATTTTCAACGAACCTTCCTTGGTGATGCAAGTCGCGGGTGCGGGGATAATTTTCATAATTTACTCCTTCGGATAAGCCTTAAAAAGGCTGTTTTCCACATTTGTCCATATACATTATAATACACCTTTTCGGGCATTGTCAACGCTAGCCGAAAGTTGAGAATATCGCCTTAATTCGTCACATATACATAGAAATGAAAGGCAAATATAGTCGGCGAGTTATCCACACGAACAAGTGTTTTTGTGGATAACTCTGTGGATAAGTCGGCTATAAAGGCGGTTTAATGCAATAAAAAGGCATTTGACGAGGTGTTTAACTCAAAATTATGAAAATCACAATTATCTCCAAAAAAGCTATAATTATCGCACTATCGTGTATTCTCATTCCCGTTTTATGCATATCTGCGTGCGCAGGGGCAGTCGCAGGCGTAACGCAAGCGGGCGGAAAGAGTTTTTTTTACGGTACCGTCGTCGTTGACGCGGGACACGGAGGGATAGACGGCGGAGTAGTAGGCTCGGCGGGAGTAAAAGAGAGCGATATCAATCTCGCTATTGCAAGACTTCTCAAAAGCCGTCTGGAAGAAGCCAACTACCGTGTGGTAATGACGCGAGAGGACGAAAACGCCTTAAGCAATATCAAGCGTATAGATATGCAGATGCGCAAGGAAATTATACTTTCTTCTTCTCCTTTGACGGTCATAAGTCTTCACGTCAACAGATTTTCCGACAGCGCGCGAAGAGGCGTACAGGTATTTTACGACGATACCAAAGTAGGCAAGGATTTTGCCGAGGCTATGCAGGCTCATCTCAACAAGACCGTAAATGCCAAGTACGGCGGTCGCGACGATTACGAGGCGATAGCGGGGGATTTGTTTATTACGAAATGCGCGCCCGTACCTTCGATAATTATAGAATGCGGATTTATATCCAATGCCGAGGACGAAAAATTACTGCTAGACGAGGCTTACCGCAAAGAACTCTGCTCACGCATAGCCGAACTCGTCGCAAGAGAGCATAATCCCGAGTAAGAGCTTTTACTTTACGGAGCAAATACTTGCAAGAGGGGGGCGTAAGTCAGCAAGTCCTGCAGTAATACATAGTAAATCTTTCTCAAAAGTCGGATTTTGATATTGTTTTCGATAGCGCAAGCGTGAATTAGCGCTTGCATTACTCTTTGCCGAATAAATAAAAAAATATCATACACACTATTTGCAAGGTGTGATATGGAAAGATTTTACAGATTTAGAACAAAAGCCGTACTGATTTGCTTTTTGATTTTTTTGTCGGCGGTAACAGCAGCTGCTGCGTTGCGTGAGGTAACAGACGCGGATACTTTTATGCAAGTCGATTCCCAAGTGCAGACAAAAGAGTGTTTTTCCGACGGCAGTACGCTTACCGTCCTTATGTATCACAACGTGCTGAAAGAAGGTAAAAAACAAAGTACCTATTGCATAGGCGAAGACGCGCTCAAAAGAGATTTCGAATATCTCAGAAAAAACAAATTCAATATAATCAGTTGCGCCGAGGTCATAGACAGGGTTTACGCGGGCAAAAGTTTGCCCGACAAGGCAGTAATGATTACTTTCGACGACGGCTATCTCAACAACGTAAAATACGCTTTGCCGTTGTTGAAAGAGTACGGATACACCGCACTGTTTTCGGTAGTGGGGGATTATACGCTTCTCGACAAAAACAATCCCAAAGTCGGCGGGGATTTCGTATATCTCGGCTGGAAAGATATAAAGCAGGCAAGTCAAAGCAAAAATATCGAGATGGGATTACACTCCTATTCTATGCACTATCTGCGCCCGCGTCTGGGCGTCGCGCAACTGAAGGGAGAGAGTGACAAAGAGTATTCTCGCGTATTTGCCGACGATACGGACAAGCTAATCAAATCGCTTTACAATGCCGAGGTACAAGGAAGATTTTACGAGATATACGCATATCCTTACGGCAAGTACAATTCGATTAGCGAAAGAATATTAAAGGAAAAGGGAATCAAGATGACATTGACTTGCAACGAGGGTATCAACAGCGTATCTTCTCCGGAGGATTTGTATCTTTTAAAGCGTCTTAACCGCGACGCTACGAAAGAGTCGCTCGAAGACATATTCGCGCCTTATGACAAACTTGCCGCAAGCGGTAAATAAGCGGTAAATAAAAATAAAAATTACAATCAAAGTATATGAAAATACGGGATTTTGCGATATAATTGAGATAAGGCTATTTACGATAGCACATACCGTATCGGAAACGGTTTATTAATTAGATTAAAAAACAATAACAAAAAAAACAATAATTAACTGTTAACGGAAAATCGGTCTTAAGCCGGACAAGTGATTGCCGATTATTGTTAGCGACACAGGAGAAAAAATGAGTTTTTACGACGAAGTATACGAGGTGGTTAAGAAAATACCGAAAGGCAAAGTCGCCACGTACGGGCAGATAGCGAGGTTGTTGTGTTCGCCTAAAGCGTCGCGCGCCGTAGGTTACGCATTGCACTCCAATCCTTTGCCGGGAATAATCCCTTGCCACAGAGTGGTCAACCGCGAGGGAAGGCTTGCCCCCGCGTTTGCTTTCGGAGGCATAGACGTACAAGCCGAACTTTTGGAAAAAGAAGGCGTAAAGTGCGACAAAGACTTTGTCGTGGATTTGAAAAAATACCAATGGAGAGAGGGATTGTGAAAGCAAGGCGCATAGTATTTACCGCACCTTTCGACGGAAAGGCGGACGACGTGCTCAAAAGTCTTGACGTATCCTCCGGCATACGTACGGAATTGAGAAAACGCATAGGGCTTGTCGCAAAGATAAACGGGCAGGAAGAAATACCTGTTACGCTTGTCGACGTACTAAAAAAGGACGAGGAGTTTTGCATATATCTCGAGGACAGGGGGGTACCTAGAGTACCCGTGTGCGACAGGGAGATACCAATCGTTTACGAAGACGAGGATTTGGCTGTCGTCGACAAACCCGCTTCGCTTGCCGTCATTCCCGTAAAAGGCCATTACGGCAGAAGTCTTGCCAACTGTCTAGCAAAGCGTTGGGGGGATTTTGTTTACCGACCCGTCAACCGTCTTGACAGAGATACGTCGGGGCTTATGGTCGTAGCAAAAAATTCTCTTGCGCACAGCAGACTTTCGGGCAAGACACACAGACGTTATCTAGCGTTATGTCAAGGAGTTTTTTCGGGAAAGAGGGAAGGCGTAATCGACGCGCCTTTGGACAGGGCGGAAGACGGTATGAAAAGATACGTATGCCAAGTCGGCAAGGGCGCGGAGGCGGTTACGCGTTACAAATTTTTGAAACAGTACGACGGATATTTTTCAGCCGAATTCGTACCCGTCACGGGAAGGACGCATCAGATAAGAGTACATATTTCCAGCTTAAGTTACCCTCTTATGTGCGACAGGCTATACAATCCCTGTTGCAAGTCGATTACGCTTGACGACGGCAAGCTGCTCGACAGACAGGCTTTGCACAGTTATTATCTCGAGTTTACACATCCTGTCAGCGGTGAAAGGCTTTGTTTTTCAAGCGCTCCCGACTTTATTTCGCAAGAAGAGTTCGAAGACGTTTTAAAGAATACCGTAAAGGATTAGCAGAATACCGCGTCAGGTATTGATATCTCAAAAGGCATTTTTTATCGGAATTTTTAAAAGACGCAAAAGAGAATTTGCACTTGCGCCCGCGCAGTCGCACGGCGGCCGTTATGCGCGCAAAACGCGCGCAATTGCAAATTTTTTTCGATTTTCGGACTATCGGACGCAAGCTGTTTTTTCTCTTGTATTGACTAATAGGTACGGATAATATATAATAGTATTCGGTATTTAAATTAAAGCGAGGACAGACTATGAACGTATTTCAAAAAGGCTGGTACAGATTTTTCCAAAAGGCAATTTATATTTGTTCGCCTTTTCTGCCTTGGAGACAACCCGAGATTTTGCAATTTGACGGCGGCATAAAAGACTTGCCTGCATTTATCGAGAGCAAGGGAATCAAAAGCGTGCTTCTCGTCACGGGACCCAATCTTTTCAGACTGGGCGCGCCCGCTCCTATTATCGACGGACTCAAAGAAAAAGGTATAAATTGCACCGTATATCACGATACGGTTGCCAATCCTACGATTGACAACGTAGAGGACGCTCTGAAAATGTACAAAGAGGGCAACTGTCAATGTATCGTCGCTTTCGGCGGCGGCTCGCCTATGGACTGCGCAAAAGTGGTAGGCGCGAGAGTGGCAAGACCCAAAAAGTCCGTGAGCAAGATGAAAGGACTTTTGAAAATCCGCAAGAAAATCCCTATGTTCATAGCCATTCCGACCACGGCGGGCACGGGCAGCGAAACCACGCTTGCGGCGGTTATCTCCAACAGCGAAACACACGAAAAATACGCTATCAACGACCATAGCATAATACCTCATTACGCTATATTGGACGCTACGTTGACGGTAGGGCTTCCTCCCAAGACGACTGCGACTACGGGTATCGACGCACTCACGCACGCGGTAGAAGCTTACGTGGGCAAGAGCAATACCAAAGAAACCAAAGCTATGGCGGAAAAAGCTGTCAAGCTTATCTTTGACAATCTGCTCGAGGCATACGAGGACGGCGGCAATCTCGAGGCGAGAGAAAATATGCTCAAAGGCTCATACTATGCAGGCGTTGCGTTTACGAGAGCGTATGTAGGTTACGTACACGCCATAGCGCATACGCTGGGCGGTTTTTATCACGTCGCGCACGGTCTTGCCAACTCTGTGATATTGCCTTATGTGCTGGAATATTACGGCAAGAGCGTACATAAAAAGCTCGCAAGACTTGCCGATATTACGGGCTTAAGCGCGGAGGGAGACAGCGACGCGGTCAAGGCTGAAAAGTTTATTCAGGCAATCAAGGATATGAATAAAAAGATGGATATCCCCGAAAAATTCGAGGGTATTATCAAAGAAGAGGATATACCCGTAATGGTAGAACGTGCATACAAAGAGGCGCATCCTCTCTATCCCGTCCCCAAGTTTATGGGCAAAAAGCAACTGGAAGAAATGTACCGTAAAATCTCTTGCTGATATGAGATGGATATTGGTTTGCGGCGGTGAGTTTGCCGCGGAAAAATTTTGCCTCGAAGAGGGCGACGTTTTGGTAGGGGTGGACAGCGGATACGCTAAAATAAAGGACCTTGCCGAAGTCGATTGCGTAGTGGGTGACTTCGACTCTTTGGGTTATGTACCCGAAGGGATAAAGGTTTTGCGGCACGACCCCGTCAAGGACTATACCGACACTCAGCTCGCTTTGGAATACGCTGTGCAAAACGGCGCGAAAGAGTGCGTTGTTTACGGCGGTTTGGGCGGAAGGGTCGACCATACTCTTGCCAATTTGCAGACGGGATACGCATTTGCGCTCAAGGGCGTAAGAGTGCGGTTTATAGGCAAGGATTGCACTGCGTTTTATATTACGGACAAAGCTGAATTGTACGGAGAAGAGGGCAGATTTTTCTCGCTTTTCGCTATGGATAAAGCCGAGAAAGTGAGCATAAAAGGCGCAAAATACGAGATATCCGGCATTGACATCGACAATACTTACCCTCTCGGCGTAAGCAACGCTTTTACGGGAGAAAAATGCTCAGTAAGCGTAAAAAGCGGAGTACTTCTCGCTATAATCGACGATGCGGGAGTGGTGTAGGATTATGAGAAGAAAGGACAGGGAAATTACCGACGGAGAGAAAATCGACGGCATATCCTGCAAAGTGCACGAATAAAGCGGGTGCAGTCGCGACTAAATAGTTTTACGCTTGCAAAGGCAGGCGTATTTTTTATTATTGCTAAAATCGCTTGTCAAAAAAAGTAAAGGGCTATATTATTGTTATACGGAAAACAAACAAAAACGCTTGTCATCGCTGAGGTGTTTTGAAACCTTATACAACGGTTTTGCAAAAGAAAAATTCTTAAAAATACTTTTATATGCGCTCAAAATGCGCGAGGAAAACATATGCTTGAGAAAAATATAAAAAACGTTTTGTTCGATTTGGACGGTACCGTACTGGATACCTTGCCCGACCTCGTGGAATCGGCTAATCACGCGCTTGTCGAGCTGGGTTATCCGTCGCAGTCCTACGAGCAGGTAAGATGCGCAATCGGTCACGGCATACGCAATTTGCTCAAGGACCTTATGCACTGCGAAGACGTAGAGATACTGGAAAAATGCCGCGCGATTTTCAAAGAGTATTACGACGCTCACAAAGCTGTACATACGCGCCCCTACGATGGTATGCCCGAGCTTATTCGCTCTCTAAAAGAGAGCGGTAAGCGCGTTTTCGTCATCTCTAATAAGTACGATGACGCCGCAAAAGAGTTGGTCAAAGACTTTTACGGAGAGTTGTTTGACGGAATATACGGCAGCACCGACGATATGCTTCCTAAGCCCGACAGAGCGGTTTTCGATAAGGTTTGCAAAGAGAATTCTCTCGACCCGAAAGAGTGTATTTACGTGGGGGACAGCGAAGTCGACGTGCAGTTTGCAAACAATTGCGGTATTCCGCTAATAGCGGTTTGCTGGGGATTCAGGACAAGACAAGAACTTGTATTTTCAAAAGCTGCGACAATAGCTTCCGACATTCGCGAGCTCAAGCGGTTTTTACAGCTATGACATAATATCGTCAGCATAAAATACCCGCAAATACCCGCAAAAACAAGGGGTTTCGCGTATATTAGCGCAAAAATAATAAAAAAACGAGAAAATCTCTTAAAAAGCATTGATTTTATTGTGCGTAATATAATATAATGTACTTAGTTATCTTAAAAAATACTTAAAAGTCAAGGGGGTTTTTTATGAAAAAAGCCGATAAAAAAGCGCAAAACACAGACCAGACTTTAGATACTACGCAAGTACCCGAGACTTTGGACGTCTCTCAGGAGAGTACTCAGGCTCAACCTGAACAGACTACCATTATTCGTGTACAGGCGGAGGGCAAAAAGGAAAAGGCTAACAAGAAAAAAAGCAAAAAGTCAAGCGTAGACACCTTTGCTCAGTCCAAGGCATCCGCTAAAGGAAAGAAAGGCAAGAAACAACAAACCGTAGTAGGCTTTCTCGACGAGCCCGAAAAGGAAGAAGAGACAAATATGCCTTACGGTCCCGGCGGCGAACTCCGCTACGAGACTTATGACAGTCACGAAGTAGCTGAAGAGGAAGAGGATGCAGGAAAGAAGAAAAAACGCAACAAAATCGCGTTTTATTTCGGTTCGTTGATGAAGTTTTACAATCCTATCACTCTCTTGCCTATTACCTGCTTGCTCTACGTAGTATTCTTTGCGGCAGATATAGCCGACGGTGCGGGAATACCTTTCTTCGAGCAGCATAAGAGCTTTATGATTACAATGGTAGCAGTTATAGGCGCGGCTTTGATAGTATGGGCGTTTATCACTATGGGCAAACAAAAGGTTTGTTCGCTCGACGCATTCTTGCTGATAGGTCTTTTGGTTTCGCTGGGTATGCTGTTGCAGTGCGTTATTCTCAAGCACTTCTCGCCCATAAACGACCTTGCAATAATGACGCTTGCGCTTACCGGTGCTATGCTCGTGCTTATGACGATACGTATAGCAATATTCAAAGTCAGAGTACAAGAAAAAGCCAACGATGCGGTTTACAACGCTAACAACAAGCTTTCTATGTACTTTAAGGTAGTATTTACCAAGTACGCCGCATTTATCGTTATGCTCGCGCTTTTGGGTATATTGATAATCTATATCGTTACTAAGTCCCCCGTGCTTGAAAACTTCGAGTACGTAGCAAGCAATCTCGAAGTATTCGTTACTTTCGCGTTTGCGGCAGTAGCGGTAGTAATGATGGTAGTTTCGCTTTTCATAAGACTTGTAAGAGGAAGAGCCAACCTCGTTGACTGTATGCCTTACATATTCATAATCGTTGCGATAGGTACGTTGCTCGCATACTTCATCTTTGACATTTATATGTATCTCTACATTGCGATAGGCTGCGGTATCGTAGGTCTTTTGTGGCTTATCCTCTGTCAGTATACGCTCAAGATGTCCATCTACAAGAGAGACAACAGAGCGCACGTAGTTATCTCCAAGCCCGTATATGCGGTAGAGGAGCAGGAAGAGATAGCCGAGCCTCAGGAGGAACCCGTACATATCGAGGAGCCTGTCGACGAGCCCGTAGAAGAGCCCATCGAGGAACCTGTTGACGAACCTGTCGAGGAGCCTGTTGAGGAACCCGTCGAGGAGCCTGTAGAAGAACCTGTCGAGGAGCCTATCGAAGAACCCGTAGACGAGCCTGTAGTAGAGCCTGTCGCAGAAGTAATCGAAGAGCCTAAGGACGAACCCGTACAGCCTGTAGTGCAGACGGTTTACGTGCCTATAGACGACAGAGACGACGAAGAAATCAAGGAAAGACTCGAAAGCATTGAGACCAACCTCGTTGCGCTTATGAATCAGAATAAGGACGACGATGACGACGATGACGACGATGACGAGGATGAGGAAGAAGAGGATATTAGCGCAATCAAGAGCGTAAGACCCAGATTTACTTACGTCACAAAGCTCAGACTTGCAAGCGACGATATCAAGAAATTCTATTCCGAACTCAAGAACGAGTTGTTGTCTTACGGTTTCAGAAACAGAATCAGCAAGACCAAGGAAAACTTCAATCACAGTCGCGATACCAAGGCAAGAATAGTCATCAACGGCAAGACCTTGAAACTCTATCTTGCGCTTGACCCCAAGGAACTTGACGAGAAGTACTATCACCACAAGGATATGAGCGAAAAGAGAGGCGTTGCCGAAATTCCTACGTTGATGCCCGTACGCTCTAAACTTGCTGTCAAGAAAGCAAAGGAGCTTATCGCGAAGATAGCAGAGGCTAGTCAGCTCGAAAAGAAGCCCAGATATAAGGAGAAAGACTTCACCGAAGAGCTTTCGCCCGAGGGAATGACTCTTGCCGAGAGAAAGGGATACGGCTATCTCGTAAGAGACGCGTTTACTCTCGAACAGGCAGAATCTTTGCCCGACGAACTCGCAGAACAACTCGCTGACGTATATACCGAAGAAAACAAGTTTATGAGATTTATCAAGACTTCTGTTTCGCTCGACGATATCGTAGCGCAGTTTGATGACGGAGACGTAGTCACCATCGACTCCATAAGAGAGGGCGGCATCGGTGTTCAGAATGCCAACTATCTCATTATCGAAGACGGTCAGCTAGTCAACAAGAAGCTCAAAGTATACGTAGACGAAATCACTCCCAATGCAGTCAAGATGATAGCGTTGGCGGGCGGTGAGGTTTATCGTATATGGCGCAAACGCTAAGCGAGCGCGTATAGCGGCGCGCCTTTGCGAATTTTCGCGAGCAGTTACGCTCGGTCACGTACGTCTAGTACGCTCCGCTCGCGAACTCTCTTAAAATTCGCAAAATCACACCACTCTTCGTGCTCGCACGAAGTTGGTATAAATAAAAACCAGTACGCACTAAAATAAAATGCATCCTACTTCCGTGTTCGCACGAAGTGGGTAATAAAAAACAGCACGCGCTAAAATAAAATGCATACACTTCCGTGTTCGCACGAAGGGGGTATAAATAAAAAACCAGCCACTCTCCGTATTAACGTGAGAGTGGTTTTTCTTTGTGCTATTATTGTCAGGAGCAGGCGTTTCCTGTATTTTCATCAAGCAGTCAGGCTTTCAGCGCGATAAAACGGTGCAACTTAGTATAAATTTTATTATTATACAATATAGTATATTGTACTTTTTCGTTGTAGAAAGCCAAGTGTAAAATAATTAAAATGGGTATTGACATTAAGATTATTTTAAGGTACAATAGAGACGTGGATTTAGGTGGACCTACTGTTAGTATGCCACCTTTTCTTATAAAAACAATAATTTAGGAGGTTTATTATGGCTAAGGCTAAGAAGAAAAAGGCCGGTATGACAGTGTTGGCTTGGATTATGCTGGCTGTTATGGCAGTAGGTCTTATATTGTCCGTAGTAGGTATCTTTACAGATTGGATTACGACAAAAGGCGAAGTGCTCGGAGGGTTGGTTTCAGGCGACAGCAGTCAGACGTTGCAAGATTTGTTTGAATCTCAATCCGATTTCAGAGAGCTTGATGAGGATTACTCAATAAAATATTTTGATATCACGTACACTTGTGCGTGGATTACCCTTATAGCGGTAGCGGCTGCATTCGGTTGCTTCCTCGTAGGCGGACTTCTCAAAATGAAATTGCTCAAGACTATCGGTATGATAGCCGGCATACTTGCGATAGTAGCAGGTATTATGGCTGCAGTATTTACCGCTCTTATGGGCAAGGAAATGAGTGCCGATGCGGGTATCGCAAGCGCGACCACCAGTTTGGCAGTAGGTTGCTATCTCACTCTTATCGGCGGTATAGTCGGCGGAGCGGGCGCGATAATCAGCGGAGCAAGTAAGTAGACAAACACAATCCCTTAATATTGAGAGGGCGGAGGGCATAGCTTTCCGCCCTCTCTCTATGCAAATTTTAATTGAAAATTCCGCTATCGCAATCCCCTGTACTTAGCGGTCGGGAAAACAGAAAAGGTCGTTTGCGTGTAAAGTGTCGATAAACGGAGCGTAAGTATTCTGCTTGTACTAGGAAAATCACCTTTTAATGAGTATAAAAAAGCCCCTCGAAAGGGGTTTTTGTTTTGCACAGTTTTAGACATATTTTTTTAAGGTAGTTAATCCCGGTCGCTAGTTTTCAGATACCTGTTTATTTCAGCGGTAATAATCTCATAGCCTTTATCGTTAACGTGCAGACCGTCCATAGTATAGCGTTTGTCAAGGTTACCGTCCTCGTCGGTAAGAAGGTCGTGTATGTTTACGAATGTAGCGTTATATTTGGAGCAGATATCGGGCAGGACGGAATTGACAGCTAATACGGCTTCGTTGGTGCGTATGCCTACGGCATTGAGAAATGCGGGCTTTTTGTGGCTGTTGACGGGATAAAGCGATTCTACCAGCACGCGGCAGTCGGGAAGACTTGTCGAAAGTTGCATCAGTATTTTATCTATGTTGGACAAAACGGTTTCTATGCTTACTCCGTGTCCTATATCGTTGATTCCGCCGAGGAAAACTACGCTGACGGGTTGGATTGCGATTACGTTGTCTTCGACGCGTTTGAGCATACCCGAAGTAGTATCTCCCGAAATACCTCTGTTGACGTTGGGAATATCAGGATAGTATTTTTCCGTATCGCACAATTCTGTAAGAGAATCTCCGAAGAAAACAGTCAGACCGTGTTCTTGTGTTTTATTGAGTTCGGTATAGTATTGGGCTTTTTCGTCCTGAGGTTTGAGCATAGTAGTCATATACTTGCCGTAAGCGTCGTAATACACGAAAAATATAATCACCACCGTAGTGATGACCGACACGTAAAAACATATAATCGAACGGATAATTCTTTTGTAGTATTCTCCCATAGCAATCAGCGTCTGTCAGTATAAGAGTTTAAAATAAAAGTATCCCTTTGCACAACACATATATATTATAACACTTAAGAAAAATTATGTAAAGTACTAAAAGGGCATAAAACTCAAAGCTTTTTATTTTGAGGTATCAATCGGGGGATTAAGCAAAGCTTGTCGTTATTCGATAGCGGTATGATTGATTTAAGGGCGGGGATATGGTATAGTATTATTGAAAAAAGTCAGAGGAGACGGAAATGGCAAGACTTTATCTTGTTGGTACGCCTATAGGCAATCTGGGAGATATCAGCACCCGTGCGCTGGACGTACTGCGCGGGGCAGACGCAATAGCCTGCGAAGATACACGACACACGCTCAAGCTTCTCAATTATTACGATATAAAGAAGCCTTTGTTTTCCTGTCATAAGTTTAACGAAAGGGAAAGCGTAGACAAAATATACGCTATGCTCACAGAGGGCAAGGAAGTCGCGCTCGTGACGGACGCGGGTATGCCCGCCGTATCCGACCCGGGAGCAGTAGTGGTGGACGGATTGCGAAAACTCGGAGCGGAGATTACGGTAATTCCCGGACCTACGGCGCTCACTACGGCAATCGCACTAAGCGGGATAATCCAGCCTGTGTTTACGTTCATAGGTTTTCTTCCTGCAAAAACAAAAGAAAAAGACAATCTGATTATGCCTTTTAAGGATATTACGACTTCTCTTGTGTTTTACAGTTCGCCTTACGACGTCGGCAAGGATATCAAATATCTTTATTCGCGTCTCGGGGACAGAAAACTTCATATCGTAAGAGAGTTGACGAAGATACACGAAGAGCATATATTAACAACGCTGTCGCAAGGACTAGAGGGAGAAGCCAGAGGAGAATACGTGCTTATAGTAGAAGCGGGAGAAAAGTGTGCAGAAAAACCTCAGGGCAGTATAAAAGAACAACTTATTAAGCTTATCTCATCGGGTACGGATAAAAAAGACGCCGTCAAACAAGTGGCAAAAGCCAACTCTCTCACAAAAGACGAGGTATACAAAGAAGCTATAGATTTATGATTTTCAGGGGGAAAGAAAGTGGAAAAGACAGAGTACAGCAGCGCGATTAAATCAAAAAAAGCAATCAAAAACGCACTCAGTCAGTTGCTGATGAAAAAGGACCTTGAGGAGATATCCGTAACAGAAGTAGTAAAGACGGCAGGTATCAACCGAAGTACTTTCTATGCGCATTACAACAATATGACCGAAGTGCTCGAAGAAATTGAAACGAGAGTAGCGGAAGGCATACTCAATTCGTTTATGTCTTACCGAGAGAGCGTAATGGAAAACCCTACGCCTTTTTTGACGAGTATTGCCGCGTTGCTGCAAAAGGAATTCGATTTTTACAAGCGTCTTGTTTGCGCCAATGTGGGAAGTCACTTCATCGACAGAGTAAAGGAAAATTTTATCAATGCTGTAGTTACGGGAGATAATGATAAAATATCTCATATCAAGGACAAAGCCACGTTTGCGGTAATAGTAAGATTTTATACCAACGGCTTTGCTTCTATGTTCGAGGACGTATTCAAGGGCGTGCTCAAGATAAGTCTTGCTTCGCTAGCCGTAATAATAGGACAGATAGTTGCGGTAGGTTTCGAGGATTATACGATAGCCAAAGTCGAAAAAATACAAAAACTCAAAAAACAGTATTTAAAACAGTAATTTGATAAAACGCAGAAAACCAGAACCTAACAAGAAAGGACGCAATCAAGCGTCCTTTCTTTCAGTTTGGGTATCATAGTTTTCAACTTTGCAGTTTGCGTTGTTTTTGCAATTATCCTGTGAAATCTCAGGGCCAAACAAAATTGTATTTTGTGACGGCGACGACTTATCGGCAGAGATATTTGCGCTTACCGCTTGCGGCGGTAAGTATTATTTTGCCGCAGGGCAGACCTTCGGAAAGCGCAATCGCGCCGATTGATGCCTGTACCGTAGCTTTGGGAAGATATGAAAGCACGATAAAGAGTTTTTCTTTTGCATTATTTGCATAAGCGCGAATATGTGGTATAATCTGACTATGGAATTTTGTAATTGTTGCCCGAGGCATTGCCTTGCGGACAGAGTAAAAACTGCGGGATACTGCGGTGAGTACGGACTGAAAGTAGCCCGTGCTTCCTTGCATTTTTGGGAGGAGCCGCCTATATCGGGGACGCGCGGAAGCGGTACGGTATTTTTCAGCGGGTGCAATCTCAAGTGCGTGTATTGTCAAAACTACGATATATCGAGGGGAAAGGGTACATTGCTTACGCCTCGGCAACTTGCCGACGTGTTTAAAAGGCTGGAGGACGCCGGCGCGCACAACATAAATCTCGTGACGGCATCGCATTTTACCGACGCAATTACCGAAGCATTCGACATTTATCGCCCCGCGCTTCCCGTGGTGTACAATTGCGGAGGTTACGAAAGCGTGGATAATCTCAAAAGGCTGGAGGGCATAGTCGATATATATCTTCCCGACTTCAAATATGCCGACAACGCGCTTGCGAAAAAATACAGCAACGCGCCCGATTACGCAGAAAGATGCACTCTTGCACTCAGCGAAATGCGAAGACAGCAACCGCAAGATATTTTCGATGACGGGATAATGCAAAAGGGAATGATAATAAGGCATCTCGTATTGCCCGACGCCGTCGACAATACAAAGAGAGTGCTGGAGTGGATAAAGAGCAATTTATCTGCCGATACTTACATATCCGTAATGGGACAGTATATACCCTGCGGACAGGCAAAAGAGTATCCTCCGCTAGACAGAAAACTCAAGCCTCTGGAATACAAAATAGCCGTTTCTTATGCGGAAAAGCTGGGATTCGTCAATGCGTTCGTGCAAGACGGAGAGAGTGCGGACGAAGCTTTCGTGCCTGACTTCGACGTCAGTCCCGTGGCATTAAAATAATATATTATATTTTGTTGTACTCTTTTGCAAATTATGCTAAAATGATGAAAAGGTAGTGAAAAATGGATATTTTCGTAAAAGTAGTTTGCGTTATTGCCGCATATCTTGTCGGTTCAATCAACGCGGCAACGATAGTCAGCAAAATCAAAGGTAAAAACATCAAAAAACTGGGAAGCGGCAATCCCGGAACTATGAACGTACTGCGTTCGATAGGCAAGGGCTGGGGCGCGCTTACTTTTGCATTTGACAGCGTAAAGGGACTTGCTTTTGCGCTTATAGGAAGATTTGCCATAGACGGCGGCTCGTACGAGTGGATGTTCATACTCGGCACGATAGTCGTCGTAGGACATATATTTCCCGTATACACGGGCTTTAAGGGCGGCAAGGGCGTAGCAACGTCCATAGGCGTATTTCTCGTTGCTTCCCCTATCGTAGCGGCGTGCGTACTCGTCGGACTGATTGTATATCTGCTCTTGTGCAAGATAGGATTTATCGGTTCGTATCTTGCGATAACCGCGCTTGCCATCACGTGTTGTATTCAATACGGCACGAGTATAATCATAATAGTATGTTGCGTGATAATGTGGCTGCTTGTAGTTATCCGCCACAAGGACAACGTAATCAGATTTATACACGGCAAGGAGAATACCTTGAGTATCGTAGGAAAAAACGAGGTCAAGGAGCTTGACGACGAGGGCAACGAAAAGTCGCAAAACGCAGACGGCGATGCAGCCGAAGCAGGTAGCGAGGACAAAAAAGCCGACGAATCCCAATCCGAGGAAGAGGACGCGGCTTTAGACGAAAAGACCGAATAAAAAGCAAATACACGTTTTACCGTACAGGTAACGGAAAATACAGAGGTAGAGAAATGAAACTGGGTGTAGTAGGACTTCCCAACGTAGGAAAGAGTACGTTGTTCAACGCGATAACGCAAGCGGGCGCAGAGAGCGCGAATTATCCTTTTTGCACGATAGAGCCCAACGTGGGCGTGGTTGCAGTTCCCGACGAAAGACTGGACAAGCTTGCCGCGCTTTACAACAGCAAGAAAGTAACTCCCACGGTACTCGAATTCGTGGACATAGCAGGACTCGTAAAAGGCGCGTCAAAGGGCGAGGGACTGGGCAACAAGTTTTTGTCGCATATCAGAGAGGTTGACGCAATCGTGCACGTAGTAAGATGCTTCGACGACGCCAACATAACGCACGTCGACGGCAGTGTAAATCCTTTGAGAGATATCGAGACGATTGAGTTCGAGCTGATTTTTGCAGATATGGAGAGCGTACAGAAGAGAGCCGCCAAAGCGCGTAACTCTGCAAAGGGCGGTGACAAGAAGTACATAGTCGAAGCCGACCTTCTCGACAGAGTATATACAGAACTGGAAAAGGGTACTCCCGCAAGACTTATAGAGCTTAGCGACGACGAAAAAGAGATAGTAAGAGATTTGTTTCTTTTGACGGCAAAGCCTGTGATATACGCGGCAAACATAAGCGAAAACGAAGTAGCCGCAGGTACTAACGCTTACGTCGAACAGGTCAGACAGTACGCAGAAAAGCAGGGAGCCAAGACGATAGTCCTCTGTGCAAAGCTAGAAGAGGAACTCGCGGGAATGGACAAGGAAGACAAAGAGATGTTTCAGGCTGAGTACGGCATCGACAAGAGCGGTCTGGACAAGCTTGTATCCGCTTGTTACGATTTGCTGGGACTTATCAGCTATCTTACGGCGGGAGAGAAAGAAACGAGAGCGTGGACGATTACCCGAGGCACGAAAGCTCCTCAGGCGGCAGGCAAGATTCACAGCGACTTCGAAAGAGGATTTATCCGCGCGGAGATAGTCGACTGGCAGACTTTGCTCGAGTGCGGTTCTTACGTGGCTGCCAAAGAGCACGGCAAGGTAAGAAGCGAAGGCAAGGATTACGTCATCAAGGACGGCGACGTGGTACTCTTCAGATTCAACGTATAACAATATCATTACACGGTAAAATATACCCTTGTCGGCTTATCGGCAAGCGCGGGCAAAAGACGGAATTATGGATTACAGACAGATTATAGTAGACAGTATAAAAGGCGATTACGACAAGGACGAACTCTTGTCGCTCGTTGCCGTACCCAAAGATACGGCTATGGCGGACTTGTGCATACCTTGTTTTAAACTCGCAAAACAGCTCAAAAAGCCTCCTATGGTTATTGCTCAGGAAATGGCACAAAGCGTAGACAAAGGAGAGATGATTGCTTCGGTGCAAGCGGTAGCGGGTTTTGTCAATTTCAAATTCGACAATATGCGTTACGGAAAGAAAGTGCTCGAAGAGGTAATCGCAAAGGGAGAGGACTACGGCGCAAGCGACGAGGGAAAAGGCAAGACGGTTTGCATAGACTTTTCGTCGGTCAATATCGCTAAGCCTTTCCATATGGGACATATGCTCAATACGTCAATAGGCGCTGCGATTTACAGGACGTATGCAAAACTCGGCTACAAGGTCGTAGGCATCAATCATCTCGGAGACTGGGGTACTCAATTCGGCAAACTCATAGTCGCATACAAGCTTTGGGGCAACAAAGAGGATATAGACGCAAGAGGAGTGAGAGGACTTCTCGACATATATGTAAAATTCCACAAGGAAGCCGAGAGCAATCCCGCACTCGAGGACGAGGCGCGCGCTTGGTTTAAGGCCATAGAGGACGGAAACAAGGAAGCTTTGGAGCTTTTCAATTACTTCAAGGAAATCACTCTTAAAGAAGTGGGCAAAGTCTATGACAGACTGCACGTCAAATTCGACAGCTATGCGGGAGAATCTTTCTATAACGATAAGATGCAACCCGTACTGGATATGCTCACCGAAAAGGGACTTTTGGTAGAGAGCGACGGCGCAAAGGTAGTGCGTTTTGACGAGAGCGAAAATATGCCGCCTTGTCTGTTGCAGAGAAGCGACGGCGCGACGCTGTACGCTACGAGAGATATGGCGGCGGCTTTTTACCGCAAAAAGACTTACGACTTCGACAAGTGCCTGTACGTCGTGGCTTATCAGCAAAACCTCCACTTCAGACAGCTTTTCAAGGTGCTCGAGATGGCAGGGTGCGAATGGTCTAAAGATATGGTGCACGTAGCTCACGGAATGGTTTCGCTCGAAAACGGTTCGATGTCGACCAGAGAGGGCAACGTGGTATTCTTGCAAGACGTGCTCGATACCGCCGTAGCTAAGGCAAAGGAAGTCATCGACAGCAAAAATCCCGACCTTGCGGACAAGGACGATACGGCAGAAAAAGTCGGCGTAGGCGCGGTAATATTCGGTATGCTTTACAACGGCAGAATAAAGGATATAGTATTCTCTTTTGACAAGGTGCTCAACTTTGACGGAGAGACGGGACCTTACGTACAGTACACCTATGCGCGTTGCAACAGTCTTTTCGACAAGTGCGGACAGATAGGCAACGAGATAGATTACAAGGGTATAGACAACGATGAAAGCAAGGACATAGTCAGACTTTTGGAAAAGTACCCCGAAGTGCTTAAGGAGAGCGCGCGCAAATACGAGCCCAGCATAATCACCAGATACGCTGTAGACCTTGCGCAGGCATTCAACAAATTCTACTTCGAGCATAAGATAAACGGAGAGGCAGAGGGAGTCAAGAATGCGCGTCTTATGCTTACGCAGGCAGTAAGACAAGTTCTTTCCAACGCTTTGGGACTGTTGGGTATAGCTACGCCCGCAAAGATGTGACGGATAAATTAAGACAAACGACACAGAAATACAATAAAACACGCGGCTTTTTTAAGCCGCGATTTTATTTGCCCAAAAAGGGATTTATTCCTGCAATCCTTTGCTTTCTATCGGAGAAAAGGAGAATAAAGCAAAGAGGAGCGATATTTAAAATTACCACTTTTTGTATTTTGAATAAAGCTGTATTTTCAAAGTAAAATCACACAATATGCTTGTGGAAAATCAGAGAAATAAAATACGCTTTGTTGCGGCACTGGCAATTACTCTTATCTCGGCGGTTATTCTTATGTCGGGATTTATCGTTTCAGTCTCCGATGAATACGATTTGTCGAGCGTATTCAGACCCAACGATTACGGCTTCTCGCCTAAAATGCAGCTTGTCAGTTCTTTCTCTACCGACTATTCCTCGTCCAAAGAGGACAGAAGGCATAACGTAGCTTTAGCGAGCGAAAGCTTCAGCTGGATTGGCGTGAAAAAGGGCGGCAAACTTTCTTTCAATACCCTTGTCGGAAAGAGAACGGAGGAGAGAGGTTACAGGGTGTCTAAAGTCATAGTGGACGGCGAATATACCGAGGGCGTAGGCGGGGGAGTATGTCAGGTATCCACCACGCTCTACAACGCGTGGATTAGAGCGGGACTGGGAGTGGAATACGTGAGAGCGCACAGCCTGCCCGCTTCCTATTGCGAATTGTCGCAGGACGCTACGGTGACGGAATATACCGACCTCGTGCTCGTCAACGATTCCGACTTCGACGTACTCGTCAACGGCTACGTCAAGGATTTGAAGATATGTTTTGACGTATACGCCAATCCTTTGGAATACGACATAACAGTGCGTACGGAGCTTATTGAAACAATTGAGCCGCCTGCCCCCGAGATAATAGAAGTGGACGAATTCCCCGATGACTTTACGGGTAAGATTCTCAGCGACGCCGTGGGAGAATACGCCATAAAGAAAGCAGAGAAACAGGGGTATAAATCGCGAGCCTTTCTGGAGTATCGCGACAAAAGCGGTAAAATAGTAAAGTCCGTACAGATAAGAAAAGACAGTTATTTGCCCTCTCAAGGCAAGATTTACAGAAAGAGTGTGAAGACGCTTTTGCCCGATATAAACTTTTCGGTTGATTGAAAAAAGAGGACGTAGCGTCCTCTTTTTGTTATCGTGATTAGATATTAGAATAATGCGCGCAGCGCGCTTGTCTGGTACTGATTCAGGAGCGCGTCCGCCTATTTTTCTTCGTCGAAATACGTAGCCATTACGTCGGCAAGGTGTATCATCGTAGCAAAAGGATATTCCTCGAAAGCCTGCGATATAGCGTATTCTCCGCCAAGTACGCGTTTGTCAAAACCTCCCATATGCCAGTTGATTGCCATAGCTTCCTCTCTGGTCAGTCGCATAAAACCGCTTATGATATATACGGATTTTTCTCCGTGACCGTAAGGGAGTGAATCTTCTACGGTATAAAAGGGCACTTGTTCCCACGCTCCGTCTACCTTGACGTTGCGAAAACTGATTTTGTAGAAGTTGACTTTGCACAAATCGTGCAAAAGTGCGGCTACTGCGATATTTTCGGGCGTAATGCCGTCAAAGAGTCCCGACTTTTTCTTTTGCTCCAGCTCATACAACTCCATAGCTCTGTCATATACGTTGAGCGAGTGGTCGCACAGTCCGCCCTGCATAGCGTTGTGGAATTTACTGCTTGCGGGAGCGACAAAGAAGTCGCTGTTTTCCAGCCATTTGAGAAGCTTGTCCGCGCCGTCGCGCTTGATATTGTCGTTGAAGATTTTTAAAAACCGTGCCTTGTTGAGTTCGATATCCATAGTGTCTCCGATTTTGTACCGCGCGGATACGGTACGCTTTTTATTGTCTTTATTGTTATGTATACTTCGGGTATTTCTAAGTCCTGCTCGACTTTAAGCAGGCAGAGCATTTTTCCGCCGTCAAAGATTTGTCAAGTACAGTATAGAGCATTTTGCTTTTGCAGTCAAGACGTAAAAAGGGCATAAAAAGGCCGCTTGCGTAAGCGACCTTCCTGTTTTGCGTTGCGTAAAAGTCAAATGGATTATTTAGACCACAGCCATACGTAATCGTGATGTACAAGCAAGGATATGATGTCCACAATCCAGCCTATAGCGAAGAAACCGCCCGTCAGCAGATAGAGAATACCCGAAAGGATATGTCCCTTGATGATACGTGCGACAAAACCCGTAATTGCGCCGAAGAAGATTTGAAGGATTAACCAGAGAATCCAGCTTCCGCCGAGTTTTTTAGATTTAGCCATATAGTTCCCCCCTTTTTTGTTTGGTGTGCTTAAATTATACAACTTTTTGATTATATTGTCAATAATCAATTTGGAGCAGTATTTGATAAATCGTGTCGAGTATGCACAATTATATGATAAAATATTGAAAAAACTCATTTATAATGATATACTGTTAATGCTCCAAAAGGGGCAAAGAGGTGAATATGTACAAGGATAATTACGAACAATGGAAAGCGTCGGTTGACAAAAAGTACTCTCAGGAGCTTGAGTCCATAGCCGACAACGACAAGGAAATAAAGGAAAGATTTACGTTGCCTTTGGCATTCGGCACGGCAGGAATGAGAGGCACGATTTGTATGGGTATATCCAATATGAACGAATATACGGTAGCGAGAGCTACCAAAGGTTTGTCCGACTACATCAACGCGCTGGGCAAGAAGCAGGCGGAGAGAGGCGTAGTCATATCGTACGATACAAGACGTATGTCATTCGAGTTTGCCCTCACCGCGGCGAGAGTGCTGGCAGCCAACGGCATAAAGGTGTCTTTGTTTGAAAACGTGCGCCCCGTGCCTATGTGCTCTTTTGCGGTAAGACAGCTCAATTGCATAGCGGGCATAATGATTACCGCCAGCCACAATCCCAAGGAATACAACGGCTACAAGGTTTACGGCGAGGACGGCGCGCAGATGTCGCCCGAGGCAACGGCAGAGGTAGTAAAATATATAGACAAAACCCCTTACTTCGGTATTGACAGGGAAGAGGTAGCGTGCGAAAATCACGACGGTATAGCGGGTAAGGACGGATACAAACTCAGCGAGCATATTACGGTTATAGGCAAGAGTCTTGACGATAAGTACTATGCTGAGATATCCAAGCTTTCGCTCTCTCCCCAAGCAGTAAAGCAAGTGGGCAAGGATATCAAAATCGTATATTCTCCTATACACGGTTCGGGATATATTCCCGTTACGACTATGCTTGCCAAAATGGGCATATCCGTATCTGTCGTAGAGGAACAGAAAAATCCCGATACGGAGTTTTCCACGGTTGTTATGCCCAATCCCGAACAGCCCGATGCTCTTAAGCTGGGTATCGCGCTTGCAGACAAACTGGGCAGCGATATAGTAATAGGCACTGACCCCGACTGCGACAGAATGGGCGTTGCTATTAAAGACGCAAAGGGCGAATTTATTCTTCTCAACGGCAACCAGATAGGCGCGCTTTTGATGGACTATATCCTTATGCGCCACAAAGAAGAGGGGACGCTTCCCAAAAACAGCGCGGTAGTCAAGACTATCGTCACGACCCGTCTTGCGGATAAGATAGCGAGAAGTTACGGTGCAAAGGTATTCGACGTACTCACGGGCTTCAAGTTTATCGGCGAGAAAATCAAAGAATGGGAGAAGAGCGGAGAATATACCTTTATGTTCGGTTACGAGGAAAGCTACGGCTATCTTTCGGGTACGCACGCAAGGGATAAAGACGCGGTAGTCGCAAGTATGCTTTTTGCAGAGATGGTATGCTATTACACTTACAAGAGCATAAGACTTTGCGACAAGCTCGAGGAGCTTTTCAAAAAATTCGGTTACTTTGTCGAGAGCAGCAAGAGCATAGCTTTCAAGGGACTTGACGGTATGCAGCAGATGGCGGACATTATGAAGAAGTTCAAGGATACCGATTTGACGGAGGTAGCGGGCATACCTATGATAAGCAAGCTGGATTTGACAGACGGCACAATCAAGTACTTCGAGGACGGAAGAATAGAGATGAGCGATTTGCCTTCCACAAACGTAATCAAGTACGAATTCGGCGACGACGAGTGGCTTTGCATAAGACCCAGCGGTACCGAGCCTAAACTCAAGATATACGTATCTACCAAGGCAGATAGCAAGGAGGAAAGCCAAGCCAAAAACGCAAAGCTCCAGCAGGCAATCGTAGATATGATTTGAAGCGTTGAAGCGGTTGAATAAGCGGGGATATCGAAAGAAATGAGATATTGTCCGACGGTGAAAAATAAAAAATAAGGCAGGTCTTTCCGACCTGCCTTTTGCTTTAACACGTCAATTCCGTAAGCCTGATGTGGTGTATACGTTGGGATGAATGTTTGGATTTTAAAGTTTGCAGCAGAGGCTTTGGATTGAGTTGCGCCGTCAGGAAATGCGCTAACGTGTTTTTGCCAGATTGAGCGTTATCGAAAAGACGCCGTTTTCGAGAGATGCGGATATGCTTCCGCCGTATTGCTCGACAAGACTTTTTGCAATCGAAAGTCCCAAGCCCGTAGAATAGTTGTAATTCTTTACGGTATAGAAGCGGTCGAACATTTTTTCAACGTCCAGATGCGTAAGTTTCGACGTACTGTTGCTGATAGTAACGCTGCCGTCTTCGTCGAGTTTTATCTTGAGATTCTTTTCTCCGTATTTTACGGCGTTTGAAATGAGATTGTCGAAAATTCTCGACACGTCGCGTTTGTCCGCGATTGTATTTACGTTTTTGTCGGGTAATTCGATAACGGGTGAGATGCCCTTTTCCGTCAGCTCGTCGTAAAAGTCGAGCACTCTTTCGCTTATAACGGAATTGAGGCATACCTCCTGAAGGAGTATACTGCGGTTTTTGTCGAGCGAAACCGAGTACCTGAACAGCTCGTCTGTAAGAGCTTTGAGAGCCGACGCTCTCTCTTTGGCTATGTCGGCGTATGAGCGAATTTTAGCGGCGTCTTTTTCTGTCGATATCAAATCGAGATAACCGCAAATTGCCGTAAGGGGAGTACGCAAATCGTGGGCTACGTTGGTCATAGCGTTTTTGAGTTCGGCGTCGCCGTTGTTGTAGGTGAGTTGTTTTCGTCTTATGACGGCTAAGTGCGTATTGAGAGCGACGGCAAGGGTACGCATATCCTTATCCGAGCCTGACAGAGTAATGAGAGCGTTTGTGTCGCCTTTGAGAATATCGTCCAGACACTCGTCAATAGAGCGTGCGTCTTTTTTCATAAGATACAGCTTGATTGACATTACCGCAAGCGCGATTACAAGCGCGGTGATAACTGCACTCAAAACGGTTATTGTAAGATTTGTAGTTGCTTCCGTCATAATAAGTCCTTATTGTGCGCTTAAAGGATTATGCGTCCTAAAGGGTGCACGGTGTATTTTTTCGCAATCAGGAGAAATTGCGTTTTTTGGTTACGAGTATGCTTCCTCCGAGTACGATTGCGATGTCGAGTATGCAGTAGGGTACGGTTTGCAAAAGACACAGCGGGTATCCCGAATCAATCTGCATACATTGTCCCATAGGCAGCAAGTCAAACAAAAACTTGTTGAAATCTCTTGCCGCTTTGGAGGGGGTTTCGGGAGAAATCTCGATATGAGGATAGTCGGTTATCACGCTTCGTACGGCAAAGTCAAGATATTCCTGTTCAAAGAAATTCATCTGAAAAACACCTAAGAAAGCAAAGGTGAATATAATTGCGTACAGGAGTATGATTCTCCATAATATTCCCACAGTATTTGTAGATATAGATGCTAGGAATGTTACCAGCGCGCTGTAAAAAGTCAATATGAATAACGAATTGAACAGCACGGCGACATTATATTGCCATCTGAACGAAAAATATCCTCCGAATGCCGTCAAAGGCAAAACGAATATACAAATCGACAAAAGCTTTACCGCATACATTACGAATGCGCCCGTGAGCACAGCCACAAAACCGGCAGTCAAAACCTGAGTGCGGGAATAACCCAGTATAAGCTTGTTGTTGATTGCACGGGATTTAAGCTCCTCTCCGAAAAAGAATGCGCCCGTGAGCAAAATCATCCAGGGGGTTATAGGGAAGCCGCCGATTGTCAGAGTTGCCGTAAACAAGCTGTCCAAAGGAACAAATTCAAGTGTCTTTAAAGAGATACAAGCCTGTACGAGAGTAATCACTACCTGTAGGGCACAGCAGACCCACAAAGACGGGCTTTTGATAATACGCAGAAAGTTGCTTTTTATCAAAACATACATACGCTTATTCTCCTTATTTGAGATTCTTGTATCTGAAAATCAATGCGCCGCCTGTCAGCAAAGCTACGGTTTGCAATATCAGATACATAAGAATTTGCCATAGACAAAGAGGCGATTCCAACCATATTTGTACAGCTTGCCCCGAGGGGAAAAAGTCAAATAAAAACTTATAGAAGCCTGCGCCTGGTATTTTTTCATTCGGCGACCAGTCCGAAATAAAGTAGTCTTGCGAGCTGATAATCGAGTGTGCAAGAAACTCCGATTCGTTGTATTTAGGAGGAATAAATCCGCCTATAAACAAAAACATCATTATGAGAAACAACGAAATACATATCACGAGTGTTTTGGTAGCCGATTGAGTAAGCGATATTACGAAAGTAACAAACGAGCTGTACATTACCAAAGAAAACAGCGATATGAAGAATACTGCCCAAAGGTATTCGCTTCTGAAAGCAAAAGACTTGAGAAGAGGAATAGAGAATGCGCAGAAGAAGAGCAGTCTTGCAAAAAACATTATAAGCGATGCAGTAAGTACCGTAATAAATTGAGAGAAAAATACGCTTTCTCTCGAGTATCCGAGTATCAGCTTGTTGCGCAAGGTATTGTTTTGATAATCCCCGCCCAGAATAAGAGTGCCCATCACGAATACCATTATCTCGCTGTAGGCAAAGCCCCAGAAGCTTATGCTCATAAAATAAGCAGCGTCAAGTCGGTAATTGAATGAGGGAGTAGCTTTAGCTTTTACAGTCATAATAAAAGTCAGAATAATCTGAAGAGCCACGCATACCCACAGAGCGGGATGCTTTATCATACGTTTCATATTTTCTCTTAATAATCTAGTCATAGTAAATCTTCCTTTATTTGATATTGCGGAATCTGAAGATTAAGGCTCCGCCGGTTAAAAATGCAGCGATTTGCAAGCCGAGATACAAAAGAATTTGCCAGAGGCAAAGAGGTGCTTGCTGATAAATTAGCTGCGATTGTCCAGAAGGGAAAAATTCGTACATAAATTTGTAGAAATCCCCGTTTTTGCCCTCGCTCCAGTCGTTAAATGCGTAATCGGTTTTGCTGATTATAGAATGTGCGGCGTACTTTGCCTCGTCGTAATTTCTGGGAATCAACGTCGCAAACAAAAACATAACAATCAAAAAGCAGGCTATGCATATCACGAGCGTTTTAGTCTTCGACTGAGTGAGCGACAACATAAATGTTACGAACGAGCTGTACATAACCAAAGAAAACAGCGTAATGACAAACACAGCCAAGAGATATTCTCTTCTCAAATCGAAAGTCTTGAGTACGGGCAGTGAGAATGCGCAAAAGAAAAGCAGTCTTAAGACGTACACAACCAAGGTTGCCGTAAGCGCGGTAAGGAATTGCGCAAAAAATATTTGTTCTCTCGTATAGCCGAGTATGATTTTGTTGCGGATTGTTTTATTCGAATAGTCTCCTCCGACAATGAGCGTACACATAACGTAGCTCATAATTTCGATAAGCGCAAAGCCGAAAAAAGTCTCTTCCATACAGAAGATATCGGATAGAGCGGTCGAAAGTACGGGAGTTGTAGCGTATTTAACCGTAACGATAAAAGTCAGCACGATTTGCAACGCAGCGCAAACCCAAAGAGCGGGGTGTCTGAGCATTCGCCTGATATTTGAGCGTAAAATCTTAGTCATTTACCTCACCCCCGACAAGATTGATGAAGTAGGTTTCGAGGTCTTCGTCTTTTTCGCTTATTCTAGATACTGTCAATCCGTTGTCTGCCAACAGTTTCAAAGTATCGTTGACGTTTATCTCGCCGTAAATCTCGCATTCGTCGGGTGAGAGCATTTTGTATTCGTAATCTGTTTTATCCAGCACAGTCGAAAGAGCTTTTTTGCCCGTCGCCTTGATAAGAATTTTTTTGCGGCATTGCGCTTCGAGTTCGCTTGCGGTCAGCTCCTTTATTAGCTTGCCGTTGTCGATAAAGCCGTAATGCGTAGCAAGTTTTGACAATTCCCCGAGTATATGGCTGGATATGAGGAAGGTTATGTTTTTTTCTTTGTTGAGCTTGAGTATGAGTTCTCTTATCTCGACTATGCCCTGAGGGTCAAGTCCGTTGGTAGGCTCGTCAAGCACGAGAAAATCGGGATTGCCTACAAGCGTCATTGCTATACTCAGACGCTGGCGCATACCCAAAGAGAAGTTTTTGACTTTCTTTTTGCCTGTATCTTTGAGTCCTACGAAACTCAAAAGCTCGCTTATTTGGTCAAACGAGGGATTCCCCACGATGATGGACTGATGTTTCATATTCTCGTATGCCGTCATATCGGGGTATACGGCGGGTGTTTCGACTATGGCGCCTATATGCTTGCGCACTTTGGACAAGTTCTTTTTGTCCGCGTAATCCGCGCCGAGAAGAGTATAATCTCCCTGAGTGGGGGCTTGCAGTCCGCAAATAACTCTTATCAGGGTTGTTTTACCCGCGCCGTTTTTGCCTATAAATCCGTAAATCGCGCCTTTGGGCACTGTCATATTTACGTTGTCCAAAGCCGTGAATTTGCGATAGCGTTTTGTAAGATTGTGAGTTGTAAGACAATTTTCCATAGAAAAGCTCCTTTGATTTGATACTTTCAGTTTATACTATTCAAATCAAGGAACTGAAAAGAAAAGTATCAAGATTTGAGCAAGATTGTTGCCGTTTTCTAACGACGGGTTTTACAATTACCGCATAGCCTTATCCGATACCGTTTTCAAACGTAAGATTCAAGCTTGCTAAGGTTGCGCCGTATAGCCTTATATCTATTTATCGGATAAAATAATATATTTATTCGACTTTGGCAAGCTTATAGCCAATGCCCCATACCGCTTCGATATAGTCCTTGCCCGTAGCGGCGCGCAGTTTGTTGCGAAGATTGCCTATATGCGTGCGCAAGGAGTTTTCGTCGCAGTCGAGCGTCAAATCTGCTATTTGAAGCAGGATATCGTCCTTTGAAAAAACCTTTTTGGGATAGTGCATAAGAGTGAATAAAATCGCATACTCCGTCTTTGTAAGCTTGACGGGTTGGTCGTTGGCTTTTACCGAGCGGGAGAGCTTGTCCAGAGTTATTTCGCCGTAAGACAGAGTATCGGTTTTTTGCGTATCTTTTCTCAATTGCACGTGTATTCTTGCCAGAAGCTCTTGCGTATCGAAAGGCTTGGTCACGTAGTCCGCCGCGCCTTGCATAAGCAAATCGACTTTGTTTTCCGTACCCGTTTTCGCGCTGACCACTATTACGGGAATGTCTTTTATCAAGGGGAGCACGTCTTCTCCGTTAAGGCCGGGCAACATAAGGTCGAGCAGTACCAAATCGGGCGAAGAATTTTTGAGTACGTAGAGAGCTTCCGTGCCCGAGTACGCACGTGCAACGCCGTAGCCCTGCCTGATGAGAAGTTCCTGCAACATATTGCCGATATGCACGTCGTCGTCGACTATGAGAATTTTCTTTTTGTCCATACTTCCTTCTTATTCTTAGACTAAGCATATTATAGAACAAAAAACGGTGTTCGTCAATTTGCTTTTTGAAAAACGCGGCGTAAAGCGCGCCGCGTTTTTTAAGTCAGGATTGAGAGCCTTCGCTGTCTTCGCCCGTCAGCCTTTTCAACTGCTGCGTAAAAATTTCGATATGGAGTTCTTCGTCCATGATTATTCTCGCGAGCAGTTCTTTGAGCGACTCGTTGCGCACGCAGGCTATCGAGCGGCGGTAATTGGCGATTGCCTGATACTCCGCCTGTATATTGTTGCGCAAAAACGTTACGGGGTTTTTGGTGTAATTTACGTTGGAGCCCGACCAAAAACACGTCGACCCGCCCATAATAGGGTCGCCGCCCATTTGTGCAATTGCTTCTCCCAGCAATTCGTGATGGTGCATTTCGACGATGGCAATCCTCAAAAGCTCTTTTGCAAGTTCCTCGTCGAAGGAATGAGATATGTATTGTTGATATATGTATTGAGTAATTGCGGTGAGTTCGCCCGCGCGCCCCGAATAGTCGTCAACGATACAGCGTATGTCCTGAGGGTAAAGCGTTCCCGTAAGTTTGGGATAGGGCAGATTTATAGCATATTCTTTAGGCATAACATTCTCCTGTGTGTATGTTTTTTTCGTACTGCATTATATGAGAGGCATACAGATAATTGTTACAGTATAAAAATCGGGCAAAATACACAATATCTTGTATAAAAGCGTTAAAAAATTACTAATTTTAAATTTTGCCGAAAAATTGTTGTAATTTTTGAAAAGTTATGCTAACATATTATGGCAATATTAAAACGGAGGACTGTTTTGATGGATTTCGTATATTTGTTGGGAGCTTCCATATTCCCCGAATACGTATACAGATGGCTTAGACCTGTCTTGATGGTATTGATGCTCTTGATAGGAATAGCTACTATTGTCGTAATTATGATGCAAAAGCCTCAGAACGACAATATCGGTGTAATCGGTGGTCAGGAGATGGATTCTTATTCCAGACAGAACAAAGCAAGGTCCAAAGAAAGTATCCTGAAGAAACTTACGATCACAGGCGCAGTACTTATGGCAGTGTTGGCAATTTTCTTCTTCATCACGTTCTTGCAGGCGTAAAAAGCGAAAAGTTCTAAAGGCTCTTTGATTGTCGGTCAAAGAGCCTTTTTTTTATAGGCGACCGCGTATAGCGGCGCATATTTTGCCTTTATCTGCGACGCTCGCGCTCAGTCACGGTTCGCTCACCTCGACAGAATACCTACGCTTACGAGGTATCGAAAGCGTAAGGCAAAACGTCGGGTTCGCTCTATACCGACCAAACGAAACGGTGTATATTCGACAAGCGAATAAAACCGTTTGTCGGTACTCTCTTCAATCGAATAGCAGAATTGATAATCACTATTAAATAAAGAGTGATGACAGCGCGCTTGGAGATTGGCGCATATTTAGTTTTTTTTGCGGTTAAGCGCGACGGGAGCATACTAGCCGTATGTGACCTAGCGCGCACACCGCACAAAAAGCTAAATATGCGCCGATATACAAGCGCGCAAAGAGTGTACAAATGAAAAAAATATGATATAATATATAAAATATGGACGGAATTAAGATTATCGACAACAACAAAAAAGCCTACTTCGATTACTTCATAGAAGACACCTATGAGGCGGGCATTGCTTTAGTCGGCTGCGAGGTCAAGTCCGTACGCCAAGGACACGTCAATCTCAAGGATTCTTTCTGCGTGGTAAAGGACAACGAAGTGTGGCTTATGAACGCGCATATCAAGCCTTACGACAAGGGAAGCTACTTCAACGTGGACGCAAAGCGTTCGAGAAAACTCTTGCTTCACAAGAGAGAGATTGACAAATTGCGAGGCGCGGTTACGCAGAAGTCATACACGATAGTACCTACCAAGATGTATTTCAAACAAGGTCTTGTAAAAGTCGAGATAGCTTTGGCAAAGGGTAAGGAGCTTCACGACAAGCGCAAGAGCATAGCCGACAAAGAGGCAAAGCGCACGATAGAGCGCACAATGAAACAGTACAACAATTGACCGCAATCGCGGTATCCATACAAATAAAAGGAGACGACAAAATGAATAAGAAAATCGAGACGATTTGCGTGCAGGGCGGTTATACTCCCGGCAACGGCGAACCCAGACAAATACCTATAATTCAGAGCACTACTTTCAAATACGATACCAGCGAGCATATGGCAAAGCTGTTCGATTTGGAAGAAGCGGGATATTTTTATACCAGACTTCAAAACCCTACCAACGATTACGTAGCCAAGAAGATATGCGAACTCGAAGGAGGCAGTGCGGGAATGCTCACTTCTTCGGGACAGGCGGCAAACTTCTATGCCGTATTCAATATAGCTACCTGCGGCGACCACGTTGTGGCAAGCTCGACGATTTACGGCGGTACTTACAACCTCTTTGCCGTAACAATGAAAAAGATGGGCATCGACTTTACTTTTGTAAAGCCCGATTGTACTGACGAGGAACTAGAGAAGGCATTCAAGCCTAACACCAAAGCGGTATTCGGCGAGACGATAGCAAATCCCGCGGTAATCGTATTCGATATCGAAAGATTTGCAAAAGCTGCGCATAAGCACGGCGTACCTCTTATCGTAGACAACACCTTTGCTACGCCTATCAATTGCAGACCTATCGAGTGGGGTGCGGATATCGTTACGCACTCGACGACAAAGTATATGGACGGACACGGTGCGGGCGTAGGCGGCGCAATCGTAGACGCGGGCAACTTTGACTGGATGGCGCACGCGGACAAGTTCCCCGGACTTTGCACGCCCGACGACAGCTATCACGGTATCGTGTATGCAGAGAAGTTTGGCAAGGGCGGCGCGTTCATCACAAAAGCGACGGCGCAATTGATGAGAGACTTCGGTTCGATACAGTCTCCTCAGAACGCTTTTATTCTCAACCTCGGTCTCGAAAGTCTTGCCGTAAGAATGAAAAGGCATTGCGAGAATGCTCAGAAGATGGCGGAATTTTTGTCCGAGCATCCCAACGTCGCGTGGGTAACCTACTGCGGACTCAAAGGCGACAAGTGCTATGATTTGGGACAGAAGTATCTCAAAAACGGCTCGTGCGGAGTATTGAGTTTCGGCGTCAAGGGCGGAAGAAAAGCCGCTGAAGAAGTGATGAAGCATCTCAAGGTAATAGCAATCGAAACGCACGTAGCGGACGCAAGAAGCTGTTGTCTGCACCCTGCGAGCGCAACGCACAGACAGATGAACGACGACGAGCTTAAGGCTGCGGGAGTTTCCCCCGAGCTTATCCGTCTTTCCGTCGGCATAGAGAATATCGACGATTTAATAGCCGACGTAAAACAAGCGCTCGACAGCATCAACAAATAATTACAGTATGAAAAAAGCGGGCAATTTTCTTTTGCCCGTAAGGAGAAAGTATGCCAATAGTAATACCCAAAGAACTGCCCGCGTTTGACGTGCTTACGAGAGAGAAGATTTTCGTAATGACGAGCGCGCGAGCAATAAGTCAGGATATAAGACCTATTGAGATAGCCATAGTCAACCTGATGCCTACCAAGATAGAGACGGAAACTCAGCTTATGCGACTGCTGGGCAACTCTTCTTTGCAGATAAACGTAACGCTTGTCAATATGGACAGCTATATCGCAAAGAATACGCCCATAAGCCATATGCAGAAGTTTTATAAGGTTTTCGACGAAATCAAGGACAGATACTTTGACGGTATGATTATCACGGGCGCGCCCGTCGAACATATGGAATTCGAAGAGGTTGCGTATTGGCAGGAGCTGGTCAAGATAATGGACTGGTCGACTACTCACGTTACGTCCACCGTGCATATTTGTTGGGGAGCGCAGGCGGGGCTTTATCATCATTACGGCATAAACAAGCATCTTTTGGAAAGCAAGCTTTTCGGCATATACGAGGTGCGTGCCGAGGACAAGTACGATATGCTTTTGAAGGGTATGAACGACAGAATGTATATACCTATGTCGCGCCACACCGCAATAGACGATGACGCTTTGAGAAAGGTCGAAGGGCTAAAGGTGCTTGCCAGCGGAAAGGAGTGCGGAGCGTGCATAATCAAGAGCGAAGACGGCAAGAGATTTTTCCTTACGGGACACAGCGAATACGACCGTACTACGCTCAAGAAAGAGTATCTGCGCGATTTGGACAAGGGGCTGAAGATAGAAAGACCCGTCAACTATTTCGAGGACGACGGACTTTACAATATCGACCTTTCGTGGAGAAGTACGGCTTATCTCTTGTTCAACAACTGGCTCAACTACTATGTATATCAGGTTACGCCTTATTCTTTCGAAGAGAGATTGAAAGAGACCGACAAACAAAAATAAACCGCGTCAGCGTATAAGATAAAAGACCGTTTTTAAAGCGGTCTTTTTTTATATGTCCGAAGTGTGCTGAAAATTTCCGTAGCAAGATTTTAAAATTCTTCATACTATGAGGTATGGTATTCTGTTTTGACAATACGGATATTGACGAAGTAACAGCCGACTACAACGGTGTGGTTTCCACGGGGGATATACTCGTGCTTTCGCCTTGCGTAGCGGGGCGGGTAAATCTTCCCGACGAGCTTAAAGGCACAAGCGACGTACTGTTGAGGCTGGCGAGGTTTTCCAAGCATAAGCAGGTGATAATAGTAGCGGGTATGACCGCCGAGACGGCAAATAAAAAATATGAAAGCGCGGTGGTTATAGACAGAGGCAAAATCCTCGGCGTAAGCGATTGCATCAATCCTAAAGAAGATGGTATATCGTCGGGCAGTGCGCTCAGAAGATACGCTACGAGTATGGGCAAACTTTGCGTATTCGCGGGAGGCGACGTTAAATATCCCGAGCTGTGGGAGTTTGCAAGCACAAGCCGTTACGTAATATGCCTTAGCGGCGGCAAGACCGATACGGAGACTTTGGTATGCGCGCGGGCATTCGCTCTATATGCGGGCAAATATGTACTTGCGGTATTCGGGGAAAGCAAGGTGTGTATTACGCCTTACGGCGCGCTCGAGAGCGTCAAGACGGGTAATATGACAGCGTTTTATTTGCCTATGTCGCTTGCGACGGGCAAAAAACTTTCAAAGCGCGTAAAATACGTGGAAGAGGAGTGACGCGCATAGTCAGTCGCGTTTTGCGCCTTGATAAAAATCGTCAAAAGAACATATCATTCGTCAAAACTGTGCAAATTGAGCGCGTACGGATATAGTACCTTGTACTTATGAAAATCAACAGCGCACTCATACACGTCAAAAACTACATTTTTCTCGGCGTACTTATTGCATTGCTAAGTTTAGCGCGGATAGTGCCCGATTACGGCGGTTATGCGATGAGCATATACATCGCGCTTGTTTACTGCCGTTTCAGCATAGCGGTGCTAAGCCCTATGTATCTTGCCGTTTCGCTTATTTTCGACCATACTCTTTGGGGCATAATCTACGCAGTCGCACCCGTCGTAATAATGGTAGCGGCAAAGTATCTTCATTATCTGTTTGCCAAGCCTATGCGACTGTATGCGGTAATTATTTATGCCGCGCTCAGCGCGATGCCCGCTATGTTTGTGGATTTCCCAGCTTATCTAAATCTAGAGGGAATAGTATATTCGGTCAGTCTTGTCGTAGTATGTCTTCTGTGTTGTACGATATGTTACGCGGTCGGCGTGCGCGGTATAGGCAGAATGCTCAGCGTAGACGAAATTATAGGCGGATTTGCACTTGTCGCTCTTTTGGCAAACGGCATTTATTATATAGATATTTACGGTTTCAGAATTTACTGGTTGTTGCTGGGTATTGCTATGCCGTATGCATACCGTAATCTGTCGCTTACGCAAGGCATTGTCATCATAGGCGCGGCTGCAGTCGGAGGAGGGCTGTGGCGTGAAGATTTGGCAATGGCGGGAGCGGTATTGCTCGTGTTTCTCACGGCGTATTGTTTTGTGCAAAACAGATGGATTGCGGGACTTGCGGCAATACTCACGCACGTGATTTGCGGCTTGTATTTCGAGGCGTTTGCCGGCAACTACTATCTCAATCTCGCGGGATTTGCCGCGGGCGTACTTTTGACTACTTTGGTTACGGATAAATATATGAAAAAACTTCCCGCATTCAAATCTGGGTACGGAAGAGAGAGTGCGAAAGAGCTTGTCAACCGCTCGCGTCAGGAGCTGGCAAGGCGCATAGGGCTGGTATCGGGAGTGTTTTACGAGATGTCGGATATTTACTCAAAGGGCGTGGTGAAGTATCCTTCTCCCGTACAAGCTGTACCTAAGATAGCCGAAGAGATATTACTCAAAACCTGTGCGGGCTGTATCAACAGAGAATATTGTCAGAATTTGTTGGGAGGTAATCAGCAAAAACTTATCGAGGGCGTAGTAACTACCGTGCTTACTTCGGGCAAAGCCACGATAGAGGATTTACCTCAATACCTTTCTTCCAAATGTATACAGCTTCCCGCGCTTTTGGCAAACTGCAATCATCTTGCGCTTTCTTACGATATCAAGTATGCGTCGGGCAAGGAATTCGAAGTTGACCAAAAGCTTATGTCGGGACAGCTTAAAGGCGTGGGTAACATACTGGGAGAATTGCAGGAAGAAGTCAAAAGTACCGTCAATATCGACGACAAACTCGACAGGCGTATAGTCGAAGAGTTGGGTTACAACAATATCGTATGCAGCGACGTAATGACTTTGACCAAGAAAGGAAAGAGTACGGTATCGCTTATCGTGCGGGAGGGCGACAGAAACAAAAAAGCACTCACTCAGGTTTTGGCAAGGCTTATACGCTGTCCTTTGGAAAAGAGCGAGGAGAGAAAACTTCCCGACAACAGATACTGTCTTACCTTTACGGGTACGCCTAAATATTCGCTGACTTACGCGGTAGCGAGTTATACAAAACAAGGGTCGAGTGCGTCGGGAGATACTTACAGCGTAACAAAACTCAGCACGGATAAAGTGCTTGTCGCATTGTGCGACGGAATGGGAAGCGGGACTCAGGCGCGTGCGGGAAGTCAGAGTGCGCTGGATATGGTAAGCGCGTATTATAAAGCGGGATTCGACAACGTAAACTCTCTCGCGCTCGTCAACAGACTGCTCAGCGTGGTATCCAAAGACACTTTTTCCGCACTCGATATGTGCGTGGTTGACCTGGAGCTGGGCATAGTGGATTTTATCAAACAAGGCGGAGTGCAGAGCGTAATCAAACGTCTTGACAGTATACAGATTATAGAAAGCAATACCTTGCCTTTAGGCATAGTCGAAGAGGCGCGTGCGCAAGTGCAGCGACAGCTCCTAAGCGTAGGGGAAATGGTAGTTATGTTTACCGATGGAATATCCGACGCCCTTACTCTCAAAGGAATTGGGCATATTCTCAACGTGCTTTCCTCTCTCAATCCCCGTCAGATATGCGACGAGATACTCAATCAGGCAAAGGCACTAGGACTCAATGACGATGCAAGCGTGGTTGTGTTTAGGTTGAGCACCGCAGGACAGCAGGCGGCATAAGGTTTTAAACGTGAAATTTTCGTTTGCACGTTGTTGACTCGCTTGACAATACGGCAAGTATTGCCCGCACTCGTCGTCTTGTGCAGACGCAAATTTCACGGCTTAAAACTACTTCGTACCCTTCGGGCATATGCCGCCTACTGTCCTGCGGTGCAGAGTGTATATATTAGAAGGTGTTATTTTGCTTGACAATACGGCAAGTATTGCCTGCGCGTCTCGCCTCGTACAGAGACAAATTCCGCTATCTTCTACACTATGCCGCCTGCTGTCCTGCGGTGCAAAGCATATTTATTTTTTAAGGGAGAGTTGTCTGCACTAGTCGCCTTGCGCAAACGCAAATTTCACGGCTTAAAACTACTTCGTACCCTTCGGGCATATGCCGCCTGCTGTCCTGCGGTGCAGAGTATAATTATTTGTAGGATAATCCGTACCGTCAGTTAAAGCAGTGGCAATTGTCAAAAAATCAACGAAAAATATACGAAAATCGGCTAAATTATACAGTCAGTGTATAATAAGCGTAAAATTGCCGATTTACGTATTGAAAATGCGCGCGTAAGCGTGTTATTATCGAATGTACATTGATTCGATTGCCTATTCAAATTAACCGAAGTAAAGGCGGCATATAGGGGGATATATGAAAAAGAAAACAGTAAAATACGTTTTGATGTCTGTCGGCGGAGCGGTACTGGTATTCTTGATGATACTGGCGGGATTTTTTATTGCCGAGCCGCAAAACAGAAAAAAGTACGAGCTTTATTCGTTTGATAGCATAGACCTTTCTGACGGAGGGGAGAGAATACATTTTCTCGAAACGGGCGGAAGCGACGCCATACTTCTGGAGAGCAACGGACGCTTTGCTCTTGTGGACAGCGGAGAGGATACGGACAATCCGCGCGGCTTTGACGAGCTTGATTATACGGGATACGAGACGCGCGTAGTCAACTATCTAAATGAAGCAGCAGGAAACGCCGATGGGAAAGTGCATCTTGATTTTGTAGTAGGAACGCACGCTCATTCTGACCATATAGGAGGATTCGATACCGTAATACTCGACGAAGATATTACGGTAGAAAAAGCCTATCTCAAGGAATACGACGCTTCAGTTATAAAGAAAAAAGAAACGGAAGACTGGGACAATCAAGAAGTTTACGACCAGATGGTCGATGCTTGCGAGAAGAGAGGCGTGGAGATAATCAGCGACATACCTCAGGAGTCTTTTGTATTCGGAGATATGACCGTGACGTTTTTCAATACCGAGCCTTTGGGAATAGATAATATAGGCGAAAACGAAAATTCTCTGGGTGTGCTTGTAGAGGCCGCAGGCAAAAAAGCCTTTTTGTCGGGAGATATAAACAATATCGAAGGTACGGAAAGCGCGATTAAGGACGAGATAGGCAAGGTCGATTTGCTAAAGCTGGGACATCACGGCTACGATTTTTCTTCGTCGGTAGGCTTTTTGCAGACGTTAAAGCCCGATATAGCCATAGTGACAAATTCTTCTCTATATGTAAATCTGGGCGCGAGAATGACTTTGACGAGTTTCGGTTGTCCTTTTTATGCCACCGTCAACTTCAACGGTATAGTAGCCCAATTCAATGATGAGGGTATAAAACTTTACAACGATTTGCATAAGGACGAGATACAATGGGACTGAGCAGCCCCGAATAAGATAAAAACCGCACAATACAGTGCGGTTTTTTTATTGCGTTTTTATATCCGCAAGGCGCATATGCTGTATAAAATTCAATTTCAGATAAATCTGCGGTCGTGCGTGCGTGCATAACAATGACTGAATATGTTGGAAAAACGATAAAACATTGTTTTTGTGTAAAAAAATATTGATAAAATACAAAATATGTACATTATGGTAAAATTTTCCAATTAAATAATATAAAATTATATAAAAAAACCATAAAATGCCGTTGGCAACCGAGGTAAAATGCGCAGTTTAAGGTTGCTTTAATTTTGCACTGCGAAATTTGCGCAAAACCGTGCTATATCGCAAAAAAATTCCCCCGTTAATCGTCCTATATGCCAAATAATGAATTGACATAAAAGCATAAACTATGATAATATTATAATGCATAAGAAGCGCGTGACGCACGCTTTGCTATGCCGCGAACGCAGTTTTATGGATAAAATGGTAAAATATTTGTAAAAAGCATACTTCTCGGCACATATAAGGCAAAAGTAAAAATTCGCGCTTTGTAAAATTTTTTGAGACTTTTCATTCTAGTAAGGAGGAAAAAGGATTATGGTTAACAAAAAAGCTAAAGTCGCTGTACTTTCAATTGTTGCCGTATTGCTCGTAGTAGCGTTGCTGTTTTCGTTGATGGCTGTTATGGGCGCATACGACAATGTTTACGAAGGCACAGGCGGCAACATCGGTACCGGCAACACGGCTGTAAGTACTTATAGCGGTGCTAACGGCGTTGCCAAAGACGGTACCGTAGCGCAAAAGCAATCGGGCGCGACCACGGGATATACCGAAATCGGCGGTGATTCGGGCAAAGATTTTTCGTATGTCAAGGCAAATCCCGAAGGCAGCTATATCCTGATGGGCAATATCACCCTTAATGATGCGGATACCTCTACTACGTTTAAAGGTATTCTCGACGGTAACGGTTATACGATTACGCTCGATATTACCAACAGAAGCACAAACAGCGATTTGGTAGGCGGTGTGTTCAAAGTGGTAGAAGGCGGTACTATCAAAAATCTTACCGTGTTGGCTAGTAAATTTGTCGTAGGTACAGACAACGATAATACCTCTTGCGGCGTATTCGCAGGTTCGGCTACGGGCGGTGCTTTGTTCAGCAACGTATGCATTACGCTTGCATGGAGTCCTACCAACGAGGGTAACGGCACTTCCGACTTTTATTACTTCCAAAACACCTCGAGAAGCAAGGACGCATATATCAGACTGGGCGGACTTTTAGGTATTACTCAAGGCGACACCACGATAGAGGATACCACGGTCGAAAACGTTACTACGGGCAATTACGGCTTTTCCATCAACGGTTGGAGAACAGGCGGAAGTTGGAGTATTTTTGGAGGTTCCAACAGTAACGGTTTCCACGATTTGGGCGGATTTGTAGCGTCTGCGGAAGGCGGTACTGTCAATCTTAACCGCATTACTTTTGCAGGTAACGCTTCTTCGAAAATTACTATCCGCAACGAAAGCACTGGCAGTTATAGATACAACGCTACCAAGAGCGGACTTGTCGTCGGCTATATGAACAACGGCACTTACAATGTCAACGGTATTATTATTTCTTATCCTGCAGTAATCGATACAAATATTATCCGTACCAATATGAACTATAACGACCAGACTTCCGTGGGTATTGTCGTAGGTTGGGACGGCGACAGCGACGGTTCGATCAGCGTATCGAATATGTACTTTGTCGAAGGCGCAAGCACGTCGTGGATATCCGGTAAAAAGAATAACATTTCCGGCGTTACCGTTTTCCCCGCGTCTGCTAATGCCAGATTCGACGGAGTGGAAAACATAGCTTTCTACGGCGCGAAGAAGGTTGCTCCTAATTCTCCTGAACTTGTTGCTAAAATAAATAATGCAGGACAGGAACAGTACGTAATGTCTTCGCTTATGCTCAAAGAGGGCGAGAGAGAGGAGACGGTTTGGCTTTCGGTGCCTATCGTCGAGCATTCGGCTGACGGCACAGATTACACTCTCAATCTTTCGGCTGTAATGGCAGGACACGGAAGCGTCAAACTCGAGAGCGACAAACTCACGGTTACGGGCGACAACGGTTCGGCTTATACTGCTACAAAGTATTACGATTATCAGAACGTGCAAAGCCCCTCGGTAGCATTCTATAACAATGCTTCGCAGAAGGTCGGCGCACTCGAGGGAGTTTATAGTTGTGCTAACAGTATAGAAGCAAACGCTACTTATACCGCTACTCCCGATTTGGACGCAGCGCTCTTAGACAGCGGATATTCGTCGATAGTTTACGGCGGCGTAACCTATATATACAGCGAGTCAGCATCTTACGTATACGCTCCTCAGGGCGGCGTACAGACTGGCGACAGTACTTTGGATTTGGATTTCAATAAGAATATCGAAGTGCAGGTATTGCCCGCTCCTTTGACGGTAGACGCAGACTTCGGAACAAACGAAGTAACGTATTACGACAGTTTTGACGATATTATCGGCAAGATACAAATCAAGGCAGTATCGGGACAGTACTATGCAAGTGCGTGGATTAGCGAATACGCTATCACCGCAGGCGGCGAAGAGTACGTACAGGGTATGCCTGTAGGTACGGTAGTCAATATCAAAATAGGTGCGATAGGACTTTCCGACGGCAACTCCAACTATGAGATAACATACGGCGAAGGAGTTGACAAGACGATACAGGTACTCGTACTCGAAGGACCTATAGGCGGAGTGAGCAATTTCGAATATGACGGACTCAATCATATGGACGCGGTATACGGCAATGGAGAATATCCTTTTGAATACGTATATTCTTATACCGATGCAGAAGGTCAGCCCGTTGAAGAAGTAGTCAATGCGGGCAGCTACATTGTCAACGTAACTCTCGATGACGAAAACGTCGTACTCAACAACGCAAGCAAGAGCTTCAGCGTTGCACCCAAGACCATCGTAATCGAAAAGAAAACGGACGTACAGTTCTCTCACGATTACAACAGAGGAGTGCTTAACCCTGCAGACCTCTTTGAAGTACCCGTAGATATCGAGGGCAATCCTCTTACGCTCAACTTCAAGACGATGCTCGGCGACGTTGAGGCTGTAATACAGCACGCAGGAGAATATACGGTTACCGCAAGTCTTGCAGAGTATGCAAACTATGTTGCTCAAGACGTTAACGAAACTTACACCGTCAACAAAGCGGTACTTACTATAGGAACCGAGCAGGACGGAGCTAAACTGACTTCCGTATATGACAGCGAGGCAATGACTCAGGACGAGATGAACGCATTGTTTACCGCACCTGAATACCTCTCTCAGATTTTCCCCATAACCGTGAACGCAAGCGAGCAGATACTCAATGCGGGCGTATATACGATTACGGCAGACGCTGTAATTCCTTCCGAGGAAGTCAACGATATCGAATGTGCTCAGGCAAGCGTACAGTTCACCGTAGAACAAGCTACGCTCAACGGAAATATTGTTCTTCCCGAAAACAAGGTCTATGACGGCACTGCTAAGATTGCTGAATTCGAGCTCAGCGAGGGTATTCTCTACGGACAGGATGCAGTTACGGTAGCTTATGCAAAGGACGGCGCACCTGTAGAAAGCGCGGTTAACGCAGGCACATACAGCATAACGGCAGTACTTCCCGAATTTGAGGCAGGCAAGAGCAACTACAAGTGGGCAGACGGTTTCAATGCCGTAAGCGAACTCACTATTGATAAAGTACAGGTAAGCGTAACCGCACTCGAGGGTCAGACCAAGACTTACGACGGTGAGGTTTTTGACGACTATGCAAGCTTGTTTGTATTGCCCGTAGATGTTCAGGGCGAACAACTCAGATACGATTATACCATCGAGAAAGACGGCGTTGTCGTAAATGAGATAAAGGATGCGGGCGTATATACCGTTACCGCAACGCTTTCCGCAGGACAGGACAACTACGCTTCCGACGAAGCAAGCGTAACCGTTACGGTAGAGAAAGTCGTTGTAGACGGCAGCCTCGTATTCGACGATATGACCTACGACGGCAATGAAAAGACTGCAAGATTCGAATTTACAGGCGAAAGCCCTATGGTAGGCACAGACGAAATCACCGTTGAATACGGTGAGGGCGACAGAGTCAACGTAGGTGCGGCTGTCAGTGCAACCGCTGTACTTCCTTCCGACAACTACGTATTCGCAGAGAGTGCGGTTATCACGGGTGAGATAGCAGTAGAGAGCGTAGAAGTCGACGGTATACTCGTATACGACGATATGACCTATAACGGCAGCGAAAAGACTGCAAGATTCGAATTTACAGGCGAAAGCCCTATGGTAAACGGCGACCAGATAACTGTCGTTTACGGAGACGAAGGTGACAGAATCAACGTAGGCGCGCCTGTCAGCGTAACGGCTCAGCTTCCTTCCGTCAACTACGTATTCGCAGATACGGCTGTTACGACGGGCACGATAGAAGTCGCTCCCGTAGAATTCGTTCTCGACTTCAATGGAAAGGGTACTTCCGAAAGCGGAGTTACCGTTGTAGTCGGACAGGAATTCGTATTCGACGCAAAGATTGAAGGCACTACCGACAACACTGTTCAGATAGGAAGCAATACTTATACCTATTCTGTAACCGACAACGGCTGGGTAGACGGAGACTATACTACATCGGCTAACGTAGGCGAGACGTTTACTCTTTCCGTAACGTTGACGATTGAAGGCGTAGACGCAGGCAATTACTCCTACGCTCAGACTGTCGAAGTAAGAGTTATCGCAACCTCTATGGGCGGTACTCTCGTAGCTGACAACGACGGCGTAGTTTATGACGGCACGGCTTACGGCGCAACTCTTACGGGTACTGTAGAAGGCGTTACCGAAAGCGATTATCAGATAGAATACGCGCTTGACGGCACCGACGTATGGACTACCGAAAAGCCCGTAAACGCAGGAACGTATAAGGCAAAAGTAGTCAGCCTTACCGATAATTACTCGGCTGACCAGATTGCTCAGATTAAATTCACTATCGCTCAGGCTGAGGCTATCGTAAACCCTCAGGTTGCAGACGGTACTTATTATGAAGGACACGCACTTCCCGAAATCACGCTCGGCGAGGGCAGCACGGAAGGCGCAATCGTATGGGAAGACGCAGAGGGTAAACTTATTGCAGGTCTCAATTCCTACAACTGGGTATTCACTTCTTCCGACCCTAACTACAAGAATGCTACAGGCAGCGTTGAGATAACCGCAGAAGAATTAGTATTCAGCAACATAGTTGTTGAGAAAAACGAAAGCTTCAAGTCCGATTACGTATACGGCGACGTATTCTTCAAGGACGGCATTACCGTAAAGGCAGTTTACAACGACGGCAGCGAAACCGTTCTTTCTGCTGACGAATATACCGTAAGCGACCTCGCAGCAGGTATGACTTCCGTTCAGGTAACTTATACCGCTGAGAGCGCGAGCGCGACTGTAGACGGTATTACCGTAGACAAGAAGACTCTCGAAGCTCCCGTAGTAGAAGGTCAGTTCGTATACAGCGGTCTCGAGCAGTCCGCAGGTATCGAAAGCACGTCCGAATACACCGTATCCGGCGACGTACAAGCGACTAATGCGGATAAATACGAAATAACTCTCACGCTCACCGACAGCGACAACTACAAGTGGGCAAACGCTGAAGGCGCAAGCACAGTCGTTGAATGGACGATTGAAAAGAAAGTTGCAAGCATTACGGCAGACGCACAGACTATCGTTTACGGTCAGACTCCCGAGGCTTATACCGCACAGGTAAGCGGCACCGTCAACGGTGAAAATCTCGAATACACCGTAGGCTTACAGGAAGTTCCTTCAGTATTCGTCAAGGGCGAGTACGATATCGTCGTAACTCTTACTCCCGACAGCGCGGTAAACGCTAACTACGAAATCAACATAACGAATGCAATACTCATTGTAAACGCTAAAGCAATTACGGCTCCCGAAGTAGACACAGAGCAGAAACTCACTTACGACGGAAGCCAAAAGACCTTTGTAATTCCTCAGAACGAGGCATATGCTGTAAGCGGCAATACGGCTACCGAAGCAGGTAACTACGTAGCTACCCTTACTCTTACCGACAAGGAAAACACGACTTGGGCAGACGGCTCTACGGACGACTTGACTTTCGCTTGGTCGATTGATAAGGCTACGAGAGAATTGAGCGCAAGCGCAACGCTCGGATACAAGGTCATCAACGTAAGCGCAGACAATCTCGCAGAAGTAGAGTACTCTACCGACGGCAAGAATTACAGCGCGCTCGCAGACGGCAAGATAGCAGTGGAGATATCCCTCAACTACACCGTATACCTCAGATACAAGGAAACTTCCAACTATCTCGCAAGCGCGGCAGTAGAAGTTAAACTCACGCTTACCAAAGCAATAGTAGCAGAGTATATTGCGGACAGCTTCGGCGAAGAATTTACTTTTGCCGATATCGACAGATACAACGCAGTCAAGACTCTTGCTCAAGCAGCTGAGGGTACGAGCGAGGAATGCGATGAGGCTATCGCAAATCTCGACGCTAAGTATAACGCGCTTATGAACGGAGCAAAAGAGAGCGTTGAGGACGCACTCGGTGCAGGCGCAACGCTTGCGGGCAGAAAAGTAGCGGTAGCTACGGCTCTCTCGCTGACGGGTGCCGGCGCAGGTATCGCGCTTGTCGCGCTCTGCGTAAAAGCTCGCAAGGGAGGTAAGAAAGATGAAGAATAAAAAGATATTGATTACTGCGGTAATAGTACTGACTTTGGCGGTTATTCTCACGGCTGTTGCCTGTGAGAAAGCCGTAGACCAACTCGACCTTACGCTCAGTTATGCAGGAGAGTGCACCTCTCTCAAGGTAGAAGTTGCTAAGGACGAGCAGGTCGTATATGTATATGACAACGGCAAGGTAACCGACGAATACGACCTCGGCATAGACGTTTCGGCTATAGTGGCAAAAGCAGGAGAGAATGGACTTCGTCTTAAGAAGAGCGATTTCAAAGACGGTTTTCAATTCAAAATCGAAGGCAACAAAGCATCTCTCAGCGGTCAGTTTGCAGATGCGGCTAAGCTTATCGGAGTAAACGCAACCGTAAACGTAAGCATCAAGGCAGACCTCGAGGCTAAGAGCGTAAGCGAATACAAGGTAAGCTATACCGACGCCGGAGGCTATGACGTAGTCATTACGCTTAGCAAATAAGCACGTAAAAGAAAAATGCATAAATGCATTGACGGGCAGGAAAATCCTGCCCGTTTTTTTTATCTAAAAACCTTATCGGACTATGGCGAAGCGAGGGCAGAAAATCGCTGTAAAAAGTATTTTTCGTGATTTTAAAAAAACGGTTTGCGTGCCGGTATTGACATAACGATAAACACGGTTTTTTTTGAATCAGGAAAAAACTCGGACAGTTAAACACCGTTTAAAAGCAGAATAAGTAAGGAAATTGACGGTGAAAATCAATCTCAAACAAAAAAACGAAAAATATTATAAAAAATTTTTGCACAATATTTTGTAGTTAAAATTTTCTTGCAACGATATCTTGTGCTTTGCATAAAAAAACATTTTTTTTCACACGGAATTCAAGAAATTTTTAGGCTGAACGGTCAAAAATCGCTATTGACAAGGGCATATACGTGTGTTAAAATTTTATTACAAAAATACTTGTATTTTTTTATAAAGTATACAAAAATCAGAGTTTTTATACCGAAATTATGCAAAAATTTCGGGGTTTTGTCGTAGTTTGCGCCAAAGGCGTGCGTGTGGGAAGCTTTTTTTATCGAATTTTCTCCCATTTGCGACCGCGGGCGCGTACGTGCATATTATATATAAGGGAAAAAGCGGACTTCGTCCGATTCTATACAGTACGGCTTTATGCCGCGATTACCTAAAGGGGGAAAAGTTATGAATAAAAAAAGAACTACGCTCGTCGTTTCGGCTTTTGTGGTTGTCTGTCTGGCTATCGCGCTTGTAGCGGGTATCTCTGTCTACGGCGGAAATATGTCGGAGTCGGCAGCACGCAATAATGACGGCGTAACTAATCTTGCCGTAACCTCCGCGCCTGCGGAAGACGGTTCGGTAAGCCATCGATACACGGATTCGGATAAACCGTCAAACTATACTTCCATAGGCGGTGATTCGGGCCGTGATTTTTCTTACATCAGAAGTAATCCGACCGGAAATTATATGCTTATGGGCGACGTGTCCGTAACGACTTTTGATTACGGCACGACTTTTTCGGGAATTCTCGACGGCAACGGATATACTATCAATATCAACGTAGCCGCAAATTCGGGAAGTACCGAATACGGAGGACTTTTCGCATATCTTTCCGGTACGGTTAAAAACGCGGTTATCAACGTGCAGAAATTCAGCGCGGGCGGTAACAACTGTAATATGGAAGTAGGCGTAATGTTCGGACACCTCAAAGGCGGTACGGTCGATAACGTAAGACTGGAGCTCAATCACGTGCCTACGTCCGCCGCCAACGGCGCATCCGACTTTTATATGCACCAAAGCGGACAGAGATACAGTACGTTTTCAAGCGTTTATCTTATTTTCGGAGGCGTAGCCGGTAAGTCATTCGGAGGTACGATAAGCAATTTTACTCTCGTAAACAACGCAGGCACTACATTCGGTTTTGGTATCAACGGATGGAGAGACAGCGGTACTCTTTGGACGATGTATCAATATCTCGGCGGTCTTATAGGCGAGGTCAACGGCGGAGATACCAACATTTCCAATATCAGGATAGAGGGTAGCGGTAATTTTATCAATTACAACACATCTACCTCAAGCAGAAAGAATGAGATGTATACGGGTATGCTCGTCGGCTATTGCAACGAAGACGTTACGACAATCGACGGCGTTATTGTAGACGCATACGGAAAAAACGTAAACACTAATGCTACTGCGGGTGCGATGGGCGTACTCGTAGGACAGAGAGACAGCGGCAATCTCAAAAACGTAACTAACATTTATTACAATACGAGTTCCCCTGTCCGTGATACGAGCTGGGTCGTCGGCAATACCGCGGATTACAACAATCTTATAGATTTCAATGTGTCGATGACACCCGAGTTTGAAGGCGACAATATTTGGTTTTACGGAGCAAATTCAGCAGCACCCGATTCGGCAGACCTTATTTATCAAATCAAAAACGGTTCGCAGACTCAGGTAGTAGCCGACCAGCTTATTCTTGCAGACGGCGAGAGCGCAGGTCCCGTATGGATAAAGGTAGCCAAAGCGGGCGACGCGGCGGGCGTTGACGGAGAAGTAAATCTCAATTACAGCAAGGTCAGTCAGGGAACTTACGCCATCGAAACGGCGATGACTCCTACGAGCAGCGACGGAGAATACAATTACTTTGAAAAACTTTACGACGGCAACTTAATCACTGCTCCCGTCATAAGACTTCAGGATTCTGTTAACAACTTGACTATTTCCAACGTATATACAGAGGCTACTCCCGACAGAAACGCAGGAGAGCATATCCTGAATTACAATTCTAGCGCTATTATCAATGCCGATTACAATATATATACATACGGCGGCAAGAGTATAGTAGGCAATCCTATTCACGGAGTAATGTACCTTCCCGCATCCGTAACGCTCGATTCGGGTTCGGCTTATTTGGACATTACGAAAGATATTAAAGTAACCGTAAACAAACTTCCTATACAGATAGGTTACAACAGCACTAGCTACATTACCTACGGCGACACGCTCGAGGCGGTCAAAGCAAAGAATACCGATGTCGTCATTAAATCAGTAAACGGCGTTCAGGGTGCAGCCGCTCCCGACGCTATCGAGGACTGGGACGTTGCGGGATACGTGCCTTACGCTCAGAATGCGGGCGCGCCCGTTCCTTTGTCTGTTCAGAACGTAACGATGACCAACGGCAGTACGGATAACTATATCATTACTACGCTTTTTACCGATACTATTGTAGCGGCAAGACAGATAAAGGGCAGCATATCTCTTGCGGACGGCGTAAGTCTTGTCTACGACGGCACCGCCAAGACGGCAAAATTCGATATCACTTCGGGCAACGAAACCGACCCCGAGATAGGCTCGAGAATTATATTCGAGTATACGGGTGACAATACCAACGTAGGTACATTTACCGCAAAAGCCGTATTGCCTGCGGTAGGCGGCGTTGCCAACTATATATTCTCTTCTGACAGCGTGATTAGCGCGCAATATACGATTACGCCTATGGCGGTAAGTATCAGCGTGAAAGCAGAGCAGAACAAGACTTACGACAATACTCAGTTTACGGATTACGCAAGTCTGTTCAATATGCCTCAAGGCGCGCTTGACGACGATATAACTTATGACTTCAGCGTTTCTCCCGAGGGGATAATCAATGCGGGAGTTTATACGGTTACGGCTACTCTCAGCGGCAGCGAAACCAACTATACTTCCAACAGCGCAACCGTAAACTTTACGGTCAATAAAGCGCAGATTTCGGGTACTATTCAGATGCCTGCCGATATGAGTTACGACGGTACGGCGAAAATACCTACTTACGTGTTTGCAGAAGGCTCTCAGCTCTATGCGGACGGGGAGAAGATTACTTTCGAGTATTCGGGAAGCAACGTAAATGCGGGAGAAATCACCGTAACGGCAAAGCTGCCTTCCGAAAACTACGAGTTCCTCGTAGACGGCAGTGCGTCGGCTACTCAGACGGCTGCTATGCAGATTTCCAAGAGACAGGTAAATCTCACGCTTGAAAATATCGTCAAGACGTATGACGGAGAGATTTACGACTTCTCGGGCGTAAGCGTAACGGGTACCGAAGACTTTGTGGACGAATTTACTCTCAGCGTGTCTTCTCCTTCGGCTACGGCAAACGCAGGAAGCTATCCGCTCGTAATCACCACGTCTTTGGACGACAACTCCAACTATACGGTTGTCAAAGACGCCGACAAGACTTTGACAATCAATCCCAAGAGCGTAAATCTCACTATCGACAACGCTACTAAAGTTTACGACGGCAAACTGTACGATTTCAACGGTTACACCGTAAACGGTATGGACGGCTTTATAGCTTCCGACGCAGTTACGGCGAGCGTCAGCGCAACGAACGAAAAAGCTGATAAGGGCGTATATGCGCTTGTTATCTCGACTTCCGCGGACGCTAATCCCAACTATACGATTACGAAGAGTGAGGACAAAACCCTTACCGTTACGGCAAGGTCGGTTACGCTCACCGTAGAGAATGCAACAAAGACTTACGACGCAAAACCCTATGACTTCACCGATTACGAGGTGACAATAGGAGGCGACGGCTTTGTAGCCGAAGACGCTGTAGGTATCACCGTATTTGCGCAGGGCGCGACGGAAAACAAGGGCGTATATCCTATAAAGATTACGACTACCGCCGACGATAATGCAAACTACGATATTACCAGAAGCGACGGCGCAACGCTCACTATCGAAGCTCTCCAAGTACACATTACTGCAAAAGAGCCTCAGAGCAAGACCTTTGACGGTCAGGCGTTTACCGATTATGCATCGCTGTTCAATATTCCTTCTTCCGTTACGGCGGAAGGTCAGGGCGCGCCTTTGGTATACGATTATGCAATTACCAAGGACGGTGAGCCTGTCCAAGAAATAGTCAATGCGGGCACCTATACCGTTACGGCTACTTTGGCAGCAGGTCAGGACAACTACGTATCCGACAGCGCTAGCGTAGAATTTACCGTAAACGCTCTAGAAGTTACCATAGAGGCTACTCAGAGCTCTGCTACGAGTATGTACGACGGAGACGTAGTTACGGGCAGCGAAATCACCAAATACTTCGTTATTCCCAATGACGTAGAGGGCAATCCTCTGTCGGTTACGATTAGCATAAGCGGTAAGGATACGCAAATTCTCAACGCGGGTACTTATACCGTTACTATGAGCCTCAACGACGCTAGCGGCAACTATACAGCTACGCCCGCTACGCTCACTTACGAGCTTATAAAACAACAGGTTGCCGTACCTGAACCCGAGACGCAAGTCTTTACGTACAACGGCAGTCAGTTCACATACGTTATAGCTACCAATCCCAGATACACCGTTTCGGGCAACAAGGGTACGACGGCAGGTTCTTACACCGCGACCGTAACGCTCAACGATACCGAAAACTATCAGTGGAATACGGGTAAGAGCGAGCCTTTGAATTTCCCTTGGACTATCAACAAGGCAGAGTCTCAAGTAACTCCCGTTGTTGAAGGCGGCGGCGGAAGCGGCAACTACTTTGACGGTCACGCTATGCCCGCTATCTCGACGAGCGAAGGAGATACTCCCGGTACTATCGCGTGGGTAGAAAGTATACTCGTTTACGGCACCACGACCTACAACTGGACGTTCACGCCTGAGGATACTGCCAACTATACCGTCAGAAAAGGTACCGTTACCATCAATGTTAAACAAATAAAAGTAGCTTCCGTTACGGCTGAGTACACGGCAGGCGAAGACCCCGTATATACTTCTACTCCGTTGGATTCTCTCAAACAATTCCTTACGGTCAAGGCGGTCAACAACGACGGAAGCATAGCAAGCGTTCTTACGCAGGAGCAATATACCCTCAGCGGCACGCTCACGGCGGGTACCAGCAGTATTACAGTCAGCTACAACGGCTTTACCGCTACCGTAAATATCGACAACGTAATAGGCGTTGTTCTCGAGAGAATAGAGATTACGTCGCTTCCTCACAAGACGGCGTATACGGTATTCGAAACTCTCAACACAGAAGGTATGGTTATCACGGCATATTATACCGACGGTGCGAGCAAGGTTGTTACCGAGAGCTGCAGCGCGAGCGTAAGCGAGCTTGCTATAGATACTACCAACGTAACCTTTACGTATACCGACTCGACGGGCAGCAAGAGCGTTGACCTTGCGGTTACGGTATCCAAAATCAAAGTTGCGGCTCCCGACGTGGACGAAGGTCAGCACTTTATATACAACAGTCAGACGCAGACGTTTGCTATTCTCGACGGCGAGCATTATTCTGTCAGCGGAAATACCGGCACCGAGGCTAAGTCCTATACCGCCGTTATCTCTCTCGACGATTCCGTCAACTATGAATGGACGACGGGTAATTCCGACGATATCTCCTACGAATGGACGATTGAAAAGATGACAATAAAGGGCGAAATCGTAATGCCCGGCAATCTTGTATTCGACGGCGAAGAGAAGAGTGCGGAATTCAACGTTACCGTAGGTCAGCTTTTCCTCGACGACAGCATCGTTCTCGAGTATGAAGGTGACAGAGTAAATGCGGGAAGCGTAAATATTACGGCTAAGCTTCCTTCCGAAAACTACGTCTTTGCAGAGGACAGCGTAACTACTGCGCAGATGATAATCAAGCCCTATTCGCTCGAGATATCCTTCAGCGAACTCACCGTAGTCTACGGAACCCCCACCGAGGATTTCGATATAAGTTCCATTGTGGCTACAGTGAGAGGAACTTCGGGCACACAAGTCGAGATAGGTTCGACTACTTACAATTACACAATCACCGTAGACTATGCCGACCCCGGCAATACCTACGAATACGGCGACCCTAAGGATACGACTTATCCTCTCAGCGTTACGGTTGTCATTGACGGACTTGACGAGGGCAACTATACCTATGTCAATACTGCAACTCTCAAGGTAATTGCTACTCCTCTCGAAGGCGTACTCGTTGCGGACTCTACAAACGTAGAATATGACGGTCTCGCACACGGCGCAAGACTTACCGAAACAACGGCGAGCGAAAGCGACTACGAAATACAGTATTCGCTCAAGGGCAAAAACGAATGGTCGGCTACAGCTCCCGTAAACGCAGGTACTTACACCGTAAGAGTAGTTTCGCTTACAGACAGCTACTCGGGCGACAGAATCTCCTCTATCGAAATAGTGATTCTTCAGAAGACAGTTACCATTACGGCAAACCAGAGCGAAGTCACCAAGACCTATAAAGGCGAAGTTACTGCAGACGAGCTTGCTACGTACTTTACCGCTCCTGCGGGAGTGCTTTCCGAAGGCGCGCTTGCTCTTGCGGTAACCGTTACGGGTGCGGGAGAGAAGGTCAGCAACGTAGGCGTATATACGCTTACCGCAAAACTCCATTCTTCCGTAACCAACTACAAGGCAAACTCGGTAAGCATCAAATATACTGTTACGCCCGCTACGGCAGAGGTACCTACTCCCGCTGTTCAGAACTTTACTTACAATACGCAGGAACAGACTTACGTTGTTGGTGACAGCGCATTGTACGCGGTCAGCGGCAACAAGGCTACCGACGCGGGAAGCTATATCGCTACCGTAAAGCTTGTCGATAAGAGAAATTACGTTTGGGCAGACACTCAGACTACGGCGGACAAAACTTTCTCGTGGTCTATCGCAAAGGCTTTGCCTACGGTAAATCCTAAGGTAGAAGGCGAAGTGTTCTATGACGGATACGAGATGCCTCAAATCAATATCTCCGCGGGAGATACCTTAGGTACTATCGTATGGACGGACAGCGTTTTGCAACTCGGCAAGAGCGAATACGCTTGGAAGTTCATTCCTACGGACACCAAAAACTACGAGACGCTTACGGGCAATTACAGCCTGAGCGTAACAGCAATCGCACTCAAGAGCATTACGGCTGAGGTCAAGGACGGCGTAACGATATATACGAGCTTCTCGCTCGACGATATCAAAAACCGCCTCGACATCTCGGGTATTAACAATGACGGTTCGCTTGTCGAAGCAATCTCGCCGGAGCTTGTGAGAATCGAAGGCGAAATTGCAGCAGGCGCAAAAATATTCAATATCTACTATCTTGCCGACGAGGGAATCACCGATGACTTTGCGGTCAATATCGTACTTGTCGAACTCGCTTCTATCAAAGCGGTATTCGTACAGGACGGTCTTACCGTTTATCCCAACACCCCTCTCGACAGCATCAAGTCCAACCTCACCGTTACGGGATACAATAATGACGGCAGCGAATACGGCGTCATCGAAGAGTATGAACTTTCTGGCGACTTCAGCAAGGCTTCTTCCGTAATTACGGTACACTATACCGGAAGCGATACTTCGCTTACCGTTGAGGATACTACTTTCGTAGTTACCGTATCGACGGCTAAACTCGACAGAATAGAAATTACCGCTCAGCCTTCCAAGACCCAATATATCGCTTTCGAGCCTTTCAACAGAAACGGTATGGAAGTTACGGCATACTACACCGACGGTACCAACAAGACTGTTTCCGACTTTGTGGTTACCGTACAGAAAATGGAAGTAAAACATACTCAGGAAGGTATCGAGATTACCTATACCGAAGATGAAATTACAAAGTCTGCCGTAATCACGGGACTTACGGTAGAAAAGCGTTCGATTACCCCCAACGAGCCTTTGCGTCAGACGTTTATCTACAACGGCAATGAGCAGACGTTTGTTTACGACGCGGGCGTTGACGGCGAGTACTACGGTATTATTGACAATGTCAAGACTGACGCAGGCAACTATACCGCTTATATCGTACTCCGCGACAAGGAAAACTGCGTATGGTCTATTGACGGTTCGGTTACTGATATACCCGTCGAATGGTCTATCGCAAAGAGAAACGTAACTATTGTACGTTCGCTTGACGTTGTTATGGGTAAGACTTATGACGGCAAAGCCGTAGATTTGGAGTACTTCAGACAATTCTTCAGCATCAACACGGTAATAGGCGAAGAAGAAAACTTTACTATCGAGGATATCGGCATAGAATTGACGTTTGCAAGCGGAGAAAGCCAAATAGTCAATGCAGGCAAATACACCGTTATGGCAAAGCTGTCGGTAGATTCGGCTAAGAACTTCTCCTCCAATACGGTATCCACAACCTACGAAATCAGCAAGGCTTCGAGGCTTATGGAAGCGGATATGTCCGTAGGATACAAGACGGTTACTTTCGAACTCAAAAACGGTTTGGAAGACGCTTACTATTCGTTCGACAACAAGTCGTGGCAGAAGTTGGAATCTCTTACGTTGAATGTGGGTATGAGCGACAAATACGACATATATCTCAAATACAACGAGGGTAACAACTATCTTGCGAGCAAGACGGTACTTGTCGAAAAGAAGATCACAAAAGCCGCTCTCTACGAGTATATCAAAGAGACTTTCGACGAGACGTTTACCAAAGAGGATATAGCCGCGTTCGAAGTATTCAAGACATATGCAAAAGACCCCGACGGCGAAAGCAAGGAATACGACGAAGCTTATGCAAACCTTCTCGCTCAGTACGAGCAGGTTTCGGGAGAGCTTATCGGAGCAATCTCCAGCGCGTTGTCGACAGGCTCCAAGATGGCGGGCTATCACTCGACGGCAATCGCAGTCAGCTGGACAATGTCCTCCTTGAGTACGGGCTTCGCTCTCATCGCGCTTTCGTTGAGTGCGGGCAAGAAGGGCGAGAAGAAGAGCAGACTCAGACGTATGGCTGTGGCAGGATTACTCCTGACCGCTGTTGTATTCGGCGCGGTATTCGCAGTAGCAGGCTGTGAAAAAGTCGAAGTAGACAATATGGCGGACGTACTCGAAATCGTCAAGAGCTACAACAATCTTAAGGTTGACGTGATTGAGGGTGAAGAATCAATCTACACTTACGATAAAGACGCGATTACAGTCAACAAATACAATCTGCTTCTCAACGTCAATTCGCTCATAGGCGAGAAGACCGATGCGAACATATCGCTCACCAAGGATAACTTTGTCGGCGGTTATACCATCGTGGTAGACGAGAGCAAAGGCACCGCTACCGTCAAGGGTAAACTCAAAAATACGGGTATTGCGACTCTCGACAATGCAAACGTTGAGATTGTCTGCAACCTTAAGACGGAGACGGCTTCGAAGTATCAGGTAAGCTATACCGACGCTTGGGGCTACAAAGTAGTAATAGATTTGGTATAATCAACCTAAACGCAAAGACGCCGCGGGAAACCGCGGCGTCTTCTTTTATCGGCAAATTTTCTTAAGGTAAATAATAAAGGGCGTCTTGTATAAAACATAATAAGAAAATGTAAAATTTTGATTAGCCGTATTGATAAAAATATTGAAAAATGATATGTTTAAAATATAAGCTATGCTTAACTAAAATATAAGGCGGTATAATATGAACAAATACGATTTTTACGCTCCCACGGAAGTGCACTTCGGAGTGGGACAGCTTGACAATCTCCATAAATTGTCTTTGCCGGGAAAGAAGGCTTTATTAGTTATCTCCAACGGTAAATCCGCAAAGACGAGCGGCGCGCTCGAACGCACACAGCGTCAACTGGAAATGGCAAACGTCAAATACGTGCTATTCAGTGAGATAGAGGCAAATCCTCTAAAAGCTACCGTAGAAAAAGGCGGTAAGTTTGCCCGCGAAAATAAATGCGATTTTATAGTGGCATTAGGCGGCGGCAGCGTAATGGACGCTTGCAAAGCCATTGCTACTATGGCAGTAAATGACGGCGACTTGTGGGATTACGTCGTGGGCGGTACGGGTAAAGGAAAGCCCATTCCCGTTACTCCTATTCCTATAGTTGCGATTACGACTACGGCAGGCACAGGCTCGGAAGTCGACGAATACGGCGTTATCACCAATCCTCAGACTCACGAAAAAATAGGCTTCGGCGGTGATAGGGCGTTGTTCCCCAAAATAGCGATAGTCGACCCTCAGCTTATGGTAACGGTACCACCTAAGTTTACTGCTTATCAAGGTTTTGACGCGCTTTTCCACAGCACGGAAACGTACATTTGCAATATTGCCAATCCTATGAGCGATATGGTTGCCTCTACGGCAATAAAGTCGGTTGCAGGCTATCTTGCGCGTGCCGTTGCGGACGGAAGCGATATAGAGGCGCGCACTCAGGTTGCGTTCGGCAATACGATGTCGGGATATTCTATGGTCGTAGGCAATTGCACCAGCGAGCATTCACTCGAGCACGCGATGAGCGCGTACCATCAGCAGTTGCCCCACGGCGCGGGATTGATAATGATAAGTCTTGCGTATTACCGTTTCTTTATAGACAAGCACGTATGCGACGAAAGATTTGTGGATATGGCAAAACTTATGGGTATTCCCGATGCGACTAAGCCTCAGGACTTTCTCACGGCTCTGTCCAATCTCCAGAAAGCTTGCGGTGTAGACGACCTCAAAATGTCTGATTACGGCATTACCCCCGAGGAGTTCCCCGTACTTGCTAAAAACGCTATGGAGAGTATGGGCGGACTGTTCACCGTAGACAGATACCCTCTTACGCTGGAGGACTGCGTATCCATTTATAAGGACGCTTACAGATAAGCGCGATATTTTAATTAGAATAATCAGGCTCCGTTTGTGCGGAGCCTGAGCGAAGAAGAAGTATGTGTTCGGGGTAGGTATTCTACCCCTACTTTTTTAACAACAAGGGTCTTTGCAGCAGATAGTGGTTTCTCCCGTTTTGGCAACGAGAGAGTATTCTATCGGCAGACAAATCGCAACGCATTGCGTGACGGTTATTTCACAACCGCATTCTTTGAGAACGCACTGCACTTCGGGCTGACCTACGCACTTCATCGCGGGACAACCCAGCGTGGCTTTGGGTTCTATTCTTACCGGCAGATTGATTTGTGCCAGTTGAGTGCCGTTTGCCGCGCAGCAAGCGTTGGTATAACCGTTGTCGGTTCTGAATTCTTCGGGCACTCTCACCCCCCTCCTTATCATTTATTTGCTATCCCTGATTAAGCTATAGGTTCAACTTTGTCTTCGGGAAAAGCGTTGGCACAGTCTGTGCAAATATCGGTCGCAGACGCTCCCTTGCAATCCACGTAAGCTTCGCCTACTACGGCATTTGCGCCGAAGTCTACGGGTACTGCCACGCAGATATTCTGACTTATCGTAAACGAACAAGTGCCGTTTTTGATGCCCTGGCAAGGCTATGCTCCCGACACTGCTATGGCGTTACCGCAACATTTGGTTTTGGTTGCGCCTGCGGTTGCGTACGGTTAGATAGTTACAGGCACGCATACCGTTGCAGCCTGATAGCCCACGGTGGGGCAAGTCTGGTTGTCTAATAATTCTGACATATTCTTCTCCTTGTCCGATATCCGGACTGATACAGTATATGTACCGTACGGCTTAAAGGTTCGCTTTAAAGCCCGATTGAAATTTTTATACGCATACAGGGACAATGTAGGACTTTTCATTGACATAGTATATTCGTATTGATATAATGCAAGGGAAGTCAGGAAATATACAGGAGAAGAATATGGATTTGCTTGGCGGCAACCTCAGAAAGGCGTACTTCAAATATCTCGCGACGGGCATAGGCGCGGCTTTGATATTTTCGGTATACTCTATAGTCGACTGTATTATGGTGGGGCAGTATCAGGGACCCGACGGTTCTTCCGCGCTTGCAATAGTAATGCCTATATGGACGAGTGTTTTGTCAATGGGTATTCTCACGGGTACGGGCGGCGCAGTTCTGATGGCAAAGCTCAGGGGAGAGAACAAAAAGAGGGAAGGCGACGAGTATTTTACCGTTTCGACGGTGCTTTGCGCGCTTCTTACCGTTTTCGTATGGCTTGCGGTATTGATTTTTCCCTCGCAACTGCTCAGATTTTTCGGCGCGAGCGATAATATACTTCCGCACGCGCTGGCATATATCAAGTGGCTAAAATATTTTATACCGCTTTTTACTTTCGGACAGCTGATTGCGCCTTTTATCCGCAACGACAACGCTCCGTCCAAAGCTATGCTGGCAGTAATCAGCGGCGGAGTTTTCAATATAATAGGTGACTACGTGCTCGTATTCGTATGCGATATGGGTATCGAGGGCGCAGGTCTTGCTACTTCTTTGGGGCAGATGCTGACGATAGGAATACTGTGCACGCATTTCTTTTCCAAAAAGTGTACGTTGAGATTTGCAAAGGTCAGCAACGTATTCAAAAAAGCTTTTGATATTATCAAGATAGGTTTCCCCGTCTTTATCGTAGATATAGCTGTGGGCATAACAGTTTTGATTTTCAACAACAGGATAATGCATTATCTCGACGAGGACGCGCTTGCCGTTTACGGCGTAATCGTCAATATCAATTATTTCGTGCAGTGCGTTGCATACGGCATAGGACAGGCAGCTCAGCCGGTATTGTCGGTAAATTACGGTGCTATGCAGTACGACAGAGTGAAGAAAGCTTCGCGGTATGCTTGGATAACGGCTGCAGTGGCGGGAGTAGTATTCTTGACGGTTGCAGAGATTATGCCTATGCAGTTGCTGAGAATATTTATGAAGACTACGCCTCAGGTCGAGCAAATCGCGCCTGACATTTTGCGCACGTATTGCATATGCTATCTGATAGTACCGTTGAATATACTTTCCACGTATTATTTGCAGGCGATAATGAAAGCGGGAGCGTCATTGATTGTATCCCTTCTCAGAAGCGTAATACTCAGCAGTATACTGCTGTTTGCTATACCTGCGATTGCGGGCAAGGATTCGCTGTGGTACGTTATGAATATAGTTGAGGCGATTACATTTGCGGTAATGATAATAATAGCGGCTGTATACGAAAAAAGGCTTTTCTCGAAGTCAGGCGGCAAAGTGCCTGAAGTGCGCGCTCTAGAGAGCAAAGAAAGCGACGCTTAGTCGGATAGAAACAAAAATAAAAAGACGGCTTTGAGCCGTCTTTCATTTTTTCAATTATTATTATGCAATGTTGTGGTCGGCAAGGATTTGCATTACCCTTTGAAGATTGCGGTGCTGTGCCTTTTTGTAACAAAAATATATATCTGCGAGCGGCCATATTCCCAGAGTAAGCCATCCGAAAAACAGCTTGCACACACCGAGCCCTACGTCGCCCAAAACAAATCTGTCCACGCCTAGAGAGCCGAGCAATACCGAGAATATCAGTATCATCCAAGGCTCGTCGTATTTTGCAAATATAATCTCCTCAGCTATCTTATCGTCGGCATTTTCTATTTTGCGCTTGACCATAGCGAGTGTTTCCGAAGAAAGTTTGCTTGACAGCGTTTGCATACACGCTCTTATATTTTCCTGTATCATAGTCTCCTCCTATTGCTTTATCATTATATATTATGCTTATATTCTTGTCAATACCGTTGGCTGATAATGCTGCAAAACAAAACCACGCGCTTAGTGATAAGAGTAAAATCAATAAAAAAACGACGGCAGAGTTGCCGTCGTTTAATTTCAAAAATCCTATTTGCTTTCGCCAGCGTCGTCATCGGACGATTGCTTTTGTCGGGTGACATCGCTTTTCGTGAGGGTACCTATGCCGTCACAAGGCATAGCATCCTTTCCTTTTTTTCGCGACCTCAGACTTCTGAATCTCGCTGGGCATACCTTGTCTATGTAATCCGTCAAAGGTTTGAATACCAAAATAAAAAGCAAAAGATTGCATATTATCTGCGTAAGATAAAAGCTCAGACCTCTTACGTATATTATCGAAAATCTGTACCAGAATCTGTCCCAGAAGCCGCTGAGAAGTCCCGTGTCGACCAAAGAACTCAGCACTCCGAAAAAAGCTGTCAGAGTTACTGCTATAAGCGTAGCTACAAAGCGGTTGTTGAAGTTGTGCCGTCCCAAAAGCATAAACGCAAACGTTACCAAGGGCCAGTAAATCACGTAAGTCAGCACCCACGTATTGAAGCCCCATACGAAGCATTCCAAAAGTACGAATATATAAGTTGCGACAAGACCTGACCAGCCGAATGCAAAACCGAACGTAGCGCATAAAAGCGTCACGATTTCCACGTTGGGAATAAAGGCAAGCGCGAGCTTTCCCACTTCGATAGTTGCCGCCATAACGGCTATGAGCGCGAGTTTGACCGCTCTGTCACGGTGCATAGTCTTGTCTGTCATTTTAGTTTTTTACCATACGATAACTGATATTATGATAACGCAGTCTTTTTCGATTGTCATATCTTTTGCGCCTACGCCGCTGTTAGAGTATTTCTTGCCTTTATATTCGATAGAGCTTGCGTATTGCGTCAAATCCTCGTCTTTTGCTACGCTTGTATAGAGATAAATGTACTTGTTACCCTCTTGTTTGATTTCGTTGACTTGCGTAAGATATCCCGTGGAATCTGCAGTATAAGTAAGATTTTCTGTCTGTTTGAGATAATCGAGAACGGCAAGAAGCCCCTTGCTTTTTTGTTCGGAAGATGCAAGTTTGTCGAGGTCGACGGTAAATTCTTCTACGTAATCGCCGTCGAGAAGCACAAGCGTCATTGTAGAAGTATTGTCACCGGGAGTCGCAGGGTCGGTGCACGCAAAGAGTGCGAGCGAAAGAGTGCACAAAAGTGCGAGAGTTAAGATAACGGTTAAGAGTTTTTTCATATATTTGCTCCTTTAAATTTTTTACGTATTGAATTAATAGTAGTTAAAACGCACGGTGCAAACAAAACTCAAAGGCTCAAACAAGAAAAAAGCCCTTTCGGGACGAAAGGGTTGACAAAAATCAACTTTATTTCCCGCCGAAACAAGTTTTGCTCGCAAAAGGCAGGTCTCCTGACTTACGGCTTCAGACCTCATATCCGTCTTCCCCTTGCGGGTGACCGTGGATACTCGTAGCCGATACAGTAGCGGGGGCTGTCAAGGATTGTCACCTTGTTCCCTTTTTAATGTACGGAGCTTAGCTTCCGAAACAACCTTTGTGCGTTTTTTGGTACCGCCTCGAAGGGGTGCTTACTGTCTGTAAGCGTGTCTATTTCGCACCTCTTCTCGGCGGTACCTGTGGTATTCAGTTATTTATTTTTACCGACTGCTATGTGAAGCAAGCGGATAATTTAATTGTTGATATTAATTGCTCTTTTTTACTTTGGCGTCCTCATAATACATCCAGTATTACTTCTTCCTTCTCAAAGCAAATTATCGAAAAATTTGCTGTTTACAGCCTAGCTTGCACCCCTTCTCGGCGGCACTTAATTTTATAGTTTTATTTTACCGACTTGCTTATATTAGGCAAGCGCATATTTATTATCAGTTTCTTAATATGTTCAATACCGCGCATTTAATCGCGTTAAACTTAATACAATTATACACGAGGTGTATTATCAGGTCAAGGATTTGGCATTAAAAGCGCAACTCCCTGAAGTTATGAATGAGAAAAAATAAAAAATTTTTCAAATTCTCCAATAAAAGCTCTGCGTTGTATGTTTATTAAGCAACAAAACCCTTAGGAGGAAAGAGTATGAAAAAAACAATTGTGGCTATTTTGGTAGTCGTAATGGTAGTAGGTATAGTATTCTCTTTCAGCGGTTGTAAGGACAAAGACCCCGTAGCTACCAGCTATGTGTCAATGGACGTAAATCCATCTGTTGAGCTGGTACTTGACGAGAACGATAACGTAATATCCTACAGCTGTGAAAACGAGGATGCGCTCCTTATGCTTTACGGAGAGAATATCATCGGACTTAACATAGAAAAGGCGAGCGAAAAGATAATCGACCTTGCTATCGAATTCGGATATCTTACGGAAGATAACTGCGGAGTACAGGTCAACGTAGCGAGTGACAAATCGAAAGTTGAGACCAACATTCTCGACAAAATCGGTGTAGTAGTCGAAAAGGCAGAAGGCAAACTTACCTTTGAAGTAAACTATAATCGCGAAGGTTCGTTCGTACTCAATTACGAACTTGCAAAGCTCAAAGAAAAACACCCCGACGAAGCTGCATATCAGAATCTTACCGCAGGCAAACTCGAGGTAATCAACAGTGCGCTTGCTTGTGACTGGACGCTTACAATGGATGAAGCAGTTACGATGAGCACTTCCGAACTTCTTGCAATAGTCAACAATGCTTATTCTCAGCTTGAAAACTATTCCACCAAGGCGTTCGAGCTTGCTAAAGCTGCCGCTACCGCGGTTTACGACGAGACGGTAATAACTGCAGAAGACGGTATCTACGTAGCTAAATACGCTGAATTCAAAGGTAAGGAAAGCGGTGTTATCGGCGGTATCGAAGCAGGTCTTGCAATTACTCAATACGGTACTGTAAGAGCAGCGGCAAGAGGTCTCGAAGCTCTCACCAAGAGCCTTACGGTAGCAAAGAGATTTGCCGACGAGATAATGGCAAGTGCTGAAGCCGAGGCAATCGCCGAAGAACTCGGTATCGACACTTCGGTACTTGAGGACAGCGAAGGAAACGTAACCGTAGACAGCATCGCGGCATATATCGACAAAGAGGCTAAAAACGCTACCGATGCCAATAAGGCAGAAGTACAGGCAAGATTGCAGCTTGCAGTAGAAAAACTCGAAGCTTACAAGGACGAAACCACTCCTTTGGCTAACGAGGAAATATCTGAAGTACAGTCTTTGCTTACGGCAATCAAGGGTATCGTGGACGGTATCGAACTCCCCGAAAGAATGACGCTTGACGACCTCAAAGAAATATCCGTAAAACTCAACGAATATGCTTCTGAGAAAAAACAGGTAATGGACGAAAGCCTTACCAAGGAGCAGAAAGAGGAAATCGCAGAAGCTCAGAAGAACGCGGTAGACAAACTCACGAGTGCATACGACGTATGTATGAATGCAATCTCCGAAGCCGAAGAGACGGCAAAGGCACATTTGCAAACTCTCAGAGAGCAGAGACTTGAATATCTCGAGTCGAGAGCCGCATAATAATCAAGCCATAACCTAATCCCACACAACTTACAGAGAGGCGACCGCCGAAAGACGGTTGTCTCTTTGTTTTTTTGTACCGCCTCGAAGGGGTGCTCACTGTCTGTAAGCGTGTCTTTTCCGCGCTTTTCAGTTCGGCGTCATCGTAATACGGCAAGTATTACTTCTTCCTTCTAAGCATCGCAAAATCCACGGCTTACAGCCTAGTTCGCACCCCTTCTCGGCGGTACAGAGATTTATATAATAGTTAGACTATTTTCCGTGTTTTACATTCAGTATTCTCATAATACTGCAAGTATTACTTCTTCCTTCTCGCACCGCCGTCTTGCGGTACACACTCACAAATCGTCCGCGTCCTGTACGGGTGTGCCTGTGATGACGGTGCCGTTTGTGGGATTGCCTGTATAAGAGCCGTTTACGTCGTACGCGCTGTACATAGGCAATGCGAGTTTTTGAACTTTGCTTGAATTTTTGATTTTCTTTTTCATAGTTTCTCCTTGTTGCAGGCATAGAGTGCCTTTGGTCATATTATGAGTAAAAGCTTATTTACTTATGCGTAGCGAAGTAGTGTAATAGATATGTCAAATAAAGGTTTTGAAATATATTAGATATGGACAACGTCTTTGCGGTGTGTTATACTAAACGCGAGGATGATATGAAATACAGCGAATTTTCCAACGGTACAAAGGTAATCGACGGCAAGGACGTTCTGGCAGAACTTCCTACGATACTCATCGGGCTTAACGCATCGAGAGTATTGTTGGTTGCCAATACTTTTTTGCATTCTCAAGGATATGTGGACAAGGTCAAGAAGTCAATCGAAAGACACGGCAGTCTTAAAGTCAGCGCGGTATATCTGGAAAACCGTGTAGAGGATAATATGAGCGCGCTCAAGGATATGTATTTTGTTTATATGTCCAACAGCTGCGATTCTATCGTAGTGTGCGGAAGCGGAAAACTTATAGATTACGCAAAGGCACTCAAACTTCTCGTATCCACGCAAGTAAACGATATAGAGAGATTTTATAATCCCGAGGCCGCAGTCAGACAGGCGATACGCGTTCCGCTAATCACCGTTCCTTCCAAATTCGGTATAGGCAACGAGACCAACGCAACGGCAATTGTATATGACGAGAAAAAGGGCGTCAGCCGCAATATAATCAACAATATTCTGCTTCCCGACTATTGTATCGTTGACAGCGAAAACTTTGCACGTATGGACAAAAAACTCATTGCATACAGCGTACTGGAAATTCTCGCGCGCGCAATCGACGGATTTACAAGCAAAAACTCCACTAATTTTGCGGCGACGGATTTGATATCGCGTATGGTAGATGAGGTTACGGGAAAAACTCCCGCGTCTATCAGTGAAGGATTTTGCAGGGTTGCGCTCATAGAGCTCAAGTCAACTGCACTGAGTATGCTTGAATCTCCGAATGAGAGTAAGGCGGTAAGGCTGGAAATGGTAAGCGCGTATTTGTCTAAAGGTACGGACAGTTGCGGCTTGGGACTGATACACTGTACGGCGCAGGCACTCAGCGACGTGCTGAAGACGGAGTATTGCAAAGTATTGCCAAGAGCTATTCGCATAGCCGTCAAATACAATCTGGACGCGTGCAAACAAAAATACGCTCAATGTCTTTTAGCATTTACAGGCTGGGACGCATATACTTCCGCGCCCAAGGACGAAAGACATTACGAATTTGCTCGGCAAGTGTTCAAGTTTATTGAAACACTCGAAAAGAAGTATATAAAACCTGCAAAAGAGAAGGAACTTGACGAGGAAGAAAAGCAAGCCGTACTCAACCATATGGCATACAACGTACACCTTCTCAACAATCCCCAAAAATTCAACGTCGTCAACTTCAAAATGGCACTTTAATCAGAGGAGTATATGGAATACAATTTTGAGAGCGATATCAAGTTTCTTGTCGGTGACAAGTCGCTGAGAAAGTCTATTACGGAAATCGTCAATATAGGCTGTAGGCGTATTATGCTCATATGCGACGAAATCAGCGACAGAGTAGGACAGGTTTCGGATATGCTCCGTCAATTCAACAGAGAGCTTAATATAGTCGAGACATTCAGACGTATAGGCGATATAGCCACTGTGGCGGACTGCGAAAGAGCGCTCAGAGCCTACAAGTCCAAAGATTGCGACTCCATACTCGTGGCGGGCAGAAAGAGCGCGGTAGCGGTGGCAAAAGCCGTCAAAATAATGCTCAAGGACGATATATCGTTTATGTCAAATTACCGTACGTGCAGCGTCAACAACATATCCGCCCAACATATTCCCCTTATCGTCGTGCCTACCAACCTTTCTACGGGATTCGAAGCAAGCAATTATGTCAGGATATACGATACAGATAACAACGAGATTTTTGAATTCAACACGCCTTTTGCGCAGACCAACCTGATAGTGCTCGACCCTTTGATGACGGATACAATGCCCGCTAAAACCGTTGCGGCATCCGGACTTTACGCGCTTGCGATGGCTGTTATGAGCCTTGCGCGCAATGACGAAGTGAGACCGCTATCTAAGGTTTACGCGGTGACGGCTATAAATCTTCTCACTGAAAATTTAAAGAAAAGCATATTGTACAATGCATCAAAACAATACCGATTCAAAATTTTACTTGCTACCGTCCTGGCGGGCTATGCGTACGGGCAGTCGCCTCGCGACATTCTCGGAGAATTGACCGACAGCATAAGCGACAGATACCGCATAAGTTACCGCAACGTATTCTGCGTACTTTTTCTCAGTTACGTCAACAAGCACAAATGGACTGAAAGTCTGGATATAAATACTTTTCTCACGCTTATAGGAGACAACGATTATCTCGAGGTAGGAGAAGGAGAGGAGAAGAGTAAACAAATAATCAGAGATTCGGTCAACGGATATTATGCGCGCACCAAAAAGTACGTCAAATACGTAGATAAACTCAGAGATATGGGCGTAAGTCAGAGCGACTTTACGGACATAGCTTCGGGAATTATCGCACTTCATAAAAAAGACAAGGGCAAAGAGTATACGTTCAGCTTTATTACTCAGCTTTTGGAGGATGCGTTCTGATGGGTGTACAAAAACAAAATTACCAGCGTATGCTCGACGAACTGATAGCAGGGTTGGATTACAGACCCAAATTGCTCTTGCACGCCTGCTGCGCGCCTTGCAGCAGCTATTGCATAGAGTATCTCAAAAAGTATTTTGACATTACGCTTTTTTTCTATAATCCCAACATAACAGATAAAAAAGAGTTTGACAAACGCTACAACGAACTGGTGCGTCTTGTGTCGCTTACCGCACCCGAAATAAAAATAGTTTGCCCCGATTATAATCCTGACGAGTTTTTATCCGCCGTCAAAGGCAAAGAGCATTGTCCCGAAGGCGGAGAAAGATGCGGGATATGCTATGCGCTACGCTTGAAAAAGACTTTCGATTATGCCGAGGCAAACGGCTACGAATATTATTGTTCTACGCTGTCCATAAGTCCTCACAAGGACGCCGAAAGATTGAACAATATAGGCAATGCAATCGCACAGGGAAGTGCTGTCAAATTCCTGCCCAACGACTTCAAAAAGAAGGGCGGGTATCTGAGGTCGATAGAGATTTGCAGAGAGTACGGTATATACAGGCAGAGTTATTGCGGCTGCCTATATAGCGACCGCGAATAGGCGAGCGCGTATAGCGGCGCGCCTTTACGAATTTTTGCGAGCAGTTACGCTCGGTCACGTACGCTTAGTACGCTCCGCTCGCGAACTCTCTTAAAATTCACAAAATCACACCGCTCTCCGCGCTCGCACGGAGTAGGGAACATAGCGGCGCGTTCGCTCACCTCGACAAAATACCCACGCTTCCGAAGTATCGAAAGCGTAAGGCAAAACGTCGGGTTCGCTCTATACCGACCAAACGAAACGGTGTATATTCGACAAGCGAATAAAACCGTTTGTCGGTACTGTCTTTAAACTGATATAAATTCCACTTGCGCGCAAAACGCGCGTATATATGCCCGCACATTATGCATACACACGTTGGAAACTTAATTTATACAATTTAAGCCTTATGTAAATTGTATAAATTATTATATTATAATATATATACGGTATTTGACTTTGCTTATAGCGCGCATTTACGGCAAGCGAAAAAGGAAAATATAATTACTTACTTCGTGCGAGCGTCGCAGATAAAGGCAAAATATGCGTAGATATATTACAAAATCTGTGCGACCGCAGAGATTGGTGCAGAGTTGCGATTTTGAAGAGAGTTCGCGAGCGGAGCGTACTAGACGTACGTGACCGAGCGTAACTGCTCGCGCAAAATCGCAAATATGTGCCGATATATGCGGTCGCCTATAAGGAGAAATATGGGACTATACAAAAAATTACGAAAATATATTACAGGCAAACGTATGGTTTGGCCTCCCGCATTTCGTGAGGACTATACCCTCGACGAGATAAACTTCCGCGACCCCTATATCGTCAAGGACGGCAAGGGAGGATACGTAATGACTGGTACTGTCTATCATTACAATTACAACGATTCGAATATGTGTCTTTTGTACAAGAGCAAGGATTTGCTTACGTGGAGCGGACCTTACAAGATAGTGGACGGCAACAAGCTTGCAAAAAAACACTATGATTTCTGGGCGCCCGAGATACACGTGATAGACGGTCGGTATTTTCTTGCTATAACGCTTCACCCTGAAGGAGAGAAGCGAGGCACCTATCTTTTCGAGAGCGATACTTTGGACGGTGAGTATTCTATGGTGTGCAGGCTGACTCCTGAGGATAAAAACTCTCTTGACGGTACTTTGGTATGCGAGGGGGAAGAGGTGTGGTGCACTTATTGCCACGAGTATATAGACGTGGGTGACGGGCATATACGCTCTGTAAAACTCAAATCTGATTACAGCGGCATTGAAGAAGATACTGACAGATTGCTTTTTAAGGCAAGTTCAAACACTTACGAATGCGTAAGGTCGCGCAAGAAAGTAACTGACGGACCATTTTACTTCAAAAAAGACGGGCAATTATATCTTTTGTGGTCTACGGAATTGAGGAGAGGAAAGTATGCCTTGTTGCTGGCAAAGTCGTCGGACGGCACCGTATACGGTCAATTCGCTCAGGAAGGCGTGCTTTTCGACGGGGACGGAGGACACGCGATGGTGTTTGAGGACTATGACGGCGTTTTAAAGGTCGTAATGCATTGTCCCAATGCCCGCACTGTTTTTACGCATCAATTCGAGCGTCCTCTTATACTCCCTTTTTCTTCTCTTGAACTCAAAAAATAAAAATTTGTTTAATATACCGGATACGCTGATACGCGCATACGCTTTTACGACGTGTGCGCGTACTTATTGAAACAATCGACTTCCTGCGATGAGTTTTTACAAAGAAAAGGCGGTTTTTGCATTAAAAAACATTTTTATGGACAAAACGGTGTAGATTTTAGCAGTAAATCGTCAGTGATATGCAGGTTAAATATTGTTAAATTTGCCACATAGTCTAAATATATAGAAAATATCAAGTATAATTGCATTATATATTAGCGTATTTTAGAAAAATGTTTAAAATATCACTATGGACTTATCATAAATAATCCACTTGAAAAAAGCGTGGGAAAAGCTGTTCAAAACAGTTTACTTTTTTTGCAGATGTTGTATAATACAAGCGAATTTTATGAGGCATATTATATAATACGGACTACAAAAGAGAGTAAAAAGTCTATGGTACAGGATTTGACCAGCGGAAAACCGCTCAAACAGATTATGAAGTTTGCGTTGCCGATATTTATAGGCAACGTATTTCAACAGCTTTACAGTATGGTCGACACGATTATCGTCGGCAATACGCTGGGAGAAGCAGCGCTTGCAGGCGTAGGCGCAACCAGTGCGATATCCTTCCTCATCATCGGTTTCGTACAGGGTATGACCGCCGGCTTTTCCGTCAAGACAAGTCAGTATTTCGGAAGTCACGACGAGTACAACGTAAAAAGAAGCGTTGCTACTTCGTTTACGCTGTGTGCGGTTACGACGGTTATTCTTACGTTAATCAGCGTATTTACGACTATGCCTCTTCTCAAACTTATGAAGACTCCTGACGAGATTATACAGTATTCTTACGATTATATCGTCATAATTTACGCAGGACTTTTCGCTACCGTATTTTACAATATGGTTTCGAGTATACTCAGGGCTTTGGGTGACAGTAAAGTTCCTCTTCTCTTCCTTATTATGGCTTCGGTAATCAACGTAGGCGTTGACTTGCTGTTTATCGTCGTATTCAAGATGGGCGTTGCCGGCGCAGGCTGGGCAACCGTACTTTCGCAGCTTCTTTCCGCTATAGCTTGCCTTATATATATGTTCAAGAAGTACGATATTCTCAAAATCAAAAAGGAGCATTTCAAGACTTCGTGGAGATTTTGTTATCAGCATCTTGCAATCGGACTTCCTATGGCACTACAGTATTCTATTATCGCTATAGGCATAATGGTACAGCAGAGCGCGGTCAATATACTGGGTACGAGATACGTGAGCGCATATACTGCGGCAACCAAGATAGATACTCTTGTCACTCAGTCGCTAGTGGCTATGGGTGCGGCAATCGCTACTTACGTAGGACAGAATTACGGCGCATTGAGATATGACAGAATCAAAAAAGGCGTCGACCAAGCGATGACGATAAGTATAGCTATTGCCGTTTTGTGCGGAATAGCGGTATATTTCGGGTCGGATTTGATGACGGGACTTTTCGTGGAAAACGCAGACGCCGAGATGCTTGCGCTGTCAAAGAAGTTTTTGATGTGGCAAGGTATATTCTATATCTGTCTTGCCGTTATTTACGTATACAGAAACGCTTTGCAGGGTATGGGGCACAGCGCGCTGACGATGTTTGCGGGGTTGACGGAGCTTTCAATGAGAATATTCGCGTCGCTTTTGTTGGCTCATATCTTCGGATATATGGGTATTTGTCTTTCCAACCAGTGTGCGTGGATAGGCGCGGATATATTCCTTTTGACGAGTTATTATATAATTATCGGCAAGAAGCTTCAGAAGAGCAAAGTCGGTAACTTGGTCACCGTCAATCGTAAAAGTTTTGCTCATTCTTGACTATAATTTGCCGTAAGGGTACAATATAATATATAGAGCAACAGGCTTTTACGGAGGCGATTATGGTAAGACTTAACGAAGACAAGGAAGTAGTCAAAGCAATCAAAGAAGGATTGAAGGCGCGCGGAGGATATTGTCCTTGCCGCGTGGAAAAGACGGAAGACAACAAGTGCATTTGCAAGGAATTCAGAGAGCAGATAGCCGACCCGAATTTCGAGGGATATTGTCACTGTATGCTTTATTATAAGAGCAAGGAGCCTGCAGATAATCAATCCGAGCAGGCATAAAGCGCGTTTTTCGCGCTTTTTCCTTTTCAAGGCAATCAATACCGCTTTGGATTTTTCAGTGCATAACGGCGGTGAGTGCAGGTTAAAATTACGAGTTAATACGGATTTTGCGTCAGCCGAAGTATTTGCGGGTTTTAGGATAGGCATTAAATAAAAGACCGAGCGGTTTGCCCGGTCTTTTATTTCGCGCATTACTGTTCAGTATGCTTGTGCGAATTCATTTCCTCTACTGCGTGGATACGCTTGGGAGAAAACTTGTTGTAGATAAGGTATGCGATAAGCCATATGCCTGCGATACCTACGATTGCATAAACAATTCTCGCGCCTACGTAAGCGTTAGGGGTAAACATCCAGTTGACTACGTTGAAGTCGAAGATACCTACCGCGAGCCAGTTGAGCGCACCGATTGTTACAAGAATGAGTGCAATTACGGTAATCATACTATTCTCCTTTTTTAGTTTTGCTATTGATTAGCAACTATAGTGTATATTTTTTGCAAAGTTTTATACATACCTTGCGATAAGACGCAAAATAGTGTAGAATATAAAAAGGAAACTTTTGAGGGAAGTTATGTCTAAGAGGTCAAAAAAGAAAAATCCTTCCGCTTTGACGGCGAAGGACAGAGAAAACATCGAATTCAATGCTGCGCTTGACAGGCAGAAAGCTGTGTGGGTAAAGAAGTTCAATATCACGCTTGCCGTGGTAATGAGCGTAGTATTCGTATGTATTCTGTTGTTGCCCGTATTCAGTATGAGTTTCACGCGCTCGCTTAAGGACCTGATAGGTGACGCGGCGGGAGAGCTGGACGAGAGCGAGGGCGAAGACTTTACTATGGTAACGTCTATGTCGTTTTTGGATTTTCTGACTGCGCTTGCAGGAAGATATGAGGACAGCGTAAGCTACATTGCCGCCAACAATAACAGCGGTATAGACAGCTCAGTGGTAGATACGGTATTCCGTAATTTCGTCAGCCAAGACGAGGTGGAGGAGCTTAACAGGGCTTATTACGTGGCTTTTGCGCTGGCAATCGCGCTTCTTGCCGTTTACATTATCAACGTAGCTACCGTATCCGTATACAGAAGCAAGGGAAAGGACTCTGTTATACTTGCGATTTTCTTTGCGCTGTTGAGTGCGTTGAGCGTAGCGCAGTGGATATTCTTCGTTATCGTGGGCGCGGGCGCTGCGGATAAAGGACAATTACAGCCGCATATAGGCAGTTATTTCCTGCTTTTCGCAGGTATTACGCTTATGACGGTTTATATTATTCAGCGCGTTAAAATCGGCAGGATAAACAGGCAGTACAGAGAAGTTGCCGTTGCAAAGGAGAATTGATATGCAGTGTCCCAACTGTCAGCACGAAAACAAAGAGGGTGCGACTTTCTGCGAAAAATGCGGAGCGCAACTAGAGAGCGAAAAGAAAAGACTTTCTTTTTTCGAACGCCGTCAGGCAAGAGAAAGAGAGAGAATATATCTTATGTCCAAAGCCAGCTTACAGGCTGAAGACGTGGAGAATATCGCCGATTACGATATGGGAGAGGTTACAACAAAGCCTATAGGAGACATAAAGAAGATTTTAAATAAATCCGTATTGTTTCTTGTGTTGTCCATTCTCGGTATTGCCGTATGCGTAGCGGGTATATACGTTATAGGAAAACTGAATTTCAACGATACTTTGCGCGTAATGCTCATTCTCATACTTTTTCTCGGTTGTGCCGTAGCGGGCGGATATACGATAGATTATTCATACAGAGTGAGAATGCTCAATGCAATGGCAAAGAGCAATTTTGCCGTTAAAAAGCTCTCCTACGGCAAGCCTCCCGTAATGAATATCGACGGCAAGTGTTATGAGCTTACGCTCGACGCAAAATGCGATATAGAGGGATGCGGAGCAAGTATGCATATAGAGGAATACAACGGTGAATTTATAGCCGTATGCGACGCGGACAGAAGCCATTTGCGAAAACTGCATTGCGAAGTATTGCGCGCCCAAAGCACGTCGGATAGCGTTAAGACGTCGGAGGACAACGGAGAAAAAACTCAATCCGACGTTAAAGAAGAGTCGGAGAAAGTTAAAGACGGGCTAAATACGGAGCAAAAAGGCGGGGAAAACACTTCTCAAAACTCTGAAGAAGAGAATAAATGACCTTTTGTCCGTAATCGGACAGTAAGCCGAAAATATTCGGCTTTGAGATAAACGCAAAGAGTACAAGCGACGGGAAACCGCCGCTTTTTTGCTATTTATACATTTTAAGTCTTGGGTAAAATGTATAAATATACTCATATATATTCTTTAATTTAGCGTAAGGAATTCTCAGACTGAGCCCCGAGCGTCTTGCGGAATGCAAAAAAATTGCAAAATTCGCGTTTAATTATGGTCAATCTGTTAAAAACCTGACAATTATCCTTTACAAAACTTTTTGCTTAGTGCTATAATATGTGCGTAAAAATATTACTAATAAGGAGACTTGTTATGAATAAGAAGTCAATCAAAGACGTAAACGTCAAGGGCAAGAAGTGCCTTGTAAGAGTGGACTTTAACGTACCTATGAAGGACGGCGTTATCACCGACGAAAACCGTATTCAGGGCGCGCTTCCCACTATCAAGTATCTTATGAACGAGGGCGCAAAAGTTATTTTGTGTTCGCATATGGGCAAACCTCACAGCATTTTCAGTGCTAAAGTAGGCTTGACCAAGAAGGAAAAGAAGGCTATCGAAGCTCTCCCCGCTGACCAGCAGGAAGAAGCTAAAAAACAGGCTATCGAAAAAGCCCTTAAGAATGACCCCGTAAAACTCACTCTCAAGCCCGTTGCCGACAGACTCAACGAGTTGCTCGGAGGTAAGGTTACGTTTGCCAAGGACGTAATCGGCGAGGACGCTAAGGCAAAAGTTGCGGCTTTGAAAGACGGCGAATGCGTACTTCTCGAGAATTTGCGTTTCCACGCAGAGGAAGAAGGCAACGACAAGGATTTCTGCAAGGCTTTGAGCGAATACGCTGACGTATATGTCAACGACGCTTTCGGTACGGCTCACAGAAGCCACGCATCTACGGCAGGTATCGTAGAATACGGTTTTGTAAAGGACGCTGTTTGCGGATTCCTTATCGAAAAGGAACTCAGCGTTATGGCTGACAGCCTCGAGCATCCCGTACATCCTTTCGTAGCCGTTCTCGGCGGTGCAAAGGTAGCTGACAAGCTCAAGGTTATCGACAACCTTCTCAATAAGTGCGACACTTTGATTATCGGCGGCGGTATGTCCTATACTTTCGCAAAGGCTATGGGCAACGAAGTAGGCAAGTCTCTCGTAGACGACGAAAAGATTGACTACTGCAAGGAAATGCTCGAGAAGGCTAAGAAACTCGGCAAGAAAATTCTTCTTCCCGTCGACGCAGTAGTAGCAGACGAATTCCCCAATCCTATCGACGCTAAAATCGCAGTAAGCGAATGCGATATAGACAAGATTCCCGCAGACAAGATGGGTCTCGATATCGGCAGCAAGAGCAGAAAGCTCTTTGCAGACACCGTCAAGAAGGCAAAGACCGTTATCTGGAACGGACCTATGGGCGTATTCGAAAATCCTATTCTTGCAGAAGGTACTGTAGCAGTAGCTAAAGCTATGGCTGAGGCTGAGGGCGCAACGACCATCATCGGCGGCGGCGACAGCGCGGCAGCAGTAGCACAACTCGGTTTTGCAGACAAGATGACTCACATTTCTACGGGCGGCGGTGCGTCTTTGGAACTCTTCGAAGGCAAAGTACTTCCCGGTATCGCTTGTCTTAACGACAAAGACTAATTATACAAAAACATACAAGACGGCACGCATAGGCAATCGCATTGCGTGCCAAAATCAAAAATACGAATTTACGAGGTAATAATATGAGAAGACCTATAATTGCAGGCAACTGGAAAATGAACAACACCATCGCAGCTACCAAAGCTCTTTTGACCGACCTTATCCCTTTGGTTAAGGACGCAGAGGCAGAAGTAGTAGTTTGCGTACCCTATACCGATATCGCTACGGCAGGCGAAATGATTAAAGGCACCAACATCAAGCTCGGCGCAGAAAACGTACACTGGGCAGAAAAAGGAGCTTTCACCGGTGAAATCAGCGCAGATATGCTCAAGGAACTCGACGTTGAGTACGTAATCATTGGACACAGCGAGCGCAGACAGTACTTCGGCGAAACCGACGAAACCGTAAATATGAGAGTTAAAGCTGCTCTTGCAAAGGGTCTTAAGCCTATCATTTGCGTAGGCGAAACCCTCGAGGAAAGAGAAGGCGGCATCGTAGAGAAAGTGCTCGTAAGACAGGTTGAGGGCGCATTCAAGGATATCGACAAGTCCGAACTCGAAAATATCGTAATCGCTTACGAACCCGTATGGGCAATCGGCACGGGCAAGACTGCTACCGCTCAGGACGCTAACGATACTATCGCTATCATCAGAAATACTATGGCAAAACTCTACTGCGAGAAGTGCGCTGAAGAGAAAGTCAGAATTCAGTACGGCGGAAGTATGAATCCCAAGAACGCAAGCGAACTTATGGCTATGGAGCAAATCGACGGCGGACTTATCGGCGGCGCGTCTTTGAAGGCAGTAGACTTCTCTCAGGTAGTCAAGTACAACAAGTAATTCGATTTAAGCAAACAAAAAAAAGCAACTGCATCGGCAGTTGCTTTTTTTTTGTCATTTCAGCGTCAAAGTTTGCATTTCACGGCAAAAGGCTGTTTATCCGTAAAAAGTCTTTTGTGTATAGCTATATCAATATCGTCTCAAGGCTTATTGCTTGCGACGCTTTTGAGTTCATTTTTTTATCTCGAGTATATCGTCCGCAGATATTTCCAGATAATTGCAAAGTCTTGAAAGAGTGATTAGCGACGGCTGCACTTTTCCCGACAGATACTGCGAGAGAGTAGGTTTGGATACGCCGATAGCTTTTGCGATATCGCTTTTGGATTTACCCGATAAATCTATCTCGGTGCGAATGTTTTGAGATATTTTATTGCGAAGCTGGTCTTCGTCGATAAATTGTACGGTTTTCTTCATATCAAAATTATAAGATTATTATTGTATTTTTACTTGACAATTAGGTTATACCTAATTATAATAGTATTAGGTAATACCTAATAATTATACACAGGAAGGAGTATTTATATGGGCAAAAAGTATGTAGTGAGTCAACTCAAGCCGGGCGAGCAAATTGTCCACACGGCTAAAATTTCAGCGGTAGCAATATTTACCGGATTTATTCCCGGACTTATTGCGCTTACCAAATCGGAACTTGCAATTACCAACAAGCAAATCATCGGTAAAAAAGGTCTTATCAGAACTCAGTCAATTTGTACGACTTTGGACAAAGTGCAGAATATTACCGTCAGCAGCGGTCTGTTCGGAAAAATTTTCGGGTATTCCAATATCAAAATAACCACTGCGGCAGACAGCATCTCTTTCTCATACGTAAAGAAGGCTGAGGAGTTTAAAAAAGCCGTATTCGCTCAGCAAGAGATTTACAACGACGAGAAGATTAAGCAGCAGGCTACGCAAATGGCGTCGGCTATGGCGAGCGCAATCAACAAATGATAAATCCCCTGAAAAGTTCAGTAGCGTGCAGGTATCCGTCGAACGTCGTTCGGCGGATACCTTTTTATATATTGTACATAATTATTTTAATACGTACAAGTTTATCGCACACACGTTGGCGCGAGCGCATATAGGTGCGGCTTTGCTTGACTAGCAGTGTACTATGTGCTAAAATATAGCCGATTAAAAAGATTAGGCTTTATGCCAAAGAGGTCAATATGAAATTTACAGGTTTGATAATAATGGACGGATACGGCATCAACAAGTTCGGCGAGAACAACGCCATATCCCCCGAGACTTCTCCCGAAGTCCTCAAAATACTCAAGGAATATCCTTCCACTCAGCTCAACGCAAGCGGTCTTGCAGTAGGCTTGCCCGAAGGACAGATGGGCAACAGCGAGGTAGGACACCTCAATATCGGTGCGGGCAGAGTTATTTTTCAGGATTTGCCTAAGATAAGCAAGGCTATCGCAGACGGTGATTTCTTTACGAATACCGCGCTTGTAGACGCTATGCAGAAGGCAAAGCAAGACGGCAAGAATCTCCACGTAATGGGTCTTGTATCCGACGGCGGCGTACACTCTCATATCGAGCATCTTTTCGCTCTTATAAAAATGGCTAAAGAGCAGGGAGTAAAGCAAGTGTACGTACATTGCTTTATGGACGGAAGAGACGTATCTCCCGTAAGCGGTAAGGGCTTTATTCAACAGCTTGCCGACTATATGAAAGAGCTTTCCTACGGCAAAATCGCTACTATAAGCGGTAGATTTTACGCTATGGACAGAGATAATATATGGGACAGAGTTGCCAAGGCTTACGCTGCGCTCGTTGACGGCGAAGGCGTATTCGAGAGCGACCCCGTCGAGGCTATGCAAAACAGTTACGACAAGGGCGTAACCGACGAATTTATGTTGCCTACCGTAATTACCGAGGGCGGAAAACCCGTTGTAACAATCGGCAAGGGCGACAGCATTATATTCTTCAACTACCGTCCCGACAGAGCAAGACAGATTACGAGAAGCTTTATATACGAAGACTTTGCGGGCTTTGAGAGAAAGAAAGGCTGGCTCAATCCTTTCTTTGTATCATTTACGACTTACGATGCTACTTTCGAAGGCAAACTCGAGGTAGCTTTCAAGAAAGAAAAATATGCCAACACTCTCGGCGAATATCTCTCCAAGAAAGGCATCAAGCAATTCAGAATTGCCGAAACTCAGAAATATGCGCACGTAACCTTCTTCTTCAACGGCGGCGTAGAAGCTCCCAATCCTGACGAAGACAGAATACTTATCGACTCTCCTAAGATTGCTACTTTCGATATGAAGCCCGAGATGAGCGCGTATGAGGTATGCGACAAGGCTTGCGAGGTTATCAAGAGCGGAAAGTACGACGTAATGATACTCAATTTTGCCAACTGCGATATGGTAGGACATACGGGCGTAATGGAAGCGGCAAAGAAAGCAGTCAAGGTTACCGACGAGTGCGTAAGAAAGGTACTCGACGCAATTCTTTCCGTAGGCGGACAGGCATTGCTCACGGCTGACCACGGCAACTGCGACTATATGTTTGACCCCGAGACAAAAGCTCCTTTTACGGCACACACGACCAATCCCGTGCCTTTTGCGGTAATAGGTGCAGACGGCGTCAAGGGCTTGCAGGACGGCGGCAAGCTTTGCGATATAGCTCCCACGATGCTTGACATAATGGGACTGGAAATTCCCGCCGAAATGACGGGCAAGAGCCTTATAATCAAATAAACAGTATTACTGATAAAAAGATTATATATAAATATAAAACAAAAGACGGCTTTGAGCCGTCTTTTTTGCTTAGCAAAGATATTCTTTCTTATTCTTCAAAATCGTTTATCGAATTAAAATAATCTGCTGAGAAAAACTCTTTAAGCGTTATACCCGCACCTTCGCAAAAGCGTTGAATAGTCTGTACAGTCGAAGATTTTGTTCTTCCTTTTAACAAATCGTAAAGCGTAGACGGCGATTTCCCGCCGTTTAAAGTAGCTTTGCATAGGCTTATGTTTTTCTCTTAACAAATCTCATTTACGCGTTTGATTATCGCTTCGTTCAAAGTCATAGGGTTCGTGGTTTTCCTTTAAGATTAAAACGTAAAAGGTAAATTTTATATCGAAAGCAATTGATTAAACAATGCAAAAGACAGACTAGAAAGTCTGTCTTTTGCATTGTTTTATTAAAGTTATTTTGCTTGTACTTCTTTTTGGTACTCTTCGGCTTTTGCTTGTATCTTTTTGAGGTAAGCCTCATCGTGATGGAAGGTAGGCACGAGTACTTTGAGCTGGTCGACTACGGCTTGTTTGTCGTTGGTCATGCAGATTTTGCGCATTTTCTCGAGTTCCTTGGAGAATTTGTCTATATCTATCTTTACTTGATGACCGATAAAGATTTTCTCGTTGGAAGTCTTTTGAAGTCCCTCTTCGTTCATGAGAAGTTCTTCATAGAGTTTTTCACCGGGGCGCAAGCCTGTAAATACGATGTCAATATCCTTATAAGGCTTGTAGCCCATAAGAGTGATAAGATTCTCCGCAAGGGTAAGTATCTTGACTTGCTTGCCCATATCCAGTACGAAAATTTCTCCGCCGTGAGCGAAAGTTCCCGCCTGCAATACGAGACTTACTGCCTCGGGTATGGTCATAAAGTATCTTATGATATCGGGATGCGTAACCGTTACGGGACCGCCGTTGTCAATCTGCTCTTTGAAGAGAGGGATTACCGAGCCGTTGCTTCCGAGCACGTTGCCGAATCTTACGGCGGCAAACTCTGTCTTGGAGCCTTTCTGCGCCATCATCTGTACGATTTCTTCGCAGCAACGTTTTGTCGCGCCCATTACGTTGGTGGGATTGACTGCCTTGTCGGTAGATATCATAATAAACTTCTGTACGTTGTGTTTATCTGCAAGCAGAGCCACGTTGTAAGTACCGAAGATATTGTTTTTAACGGCTTCTTCGGGCACGGTTTCCATAAGAGGTACGTGCTTGTGTGCCGCCGCGTGGAATATAATCTGAGGACGGAATTCCTTGAACAGCTCGTCCATCTTGTCATAATCCTTTACGTCTATGATTTCCACGTGCAAATCGTAGTCGGGACCGTAGGTGCGCAAAAGTTCCTGCTGAATGTTGTAAGCGCAGTTTTCGTATTCGTCTACTATGATTATTCTGCGGGGCTTGTACTTTGCAATCTGACGGCAAAGCTCAGAGCCTATGGAGCCGCCGCCGCCCGTAACCATAACGACTTTGTCGTAGATATAGCTTGCTACGCCCATATCGTCGAAAGTAATCTGCTGACGACCGAGAAGGTCGGCGATATTGATATCGCGCATTTGTTTGGTGATATTGACGTTGGCAATCATTTCGCTGATAAAAGGCAAGACTTTAATCTGGCACTTTGTTGCGTTGCAGTCGGCAAGTATGCGTTGTCTTGCTTCGCCTCCGAGAGAGGGGATAGCGAATATAATAGTGTCGATAGCGTACTTTTGCACGCAGGTAGCGATTTCCTTGGTATTGCCTACTACTTCGACGTCGTTGATAATTCTTCCGAGTTTATCGGGGTCGTCGTCAACCATACATATAGGGTTGTAAATGCTGTCCTGACGCGAAAGCTCATCGAGTATCGCGCTTGCGGTGTAGCCTGCGCCGATAATCATAGTACGCTTTCTCTGAGTAATTTCGAGTTTGTCTCTCTGTTTTGCGTAGATGAATTCGTATATCATACGGCTGAGTATGATTGCTACCATAGAGAAAACGCCTAGCATAATGTAAGCGGGATATATGACTTGTTTAAAGTCGCCGTTACCTACGTTTTGAGTGCCTTCGATATTGATAAGACCGATAACCTGGTCGAGTATAGAGAAGACGATGGTAGCGCAAGTGCACGCGCCCACTATGCGCAAATAGTCCCTTCCTCTTGCATATCTCCATACAACCTTGAATACCTTGAATGCCCAGAAGGCAAGGAAGAAACAAAGCATTGCAAACGGCAGGCTTATGAAAGCGCCGTTGATAACCTTGATGAGGTCGGTACCTTGCTGATTGAGGTATGCCTGCGAAAGTACGACCGCGCTCATAAGACTTATGCAAACGATAACGAGGTCGACAGCGAGAATACCCCATTCTCTCAAGGTGCGTATGGAAAACGAATTTGTCTTAGGTTTGGTTTTTTTCATCACGCGCTCCGATTATTCTCCGTAGCCGTCGGGATTTTGGCTCTGCCATCTCCAGCTGTCCTCGCACATTTTCTGCAAATCGTATTTGCACTCGAAACCGAGCTCTTTTTTCGCGAGCGAGGGGTCTGCGTAACATTCTGCGATATCACCGCTTCTTCTGGGAGCTATTACGTAAGGTATTTTTCTGCCGCTTGCTTTTTCAAATGCGTGTACCATATCGAGCACGCTGTAGCCTTTACCCGTGCCGAGATTGTATGTTACAAGACCGCTGTTTGTAGCAAGTTTTTTAAGCGCGAGGATATGACCGTGCGCAAGGTCTACTACGTGGATATAGTCTCTTACGCCCGTTCCGTCGTGCGTAGGATAATCGTCACCGAATACGTTGAGCTGTTTGAGTTTGCCTATAGCTACCTGAGTGATATAGGGCATAAGGTTGTTGGGGATACCGTTGGGGTCTTCGCCGATAAGACCGCTTTCGTGCGCGCCGATAGGGTTGAAGTATCTCAAAAGCGCGATGTTGAAGGAATTGTCGGCTTTATAGATATCTCTCAAGATATCTTCTATCATAAGTTTTGTCGTGCCGTAAGGGTTTGTGGTAGAGAGAGGGAAATCTTCTCTTATGGGCACGCTCTTGGGCTGACCGTATACGGTAGCAGAGGAAGAGAATACGAGATTTTTACAACCGAATTCTCTCATAACCTGCACAAGATTGAGGGTGCTTATGAGGTTGTTCTGATAATACTCGAGAGGTTTTTTGCAGGATTCGCCTACGGCTTTGAGACCTGCGAAGTGTATGCAGGAATCGATTTTTTCCTTTTTGAAAATATCTCTCAATTTTTCTATGTCGCACAAATCCGCGAGATAGAATTTAATTTTTTTGCCCGTAATTTTTTCTACTCTTTCTACGGCAATTTTTTTACTGTTGCAAAGATTGTCTACTACGACTACGTCGTAACCGTTGTCGATAAGGTCAATGACCGTGTGAGAGCCGATATATCCGGCACCGCCTGTAACCAAAACGCTCATATACTGTTCTCCTTTAATTATATTTTGCAGTTTTTTGCTATTTTTATCATTTCGTCGCTGGCATTTTCCATACATTCAACAAGTTTGAACTGGGTATGGCACCTGACGAGATTGTGCTCGGGATAAGCCGTTTTGAAGTAAACGTCTCCGTCGAGGTAGTCGGTAAGGAATCTCGTACCGCACTCGAGCGTCATCATAATCGAGCCTATGTGGAGCATATCTTTTTCTTTTTGCGTAATTTTGTCACCTATACCTCTCAAGAAGCCTGTGCAGTAAGCCTTGTAAAGCTCTTTGTCAAAAGAAACTTTAGACAAATCTTTCTCGTCCTCGAGGGCAGTATTGCAACCGAAGCGTACGGAATCGCCGAAGTCATACAAAAGACTTCCGGGCATAATAGTATCGAGGTCTATTATGCAAATTGCTTTGTCTGTGGATTTGTCGATAAGCACGTTGTTGAGTTTTGTGTCGTTGTGCGTAACTCTCAAAGGAATTTCTCCTTTGGCAAGTGCATCGACTATGGTATGCATAAAGTCTTTGCGGGCTTTTACAAACTCAATTTCCTTGAGTACGTTGTCACGGCGTCCGCTCTTGTTGTTTTCCACAGCCTTAAGGAATTTTTCGTATCTGTCCACGGTGTTGTGGAAGTCGGGAATAACTTCGCAAAGCGTCGAAGCGTCAAAGCCGTCGAGACGCGCGATGAATTTACCGAAAGCCTCTCCCGTATTTTCGAAAATTTCGGGGGAGTCGATAAGCTGATATACTTTGGAATCCTTTACGAACAAGTATGCGCGCCAGCAGTCCTCGCCGATAACCTCATAGGGTTTACCGTCGCGTGTATAAACAAGAGTGAGACACTCTCTTAAGACGTCACCGCCGTCTTTGCTGATTATATCCGCAAGATAAGCCGAAACTTTTCGGATATTGTCCATAAGTCCGGCATAGTTGTGGAAAATTTTCGTATTGAGTCTTTGAAGGATATAAGAAGTATCCTTGTCGGTAACGACCAAAAAAGTATCGTTGATGTGTCCGTCTCCGTAGGGAGAAACAGAAAGGACTTTGCCTTCGAAAGCAAAAAGTTCTGCGATTTGAATTGTAGTCATACAGACCCCTTTTATAGAAATTTAAATTGATAAATCTCTAATACGTATATAAAGATTAATACACGCGTATGCGCGCACTTTACACATAAATTGAGATTTGTACGGCTCAAACGGGATTGTACCGTACAAATCCCAATCGTATGCCCGTTTCGTCATATGACTAAACGGGTTTATGTAAAACACCCTGTGTATCAGCGTGAAGGTATATACGCAAATACAGCGTACGCACGTGGTGCGTACGCTGTAAGGTATAGATTAATCGAAAATAGATTCGAACAAAGCAGCCATCTCGTTTACTTTAGGCTCGTAAGTAGCAAAGGTAGGATAAGAGGAGAGGTCGAGTACCATATCCTTGGTTACCTTATATCCCCTGCCGAAGTAAGACTCGTTGCCGAGTTCGGGCCAGTAGAGAGCAGCGTATCTGTTAACGTCCGTGCAGTCGTCGGTGTAACCGAATGCGAAGATAGCTTCGTTCTTCGTAGCGCCGCCTTGGCAGTTGCCGGAGATAACTACGAGGTCGCACTTCTCTTTGGAACCGAGAGATTCAATCTTCTGAATGGATTTGATGATGCCGTTGCCGTATACTTCGATTACGTTGGTGCACTCGGTGTACTTAGCGTTCTTGAGAGCGATGTAATCCTTGGTATCCTTAATCAAAGAACCCTTAGCGTAGATACAAGCGTCGTCAACGTACTTCTCTGCTACTACGATGTTGAGTCTGTAGATATCGTTTTTAGCGTCATAGCTTACGGAAGTAGCGTCGTCGAGCCAGCTAGCTTCACTGAAGTTGTAAGTAGCGAAGCCTGCGCCGAAGCTGCCGAGATAGTACTTGGTGCCTGCTACGGTCAACTCACCGGTAGTGGTGCCGTTGAGGGGAGACCAAGCGTAAGGTCTTTCGTGCTGTTCGGGCTGTTCGATTTCGACGTCGGAGCCGCCTTGATTTTCCTCTTCAAGAGTAGCCTTATCTTTGATATAGAAAGCTTTCGGGTCGTTGCCCTTCTTGTCGTTGTATCTCGTGGGGAAGTCGTTCTGAGCACCCATTATGTACTTGAGAACGTCGGGGTTGCTGTTTCCGTAGAAGTTAGCACCGCCGTTGGAAGCTCTTCTGAAAGCATAGAAGTCTTCGTTGTCAAAGCTTTGGATGTTGTATCCGAACAAACCTCTGATGCTGTCGCCGAGAGGGCCGAAGCCTTCGAGAGCGGTAACACCGGAAACGGTCTGAGAGAAAGAGCCGTTTTTACCCGTAAAGGTAGAGAAGGTACTTCTGATGTTAACGTGTACGTCGTTGCTGAGCGAAGTGTCGTAAGCGTCAACGGAAGCGTCGGTTTTTACGAGGTAAGCGTACTGAGTAAGGTTGTTGTAGTTGGTAACTGCGAGAGCGTAAATACCAGCTGCGATTTCCTTAGGGTTACCGTTCAAAGTCCAACCCGTAGTGTCCAGCATTTCCTGAACGGAAACGATTTTTTCACCCTCTTTGGTGATGGACGCCAAAGTTTCAGCGTCGAGGTTCTTCTGGAAGTCGCTTACGAAGAATACTTCGAGAGGAGTATCGTCGGCTACGGGCTTTTTACAAGCGAGAAGCGAAGTCGCGAGAACGCTGACGATTAAAATAACGGCGATAGCGCAAATCGTTATTTTAACTTTTTTCGATTTCAAAGTTTTCATAATTCACCTCATTATATTTTTTAGTTTAAGTATATTATATTATATTTGCTTCGCTTTGTAAAGAAAGAATTTTATTTTTTACAAAAAAGACATATTTTGTTGAATTTAACCTAAAAACACTGTGATAAATTAATTAAAGATGCCTAATATTTCACAACTTCTTTACATTCGCGGTGCTTATGCGTATTGACATAAAACGACGTAGATTATATAATGAAAGCGTCAAAATAGCGTTATGCGCTGAAGGAGATTTTATGGCAATCACATTTATCAACGCTAGGGTATATTCGCAAGGAAGAATAACCACAGCCAATCTTACCGTCGAAGAGGGCATTATCACCGCCATAGGCAAACAGGTCAAAGGCGAAACGGTAGACCTCAACGGCAAACTCTGTACGGCAGGCTTCATAGACGTGCATACGCACGGCGGCTGGGGCAAAGACTGTATGGAGGATACTTTCGAAGCAATCGACACCATTTCCGCTTACCATCTTTCCACGGGTACTACTACATACGTCCCTACGACTATGACGGCTTCTCCCGAGGATATCAACAAAGCGGTAGACAATATAAGACGTTACAAATCGCCTTATGCGCGCATAGCGGGCATACATCTGGAGGGACCTTATCTCGCTCAAAAGAGCGCGGGGGCGCATCCGCCTCACCTTCTTATACCTCCCTCAAAGGATTCGTCCTTTGTATGGAACAATGCCGACATAGTAAAAAGAGTTACGCTTGCGCCCAATCTCGACGGAGCGGCAGAATTTTGCGCTAAGGCCGTAAAAGAGGGCATACAGGTTTCGTTGGGACACGATGACAGTATCGACGACGAAATATACGCTTGCCTCGACAACGGAGCGGACAGCGTAACGCATATGTACAACTGCACTTCGCGTCCCTCAAGACGCACTACTCCCAAAAAACATCTGGGACTTACCGAAGTGGGACTTATCGACGAAAGGATTACCGCCGAAGTCATTGCCGACGACAGACACGTGCCCAACGCGCTTTTTAAGATGATTTACAAGCTCAAAGGCAGTGAAAAGATATGTCTCGTATCAGATTCGCTGAGCGTTGCGGGAATGCCCGAGGGGGATTATTACCTCGGAAGCGGAGAAAGCAAACAGAAAATACGCATAGACGACGGCGTGGCAATTCTTCCCGAACTGAATACTTATGCGGGGTCTGTAACTCCCATAGGGAAAATGGCGCAAAATCTCTTAAAGTGCGGTATACCTATGGGTGAATGTATAGATATGTGTACTTTGATTCCCGCCAGACTGCTTAGACTTAAGGACGTAGGCGTACTCGCCGTAGGCAAGAAGGCTGATATCAACGTGCTTGACGACGAATTGAATATTCTCGATACGTATCTTGGCGGAGAGAGAGTTGACAAAGAGTCACTGAGACAGCGTTACGTCAAATAACGTCGCGCAATATTTTTGAAAGGATACGGGCCGCCGCAATACCGCGACGGCTATATTCCGAAATACGTCGCGGCATGGGAATTTTTTAAATCCGCGAAAAGGAGTGTTTATGAAGGGACCGAAAAAGAGCAAAAAAACTTTTTACAATACCTCAAAGCTTGCAAAATTAATATTCGACTTCGATGACAACGCCAAAAGTTTCATTACCAACAAATACAAGAGCAGCAACAAGATTCTCGTACAGGAGGATATCGTCTATCACGCGTCGGAAGCGGACGTTTGCAAACTGGATATCTTCTCTCCGGAGCTTGTAGTGGCTACCAAAATGCCCGTGATGATAAACGTACACGGCGGCGGTTGGGTTACGGGCGACAAGAAGTGGAGAGCTGCACAAGGACAGCTTTTTGCAGATATGGGTATGAAAGTCATCAATCTCAATTACGGTCTTTGCCCCGAATATACTTACGACAAGTCCGTCAAGCACATATTGCTTGCGCTCAGATGGCTGGAGGACAATGCGGAGCAGTACGATATAGACCTCGACAACGTATTTATAATGGGCGATTCGGCGGGCGGACAGATAGCTTGTCAGATTTGCGCGGTATTGCACAACAAACAATTCTGGGAAAGACTGGGGCTGGAGCCTGTAAAATATTCGCTGAAAGGCGCGCTGTTGCTGTGCGGAGCGTACGATTTTGCCGAGCTGTATTCCGCACCTATAGCCAGAGACATTATAGCGGATATGACGGGCGTCGAATACGATAAAATAGAAGAATACAAATACAACGATATGCTCTATACGCTTCCTTGGATAAACGAAGATTTTCCCGAAAAAGTATTTATAGCATACGGCAAAAACGACGTATTTGTGGGCAAACACCACATACCTTTGCTTGCGCGGCTTGACGAGCTGGGTAAGGACTACGTGGAGTATTGCGGAAAATTCCCCGGCATTCACTGTTTTCATCTCTTTTACAAGACAGCCGAATCCAAAGCTATGTATACCGAAGTCAAGAAATATCTTATGGATAGAGTGAGAGGAGTACGGGCGACTTATTTTAATCAGTATACGGGACTGAGCGAATTGAACGATTAAGTAAACGGAAAAGGGAAACCGGTTGCGGTTTCCCTTTTTGATTTGAAAGGTTGAGAATCTTATACAGTTATTTGAGATTGCCGTCTATGACGATATCGACAGTCAGCTTATCCAGATATTCCGCCTCGTTAGCGAGCGGATTTTTGAAAGCGTAGCAGTATTGCCCGAGATAGAATATATCCAGATTTTGCGCTTTGCAGTCTTCGTAGCATTTGTTTATATATCCTTTCAGCGTAGCGTCTATGTCTTCGAGGCACTTGGTTTCGTCTATTGAGTCGGGGACGTTGGAGGTATCTCTCAAAGAGACGTAGACGGTAATTTTCGCGCTGTCGTTTTTGACAGATATATTTGAAAAAGACTGCACGATATCCGCTTCTCCCGTAATGTCGGCATAGCGGTATGTCAGCGAGCCGTTGGAGAGAGAAGTCGCGACTAGGCTAAGGCCTTTGGTGGCGTCCTCGTCGAGTATTAGTCCCTTTTGTCCGTCTGTAGCGTACATTTTCGTTAAGCCCAGATAACTGTTTTCGCCTTGTTTTTCAAGCGTAACGTAAGGTATATAGATACAGCCGCCTATTCGGTATCTCAGCATAAAATAGTCCTTGATACTCACGGGCACCACGCCGAAGTCGGCGGCAACGGTACGCAACACCTGTCCCAGATAATATCCGCTGCCTATTCCGTTGGAGAGTTTCGCAGACATCAATTCGTCGGGTTTATCACCCGAGGTAACAAGCATTGTGTTATATGTTACGACCTGATTTTCAAGCAGATATCTCAAGGCTTCGTCTTTATCCTCGAGAAGTATATCCTGACTGATTACTATGACCATAGTATGAGCGAGGGATACGGTCGCGCCCACGTTGTAATTCATTGTTTCGAGTATATCGCTTACCGAGTCGCCTTCCTGATAGAAGTTGAGGTATTCCTGCTTATTGTTTTTATCGGTTTTAAGGAGTTGTATACCCAGATTGTACCGCTCGTTTTGTCCCTTGTCCAGCGACATAGCAAGCACGATTGCGCGCGTTGAAATACTCTTCTGGTCGTCGAGTAAATCGAAGGTTACAAGAAGGGCGATGATGACGAGTATAACAATCCATTTTTTATTTACAAAAGGTTTCTTTTTCATTCTTCACCTTGAGAGGGGGGAGAGATTTGTTTGAGTGCGGGAGTCTCTGGAGAGGGCAAGGCTTTCGGTTTGTTTGTTTTTTTATATTTGACGTGTACTAAAATATACAGTGCAATAACGGCGATAAAATCCGTAAAATACACAAAGTATCTGAGCGCGCCCGTTGCTATCGAATAGCCTGTTTTGAGATTGCCTATTCCGTATACTATGAGGAGATAGGCGGTCAAAGCGCATACCGCGCTGAGCCACCACTTTTCTCCGAAAAAGATTTTCAGACATTCCTTGCAGGCATAGAGCAAAAGCGAAAGCCTTATGGTGCACATAATCACCCAACTACATACCGTAGGCAAATCCATAGAGCCTATCATAAAAGCTATTTTGTTGAGCGAGGATACGTTAAGAAAAGCGTTGCCTACGATTGCGCCGCTGTCACCGAATACGCATACGAATATTACCATCAGTCCCACCGCGCAAACGAAAGTGCCGACTATTGCGAGAACAGTCCAGACGGCAAGGCGTTTTCCTTTGGCATTCGGTGATTTTGAGACGGACAGAAAGAGCAGGCACGAATAGTCTCCGAACCACACGAGATACTTGTCGCAGGCTACGGCAATATCGGTAGAAAAGTCCAGAGGAAGCAGGTTGACAAACTGCAAATCCGTCTTTGCGAATACTACGTGGAAGGCAAAAGACAGAGCCATAAGCCAAAAGAAAATCTGAGCCGTACGGGCAATGACTTTGCCGCCTTTATATGCAAGATAACAGCATACGAGCATAAGCGCAAGACACACGTATGACCAGCGCACGTTGTCGTAAATCGAAGTGGATACGTATGACACGCCTTCGCTTCCCAAAAGCGCGCATTTTGCCATAGACGTAACAAAGAGAAGGAGGGCAAGCACGTATTTTATGCCTTTTGGCAAGTCAAGACGCGGCAGGGAGCCGTAACTGATTATGCCGTATACGAGCGCGCACATCATTATCTCTATGCTTATCATAACCGTCATAGCTATATACGCTTCGTTGCCCGCCTCAGACACGAGATACTGCGCGAGCATTACGACCTTAAAAGTCATAATAGAGATAAAAGCCAGCAATAGAAACTGTTCGGGATAAATTATGTCGTTGAGTTTGTTGTTCATACTTATTTGTCTTCCTCGTCTTGTCGGGCTTGCTTGTGCGCGGGGCGTTGGCGCGTACGGTTTTGCGTAGGCAAAGACAAGGGTCTTTCTTCGAATTCTTCTATCTGAGCTTTGAATACTCCGTCCTGCCAGTCGTGAAGAAGCGCGGGGGCGTACGGAGACATAAACGAAGTGCCGTAACTGTTGACAGAACACACATAAGCAATCAGTGCGACAACCGCGAGAATTACGCCTACTATACCCAGTACTCCCGCTATTCCCACAAAGACAAACCGCAGTATGTTTGAAGAATTTATCTCGTCAGGCACGCAATATATGCCTACCGTCGATACCGCTACGATAATTACCGCCGATATGGAAAACAGTCCCGCGCTGACGGCCGCTTCTCCCAACACTATCGCGCCTACTACCGAAAGAGCCATACTCACGTATCGCGGCATACGGATTGACGTTTCGTTGAGAATCTCGAATATTGCCATAATGAGCAGCATCTCGAGTGTTGCCGATAGGGGTATCGCATAAATCGACCCTAAAGACGACAGCAGGAATTTTAAGGGAAAGAGCTGATACTGGTGTTCCTGAAGCGCGACGTAGACGGCGGGCAGCAACAGCGAAAAACTGAATGCAAAAAGCCTTACGAAACGCAGCATACTTGCGCGGTAACTCTTGATATAATAGTCCTCGCTCATCTGAAAGTTTTCGTAGAGCAAAAAGGGAAGCGTGAGTACCGAGGGTGAGCCGTCCACGATAATGGCAACTCTTCCTTCGAGCATTTTGCCCACTACTATATCGGGCTTTTCGCTCGAGCCTACCTGAGAGAAAAGCGAAAGTTTGTTTTTCTCGAGAAAACGGGCTATATAAGACGATTCGACAATGCCGTCGATATCTATGCTTTTTATCTGACGTTTGATACGGTCGACTGTACGTTTTTCGGCAATACCGTCGATAAAGCAGACGGCAATTTTCGTCCTTGTATATCTTCCCGCGTCGAGAAGTTCGAAAGTCAGTTTGGGCGTGGCAAGCCGACGGCGAATGAGAAACATATTTGTCTTGAGGTCTTCGACAAATCCCTCGCGCGGACCTCTGAGTACCGTAGACACGGGAGGTTCGGATATCGCGCGCTGAGTATATTTTTTCTCGCTGTATTTGAACATAACGGGAGAATTTTCGGCTACGAGAATAATCTCTCCCGAAGCGATAAGCTCTACAGCCTTTTCAACCTCGTCGATTTGTTCGACGGGAGTAGTCATCATAGTTGTTTCGTTGAGAAGGGAAAGCGTAACCTCTTTTGTTCCTTCGAGGTTTTTGAGAGGCTTTAATATGTTTTCTTCAAAAAGAAGCGTATCTATATATCCGTCGATATACAGAAATTTGCTTTTGAGCTCTCCTATATTCAAATCAATCGTGCGCAAGTCGCACGTAGTTCCGAAAGCGGATACGATATCGTCGCAAGTTTTCTGAAAATCCATAGTATTTGATTTTTGCACTTTGAATATTTTTTATACAGCAATCGCGCCTTTTATACACAATCGCGCGATTGCAACGTGCAGTATAAAAAAAGGCACGCAGTTTGCGTGCCTCGGCGTTTTGCCTTTAAATAATCCGATATATGTTTTCCGTCTGCGCTTATTTGTCGAAAGTACGCGCGATATAGTTGACGAAATTGACGGGCATAAAGAATATTGACGTCTTGATGAGTTTGTCTTTAAGAGGTGAATTTTTGCGGGGGATATCGCACAGCGAGCGTACGGATATCTTCTCTTTGAGAGATTCGGGAGTTTCTCCTTCCGCGTCGAATTCTATTACGCGCTTGTGATTGGGAAGCATATCGAAATAGTTGTCGCTGAGAGGAGTACTCAGCCCTTTCAGACGTATCTCAACAAAACGTGCATAGGCGTTGCTGACAAGTTCGAGTTTTGCTTTGTCGTCTTTCAGCGATACCTTGTAAGAGATGTCGGCTTTGACGAGTTTGGCTTTGTTTTCGTCGGTGAGAGGAAGGGTATCGAAACTTATCACGTTGTCGTCCGTATCGAGTGCGACGGCATAGAAATAGCAATCGCGTTTTTTGCAGCCTTTGGGGAGTTTGTCGAGAGAAAGCGAGGTGATTTTGCCTACGGAGTCTTCCTCGAAATCCAAAGTATTTGTGTGCGCAATCAGCAAATTGCCGTCGTAGGTAGCTATGCCGTATCTTACCTTTGCCTTGAGTTTTTCTCCGTCGTTGACCAGATAGAGGTTGACGACGTTTTTCTCCATACGAATGGAAATTATGCTGTTTTGATTAAAGCGTCTTGCCATATATTGCAAGGCTTTCATATTGCCGTAATAGTCCATACCCGACCACGAATTTACGCCCCAGCAATCGTTGTATTGCCAGTAGAGCGCGCCGTTGCAGCGGTGCTTCTTTCTGCGCCAGCCCTCGGTAGCGTTTTTGACGCAAAGAGCCTGTGTGAGCTGAGAGAGATATACCGTATCGAGAAAGTTTGCGGGCGTCCAGAATTTTGACAGCATATAGTAAGTAATTTTGCTGTTGCCCCCTATGCACTTCTGATGAAGTTTTGCTATAGGCGCGTCAAAGCCCGAGTATTCCATTCCCTCGGAAAATTGTTCGATAGCATTGAGAGAGGGCAGGGATTCTATGCCGAATTCGCTGCAAAAACGCGTATCGTTTTTAGCGTAATAGTCCAGTTTTCTCAGTCCGTGCCATACGTGCCACAGATGAGTATCGCCGTAATCGCAGCTGTTTATTTTCTGCATATACGTGCCGCTTGAAGGGGTGCACGCCCAATAAGGGGTAACGTCGTCCACGGTTTTCAAAAACTCGGGCAGAGTCTTGTAGAAGAATTCACCCGTATATTTTATCACGTCTTTTCTGTACAGCCACGCCATAGACATAGATTCTATCTCGTTGTTGCCCGCCCACAGGCACAGGCAAGCGTGATGTTTAAGACGCAATACGTTGTCTTTTATTTCCGCAAGTACGTTGTCCACAAAGGACTTATCGTCGAAAGGATAGGGCGAGCAAGCGAAGTTGAAGTCCTGCCATACGAGTATGCCCATTCTGTCGCAAAGGTCATAGAAAGCGTCGCTTTCGTAATAACCTCCGCCCCATACTCTCAGCATATTCATATTGCAGTCTTTGGCTTTGAGAATGAGGTCGTGAAGTCTTTGCGTCGATACGTTGGTAATAAAACTGTCTGCGGGTACCCAGTTCGCGCCTCTGGCAAAAATCTTTTTGCCGTTGAGATAGAAGCAGAAATTCTTGCCGTACATATCTTCTTTTGTATCGAGTTTTATGGTTCTGAGGCCTATTTTCATCGAGCGGGTATCAACTACTTTATTGCCCTGCGAAACGATTATATCGAGGTCGTAGAGATTGGCATCTCCCATATTGTTGCACCACCACAGTTTGGGGCGAAGCACGTCGAGGGAGGCAGCGTTGTCTCCTCCTTTGTAGCGTGCGATTTGCTTGTCGCCGAACGAGAGAGTATAGCTGTATTCGAGCTGTTCGTCTCCCGAAACCTCAGTATTTATTTTGAGTTCCACCATATCCTGTCGGTGGATTTGCTTGATATCTACGCGCACGATTTTGCCTGCGTCGAAACACTTTATATAGCAGTCTTTGGATATTCCTGCGGTAAGCAGGTGAGGACCCCAGTCCCAGCCGAAGTGATAGGGACTTTTGCGTATATGGCAAGAGCCTGCTTCTCCCAGAGTGGAGTTGGGTAGAGGGTGTTGGGCTTGTTTTGCTTTGACGTATTCCAAAGGGGAAGCGAAGTCGACACGCAGCGAATTTATGCCGGCTTTGACTATGTTTTTGACATTGAAAGCGTAATGGCGGTTGATATTGTCCGTATTCGCGACTTTAGTATCGTTTACGTAAACCGTAGCGAGAGTGTCGAGCATTTCGAAATTGAGTTCTATGAATTCGTAGGACAAATCCTCTTGCGTAAGCGTAAACTGTTTTGAATACGACCAGTCGCATTCTCCTACCCACTGTACGAGGTTTTCGTTGAGTGCGGTGAGAGGATTGGGAATAACGCCGTGAGAATAAAGGTCTGAAAAGACGTTGCCGGGTACGGTGACGTCATAAGTCTTGTCGTCGCCGATTTTTTTGAGCGACCATTTGCCGTTGAGAATAAATTTTTTCATAAAATCCCCTTTAGAAAAAATAAATGCTACATATACTTTAACATTTTTAACAGTTCAAGTCAATAGCCTTGTTAAGCACCCGTCGGCACAAGTATTCACAACAGGCTTAATGCGAAATAACGGACAAGTAAAAATGAAGGTATTGTCTTAATACGGTAAGGAAAAGGGGGACTGAAAAAGGGGGCTGAGTGCGGAAATGAGCGCGGACGATTTATATTTTTTTAACAAGAAGCGCGATATTGTCCATTTATCGAGAGTATAAAACGTAGTATAATATAGACAACAAACATAGAATAAAGGGGTAAAGATTATGGCAAAACTCAACAAAAAACAAAAGATAATAATCGGCATAACCGTGCCTTTGGCGGTGGTCGTGATAGTTCTCGTATCCGTACTTGCGTCATTTGCGTATTTTCCCTACCGCAAGGGCGAGGTCGAAAAAGCTACGAGTATAGCTCTTCCGTCCGACGGCGTGGTGAGAGTACTTCATCTTACAGATTTGCATCTCATATCTACCGATACGAAGAAGCAGGACAAGCAGACTCTCAAATGGGTAGAACAAGCGATAGAATTCGCTGACCCCGATATAGTAGCCGTTACGGGAGACGCAGTAGGCTCGCTCGCGCCTTTCAGAATGAGGGATAAATCGCTCATAGCTTTGGCGGAAATATTTGAGGAAAAGCAGGTATACTGGATGCTTACTTTCGGCAATCACGACGGTGAGTGGTCATACGCTTCGGGCGGAGAGGTAGGCGCGGATAACCGCGACGAGGGCAAACAAGAGCTTGCCGATTTGCTCAAAGGATACAAGTATTCGCTTTTGCAGACGGGAGATACCGACGGCGTAGGTAATTACGTAATAGACGTAGTAAGCGAAGAAGGAAAAGCCGTATACGCTTTTGTCAATATGGACAGCCACGACAAGGCTTTTGACGAAAACGGGAATAAACTTGGTTACAGCGGACTGACCGCCAACCAGGTAGTTTGGTACGAGGAGCAGATGAACGCGCTCGAGGAAAGAGCGGGCGGAGAGGTAGTCAAGTCTGCGTTGTTTATGCACGTGCCTTTGTACGAGTATAATGACGCGTGGCTCAATTACGAGCATACGGGCGGATTTGCTCCGGTATATACCGAGGGAACGGTATATTGTGCAGACGAAAATATAGGATTTTTCGATAAGATGCTTGAACTCGGGAGCACGGATTTCGTGGGCGTAGGACACGACCACGACTTTAATTTCGCAATAGATTATAAGGGGGTTTATCTCACTTACGGCAGAGTGTCGGGAGTCAACGCGTGGAGAAGACGTACGCCCGTCGGCGCGAGCGTGATTGATATCAACGTAAATGCCGAAAGCTTGCAATCGCGATACAAATTCACCGTTTTGGAGCCTACGTTCGACTATGAAGAATGGGAAGGCTGGGCATACGGCTGGTAAGAAAAAAGAGTTCGAAAACGCGCCGATGAGGCGCGTTTTTTGTTATCGGCAATATCCTTTTTACAGGCATATTTACGGGCAGACGGTATTGCCGAGTGTCGACTCGTTATAGTATAGAGTGTATAGTACGCGTTAGAATCGCGCAATGGCGTGCGGACAAAATACGTCTTGAATATCAAATTCCGATATGGTATAATAAAGTATACACTATCAGTTGCGTGCAAGCGCGCGCGTTTTTGCGCAAAGGGGGAATATGCAGTTTTGGTGGTTGATACCTATCGTGCTTTTAGCTTGTGCCGTCGAAGGCTTCGCCGTATATCTTCTCAGATATAAGAATACGCTCAGCCTTATTCTTGTTACGGTAATAGCCGCTTTCGTAATGGGCTATAAGACTTTCGAGTTTGCTGGCTACCGCATACAGGGGGTGGCAGAATATCCTATAGAGTTTTCTCATATCAGCTATTTCGTATTCGGTACAATCGTGCTTTTGGGATTGAGAAGACTTTACGGTCTTGCGGGATACTGCGCTACGCTCACGGGACTGGGCAACGTAATAGCGTTATGCGCTTCTCCCGACTCTATGATAGAGGGCTTTCGCAGCGGCGGTTATTTTGCGCTGTCGATAATACTTCACAATCTTATGCTTTTCGGCGGCGTTCTGCTTTTGTGCAACAGCGTTAAGTTCAGAATAAAGGATATATGGACGGCTTTTTTGGCAATTGCATTGATATGCGGTTTTGCTCAGCTTGTGAATGCGGGACTGATATACTCAGATATCGATTACAAGGACAGCATAGTAATTCTCAAGATAATGGACGGCAGAATTTTCGAGTACATCGTACCGCCCGAAAAACTTACGGTAGCGGGAAAGGTAATAGGGTGTATAGTTTTGTTTCTTGCGGTATGCGGCAGCGTGGTGCTGTACTATTGGGGCAACAACAAAATCTATGCCCGCAAAGAAAAGCTTGCAGAGCAAAAGGGTATAGATATAAGCTGTAAAAAGATTGGTATTATACCGCTTGTCGTTTGCGTTGCGGGCAAAATCGGTGAGAAAAAGAAAGCTTTGAAAGATGCGCAGGATTGCACAAGTCAAAGCTCGGGACAAGACGTATCTGACGAAAGCGTAAAAGAGAAGGACGGTTTAAACAATATCGACGAATGAGAAAGAGAAAAAGACAGATAAGATAAAATAATAGGTATAAGAAAAAGGAGCGCGGCTTGCACTCCTTTTTTACTGTGTATTGACTTGTCAGTCTTTGAGAAACTTTTTGTATCCTTTTCCGTACTGAAGACATCTCGAAACTCTCGACAGAGTAGCAGAGGATATCTCAGTAGCTTCGATAACTTTTGCATAAGTAAGCCCGCTTTTGAGAAGCTTTGCCGCTTTAAGACGCTGAGCCATCTGCTCGAGCTCTTTATTCGTGCATAAGTCCTCGAAGAGAATACGGCAGTCTTCTTGGCTGTTTAACTCTGCAATCAGCGAATACAGTTCGCTTAGCATATTTTCTCTTTGTATCTCGTCCATATATCACTCCTCGTCGATAGACTTTTCGCTTTCCGCAAGGAACGCTTTTGTCTTTTCGCTCACGGGGTTGTCAAAGACTTGCGAGGGAGTACCCTCTTCTTCTACCACTCCGTCTGCCATAAAGACCACTTTATCTGCGACTTTTTTGGCAAACTGCATTTCGTGAGTTACGACTATCATAGTGTGTCCGTCTTTTTTGAGGTCGCGTATTACTTTGAGTACCTCTCTCGTCAGTTCGGGGTCAAGCGCGCTTGTAGGTTCGTCGAAGCAGAGTATATCGGGTTGGAGAATGAGCGCACGTGCAATCGCTACGCGTTGCTGTTGACCGCCCGAGAGTTCGCAGGGATAGCTATTGAGCTTTTCTCCCAGTCCTACGCGGTTGAGAAGAGCGACGGCTTTTTCTTTGATTTCAGCCATTGCTTTAGCGCGTTTTTCCCTCTCTTCCTTACTCCATCTTTTGAATCCTTTAGGTGCGCTCGCGCCGTATTTCAGCTGTGCGGCAAGAGTTACGTTTTTGAGGACGTTGAAGTGAGGGAAGAGATTGAACGACTGAAATACCATTCCGAAGTGTCCTCTCTTGGAGTCAATGAGTTTTTGCATCTGTTTGCTGATTTTCTCGGGTTTGACTTTTTTTGCGCGTTTGGATTTTCCCTCACCCTCTTGCGCCTGTATTGATTGAGAAGCGTCTTGGGAAGTATGGGCGTACTTTACGCTTTCGCACTCTCCCGAGAGGGGAGTATCGTTATCGTCAGCTTGGGCTGAGTTCTCGGCGGAAAGTTTGTCTATGGAAAAAATCTCCTCGCCCTTGAGATATATATCCGCTTTGTCGGGTATCTCGAGGAAGTTCAGACATCTCAAAAGCGTGGTTTTTCCGCTGCCGGACGAGCCGATTATCGCGAGGACCTGACCTTCGTCCAAAGTGAGGTCTATGCCTTTGAGAACTTTGACCGTTCCGAAATTCTTATATACGTTTTTAACTTCGTAGAATGCCATAGTCCACCTCACGCCTTATAGTAATCCGTACGCTTTTCAAGCCATTTGAAGACTAGCGTCAAAAGTCCGCTCATAGCGAGATAGAATACGCCCGTGTAGAACAGCGGCCATATAATAGCGTACGTTGCTACTATGCCCTTTGCCGTGAGAATAATCTCGGGAAGAGCGATAATATTGGCAATCGAGGTATCCTTTACGAGGGTAATTACCTCGTTGCCCATTGCGGGCGTAATTTTCTTGACTACCTGAGGGAAGATGACAAGTCCGTTTACGCTGGCTTTTGACATACCCAGCACTTTTCCCGCTTCGTACTGTCCTTTTGGCATAGCCATAATACCGCCTCTGTAAATCTCCGCGAAGTAAGCCGCGTAATTGATTGAAAAAGCGATAAGCGCGGCAAGAAACCTGTCCTTCATAGGCATATCGAAGATAAGACCGGGGCCGTACATCACGACTATTACCTGAAGCATAAGAGGCGTACCTCTTATTATCCATATAAAGGTATTGGCAATCCACTTGACGGGGCGGAATCTCGACATAGCGCACGCGCATACTACCACGCCCAGAGGTATTGCGATTACCAGCGTGAGGAAAAACAATCCCAGTGTATACTTGGCGGCGTCGAGAAACTGAATGTTAACGTCTGCAAAACTCATACGTTAAGCCTCTGAATTGTAAGCGATAGGAGCATAGAGGGTATAGCCGATTACGATAGTACCCTTGTTTGCGAGGTATTCCCAGCCGGATTTTTCTTCATCGGAGAGAGTATCCCATACGGAGGTATAAGCAACGTCGCAGAGTTCGCTTTCGAGTCCGTAAGCCTTAGCGATTTCGGCAAGCTTGCCGTTGGACTGGAGAGTAGCGAGAGCGGTATTGATTTTGTCGATGGTACCCAAATCGCCTTTGCGTGCCGCAATACCGTATTTTTCTTCTACGAATACGAGGTCGGGTACGATAGCGAGGTCGCTGAACTTAGTATCGGCGTTGCAATAGAAGTTCGCGAGTACCGAGTCGAGGATAACTACGTCGCTGGAGCCGGAGAGAACGTCGGTAAGAGCCATCATCTGACTGCTTGCGCCGACGGTATTGGAAAAACCTTGTTCTTTAGCTACGTCTTCACCCGCGCTTCCCAGCTCGAAAGTAACGGTAGCGTTTTTCATACTCTCTGCGGTAGCGTATTTTGAGAGGTTGGACTTTTTGACTACGGCTACCTGCTTGTTGTTGAGGTAGGGGGTAGAGATTGCCATATTCGCTTCACGCTCTGCAGTGATTGTAAGACCGTTCCAGATAAGGTCGATAGACTTGCTTTCGAGTTCTGTCTCTTTAGCGTCCCAGCTGATGAGCTGAAATTCTACCTTGACGCCGAGTTCTTCGGCTACTGCTTTGGCGAGGTCTACGTCAAAGCCTATGAGCTGAGAGGGGGAACAAGCCGCAAAAGCCGATACCGCGCCTACAATCATTACTACCGCCAAAATGACGGCGATTATTCTTTTTTTCATAATAAACTCCTTTTTGTCTTAGCTCGTAAGACGGGTTAGTGAAGACATTATACTTTATTTCGCTAAAGTTGTAAAGTGAAATTGCATAAAATTTTTTATTTATTACAGCGGTTGCGTATAAGGCGGGCGGGACAGCAAAGGCGAAAGATAAAAGAGCTGTTTTGCAAGGCTTTTGCACGCAAAACAAACTTTTTAGACCGACAGTATCAGGTATTTCATAGAGGGTAAAAAAATTTTAAAAAAAGTTTTGAAAAAAATGAAATAAATTGCGATACAAAAAGGTATTTATAGTGTAGTAAAGATAAACGGAACGCAAAACCTGCTTGTCAAGGGCATACGTTTTGCGGAAAACAAAAATAAAAAGGATTGATATAGCATACAAGTTAGTTGCAAAAAAAACTTATCCCTGACAGTATCCCGAATGTACAAAATCCTGCAATTACAGAATGCTATAAACAATATGCGAAAGGCTTGCCGATTGATGGCAAGCCTTTTTACATTATTTGTTAATTTTTTAAGATAAGTGCGATTGTTGATACGCTCTTATTTTTTTGCCGTGCTCTTTTTAGCGGCGGGCTTTTTTGCGGAAGCTTTCTTTTCCTCTACTTCTTCCGATTTTGCTTCTACAGCGGAAGCTTCTGCTTTAGCCGTACTCTTTTGCGAAGGCTTTGCAGTTTTCTTTGCGACATAAAGAGTCTTTATCTCGTGAGGCGCGAATACGAGTGCGTCTTGTTTTGCACTTGAGAGTTTGTTTTCAAGCATATCGCATTCCCATACGTCAGCCGCAAAATCCAGTTTGAGCGCAGTCTTCACTTCGTCGCCGTACGTTTCGTAAGCTCTCACTACGATACCCTTTTCGTCTTCTGCGACTTTTACTGTTTCGATGATGATGTTTTTGCTGTCGAATTTTGCCAAGGTGTCGATTTTTAATTCCTCGTTTACTATCTCTACGGGATTGTTGAAAATATATCCCTTAGCCATAAGGTCGGTATCTTCGAGTTTTGCCTTGTGAGGATAGATTGCGTAGCTGAAGTTGTGTACTCCTCTGTCGCAGGTAGGGTCGGGGAATTGAGGAGCGCGCAAGAGAGCAAGCGAGAGGAAACCGTTTTTAGCGCGGTGACCGTATTTGCAGTTGTTGAGAAGTGCAAATCCGTAATCTTCTCCGTCAAGGTTGACGAATTTATGCGCGCATACTTCGAATTGCGCCCACTGTACCTTGTCGTCTTCGTGAGTTGTGCGGTCGAAGTTGCCGAACTGAATATTACAGGTAACGTTGTCGGCAAATACGGTAGGTACGAAATCCGCTCTCAACATCTTGAGGTCTTCGTGCCAGTCTGCCGCAGTATCGAATTTGACCATATCCCCGCCGAGAGTAAGTATAACTTTTTGCACGAGCGTGGATTTGTTGTATTTGAAGAAGTTTTCTCTTACGAGGTTTGCGCCGTCGACGTAGGTACGCGAGGACTTGAGTTTGAACACCCACTTGTCAAGGTTGATATAGTTGATATCTATATCCCACGCGTTGTAGAACTTGAAGGGGTCGGTATATACCGTGAGTTTGTTGAAGTATTCTTTTACGAGTTCCTTGTCGCACGTCTTGTCGATGAGCGAAGTAATCTCGCCGTTTGCGCCGAACGTAACCTTAAGGTTTTTATTTTCGATAGTATTGTCGGTGTATACGAATTCGCTGCTGTCTATTACGGCAGGAGTGAGAGCTCCGACGGAGTGAGCCTTAAGATTTGCTTTGTACCAGTTGTTGTCTACGCAGACGTACTCGTCTCTGTCGAAGTCGACAGGGTTGATTGCGCTTACGCCCTCTTTGCGAGAGAGAGCCTTGAGCATAATTGCTTCGATTTCTTTAAGCTCGTCGTACATAATCTGGTATCTTGCGTACGCTTCGTCGTAAACTCTCTTGATAGACGAGCCGGGGAGTACGTCGTGGAATTGATACAGGAGTACTTCTTTCCATATCTCCTCGACCTTTTTTCTGTCGTAGCTTATACCCTGCAAGAAAGCGACCGCGCCCAGCCATTCTACCTTGTGCAGAAGTTCTTCGATGCGTCTGTTCCATTTTTTGCAGTTAGCCTGCGAGGTGTAGCAACCTTGGTGTCTTTCGTAGTACAATTCTCCCGTATGCGTAGGGAATACGTCGGACATATCTTTTATGTCGTCAAAGAAGTTGATTGCGGGAGAGGGCTTGCAGGGAGCAAGACCGTCCATATTTTTCTTATGGCGCATAAGGTATTCGATATGACCTTCGCCGGGACCGCCGCCGCCGTCTCCGTCTCCGAACATAAGCAGAGCTTTTTTGCAAATATCTTTTTCGGAGTATCTGTCTTCGCTCTTCTTGATTGCAAAAGGAGACATACCCGAGTTATAGTCGCCGAGAGGCTCCATATGAGAGATAAGTTTTGTTCCGTCAAGACCTACCCAGTTGAAAGTACGGTAGGGGAAACGGTTGAAATCATTGGAGCAGAGTTTGATTGTCATAAAGTAATCCATTCCGCTCTTTTTGAGTACCTGAGGAAGCGTTGCGGGGAAACCGAACACGTCGGGCAGCCAGCACATTCTGGATTTGAAGTTGAATTCGTCCTTCCAGTATTTCTGACCGTACAGACATTGTCTGACCCACGATTCTCCGCCCGAGAGGTTGCAGTCGCCTTCGACCCACATACCGCCCTGAAGCTCTATTCTTCCTTCCTCGACGTATTTCTTTACTCTTTCGAAAAGTTCGGGATATTCTTCTTTGAGCCATACAAACATCTGAGGCTGGGACTCTGCGAAGTAGAAATCGTCGTAGAGTGCGAGATTGCGTATCTGATTGGCAAAAGTACGTCCGATTTTACGTTTGGTTTCGCGGATAGGCCACAGCCACGCAAGGTCAATATGAGCGTGACCTATGCAGTAGTAGGTAGTAGCTTCGTATTCGGGTTTTTTCTCGAGAGTAGGTTTTAAGAATTCTCTTGCTTTCTCCACGCCCTCTTTCTTGTAAATCTTATAGCTTTTCGAAAGAGCCTCGTCTATTTCTTTGTAGCGGGGAGTTTCCTTGTCGAGAAGGAGCATAATGAAAAACAAATCTATGTAATCGTAATAATACTGATTGAGTTCCTCGTCGTGTATGCAGATATCGCAGCGTCTTAAGTGCGCGGTACATTTTTTGAAGCGGAACTTGCCGTTGAAGCCCGCGTCGACGTACATATCTATCTTTTCGCCGCCTTCTGCGTAGTCGGTGATATCCACTCTTTGTTTAGCTATGAGCGAGTGGAAGACGTCGCCCTTGCTGAGAATTTGAGTAAGGCCTTGAATGACGATGCCGTCGGGGTTAAAGACGAGACCTTCGCCCTGAAGTTTGATACGGCAAATTACGCTCTTGCCTTTTGCCTTTTTGGGTACGGTACCCGTAAAGTGAAACCACGCGCAGTCAAAGCTGTCGGCATATTCCTTACGCTTGCCCCACGCTTGCCACTGACGTATAGGCTTGAAAGCCGACTTGTCGAGGTCGTTCCATTTGATAGGTTCTTTACTCTTGATAATTTCGGCTTTTAAATCGCCCACTTTCTGGTTGATGGCGCATTTGATATTCCAGATATGCAAAACGTGGTTTTTGTTGTGCATAGCTTTTTTTACAACTTTTTTGTCAAATCCCATAAGTACTCCCAACAAAATTTTATAAATTAATAAACTAATTATATCATAACAAAAAAAGATAAATCAACACGTATTTGTCAAATATTTGCTTCAAAAAGCGCTTAAATATATGAACAAAACGGATAAACAGGGTAAAATAAAAGTAATTTGTCTAGCCGTAATAATTTAAGTTATGGAGACGGCGTCGTGGTCAGACAAAATCCGTTATTGACTAACTTGAGTTAATATGGTAAAATAAACAAAAAGGGGAAAGGGGAAGAGAGTTTATGAAGAAGAAAATTCTGATAATCACTATATTGCTGTGCGTTGTCGCGACGTGTGTATTTTCGGCGTGCACGTTCAAGCAGGAGGACATACTCACGGATAAAGATACCGTCAAAGGAGTTTCTATCGTTTTTGCCGACGGAATCACCGCCGAGCTCAGCGAAGAGGATATGAATACGGTCATAAGTTCCGTAAAGAGAATAGGCGAAATGAGTTATGACCTCAACAATACTCTGCAAGGGCAAATCGAGTGGAAGTACGATTACACTTTCAAACTTACCGTCGAGCGTAAGAAATTTTTGTTTTTCAAGAAAGAGAGGACGGAGTATTATCGCTTCGGCACGCACGTGACGCACGTCAACGATAAAGGTGAAACCAAAGAATACAACGACGATTACGAATGGTGCTATATGAATAACTCCCTCAAATATACCAAGCAGATGGACAAGGAAGAGGCTGTCAAGTTCAGAGAGCGTTTCGACAAAATCAACGCCGACTTGCGCAAAGAGAAATACGACGGAATAAAAGAGACTTTCCGAAATGCGGGCTATACCGTGAGCGAACTTACCGACGACGATTTGAGTTACGTCTTCAACGACGAAACGCAAGAGACCGTCTGGGTAAACGCAATTGAAGGATTTTTGGCAGTCAAGGGCGAAGAGGCTTACCGTTTTTATCTTACGGACGATTTAGAGAGAGCCGAGGCATTCTCTTCCAAGATGAGCAAATACGGCGGCAAGAATACGGGCTGTCTTTGCGGATACGGCAATGTGACTGACACCGAGCTATTGAACGCAATATACAATTGACGGCTAAAGCGAATACAAAAAACCTAGGCGTACCGAAAACGGTACGCCTTTTTCTAAGCAACGCTTGACAATAAAACTTGCAAATAATAAATTATAAGGGCGGACAAAGGGGCAAAACAGCCGGTCCGTATCGGAGAAATATTATGGAACAACACGTCGCAACGGCAAAAGATATCCGACTTACCTACTACGTCCTCAGGCGCAAGGGTATGAGGAATATGCGTCTGAGAGTAAACGACAAGGGACAAGCCGTCGTATCTTGTTCGTCGCGCGTACCTCTCGAGCGAATTAACGCTTTTGTCATAAAAAACGCAGACTGGTTAATCTCAGAGCTTAGCAAAATAAAATCCGAGGGCGTGCTTGAAGAGAGAAAATACCTGACTTGTGAAAAATATCTCTTTGCGGGCAAGGAATATATGCTGGTCGTCATCGAGGGAGAGAGGGAATACGTTGGGACGGTCGGAGACAATCTTGCGCTTGTGGTCAAAGACAAGAATGACTTCGAGCGAAAGAGAAAACTCGTCGACAACTGGTACAAAAAGAAAGCGAAGGAGCTTTTTGCGGAACGTTTTGAATATTGCGTAAACAAATACAGGGACATTTTTCCCGACAATTACAAACTTTCTATAAGACAGATGAAAGCCCGCTGGGGTACTTGCATAATCAATAAAAAAACGGTAGTACTCAACTTCAAACTCGTCTATGCCGACGTAAGATATCTCGACTACGTAATAATGCACGAGTTGTGTCATTTTTATCACAAAAACCACGACGTTTCGTTCTACGGTATGCTTGCGCGTTTCGTTCCCGATTACAAGGCTTTGAGAAAGGGCTTGACTTCCTATTACATAAGGTACAGCCATTTGTGAGCGGCAATTGCGCGCGTGCGCCTCGCTTTAAAAGTCAGGGCAACTGACTTTAAAGCGTATGAGCGCCCGTACGTAACCCGTGCGTAAAGCGAAAGACAAAGTAAACGCGACGGCAGCTGCCGTCGCGTTTGTGATTTGTTGTCAATGTCTTTGTTGTCAGCTTTATGCTTAGCACGTTTTATGAAGCTTTATGAATTTGATTAAAATATATACGAATATAAGCCCAATTCAGGCGCGGGTAATTTTATCGTAAAACGTCAAGAGGTATTTGTCCGTCATACCCGCTACTATATCGGTAGCTACTCTTTCTGGATATTTTGCATTGCGCTTGAAATACTCGTCTACCGCTTCTTTGCGGGGATATATGTAGGGACGGTAATACTTGTCAGTCAGTTTTCTGTCGCCAATCAAATCTTTGTAAAAGGTTTCGTAAACGGCAGAGATGATATCCGCGAGTTTATCGTCGGGGTACTCGTCTACCGCAGAATGGTCGCTGAGGTATATCTCTTTGTAATTATCGCTGAATATGCCTTGAAGAGCCTCGTAGGCATCTTTGCCGAGAGCTATGTAATTTTTGCCGTAGGAATTGTTGATTATGTCTACGGACAGCGATGAGATAATCTCGTGATTGAATGTTCCCAGCACGTTTTCGCGATAGTTTTCGAAAGGGACGTAACCGAGTTTTGCCGCGTCCTGTCTGTCTTTGCCGATATACGCTATTACGTCGGCTATGCGCACAAGACAGCCTTCGAGAGTGCTTGCAAACAGATTTTCGTCGTTGAGCTTTCCTTCGTATGCAAGCGAGAGTTTGTGTTCCAAATCCTCAAAAGTCTTTACGGAAGATTCGTTGGGCATATACTTGTTTGCGAGTTTTTCGCCGTTGTGGCATAGTACTCCGTCGGCTACCTGAAGAGATACGTTTGCGCCCACTACTTCTGTGAGGTATCTCGCGCTTTGCACGTGATGATAAAATCTGTAGCCGTATTTTTGCGCGGCTTTGTCGAGCATTTTTTCTCCCTTATGTCCGAAAGGGCAGTGACCGAGGTCGTGAGCGAGCGCAATGGCTTCTATGAGGTCGGTATTGAGTTTGAGTGCGCCGCCTATGGTGCGGGCTATTCTCGACACTAACTGTACGTGATAAGCGCGCGTTGAGATATCGTCGTTGTCTTTGAGAGAGAAGACTTGCGTCTTGCCCGCGTATCTGTTGAATAGAGGAAGATTTATTATAGCTTCGCAATCGCGTACGTACTGCCGTCTGAAAATTTTGGGCGTGTACGCGGTTTTACGCACGCAGTCAGAGTCTTTTGCCGCGTAGGGCGCAAGCAAAGCGTCTTTTTGCGCGTAGTCTTCACAAAGTTTTTCGTATATTTTTTTGTCGAGAGTAAAAGTCATAGCGTATCCTTCCTTATTCGAAGAGTAAATCTTTTATTGCTCTTTCGTAAACATCGTAGAGCTTTTTGAAATCGTCGAGCGATACTCTTTCGTCTGTCTGGTGTATCGTGCTTTCCTGATTGGGGAAGATAGGACCGAAAGCCACGCCGCATTTGAGCGCGCGGGCATAGGTGCCGCCGCCTATCGTGATAGGAGTTGCGTTTTCTCCCGTAACGGCATTGTAGGACGCGAGCAGTTTTTGCACAAGCTCGTTGTCTTTGTCGATATACAGCGGGTCGTGGAAGTTGCGTACATTTACTTCCGCTTTGAGATTTTCACGGAGCATATCGGCTATTTGTTCTTTTGTATAGCTCACGGGGTGGCGAATATCGACGATGAGATGCATTTTTCTGTTATACAGTCGTGTGGACGGCAGATTTTCGCCGTTGACGACGCCTACGTTGAAAGTAAGTTTTCCGCTCGCCTCGTCTGAGAGTTTAACTCCCGCGCCGCTGCCGTCGTTGTGACAGAATTTATCGCGAATGTCTTTGAATTCCCCTCCTATGTTTTCGGAAAGGAAGTTTAGAAGTCTCCAGAAAGCGTTGTCGCCTTTTTGGGGCGTCGACGCGTGGGCGGGCGTGCCGTAAGCGGTGATATACGTCTTTCCTCCGTTGACGGATACGGATATTTTGTCGTCGTCGGGAAGTACGTCGAGAGCCATATCGAGCACGCACGAGCATTTAGCCATTACGATATTACCTCTCTCTCCGCCCTCGATAGAGAGTAATTTTTTGGGCATATCGACCAGTATATCGTAACCTACAAGACCTTTTTCGCAGTTGATGACAGGGAAATCGCCGTCGGGAGAAAAGCCTTTTTCGGGCATTTCGTCCACTTCGTTGTAATGCTCTATGCACTTCCAACCGCTCTCTTCGTTGCCGCCGAAGATAAAGCGTATTTTGTATTTGGGTTTGTATCCCTGTTTAATCAGATTATCCACTGCATAAAGACAGCACAGCATAGGTCCTTTATCGTCGAGCACGCCTCTGCCGTACAAATAGCTGTCTTTAATCTCGCCGAGAGGGTTTGCGCTCCACTCGTCCTTGTCGTAAGGTACTACGTCTATATGTCCGAGTATGCCGAAAGTTTGCCCCTCTCCTATATCGCACGTGCAGTAATAGCCTTTTTCGTTGTGTACGGTCATACCCATTTGCTTAGCGGTATCGCACACGAGGTCCAGACAATCTGCCACGCCTTTACCGAAGGGAGAGCGAGAACAGGGGGCAGATTGCACGCTGTCTATGCCTACCAGTTCGAGAGTTTTTTTTACGAGTTTGTCAAAAGTGTCTTGCATAGAATTTTATGCTCCTTGAAAACTTTTTTCAATTATTGTATAAATATTATACACAATCGGCGCAAAATATGTTATATTATTAGACGAAAATACAAGAAAAATTTTTGAGGAATATTTATGACTACTGTAAGAACGAGATTCGCACCTTCCCCTACGGGCTTTATGCATATAGGAAATCTCAGGACGTGCCTTTACGCGTACCTGTTTGCCAAGCAGGCGGGCGGAAAGTTTATTTTGCGTATAGAGGACACTGACCAGGAGAGATACGTCGAAGGCGCGGTAGACCTTATTTACCGCACTTTGAAGACGGCGGGTATAGAGCACGACGAAGGACCCGACAAGGACGGCGGATACGGTCCTTATATTCAGAGCGAGCGCAAGGATATTTATCTCAAGTACGCAAAAGAGCTTGTCGAAAAGGGTGGAGCGTACTATTGTTTCTGCACCAAAGAAAGGCTCGACTCTTTAAAAGACGACAAGGGTATAGCCAAGTATGACAAGCATTGTCTTTCGCTCAGCAAGGAAGAAGTGCAAAGACGTCTTGACGCAGGCGAGCCTTACGTCATAAGACAGAATATTCCCACGGAGGGAGTGAGCGAATACGACGATATGGTATTCGGTCATATCAGCGTACCCAACGAGGATATGGAGGACAATATTCTCATTAAGTCGGACGGTATGCCTACCTATAATTTTGCCAACGTAGTCGACGACCATCTTATGGCAATCAATTACGTAATAAGAGGCGTCGAATATCTCTCTTCCACGCCTAAGTACAATCTTATGTATGACGCATTCGGTTGGGAGAGACCTCATTATATGCACTTATCTCCTATAATGAAAGACGCACAGAGAAAACTGTCCAAGCGTTACGGCGACGCCAACTTCGAGGATTTTCTCGCAAAAGGCTATCTGCCCGAGGCTATCGTCAACTATATCGCGCTTTTGGGTTGGTCGCCTAAGGGAAACGAGGAAAAACTGAGTATGGCTCAGCTAGTCGAGCAGTTTGATGTTGAGGGCATATCCAAATCTCCCAGTATTTTCGACGAAGCAAAGATGAGATGGCTCAACGGAGAGTATATCAAGGAAATGAGCGTTGAGAAATTTGTAGAGGTCGCAAAGCCCTACTTCGATAAGAGCAAGATTGCAGGCAAGTACGATTACAGTGCGCTTGCAAAACTTCTCATTCCCAGAGTGGAGATTTTGAGCGAAATCCCCGACAAGGTAAACTTCCTCGAAGAATTCGGCGAATACGACGTCGAGATGTTCGAGCATAAAAAGATGAAAATCACTAAGGAAATGGCGCTTGCAAATCTCAAAGAGATAGAGAAGGTTTACGAAAACGAAAGCGTATGGACGGACGAAAATCTCAAAGCCAAGGCTTCGGAGCTTGCCGAGAAACTCGCTTGCAAGAGCGGACAGATATTCCTGCCTTTGCGTCTTGCTTTGACGGGCGTAGCTTCCACCCCGGGCGGTGCTACGGAAATGGCAGAACTTCTCGGTAAGAATGAGAGTATGGCAAGACTGAGATTTTCCATAGGCTTGCTAGAAAAAGCTCTTGCATAACTTTTACGGCGGCTTGCCGCATACTGTATCGTACAAAACAATTCGGATATAAAAAGTTGCCCTTTATCGGGCAACTTTTTTTGTGAGGGATAAGATAGTATTAGGATGAACAGTAACAATTGCGCATATATTTTTCTTTTCAAAATCAAAGTATTTTGACGTTGACGTTGTACGCGGGCAGCTGGGGCAGTCTGATAATCAAAAAGTCAATGTCATCCCAGCCGTCGCCGCTGTGAGTTCCTTTGAATCTTTGGTTCAGGCTGATATCCAGATAGCCGTTGTCGTATTCGATATTTGCAATAGAATATTCATATAAGTTTGTATCGAAGTCGCGATGCTGGAGAAAGAAAAGCACAAGCATTTCATTGCCTATATCGAAAGTATCGTAGAATTTTTTTAATGCCGTAACGTATTCTTCGTGGGTTTGAATTTTATCGGTAATGATAAAATCGGATTCAATCGACGAGACAATATTTTTTCCGTATTCATCTCTCAGCCATTCCAAGTCTGCGCGATAGAGAGTTGAGTTATCTTTTAATTCGCCGTTCCATTCAATGTAATATTTTTTGTAATCGAAATTAAATTTAAAATCGTTTACTTGCGTCTTAGGCATCAAAACAGCCAGACACAATTGAGTGGGATTCGATACGTCTGCGTACGGTTCGTCTTTGATAAGTAATAAAGTATTTACGCAGGTCACGTCAAACGTAAGGCTTGTATTCTCCTCGGTCACGTCTTTTAATTCGTAATACCTCAACCTTTTGCCGTTTTGCGAAAATATGTTGTCGGACGCATAGAAGTACAGCACGAGAGTTTGTTTGTCAAAGTCTATCCCGACGGGAAACTCATTAAATGCCTCGTCAAACTCTTCTTTTGAATTAATTACGTTGGTAATTTCGCTCGGGCAATCTTCCGTTTCGGGAAGAGGCTTTGTTCTGTTGGCAAACGCGTATGTGACTTTCAGCCATTGAATTGCGTTGTCGTACAGAATAACGGCGTTTTTTAATGCCTTATCGCCGCTTTCCTGCAAATCGTATTCGATATCCACAAGTTTTTCACAAGCCGTTACAAAGCACAAGATGACAGTCAAGGTTATTAATGCTACGGCTATAAAAAATTTCTTTTTCACAATTTCCTCCTTTTAAGGCGCGGTCGCCTATGAAGTATTCTTTCGTATATATGACCGACAGAAGAGAGTAAATTGTGACAAAAACAAAATTTTCCTTATTCTTTATACTTGCCGTATAAAGAGGTGAGAAAAACTCGGCTTTTTTAAAAATTTACCTAAGAGGTTAATAGGGACGGATATTTTTATTTTGCGGCTTTTGAAAATTGAAAATATTTATACTTAGGTATAAAGAAACGCGGGGTCTTGCGGTGATGAGAGTATATATAATAGATAATAAAGAATATATTTATACAATTTAAGTCTTGGGTAAATTGTATAAATAGGGAATAAAGCAAAAATTTACTGAAAAAGCTTGGCAGACAGCGGTTTGTGAATTTGCTGGTTTTTTAGTAAGGGAGTTTGATTTTTTTGTCAAAAATAAGACCTTCACGGATTTTGGTCGCGAGAGAAATACGGTTTTTGAGGGTTTTTAACGGTTATGCCGACAATACATTGCGCGAGAGCGTGCAAGCAAGCCCAATATATGGCATATCCGCCCTTTAATGCACACATATCGCATATTTTTTGCATTAATATCAACGCGGACACGCGAGAAACAGTCTTAAAAGGCAAGAGAAAAATACACTGAAATTTTATAAAATCGACTTGATTTTGCTTTACAATTTGTTTTTGCTGTGCTAATATACACTTAGTATTTTTTCGGAAATACGCACCCTTGTTCGGGTAGCTCCCGAACCATCAGACCAAAAGGAGGTATAAAAATGAACAAGTACGAATTGTTGTATATCATCGAGAACGAACTTTCCGATGAGGCTAAGCAAGAAGTAGTTGACAAAATGGCTGAGGTTATCACGTCCAACGGCGGTGAAATCGAAGGCACTGACAAGTGGGGTACCAAGAAGTACGCTTACCCTATCGACTACAAGACCGAAGGCTACTATGTTTTGGTAAACTTCAGCGCGCCCGCAAACGTTCCCGAAGCAATCAAGACTTTCAATCGTAACACCGATGCGCTTGTAAGAAGTATGATTATCAAGAAGTAAGGAGAAAAGCTATGAACAAAGTAATTTTGATAGGCAATCTTACTCGTGACCCCGAGTCGGGTTCTACCCAGAGCGGAGTACAGTTTTGTAGATTTTCCATTGCCGTAAACCGCAGATTCAGCAGAGAAAACGAAGCTACCGATTATTTTAATATCGTATGCTGGAGAGCGCTTGCGGAAAACTGCTCCAAGCTTCTTGCAAAGGGCAGAAAAGTCTGTGTATGCGGTTCTATCCAGACGCGTCAGTACGAGCAGGACGGTATCAAGCGTACGGCATTCGACATAATAGCCGACGAAGTAGAATTCCTCTCGCCCGCTAAGGGAGACGACGTAGCGGAACAACCCGCAAAGAAACAGGAGCCTGTAAGCAATCTTACCCCTGTTGAAGACGAATTACCATTCTAATTTAAAAAGGAGACAGAACAATGGCTGAAGAGAAAGTAGTTAAGCGTCCTGCAGGCAAAAAGCCCGTATCTCGCAAAAAAGTTTGTATTTTCTGTGTTGACAAGATTGACTCTGTAGACTATAAAGACGTAGCAAAGCTTCGCAAATACATTACCGAAAAGGGTAAAATCGTTCCCAGAAGAATGAGCGGCGTATGCGCTAAGCACCAGAGAATAGTTACCGAAGCAATCAAGAGAGCAAGAGAAATGGCTTTGCTCCCTTACGTAGCAGAATAATTGAAAAACCAAAAGACGAGAGGTACTGAGTACCTCTCTTTTTTTATGGACAAAACGCAAGTCCAGCGTTTGTGTTTGTCGGGTATTCGGTTGATTTATAAATCAAACGGTATTGACACGTCCGCACAGAGGTGCTAAACTATAGTTATAAAAAGCTCCGATAGCGTAAGATAAGAAGTATGCGAAAACTTACCTCAGTATCAATAAGACGTAAGCAATCGGAGAAAAATACTATGTGGGATTAAGATTGTATAGCTATCATAATCCAAAAGAAAGACTTCGCTTTGACGAGGTCTTTCTTTTTTGTTTGCTGAGAGAATCTTAAAAATCGGTTTTTGTCAGTTGTCTGCCGACAAAAAACAACCGACAAATATTGCTTAAAAAATATGGACAAAAAAGGATTAATCACAGTGGCAAAAGATGATAATTGAGCATTGTGACAGATTGACGGAAGACGATTCGCGTGAAAAATTTTCCCATTTGACGAGAGGGCTCTAAAGAGAAATTTATGTCGGCGGGGGTTAAAATAGTGCATTTTGCGTATGTAAAATCAAATATTTTCGTGTACGATTTACAAAAAAAGGGTATTGAAGTTTTATATATATTATGTTATAATTACTCTGCGTAACGATTGAGGTAAAATCACATAACGTACGCTAAGGGAGGAAAAATGACATCGCTTAAAGTCGCGATAGATTTGGGAAGCGACAAAGTAAAAGTCGCTTTTGCATATAAGGACGGAGAAAAAGCCGTCTACGGCAAGCTTGCCGACAGAGACGTTACGGGAAGTATCGTGACGCCTGCTATCGCTTATTACGACGAAGAGAGCGGACGCTGGCTCTTCGGCGAAGACGTCTACCGCGGTACGGACAGACCTTTTATCACGGTAGTAAAAATCAAGACGCTCATATCTCTGCTTATGCGCAGAGAGAACAAGGCCGTTACTTTGTCAAACCGCGAATTTTACCGCAACGGCTACGATTTTCCCAAGTTTTATTTTCCCGTAAAGAAAAAAAGCTCCGCCGACCTCAAAGAGGCTGTGGATTTGGATATGACTTTCAAAGGCGACGTTACGCCCGAAAAGGTATGCGAAAGCTTTTTCGTATATCTCGCTCAGCAGATAGTCAATCCCGCAATAATGCGTCTGGGTAAGGAGCGTAACCTCGAATTTGACGAAGTGGACTATGCTCTGGTGTATCCCGCAAAGGCGGGCAAGGAAGTCGTAGACGAGCTGAAAAGACTTGTCAGATACGCTTTCGGCAAATTGCCGCGCACGGTAATTTCGGCTACGAAAGCACTGGGACTGCTTGCATATCACAGAGGCGCGCTTGCGGGCGACGAACAACTCGTTATAGTAGATATGGGCGAAGAGGATATCTCGGTGGCAAAACTTTCGCTCAACAGCGATAAAACCGTTATCGTCGACGGCGTAGACGGACACAATCAGCCTATGGATTTGGGCGGCAACGATATCGACTACGCAGTCAGGGATTTTCTCGAAAACGCCGTGTGCGAGAGAGAAACGCCGGGCGTACCTGCAGATATGAACGATTTTGTCGCTGAGAGAGGCACTCATTCGGGACAGTTCCTTCTGATGACCGAAATAAAGAAAGCCAAAAACGCGCTTTCTCTTCCTGACGCGGTATATGACAGAATATTCGAAAATGGCGTGCCCGTCAGTTTTCTAAGAGACGTGGTGGTACAGCGGAAAATTACGAGAGAGGATTTTTGCGACTGCATAGGCATTACTAACGGCGACAAGATAGCGGGTCGTATAGCCGAATACATAATCGAGGAATTGCGCCGCTCGGTAAACGCCAAGGTAGGCAAACTCGTTTTGTCGGGAGGCGTAACGGAGACTTACGGGATTGTGAGATTTATCAAGCGAGTGCTCAAACAAAACGCCGTCAACGTGCAAGTGATTACTTTCGACGACTATTGCAACAATGACGACGGGTTCAATATCCTTTCTTACGAGGATTCTGTTTTCGCGCCTGCGGTAGGCGGTGCGATAGTCGCGCTTAAGGGTTATGAAATCAAGACGGCTGCCGCGCTTTCGTACGGCACGTGGCAATACCGCAAGAAAGGAGACAAGTATTACAAAATACTCGATATATTCCTCAAAAAAGGACAGATACTTCCTCCCGACGGAGGCAAATACTGCGTTTCGTCCTGCCTCAAATATCTCGACAAATGGGAGGGAAAAGTCGTCAACGAAGAGATTTTTTCCACGACCGCTACGGAAACTTGCGAGATAGGCGAGCCTGACAGCGCGCTCAGACTGAGTATGCAAAAACGCATCGACCTCAAAGTCGTTGCGGGCGGCAAGAGCAAGGGCGCGATTTATATCTGTTACAGAGAGAGCGACGGCTCGCTTACGCCCGTACAAATCAAAGGCACGCTTTATTTTGACGAGGGAGTAAGGATTGACGGAGACGGAAGAGCCGTGCCGTATATCGAAAACAATCTATCAAAAAACGGAGCAAAGAATATTATCAAAATCCGACCGGCAGACAACGTATTCGAGATAAAATACGCCTGCTATAAAGACATTGTGCTAAGGTTCAGCGGCGTCGACGAATTTGACGTCGAGGGCGGCGATTGACAGGAGGCGATATGGCTTTGAACAAAAACAAAAAATATACCGTCACTTGCGTGGACGGAGCGTTTGACAAAGATATTCAGAAATCGGGAATATCGGGAGAAATACGCCCCTATGACGCAAAGATGGCGGAGATGACCAAGTGCATAGAGGAGCTAGACCGCTATGACGATTTTGCCGCGCTTAAAATCGAACCCGAAGTATACGAAAAAAGCGGGGACGGAGAGTACGGCATAAAGAGGTCGCACGTACATTCGAGCGTCAACAGCCCTCAGGTAATACTAAGACATCAGCAACTTGCCGCTGCGCAGTTTCTCAAGGAATTGAGAGGATTCGGACTTCTTGCCGACGTAGTGGGAAGCGGAAAGACTTTCGAGGCGTGCACGGTGCTCAGCGAGCTTGCCGTAAGAGGCAAGATGAAGTCGCTTCTCGTAGTAGTGCCCGCGCAGGTATACGATGACTGGATAGAGGTACTCGAGGAAAAATTCGGGCTGGGCAAAGGCGTGCTTATGAGCGTAAAAACCCCTGATTTCGGGGAGTGCGAGCATTTGCGCGAAAGCGGATTTATACATCCCAAACGTCCTGTAATCGTCAAGGCAGAGGACTTTGCGGAGTGGAAGGAAAGCGCGATTAAAAACGTACTTTTCGACGTGGTGGTCGTAGACGAAGCGCATCACTTGTGCAGCGAAGAGGGCAGATACGCCAAGGCTATGAAACTTCTCTCGCTTATGATGGTTACCAAGAAAAAAGCCAACAGCACTTACTGCATACTCTTGTCGGCTACGCCTCATTCGGGCAACCTCGACAAGATGTTCAGACTGTGGTATTTCATACGTTGCAAGGGCGGTAACCCCGACGACTTCGACGAAAAGGACGACAAGGACAGGACGGCAGACTACGCAAAGGAAAAGAAGTACTACAAGGAAAACGTGTGCAGAGGCGCGGATACCGTAGCCGAATTCATCACGGCAGTAAAGAAGTACGAGATTGACAACAATTATTCCGAGCAGTTTGCCGAATACCTCAAATCCAAAAAAGAAGAGAAGAATTTCGCAAACGGAACCGAGGGGGAAAAGCAGATACTGAGAGAGGATTTTCTCAAGGACAACGGACATATACGTGCGGATATACTCAAGCGCGTTGCAAGCGCTTATCACAACGGCGTATTGCGTACGATAATGATACGTCAGCCCAACGAACTCAGCAAGACCAGATACGTATTCAACCGTTATTTCTTTCCTTTGAAAAACGACGTGCCCAGAGTTATTCAGGTGCAATTCGACAAGGGTGTAAACGCAGAAGTCGATTTGCAGGAGATTAATTCCGACGGCGCGGTGCGTGCGGACGGTAAAGTATATTCCCTTAGAGATTACGCCGAGATGACCGACAAGACGGGAAGAGTACAGGAGAGATATGCCGAGCTTCTCGTGCCCGCGATTTTGGGTGCTACGGGTTCGTTTGCAGACAAGAGCATATTCGACAAGAAAAACTCTTTGAGATATTACTGGCAGCAGTTTGCGAGAAAGAGTGCGGCAGAGAGTGACAACGTATTCAGATTTATGCCCGCTACGGGAGACAGTTACGCATACAAACTAGCCGAACTCAAATATCTTCTCAGCCAACACGCGGGAGAAAGAGTACTCGTATTTTTCGACTACGATTTGCCTCGTACCAGCAGAGGATACAGACAGTGGGAAAAAGTCGAAGCCGATTTGCTTGCCGACGAGAAGTTTGCAGGCAGGATAATAATCGGCAGAGAAGACGAAAAGCAAAAGGCTATCTCCGACTTTGCAAAGCGCGAAGACGCGGTGCTCGTAGTCGAGGACAGTGCGTTTACCGAAGGCGTTAACTTGCAGGACAGCAGAATAATAATCAATTTTCAGGTTACGCCCGACCCGCTTGCTATGGACCAGAGAATAGGACGTATATTCCGTCTGGGGCAAGCCAACGACGTAGTGATTTACTCCTTTGCAGATATGAATAAGCTCGAGGGATTTGCGCTTGCGTATTTCAACACGATAGGACTTTTGTCCAGCAACAGCGGAGACGCGACGATTATCGCGGGAAGCAACAACGAGCGTATGGTTGCTCTGAGATGTCCCGCCTGCGGCAAAGTCGCGCTCTATTCCAAGCAAGAGTACGAGTACAGAAAGAGAAAAGGACTTCTGTACTGTTTTGCAAAAAAACAATGTATACAGGACGACCCCAAGGGTACGCTTATGGAGGAAATCAACGTCTACGAATTCAAGTGTTCGACTTGCGATACCGTATTCGCAAGGAGCATAGGAGACGGGGGTTATAAGTGTATATCCAAGACCGAAGGAGAGAGGGGCACGATGTGCAACTCGGGAGACAAGGGGGACAGAGATTATTATTGCAGCAAGCTGTGCGCAATGTTGCACTGTTCGAGATTCAAGAGCGAGATGGACGGAAAGTGCGCGGTTATCAATGCTTACCGCCACAATCCTCACACTACGGCAGTGGAACTCGCTACGCTATGCGCCAATTGCAAATACAAAGCGGGTTGTCCCGCAAAGTGCCGTTTCGGTACCGACAAGGAAAGCATTACGCAGTGTTCGGTATGCGATTACAGCGAATGCTCGCCCAAACCGCACGTCATATCTTTTGACGAAAAATGGGCGGCGCGTTGTCCCAAGTGCGAAGACGAGGGCAACAAGGGATATTTGCGTCCCGTCGTAGCGCGTACTTTTGCGGCATACATAAGAGCGGCGTGGGAATTCAAACACGACAACGGCGAGTCTTTCTGCGCAAACCTCGAGAAGGAAGCGGACAAGGTAGCCGACATAAGAGAGATGCTCTCTATGGACAGATAACGGAGGACGTATGGCAAAGATATACGTAGGTAACGAATACGCGGGTACTTTCGAAAGCATAGCGAAGATGTATTCGCAAGGATGCGTCCCCGAGGGGCTCATCAAAAGCGCGGACGCCAACAGAATAGTAACCGCCGCGCAGGAATTCGTATTGACCAAAGGCAGAGGAAAAGCAATGGACGCGGGCGCGGACGCAACGATAGGAGAAGACGGCGCGTCCTGGTTTGCCGTATTCAGAGGCGCGAAACCCTTAAGTCGCAATGCCGAATGGCTTATGTTCGTGGAGACCGTCAAGGAGTATTTTCACCGCAATTATTCGCTTGTGGAATACTGCCCGAGGGATTACAGGCTGAGTGCTGACGAAGCGGCTTTGCAAAAGGAAAACATATCGAGATTTTTGAGATTGTTTTATCCGGGTTACGCTTTCGAGATATACAGAGGAGACGAGCAGGAAGGTATTGAAGATATCTACGGCGCGTCGCTGAGAATGGAGCTTACCGACGGCACCGGAGAGGCTGTACCCGTGCTTGGAAAAGTGTTTTTCAGAAAAACTCCAAAGGGTATACTTGCGTACGGCAAGGACGATGCGGAGGATATAAACAAATATCTTCAGGCGTTTGACAAACCGCAGGACAACTACGCTTCCAATCAGAACAGCCTAGAGCTTACCGACACGGTGATAGAAGCTCTCGACAGGCTCGTGCACCCCGCAGAAAGTGCGGAGTATATTCTTGACGATTGCATAATCTTTGCGAGCGACAACGATAAAAAAGCCGTGGAGATTATGGTCGAAAAAGGACCTAACGAAAGAGTGGATATTCTGTGCGTGAGTATGTCTGTGATGAATATATCGCACGTGAGATGGCAAAACGACAGCTACAATATCCGTCTGGGAGACAAGACCGTCCTCAAAGCCAACATAGGCATAGGCGGAAAGTTCAATCTGTGGTGCAACAACTGCCGTAAAAAGACCCCTCTCGTGGAGTCGGGCAAAATAAAGTTTTCTTACGGCGGAAAGAAAAAGCTTTTAGTCATTGATTTGGCGCGCGAGGACTTCGGCATACCTGCCGACATACTTGCGGAGATAAAAGCTAGCGGAGTATTTTCAAAGCATATCGTTAAGATTTGTTGCAACGAAAATATACGTCTCGCGGGGGCTTGCGTACGTTACGTCTGCGACGGAGACAGCATTACTCTCGACGACGGTCAAATCAAGTGCAAAAACTGTCCTTATCCCGAAGTAACGTTTGCGTGCGAGGACGGAGTTGTGCGCTATACGGCAAATCTGGCTTTTGCCCGCGACAGAATGACGCTCGTACCCAAAGATAAAGTCGTGGAGTGCGAGTGTTGCAAGCGCAACTTCTACAGCGAGGAGAAAAAGGACGGTTTCGTCTGCGACTTCTGTCGCACGGCTAAGATAGGCATAGCCGGTATGGATTACTCTGACTACAAAGAGGGCAACAAACTCTATCGCAAGTATGCGGGAATGTTGCCGCTTTCTCTAAGAGTGCAAAATATAAGAAAACACAAATACTGCAAAGAGGATGAGGATTGCATACTCTTTATTCTCAACAAAACCACGCTCATTTTCTACAAAGAAAAGCTGGGCGAAAAAGGCTTTTTGCCTTCACCCGAAAAAATAGAATTGTAAGGAGGCGGATATGAATAAGAACGGTATTTTTTCTTCACGCGACGACACCGATTATTCTCAAAGCACGCTCAGAAGACTGTCCAGTGACAAGATACTGCTTTTGGTATGCGCGGGCATAGCCGCTTTCTGCGATTTGATTACGTTTATAGTCTCGCTGGTGGCGGGCTACGGCGCGGGGCAGGTAGTGCTGACCGTATTTATGCTTATAGCCGACGGCCTGTTCATAGCGGGAATATGTTTTACCAACTTCCGCTTCAAATACTCGCTGGCAGTTTGGATAGGTTACGTAGCCGTATCGTTCGTGCTTTCGTTGATAATGCTCGTAGGCTGTTCGGGCGGGTCAGGCGTTTATACTATGACTACGGCGGCAACCGCACTGGTAATTTTGTCGCACCTTATTTTGTGGATAGTGATAGGCGTATGCGCGCTTGCCGACAATTTCTTCCCTCGCAAGTCTTACGTTAAGATTGTGATTTGCGTAGTTACGGGCTTGGCGGTACTGCTTACTTTTGCATATTCGATATATGTGGCGGACAAGGGCTATTACGGACAAAACGAGGACAACAACATCAGAGTAGTTGCATATACCGAGGATTTTGAGCTTGACGGCTACAAAGCCAGCAGCGTAGTGGAAGGAAGAGGAGATAAAATTGTTATACCCTCTACCTTCAACGGCAAAAAAGTAGTATCCATATCCGCCAATATTCTCAAAGACAAGTCTATCAATAATATAGTAATTGAAGGCAGCGAAATGCTGGAGATAAAAGGAATAATGGACGATACGGAAATCTCTCAATCGCTGAGGATAGGAGTTTCCCAACACATTATAGACGCATACAGAGCAAAGCACGCGGCAGATACTTCTGATTATTCGCTGACTTTGGTCAACGCTTTTTATCCCGCCGACCTTGAAGAAGACCAAACGTATATCACTTTTGCCTACGAGTGGATGGAAAGCAATCTTGTCAGGGGTCAACTTATTCCTACGTGGATAGGCAAGAAGGGCGAAGTATTCAACCTCGAAAGCTATGCTCAGGCAAACAGTATCGCATACGTAAACAACAGAAATATGACGGATGACTTAGAGTTGGATTGGAATGTATCCAACAATCTCGGCTATATCTTCAAGAGCGTTACCTTTGACGGCGAGAGCGTGGAAGACATAACTGTCGACGAAAGTATCTACAGAGCAAAAGTCAGCTTTGACAGGATTTACAAGGTAGAGATACTCGACGACAACGATACGCTTTACGAGCCTGACGAGGACTTCAAAACTATGAATTTGTACGGCAATACTTACGAATACCGTTATGTTGCGGAAAGTCTTGCCAATTCCTTCTTGCAGGAAATATCGAGAGAGGGATTCAATCTCACGTGGAAGTACGATTACAACGGCGCTACCTACTATGCCGACGATTTATCTAAGGCACTTGCAGAGGGCAAAGTTTCGTTCACAAACGGAAGAGTTCAGCTTACGCCCGAGTGGCAGCTCAAATCTCCCGTAATCAACGGGGTTACGACCGACAAGGCAAATAATTCGTTTGTATACGGCGACGATATGACTTTGAGCGTAGACGCTACCGCTCCCGCACAAGGTTTCAATCTGAGTTACGAATGGAAGGGCGTGACATCCAACCTCGGCACTTCAAAGGATATCCTTTTGAATTGCGTTACCCCCGACCATACGGGACGATATACGGTAACCGTAACGGCTTCTTCTTCTCAGACTTCGCTCACGTCCGAGGCAACGGCTTATACCGACGTGGACGTTGCTAAAAAGATATTGCGTTTTGAATGGACTTTCCCTCAAGACGCGGTATATGACGGTACTTCGCGTCAAGCGGTATGCGAAATAGTAGCGGCAGACGTAGTCGCAGACGACGTGCTCAATATTGCTACCGATGCGACGGCTGTAAAAGACGCAGGCAATTATTCGAGTAAAGTTACGCTTTTGAGCGGGGACAATGCGTCCTATTACGAGATGGACGCAAGCTGTAAATTCTCATACAGCGTAGCAAAACGTTCTCTTACTCTCGTATGGGAGGATAAAGAGTTTACTTACAACGGAAATTCGCAGTATCCCTCAGTTGCTTCGCTGACCAACGCGATAGCGGGTGAGGACGATGAAATTTTGTCGGGCATAACCTACTCCAATTACGGCAAAAACGCAGGTAGCTACAACGTAAGAGCTTCTCTTCCCGCCGACAGCAATTATTCTGTAACGCAGGGCGCGAGCAAGAGTTACTCTATCAATAAGAAGGAAGTTTCGCTCGTATGGCAGAGCGTGGGCACTTACGTCTACAACGGCTATGCGCAGTATCCCGTCGCTACCGATATTACGGGTACGCTTGACAGCGATAAGACGGCGGTATTCGCTAATATCGTATATTCCGAATACGGCATAGGCGCGGGAGAATATACGGTCAAGGCAAAACTCGGAGCTGGCTCGTCAAATTACCTGCTCACGGGCGAGATGCAAAAGACTTACTCGATTGACAAGAAAGCTTTGACAATCAACGCAGTCGCGCAGAATAAGACTTATGACGGCAAGGCGGGCGGAAGCTTTTCCGTAACTGTTACGGGGCTTGTAGGCAACGATACGGTTGCTTCGCTCGGTACTCCCGTATTTGCGGGCGACGCGGTCAACGCCGTTGACGCGGGAAGTTATACGCTTTCGGTAAGCTACGCGCAAAACTCAGTCAACAAAAACTATTCTATCAGCTACAATGACGGTACTTTCGTCATTTCTCCCAAGACGGTAAGCGCGGTATGGTCGTCGCAGAGAGAATTTGTATTTGACGGCAACGGACATTCTCCGTATATCGTTACGCAAGGTACGGAATACGAAAATCAGGCAGTGATTAGCTACGAGTACTATACTTCGGACGGACAGAAAGTCGGCTCTCCGATTGAGGAGGGAGAATATTACGTACAGGCAAAATTACAAAGTAAGAATTTTGTGTTTACGGGGACGAGCGTAGACTTCAGAATTACGGCACAGGAGGAGGCTTAATTATGAAATGCGGATATTGCAATACTGAAATAATCAGACCTCTCGAACTGTATGACGGCAGATGGTGTTGTCCCAACTGTAAAAAGGACGTATTCCCGGGCGTTGACAGCGAATTTGTGATTGACGCGCTCAACAAGGAACTTTACGTCAGGTCGGAAGAATATTTTTACAAGTGGCTTACGCGCCGCGACGACGACAAGCAGACGAGATTCAAGTACCTTGACAGAGCAGTAAATCTTTGCAGCGAAGCGGCTTTCCGTTCGCACCCCGCAGCGCTTATGCGTATGGGATACTATTACGACAACGGCTATATAGATTTTACAAAGAGCGAGGAAGAACGCTGGACGGTCGCCTACTTCTATTACAAAGCGGTGTGTTTCAACGTGCATAAAAGCGTCGAAACCGCTGACGGAGAGGCGTATGCGGACGAGATAAGAGAAATCAAAGTCGAGTGCGCAAGGCGTCTTGCAAATATGCTCAAAAAGCCCCCGCGCGCTGTCGGTAAAAAAGGCAGCTTTGACGGCTATGTGGATTTGGACGCTCTGAGAAAATCAGTACTCGACAAGATAAAGGAGCTCGGCGGAGAATACGACGAGGGAGAATACGTGCTTACAGGCAAACACGATTACGATAATGCCGACGTGGCATACGTGGCGTGGAGGTCGTGTTTTGACGAGGAAAGAGCACCCCTTCTGGGGATATTCAGACTTACCAAACAAGAAGCGCAAAAGTTTTTCAGACCTTTGGGCAACGGTTACTCCGTACCCGAGAGAATAAGCAGAGATACGCGCCTTAAAATCGCAGAAACTTTCGACGAAAAAGAAGTCGAAGGAAGATTTTACGAATTCAGAAATTCCGACGCTTTGATAAAGTACGCGGAGGGTTGTCCCGACAACGGTATTTACGTATGCTTTATAAACGGCGCGGGAGGACACAAATATCTCAAAAAGCGTCAGATAAACGCTTTTGCAAAATGTATGAGCGCGCAAAACAACGCGCATATCAAAAGACTTATATCGGCGAAGAAGTACAATGCGAGTGTATTTTACGACGACGACGTTTTCAGATATATGGAAAAGCGTACGTCTATGGAAAAAGCCGTAGAGAAATTCATAAGCGATATATGTGAGGAGGATAAAAATAATTGATAGAATTAGACGCGCTGATACGCATACTCGACGATAATAAGGTCAATTATGCGAGAAAATTCAAGGATATAGAAGTCAACGGCTATGACAGCAATCAGTGTCAGCGGCTCTCTTTCGAGATACGCGAGGACATAGAAAGGCTTCTCAAGATAGGTTTTGCAGGCGGTATGGACGTTACGCTCAAAAATTCCATATACGAGCTTACGGAAATAGCCGTTAAGCTTTCGGGATACAAAGCCGCTTTGAAACTAGACGATTATATCGAAAAGAAAAAGGAAATATTGCACAAATACAGAAATTACAAAGGAGATAAAAATATGCCCGATATCAAAAAAGAAGTTATTGCATACATCGACGATTCGCTTGCGGGCGTCAACGCGATGATAATAGAAGAAAAGAGCGAGTACAAGAAGAGTATTCTCAACGCTTCCAAAGACTTGCTCTCACAGCTCAAGGACAAGGTTAGCAACGTATTCGACAACGTGTCCGTAGATGCTGCGGACTGCGCGGCTAATCTTTTGGGAGACAGCAAGTACGGCTTGTTTGCGTGGAGAGATTACGTGGGCAGAAATATGGTATTCGATACCGTCAACACGCACCTCGAGGAAGCAATCTCGGAGGCGGATAAGTGGGCGGAGCTTACCAAGGCGGTCAATAAGCGTAACTACGCAAAGGACAAGGATATAGTCAAGTATACCGAAGACGTATTTTCCGGTTATTCGCGCGTAGCGGCGGTCAAGGAAAAGGGAGATGCATTCTTCTCCAGACTCAAGGACTTCGAGGAACAATTCGACGTGCAAAACGAGTCTTACGACAAGGTAAAGCAAATCAACGATGATATTGCCCAGATGCAAAAGGAAATATCAGAGATAATAGACAAGATGGACAACGGCGAAATTCTCGAAGAAGAGGCGGATTCGCAGATAACGATGCTCGAGCAGGATATCGAAATCCGCGAGATGGAGCGAGAACAGTACCGTTCGAGCATACGTATGATGAACAACAATCTGCTTGCTATGCGCAGATTGCTTTCGAAGTTCAAGAGACTCGAGCTTATATACAGAATGTATCAGCAGATAGAGCCCAACCTTTTCTACACAATGTTTGAGTATATCGACTTCAGACAGTTCCTCGATATATTGAGTTACGGCGCGAGTGAAGAGGATATAACGATGGCAATAAGCTACTACGACAACATTATGGAAAACGTAGCTATGCAGACCAGACATATGGCTGAGACGGACGAGAGATTCGCCAACGTAAACAAGGTTATGGAAAAGGAACAGTCCGTAGTTCACAGACAAGAGAACAAGGTGGACAGAGAAAAGGAAAAACAGGAACTCAAAGCACGTATGGAAGCGAGAAGAAAACGCTATGCAGGCAAGACGGCGCAGCCCGCGTCCGAGCCTGAGAGCAAGCAGGAAAAAGAAGAGCGGCAGGACAACGGCGAAGTACAAATCACGGATATAGTGTGATAAGATAAGGTCGAAAAGGAGAATATGACGATTATGGCAAGAGAAAGACAGAGAGAAAGAGGAGAAAGACTCAACAATCCTTACAGCGAAATGCAAAAGCAGAATATGCGAAAACTCGACAACAAGATACTCGAGGGCAAGAAGACGGAACTCGAAAAATCCGTCGAAGACCTTGCGCGCAAGGTAGTAGAGAGCGAACACAAGTACGGTCCCGACCACTTCAACACGAGAGTGTTGTCGATGTTTTATACCGTTACGTTCAGTTTACAGAACGTAGTCGGAATGATGTTTTCGATGAAAGAGGCTATGCAGGTGCTTTCGCAGACCATCAACATAATGGACGATACCTTCAAGTTTATCGACGAGATGATGAGCCTCGAAAACTACAAGAGATATACCGCGTGGGGAAGGCACAAGCAAAGAAGCAAAATAAGAAAATTCGTAAAAATGAACAGCAACCGTATGAAAGCCATTATGGATATGATAAAGGGCTACGGAAAGATTGCCGACGCTATGCTTGTTGCTATGAGCAGCTTTGATAAAAAGCTCAAAAAATCAATGGAGAAAAAAGGCGGAAAACAAAACGACGTTATGGCGGGCTATCAAAACGAAGCGGCAAAACAGCTTCAGAAATACCGCGAGGAATATAAGGCAGAAAACGCCGATAGCGCAGATGATTCTAGCGCGCCTTCGGCGGGTGCGGGCGCATCTTCGGGCGCAAGCGACGGCGAAATAAATATCGACGATATAGTCTGATAATACCTAAGTTATTTATTGAGGACGTTTATGGCAGATAAAACAAAAAAAGAGGGCATAGAAGAGCTCGAAAAACAGCTTAAAAAAGTTACTGACGAAATACGCGCTATTTTGGGCGGTCGCAAGGATAAAAAGGATTTGTCGGACGATGAGAAAATGCAGCTGAGAGGCAAGTATTCACAAGCTGCGCAGATATCCCGCACGCTTTCTATGCGTTGCGCCGACAGAGAGCAGAGCGATAAGTACAAGACTTTTTATAAGCAACTCAGCGACGCGGCGGCAAGTTACGGCTCGGTCATTAAAAGCAAGATTCCCGACACTACGCTCGACGACGTCAAAGGTCTCGACAACGTAAAAGCTTTGGTCAAGAGCTTTATATTTATGGCTCAGCACCCCGAAATACTCAAGTACTATCATATCGAGGGCGGTCTCGGAATGTTGATGTACGGCGCACCGGGTACAGGTAAAACTATGTTTGCCGAAGCCATAGCCAATGCTATGAAGCTGCCTTTGTTCATCGTTACGCCTGCTGATATATTCAAATCCTACGTGGGTGAGTCCGAGCAGGCAGTAAAACAGATATTCCAGGAAATCGACGCTTGTCCCGACGGCGCGATTTTGTTTGTGGACGAGTGCGAATCTATATTCAGCAAAAGAGGTCAGGATACCAAGGACTACAAAGCCGCTGTCACGACAGAGCTTTTGCAGCGTATCAACGGTTTCGGCGTAGACGGCTCAAAGCGTATTATGATTGCAGCTACCAACCGTCCCGACGTAATCGACCCCGCTTATCTCAGATACAAGAGATTTTCTCATCTTGTACACGTTACTCCTCCCGACAAATCGGCTAAGCGCGCAATAATCGAGAGCAAGCTCAAAGGTATCGCGCTTGTAGGCATTACGGTAGACGATATCGCAGAGGAAACGGAAAAACGTACGCGCGAGAAAATCAAAGGTGCAGAAGTAGTCACGTCCTATTATTCCGCCGCTGATATCTGCGGTATAATAGAAGAGGCTTGCCGTCTGGCGCTCGAAGAGATTCAAGCCAACAACAGCAATCAGCCCATACCTTTGACAAAGACTATGTTCGATAAAGCTTTCGATAAAATACCGCCCAGCATATCGGCAGAGGTGCTGGATATATACGAAGCCTTTTCTCGAAGAGAATAGGCGACCGCGGAGAGCGGCGCATATTTTGCCTTTATCTGCGACGCTCGCGCTCAGTTACATACGCAAAGTATGCGCCTGTCGCGCTCGGTCTGGAAAAGACAAACTCTGCACGGTCGCACGTAGTTAGTAATATATCGGCGCATATTTGCGATTGCTCTCTCACGTACGTCTAGTACGCTCCGCTCGCACAGAGTAGGTAATTAACAGATATAGGCGTGTACTAGATGTACGTAACTGCTGCGGGTGCACCGTAGATAAAAGGAAAAGGCGCAACCTTATACAATTGCTTATTAATTTATACAATTTAAGCCTTATGTAAATTGTATAAATTATTATATTATAATACTAATATATTCAGGACTTGCCTATTGCACGCAATTATACATTTGAGGTAAGCAAAAAAAGATATAAAACTCCGTAAAAGTGCGGGGGAATATTTTATTACTGAATTTCTTGCGACCGCAGATATGTGCCAATCTCTGCGGTCGCCTATAAGGGGTTTTATGAAACTCAAGCTCAAAGAAAAAATCTTTTACGGTCTCGGAGATTTATCCGCCAACATAATGTTTGCGGCAATCTCTTTCTATCTGCTCTACTTTTTCGTCAACGTCGGCGGACTTAAACCCGAACTTGCTTCGGCAGTATTTCTGATAGCAAAATTCTGGGATGCCGTTACCGACTATCTGATGGGCAGAATCAGTGACAAGACAAAGAGCAAATGGGGCAAGCGCAGAGTATATATGCTCTTCGGCGCGGTGCCTTACGGTCTTGCGTTTTTGCTTTTGTGGATCGCGCCTTTCGGTGCCGACCAGCAAGTAGGCAAAATGATTTACTACACGCTCGCTTATATGCTGTTCAACACAACGTGGACGGTAGTATATATCCCTTACAACGCAATCACAGCCAATATGACAGACAACTATGACGAGCGTACCTCGCTCAACGGCATACGTATAGCCCTTGCGAACGTGGGCATCATACTAGGCGCGGCTTTGTTCGCGTTGTTTGCAGACGGTCAGGAGAGTCTGTTCTATCAACTCTTCGGTGACCCCAGAAAAGCATATATGTTGTCCGCCGCGATATTTGCAGTGATATCCATAGTGATAATGCTTTTGTGCGCGTCTAATATCCACGAGAGATTAGACGTAGTCGAACAGAATAACAAAGGCTTTTTTACCACGCTCAAGGAGTTTTTCAAACTTCCGGAATTTCGCAACGTAATGATGTGTTATCTTCTGAGTATGGTAGGTTTCGACATCATAATGGCAGTATTTATGTTCTTTATCAACGATTCTTTGGGATTTGCCGGCGGCGCGATGGCAATGGTATTCGTAGCTATACCGCTGTTGTGTGCGATAGCATCTTCCTTTGTTTGGGTAAAGCTCAGCGAAAAATTCAACAAACACAAGGTATATACCATAGCTTGCATATATATTGCGATTGTGCTGTTGGCGGCTATTTTCGTTCCCGCCAAGACTGTATGGTCCACCGTGCTTCTGTGCGTGTTTGCAGGCTTTGGAATGTCGGCTATACAGATATTGCCCTATGCCAGCGTACCTGACGTTGTCGAAGTGGACGAATACGTCAACGGTACGAGGAGAGAAGGCGCGTATTACGGCATAACTCAGTTTATGTACAAAGTAGCCAACGGCGTTTCGATAGCTTTGGTATCGGCTGTGTTGGGCGCGTTCGGATATGTAGAGAGTATGGACGGCAGCGTCATTCAGCAGCCTGAAAGCGCGTTGCTTGCCGTAAGAATAGTGCTGGGTATACTTCCCGGACTAATCTTTATCGTATCCATAATTTTCTCTCACAGGGCAAATCTCAGCAGAGAAAGATTCGACCAAATCAAAAAAGAGCTCGAAGAAAGACGCGCAAAAGCAGTGCAAGAAAAGTCGGATAACGCGCTTCAATCCGACGGATTGTTGGCGGAGCAAGCCGCAGTAGGCGAAGTACTTGCAGAAGGCGGGCAAACAAATGTAGACCAAGCCAACCCCGAAAAGACAGAAGAACGATAAATCAATATATAAAAGACAAATGACACAAACAATAAATGCAAATAAAAAACGACCTTGAAAGGCCGTTTTTTATTAATAGTAAGATGAGTTATTTGCGTGCTATTCCCAGTTTTTCGGCTACCTGCATCAGTATTTTGATATCGTCGGGGTCTTGTTTGCCGTAGATATCGGGAGCTACGTTGACTACCAGAGCGTTTGACGCAGAGGTAAGCAACTTGTATTTGTCTATTATAAAGTCGGCGTTCATCAGCTTATCGTCTTTGTACTTAGGGTCCCAAAACCAATTAGACATATTGCGAATACATATCGTAGCTTCGAATGGCAGATAATATGTATTGCCTTTGTATTCGTAAAGTTTAGGGTCGTTGGCTCTCGTGAAGTTAGGGTCCCAAAGTCTGAAATCCGAAGGGAAGTACTTCATCGGCATACCTTCTTTGTAGTTTTGCGGATGGAATTTTTTGCTGGCTTTTTTTGACCAGGGATAGCCGATAGTAAGGTTTACCGCGGTAGCGCAATCAGGTTGAAGGGAATGTGCTAAATCGTAGATTTTAGGTATATTCCATTTTTTAGGACGTTTATCCCAGCCCCCGTCAAGCCAAAGTTCGCAAATCTCTCCGTATTTTCCGCCCAGCAACTCTGTTAAATGCTTGCACATATATTCGACGTACTGCTCGTCGTTTTTGTAGCATTTTTCGTGACGGTCCCACAGCGAATAGTACAGACCGAGTTTGATATTGTATTTTTTACAGGCTTTTGCGACCTCGGCAATCACATCGGTTTTGTTGGGGGAGCGGTTGACGCAGTAGTCTGTCGTATCGGTATCCCAAAGACAGAATCCGTCGTGGTGTTTGGTGATGATTATTACGTAATTCATTCCCGCGTTATACGCGTTTTTCACCCACGATTCTGCGTCTATAGATTGCGGATTGTATGAAGATACGGGTAATTTTCCGTTCGACCATTCGGTGTCGTTAAAAGTGTTTATTCCGAAATGAATAAACATACCGTATTTTCTTTCTATAAGGTTCTGTTGACAAATAGTAGGTTTGTCAGAAGGCATAAGAGTAATCATATTCACCTCTCAATAATATCAAGGAATTTAATGCATAATTGCAGTTTCGACTGTCGTGAGATTGTCACAATTTCAAATCGTCGTCATTGACTTCTGTATTGACGTCCGATTTGTATTTTGTTTTGTAGCCGGTGTTTTCTTCGGGACGCATAGCGTTGGGGAAGTGTATGTCGGACTTTATGTCAAGTGCTATTTTCTGCAGTCTGTTTGCAAGAGCGTACGGTGTAGGCAAGTCCCAAAGCACTTGCGCGTGCTCATTACATTTTATATATATGTCACCCACCTTGAGCATTTTGTCGGCAATACCGACTTTTACGTTGATGCTTTGAATATCGCTGTAATATATATTCTGTACGTCTATACCGATCAGTCCCGTTTTAATAATAATTCGCTTATCCGTAAAAGCGTATTCGGTGTTTGCGTGTCTTTTGGACGCGGTAGCTACGTTATACAGCCAAATCCATACGGGAGCCAAATGTATTACGAAAAATGCCGCTATACCTATTTTTGCGCCTATCGGAATATCGGGTACGAATTTTGCAAACAACACAATCATAGTCGTATCGACAGCAAGCCAAAGTATAGCTATCGGCAACATCTTTATGATATTAGACAAGATATAAGCTTTTTTGTTGGGTTTACCTTGCCAAAGAAGCGTTTCGTCGTGTGCCAAAAGAGCGTCGACTTTGAATTCGGCTTTTTCTTCACCGTCGATTTTGAAAAAATTTTCGTCGTACTTTGCCATAATAATCTCCTAGATTTCTTATTACGATTGTACCATATACCTATATAAAAGTAAATATCCAATTATGAAAAAACTGCTGTTTAAAATCACTCTTGCGAGTCGGAGTCGGAAGTATTGCCGAGGTCGCAATTTTTTTTGTCCTCTTCGATTGTCGGCATAGATTCGTATTCTTCGAATTCTTTCCAGCTGTCAAAAAAACTTTTCTTTTTCTTTGTGGATTTTTCCCCATATTCATTCCCCTGTATCATCGTTTGTCGACAATTTTATCATAACGTATAATTCTTTAGAAGTCAATATCAGGCTAAAATTTTAAGTAATTTTTTCAAAAGGGTATTCAATTTCAAATTTTATTGTGATATAATATAAACGTAACAAGCGGAGGTAAATTATGAAAAACAGAATTATCACCATTTCAAGACAATTCGGCAGCGGCGGCAGAACGGTAGGCAAGGAGGTGGCCGCAAAACTGGGTATACCTTGCTATGACAACGAACTTATCGAAAAGGTAGCGGAAGAGAGCGGACTTGCCAAAGAGTACGTCGAAGAACACGGAGAATACACTACACACGGCAGTTGGCTTGCCAACGTACTTGCTGCGGGCAGAACGTACAACGGTATATCCAATCAGGACTACTTGTGGATTACTCAGCGCAAAATCATTATGGAGCTTGCACAGAAAGGACCTTGCGTTATCGTAGGACGTTGCGCTGACTATATCTTGCGCGATATTGCCGATTGCATAAAGGTCTACGTGCACGCCGATATGGACAAGAGGGCAGAGCGTATAGTAAATCTTTACGGCGAGAGAGAGGACAGCCCTATGAAGCGTCTTAAGGACAAGGACAAACGCCGTGCGGCATACTATCAATTCTATACGGAAACGGAATGGGGCAACGCAAATCATTACGACGTAGCGCTTGACAGCGGTACTTTAGGTATAGAAAAATGCGTTGACATAATCGTTGATATCTATAAGACCAAGCCGCCCGTAGAGTGAGTAAAAACATAAAAAACGCAAAAAAGAGTGGTATAAAGCCCGCCTGAAAACGGGCGCCCACTCGGATATTGTCTGAAAAAGCGTAAAATTAATTAAAAAAAGTACCTCAAAAGCCTTGATATTTTTAAATTTAGAGGATATAATATAGAAGCCTTGAGAGAGACGCAAGTATTTTTCAAGCGCACTATATACCAATCGAGGTGTAGCGCAGGTTGGTAGCGCGCACGGTTAGGGACCGTGAGGTCGCAAGTTCAAGTCTTGTCACCTCGACCACGAAAAAGTCGGCATATAATAGTGTCGGCTTTTTTATTTTTGACTGTGTCTTTCGCGTTAACTCGCTATTGACAATCCCCCGTACGCATATTATCATATAAGCGTACGGGGGATTTTTATGAAAAGAAAAACAATTATAGCATTATCGCTTATACTGACGCTTTGTATTTCGCTTATTTTGAGCGGTTGCTATGCTTATATAAAAATACCTGACGGACACTACGAAACGGCTCAATCGACGCTTATCAATCCCAAAGCGGATAAAGAGTGCTGACTCTTGAAGATTTGCAAAATGAATAACTCCGTATATTTCGACTTTGCAAGCAAACACTAAGAATACAAGGAGATTAATATGTGTACGGCTTTGGCTTACGTGAAAAACAGCTTGTTTTTCGGCAGGAATATGGATATAGAATACCGTTTCGGGGAGAAAGTAGTCATTACCCCGAGAGAGTATCTTTTCAAATTTAAGAAAGAGGGAGATTTCCAAAACGGCTATGCCTTGATAGGTATGGCAAACGTGACGGACGATTATCCTTTATATGCGGAGGCGTGCAACGAAAAGGGGCTTTGTATGGCGGGACTGAATTTCCCTTTTAACGCGAAGTATGCAAAAGAGAAAAACGCTTACAGATTTGCTCTTGCGCCTTACGAAATTATACCTTTTGTTTTGGGAAGCTGTGCGGATTTGAATGAAGCCGAAAAAGCTTTGAAAAATACCGATATAGTGGGTATAGATTTTAAATCGACTATGCCGTGCGCGCCTTTGCACTGGATTATTGCCGACCAAGGCGGCAGTATAGTAGTAGAGTATGGCGAAGACGGTATGAAAATATACGATAATCCCTACGGGGTGATTACTAATAATCCTCCTTTTCCTTACCACACCGAAAACGTGCGACAGTATATGAATCTGAAAGCAGAATATCCCGAGGAGGGGTTTTGCAAATCTGCAAAGCTGACTTCTTTCGGAGTAGGCGGAGGAGCGGTAGGACTTGCGGGTGACTGGACCAGTCCGTCGAGATTCGTGAGGGCGGTATTCTGCAAGGAAAACAGTCTTGCGTACTCAGGCGCGAAAGAGAGTATAGATTGCGTTTCGGAAGTTTTTCATATTCTCGACAGCGTAGCTATGCCCGCGGGCAGCGTATTGACAAAAGACGGCAAGGTTGATAAGACGACCTATTCGTGCTGTATAGACGCGGCGCAGGGCGCGTACTATTACAAGACTTATTCAAATTCGCGGCTCAACAAGGTTGCGATGAATGATGAAAACAAATCGGGCAAAACGCTTTGCGTATTTCCCCTTAATGAAAAGCAGGATATTATGAAAATAGAATAAATGGAAAAGAAAGGAAAAAAATATGTGGGACGCGAGATTATATAACAGTTTTGAAAAAGAGCGGATACAACCTTCGCTCGACCTTACATACCGCATATCGGCGGATAAAGTAAATAGAATTTTGGACGTAGGGTGCGGTAGCGGAATGAGTACGCGCGCACTAAAAGCGCGTTGGCAAAACAGCGAAATTATCGGAGCAGATTTGTCTCGAGAGATGCTTGCTAAAGCGAAAGAGACATTGCCCGAAGTCAAGTTTGTTTGTAGAGATTGCTCGTTGCCGTTTGGGAATTTAGGGAAATTCGATATAGTTTTTTCCAATGCTTTTATGCAATGGATACCCAATCAAAAACAGTTTATCGCCAATTCTTTCGAGGTTTTGAACGAAGATGGAATATTTGCCGCGCAAATACCGCTGTTCAACAATATGCCGGCAAATGATTGTATAATAAACGCTTATAATGAGATTAAAGGAAATCGTTTTGACAGTAACGACATTTTTACTATTCACGACGAGCGGCAGTATTACGATTTACTTTCGCAGTTCTCGCATAATATAGATATTTGGGTTACTGATTATTATCATGTTATGGACAGTCACAGTAAAATACTTGAGTTTTTAGCGGGTACTGCATTAAGACCGTATATGCAAAAACTTAAAGAAAATCAAGTCGCAGATTTTTTAAATGTAGTGAAAAACAAGCTGTCAGAAACTTATCCGATGCAAAAAAACGGCAAGGTATTGTTTGCTTTTAAACGATTATTCATTACGGCAACAAAATAATATAAATGTACTAAAGGCTCTATATAGAGCCTTTAAATTTATTATTTCCCGCACAGTTTTTCGTTGAGAGATTTCATCAAATCCTTATCGACTTTGACGACTTTACGGTCGTAGGTAACTATGCCGTTGACCTCTTCCTCGACGTCGCTGAGTTGTGTGTAAATAGCCGCGCAGAGACCTTTTTCGCGCGCGGGTATGATTTCGTTTGTCCACAGTTTTTTGAGTGCGGCGTTAAGCTCTTCGGCGTCTTTCATTTTTGCATAGCCGAAAATTTTGTCGCTGTAGCTGTGGTCTTCTTCTCTCAGGCTGTAACCTCCGTATTCGCTCAGCGATACGGGGCGTTTTTCGCGTTTGGGCATTTTGAAGGGCACGAAATATTTGTGTATGCTCTTAATTTTGCCGCCTTGGTCGGACCAGCCGCTCGTGCTGTCGATGAGGCGTGTTCTGTCGAGCGATAAGAGATATTCGGTTACTTTGTTTGAGTCGAATTGTCCCCAGCCCTCGTTGAAGGTCGTCCAAAGGGCGATAGAGGGCGAATTGTACAAAGTAGCTACGACCTCGTCCATTTCCTTGTAATACAATTCTTTGCCTTTTTTATCTTTTCGCGCATAAAAGCCGTAATGAGAGTCCTTAACGTTGATGCCCATATTAGGCAGGAGCAGTATTGCGAAAGGATTGTATTTCCCGCCGCCGTTGACAAAATCCTGCCAGACAATCATACCCAGTCTGTCGCAGTGGTAATACCATCTCAAAGGCTCGATTTTTATGTGTTTTCTTAAGGTATTGAAACCGCACGATTTGGCAAGCAAAATATCGTATTCCAGGGCTTCGTCGCTGGGTGCGGTATAAAGTCCGTCCGACCAGTAGCCCTGGTCGAGTAGTCCCGTCATAAAATAAGGTTTATTGTTGAGCATAAAACAGGGTTTGCCGTCTTCGCGGGTACCAAGCGAAAATTTACGCATAGCAAAATAGCTCTTTACCGTATCTTCTCCCGCCATAAGGGTAAAGTTGTAGAGATAGGGGTTTTCGGGAGACCACTCGATTAAATCTTCTATCGGTATGCTCAATTCCCCTCCGTCACAGACGTAATCTTTTTTGCCTAGCCTAACGGTAAAGGGCATTTCTCCCGCGTTGGTAAGAGCGAGAATTTTTACGAGTTTATTGTCCAAATCGGGAGTGATTTTAATTGATTTGACATATAATTTCGGCAGATATTCCAGCCATACGCTTTGCCATATTCCCGAAGTGGGGGCATACCATATTCCGCCGTGATTCGTAGTCTGTTTTCCTCTGCTTATAGGTTTTGAGTCCGACGGGTCGACTACGCATACGTCGAGAGTGTTTTCGTCCTCTATAAACTGTGACACTTCGGCTTCGAAAGGAGTATAGCCGCCCGTATGCGTGCATACGAGATAGCCGTTGAGATATACGCGGCACTCGTAGTCTACCGCCCCGAAATGCAACAGCGCGCGGGGTGCGTTTTGTTTGCGGGAAAAATTCGTGCGGTATACCAACACTTCGTCGGCAAGGAGCGTACGCTCTACACCCGAAAGAATACTCTCGGGAGAAAAGGGTACGAGAATATCTCCTTCAAAATTGGTGTTTTCGTCGGGGATAAAAGTCAAATCGCCTTTTTGAATGAGATACTTCCATTTGCCGTCAAGCGGTTGAAAACTATCCCTGACCATTTGAGGACGGGGATATTGAGTAGTGTCGATTTTGTCAGCCCAAGGGGTATAAAGTCTGTTCATAGTCTTATTATAAAACATTTTCCGAGTGATTGCAATATGCAAATACGCGACTGACAACGCTAATCTGTAGAGCCGAAAAACTGAAAGAAAACCTACATTTAATTATATATATTATAATATAATATTATATATACAATTTACATAAGGCTTAAATTGTATATATAAACGTATCGAAACTTGCGTGCGCACACGCGTAAAGAAAGCAGCGTGAATCCCTATACAGAGAAAATGAAATCTTTAAAATCTTTAAAATAAAAAAGTTTGCTAAAGCTAACATTTTCTGTTGACAAAGCGAATAATATCTTTTAGAATATATACGGAAGACAAAAAGAGCCTTATTAAAAAGCATATCGAAAGGGCAAAACCTGTCAAAACCGCAAGCAGGATTAATGTCCTCAAGCCGATTTACAGGTGCAAGTCAATTAGCCGTTGCAAGCATTATGCGGGCAGATGTGAAAGAAATCTGAATAAGATTTATTTTTTTAACATATAAAGTTAGCTATAGCTAACATAAATTAATATAGAATATGAAAAAGGAAAATTAATCAAAGGTGAGATATGAAAAAACAAAACCAAGCTCAATCTGACAAATCTTTACCGACGCAAGCGGGATACAGTGAAAAGGCAATGCGCGATTTATCGACGGTAGAATTTATGATCAGGCTTTATTGCAGAAAGAAGCACCGAAGCAAGGACGGCTTGTGTGAGGAGTGTCGAGAGCTTTACGAATATGTAGGACAGAGAAGAATGCATTGTCCATTCGGAGATAAGAAGACATTTTGTTCTAATTGTAAGATACAATGCTACAAGCCCTCGATGAAGGAAAAAATACGCGTGGTAATGAAGTACAGCGGCCCAAGACTTTTGTTTTACAATCCCAAACTCGTGCTGGCACACGTCAGAGAAACTGTGAAACTGAAGCGGGTGAGCAGAAAAACTGAAAGAAAAAAGGCGGAGAAGTGATATGAAAAACAGTCTGAGAAAACTGAAAATCAATTTGGCGGTTGCGGTCGTAACAATATTTTTGATATGTCTGCTTACTGCTTGCATAGACGGTAATGTCGGAGAAGATATCAAAAAGGGTACAGACGAATACGGCAGGACTTACGGCGAGGTATATTCGATAGACGGTTTCGAAAGCGGAATATACCGTGTCAGATATTCAATAGAGGATACGAGCGATATCGGCAAGATTATGATATCGCAATACTGTGCGGACTATGTCAAGCTAAATGTCGAGGACGGAGTTTATCAGTTGACTTTTTACTGTAAGAGCGACGCGCTGAAAGACGTGAGAGCGGACTTGGGCGGACAGATGATTGACGGCAAAAGCGTCGAGGAGGGAGATTTATACGGATACGCATTTTCTCTCGACAGAGGCGCGCTGGACGACAAAATCGGTATGGAGTGTACAGTAAAGCTTATGAACAAAAGGGTGCAATTCTCTCTGATAGCCGATTTGAATTATGCAATTCTGGTAGGTTGACATTATGTTGGATAAAGAACTTTTAAGACTTCTCGACAAGAAAGGGTACGTGGCGTGGACGGTGGTTTTATCGGTCGCATCGCTATTTCTCAATCTGGGCATAACGGCTTGCGTGTGCATAGCGTTGGCGTGGGCACGCGAGGGAGTAAACGCGACAAAATACGCATACCTTGCAGTAGCGGCGGCCGCGCTTGTAGCAATAAGGTTTGTCACGGGTATGATTTCAGGAAATCTGCGCAACGGAATCAGCAACGGCGTTAAGACGGATTTGAGAAACAAGACTTACAGGAAGATAGTGGATTTGGGAGTAAACTCTGCCGACGATATGAACGTAGCGGGGCTTACTCAGGTAAGTCTCGAGGGGATAGAACAGCTGGATTTGTACTATTCGAGCTATCTGCCTCAGTTTTTCTATGCGATGATTGCGCCGGTTTTATTGTTTTGCGTATTTGTATTCATAGACTGGCGCACGGCGGTAATACTGTTGGCGTGCGTACCTCTTATTCCTCTTTCCATAGTTGCCGTAAGCAAATACGCCAAAAAGGTATTTGCAAAATACTGGGGAAGATACATCTCGATGGGAGACGGTTTTTTGGACGGCATACAAGGAATGCGCGAACTTAAGATATTCAAAGCCGACAAAGTTTACGGAGAAAAGATGAATGTCAAAGCCGAAGAATTCAGAAAGATAACAATGAAGGTACTCGTTATGCAGCTTGCAAGCACTACGATAATGGATTTGGTAGCTTTCGGCGGGGCGGGAGCAGGTATAGCCGTTGCGGTATGGGGTGTTGCGGCGGGCAGGCTCAACGCTTTCGTTGCGATGTTTATTGTGTTGACGGCGGCGGAATTTTTCTTACCTCTCAGAAGTCTGGGAAGTGCTTTTCACGTAGCGATGAACGGAGCGAGCGCGGGTAAAAAGATATCTGCTCTTCTCAAAAAGCCTTTGCCCGAGTGGGGAAAGGAGAAGTACGAAAAGCAAGATATAACAATCGAAGGGGTCGATTTTTCCTACACTCCCGAGCGCAAGATAATAGACGGCGCGAATATGGTTTTCTCCAGAGGAATGACCGCAATCGTCGGCGAAAGCGGAAGCGGAAAATCCACGATAGCGGGACTGATTACGGGTGCGTTGCGCGCAGACAAAGGAGAGGTTAAGGCGGGAGAGAAAAATCTGAGCAGTCTTGACAGGTCAAAGTATTATTCTCAGCTTGCCTTGATTAGTTGCAACACTTATATTTTTAACGCTTCGGTTGAGGATAATTTCCGACTGGCAAAACCCGACGTAACGCAAGAAGAAATATGGCAGGCTCTAAGGAAAGTAAATCTCGACGGATTTATAAAACAAAACGGAGGCTTGGAAAAGATAATCAACGAAGACGGTGGGAACATATCCGGAGGACAGAAACAACGTCTCGCGCTTGCCGTCAACCTTGTGTGCGACAAATACGTATATATATTCGACGAGGCAACTTCCAATATAGATGTCGACAGCGAGAAGATTATATCCGACAACGTAGTCGCGCTGGCTCGCGATAAAATCGTTATAATGATTTCTCACAGACTCGCCAACGTTGTTAAAGCCGATAAAATATACTATATAGAAAAAGGAAGAGTTGCCGAGCAGGGTACTCACGACATACTTATGTCAATGGATGGTAAATACGCTCAACTTTACAAGACGCAGCAAAGACTGGAGAAGGGTTATTCGGAGGAGGTCGTATGAGCAAGCAAAGGATTAGAAGAAGCGGAATAGCCGTAATGTCAGGGCTTATCGTATTGCTGGGCAGTCTGTCATACGCGATGCTGTTTGCGGTCATCAACGGCAGTTTGGGTTTTTTGAGTGCGATGGGCGTTACTGCGTTCGGGGCGTTGGGTATTGCAAAAGCTTTGGGCGGGAGTATTGCGTTGTCTTACGGATGGATTATAGGTCTTACCGTAGGGTGCGGAATTATGAGAGGATTGCTCAGATTTTTTGAGCAGTACCTCAATCATTTCATAGCATTCAGACTTCTCGCGGTATTGAGAAACAAGATATTCGAGGCACTCAGAAGACTTTGCCCTGCAAAACTCGAAAGCAAAAAGAAGGGCAGCATAATAGCTATGATAACATCAGACGTGGAAACTCTCGAAGTATTCTATGCGCACACCGTTTCACCCGTATGCATTGCGCTGACGGTATGCATTGCGACAGTGGCGGTATTGACCTTTTGCATAAGTCCGTATCTTGCGCTGATTGCGTTGGCGGGATACGTTGCGATAGGCATAATTATGCCTTTGATTTCCTCTAGGTTTATGAAAAAGGACGGAGTAGATTACAGATGCAGATTTTCCTCTTTCAACGCGTTTTATATGGACAGCGTGAGGGGTATTAAGGACATAGTTTTGCACAATGCTGGAGAAAAAAGACTCGACGAAGTATCAGATAAGTCGCGTTCGCTTTCGGCTTCTGCCTTAAGGTTGAAAAAGAAAATTACTCTTGCGCAGGTGATTACGGAAACTTTCGTATCACTGGTTACGTTGTCGGCAGTAGCGGTAGCCGCGGCTTTGGTGATAAACGGCAAAACCGATATAGGTAAGGGCATTATAGGAGTAGTAATAATAGCCGGCAGTTTCGGACCGGTAATAGCCTTGTCGGCGTTGTCGGGCAATCTTTCGCAGACGCTTGCGAGCGGAGACAGAGTACTCGCGCTTATAGACGAAGAACCGGCAGTGCTTGCCGTAGAAAACGGGAAAGATATGAACTTCGGGAGCGTTGACGTATCGGGCGTGTCGTTTTCGTATCAAGAGAATTACAAGGTACTCGACGAGGTGTGTATGCACGCGCAAAAAGGTGAAATCGTAGGCATAGTCGGCGAAAGCGGAAGCGGAAAATCCACTTTGCTCAAGCTTATGCTCAGATTCTGGCAAAAGCAATGCGGCACGATTGCATACGATAATGCGGACGTAGACGAAATAAACACGTCTTCGCTTTTGGACAATGTAACAATGGTCAGTCAAAGCACTTATCTTTTTGACGAAACCATACGTGAAAATCTTGCGATAGCAAAACAGGACGCTACGCAGGAGCAAATAGACGACGCTTGTAGACGCGCTTCGGTATACTCGTTTATTCAGTCTTTGCCTGAGGGGTACGAAACGAAAGCAGGCGCGCTGGGAGACAATCTGAGCGCGGGAGAAAGACAGCGTATAGGGCTTGCGAGAGCTTTTCTGAGAGGAAGCAAGCTGATACTTCTCGACGAGCCAACCAGCAACGTCGACAGTATCAACGAAGGTATGATTCTCAAATCTCTCAAGGACAACAGAAAAGACGCGTGCATAATACTGGTTTCTCACAGAGAGTCGACTATGGCTATAGCCGACAGAGTATACAAAATCCAAAACGGTAAAATAAGCGAGGTGAATATAAATGCAAAGACAAGATGACAAAGCAAGAGAAAATCTCCAATCAGACGACGTTAGCGAGGAGAGTGTTTTTGAAAAGTACACTATATCCGAGCAGACAGACGAAAGGGAAGAGTATAAGGAAAACGTAAATAATCAACAGGCTTTTGAAGAAGAAACTCAAGAAAGCTCTTCCTCTTGCGATTGCGGAAAAAACAAAATCTTTTCGCGCTTTCAGGTAAAGGACATAGTATTTCTTGCGATAATGTCGGCGATAGTGTTGGTTACAAGCGCGGTAATGCCGTTAGTTGTGCCTTTGCAATCGACAATATTCGGAATAGCACAGCTGGTTACGGGTTTACAGCTTTCTGTTTTTCCGGCAATCGCGCTGATGAAAGTCAGGAAAACGGGCAGTATGTTTTTCATATCCGTTTTTACGGGAATAATTCAGCTTTTGATGTCCCCCGCTATGTTTGTAAACAATATCGTGATAGGACTTATTCTCGAGCTTGCGGTAATCGTTATTTTCAGGGGATACAAAAAAACCGCCTCGGTATTTTTTGCCGTCGCGCTTTACAATCCTCTGTCCTTGCCCTTTAATTACGTCTACAATCTGATTATAGGCAACGAGGTAATGACGGCAGTTGCGGACAATGCTCCGTGGGCGGCAGTGGGTATGAGTATAGCCGTACTCGCAGTAAGCGTTATCGGTACGCTTATAGGCATACGCATTTCAAAAGAACTCGAAAAAGCGGGGGTATTCAAAAAATAATGGAAAGACTGAGCGCAAAAAGGGCTTTATATCCGATTATGAGCGTATTCACGGGCATTGTGGTGCTAGTAGCGGGCTTGATACTGGCAAACAGAGAATACGGAATGATTTATCTGGGAGGAGTATGGCTGTTGCTGTTGCTTTTCGGGTATTATAAATCGTGTTTGGCGGTGATACCTTTTACGGCGGTTACGGCGGGCATATTCTGCGCGGTTACTTACGCGCTGTCGCGTGACGTTCAATCTACCTTGTCTGCCGCGGCACGTATACTTGCCGTATGCGTAGCGGTTATCGCGGGTTTGGGAATACGCCCTTCCGCGCTAATCAGCAATCTGTCGACGTTGCGCGCTCCGAGAAGCATTACGCTCGGAATGATGATAGCCGTAGGATTTTTCCCTCTGCTTATGCGCGAAACAAAACAGATACGCGAAGCTATGCGTACGCGCGGAGCAGGAAGTATGCTTCGTCCCAGGGTGTTTTACAGGGCGTTTTTGTTGCCGCTTGTCATTCGTCTCGTAAACATCTCAGATACGCTTTCGCTGAGTGTGGAGACGAGGGGATTTTCGGTAGGAGATAAAAATTATACGGTTTATAAAAAAACGGTGTTCGGCATAAAAGACGGAGTGTTTGCCGTGATATTTACTTTAGGCACGGTTTTGGCGGTGATATTTTTATGAGTGCAGTAAAACTTAAAAACGTACGCTTTACCTACGAGGGACAAAAATCGGCGGCATTGGACGGCGTAGATTTTACTTTGGAGTACGGCGAGCTTGCGCTTTTGTCAGGGGTATCAGGCTCGGGTAAAAGCACGTTGATGAATATTATATGCGGTATCATTCCTCAAGTCGTCAAAGGACGTCTGGAGGGAGATGTCTATGTAGACGGAAAGTCAGTAAAGGGCGAAACTATGAACAGTATATGTCGCAAAGTCGGAGTAGTTTTGCAGAATGCCGACGCACAGATAATACAGGACAGAGTGGAGACGGAGATAGCTTTCGGACCTGAAAATCTGGGAATGCCGTCAGAGCGCATAAAAGAAAGCGTAGATAATGCCTGCGAGCGTATGCAACTGGACAAAAACGCATTTACGCGCACGCTGTCGGGCGGACAGAAGCAAAGACTTATTGCGGCGGCGGTTTTGGCAATGAGGCAAAAAATACTCATACTCGACGAGCCTTTGGCAAATATCGATGCAAAGGGAGCGCGAATGCTTATGGAAAATCTTTCGCGACTTGCCAAATGCGGATATGCCGTTATGATAATCGAACACAGACTGGATGCCGTAATGCATTACGCAGACAGGGTATGGCATCTCGAAAACGCTCAACTTTATACTGTCAAGGACAAGTACGCATATCTTTCGTCTCGCGCCTTAAATCTTAAAGACAGCGTAGGGAAAATTTTAGGACAGGGCAATGCATTTTCTCTTGAAAACGTAAAATATGCAGTCGGGAAAAGAGAAATATTGCGCGGTATAGACTTAGATATTCCTATGGGCGGGCGTACGCTTATTACGGGCGAAAACGGTTGCGGAAAAACAACGCTTACGCGTATTATAGCAAGGCTTGTAAAACCTACGTCGGGAGAGATTCGACAATATATCTCACCCAAGTCAAGACGCGCGAATACCAAATGGTTTGCCGATGTAGGCGTGGTATACCAAAATCCCGACTACCAGCTTTTTATGCCTACGGTAAAGAGCGAAATACTTTTCGGGGCTAGGGACAAGAATTACGCGTTGGAACTTGCCGAAAGATTTTGCGTAACACACTTGTTCGACAGGCATCCTCATTCTTTGAGCGAGGGACAAAAAAGACTTGTGGGAGTGTGCGCAGTACTTGCTACCCGTCCCAAGGTATTGTTGCTTGACGAGCCTACCGTAGGACAGGACTATGGCGGGCTTGAGAGAATGGTAGGAATTATCAACGGTATCCACGTTCAGACAGGCAATACCCTAATTACTGTTACTCACGACAAAAGATGTGCAGACGCTTTGTGCGATAGGGCGGCAATCGTAAGTGATGGAGTGATATCCGATATCGGCGGAAAAGAAAAAGCACGTGTTTTTATGGACGGGAATATATAGTAAAACGGTTTGCATATCGGATCGTATAAAGCGTGCAAACAGTAAAAAAATAATAATTCATAAATCAGCTTACTCGATGCATCGGCGTCTTGCCGTATGCGTAACCTCTATAATATTTTGCCTTGAGGGCGTGCCTTTTTGCGGGTGCGCCCTCTCAATTATAAGAAGAAAATTTGCTATTGCATTTTAGGAGAAAATATGCTAAAATGTATTCGTATTGTCAGGGGCAACCCCGTGCGCTTGTACGGGGCACAGAGAAAAAGGACGTCAGCATTTAAATGATCGCAAAAGGATGAATCAGCGCTCCGCCTGTACTTCGAAATAGGCGAATGAATACGGTCCCAAGGCAAAT
>CASERZ010000006.1 GCA_949290515.1 uncultured Christensenella sp.
GTATCGAAAGCGTAAGGCAAAACGTCGGGTTCGCTCTATACCGACCAAACGAAAGGGTATATATTAGCTGAAGCAAATATAACCCTTTGTCGGTACTGTTTTAATCGGATAGATAAAAATACTTCGCTCGCGAACTCTCTTAAAATTCACAAAATCACACCACTCTCCGCGCTTGCACGAAGTTGGTAATATAGCGAAACATATTTGCGGTTTTGAACTAGTCGCGAACTCTCTTCAAAATCGCAACTCTGCACCAATCTCTGCGGCCGCACGAAGTTTGATAATAGATAAAAGAATTGATTGAAAAAAATCAAGAGACTTGCAACTCGCAGGTCTCTTTTCTATATATAAATTTTAAATATATACTAATATAAAAAGTAATTTATACAATTTACCCAAGACTTAAATTGTATAAATTAGTAGCGTCAACGCGTGTAAGCATACGATATGCGTGTGTATTGCGCACGTTTTGCGCGCAAGTAGAATTTTATTTGGCGTAACTATACCGTTTATCGCACGCGCTGTGTTATAGCATTGATTAACGCAGTTATTTCTTTTATAAGGTCGTCAGCAAAGATGCAAAGCATATCAACCGATAAGTACGAGCAAAAGAATGAATAAAAACCACCCTCGAATAAAGTAGAGAGTGGTTTTAATTTTTCGTTTATCACAGCTTCGTGCGACCTTGGAGAAGAGTGCGATTTTTCTTTTTCAAGGTCGCCTGCAAAGGCGAAAATTAGCTGAAACACTGTGCAAACGTTATTATTTACTTTCTTCGTGCGAGCGCGGAGAGTGGTGCAGAGTTGTGATTTTGAAGAGAGTTCGCGAGCGGAGCGTACTTATCGTACGTGACCGAGCGTAACTGCTCGCGCAAAATCGCAAATATGCGCCGCTATACGCGCTCGCCTATTTGCCTATATGATTTTGTGAGGCGCATACGACGTATGCAAAATCTCGTGTGCTTTGTGGCTGTTAGGGAATCCGAGGAAATCGTCGTATATGACATCCATAACGGGCGAGTCTGCCGAGCGTCTCAATTCGTTTTGAGTGTCACTCGAATAGAGAGCCTTTGCGCGTGCTTCTTTAAGCTCTACGGAATTGCGCACGCTGTCGGAAAGCGTAGGCTGACCGCCGCCGTTTACGCAACCGCCGGGACAGGACATAACCTCTACAAAGTCGTACTTTTTCTCTCCCGATTTGATTTGTTCGAGAAGAGTACGCGCATTGTCCAGACCCGATACTGCCGCTACGTGCAGGGTATGACCCGCTACGAGATATGTAGCTTCTTTAATGCCTTTGCTTCCGCGTACGGCAAAGAAGTCGAGTACCTCGAAGCTTCCGTCGAGCATATGCGCAGCAGTTCTCAAAGCTGCTTCCATTACGCCGCCGGTTGCACCGAAAATCGCGCCTGCGCCGCTGGCAAGGGCAAAAGGATTGTCGAACTCTTCGTCGGGAAGCTCTGTGAATTTAATGCCCGCTGTTTTTATCATACGCGCGAGTTCTCTCGTGGTGATAGCCGCGTCTACGTCGCCGAGCATTTCGTCGCGTTTGCACTCGTATTTTTTTGCGGTACAAGGAATTACGCTGACTACGAAAAGATTTTCTTTTGCGACGTCGTGTTTTTCGCACCAATACGATTTAAGCAGCGCACCGAACATTTGCTGAGGAGATTTGCAGGTGGATATGTTGGGTATGAATTCGGGATAAGTCTGCTCGACGAATTTTACCCAAGCGGGGCAACACGAGGTAAACATAGGAAGAGGCTTATTCGTTTTGATACGGTTGATAAGCTCGCTGGCTTCTTCCATAATCGTAAGGTCTGCCGTGACGTCCATATTGAATACCGCGTGAGGGTTAAGACGTCTTATAGCAGCGACCATTTTACCTTCTACGTTTGTACCGATAGGCATATCGAAGGCTTCGCCTAAAGTAGCTCTTACCGAAGGAGCGGTATAGAATATAACTTTTTTAGTGCTGTCCGAAAGCGCGCTCCATACTTCGTCGACGTTGCTCTTTTCTGCGAGTGCGCCTACGGGGCAGGCAACTATACATTGTCCGCAGCCTACGCAGGGGGATTCGCTCAAAGGTCTGTCAAACGCACTGCCGATATGTACGTTGAATCCTCTTCCGATAGGTCCTATAGCGTTTACGTTTTGCTTTTTGCAAGCGGCAACGCAACGCATACAGTTGATACACTTGTCGTTGTCTCTTACGACATAAGGGGTAGACGTGTCAATAGGGAGCACGAAGTCCTCGCCCTTGAATCTGTCCTCGTCTACGGAGTAACCGAGCGAAAGTTTTTGAAGCTCGCAGTTGTGGTTACGCTCGCAGGAGAGGCATTTTTTCTTATGCTTACTGAGGAAAAGTTCGAGAGTCATTTTTCTGGACTGACGGCACTTTTCGGTATTTGTTCTGACTTCCATACCTTCCGCGACGGGGTATACGCAGGCTGCGACAAGACCTCTTGCGCCCGTAGCTTCTACCACGCACATACGGCAGGAGCCTACGCAGTTGACGTCCTTGAGGAAACACAGCGTAGGGATTTCGATATGCGCTTTGCGCGCAGCTTCCAATATAGTAGTACCTTCGGGTACGGATACGGGTATACCGTTGATTTTAAGATTTACTATTTTTTCCATACTTACACCTCTCATATTCTCGTAATTGCGTCGAATTTGCAGTTAGCCATACACAGACCGCACTTGATACACTTAGAAGTATCTATGACGTGAGGCTTTTTGATTTCGCCGCTTATTGCTTTGACGGGACAATTGCGTGCGCAGAGCGTACAGCCTCTGCACTTGTCCGCCTCGATATGGTAGGTGAGGAGTGCTTTGCAGACGCCTGCGGGGCAAACCTTGTCTACTATATGCGCAAGATATTCGCTCTTGAAGTATCTCATTGTGGAGAGTACGGGATTGGGAGCGGATTGACCGAGAGCGCAGAGAGAGGATTGTTTCATATGGTTGGCGAGTTCCTCGATTTTTACGATGTCTTCTTCCTCGCCCTTGCCTTCCGTGATTTTTGTAAGAAGTTGCAACAAACGTTTAGTACCTATACGGCAAGGCGTACATTTTCCGCACGATTCGTCTGCGGTAAATTCGAGATAGAATTTTGCAATATCCACCATACAGGTATCTTCGTCGAGGATAATCATACCGCCGCTGCCCATCATCGAGCCTATAGCGATAAGGCTGTCGTAGTCTATAGGGGTGTCGATACATTCAGCGGGGATACAACCGCCCGAAGGTCCGCCCGTCTGAGCGGCTTTGAATTTTTTGCCGTTGGGGATACCTCCGCCGATTTCTTCTACGATTTCTCTCAAGGTAGTGCCCATAGGTACTTCGACAAGACCTACGTTTGTTATTTTACCGCCGAGAGCGAAAACCTTAGTGCCTGACGAAGTCGAAGTGCCGATAGAGGAAAACCAAGCCGCGCCGTTCATAATGATAGGATTGATATTTGCCCAAGTTTCTACGTTGTTGAGTATCGTAGGTTTACCGAAAAGACCTTTTACGGCAGGGAAGGGAGGACGGGGGCGGGGTTCGCCGCGATGACCTTCGATACTTGTCATAAGCGCGGTTTCTTCACCGCATACGAACGCACCCGCGCCGAGACGGATTTCTATATCGAAGTCAAATCCCGAGCCGAGAATATCCTTGCCTAAAAGTCCGTATTTTCTCGCTTGTGCGATAGCTATCTTAAGACGCTCTACCGCAACGGGGTATTCAGCACGCACGTAGATAAATCCGTGGTGTGCGCCTATCGCATAGCCCGCAATCGTCATAGCTTCGAGTACGCAGTGGGGGTCGCCCTCCAGCACGCTTCTGTCCATAAACGCGCCGGGGTCGCCTTCGTCGGCATTACAACAAACGTATTTTTCGTCACCCTGAGAAGCTTTTGCAAACGACCATTTTCTTCCCGTAGGGAAGCCTGCGCCGCCTCTGCCTCTCAAGCCCGATGCGTTCATTTCGTTGATAACGTCGTCGGGGGACATAGAGGTAAGCACTTTTTCGAGCGCGCTGTAATCGCCCGCGCCTATAGCCTCTTCTATATCTTCGGGCGCGATAACTCCGCAGTTACGCAGAGCGATACGCATCTGTTTTTTGTAGAAAGGCGTTTCGGAAAAAGGAATGATATTGCCTTCCTTGGTTACGGTGCCTTGATAGAGCAGTTCCTTTACTATCTGACCGCCTTTTACGAGGTGTTGTTCGGCGACCGTCTTTACGTGTTCGGGCGTCATCTGCGCATAAAACGCGCCTTCGGGATAAACTATCATAATAGGTCCGAGTGCGCACAAGCCGAAACAACCCGTCTTTACCACGAGAATATCCGTGATATTGAGTTCCTTGAGCGACTTTTCGAGCTGTTCGATAACTTGCATAGAATGCGACGAAGTACAGCCCGTACCTCCGCATACGAGAACCTGTTTGCGGTAGCCCGTCTTTTTAGCGAGTTTTTCGCCCTCTTCTTTTACGAGACGGCGAACCTTAATCAAGTCTTCTTTGTTTTTGCGTATAGCGTCTAATTCTTTGATTGTCATTCGTCCGTCTCCTTATGCTTTGTATTTTTCGAGAATGCCTTTGACCGTCTCGGGTTTGAGTTTGCCGTAAACTTCATTGTCAATCATCATTACGGGAGCGAGACCGCACGCGCCGACGCAACGGCAACTGTCGATAGAAAACAGTCCGTCGTCCGTACATTCTCCGCACTTGATGCCGAGTACTTTTTCTATTTCTTCGAGAATTTTATCGCTGCCTTTTACATAGCAGGCAGTACCCAGACAAACGCTAATTCTGTGTTTGCCCTTGGGTTTTAAAGAAAATTGCGAGTAAAACGTCGCAACGCCGTATACCTCAGACAGGGAGATGCCGAGACCTTCGGCAATCATAGACTGTACTTCGATAGGAAGGTAGCCGTAAATGCCCTGAGCTTCCTGCAACACGTGCATAAGACAACCCGGTGTAGAGCGGGATTCTTCAATCACGGCTTTTAATTTTTGCGTTTGTTGCGCGCTGGAATGGAAATCGCTTTTTTTATCCATAAATTCCTCCTTATACTAAAAAAACACCTCTCGGGAAATGAGAGTAAATAAACCGATTATATACATTATACCATATGTTAAATAAATATCAAAGTATTATGTTAAAAAAATATCAAACTTTTACAAATCTTCGGCTTATCCAGCTTCTACTTATATATATGCGGTCTTAATATTATATATTTATTAGTATTAATATATAGTTATATATACAATTTACATAAGGCTTAAATTGTATATATAAGGGCGGTTTTAGCTATTGCTTACACGCATAGCGGTATAAACCGTGCGCGCTGTTTAACACAAAGCCATATAAAAAAATGCAAAAAAAAACCGCCGTTTAGCGGTTTTAATATTTTATTCTGCTTTGTCTTCCGAATCCGATACGGGCGGCTCCTGCAAGTCCATTTGCTGCGCACTTGCTTTTTTTGCCAAAAGACGTGCTTTCACTATCGCCATCAAATCTATTTCTTTGACTGTGCAGTATGTAGATATAATAGGCACCGCAAGGAAGATTATACTCATAATAATGCCAAGCACGTAGATTATGTATTGTCCGCTTTGACCGGCAATATCTTGGAATGCCTCGCATATCGCGCCTACCATTTCGCTTAAGAACTCAGGCATATTTGCTCCCGCGGCTTGGGGAATCATAAGAACAAACGAGACGAAAAGAGGAATGGTCATAACCGTACTGTACGCACATACGACAATCGAAAATACGTTTTTGACTTTGCCTTTAAAAGTGCCTGCGGCTGTCGACATAAGCATAATGCCCGCTGACATCGTAACGATTACGAGAGCGTAACGGCCTATTATATTAGGTATCTTGTCGATATAGTTGAGACCTACTTTGGTGCCGATAGTTTGCAAAAGCGAGAGAATACCCCAGATATTCAATCCGGCGGCAATGACAATCATTACGGATTGAATGACTTTTTTCTTTGTCGCGTCGTTCATAAAAATCCCCTTATACGATAACTTAGGACTAAGTCCTAAATTTATTATACACAAGGGTTTAAGCAAAATCAATAATATATTAAAAAATATATTAATATTTTAAAAATTAATTGCCGAAATGATAACGAGTAGTATTTATTTATATTGCTGGATAAGCAAGAAAGAATGCTCAAAGCAAATTGTTGCTACAAGTATGCACTCAGAGTATAGTTATCCATAAATTATAGGTATTTGACATAGCAAGGGACGGATAATATAATAAAGACGAGGAACAGTTATGACAGTAGAAGAATTTAAAGAAGCGTTAAAAAAAGACAATTACATTCCGCAAGGGTCTGAGATGCATATGCTTATGCACCGCGCATCCGAAGAGGCAAGAGAAATTACCGCGCAAATCAACGACAATTCTCACAGCGCAAAGCAATTGAGAGAGTTGTTTTCTAAGTTAACCGGCAGTCAAGTAGACGAAAGTTTTGCGCTTTTCCCGCCTTTTTACACCGATTTCGGCAAAAACATAAAACTCGGCAAGCGCGTGTTTATCAATTCGGGGTGTTGTTTTCAGGACCAAGGGGGTATAGAGATAGGCGACGATTGTCTGATAGGACATCAGGTAGTCATAGCTACTCTCAATCACGACCTAGAGCCGTCAAGACGGGCAAGTATGATTGCCGCGCCCGTAAAAATAGGTAAAAACGTATGGATAGGGGCGCACGCAACTATTCTTGCGGGAGTCAATATAGGAGATAATGCCGTAATTGCGGCGGGAGCGGTTGTCAACCGCGACGTTGAGGCAAATACGGTCGTAGCAGGAGTGCCTGCCAAGAAAATAAAACACATCGAGGAGAAAATAAGATGAAGAAAATAGTTTTAGTGTCTTCTACTTTCAGAAAACGCGGTAATTCGGAAATTCTTGCCGACGAGTTTGAAAAGGGCGCGCTCGAGGGCGGAAACCAAGTCAAACGAATTAATCTTAGAGATATCGAGTTGAAATTCTGTATAGGCTGCCTGTCCTGTCTAAAAACGGGAAAGTGCGTGCAGAAAGATTCTGTAAACGCTTTGCTCGAAGACGTTGCACAGGCGGATATTCTCGTATTTGCTACACCCGTATATTATTATGAAATGTCGGGACAGATGAAGACCTTTCTCGACAGGCTCAATCCTTTGTACGGTAGGGACAACGCTTTTAAAGAAGTCTATCTTATTGCAACGAGTGCAGAGGACGACAAACACGCTATGGACGGAGCGATAAAGGGTTTACAAGGCTGGATAGACTGCTTTGACGGCGTACGATTCAAAAAGGTAATATACGGTACAGGACTAGAAAAAACAGGCGAAGCGCAGGGAAGCAAAGCAGCAAAAGAGGCTTACGAAGTCGGCAAGTCAATATAAAATTCAATCAAGAAAAATCTAAAAGAAGTAAAACAATATGTTATGTGATTTTACTTATTGCAATCCTACCAAATTGCATTTCGGACAAAACGCGCTCGACGCACTCAAAGAGGAATTGAAAAAATACGGACAGAAAGTTCTGCTTGCTTACGGCGGCGGGTCGATAAAGAAAAACGGTATTTACGACAAGGTAATGAAAGTACTTAAAGAGTGCGGCAAGACTGTAATCGAGGACGGCGGTGTTATGCCCAATCCTACATTGGAAAAACTCTGCGAGGGCGTAAGACTAGCAAGGGAAAACGTTACGTTCCGAGAAGAAAAGTCAAATCGCAGGATACAGACTGAATTCAAAGAGGTTATATGATTAAAATCAAATCTGTTGTGGACGAAAAAGCGCAAAAGTCGCTTGCTAAACATTCGTTGATTCTTTATGCGGTAATTCTTACAATCGGTATTGTCGGGCTTTTGGGTTATGTTATATGGAGCATTTATCCCGACAGCGAGGCGTCGAGCGTACTTTTGATATCTGCATTGCCGCTTGTCGTGGGACTGGTAATGTTGTTGTCGCTACGACAAAACGTCAAGAAAATGGCGCAAAACAATTATATCAACGAATACGAATTCGATGAAGATTTTTCAACGTTGCCACTTATCAAAACGGAGAAGTAAAAGGCACTCACAAAGTGTATTACAACGAATTGCATAAGGTGAGAGAAAACGACGAATACATTTTTCTCTATCTCAATTCAAAGAGTGCCTATATCGTAGCGAAGTCCGACGCGACAGCAGAAGATTTAACTTCGCTCAGACAGCTTTTGAATTTGAGAGATGACAAGTAAGATTCATTTTTATTATAGACCGCCTGATACGGCGGTATTTTTACTGTGTATTTCAATACTTAATGGTTTGATATCTATATTTGAATAATTGTATTTTCTATCCATATAAATAAGGCAAATCTTACAAGAAAGCGCACAAACAAAAAGGCCGTCCACTTTCGGACGGTCTTTTTGGAGCTAACGGTTCGCTCACCTCGACAGAATACCTACGCTTACGAGGTATCGAAAGCGTAAGGCAAAATGTCGGGTTCGCTCCATACCGACCAAACGAAACGGTGTATATTCGACAAGCGAATAAAACCGTTTGTCGGTACTGTTTTAATTTGATTGGGTATTACATTTTGTTTCATACTGACTGAGTGTAATATGTCAGAAATGTTTAGTTTGTTTGAATTCTTATAATCAGATATGTATCGTGTCTTTCAGTTAGCGCACAAACAAAAAGGCCGTCTATTTTCGGACGGTCTTTTTGGAGCTAACGAGCAGATTCGAACTGCCGACCTCATCATTACCAATGATGTGCGCTACCTGCTGCGCCACGTTAGCATATTTAATTATAATATTTTCGCCACGTTAGCATATCAATTTTGATAGCTGCGCCACGTTGGCATATTGCTTTTCACAAGCGGAAATCTTTTTCCTTGCCTATCTATTATAATGTAAAGACTTTGTCGTGTCAATTGTTTTTTTGTAATTCGCAAAACAGTTTTTTATTGCAGTTTTGAGGTATACAAGAGGGCAGGAGTGTAAGTTGCGTGTGCTCTCACGTACGGGTGAGTATGTGCGCTTTGCGTATGCGCGCTACCCCCTATTTATACAATTTACCCAAGACTTAAATTGTATAAATACTCTAATTATAATAAATTAATATGCGCAATATGTGTGCGCGTAAGATGAAGAGCAGTTTTTTAATGACAGACTCAAAATGTTGTCGGTATACGTTTTCAGAGTCTTCTCAAATCTTCCCCCTGTATGTAGCCTACGCTGATAGAATAAGTTTTGTCGGCAATTTTAGAAAGCAGGGCGGAGCCGTAACGGTTGACGAGTTGTTGTCCGTCGAGTTGAGTGAGAAACATTGTTTTTTTGTTTTCGCCCAGGCGTTTTTCCAAAGTTGAGAGCAGATATTCGACAGTTACGTTTTTGTATATAGGCTCTGCGCCGAGATTGTCTACGATAAGCATCTCGCACGCAAGTACGTAATCGTATGCCTTTCTCAAAGCCGTATCCTTTCTAGTGTGTTTGTCAAGGAATATGTTGACCAATTCGAAAGACGTGAGATACATCACGCTTACGTTTTTGTCGAGAAGGTCATTGGCGATAGCGGCCGCGAGAGAAGTTTTGCCTACTCCGCTGGCACCGCACAACAGAAAACAGTTGTATTTCGTAGTGTGGAATTTATTGACCACCGCTTGCATTTTTGCATACAGTTTGTTCATACCCGCCGCCTGAGGCGCGCCGTTTGTTGCAAAGGTGTTGTCTTTGAATGTAAACTCGGGCATAGGGGAAAGACTTGCGTTTTGTCTTATAAGCTTGTTGTATTCTGCGACAAGGCATTTGCAAGGCTTTTTGTCGAGATATCCCGTATCTTTGCATAGAGGACAAGTGTAGGTTGACGTAAATTTTATACCGTTGGCGTTGATATAATCTCTGATATATTTATCGGTATCCGAAAGACGCGCGCTGATTTCCTCGCAAGGTTTTTTGAGCGCGGTATTTCTCGAAACTTCGAGTTCGAGAGATTTTTTTATTTTGATTTTTTCTTTTAAATCGGGGTGAGCTGCGAGTATCTCTTCGTAATTCTTCTGAGCGCGCTCTTTTGCAATAGTACGCCTAGAGTTGAGAATGGACTCCAGCTTTTTGTCAAAGTAGTTTATCATAATCAAACCTCGATTTCGTCAAGCTCATCGAGAGAATAGAAGTAATCCCCGAGCTGTTCTTTTGTGTATTGAGTTTGCGTTTGAGCGGGCGTCGAAGAGGAGGGAGTGACAAAACCTTTGGCTTGTTCGACGGTATATACGTTGTTGCTCTTCCATTTTGCTAGAAGATTGTTGAGTGCGGACAGCGGTTTTCCCTGACAAAGGCTTGCGCCGTATTCTATCAACTCGTAGTCGAAGTTCCATTGACTTGTCCAAACCTTGTACATATCTCTGTCTGCCATATTTACGTTACGGCTGAAGCCTGTAAGCTCGATAATCTTTTTGATAGCCATATCTCGTTGCATAAGCATAGCGAGATGCTCGTTGATTGCCTGAGTGGTAACGCAGCCTTCGGTGTAGAATTTGAGCATACTCTTGTTCATTGCCTCGAGAGTGCGGATTGACTTATTGAAACAATATTCCGCAACGAGCATAATCGCGTTTTCGTCAAAGCCTTTGCCCAGCCAGCTGCTGATATACTTCTCGACTATGTATTCTATATTCTCATAATACAGACCGAGCGTTTTGTTGACGTTGACTGCAAGCTTATACATAGCCTGCTTGTTGTTGAGATAGTTTTCCATCTCGATGACGCTCATAGCGTTATTGCGGTACAACTCGTCCAACAAGCTGTCCAGACGAGAGAAGCCTCCTTTGTTTTTGAGTGATTTTGCGGCATAGAGAATAGCGTCGAGAGCAAATCCCCAGCTGCTTGTCCACTTGATATAGAGATTTTTGTCTTCAAGGTCGACTTCGGATTTTTTGCCTACCGCCTTGCATATCATACGGATAGCTTCGTTGACGGTTTCGAGCTGTTTGATTTTTTCTTCTACGTCTTCGAGTGTGCGCACCCCTTCTTCTATCCAGTTTTTCGCGACGGCAAGAATATATTTAGTCTTTATGTTTTCTCCCTTGAGGTTTACGCAGTATCGCGCAATCATAATGAGAGTTTCGGGTTTGATTTTAGTTTCTTCGATAAAGTCGTAATATACGGTGTACTGGTTGCTGTTGGCAAAGTTTACAGAAGGGAAAAGCGATTGAAGCTGAGTGTTGAAGTCGGCATACTTTTCCTTTTTATAGTGGCGCGCGTAAGCACTTCTGATGTTTTTAAACTGCACTTCCATAGGAGATTCGGAAATAATATTGACAAGACCTTTGTCGCTGAGTTCCTTGAAGGCAGTATTCAGCTCGTCCTCTGTAAGTCCGAGAAAGTCGCACATATATGACGGGCTGTTGTCGGGAGAGAGAGTTTCCGTGCTCATAGACAGACCGAGCAGGTAAACTTTGATTTCCTGTTCGGAGCAGTCGTTCATATAATTGAGAATGAAGTTTTTGTCGAGCTGTACGGTGCTTTGCTCGTAATCCTTGCTAAAAGAACACAAACTCATAAATATCTCCTTGAAATACGCGTCAATATATGATAGAATAAAATCAAACCAAACTATATATTAATATAGCACAGATTTTTCAAAATAAAAAGGTAAATTTATTGTGTTTTTTTAAAACACAAAATATAGTGCCCGAATATTTTTTCGGCACAATTATAGGAAGATTATGAAAGCAATAGAGATAATCGACGTAAACAAAACGTACAAAGACAATAAGAAAAAGTCGCTTGCCGTGCACGCCGTAAAAAACGTAACTCTCGATATAGAAGAGGGGGAGATTTTCGGACTTCTGGGTTCGAACGGCGCGGGTAAGACAACTCTTATCAAGCTTATTCTCGGACTTATAAAAGCCGATGAGGGTAAGATACTCATTGAGGGCTACGACGTGGAAAAGTCCAGAGAGAAAGCACTCGTTGCCGTAGGCGCGATAGTCGAAGAGCCTACGCTTTTCAACGATTTTACGGGTTGGGAAAATCTCAAGTATTTTGCCCGTTTGCAAAACTCGGGCATCAGCGAAGAAAAGCTGCGCTCGATAGTCGAACTCGTCGGACTAAAAGACAGAATAGACAGCAGATTCAGGAGCTATTCTTTGGGTATGAAACAACGACTCGGAATAGCTCAGGCAATAATGCATTCTCCCAGAATACTCATACTTGACGAGCCTACAAACGGTCTCGACCCCAGCGGCATAGTCGAGATGAGAGAACTTTTTATAAAACTCAAAAACGAACTCGGCATTACGATAGTCATATCATCGCATATACTCTCAGAAATGCAGCAGCTTTGCGACAGAGTTGCGTTTATGGTGAGCGGAGAAGTAAAGGCAGTCAAGACTATGGAAGAAGTGAATTACGGCGTGGATAAACTCAAAAAGTATTCTGTAGAGTGCAGCGACGTGCAAAAAGCATACGAGCTTATAAAAGAAACAGGACTTTTCGTAAGCAAAGAAAGCGACAATCTGATCGTAAGGGCAGGACACGCCGAGATAGCGCAAATCGTCAAAATTCTTACCGCAAACGGCATTGATATTTACGGACTGGTAAAACTCAAAAGAAGACTGGAAGACTTGTACAAAGAGATGTCTGTACCTCAGGATACGGTCAAAGGAGACGCGCAATGAAAAGCTTTAACAATCTTCTTAAATGCGAGTTTTACAAAATCAACAGAAAAAAGACTTTGCTCAAAGTAGGCATAGCAGTCGTAGTAATCATACTTTTGGTAATGATAGCGGGACTTGCAATGGACTATTTTATAAAGCAATCGGGCGTACAGGATGTCAGTTCGGATTACGAAAGGCAGATTGCGATTCTCGAAATGCAGCTTGACGAGATACAAGCCAAAAAGGAGAGCAGTGTGCTTTACAAGCTTATTATAGTCAACGAAGAGTATGCCGTACGCGCTCAGATTACTTACTATAAATTTATGCTTGAAAACAACGTGCCCGCAGGAGCGGTAACACCCTATTCGCTAGGAGATATAACTGCGCTCATATCGTCAAACTACTATTCTTTTGCCAGCGTATGCGCTACGACTATGATGACGCTTTTGATTGTTTTCATAATTGTTATGGCAAGCAAGAATACCATAGGCGAGTTCAACAACGGAACTATGAAAATGCAGCTTATACGTCCTGTCAGCCGCAATAAATTCTTTACTGCAAAGTGGCTGAGCGTTTATGTGGTAAGCGAGGGGATATTGCTTTTCAGTATGATAATATCCTTCCTTGTAGGCTTGATTGCATTCGGCGGAAGCAGTCCCGACGTTTTGATTATTGCCAATGCGACGGGCGCGCTGAGAGTGCATCCGATTGCCGCGCTGATAATAAACTTCTTGCTTAAAAGCGTACAGCTTTTTGCGCTTCTTCAGTTGACGATGTTTGTCAATCTTCTGTGCAAGCGCAACGCTCTCGCGATAACTATAAATATCCTGATAATGCTGGTTGACCTCGGTGTGCTTGCCGAAACAATTGCCGCAGTTCCCTACGTGGGCTTTGTAGGTTTCTTTATGAACGTCAACTGGGAGAGCGTATTGAGTACGGCAAGTCCTATGCTAAGAGGCTTGACGCTGTGGTCTATGATACCTGTGACGCTGGCGTGGGTAGCCTTCTTTACGGTTATGAACTACAGGAATTTTGCGCGAAAAGAAATTTAAAAGGGACGTTTGTCCAAGCGATGATTATTGATATAAAATAAAAACGTATAAATCCCCTTGTTTATTTATACGTTTTTGAAAATAATCAAAAAATAATAAATATTTAAACGCGTAACACGCACTAGAAGCAGACTTTGTTTTTTCTGACAACATATTGATGAAAATACGGCGATTGCTTAAAGCAATTGCCGTATTCATTTAATTACAGACGAGATAATTAAAACTAAAAACGGCACCTTTTCGGGTGCCGTTAAATTGGTTTTGAATTATAAAATTTTTGCAATTGATAATAATAGTGTCAGTCTTCCTTGCAGTCTTCGACAATAAGCATATCGTAGTCGAGCGTTTCGATAAAATCGCTCTGTCTGAATTTTGTGTTGTGAAAATTCTTGAAATTTTTGTAATGCTGTTCGATGACTACGGGGTTAGGCGCGTCGAGTATGTGACAAATATCTCTCAGCCACAATTCGTACGATTCCATTGTGAGAGGGAGAGTGGATTTGTATAGAGTGTCTTTTGCGATTTTGTCGCCGTTCATAAGTCTTGCCCAAATTTTCATACCATTAGTGTACATTAGCAAAGACGAGTTGTCAAGTTTTGCGACAGGGGGTGATTTTTGCGGAGCAAAAAACTTTTAAAGCGAAAGTTTTGCATTGCTTTGAGAAAAGCTCAGCGACGGCTTGCGAGGCAATACGCGCCGATGGCTACTCGTTATTTACGCAAATAGGCTTCTAAAATAGTGTTTGATTGTCTTCAAGCGCGGTATTTTGACAAAATTGTTAATTAAAAGAAAAGCCAAAACTATTGACAAATCGGCTCAATGTTGATTAAAATATTATATGTTATAAGGGTAAAGGAGGTGTGCGATATGATTTCGGAGGCGGTTATAAAGAGGTTACCGAGATATTACAGGCACCTCAAACAACTTTCTGACAACGGCGTGGAAAGAGTATCTTCCAACAAAATTGCGAGCGTACTCAATATCACCGCTTCTCAGGTAAGACAGGACCTTTGCAATTTCGGCGGTTTCGGTCAGCAGGGATACGGCTACGACGTAGCAAAACTCAAAAACGAACTTGCAGCGATTTTGGGTCTCGATAAAGTATACGACCTCATAATAGTTGGCGCGGGCAACATAGGCAGAGCTCTCGCAGGATACAAAGGCTTTAAAGATGACGGATTTTACGTAAGGGCGTTATTCGATATCGACCCCCGTTGTTCGAGTATAAACGGCATAAAAGTTTATCAGATGGATTTTCTCAAGACATATCTCAATCAGAATCAGGTCGACATAGCTATCATTGCTACGCAAAAGGATTCGGCAAAAGAAGTTACAAGCGAACTCATTGCCAACGGAGTTAAGAGTATATGGAACTTTGCTCCCGTCGAACTCGAAGTGCCTGAGGATGTTACGGTAGAAAACATATCTATGAGCGAGAGTCTTTACGTGCTCAGTTACCGTAGCAAGACGAGAAAGGAAAAGAAAAACAGCGCGCAGTAGCGTTTTGCCGTTCTGTCGAAAAGGACGGTATAAAATCAAGAATATAAAGATGCCTTGACAGGCGCGGAGGATATATGGCAAAAGAATACGTAATGACACAGGAAGGTTACGACAATCTCAAAAACAAGCTCGAGCATCTCATCAACGTAGACAGAATCGAGGCTAGCGAGAGAATAAAGAAAGCAAGAGAATACGGCGATTTGTCGGAAAACTCTGAATACGATGCGGCAAAGGACCATCAGGCTAAGGTAGAATCGGAAATCATTATCATACAGGACCAGCTCGACCACGCAAAAATTATCGCTGAGACTAGCGGTAAGCCCAGCACGGTAATGCTCGGTTGCACCGTAAAAATCAAGGACCTTGACGAAAACGAAGAACTCGAATATACAATCGTAGGCACGACCGAAGCGTCCATACTCGATGGCAGAATAAGCAACGAGTCTCCTCTTGCGCAGGCAATTCTCGGCAAGAAAGAAAACGACGAAGCTACGGTAAATACCGGTGATTACAGCTATAAGGTAAAGATTCTTAAGATAAGCAAATAATCCAAAGGACAAAACGAGGGCGACCTTAGCGGTCGCCCTTTTACTAGACGGAGAAAACTATGGCAAGACCCCTTTATGACAGAATACAAGAGTATCGCACGCTGACGCGCGCTAGGTTTTGTATGCCCGGACACAGCGGAAAGGAGAGTGACGGACTGTACGCTTGTGCGTCTTATGACTGGACTGAGGTAAAGGGACTTGACAATCTTTTGGAGAGCGAAGAGGTAATTGCAAAAAGCGAGGGATTGCTCGCGAAAGATTACGGCTACGATTATGCGCTTATGCTGACTTGCGGAGCGACGAGCTGTATGCAAATCGCGCTCAACGCCGTTAAGGAAAGAGAGGGCAGAATAATCGCGGTAGGGGATATGCACAAATCTTTCTGGAGCGCGTGCTCTCTCTTCGGAGTGAAAGCTCAGGCAGTTGATTGTATACAAAACGCAGACCTGACAAGCGGGAGTATAAACGCGTTTTTCGTTACGTCTCCCGACTACTTCGGGAACACTAAAGACTTGAAGCTTCTTTCGGAAAAGGCGCGCGAAGTCGGAGCGTTGCTCATTGTTGACGAAGCGCACGCCGCGCACTATCCTTATTCGCGGCTTCTTCCCGACAATGCGTCAAAATATGCAGATATAGCTATAGAGGGTATGCACAAGACCTTGCCCGTATACGGCGGGGGCGCGCTTTTGTGCGTCAACGGCAATTCGCTGTACGAAAAATGCAGACAGTATCGTGCGCTTATACATTCGACTTCACCCGACTATCTGGTAATGGCAAGCATTGATTTTGCCGCCGACGAAATGCGAAGAGAAGGGCAAAACTTATACCGACGGGTAAAGCAAGCTACGGACGAATTCGCCCGCTCGCTTAAAAAAGGCAAAGTCGTTAAAACCGACGATTTTTCAAGAGTTGTCATCGAATTTAAAGGTAAGGACTGTTACGCGCTCAGCGACGCGCTGGCAGAGGTGGGAATTTTTGTCGAAGCCGCTTACGGAGACAGGCTGATACTTATCGTTACGCCCTATAATTGCGACAAACTCCGAGTATTGTCAGAGGAGCTTGACAAGACAGAGTTGCAAGACGGGGAAAATCCTGTTTTGCCCGTACTTAAGACTTGCGACGTAACGGGCAGAGAAAGCGAATTGATTCGTATTGACGAAGCCGAGGGAAGAATAAGCGCGTGCGAAATAGGGCTTTATCCTCCCGGGGTACCAGCGATAAAGAGAGGGAATTTGATTGACACAAGCGCAATCGCTTTTATAAAAAAATACCGTAACAGACTTTTTGGGCTTGCTAGCGGCCGCATAGCTGTGATAAAATAGAATACAGGGAAATAATATGAAAGGAAAATTCGTTACTTTCGAAGGCGGCGAGGGAGTAGGTAAAACCACTCAGCTCGCTATGATAAAAAAATATCTTTCCGAAGAGGGAAAAGACGCGGTCTTTCTCAGAGAGCCGGGCGGCAATGCCGTGTCCGAGAGAATACGCGCGGTAATCCTCGACAGACAAAACGCGGATATGACGGGTATGTGCGAAGCTTTGCTTTACAGCGCGTCGCGCGCCCAGCTTGTCGAGTCAGTGATAAGACCCGCGCTCGAAGAGGGAAAAATCGTGGTGTGCGACAGATTTACCGACTCCACTTTTGCCTATCAGGGAGTTGCGAGAGGTTTAGGCGCGGATAAAATAGATATGCTCAACTCTCTTGCGTGCGGTGACATTGTCCCCGACTTGACTGTTTTTCTCGACCTGCCTCCTCAGCAGGCTTTCGAGCGCAAAGGCGGTGCGGACAAGGACGACAGACTTGAGCAGGAAGGAATGGAATTTCATAAAAAAGTTTACCAAGGATACAAGCTTGCGCTCCGAAAGTATCCAGACAGAATAGTCGACGTGGATTGCAGTAAGGACGCGGACAGCGTACACAGACAAATCGTCAGGATTTTTAAAGAGAGAGGAATCGTGGAATGATAAAGTACCGTTCTCTTCTCGAAATTACCAAGCCGTACAGAGTGGTCGAATCGGACGTCGCAGAAGGCAAAATAAACCATTGCTATATGCTCACGGGCGACGATAAGGTTGCAATAGACGGATTGATTACTCTTATGAGCGAAAAGATTCTCTGCGACAAAGGCGGTTGCGGAGAGTGTGCGACTTGTATGAAAATCGAGGACGGCAATCACGAAGACGTGTTTGAGCCTAAAAACCTCAAGGCGGAGGGTATAAGAGAATTCGTCGAGCAGGTATATATAAAGCCCAACGGTAAATACAAAATAATGATTATTCGCGAGCTGGACAAGGTTGACGCCAAAGTGCAGAACTTTTTGCTCAAAAGTCTCGAAGAGCCTGTCGACAACGTAGTATTTTTGTTGGGAGCGGAAAAGCAGACCGCAGTACTCGAAACGATAAAATCGCGTAGTAAAAAACTTGCCGTGCTTCCCTTTTCGAGATACGCGCTCGAGGATTATTTTGCAAAGCGTACACAGGAGTATCCTAACCGCGCGCTTGTCAAAGAGTCGGTAGACTGTTGTCTGGGTAGTCTTACGCGTTGCGAGGAGCTGCTCAAGGACGAGGAGTACGCGAGCGATTTGACAAACGTGATATTCGTACTTAAAGATATGACTTCTACCAAGGACAATCTCAGAATGCAGCAAAGACTGGGCATAGCCGACGGAAAGCTTGCGAGGTATCTCGATATGATGCAGCTTATCGCGGGAGTATTGCTCAAAAAAGCGGCGGGCATAAGAGTGGACGGATTCGAAAAGGTCAATTGCTTGAAAGACGTTTTCAATATACCCGCGCTTGTCAACTTCAACTCTCTCATTATAGAAGCAAAAAGCAAGCTGGAGAGCAATTGCAAGGAGAGTTATGTGCTTGACAATTTATTTATCAAACTAATGGAGGTAAAATACCTATGCCGATGATAGTAGGCGTAAAATTCGGGACAGGATGCAAACAGTATTATTTTGACCCGTTGAATATAACTTTTAAAGAGGGGGACGGCGTAATCGTAGAGACGGTGCGCGGACTGGAATTTGCGCGCATAAGTCAAGCCAACACTCAGGTGCCCGACGAGGAGATAAAAGTACCTCTCAAACCAGTAGTGCGCAAGGCTACCGAAGAGGACGAGGCGAGAGCAAAGGAAAACTTCGAGAAGAAAGCGGGCGCGCTAAAGCTGTGTCAGAAACATATCGACAGGCATAAACTGAAAATGAAACTCGTCGACGCTGAATACACCTTTGACCGTTCCAAAATCATATTCAGTTTTACTGCGGACGGCAGAGTGGATTTCAGAGAGCTTGTCAAGGACCTTGCGGGCGAGATGCGTATGCGAATCGAGCTCAGACAGATATACGAGAGGGACGATATTAAGCTGCGCGGCGCAATGGGTATATGCGGAAGAGAGTGTTGCTGTATAAGACATCTTGCCGACTACGAAAAGGCGACCGTAAAGATGGCTAAAAATCAGAATTTGTCGCTCAATCCCACAAAGGTCAGCGGTATGTGCGGCAAGCTTATGTGCTGTCTTAAGTACGAAAACGATTTTTACGTAGAGGTGGGCAAGCGTATGCCCAAAGTCGGCTCTACCGTCAAATTGCAGGACGGTACGGCAAGAGTCGACGAAGTGGACATTCTCAAGGAGCGTATCAAAGTTACTCTCGAGAAAGAGGACGGAGTGGAGCAGAGATATTGCAATATAGGAGAATTCGAGTTGCTTGCACCGCCCAAGAATAACGCACCCAGGAAAAATTTCAACAGAGAGGAAGAGGACGAAGAGGAACTCAAAAAACTCGAAGATTGACATAAAAGACGGTTTACTCTTGTTGCGTAAGCCGTTTTGTTTTGGAATAGCGCAGAATATACACGGCAGGTAATAAATTATGGAAAAGACAAACGTAATGCGTCTTTTGGACGTCAAAAAAATTAAATACGAGGGATACGAATATCCCGCCGACATAACGGACGGAGAGAGTGTGGCGCAAGTGCTCAACGAGCCTGCCGAGCGCGTTTTCAAAACTTTGGTGACGGTTTCCGATAAGCGGGAATATGCCGTTTTTTGCGTGCCCGTGTGCGCTACTCTTGACTTAAAGCTTGCAGCAAAAGCCGCAGGATTCAAGTCTGTGGCAATGATAAAGCAAAAAGAGCTTGAGCCTCTCACGGGATATATACACGGCGGGTGTTCTCCGATAGGAATGAAAAAACGCTTTAAAACCTTTATTGACGAAAGCGCGCAGTCTTTTGAATGTATATACGTCAGCGCGGGTAAAGTGGGAAGACAAATCAAGATATCACCGTCCGACCTTGCAAATTTTGTGGGTGCGCGTTTTACCGCGCTTTGCGATGTTTGATTATGGTTTGACACGTCCGAATTGAGTGTAGGATTGTATTGATTTACTATAATGTTTGCCGCATAAAGTATCTTTGATATAATTTTAACTTGAAAGAGTGGTTTTCTATAGTTAAAGTGCCTTTACAGGCACTTTTTTTAGCTTTTTAGGATATAGAATGATATGAAAATCGCAGCTTGAGACAAAATAGAAAGAGAACAGCGTGGTTCAGAGACAAATATTCTAAAAATTAATAGACAATCATTGATTATATTTATTCAGTCAAGAATAATTACTGCTTAATATTCCAAGAAGCTGAAAATGCATACTTTAAATACTATGAGTTATTATACAGTTGTAAAAAAATAAAAATACCACTTTACAAAGGCAAAAGTGTGTGTTACAATAATGTTAGCAAAATATAAAAAGGAGAGGGTAATATGGCATATGTAATTGGTGGCGACTGCATCAAATGCGGTTCTTGTGCAGAAGGTTGTCCCGTTTCGGCTATTTCCGAAGGCGACGAGACCTACATCATCGATGCTGATACTTGCATTAGTTGTGGTGCTTGTGCGGCAGGTTGTCCTGTTTCTGCAATTTCCGAAGAATAAAAAGCGATACTCAAAAGAGTATAATGTACTCTTTTGAATAAATCGCAAGAGAGGTAATAGCGGTGAAATTCCTTCATAGCGGTTGTCGTAAAGACGGTCGCAGATTTTGTCAAGACAAAAAACCATACGTTCCTAAGGGGACGTATTTTTTTTGCCCTGTTGAGAGTAGTATATCGGTAAAGTGCACGATACTATACCGAATGTGCTATGCCTAGGACTGAATATGCGATACTATCGGTTTGACAAAATAAAAATTTCTTATTAAATATGCGCATATCTCTTTTGTTTTAATAATTTTTATGTTAATATATAATAGTATAACTACGGAGGTCAAATGAAAAGAGATTTTTTGACTATGGCGGACACGCCCAAAGAGCTTATAGAAAGCTTGCTCGAGCGTGCCGGTTTTATGAAGCAAAACATAGCCTCGGGCAATAAGTCGCTCGATATTCTCAAAGGTAAAAGTATGGTTACGCTTTTCTACGAGAATTCCACGCGTACGCGCTGTTCGTTTGAGGACGCGGGAAAATATCTCGGAGCTAAAGTCGTAGGCATATCCCCCTCGGGCTCCAGCGTGAAAAAAGGCGAAAGCCTTATAGATACGGCGGTTACGCTCGACAAGATGATGACTGACGTAATCGTCATACGTCACTCGATAGCCGGTGCGCCTGCGATTATCGCCAAGCATACCAAAGCTTCGGTCGTCAACGGAGGAGACGGTATGCACGCGCATCCTACGCAGGCGCTTTTGGATATGTATACTATGAGAGAGCGATTCGGACAGATAAAGGGGCTCGAAGTTGCCATCATAGGCGACGTGAAGCATTCGAGAGTTGCGCAAAGCAATATAGTCGGACTTAGCAAAATGGGCGCAAAAGTCAAGGTATTCGCTCCCAATACGCTCCTTCCGAAAGGTATAGAAAACCAGCCGTGCAAGGTATGCAAAAACGTCGAAGAAGCATTCAAGGGCAGCGATGTCATAATGGGACTGAGAATACAGCTCGAAAGACAACAAAAAGGACTTTTCCCCAGCATCGAAGAATACAATCACTTCTACGGCGTGTCAATGGAGAGAATGGCTATGGCAAACAAGGGCGCGATAGTAATGCACCCCGGACCCGCCAACAGAGGAATAGAAGTGGACTGCGACGTACTCGACAGCGAAATGTGTCTTAAAGACGAGCAGGTTACCAACGGAGTAGCGACGCGAATGGCACTTCTCGAATGGGTTACGGGAAGCCGCGGCTGAATAAATGCTAAACAAAACGACTGCATCAACAAGAAAAAGCAAACTTTAACATAAGATTACGAAAGGAGTTAATATGTCAATACTGATTAAAAACGTAACGGTCAACAACCAGCAATGCGACATTGCGATAAAAGGTAACAGAATAGAGAAAATCGCAAAGAATATCGGTGGCAAGTACGATGAAGTTATCGACGGCGACAAGCTTACGGCTCTGCCCGCGTTTATAGATATGCATACTCATTTGAGAGAGCCTGGATACGAGTACAAGGAAGATATAGAGAGCGGCAGCCGCGCTGCGGTTGCGGGCGGTTTTTCGACGGTGTGCTGTATGCCCAACACAAAACCCGTTACGGACAACAAATATATAGTCAAATATATCGTTGACAGAGCCAAGGAAGTCAACCTCGCAAAAGTATATCCTATCGGCGCGATTACCGTCGGTCTTAAAGGCGAAATGATGGCGGAGATGGGCAAAATGAAAGAAGCGGGTGCGATAGCTATGAGCGATGACGGACAGCCCGTATCGACGGCTCAGATGATGCGCTTAGCGCTCGAATACGCGAAGGATTACGACCTCTTGCTCTGCAGTCACTGCGAGGAAAAATCACTCATCAACGAAGGCGTAGTCAACGAGGGGGAAAACGCTACCAAAGCGGGACTTAAGGGTATACCTTCGGCGGCAGAAGATATTATGATAGCGCGAGATATCATTCTTGCCGAAATGCTGGATACCAAAGTTCATATATGCCACGTCAGCACGGCAAGCGGCGTGCAACTCATCAGAGAGGCAAAAGCGCGCGGAGTAAAAGTCAGCTGCGAAACCTGTCCTCACTACATTGCGGGTACTGACGAGCTTATTCTCGATTACAATACCTTCAGCAAAGTAAATCCCCCTATGCGTACGGAAAAGGACAGACAAGCTATTTTCGCAGGACTTGCAGACGGCACTATAGACGTAATTGCTACCGACCACGCGCCTCACAGCTTAGAGGATAAAAACGTCGAATACAACTACGCGGCCAACGGTATCAGCGGACTTGAAAGCGCGTTTGCGCTCAGCTACACGTATCTCGTCGACAAGGGCGTAATCACGCTGGACAAGCTTGTCGAGCTTATGAGTAAGCGTCCCGCGGAGCTCTTGGGACTCGAGGCCGGAAAACTCGAAGAAGGCGGACTTGCGGACATAACTCTCGTAGACCTTAACAAGGAATATGCGATAGACGCAAAGAGCTTTAAATCCAAAGGAAAGAATACGCCTTTCGACGGCTGGACAGTCAAAGGCAAAGTCGTAAAGACAATAGTAGAAGGACAAATCAAATACTGAGAAAGAGGAAAAGAAAATGATTATCGACAGCCTTATCGACAGAATAAAGGAAACAAACAACCCTTCCGTAATAGGACTAGATACCTGCATAGATTATCTTCCCGAAGATATGAAATCAAAGTGTACGACTTTGGCAGAGGCGGGCAAGCAGATTGCAAAATTCAACTTTGACCTCATCGACGTTTTGAAAGAAGTAATACCTGCCGTCAAGGTACAGGTTGCTTATTACGAGATGTACGGCGTAGAAGGTATGACAGCTTTCAGAGATACCGTAGCGTATGCCAGAGAAAATGGACTTTTCGTAATCGCGGATATCAAGCGTAACGACATAGGTTCTACCGCGGCGGCATACAGCAAGGGATATATCGGCAAGACGACCCTCGCAAACGGTAAAACGGTTACTCCTTACGAAAGCGATTTTATCACAATCAACGGTTACCTCGGAAGCGACGGCATACTGCCTTTCGTAGAGGATTGCAAGAAGTACGATAAGGGCGCGTTTGTGCTTGTCAAGACGTCAAATCCTACAAGCGGAGAATTGCAGGATAAGACTATGGACAACGGCAAGACTCTTTATGACAATATGGCTACGCTCGTTGACGGCTGGGGCAAAGACCTCGTAGGCAAGTACGGTTACAGCAGTATCGGCGCGGTAGTGGGCGCAACTCATATGGAACAGGCTAAGCTTATCCGCAACGCTCATCCTTCTACCTTTTTCCTTATTCCCGGTTACGGTGCGCAAGGCGGCAAGGCAGAAGATTTGGCTGTATGTTTCCGCGACGGAATCGGCGGTATAGTAAACTCTTCGAGAGGAATACTTTGCGCTTACAAGAAGGACGCATACAAGGGTATGGATTACAAGCAGGCTGCGCTCAAGGCGGCTATAGATATGCAAAAAGACATCACGAGGTGCATTTAAAATATGGCAGAGATGAAAGACAGAGAGGGGACAATCGTATCAAACGTGCATGTCGCAAAGGATATTTACAAGGCGGTAATAGCCTTTGACGATTTGCCCGAAGGTATCAAGGGCGGTCAGTTCGTACATATAAAGCTCACCGACAATTCGCACGTATTGAGACGTCCTTTCTGTATATGCGATTTCGATTGCAAGGCAAAGACGGTTACGGTATGTTATGCCGTAGTCGGAGAAGGTACGAAAGAGCTTGCAGGCTATGAGAAAGGTACCCGCGTAAAAGCAATGTTGCCCCTCGGCAACGGATTTACTCCCGACGAGAGTATGAAGAAAATCGTGCTTTTAGGCGGCGGTATGGGCAGCGCGGTTTTGCCCGCTATTCCCAGAGCCTTCGTAGACAGAGAGTACGTTACGTATTTGGGATTTGCCAACAAGGACAAGGTAGTGCTCGAAGAAGAAATGCGAGAGCTTACGGGCAACGTAGTAGTCGCTACCGATGACGGCAGTTACGGCAGAAAAGGTTTCGTCACGAATATTCTTGCCGAAGATATGGCTAAGCTCAAGCCCGACGTTGTATTCTGTTGCGGACCCGAAGTTATGTACAAGGCGCTAAAGAAAGCGTTAGAGCCGTTCGACGTTCCCGTAATCGTATCGCTCGAAGCGAGAATGGGTTGCGGCATAGGAGCGTGCCTCGTTTGCAACTGCAAGATTAAACGCAACGGTCAAGAGGGATATTTGCGAGTATGCGCCGACGGTCCCGTATTCAGATTAGACGAGGTGGTATTATGAGCAATCTCAAAGTAAACATAGCGGGCGTGGACTTTAAGAATCCCGTGATTACCGCGAGCGGAACTTTCGGTTTCGGCAAGGAATACGACAGATTTTACAATATAGAGGAACTCGGCGGAATATGCACAAAGGGCTTGACGATAAAGCCGCGTCTTGGTAATCCTCCCCCGAGAATAGCCGAGAGTTACGGCGGAATGCTCAACAGTGTAGGCTTGCAAAATCCGGGCGTAGAACATTATCTCGAGACGGACGATAAAGACCTTGCAAAACGCGACGTGGTAGTTATAGCAAATATCGCTGGCAGTACGCTCGAGGATTACATAGCAATAGCAGAGAAAATGAACGAGGCGCAAGCGGATATGGTCGAACTCAATATCTCTTGTCCAAACGTAAAAGCGGGCGGTATGGCTTTCGGCGTACTTCCTCAAAACGTGGAAAAGGTTACGGCGGCGGTAAAGAAAGTTTGCAATAAACCCGTTATTACAAAGCTTTCTCCAAACGTTGCTTGCATAGCCGACAACGCAAGGGGCGCGGAAGCGGGAGGAGCTGACGCTATTTCGCTCATCAATACGCTTTCGGGTATGGCAGTCAACTACAAGACGCGCCGTCCTATACTATTCAATAACAACGGCGGTATGAGCGGTCCCGCGGTAAAACCCGTTGCGCTGAAAATGGTTTGGGATTGCTACAATGCCGTCAAGATACCGATAATCGGTCTCGGCGGAATAACTAAATATACGGACGTACTCGAGTTTATGATATGCGGAGCGAGAGCGGTACAGGTCGGAACTCACAACTTTACCGAGCCTTGCGGCGCGAGAGACATAGCGAGAGACCTTGCTAAGTACGTTGAGGAAAACGATATGGATATCAACGACCTCGTAGGTACGCTTATCCTCAACGGCTGATATCTGCAAAGTATAGTGCATTTTAGCGGCAAGAAAAATTGCAAAAGAACAATTAATCGCGTAATCGCGGAAAACGCGCAAAGTAAGAAAGGAGTTTCTTTCTTAAAGTGCAAAAACCCTTAGCGAAAATTCAAAATTCTGCTAAGGCAATATAACGAAATAATAAAACAATTCAAATATATACAATCGGAGGCACTTATGTTGACACAGGAACAGGCATTGGAATGCTACAGAAAGACGGGAGCAATCCTCAAAGGACACTTCAAACTCACCAGCGGAAGACACAGCGATACTTATATGCAGAGCGCTAAACTCTTCATCGACACCAAGCAGAGCGAAATAGTATGCAAAGCTCTTGCCGAAAAGCTCGAGGGTGTAGAGGTCGATATGGTAGTATCTCCCGCAATCGGCGGAATACTTATGGGCTACGAGGTCGCAAGACAGCTCGGCGTACCCAATATCTTTGCCGAGAGAGAAAACGGCGAGATGACTTTGAGAAGAGGTTTTTCAATCCCCGAAGGAGCTAAAGTAATCGTCGTAGAAGACGTAGTTACCACGGGCGGCTCTGTAAAGGAAGTCGTAAAACTCGTTCAGAGTTTGGGCGGTAACGTTACAGCGGTAGCTTCGCTCGTTGACAGAAGCAACGGCGCGGTAGACTTCGGCGTTAAGTACGTCAACCTCATCAGTATGGAAGTGGTTTCCTACGAGCCTGACGAGTGTCCTTTGTGCAAAGAAGGCAAAATCGAGCTTGTAAAACCCGGTTCCAGACAGGTATTTAAAAAGTAATATGCAGGCGCAATACATAACCGATTTGCAAAAGGCCTATATGTCCTTGAGAAGCAAGACGGACTTTTGCCCGCAAGTGCTTTTGGTACTCGGCAGCGGGCTGGGCGACTTTGCAAACAAAATAGACAAAGTAGCACAAGTAAGCTACAGCGAGATTGAAGGTATGCCCGTGAGTACGGTCAGCGGACACGTCGGAAAATTCGTATTCGGATACGTAGGAGACGTGAGAGTTGCCGTAATGCAAGGCAGAATACACTATTACGAGGGCTACACCTCCCAGCAGTGCGTAATGCCCGTAAGGCTTATGGGTATGGCGGGCGCAAAGGTAATGTTCGTTACCAATGCGGCGGGCGGTATAAAGTACCCCGAGATAGGCGCGCTTATGCGCATTACCGACCATATATCGCTTGTGCCTTCTCCTCTTATAGGGCAGAATTGGGACGTGTTGGGCAAACGTTTTCCCGATATGACAAAACCTTACGACGAGCAAATCGGCAAGATTGTCGACGATACGGCTAAGGAGTTGGATATCCAGCTCGGCACGGGCGTATACATTCAGTTTTCAGGTCCAAATTACGAGACGGCAAGCGAAGTGGCTATGGCAAGGACCCTTGGCGCGGACGCCGTGGGGATGTCAACTGCGATAGAGGTTATTGCGGCAAGGCATATGGGCATAAAGGTCGCAGGCATATCGTGCATAACAAACCCCGCTTGCGGTATCACGTCTATGGCTTTGGACAACGTGGACGAAGCTTTGGCGGTAGAGCGTACGGGCGGAAAAATGCAAGAACTTATATTCGAGAGTATTAAGAGAATCAAGGATTTGATATAATATGCTGATTAGAATTCACAATGCGAGAATATGGACGGGCGAGCACTATATCGAAAACGGCGAGCTGTGGATTGAAGACGGAAAAATCCGTCTTGTCAGTCAGGTTTGCCCGCTGATATATTTGCCGTGGGACAGAGAGATAAACGCCGAGGGCAATCTCGTTATGCCTTCTTTTAAAAACGCGCACGCTCACTCCCCTATGGTATTTTTGCGCTCGCTTGCCGACGATACCGCGCTCGACGAATGGCTTAATACGCAAATCTTTCCCCGTGAAGCTAAGCTTACTGCGGACGATTGTTACTGGCTGACAAAACTTGCGGTAGCCGAATACGTCTCGGGCGGTATATCCCTTGCAAGCGATATGTACTTCCATCTCGACGGTATAGCCGAGGCGTGCAAGGAGTGCGGTTTTCGCAACGTAATACTCGAAGGCATTACCGAGGGCAACGGCCCTAAGGATAAGCTGTTCAAACGCCTTGAATGGGGTATGGATACTATGGCTAAGATGGGAAGTCTTATCGAATACCGTTTGGGACTTCACGCCGAGTATACCAACAGCGAGGAAAATATAAAGGCTATGGCGGAGTTTGCCAAGGCGCACAAGATGCCGGTTTATACCCACCTCAGCGAAACCAAAAAGGAAGTCGAGGAGTGCGTGGCAAGGCACGGCAAAACGCCTGCGGTTTATCTTGCAGGACTGGGGCTTTTCGATTACGGCGGTATAGCGTATCATTGCGTACATCCTACGGACGACGATATACGTGCGCTCAAAGAGCACAACGTATCCGTTGTAAGTTGTCCCGCAAGCAATCTCAAGCTGGCAAGCGGAATCGCACCCTTGCAAAAGCTTAAGGACAGCGGTATCAACGTAGGCTTAGGCACGGACGGCCCCGCAAGCAACAATTGTCTGGATATGTTCAGAGAAATGTTTTTGGCTACGGGACTTCAAAAGGCAGTAACTCAAAACCCCGCAAGTATGGACGGAGAATATATTCTCAAGGCCGCGACAAGCAACAACGCAAAAGCAATGGGACTTAGCGACCTCGACACCATAGAAGCGGGAAAACAAGCCGACCTTATTATGATAGATATTCACGCCCCGAATATGCAGCCCGTCAACAACGTGCTTAAAAACGTAGTCTACGCGGGCAATAAGTCCAACGTGCTTATGACGGTAATAGCGGGCAGGATTGTGTACGAAAAGGGCGAATACAATATAGGTACGGATATAGAAAAAATCTATTCGGAGTGCGATAGAATCGCGCGCCGCATAATCGGAGAATGATATGAGCGTCAGGGTAAAGAAAACGATAGGACTTATAGTGTTGACGCTCGTGGTAGTCGCGCTGATTTTCCTCGTCATATATCTTGTGCAAAAGAGTGATGTGGAAAAACAAAAAGCCGAGCAACTCAAAAACGCGCACATAGGAGAAAATCTCGATTGCGACGGTTTTGTTATGACGGTAACGGACCTTGACAATAAGCGCGAGGAGATAGGGTCGCTTAAGGCGCAGGAAGGTAACTGCTTCTTGCTTATCGAAATTGCTGTAGACGCTGAAAAAGAGGTAACACTAAAGCAATCCGATTTTTCCATAAAGTACGGGGATGCCGTGTACGGACAAATCGACGAGGGTGAAGTGCTTGAAGACAGTATAACCGTAAAAGCGGGAGATAAAAAGACTTTTTATCTTTTGTACGAGGTAAAAAAGGGAAGACTGGAGAGTTATTATCTTACCGCGTACGGATATAAGACAGATTTGGGCGGCACGTTGCAAGGACCCGTGCTTTCGTCGGGAGACGCGGAGCAATAAGAAATAAATTACGCAATCACAATTTATGTTGCGCTTTAATCGCGTAAGCGACAGGGGGATTAAATACACCGAGGGCATACGCCTTCACCAAGGAGAGAAAATGTTACAGGTAAACGACGTATTTTTGCAATTCGGCGGAAGAAAACTTTTCGAGGACGTAAATCTTAAGTTTACGGACGGAAACTGTTACGGAATAATAGGTGCCAACGGCGCGGGAAAATCTACTTTTCTAAAGATTTTGTCGGGCGATTTGGAGCCTACGAGAGGTACCGTAAGCAAGGGTAAGGACCAGCGTATAAGCGTACTCAATCAGAATCAGAACGATTTTGACGAATACACCGTTATGCGTACCGTGCTTATGGGACACAAGAAACTCGTAGAGATAATGGATAAAAAAGACGCTTTGTACGCAAAGCCCGACTTCAGCGAAGAGGACGGAAATCTCGCGGCAGAACTCGAAACGGAGTTTGCCGAGCTTGGAGGATGGGAAGCGGAGAGCGACGCGGCGTCGCTTCTTAACGAACTCAAATTCGGAGAGGAATATCACAATATGCTTATGAGCGAACTCGACGGTAAGCAGAAAGTTAAAATTCTGCTTGCGCAAGCACTCTTCGGCAATCCAGATATTCTCATACTCGACGAGCCTACCAACAACCTCGACGCAAAGTCTATTATGTGGCTGGAGAACTTTTTGCTCGACTTTAAGAATACGATAATAATAGTATCCCACAACCGTCACTTCCTCAACAAGGTATGTACTCATATCTGCGACGTGGATTACGGACATATAAATATGTATGTGGGCAACTACGACTTCTGGTACGAGACCAACCAATTGCTTGCTAAACAGGCACGTGAGGCAAACAAGAAAGCCGAGGCAAGAGCAAAAGAGTTGCAGGAATTTATCGCGCGTTTCTCGGCAAACGCGAGCAAATCCCGTCAGGCGACGTCCAGAAAGAAAGAACTCGAAAAACTCACTCTCGAGGATATCAAGCCTTCGATGAGAAAATATCCTTACATCAACTTTGAATTCGAGCAGGAACTCGGCAAGGATATTCTCACGGTCGAAGGACTTACCAAGAAAGGATTTTTCGAGGACGTGACATTTACCGTTCAAAAGGGTGAGAAGATAGCCTTTTTGTCCGATAAATCAATAAACATATCTATGCTGTTCGACATACTTATGGGCATAGAAAAGGCAGATGCCGGCACGTTTAAATGGGGCAAGACGGTAGTCAACAGCTACGTACCTCAGAACTTTGACAAATTTTTCGACGGAGTACAGCTTTCGCTCGTCGAATGGATAAACCAGTATGCGGTAAAAGACCATACCGAAAGCTATTTGAGAGGCTGGCTGGGAAGAATGCTTTTCTCGGGAGAGGAAGCAAAGAAAAAGGCGTGCGTATTGAGCGGAGGAGAAAAGGTAAGATGTATGATGGCGAGAGCTATGCTTCAGGGCGGTAACTTTGTCATACTCGATGAGCCTACCAACCACCTCGACCTCGAGGCGATAACCTCTCTCAACAAGGGTATGATAAACTTCAAGGGCGGACTTATGTTTGCCTCGCACGACCAGGAGCTTATGCAGACGGTTGCCAACAGAATTATCGAAATCAACGGTACCAAGACCTTTGATAAACTTACAACTTACGAAGAATATCTCGATATGACGGAGTAATGACTATGGACAATTTTGACAAGAAAATTTTGAACGTATTGCACGAAGACAGCAGACTTACCCCCGCGCAAATCGCGCCTATGGTAGGACTTGGCGAAAAGCAGGTAGCAGAGAGAATCAAGGCAATGGAGGAGTGCGAAATAATCGCTAAGTACACCACGCTTTTCAATACCGAAAAACTCAGCGACGATATAGTGACCGCGCTTATCGAAGTCAAGGTAACGCCTCAGATGTCGTCGGGTTTTGACGCTATAGCCAAAAACATTTATCAGTTTGACGAGGTAAAAGCCGTTTATCTTATGAGCGGGGCTTACGATTTATGCATTACGATAGAGGGCAAAAACCTGAGAGAAGTTTCGAGATTCGTCTCCGAAAAACTCTCTACTATGCGCGATATCATATCCACCGCAACGCACTTCATACTCAAAAAATACAAGACGGAAGGCGTTATTCTGGATAAAGACGACAGAGAAGAAAAGAGGCAGTTTTTGATATGAATTACGACAAATACTTCAGCGACATCGTAAAGAATATTCCGCCCTCGGGCATAAGGAAGTTTTTCGACGTGGCGTCCACATACAAAGACGCAATATCTTTGGGCGTGGGCGAGCCCGACTTCGATACGCCCTGGTGCGCAAGAGAAGCAGGTATTCAGAGCATACGCAAGGGGCTTACTCAGTATACGAGCAACAGCGGTTTGCCTATGCTCAGAGAATATATAGCAAAATATCTCAAGGCGCGTTTTGACGTCGAATATATAGCCGAAAAGGAGATATTCGTGACGGTTGGCGCAAGCGAGGCTATTTATCTTGCTTTGAGGGCTATTCTCAATGACGGGGAAGAAGTTATCGTCCCCGAGCCCAGTTATGTGTCTTATGCTCCCGGAGTGGCTTTTTGCGGCGGAAAAGCCGTAAGTGCGAAATGTTACGTCGAGGACGAATTCAGACTTACCGCTGAAAATCTCGAGAAGGTAATCACGCCCAAGACAAAGGCTTTGATTTTGCCTTATCCCAACAACCCTACGGGCGCGATAATGACAAAAGAGAATTTGGAGGCAATAGCCAAAGTAGTAGAAAAACACGATTTGCTCGTAATAAGCGATGAGATTTATGCAGAACTCACCTATGAGGGCAGACACGTAAGCTTTGCGGCTATAAAGGGTATGCAAGAGCGTACGGTGCTCATCAACGGCTTCAGCAAAGCGTTTGCTATGACGGGCTGGAGACTCGGTTACGTTTGCGCTCCCAACGAACTTTTTAAGCAGATGCTGAAAATCCATCAGTACATAATAATGTGCGCTCCTACCAGTGCGCAATATGCCGGCTTAGAGGCTTTGAGAATGGGTTTTGAAGACAACTTCAGAGAGATTGAGAATATGCGCGAGCAATACGATATTCGCCGCAGATTTCTCGTCAACCGTCTCAACGGTATGGGACTTAAGTGTTTTGAGCCTAAAGGCGCCTTTTACGTTTTCCCCTGTGTGAAGTCTACGGGTATGGACGGAGAACAGTTTGCCGAAACTCTTCTCGAAAAGAGCAAAGTAGCGGTAGTGCCGGGCGGTGCGTTCGGTGAGAGCGGAAAAGATTTTGTGCGTATAAGTTATGCCTATTCGCTCAACAGCTTGCAAAAAGCAATGGACAGGATGGAGGAGTTTTTGCATAAGTATTGCAAAAAGTAACTTTAACTTAAAAAACAAACTGTTCAGCATTTTATCCTAAAATCAACAGCCGTTTCTTAATTGAGACGGCTGTATCTATGTAAAGTACAGGTAAATAAATATAGCGTAAAAATAGTGATATATTAAATAAATATTAAAAACTAGTATAAAATCGGCTTTTCAAATAGTAATTTATTAAAATTTTGTAAAATCTTTAAAAAAGTGGAAAAAAACTGTTGACAAAATTTTTTCAGGGTGGTATATTATGCCTGTAAACAAGAGGTACGAAAAGTAATCAAGTTTACAAACATACTAAAGCTCATAATTTTCCCCCTTATCATATAATTGGAAGGCGGTGTAGCAGAGATGCTACACCGTCTTTCTTTTTAGGCGAGCGCGTATAGCGACGCATATTTTGCCTTTATCTGCGACGCCCGCGCTCAGTTACATACACAAAAAGTATGCGCCTGTCGCGCTCAGTGTAATCGAAGTGGTATTTGAAAAAATACCTGAAAATCAATAGTATAAAATTTAGCGTATAGAATATATATATTATAATATAATAATTTATACAATTTACATAAGGCTTAAATTGTATAAATTAGAGGTTTCAACGCGTATGCGTATATGTGCGGGCATATATACGCACATTTTGCGCGCAAGTGGAATTTTTTATGATTTAAATGGTGGGAAAAAGGAGTGTTAATCCGTTTTGTAATGCCTACTCAAAAAAGCCTTGATAATTTAAATAAATAATCGCGCAAGTATAAAAAATAAATATAATATTAATACGTGTAAAATAAAACAGGCGTACTTTGTATACGCCTGTCATTCGTGAGATAAAAGAAAATCGCAACTTACGTCAAAGTAATCCGCAAGCAATACGATATAGCTTGCTTTGGGTTCGTTTACGCCTCTTTCCCAATAATCTATTGCTTTTTGGCTTACGCCTATTGCTTTGGCAAGCTTTTGTTGGGAAAGTCCGCGCTCTATTCGCAAATCCTTGATTACTTCACCTATTCTCATATATTCAGTATAGAAGAAAAATTCTTGAAAAGACTGGATAAAGAAGAAAACTTCTTATATAATTAATTCGGTCACCTGGCATTGTGTTGGGCTCTGACCCCGTAACTTAAAAAGAAGGAAGGACTTCAGCCCTTCCTTCTTTTTTTTATCGCGTTTGCGATTAGTTGTTTTTGCCGCAGTTTTGGCAGTCGCTGGTCTGGCTGTTTTTGCCGTTGGACTTATTCATCTGCTTGCCGGACTGGTTTTGCTGCTGCTGTGATTGATAATTCTTCATATTATCCTCCTGTGTTGTTAGTCATATTGACTACACTTTTATTATGGAAAACGTGCTATTCTTTTATACTGCTTTTTGCTGGAAATTTTTGATTGTCTCGCGCGGGCAAAACGCGCGCAACTGCAAATTTATCTCAAAAATTCGGCAAAAACTAAAGAATAAGCCTACAAAGTTCAGCAGCTGAGTATCCAGTTTTTAAGAAGAGCAGAGGAGCCTTTTTTTGCGTTGTCAAGCGAGGCATACAAATCGTTTGTCGATGCTATGGCAAATCTGTTGAGCTTGTAATAGTGTTTCAGTGCGGATTGCAGAGCTTCTTCTCCCATTATCATCTTTGCAGCGTCCCACATTATGAATGCTTTATTGTAAGTGAGGTTGGTATAATGGTAATTGCTTGCAAAAGACGACAACTCTCCCGCTAACATACCTTTTACAGGCTCGCCTACTTTTTGTCCCAACTCTACGAAACGGGAGTATTGATTATAAGCCGAGTCAAGTATCGTCTGTGCCAGCTCGCGCCTGTCGGTATCGTAAAAATAAAGATAAGTCGAGTATTCCGCAAGCCCTTCGTCTTGCCAGGCGTCTGTCAGGTTGTTGCTTCCTACTGCTCCGTACCACCATTGATGCGCTATCTCGTGTGCCGTGACGCTCTCTATGTCTATGGCGTCGAGTTGCTCGTTGACAACGCATAGCGCGCCGTATTCCATACCGCCTGCTACAAAAGGCACGCTGGCAAGCGCGAGAGAATCGTATGCGTATTCTCCGAAACGCTCAGAAAATACGTCGATTGCTCGTTTTGCATATTCGATTACTTGCGTATCGCTTCCAAGATACGATATCTCAACTCCTTTATATTCCGTTTCGGTACGGCTGAGTACAGGAGAGATTATCAATGCAAAATCACGGATGTTGTTTGCTTTAGAGGTTACGAAGGTTTCGCCGTCCACAGAGGATACCTGACTTAGACCGCTTGCTACATAGTCGCAACCGTCCGGAAGATTGAAAGTTACCTCATAATCCGCAGTATCTGAAAAATACGGGTCGCCTATCGGGGAAAATTCTCTGAAAAACCACTCGCCTTCCACGAGCGCGCACAGCTGAGGATAAAATCCCGTAAGCGAAAGACACACGTCGTTGAAGCCGTAGCGCAGATTCGTGTTAGGAGGAGTGATGGAATACACAAAGTCTACCGCTATCTCCTGCGACGGAAGAAGAGGAGAGGAGAGCGTGACGGTTATGAGATTGGAAAGGGCATCATAAAGACAGCTTTGAAAATCGCCGTAAGCTCCTTTGAACTCAAATTTGCCGAAACTCACGCCGTTGGGATACGCGTCCGCTTCTTCCTGAGGAGTGCACGGAAGAGGAGATGTCTGAGAATACGCGCCCGCATAGACGTTGAAGATTAATTCGTCGAGAATATATTCGCTCGAGTTGACAAAGTTTACGCGTTGAGTGCAGTCGATTGCGTCTTCGCCTATGTCCAGCCAGATTTCGTATGACGTACCCTTTTCGGTTTGTTCTTTGTCGCACGATATAAGCGGCAGCGCGCACAGAGCGCAAAGAAGTATGCATATAAATATCAATATGATTCTTACGTTTAAATTTTTTGTATTTTTCATACCAAATAATATGCGTTTTGAACGCGCTATATTCGATAACCCTCTTCAAAACCTTTGCCTTTTATGTAAAACTCAAATGCTTTATACCGCGTGTATTAAAAATTAATCTTGACATACGTACCGCTTGGATATTACAATATATATGTACGCCGATTATGGCGAAAGGAGATTTTTTATGGGACTCGGAAGTTTTTTTAAAAAACAATTCAGAAAGGTTATCCAATGGGAAACCGACAACGCAAACGATATAATCTATAAGTATCCTCTCGAGAAGAAAGAGGAGATTATGAAAAACTCCCAGCTAGTAGTACGCGAGGGACAGAAAGCTATGTTTATACAGGAGGGCAAACTTGCCGACGTATTCGGACCCGGTACGTATAAACTCGACGATATCAAGAACTTGCCTTTGCTCACTCAGCTTTACAACTGGAAGTATCTTTGGGAGAGTCCTTATACGGGAGATATATACTTTATATCTACAAAGCAGTTTACCAATATGAAGTGGGGCACGGCTAACCCCGTAATGATGCGCGATAAGGATTTCGGAGTAGTTAGAGTAAGAGGCTTCGGCGTGTATTCTTTCTCCGTAGGCACTCCTACCAACGCATTGAGAGAGCTTATCGGCTCGATGAGCAGTTTTACGGTCAAGGACGTAGACGACTACTTCAAGAAGATAATTACTTCAACTCTGTCCAACGTAATAGCCGAATCCAAGATTGCCGCGCTTGATTTGGCGGCAAGCTATGACGAACTTGCAGAACTGGCAAAACAAAAAGTCGCTGAAGAATTCGAGAAGATAGGCATAGTCATCAAGTCGCTGTACATAGAAAACCTGTCTCTTCCCGAGGAAGTGGAAAAGATGCTCGACAAGCGTACGAATATCGGAGTTATGGGCGGAGTTATGCAACAGCACGCTCAGATGGAAACTCTCGAGGCTATGCGTTCTGCGGCTGATAATCCCAACGGCGTCAGCGGTATGGGAATAGGACTGGGCGCAGGTCTGGGCTTCGGAAAGGTGTTTGCCGATAATATGGCTACGGTATCCGACCCTACGGCGGTAAAAGAGAGCGAGGCTAAGATAGTATGCCCCAACTGCGGAGCGGAGATAGGCAAAAAGGCAAAGTTCTGTCCCGAGTGCGGTCAGACTGTAAAGCCCGCAAAGAAAGTGTGCCCCAAGTGCGGAGCAGAGATAGGAGCAAAAGCTAAATTCTGTCCCGAGTGCGGCGCGGACGTAAACGAAAGAGTATGCAAAGAGTGCGGTGCGAAACTCAAGCCCTCTCAGAAATTCTGCCCCGAGTGCGGTGCGAAACAATAATATTCGTTAAGGGGTGAAGATGGCAACTAAGAAAACGCAAATCCAAAACGACGCACCCGAGCAGAGTGCGGAAAATGCCGAGGTAGTAGAGAGCAAGATATACAAGTGTCCCAGTTGCGGAAACTTCTTGCATTACGACCCCGAGACGAAAAAGCTCAAATGCGACTATTGCGATACGGTCGAGGAACTCGAACCTGTCGCACCAGCTAAAGAGCAAATTTATCACGTCGGTTCGGAAAACGGTTTTATTCCCTGGCAGGGAGTAAAAGCGATACGATGCCGCTCGTGCGGTGCCGTAACGATGCTTTCTGCTTACGAGACGGCTGTCAAGTGTCCATTCTGCAACGCGTCCAATGTAGTTGAGACAAACGAGATTGCAGGACTTAAGCCGAATGCGGTATTGCCCTTTGCGATTAGCAAGGAGCAGGAACACGCCTATTTTATGAAGTGGCTTAAGAGCAAACACCTTGCTCCTTACACTCTCAAAAAAGAGGCTAAAAAACAGGATAGCCAAGGTATCTATATTCCCGTGTTTACTTTTGACAGCCAGTGCAACGGCGTTTATACCATACGCTACGGTCAGCACTACACCGTTACTGTCGGCTCGGGTAAAAACAGACGTACCGAAACGCGTACGCGCTGGTATGTCGATACGGGCGTAATATCCAATTTCTTCAACGATATTCAGGTAGAAGCAAGCAAGTCGATTACGCAGAGCAATCTCTCTAAAATGGGCGGTTTCGATACGGATAATTCTCTCGAATACCACAATCAGTTCATATCCGGTTATTCTGCCGAAAGATACGACAAAGGACTTGACGAAAGCTGGGCTGAGGCATATACGATTATGGAAGATATAATCAAAAGAATGATTATATCGCGATATAATGCCGACGTAATCGACTACGTCAATATGAACAACACCTATTCGGGTACGACTTACAAGTACGTGCTTGTGCCTATATGGGTATTCAATTACAAGTACCGCAAAAAAGAGTACGGTTGCATAGGCAACGGACGTACCGGCAAAATTATAGGCAAGTATCCCAAATCACCCTTTAAAATCACCGCTATCGTTTTGGCGGTAGGCGCGGCAGTAGCGTTGATTGTTTGGCTGTATATAAAATATTTTATGTAAATTAATAGCCAAAAGGGGAATAATGTTATATAATCAATACGTAAAAAGTTTACAGGAGGCACGATAATGGCAATAACAAAAGATATGCTCATAGCAGAAGCTCTTCAACATAAAAACGCAGAGGCAATCGCAGAAACTCTTCTCAGCATCGGAATGCACTGTTTCGGTTGCGCAATGGCAAGAGGCGAAACAATCGAGGAAGCGGCTATGGTACACGGTGTAGACGTGGATGAGCTCGTGAAGAAGCTTAACGCAGTCGCTGAAAGCGACTGCGAATAACAGCGCGCCTTTACAAATTTCGGGAACGCCCCTCACCGTCACGTACATCTAGTACGCTCAGGATTAGGGGCAACCGCCGAGAATTTGCAAAATCACACTATTCTGCGCAGTCGCACGCGTTGTGCAAAGTAATTAAATTTGACTAAATGCAAACAACCGCTCTCCGCGCTCGCACGAGAGTGGTTGTTTTATTATTAAAATCGCAACTTTGTGGTCGCACGGAGTTGGTAATTTAATTTATAATACAAAGTATCTTGCGCTGTTGGAGAGTGGAGTGATTTTTACTTTTTCTAGACTGAGGGTGATAGGAGCGTACCGTTTGTACGTAACTGAGTATGAGTGTTGCGGAAAAAGCAAAAGGCTATACAACGGTGCAAAGTATAATTTATACAATTTACCCAAGACCTAAATTGTATAAATTAACTTACTGATAAAAGAAAATATATTATTTTACTTACGTGTATGCGCTCTTGCGTGCGCATACGCGTATATGCGTTGTGCGCAAGTGGTAAGCTGTCGTCAAACGTACTATATCAATGCGTCTTATCTTTGCACGCAGTCGGGCGGGGATAATTAATATGTTTATCACGCAATATGCGCTATTATATTTTGCTATTACATTTTAATTATTTAGATTTCCATTTATCGTATTGAGAAGGGAATATATAAAGTCTATATTGTATTTTCGGATTATTTTCAGGCGTAAAATACTCGCGCTATAATATATAAACCGTTTTTTAGAGGTTATAGTCGGATTAACGTCTCAAATATATTAAGCTGTAATTGTATGTTTTAGCCAAAATTTTGCTCAAATGACAAATATTTGTAGATTTTACATAAATTTTACATTATAATCAAATTCAAATGTTTGCCTTTTTTTTACTAATACTGTAATATCTATGTTGCTTGCGCCACCGGGATGAAGCGGGAGGTTACTATAATATATATAGAGAACTTCCGTGGACAAGGGTCCGACAATCGGGCGACTAACTAGAAGGCTACTGCGGCCTTTTATAAAATGGCTAAAGCGGAACACACGGCGGTGTGTAATAAAATAAGTTAGGAAAAAGGAGAAACAAAAATGGCAGGACAAACAATCAGAATCAGACTTAGAGCTTACGACCACAACCTTATCGACCTCGCAGCAGATAAGATTGTAGAAACGGCAAAAAGAAGCGGCGTACAGGTCAGCGGACCTATTCCCCTTCCCACCGAGAAAGAAGTGGTTACTATACTTCGTGCGGTACACAAGTATAAGGACTCCAGAGAGCAGTTCGAACTTCGTACCCACAAGAGACTTATAGATATCTGTAATCCTACCAGCAAGGCTGTAGACGCTCTTATGAAGCTCGACTTGCCTGCAGGCGTAGACATTCAGATTAAACTTTAATAAAACACGACAACTATAAAATTGCGAATAGCGATTTTGCGAAATAAAACAGGAGGTGAACTTTATCTATGAATAAAGCAATCATTGGAAGAAAGTTGGCAATGAGTCAAATTTTTGCACAAGACGGCACGGTTATTCCCGTAACCATAGTCCTCGCAGGACCTTGTCCCGTAGTGCAGAAGAAAACCCTTGACAAAGACGGCTACGAGGCATTGCAGATTGCCTTTGGCGAAATCAAAGAAAAGAACGTCAATAAGCCTATGAAGGGTCATTACAAGAAAGCAGGCGTTACTCCCAGAAGAGTTTTGAGAGAATTCAAAACGGACGTAGCAGCTTACGAAGTAGGTCAGGAACTTACCTGCGCACAGTTTGCAGAAGGTTCTTTGGTAGACGTAAGCGGTACTTCTAAGGGTCACGGTTTCACCGGCGCGGTCAAGAGATGGAATCATCACTGCGGACCTATGGCACACGGTTCCGGTTACCACAGAGGCGTAGGTTCTATGGGTGCTTGTTCTTCTCCCTCGAGAGTATTCAAGAACAAGAAAATGTCCGGACATTGGGGTAACGAAAAGGTTACGGTTAAGAATCTCACGGTTGCTAAAGTCGATACCGCACGTAATCTTCTTTTCATCAAGGGTGCTGTTCCCGGAGCTAAGGGCAACATCGTTGTTGTAAAGCAAAACGGTTAAAGGAGTGAGCAGAAATGAAAGTTAACGTATTGGATATGAACGCTAAGAAAGTAGCGGATATAGAGCTCAACGAAAACGTATTCGGCGTAGAATACAACGAAGCACTCATCCATCAGGTAGTAGTTGCTCAGCTCGCAAACAAGAGACAGGGCACCAAAAGCACTCTTACCCGTACCGAAGTCAGAGGAGGCGGCAAGAAGCCTTGGAGACAAAAGGGTACCGGACGTGCTAGACAGGGTAGCATCCGTAGTCCTCAATGGACGGGCGGCGGCGTAGTATTCGCACCCAAGCCCAGAGATTTTGCTCAGAAGATAAACAAGAAAATGAAAGTTGCAGCTACGCTTTCCGCACTCAGCGCAAAGGTAACGGACAACGACTTTATCGTTCTCGACAAAATCGCTCTTAAAGAAGCAAAGACCAAGTACATCGCACAGATGCTTAAGGCTATGAGTATTGAAAACAGCGTGTTGCTCGTAGTTGCAAACGACGACGAGGCAGTAAAGAGAGCTTGCGCAAATATCGCAAACCTCACGCTCATCAACGCAGACCTTTTGAACGTATACGATTTGGCAGCTAACGCTAAATGTATCTTCACCAAGGACGCCGTAGCTAAAATCGAGGAGGTATACGCATAATGAATAAGTACGATATTATTATATCCCCTATCCTTACTGAAAAGAGCTACGACGGCATTGCGGCTAAGAAGTACACCTTCAAGGTAGCTTCCACCGCTACGAAGACTCAAATCAAAGTAGCAGTCGAGGATATTTTCGGAGTTAAGGTAGCAAAGGTAAACACCGTCAACGTCAACGGCAAGAAGAAGAGAATGGGTAGAAACGAAGGTATGACTTCCGACTACAAGAAAGCCGTAGTAACGCTGACGAATGACAGCAAGGCAATCGAATTCTTCGAGAGTCTGGCATAATAGGAGGAATGGAAAATGGCTATTAAGAGATATAAACCTACTTCCCCTGCACGTCGTTTTATGACGGTATCCAAGTTTGAAGAAGTTACGACCACGACTCCCGAAAAGAGCTTGCTCGTATCCCTCAACAAGAGCGGCGGTAGAAACGCTACCGGCAGAATTACCGTAAGACACATCGGCGGCGGCAACAGAAGAAAGTACAGAATCATAGACTTCAAGCGTAATAAGGACAACATTCCCGCAACGGTTGCATCTATCGAATACGACCCTAACCGCAGCGCATACATCGCACTTCTCAACTACGCAGACGGCGAAAAGAGATACATCATCGCTCCCGTAGGCTTGCAGAAAGGCGACAAGGTAATGAGCGGCGAGAACGCCGATATCAAAGTCGGCAACGCTCTTCCCCTCGAGAAAATCCCTGTAGGTGCGGTTATCCACAACATCGAAATGCATCCCGGCAAGGGCGGTCAGATAGCTAGAGCAGCAGGTAACTCCGCACAGCTTATGGCTAAGGAAGGCAAGTATGCTACCTTGAGACTTCCCAGCGGCGAAATGAGATACGTTTTGAGCAAGTGCAAGGCAACTATCGGTCAGGTAGGCAACCTCGAGCACGAAATCGTCTCTCTCGGTAAGGCAGGACGTAAGCGTCATATGGGTATCAGACCTACCGTCCGCGGTGTCGTAATGAACCCTTGCGACCACCCTCACGGCGGTGGCGAAGGCAAGTCGCCTATCGGTATGCCCAGCCCTGTTACCCCTTGGGGTAAACCTGCTTTGGGTTACAAGACCAGAAAGAAGAACAAGAGCAACAAGCTTATAATCAAGCGTATCAACTAGGAGGATAAAGGAAAATGAGTAGATCGGTAAAGAAAGGACCTTTTGTAGAAAAGAGACTTATTTCGAGAATTATCGCTATGAACGAAGCTAACGAAAAGAAAGTAGTTAAGACCTGGTCCAGGTCCTCCACAATCTTCCCCGAGATGGTCGGTCATACAATCGCAGTTCACGACGGAAGAAAGCACGTGCCCGTATATATCACCGAAGATATGGTAGGCTGCAAGCTCGGCGAGTTCGCTCCTACGAGAACCTTTAAGGGTCACGCTGGCGAGAAGTCCACAGGAAAGAGATAGGAGGCATAAAATGGCTAAGAGAATCAGAGAAAAGGCAGAGATGCGTCAGACTAATGCCGACAAGCGTCCTAGCGCAACGGCTAAGTACGTCAGAATCTCTCCCGATAAGGTAAGAATCGTCCTCGATATCATCAGAGGCAAGAAATACGCAGAGGCGTTGGCAATCCTCAAGTTTACCCGCAAGGCTGCTTGCGAACCCGTAATCAAGGTGCTCAACTCCGCAGCGGCAAACGCAGAAAACAATCTGAATATGGCAAAGAGCGATTTGTACGTAGCAGAATGTTTCGCAAATGCAGGTCCTATCCTCAAGCGTATCAGAGCTAGAGCAAAGGGCAGCGCGGCAAGAATCAACAAGCGTACTAGCCACATCACCATCGTACTCGATGAGGCTAAATAAGGAAGGAGGTATTAAAAATGGGTCAGAAAGTTAGTCCGCACGGCTTAAGAGTCGGCGTTATAAGAGACTGGAACGCACAGTGGTATGCTGATAAGAAGAACTTCTCCAAGAACCTTGTAGAAGACCACAAAATCAGAACTTTCCTCAAGAAGAAGTATTATCAGTGCTCCATCTCCAAGATTACTATCAGCAGAATACTTTCTTCGGCAAACGATATCGTTATCGTTACGATTTACACCTCTAAGCCCGGTATTGTCATCGGCAAGGCTGGCGCAGGTGTAGAGCAAATCAAGAAAGAAGTTATGAAGCTTGCTCCCAAGAAGAGCGTAAGCATCAATATTATGGAGGTCAAGAGACCTGACACCGACGCACAACTCATCGCAGAAAACATTGCTCAGCAGCTCGAAAAGCGTACGGCTTTCCGTCGCGCAATGAAGGGTTGCATCTCCAAGGCAATGAAGAGCGGCGTCAAGGGTATCAAGACTAAAGTAAGCGGTCGTCTCGACGGTGCGGAAATCGCAAGGTCCGAGAGCTACCACGAAGGTTCTATCCCCCTCCAGACGTTGAGAGCAGATATCGACTACGGTACGGCTGAGGCTCACACCACTTTCGGTATCATCGGCGTAAAGGTATGGGTTTACAAGGGTGAAATCCTCGGAAAGAACAACAAGGAAGTTAAAGAAGGAGGTAACGCGTAATGTTAATGCCTAAAAGAGTTAAGAGACGTCGTGTACATCGTGGCAGACTGACCGGTCAGGCAAACAAGGGCAACCAAATCGCTTACGGCGAGTTCGGTCTTGTAGCACAGGAGCCCAGCTGGATTACCTCAAATCAGATTGAGGCAGCCCGTATCGCAATGACACGTTACATTAAGAGAGGCGGTAAGGTATGGATAAACATCTTCCCTCACAAGCCTATCACCAAGAAGCCCGCAGAAACCAGAATGGGTAGCGGTAAGGGTAGCGTAGAATATTGGGCAGCCGTAGTTAAACCCGGCAGAGTAATGTTCGAAATGGCAGGCGTAAGCGAGGAAGTAGCTCGCGAAGCATTGAGACTTGCGTCTCACAAATTGCCCGTAAAGTGCAAAATCGTTAAGAAAGAGGTGAACGAAGATGAAAGCAAGTAATTTTTTCGAAATGACAAATGACGAGCTTAATCTTAAGCTGAACGCTTTGAAGGAAGAGCTTTTCAATCTCCGTTTCAAGCACAAGGCAGGCCAGCTCGAAAACGCAAACCAACTTGCAACTTGCAAGAAGGACATCGCAAGAGTTAAGACGATAATCCGTCAGAGAGAACTCGGTATCTCCGAGGAGCCTGTAAAGGCAGCTAAGAAGACGGCTAAGAAATCTAAGTAAGGAGGATTTGACAAATGGAAGAAAGAAATCTCAGAAAAACCAGAGTCGGCGTTGTTGTAAGCGACAAGATGGACAAGACCGTTGTCGTAGCTATCAAAGAGCGTGTTAAGCATCCTCTTTACGGTAAAATCGTCAACAGAACCAAGACGTTCAAGGCTCACGACGAGCAGAACGAATGCGGAATAGGCGATACCGTACGTGTCGCTGAGACCAGACCCCTTTCCAAGGATAAGCGTTGGAGAGTAGTCGAAATCGTAGAAAAAGCTAAATAAGGAGGACCACAGAGATGATACAACCTGAGACAAGATTGGTCGTTGCAGACAACAGCGGCGCAAAAGAAATTAAGTGTATTCGCGTTATGGGTGGTTCGTTCCGTAGAAGCGGTAATATCGGTGACGTAATCGTCGCAGCAGTTCAGAACGCTACGCCCGGCGGCGTCGTTAAGAAAGGCGACGTAGTCAAGGCGGTTATCGTAAGAACTAAGAAAGGTATCAGAAGAACCGACGGTTCCTATATCAGATTCGACGATAACGCAGCAGTAATCATCGACAACCAGAAACAGCCCAGAGGTACGCGTATCTTTGGACCCATCGCCAGAGAGCTCAGAGATAAGGATTATATGAAAATCATATCTCTCGCCCCTGAGGTAATTTAACGGAGGTAGACCACAATGAGTATGAACGTAAAGAAGGGCGACGCTGTTAAGATTATCGCCGGTGCCGACAAGGGCAAGACCGGACAGGTTCTGGCAGTAGATACCAAAGCAAACAGAGTAGTTTTGAAAGGCGACGGCCTCAAGACGGTTAAGTGCTTCGTTAAGCCTCGCAACGCACAGCAAAAGGGCGGCATTATCGAGAGAGAAGGTTCGGTAGACGTATCCAACGTTATGATTATCTGTCCTTCCTGCGGTAAGACCACGAGAGTAGCTCACAGCGTTACGACCGACGAAAACGGCAAGACCGTTAAGACCAGAGTATGTAAGGCTTGCGGTGCTTCTTTGGACGTTAAGGCAGCTAAGGCAGCCAAGACCGCTAAGAAGGCAGCTCCCAAGACCGCTGCTAAAGCAGCTAAGACCGTAAAGGCAGAAGCGAGCGCTACCGCACAAGAAGCAGAGGTAAAAGCACCCGCTAAGAAGGCTACCGCTACCAAGGCGGCTAAGACCGTAAAGGCTGAGGGCGAAACCAAAGCTCCCGCAAAGAAGACTGCGTCCAAGAAGACGAGTGAAGAAAAGTAATTAATGGAGGATAACGACTGTGGAAAGAGAATACAGAATGTTGGAACTTTATAAATCAACAGTAGTACCTGCATTGATTAAGAAGTTCAATTACAAGAATATCAACGAAGTACCCAAGCTCGAGAAAGTAGTTCTCAATATGGGTCTCGGCGACGTAAAAGACAACAGCAAGAGCCTTCAGCTCGCAGTTGAAGAGCTCAAGATGATAGCAGGTCAGGCACCCGTAGAGTGTAAGGCTAAGAAGAGCGTTGCAAACTTCAAAGTCAGAGAGAATATGGTAATCGGCGCAAAGGTTACCCTCCGCGGCAAGAAGATGTACGACTTTATGGATAAGCTCGTATCCGTTGCTCTTCCTCGCGTAAGAGACTTCAAGGGTATCCCCGGCGATTCCTTCGACGGACGCGGCAACTACGCTATGGGCGTCAAGGAACAAATCATTTTCCCCGAAATTCAATACGACAAGGTAGAGAAAGTAAGAGGATTTGACATCATCGTTGTTACGACAGCGAAGACAGACGAAGAGGCTAAAGAGCTTTTGACGCTCCTCGGTATGCCTTTTGTGAAATAAGGAGATGACGAATTATGGCTAAGAAAGCAATGATTAACAAGCAGCAAAAGACGCCTAAGTTCTCCACAAGAGCATACACGAGATGCCAGATTTGTGGTAGACCTCACGCAGTATTAAAAAAGTATGGAATTTGCAGAATTTGCTTCCGCGAACTCGCTTACAAGGGCGAAATTCCCGGAGTAAAGAAGGCAAGTTGGTAATAGGAGGGTATTTACTATGATGATAACTGATCCAATCGCCGATATGCTTACACGTATCCGCAACGGACTCGTTGCAAAGCACGAAAGCGTTGAGATGCCCGCATCCAAGATGAAGAAGGCTATCGCCGACATTCTTACGGAAGAAGGCTTTATCAACGGCTACGAAGTAGTAGACGGCGGCGTTCAAAGTGTTATGAAGGTAAATTTGAAGTACGGACCTAACAACGAAAAGGTCATTTCCGGTATAAAGCGTATCTCTAAGCCCGGTCTCAGAGTATATGCAAGTTCCGCGAATTTGCCCGTTGTCCTCAACGGAATGGGAATTGCAATCATCTCCACTTCCAAGGGCGTTATGACGGACAAGAAAGCCCGTGCGGCTCACATCGGCGGCGAAGTGCTCGCTTACGTTTGGTAATAGGGAGGTAATGCAATATGTCAAGAATAGGTAGACTTCCCGTAGTTATTCCTCAGGGCGTAGAAGTAAGCGTTTCTCCCGAAAACGTCGTTACAGTAAAGGGCGCAAAGGGAACTTTGACCCTCAACGTTAAAAACATTATCAAAGTCAACGTTGAAAACGGCGAGGTTAAAGTATCGAGACCCAACGACGAAAAGGAAATCAAGGCTTTGCACGGCTTGTACAGAAAGCTCATCGCTAATATGGTAGAGGGCGTATCCAAGGGCTTCGAGAAAGGTCTCGTGCTCAACGGTGTAGGTTACAAGGTTGCTAAGCAGGGTAAGAAAATCGTTCTCAGCGTAGGTTATTCCCACCCCGTTGAAATCGAAGAAGTACCCGGTATTACCTTTGAGTGCCCTTCCGCTACAGAAGTAGTAGTAAAAGGTATTGACAAGGAGTTGGTAGGTCAAATCGCTGCCAACATTAGAAAGGTTCGTAATCCCGACCCTTACCACGCGTACGGTATTCGTTATAGAGACGAAGTTATCGCTCGTAAAGAAGGCAAGACAGGTAAGAAATAAGGAGTGAGATAGTATGATTAGTAAGATTAATAAGAACGCTGTCAGACAAAAGAGACATCAGAGAGTCAGACTTAAAATCAGCGGAACTGCAGAGAGACCTCGTTTCAACGTATACAGAAGCACCAATAACATCAACGTTCAGATTATCGACGACGTCAAGGGTGCTACGCTCGTATCTTGCTCCACTCTCGACAAGGATATGGTAGCTAAAGTAAAGGATTTGACCAAGTGCGAAGCTGCTAACCTCGTCGGCAAGACGGTAGCCGAGAAGGCTTTGAAAGCCGGTATTACCGAAGTAGTTTTCGACAGAGGCGGATATCTTTATACCGGCCGTGTAAAGATGGTAGCCGACGGTGCCAGAGAAGCTGGCCTGAAATTCTAAGGAGGTACGGTGAAAATGGCAAGAAGAGAAAAATTCCAAAATCAAGAAAACGATTTGCTCAACAAGCTTATCTGCGTAAACCGTGTTACGAAGGTAGTTAAGGGCGGTAGAACTATGAGATTCGCTGCGCTTATCGTCGTAGGTGACGGACAGGGCACGATAGGTCTCGGAATGGGCAAAGCAGGCGAAGTACCCGAAGCAATCCGTAAGGCAACTGCTGAGGCTAAGCGTAATATGGTTAAGATTTCTACCATCAATACGACTGTTCCTCACGACGCAATCGGTCAATTCGGCAGCTCCAAGGTTTATATAATGCCTGCAAGCGAAGGTACCGGTGTTATCGCCGGCGGTCCCGTACGTGCCGTATTGGAATGCGCAGGTATCAAGGACGTAAGAACCAAAGCTCTCGGCAGCAACAACAAAATCAACTGCGTTAAGGCTACTTTCGAAGGTCTCAAGCAGATGAAAACCATCGAACAGATTGCAGCTTTGAGAGGCAAGACTGTTGAAGAAATCAGAGGCTAAGAGGAGGCGACTTATGGAAAAGATTAAAGTTACGCTCGTAAAGAGCACGATAGGTTGCACCAAAAAGCAAAAGGATACCGTAGCAGCTCTCGGTTTGACTAAAATCGGCAGCAGCAACGTAATCACTTCAAACGCTTGTTCCGAGGGTATGCTCAAAGTAGTATCTCACCTCGTAATGATTGAGCAGGCATAAGGAGGCGGACAATGAAACTTAACAATATGGCTCCCGCTCCCGGAGCAAAAACACAATCCAAGAGACTTGGTAGAGGTATCGGTTCGGGTCTCGGCAAGACGTCCGGCAAAGGCCACAAGGGTCAATGGGCTCGTAGCGGCGGCGGCGTAAGACCGGGATTTGAAGGCGGTCAGATGCCTCTTGTAAGAAGAATACCTAAGAGAGGTTTCAACAACATCTATAAGAAGGAGTATTCCATCGTTAACGTAAGCGACCTCGAGAAATTCGAAAACGGCACTGTAGTTACGGCAGAACTTCTTCTCGAAACGGGCGTTCTTAGTAAGGTTGAGCCTTACGGCTTGAAGGTTCTCGGCAACGGTACGTTGACCAAGAAACTCGAAGTAAAAGCTAATAAATTTACTAAGTCAGCTGCGGAGATTATTGAAAAAGCAGGTGGCAAAGCAGAGGTGCTCTAATGTGGCAAACTATTAAAAACGCATTTAGCGATAAAGGCATCAGAAGTAGAATTTTTGCAACCTTCGGAATCCTGTTGGCTTTCCGTATAGGTTGCTGGATTCCTCTCCCCGGAATTTCCGTTGACTTTTACAGCACGCAGTTCGGCGGCGGAGAAGGTACCAATAATCAGATTTTTCAGCTTTTGAGTATGATGAGCGGTGGCTCTATGCAATACCTGACATTGTTCTCGCTCGGTATTTTGCCGTTTATCAACAGCTTTATCATAATGCAGTTGCTCACACTTATCATACCTCCGCTCGAGAGATTGTCCAAGCAGGGTGACGAAGGTCGTCAGAAGATTACGATTATCACGAGATTCGTTGCAATAGGTTTGGCTGTCGTACAGGCAATCGGTATCGTCGTAGCATACAAGGATTATCTCGACCCTATGTTCGGCGAAGCTAAAGGCTGGCTCACCGCGTTGATGCTCATCGCTTTGCTCGTCGCAGGCAGCACGATTGTAATGTGGTTGGGTGAGAGAATTACCGAACTCGGTATCGGCAACGGTACTTCCCTGATAATCTTCAGCGGTATCTTGTCCTCGTTCGGTTTGGCTTTGGTGAACACCATTCCTCAGATTCAGTCCGACGTTACTAAAATCTGGAACCTTATCGGATATATCATAATCGTACTTTTGTTGTTTGCGTTCATCGTATTCGTAGACGGCGGCGAGAGAAGAATCAAAGTCAACTACGCTAAACAGGTAAAGGGCAACAAAATGTACGGCGGACAGTCGACCTTCATTCCTATCAAGGTCAACAGTTCGGGCGTTATGCCTATCATCTTCGCATCGTCCTTTATGACGATTCCTCTGATGATATTCCAGTTTGCAGGTACTGATTCTCAACACTACTACAACTACCTTACATTCTGCTATCCCGGCACTACGGGCAGCAATTGGCAATGGGTAGGCTGGGTATTCTACTATCTCGTAATGCTCGGTTTGATTATCTTCTTTGCATACTTCTATGCTCAGATACAATTCAACCCTCAGGACGTAGCAAGAAATCTCCAGCAGTACGGCGGAACGATACAGGGTATTAGAGGCGGTAAGCCTACGAGTGACTATCTCGCTAAGATTAACAACAGAATAGTTTTGTTTGGCGCGTTGTTCCTCGGCTTCATAGCTATTATCCCTGCGGCTCTCTTCCAGTTGATAGGTGCGGATTTGGGTATAAACAACGCAATATCCTCTACGGGTATGCTCATTGCGGTAAGCGTTGCACTCGAATTCAACAAGCAGCTCGAAGGACAGATTATGATGAAGCATTACAAGGGCTTCCTCAAATAATAAAAAAAAAGAGGTTTTTATGTACTTGGTATTTTTGGGTGCGCCCGGTGCCGGAAAGGGTACTCAGGCGACAAGAGTATGTGAAAAGTATAATATACCTCATATCTCCACCGGAGATATCTTGAGGGCAAACATAAAGCAAGGCACTCCCTTGGGCGTAGAAGCTAAAAAGTTTATCGACAAGGGTTTGCTCGTGCCCGACGAAGTGGTTATCGGACTCGTAAAAGAGAGACTTGGCGAGGAGGATTGCAAAAAGGGCTTTTTGCTCGACGGCTTCCCCCGCACTCTCGAACAGGCCGAGGCACTCGGTAAATTTGCGAAGATTACGCACGCAATCAATATTCAGGTCGACGAAGACCTCGTCGTCAAGAGAATTGCGGGTCGCAGAATGTGCAAGTGCGGAGAAAGCTATCACATCTCGTGGTACGACAAAGACTCTTGCCAAAAGTGCGGCGAAAAGCTCTACCAAAGAGATGACGATAAAGAAGAAACCGTAAAATCCAGACTCGAAGTTTATAAAAAACAGACGGCTCCACTCATTGAGTACTACAAGCAGTCCGGTGTGCTTTACGACGTAGACGGCGCGCAGGAAATGAATAAAGTGTTTGAAGACATAGTGAGGATTTTAGATGATAACGATTAAGACTGCACAGGAAATCGAACTGATGCGAAAGGCTAACGTAATCGTCAGAGATACGCTCGACCTTCTTCGCGACAATATCAAGGAAGGTATGACGACAAAGGCTCTCGACAAGATTGCCTACGATTACATCACCAAATGCGGTGCAAAGCCTTCGTTCTTAGGATATGACGGTTTCCCCGCGTCGATATGTACGTCGATAAACGAACAGGTCGTACACGGAATTCCTTCAGACAAAGTAGTCATCAAAGAGGGCGACATAGTCAGCGTAGACTGCGGCAGTATCTACAAGGGCTTCAACGGAGACGCGGCGCGTACCTTTATGATAGGTAAGGTCGACGAAAAGGTTAAGAAGCTGGTAGAGGTTACCGAGCAGTCTTTCTTCGAGGGAGTAAAGATTCTCAAAGAAGGCGTCAGACTGGGAGATTTGGGACACGCGATACAGAGCTATGCAGAGAGTTTCGGATACGGAGTGGTAAGAGCTCTGGTCGGGCACGGCATAGGACGCGATATGCACGAAGACCCCGAAGTGCCCAACTACGGAAGAGCGGGACACGGTCTCAGACTCAGAAAAAATATGACGATAGCTATCGAGCCTATGATAAATATGGGTACGCACGACGTCTATATACTTGACGACGGCTGGACGATAGTTACGGCGGACAATCTTCCTTCCGCGCATTACGAAAATACGGTAGCAATTACCGAAGACGGAGTGGAAATACTGTCCCTGTGAGGTGCAATATGGATATAAAAGTATCGGACGTAGTCAAATCTCTTGCGGGACACGACAAAGGCAGATATTTTGTAGTCATAGCAACGCTTAACGATAAGTTCGTGCTTATAGCGGACGGCGTGGGGCGCAAGGCAGAAGAGCCCAAACAGAAAAACGTAAAGCATCTGAGAAAAGTGGGTCGTATCGACCTCGGCTCAGAAACCGCAGCCGACAACGACGGCATAGCAAGCGCAATCGACAAGTTGCAAAAGGATATTCAGACAGGAGGCGCAAATGTCTAAAGAAGACGTAATCGAGGCAGACGGACACGTAATCGAAGTATTGCCCAATACCAACTTTAAAGTAGAATTGTCCAACGGACACGTCATAACTGCGTACCTTTCGGGTAAATTGAGAAAAAACTATATCAAAATTCTCGAGGGAGATGCGGTAAAAGTAGAATTAAGTCCATACGACCTTACTAAGGGCAGAATAGTATGGCGTAATAAGAACTAACGGAGGGAGTAAACAATGAAAGTCAGACCATCAGTAAAACCTATGTGCGATAAATGTAAGGTTATAAAGAGAAACGGAGCCGTTATGGTTATCTGCTCCAAGTATAAGAAGCACAAGCAGAAGCAAGGCTGATAACCGACATATATCGGCAAAAACAGAACGAATATCAAGGATTTTAGCATAGAGGGTTATGGAATAATTCCATAATTCCTTTATTGCGTAAAAAAATAAAAAATGTGTATGATAACGCTTGCAAAAATATATTAAATTATGTTATAATACACAGGCTGTAAAAAAAGACATTAATCGTTGGGGAGCGGCAATAGGTTGTTTCATTCCGCTTTATACAGACAATCTAACTTCTCATAGCGTTTAATAATATAATATCAATTTATTAAATTATTGGAGGTATTTCAATGGCTCGTATTAGTGGCGTAGATTTGCCAAATGAGAAAAGAGTAGAAATCGGCCTTACCTATATCTACGGTATAGGCAGAGTTACTTCTAACAAAATTCTCGCTGATACAGGTATTAATCCCGATACAAGAGTTAGGGATTTGACCGATGAGGAAGTAAACAAGATTCGTGAGTACATCGACCACAACAACATTATGGTCGAAGGCGATTTGAAACGCGAAATCAAGATGAACATCAAGAGACTGCAAGAAATAGGCTGCTACAGAGGTGTCAGACACCGTAAGGGCTTGCCCGTTCGCGGTCAGAGTACCAAGCAGAACGCTCGTACAAGAAAAGGTCCCAAGAAGACCGTTAGCCGTAAGAAGAAATAAGGAGGTCTAAGATAATGGCAGTTGCTAAGAAGACAACAACTAAGAAGCGTGTTGTAAATAAGCGCCGCGGTGAAAACGGTTGTGCACATATCCACGCCTCTTTCAACAACACTATTGTAACAATCACCGATACTCAAGGTAACGCTATAAGCTGGTCCAGCGCAGGCAAATTGCAACTTCGCGGTAGCAAAAAGTCTACTCCCTTTGCCGCTCAGATGGTAAGCGAAGACGCAGGTAAAGTTGCTTATGACAGCGGCTTGAGAAACGTAGAAGTTTACGTAAAGGGTCCCGGTTCGGGCAGAGAGTCCGCAATCAGAGCACTTCAGAACGTAGGTCTCAACGTTACGCTCATCAAGGACGTATCCCCCATTCCTCACAATGGTTGCCGTCCTCCCAAGCGCAGAAGACTGTAATATAGGAGGTTATCACAATGGCTAGATATACAGGACCCGATTGTCGTCAATGTAGACGCGAGGGCGAAAAATTATTTTTGAAGGGAGAAAAGTGTTATTCGGACAAGTGTCCTTTTATGAAGAATACCACCCCTCCCGGACAACACGGCGCAGCTCACAAGAAGAGCAGTGAGTACGCTACGCAGCTCAGAGAAAAGCAGAAGACCAAGAGAATTTACGGTCTTTGCGAAAAACAGTTCAGAGGATATTACGATAAGGCCGAAAAAATGAGAGGCATTACCGGTGAAAATATGCTTATCCTTTTGGAAAGAAGACTAGACAATGTCGTTTACCGTTTGGGTTTGGCATCTTCTAGGTCTTTGGCAAGACAGGTCGTTGCTCACGGTTTGATTACCGTCAACGGACAGTGCGTCAACATTCCTTCCTATCTTATCAAGAAGGGTGACGTTATAAGCGTTAAGGAAAACAAGGCAGACAAGAAGGTATTTGCATCCGTTAAGGAAGCTAAGACCCTCAATCTTCCCAAGTGGTTGACGTTTGACAACGCTACGCTCAAGGGTAGCGTCGTAGAATTGCCCGAGAGAGCTGACATCGAGCAGAAGATCGAAGAGCATATGATTGTCGAGTTGTATTCTAAATAATAATTTTTGAATACAATCTTGACGTCGCATCAAATCATTGAATAAGGAGGCTTACAATGATAGAGATTCAAAAACCAAACATAAACAGAGAAGACCTTGAAGCAGGCAGAAAAACCAGATATTTTGTTGAACCTCTCGAGAGAGGATTCGGAACCACTCTCGGCAACAGCTTGAGAAGAATTCTCTTGGGTGCACTCCCCGGCGCAGCTCCCGTAGGTATCAAAATCAACGGAGTTCAGCACGAGTTTACCGCAATTCCCGGAATTAAGGAAGACGTCACCGATATTATACTCAATATCAAAGGACTTGCCGTAAAAGCTAATACCGAAGACAAAAACTTCAAACAGCTTTGCACTATCAACAAATATACGCCCGGCGTAGTTACCGCTGCGGACATCTCTCACAGCGACGATATCGAAATCCTCAACCCCGAGCTTGAAATCTGCACTCTCGACGAGGGCGCAAGCATCGAAATGGAAATCTATATCGGCGTAGGCAGAGGATACGTATGCGCCAACGACAACAAGGATGAAGAACAGGGCATCGGTTATATACCCGTAGACTCTATCTTTACTCCCGTTATCGCCGCAAGCTATCAGGTAGAAAGCACCAGAAAAGGTCAGGATATCAATTTTGACAAACTCACTATCGACGTTACCACCAACGGTACCGCTACGCCCAACGAAGTCATCAGTTTGGCTGCTAAAATTATGAACGACCACCTCGGTATCTTTGTTAAACTCGTAGACAATATGGCTGACAGAGAAATCCTTATCAGTCAGGACAACGAGTCGCAGGCAAAGATTTACGAAATGGTAATCGAAGATTTGGATTTGTCCGTAAGGTCTTACAACTGCTTGAGACGTGCAGGTATCAATACCGTTAAGGATTTGATTGAAAAGACCGAAGACGATATGCTCAAAGTTAGAAACTTGGGTAAGAAATCGCTTGAAGAAGTTATGAAGAAAATCGACGACCTTGGACTTAAACTCAAGGACAAGGATGAATAATTAGGAGGTAGACAAAAATGGCAAGAAAGTTGGGTAGAACAGCCGAAGAAAGAATGGCCATAATAAGAAATCAAGCCTCAGAACTTTTGTGGTTCGGTTCTATCGAAACCACTGTAGACAGAGCAAAAGAGGTAAGAAGTTATGCTGAGAGTATGTTGACTCTCGCTATAAATACTTATAACGACAACGTAAAGGTTACCAAGACGGTTAAGTCCGACAAGGGTGAAGTACAGAAGGAATTCGTCAACGACGGTCCTAAGAAGTTGGCTGCCAGAAGAAAGCTTATGGCAAGCTTGAGAGACATTCAGGAACTCAAAAACGAGGGTGAGAGCAAGAGCGCGTACAAGGAGAGAACCAAGGACGTAAATCATCCCCTTATTGAGAAAATCTTCAGAGAGCACGCCGTATTCTATGCTAACCGTGCAGAAAAGCTCGGTCAAAAGGGCGGATACACCCGTATCATCAAGTTGGGACAAAGACGCGGTGACGGTGCTGAGATGGCAAAACTCGAACTCGTAAAGAACACCGAGAAGAAATAATTGCCTGAACTATTGAGTTATTAAGAACGCATACAAAATATGCGTTCTTATTTTTTTGCCTAATTCGGCGGGAAAAGATAATGCGTTATGCTTGCTAATTGTTGCATATATAAAGACGTAGTCAGATGAGTTTTAACACGTGCTAAATACTTGCTTTCGGTACTTTTTTCGGCGTATAAATAGCGACGGGCAAAACGTCATAGTTTTAATTTATTTGGAAGATATTATAATAAATACAAAAATATCGAAAATATGTCGATTTTCTATGCAAATTATAGCTACATTTTACAAAAACAAACGCTTTTATAATTTTGTTTTTACAATATATATGGTATAATATAAAATATGAAAAAGAAGAAAGCACTGAGAGTATTATTCGGTTTCGGATTGTTTATAGTTTACGGATTGCTTGCCGTCACGATAGTTGTACCTGTCGTTGCGACAATCTTTTTGTGCGCTTTCGCTTTCGGCAAACGCGTGGAGCTTTCCAAAAAGTACGAAACTCTCGAGGACTACCCCGACCTCGATGCTACTTACGTCAAATTTAAATCCAAAGGTTGTACTCTCGACGGCTTTTTCGTCACGAATAAGAATATAAAAGATTACAAAGCGGTCATAGTTATGGCTCACGGAATAGGTTGCAGCAGAGCCAACTATATGGCGCGTTATGACTATTTTGCACGCAAAGGCTATATCGTATTCGCATACGATTGTACAGGTACTTGCAAGAGCGAAGGCAGGGATATAAAAGGACTTCCTCAAAGTCAGCTCGACCTCGAAAACGCAATAAATTACGTGGGCACGATAGAGAAACTCAAGGATTATAAAATTCTAGTATACGGTCACAGCTGGGGCGGTTATGCTGCGGCTACCGTACTCAATAATAAGAAATGCGCGGAAAAAATTACTGCGGTTGTTACTTGTAGCGGCTTTAACGATATATGGAATATAGTGTACTTCCAAGTAGCAAAGTACACGACGAAAATGATATTGCTGGCAAAGCCGTGGCTTTATCTTCACTTTATCGTATTTTACGGAAAGCGTGCTTTGTATACGGGTATAGGCGGCATTAATAAGTACAAAGGCGACGTGCTTGTAATGCACAGCAAAGACGATAAGACGGTCAGATACCACGATTCCGTGGCAATTCACAAAGACAAGTGTACCAATCCCAACGCTAAATTCGTCATATTCGAAGACAGAGGACATACGCTTGCGCGTCCTATAGAGATAGAGGATGAGATAAAAGAAATCAATAAGAACAACGTATCCACTCTCAAACGAGGCAAAACCAACGTCTTTGAACACAACCTCAACGTATATTATCAGTTTGCCGACCGCAGAAGACTCAATTCTGTCGACGAAAAGTTTATGGACAGCGTAGAAGAGTTTTATTCTCAGGCTCTCAAAAAGGCCGAGGAGAGGGCATAATGGTTGTTTACGCAAGTGATATCGGCAAAGATAAAACAGTCGCAGAAAACGCGATTTTGCAGGCACACGGCAATCGCACGGGAAAAAGCGTAACTATAGACAGACTTTCTAAAGGAAAGCCTGTCGTTTTGTATGACGGCAAAAGAGAGGGATGTATATCTGTAAGTCACACGGACGGTTTGCTGGTGATTGCTTTTAGCGACAGTGAAGTGGGAATAGACATAGAAAGAATCGACAGGCGAGTGTCGGATAAAATATGCAAAGATATAAGAGAGTGGACAAGGTACGAGGCATACGGCAAATATCTCGGTACGGGCATAAGCAAAAAACTCTTGATATCTGAATTGCCTGAGGATTTGATTGAAAGTTATACATTCGGAGACTATGTAATATCGCTGGCTTCGGAGGATAAAAAGGTAGATATAATTAAATTGACAAGCTAGGTTGTATTTGCTATAATGATTTAGGAAACTTTAGAGTTTACGGAGGTTAATATGGTACTTGAAAAGTTGAGCAAGATAGTTGCGGAACAACTCGGTATGGAACAAAGCAAAATAACGATGAATACGTCTTTGAAGGACGATTTGCTTGCAGACTCTCTCGACATTGTCGAAATTATAATGCAAATCGAGGAGCAATTCGGTATAGAGGTAGATGACGAGGACGCTTTGCAGTTCAATACTATAGCCGACGTAGTCAATTATATCGAAAAGAAGTCCGCTTAAAAATCAAAATTCTAACGGATTGAAAACAAAGCTGAAAAGCACGCTAAAGGCGTGCTTTTTTATTGTGTTATCGTATTATTTCAGAGTGTAATAAGTTTTTAAAGCGTTTCGTAAGCGTTGTATTTTCGTATTAAAACGGTAAAGGGCAGAGAATAATTTGTCAGTATTCTTTTCTTCCTGTGAGGATATCCAAATCCTCGTTAAAGTATTCTGCTATTTTGCAAAGGTTTTCGATGCCGATTTCTCTTTGACAGAGCAAATATCTCGACAGCGTTTGCTGCGGAATACCTATCTTTTTAGCGACCGAATTTACGCTTTCGTCGTCTATGAGTTCCTTTAATCTTTCGGCAAATTTTTCTTTGTACATATAATCCTCAAAATTATTTTACACCAATATGAGTAAACAAATTGACAATACACCAAATGGTGTGATATTATAAAAATATAAATTGGAGAAAAATATATGTTTAATATGTATATTAAGGAAAATAGAAAAACTGTAGATGACAAAATAGTTTTGACATTAGAAGGAATAACAAGTGCAGTTGGTATTAAAAAAATTTATGAAATTGAGGAAATGAGCACAAAAGGGTATGAATTGGTCGAGGAGATAATTCAAAAAGGTTCGATGTTTGATAAATCTTTAATTAAGTGCAAACTTATATTTGAAAAGAAGAAAAAACACGGTTAAAACGTGTTTTTTCTTCTTTTATTTAATCAATTTTTATTAGATATTCTTAATGATAAGTTCGGTCATCTCTTTGGTACCGAGCACGGGTTTGCCTTCTTCCTTGAGGTCAGCCGTACGCGCACCGCTGTTGAGAGTTTTTTCGACAGCGTTTTCGATAGCGTCGCCCTCTTCCATAAGGTTGAATGCGTATTTGAGCATCATTGCGGCAGAGAGGATTGTTGCGATAGGGTTAGCAATATTCTTGCCTGCTATCGTAGGAGCGGAGCCGTGTATAGGCTCGTAAAGTCCTCTGGTCGTGTCATTGATGGAAGCAGAGGGAAGAATACCTATACTTCCTACGCACTGAGAAGCGAGGTCGGAAAGAATGTCACCGAAGAGGTTGCCTGTTACGATAACGTCGAATTGCGAAGGGTCTCTGACAAGCTGCATAGCCATATTGTCTACGAGTACGTCCTCGAGCTCTACGTCAGCATAGTCCTGATGCACGTCGTGAACAACCGTACGCCATACGCCCGAAGTCTTGAGCACGTTTGCCTTGTCTACGGACGAAACTTTATGACGTCTCTTTTGTGCGAGTTCGAAAGCCACGCGGCAGATTCTTTCTACCTCGAGTTCGCCGTAAGCCATTACGTCATAGCCTTCTCTTCCCATCTTGCCTTGTCTGATACCTTTTTCACCGAAGTAGATACCGCCGATAAGTTCTCTTACAACCATAAGGTCGATATTCTTGGGATTCTTGAGAGGGCATACGTTGGAGAGTGCCTCAAACATTTTGGCGGGACGGAGATTTGCATAAAGTCCCATAGCTTTTCTTACGCCCAGAAGCGCACGCTCGGGACGGGATTCGTAGGGAAGATTGTCGTATTGAGGTCCGCCTACCGCGCCGAGAAGCACGCTGTCGCTTTTAAGACAGATATCTAAGCTCTCTTTGGGAAGAGGTTCGCCGTATTTGTCATACGCACAGCCGCCGCATACGCTTTCTGTAAAGTTGAATTTGTGATTGTATCTCTCGCCTATTTTGGTGAGTACGTCCATTGCCGCACCCGTAACCTCAGGGCCTATACCGTCGCCCTTGATTACGGCTATATTAAATGTAGACATATATTTCTCCTTGATAGTTAAATCTTGTTGGCTTTGATAGCGTTGATAAGACCGCCGCATTCGATGATGTTCTGAATGAACTTAGGGAAGGGCTGTGCCTTATAGGTCGTGTTTTTTGTGATGTTGGTGATTACGCCCGTGTCTACGTCTACGCTGACTTCGTCGCCCTCGTCTATGCCTTCAACTGCGGCGGGGCACTCGAGAATATAAAGACCTATGTTGAGTGCGTTGCGGTAGAATATTCTCGCAAAGGATTTTGCGATTACAATGCTCACGCCGCAGCCTTTGATTGCGATAGGAGCGTGCTCACGCGAAGAGCCGCAACCGAAGTTTTTGCCTGCGACCATAATATCTCCTTCCTTTACTTTGCCGTAAAAGTCGGGGTTGGTGTATTCCATACAGTGTTTTGCAAGTTCTTTGGGGTCGAAAGTCGACAGATACGTAGCAGGTACGATTACGTCGGTGTCGATATCGTCGCCGAATTTATATACTTTTCCTTTCAACATAACTTAGTCCTCCAGTTTGCTTTCGCAAGTAAGTTTGCCTGCTATCGCGCTGGCCATAGCGGTAGCGGGAGACGCGAGATAAATATAGCTGTCCTTTGCGCCCATACGTCCGATAAAGTTGCGGTTTGTAGTCGTGACGGCAACTTCGCCGCTGGCGAGAATACCCATATGACCGCCGAGACAAGGACCGCAGGTAGGAGTGGATACGATTGCGCCGCCCTCGATAAAAGTCTTGATAAAGCCCTTTTCCATAGCTTCGAGGTAAATCTTGTTGGTTGCGGGAATAATTATCGTGCGTACGTTGGGATTGACCTTTCTGCCTTTGAGCACTCTCGCAGCCTGTTCGAGGTCGCTGAGTCTGCCGTTGGTGCACGAGCCGATGACTACCTGGTCGACTGCGATATCTTCCTTTACGTCTTCCACAGCTTTGGTATTGGAGGGAAGATGAGGGAAAGCTACCGTAGGACGGATAGCCGACAAATCAATATCGATTACCTGTTCGTAAGCGTTGTCATCGCCCGCTTCGAGTTTGTCGAAAGTCTTTCCGCAGGAAACCTTTACGTATTCCTCGGTAATATCGTCTACGGGGAATACGCCGTTTTTCGCGCCGCATTCTATAGCCATATTGCAGATGGTGAATCTGTCGTCCATAGTCATATATTTTACGCCTTCGCCTGCAAATTCTATTGATTTATAGAGCGCGCCGTCTACGCCTATCATACCTATGATATGAAGTATGACGTCTTTACCGGATATGTATTTGCCGGGCTTGCCGATGAGGTTAAACTTGATTGCAGAAGGGACTTTGAGCCAAACTTTGCCCGAAAGCATAATGCCCGCAATATCCGTACTGCCTACGCCCGTGGAGAATGCGCCGAGTGCGCCGTAAGTACAGGTGTGTGAATCTGCGCCGATTACTACCGACCAGGGTTTAGCAATACCTTTTTCGGGAAGAAGCGCGTGCTCTATACCCATAGAGCCTACGTCGAAAAAGTTTTTCACGCCCTCTTTTCTTGCAAAAGCTCTTACGCATTTGCACTGTTCGGCGGATTTAATATCGCGGTTGGGTGTGAAGTGGTCGAGTACAAAAGTAACCTTATCCGCATCGTAGAGTTTTCCGCCGCTCTTATTGAAAACGTCGATTGCGACGGGTGCGGTAACGTCGTTTGACAAAGCGGTATCGACTTCTACCAGGGTAAGAGTACCGGGGCAGAGCTCTTTGACGGCTTTATCGTGCGACATATTGAGCTTATTTGCCAGAATTTGTTGAGTCATTGTCAATTTCATTATTCTGACCCTCCTTTATAAAACGTCTGTAATTCTTAAAAACTAAATATAATTATAAATATTTTATAATAAAAAGTCAACTCATTAAATATTCAATGCGGATAATCTCGCAGTATGTCGCAAAAGCTTTTCTGCGACGGCTTATAGTTTTAATTCGGACGGAAGAAAAAATTTGAGAAGGATATTTTGAATTGCCCCAAAACAAGGCGCGTCTTTGTATAATCGTAACTCGATATAAAAAAGGAGCGGCCGTCGTCGCTCCTTTGATTTTCTAGTATTTGTTTTTAATATATACTCGTTGCCGTGTTACATTCTGCTGAGGTACTTGCGCTTTTTGACTACCACGAGAATTATTACGGTGATTACGATTGCCACTACTACGATAGGCACGGTGATTGCAAGCGCGAGTTGCCACGACGTAAGCCCGCCCGGCTGAATGTTTTCCGTCTTGACATAGGCAATCATATCGTTGTAGATAACTGCCGTCCATTCGCTGTTTTTGTCGTACTTTTCGTGTAAGTCTATCGAAGTACCTTCTTTAAGTTCGGCGATAAGCTTCGAATCCTCCTGAGGGAGTGCGTAAACTTTTACGTATTCTCCCAGCTTTTTGGACGAAACCTTGACGGTTTTGGATATGTCGGGCGGAGTGAGCACGGTGTAGGGGGATACGTCCTTTTCTTTGACGTAGCCTTCTACTATCTGCTTGTTGGCGTTGAGGTACTGAATTTTGTACCAGCCCCATTTATATGTGCCGTCCTGACCTACGTTGTCGATTACTACGAGTTGGTCGTATATCGTGAGATATGCTACCGCTTCGCTTCCCGTATCATTCATACCGTCGCCCACAAAGGGGTATTTATATACCGCAGTATCGGGGTGAAGTGCTTGAGCGAACGCGCCTATTTCGCACTCCGTGCTGGCGGGGCAAAGGGTAATATCGCTGTCTTTGCGGATATACCCGAGATTGACTTTTTTATCGTCTTTAGAGAAGTAGATATAATAATAATCTCCTACTTCGCTGAGCAAAATCACGTAGTCGCCCGAAGAAAGCGTAGCAAGCTTCTGAAGGTGACGGGGCGAGGAGTATACGGTTGCCTCGGCATTGATTTTGTTCATAGTAAGAATGGTATAAGTAGCGGGGTGAGTGTATATCGTCCTGTCGAAAGTATTGTAGTAATTTAGCGCGCTACCCGTAAATTCGTACATATTGAGAGAGGGTAGGTCGGATTTTATGTATACGTAATTTGTATTCGAAGAAGAAATATACGTTGCCGCAAGTTTGCTTTTCTCGTTGATGCCGGAAGAGAGAAGTTCGCTCGTCGAATTGCTCGCATCGTCATATACGTACGCTTTAGTCGCGTCGAGCAATATCAGTTTTCCGCCGGAAATTACGAGGTCGGTATAAGAGCCTTCGAGTTTCAAAAAGGAACTCAAATCGTCAGACGTAAAGTTTTTTGACGAGGTGGAGTAAAGGTTTCCGTCAAGTATGAAATACAATACGTCCTCGTTGAGTATAGCCATATCCGATATCTGAGTATACAGAGGATTTTTGGATATAAAAGTCGACCATAAAGTAGAGCTGGAGTCTACGTCGATTTTATAAACCTTGTTGGAGTCCATTGCAAAAATAGACGAATTGTCGTTGTAAAGCGCGACAATCTCCTCAGGATACACGTTGGGATTTTCAAGCTTGATTTTGGTTATGCCTTTGCTGTCGTAAGAATATACGTAAAGATTCTTACCGTAATCGTCCGTAACGAGCAAGATGAGATACTTTGAGTTCATTGCCATATCCAGCACAGTAAACTGTCCTTCTTCGGTATACTTGTGTACAATGCTGTCTTTGACTACGTAGACGTTGTTGTCCGTGACGAGCGCGAAAGCGTCACCGTACGCGGTAAAAGAGCTGTCGTTGACTATATCTATCGACACGTTGCTGTTTTCGGCAAGGGCAACGCCGCCGCCCGCAAATACGGACAGCACTCCCGCCAGAATTACAAAGCATAATAAAGTCGAAATAAGTAAAATTTTCTTGCTCATACTTGCATTATAGCATACAAATCGCAAAAGTAAAACAAAATTTTTAAAAGGCGGCAACAAAATAATAAAAATTATATATTATAAGGATTGTAAATAAGCGGAAAATATGCTAAAATATCAGTGTAAACAAGTATAATTTTGAAGGCGATAAATGTCAAAAGGAAGATTTTATTACAGAAATAAAAATAAAAAACGCAATCAGGAGCAGGCGCAAAACGTAGCCAAAGTTCTTTCGTCGGGAAAAGCAAAGCCCGAGGATTTATTGAGACCAATCGAGGATTTACAGCTTAGCGAGCGTACTTACAACGCACTCAAAGCGGGCAGGGTATCAAAACTTGCCGACCTCGCTTGCCGTACTATGCAGCAAATGTACCGCATACAGAATATCGGCAAGAAAAACGTAATCGAAATATCTAAGGCACTTGCGAAGTTTGACGTAGCGTTTGCCGAAGATAACTCGCAATCTCAGCAAAACAACCGCAATAACAACAATAAAAACAACCCTAATCAGCCAAACAGACAAAAGGACAACAGGGGAGAAAACGCTTCTCTCAACAATTATCTTTCGAAGATATACGAGGGTATGACAATCAATGAAATCCTTATCGGAAAAAGAGAACGTCCCCCTCACGAAAAGGCGGAGAGACCGCCTCTTACGGAGACCAGCCTCGTCAAATTCTGCCGCAAGGGCAAGTGGGGCTATAAAGACTGGAAAGGCAATGTCGTTATTCCTCCCACCTACGAAGAAGCATTCGGATTTTACGAGGAAAGAGGCTGTGTGGAAAAAGACGGCAAACTCGGCTATATCGACCGCAAAAACAATCTTGTGATAGATTATCAGTACGATTGTGCTACCTCTTTCAGCGAGGGATTGGCGTCAGTAACAATCGGTGAAAAGAGCGGTTACATCGACCCCGACGGAAATAAGGTGATAGATTTTATATACGATATAGCTACGCCTTTTTGCGACGGAAAAGCAGTGGTAAGAGCAGATGACAGATGGGGCGTACTCAACAGACAAACCCTCGAAGTCTTCTGGAGATAAATACTAAGATATTAAGACGGAGAAAGACTATTATGATGCAGAAACAAAGATTGCTTGAAAACGCGCTTTTGGTTATGAACAACGCTCACGCTCCCTACTCGGGATATAAGATAGGCTGTGCGGTAATGGGCGAAAGCGGCAAAATCTATGTAGGTTGCAATATCGAAAACGTAAGCTACGGCGCGACGATTTGCGCAGAGCAGGTCGCTATGGGTACTGCTATCGCGGGCAGCGAAAAAGGCTTTATGGCTATGGCAATCGTAGGCTCGGGAGAAAGTATGCCTTATCCTTGCGGTATCGTCAGACAGTTTATCAAAGAATTTTGCAACGATTTGATTATTTACGTGAGCAACTGCAAAGGGGAAGTGGTAGAGACGAATATTAAGGAGTTGTATCCCGATTCCTTCGACTTTAAGTAAGCGAACGCATATATCGGCACATATTTGCGATTTTGCGCAAGCAGTTACACTCGGTCACGTACATCTAGTACGCTCCGCTCGTGAACTCTCTTCAAAATCGCAACTCTGCACCAATCTCTGCGTTCGCACGGAGTGAGTAATAGTTAATTTTGCGCTCGCACGGAGTTGGTAATATAGCGGCGCATTCGCTCACCTCGACAAAATCCCCACGCTTCCGAAGTATCGAAAGCGTAAGGCAAAATGTCGGGTTCGCTCTATACCGACCAAACGAAAGGGTTATATTTGACGAGCAAATAAAACCCTTTGTCGGTACTCTCTTCAAGCGGATTAAGAAATAGTGAAAGATATTAAAAAGAAAAAACAAACACAGCATCGTGCGACCTTGAAGAAGAGCGCGATTTTTTCTTTTTCAAGACCGACTACGATAGGAGCGTACTTGCCGTACGTGACTGAGTAGGAGCGTCGCAGATAAAAGGAAAAGGCGCGCCCTTATACAAGGTCGCCTATTGATTTATATAATTTAAGCCTTATGTAAATTGTATAAATCAGCAAACGCCGAGATTTTACGACAGTGTTTGTACGGCAGAGTGGCGCAGTAAATTAATTCGTAAATACACAAATACGTTTTACTTTTTTAGCGCATTAGAGTATAATATATAAGAAAATTTATCCCTCAATCGGAGGACTATATGGAAAAGAAGAAATTTTATATCACCACGCCTATCTATTATCCCAGCGGAAAGTGGCATATCGGTACGTGCTATACTACCATAATCTGCGACGCGCTTGCGAGATACAAGAGAATGCAGGGCTATGACGTATTCTATCTTACGGGTACGGACGAGCACGGTCAAAAGATACAGAAAGTTGCGGCGGCTGCAAATACTCCTGTCAAGGACTATATCGACGGCGTTGTGGGAGAACTCAAAAAGCTGTGGAAGCTTCTCGATATCTCTTATGACAAGTTTATCCGTACTACCGACGAAGAGCATATGCAGGCGGTACAGAAGATTTTTACCAAGCTGTACGAGAAAGGAGATATCTACAAAAGTAACTACGAGGGCTGGTACTGCACTCCCTGCGAAGCATTCTGGACTAAAACTCAGCTTGTGGACGGCAAGTGTCCCGACTGCGGCAGACCCGTAGAACTTATGAAAGAGGAGAGTTATTTCTTCCGCCTCAGCAAGTATCAGGACAGAATACAAAAGCTTATCGAAGAGGATAAGGAATTTTTGCAGCCTACGACCAGACAAAACGAGATGCTCAACAACTTCATCAAGCCCGGACTGCAGGATTTGTGCGTATCTCGTACGTCTTTCGACTGGGGTATAAAAGTACCTTTCGACCCTAAACACGTAATCTACGTATGGATTGACGCGCTCACCAACTATATCACGGCTTTGGGTTACGGAAGCGACGACGACAGCAAGTTTAAAAAATACTGGCCGGCAGATATCCATATGATGGGTAAGGAAATAATACGTTTCCACTCGATAATCTGGCCAGCTATACTTATGGCACTCGATTTGCCTTTGCCTAAAAAAGTGTACGGACACGGCTGGCTTATGTTCAACAACGACAAGATGTCCAAGTCAAAAGGCAATATCGTAGACCCCTTCATACTCTGTGAGAGATACGGCGTAGACGCGTTGAGATATTATATGTTGCGAGAAGTGCCTTTCGGACAGGACGGCAACTTTACCAACGAGATATTCCTCAAGCGTCGCAACAGCGACCTTGCCAACGACCTCGGCAATCTCGTGTCGAGAGTTACGGCGATGGTAGCGCAGTATTTTGACGGAATAATTCCCGCTCCCGACAAAAAAGAGGCCGTGGACGACGAACTTATCTCTATGGCTAACGCAATGTACGAAAGCGTCAGCGCAAGTATGGATAAGATGTACGTGCCCGATGCGCTCGATACAATCTTCAAGGTAATTCAAAGAGCCAACAAGTATATAGACGAATGTACGCCTTGGATACTTGCGAAGAGCGAAGAGGGAAGAGTAAGACTCAAAACCGTGCTTTACAATCTTTGCGAGGTCATAAGAATGGCGGCAGTAATACTTCAGCCATTCCTTACCGAAACGCCTGCTAAGATATTCAAAAAACTCGGCATAAGCGAGGATAATCTCAAGGACTTTAAATCTATAGAGAAGTTCGGAGCAAAGACAGACGGTCACAAGGTAGACAAGGGCGAGCAGCTTTTCGAGAGAATAGACATACAGAAGGAACTCAAGGTAATGGACGATATTCTCGAAGAGCAAAAGAAGCAAGCCAAGAAAGAAAACGAGAAGAAAGAGGAGAAAGAAAACGTGGCAGACATCAGCGAAATAACCATAGACGACTTTGCCAAAATTCAGCTTAAGGTAGGCAAAGTGGTAGAGTGTCAGAAGGTAGAGAAGGCAGACAAACTTCTTTGCAGCAAGATAGATTTGGGAGAGGGCGCACCCCGCACGATAGTCAGCGGTATCGCAAAATATTACACTCCCGAAGAAATGGTAGGCAAGCAAGTAATCGTAGTTACCAACCTTAAGCCTGTTAAATTGAGAGGTATAGAGTCACAGGGTATGGTACTCTGCGCAAGCGACGAAAACGGCAATCTCGCATTAGTTACGCCCGAGAAAGAAATAGGCGCAGGCAGCGAAGTAAGATGATAATCGACAGCCATTGCCATTTATCGGACGCGCGACTTAAGGACAGACAGGAGGAGATTATCTCCTCTTTGTCGGCTAACGGCATAAAAAGCGTATTCGAAGTGGGCTGGGATTTGCAAAGCTCTAAAGACGCACTCGAATTGAGCAGGAAATACTCTCAAGTCTGGGCGGCAGTAGGTACTCATCCTCACGATGCGAAGAGTTACGATGACGAATCGGAAAGCTTCTACAAAAGAGCAGCGCAGGATAAAAAAGTTATTGCGATAGGGGAGATAGGTCTTGACTATTATTACGATTTATCCCCTCGCGAAACTCAAAAGGACGTTTTTGCAAGACAGCTTTGCTTAGCTTACGAAACGGGACTTCCCGCGGTATTGCATATCCGCGACGCCTACAAGGACGCATTGGATATACTTGCGGCGCACAGGGATAAATTAAATCACGGCGTTTTGATGCACTGTTATTCGTCGAGCGCGGAAATGGTAAGAGAGTTTTTGAGATACGATTGTTATTTTGCTTTCGGCGGCGCGATAACTTTCAAAAACGCAAAAAAGGACGACGTCATAAAAGCCGTACCCGATGACAGACTTTTGGTAGAAACGGATTGCCCTTATATGACTCCCGTACCCTTCAGAGGTCAGCCCAACGAGCCTAAATACGTCAATCTGGTCGTCAATAAAATAGCCGAGATAAAACAAACCGATGCAAAGGTTATAGCCGATTTGACTTATCAGAATACTCAAAGACTGTTTTTCAAATACGGCAAATAAGAGGTCATTATGCAAAATATTTACGTATATAAGGTAGACGACAATCTTTATATTAATCTCACCAACAGATGCAGCAACCGCTGTGAATTTTGCGTGCGCTATTACGATAAACCCGTATACGGAGATTTGTGGATAGGACACGAGCCTACGGCGCAAGAAGTGATTGACATACTCGACAAGTGCTACAATCTGTCAGATTATCGCGAAATCGTATTCTGCGGTTTCGGCGAGCCTACTTACAGATTCGATGCGATAGAGAAAATAAGCGAGTACATTCATTCCAAAGGCGCAAAGACGAGAATAAACACCAACGGTCAGGCCAACGAAATTCTCGGCGAAGACATTACCGAGAGAATAGTCAAATGTATCGACACCATCAACGTATCCCTCAATGCGACCGACGCGGAAAAATACGACAAGATATGCCATTCGCAATACGGCTTAAGAGCGTTTGATATTATGCTCGATTTTGCTAAAAAGTGCGTGGAGCACGGCGGCAACGTAGTGCTGAGTATAGTTGATTGCGTAGGTGAAGAAGAAATCGCCAAGGCGAAAAAAATAGCAGAGAAGATAGGCGCAAAACTCAGGGTCAGGGAGCTTTTGTGAGATGGGCGATATAAGCAAGGTACTCAAGGACAATAACTTCAGATTCAATAAACAGTTCGGTCAAAACTTCATTACGGACGCAAATCTTTTGCAGGCTATGGTGGCAGATGCTGGTGTGAGCGAAGACGATACCGTATTGGAAATAGGTGCCGGGGCGGGTACGCTGACGCGAGCGATTGCAGAAAAAGCCGGCAAAGTGTATGCTTTTGAAATAGACAGAAATCTCATACCCGTGCTTTCCCAAACGTTAAAGGGACTTGACGACAAGGTAGAAGTTATCTTCAAGGACGTAATGAAAGTGTCCGACGAGGAGCTTGACGGGATAATAGGCAAGGGAAGTTACAAGGTTGTGGCAAACCTTCCTTACTATATTACCACGCCTATCATAATGCGTTTTCTCGAGCGTGATAACAAACCTCAGAGCCTAAGCGTAATGGTACAGAAGGAAGTCGCTGAAAGATTGACGTCCAAAGCCGATTGCGGAGAATACGGCGTAATCACCTTATCTATCGCGTTGGAAGGCAAGGCGAAAATAACCAGAGAAGTACCCAGGTATATGTTTACGCCTCAACCCAACGTAGATAGCGCGGTAGTGAGAATTGACCTTGACGATACCTATGCGGGCGTAGACAAAAAGGCTGTGAAAAAACTCATTAAATCGGCATTCTCGATGAGAAGAAAAACTCTTGTCAACAATCTGTCTTCCGCTATGGGCATACCCAAAGACAAGACGGAAAGCGCGCTATCCAAACTCGGTATGGATACGAGAATAAGGGGAGAAGCTCTTACGGTAGACGATTACGTCGCTCTGCACGACGCGCTGGAAACGGTATAAAAAGCGGATTGCGCTCAGCGCGTGTGCGAATGCGCTTGCGCATACAAAAGCTTATATATACAATTTACCCGAGATTTAAATTGTATATATAATGATAAAAAATAAAGAAATATATATTATATTGTATTTTTATTTAAAGACTGAAAAACAACACAAGCGATGCGGCGCAAGTCGCATTTTTTATTTGCACAAAAAATCTTATTCTTCACTTTGATAAAATCATAGTCATAGCTTGAGGTATGAGAGCATACATTATCGTGTACGGAGGTGGAATTATGGTAATTCTCAAAAAGATAATTATTCTCACCGAATACGAGGGAAGCGGCGTATCGGGAATAGTAAAGTTTGAAAATTTTGCAGGTCGCACGAGTTGTTTTGTCAGAGTGCTGGGCATAAAAGACAAAGCGGAAGTTTGCATTAAATGCGGCGAAGACGTAATGTATTGCGGTACGCTCAGTGACGGCGCAATGAAATTTGGCGCGCTTTACGATTTGACCAAACCTATATACGTAGCCGTTGCCAGACAAGGCGCGATTGTCAGTAAGGGAAGCAATACCGGCAGGTTTTCCGCTTCCGTGCTCTCTCCTTTGCTTTATCAATACTACGCTAACGCACAAACAGAAGCCGTTAGGTCGCAGACTAAGGAAGATTCAAGACAAGCAGATAATGCAGAAGAAGCGGTAAGCGTCAAGGAGGACAAACAAAAGGTGCAAGCGCAAGCATACGCCGAACAAAAAGAAAAATCCGCAAGAGTTGAAATCGATAGCGACAGCGATAATCAGGCTGACGTACGTATAGAAGAAAAGACCGCTGATGCAGAAAAGCAACAGTCCGAGACGAAACCCGCTATGTCCAAAGAGACGAAAAAGAGCGCGAAGGTAAAAATCGAAGAGCCGTTTTTCAAACAGATAGAAGCGAGTATGCAGGAACTTTTCGACAAGTACGAAAAAGACGAAGAGCTTATCAACCTCGTGCCTGACAGCAAATGGGCAAGAGTCCCCGTCGACGATAGCAATTATTACGTGGTAGGGCTTATATACAGCGAGGGAAACCCCAATCTGATTTGCTACGGCGTACCCGATAAAGATTCCTCCAATCCGCCCGACAATTCCAACGAATGCCGTCAGTGGCTGGAGCTCGAGAAGGGAGGCAGAGGATACTGGATGATGTATCAATCCGCAATATCCGGACAAACGCTTACAACGCAAATAATATGAGCGTCTCGATAAAGAAACTGATATCAAAATCTCTCTCATTAAGCGGGGGAGATTTTTTTATGCCTAACTGTGGGTAGGCAAGGTTTTGTCGGCTTATGAGTTGAAAATGAAGAACTCAAGTGATATATATTGCACAAACTTTTATTATTTCCCTAAAATCTGCAAAGCTTATTTACAAAAATCAATAAATAATTTATAATGTATTTAACAAAAATTTTCGCGGGGAAAATAATGGGGAAAATTATTTCAGCCGTAAAAGGCTTTTTCAAACAATGGAACAAACCCGAAGGCGATAATTACGTAGCAAGCAAGGAAATAATAGCATATTCCGTAGGCGGAATGGGCGTATTTTTTATTGCTGCTATTGCCAACAACATTACTTTGTCGTCGGCGTGCCTTCTTATCGGTGCGGTATACAAGATTAGTCCTACCGTAATCATCACTCTTGCCAACGTAAATACGATTGTAACGCTGTTGGTGCAGCCTCTTAAAAGTTGGCTGATTGACAACACGCCGGGCAAACAGGGCAAGGCGCGACCGTGGCTTCTTTGGTTGGGCGGACCGACGGCATTGTTTATGTCGTTAATAGCCTATATACCCAACACGTGGTCTGTTGACGTCAAAGCCGTATTGGTTGGCGTGATATTCATCTTTATGAATTTCTGTTATCAATTCTATTACGGTATGTACATACAGCTTTCTCAGCTTATGACGCCTAATACAAACGAGCGCGCAAAGATAATATCTTTGTCGTCTATAATTTATTCGATGGCGCCTACCATTACAGGCGTTATATTCCCGCTGATAGCGGCACAGTTCGGCGAAAACGGTACAGGTTGGTATTCGCAGAATTTCTATCGCGTTATAGCTCCCGTAATGACTATTTTCGGATACGGACTCAGTTTGATTGCGTATTTCTTTACTAAAGAAAGAATAGTCGTCGCTAAGCGATATGAGCAAAAAGTAAAATTTGCAGACGGATTTTCTAAGATTCTCAAAAACAAGTATTTGTGGATAGCCAACATAGGCGTAATGCTGGCGGTAGTAAGAGGAAGCATAACTACGGTTATGGGTTGGGAATACGTCTACGTATTGCAAAACGATAATATATATTCCGTAATGTCGTTGATAATGGGTACAGCTTCGCTGTTCGGTATGGCGCTCGGCCCGATAATGATGAAAAAAATCGGCAAAAAGAATACGGTTATTTTGGCAAATGCGATATTTGCGGGTGCCTCTGTGCTAACGCTCTTGTTTGTCAATAATTTCGCTTTGTTTTCCGTCGGCATCTATCTGTGTTATTTCTCTGCGGCAGTGCAGATTATTACATCTCCTGCGATGAACGGAGACGCTCTCGATTATCAGCAGTGGAAGACAGGAGACAGACTCGAAGGCTTTGCGGGTAACTTTGCCATTATTACTTCGATAGTAGCTTTAGGTACAAACTATATAATGCCTTTTGTAAACGAATATTTCGGTTTGGTTACAGATTACAACGTTCTTTACGATACAAGCGTAAGACTGCCTATGTTCAGAGTATTGTCGGTAATAAGCCTGATAGGCTCGGTACTCTTCATAATACCCTATCTGTTCTGGGATTTGTCCGACGAAAAGCACAAGAAGATAATAGAGGACCTCAAGGAAAGAGCGCGCGCTCAGAATATCGAAGACGGTTATGCTGACGCAAGTATTCTTTACAGCGACGAAAAACTAGAAGCTGACGAAAATATCTACGAGGAAAATTCCGAAGAGCTTGTGCAAAAACAGGCCGAAGTGCTCAAAACGTTGGAAAGGGGCGGAGAAATAGTAGACGATACGTTGACAGACGATAATCAGGAAACCGCAAAAAGCGATAACGCTTTCGAAGACGGCAAGTCCGACAATCTTAAAGAAGACGACAAGGAGGTAAAATAAATGAAACGTATTATATGTATATTTACCTTATTGTGTCTTTGTCTGACGGCGGTATTCGCATTTGCAGGTTGTTCTAAGGTAAATCCTTCCGATTTGAACGGACTCATTGACTATGCTTGCTCGGCAGACTTAGTGGAGAATACCGACTATACGCTCAAGGCTTACGGTACAAGCGTCACAAACAACGAAAAGATATCCTACGAGCTGAATTATAAAACAGGTGCACACGCTAAAGCTAAGTTTACAATAGTCGACGAAACGGATTTTAAGTATACAAAGTATATCACGTCTTATTACGGAGCAAGCGTGCCTTCAAATAAATATACCGATTACTGGGCTTCTTTCCCCGATTCGTTATTCAAGCTCGAAGAGGCTACGGAAGAGGATTATCAGGATTGGTACTATTACGACACAACGCTTTATTACGATGCCAAGGCAGAGGACAAAGTATATTACACTGCTAAACAAAACGATTCTCAGACTTCGGGAACTTTTACCGTAAAAAGACAGCTCGAAGGCGGTTTTGACGAGTTTTTGGCTATGGAGAAACACGCAAAGTGCGACTTGAGAAATCTTGCGAAAGTTGTAGCTGCTCTCAAAGATTATATAGTCAGCGACGCAACTACGGTAAAGACAAAAGGAAGAGTAAGCACTTTTACTGTCAGAGTCAAAGAGGATTGCCCTGCAGAATATCTCGGACAAAAACTCGGCGGTACACAGCTTACCATCGTGTTTACAAACGACAAGATAAGCACTTTTACGCTTGCAGGCAAGTTCAGTATAAACGTAGCTTACGGCGGAGCAAAGATTATGATGCCAAGCTATGACAATTCTGCGTTTATAGATTTTTCCAAGATTGCTGCATAAGCGGTTAGTTGAAAATAAGTGCGCGCCCGTGGGTCACGGGCGCGCCGTTTTTTTTCTTATATTGCAATTTAGTGCAAAATGTGCGGATATTGCCTAAGATTTAAAAACTAGAAAATTTTAGAGTATTTTAAAATTTAGTTAAGTTTTGAAAATTGTATGTAAAACTTCGCGAATAATCCCCTTATCCTCTTGAAATTAAACGATTTTCGGTATAAACTGTAATTATTAATAAAAAATAGTAAGTGTACGTTGGGGAAAATGTGGCAAGGACTGAGTTTCAGTCGTATAATGCAAGGTAACTGAGAGGTAAAAAATTATGTTAAAATTGACAAACATCAGAAAAGACTACTTACTGGGGGGCGGTGATTCGGTTACTGCGCTCAAAAATGTAAATCTCAGATTCAGAAAGAGCGAATTCGTTTCCATTCTGGGTCCTTCGGGTTGCGGAAAAACCACATTGCTCAATATTATCGGAGGGCTTGACAGATATACCGACGGCGACCTCGAAATAGACGGCATTTCCACAAAGCAGTACACTGACGTAGATTGGGACGCTTACCGTAATATCCGTGTAGGCTTTATTTTCCAAAGTTACAATCTCATAACTCATATAGACATACTGAGTAACGTCGAAATGGCTCTTACTTTGGCGGGCGTAAAAAAGCACGAGCGTAAGGCGCGTGCCGTAGCCGCACTCGAAGCGGTAGGTTTGGGAGAGCATATCCATAAAAAACCTAATCAGCTTTCCGGCGGACAAATGCAGAGAGTTTCCATCGCGAGAGCACTTATCAACAATCCCAGCATAATTCTCGCAGACGAGCCTACGGGCGCGTTGGACAGTAATACCAGCGTACAAATAATGGAAATTCTCAAAGAGATATCCGCAAATAAACTCATTATTATGGTTACGCACAACCCCGAGTTGGCTCAGAAGTATTCCAACCGTATCGTAAAACTGTTTGACGGCGAAGTAGTAGACGACAGTAATCCTTATTACGGACAGATTGAGAAAAAGCATCAGGAAGACGAGGCTCAAGCGGTTGAAGAAACTTCCGACAAGAAGTCTAAGTCCAAATCAAAAAACAAAACCTTGCAAGCCGAAGTTCAGCAAGAGCAGAATTCGGAAGAAGTTACCTGCGACAGCGAGCAAGAGCCTGAGCTTTTGGCTGTAAGTCCCGAACAAAGCGCGAAAAACAAAGCAGACTTTATAAAACACAAATCCAAAAAACACCGCAAAATGATGCTCAAAAAGACGTCTATGTCTTTCTTGTCGGCGATAAAGCTTTCGTTTACCAACCTTATGACCAAAAAGGGACGTACTTTTATGACTGCTTTTGCGGGAAGTATAGGTATCATAGGCGTTGCGCTCGTGCTTGCTATCTCCAACGGATTTTCCACTTACGTCAACAATATGCAGAGGACTATGCTTTCAGGCTATCCCGTAACGGTAACGAGCAGTTCTATGGATATCACCAGCCTTCTCAGCGTTACTATGGGAACAAGCAATAAGCCTAAATTCCCGGTTGACGAAACGGTATACTCCCAGGATATTCTTTCTGCTTTTGCGCAGATGATACACACCAACAATATTACCGAAGAGTACATTGACTACCTTGATGAGAAAAACAAATCTTGGAAAGACAACGGATATATAGACAGTTTGTATTACAAATACGGTTACGGATATACAGTTTATAACAGTAAAGGTCAAAACGTAGGCAAGACTTTCGATATAAACAATATCGGAGGCAGTCTTGGCGACGGTACCGATGACTTCCTTAATTCCGTCAACTGGCAAGAGATGGTCGGAGATAAAGAGTATATGCTCAAAAACTTCGACGTCATAGGCGGTCGTTATCCCGAAAATGCCAACGAAGTAGTGCTTATAGTAGATTCGACTAATACCGTTACGTCTACCTTCTTCAATGCTTTGGGATTCAAGTACGGTGAGGACGGCGTAACGAAAGGTCAGATATCTTTCGATTACATCATAGGCAACGCAGACAAAGGCATAGAGCCTGCAAAACTTTATATACCTTCCAATAATCAGAAATACAAGAAAATAACCAATTCCGAAACGGGAAAAGAGTATTTTACGGAAAAAACTTTCGGAGAGATAGGTTCGCTTGAAGGTATGAGAGAAATTACCATCGTGGGAATAATGCGTCAGAAAGAAACTTCGGCATACGCACCTATGATGGCGGGCGTAACCTATACTCAAGACCTTACAAAGGAAATTCTCGCAGAAAGCGCTGAGAGCGAAATAGTAAAATTCCAGAAAGAACATTCAGATTACAGCTGTCTGACCGGTGAGGAATTTACATCCGACGGTATCAATATGGGTGACGTAGAGGACCTCGAGAGTTTGGACGGTTTGCTTTCGTTGTTAACTCCCAGCGGCAACTATAGCAGCGTAATGCAAAAAATCGGCGGCAGTAATTTGCCCAGTATGATTAGTTTTTACGCCAGCAATTTCGACGGTAAAGACTATATACTTGCCGACCTCGACGCGTGGAACGCAGAGCATAAAGAAGACAACGAAATCAGATACGTTGACAGTGCAGAGATGATTATAGGAATGATGAATCAGATTATCAAGATAATAACCATCGCTCTCGTATGCTTCTCGTCCGTATCGCTTGTGGTTTCGTCGATAATGATAGGTATCATAACTTACGTGTCGGTAGTAGAGCGTACCAAGGAAATCGGTATTCTCCGTGCGCTGGGTGCGAGAAAGAGAGACGTATCCAACGTGTTCAATGCCGAGACGGTAATCATAGGATTTACGGCGGGCGTTATAGGCGTACTTGTCACCTATATACTCTCAATACCTATCAACCTTATTATTGCCAACCTTGACGCTGTCAAGAATCTGAGCGTAACAATCACGAGTATTGCGCTTCTCAATCCTTTGCACGCACTGGCACTGATAGTACTGAGTATCGGTCTTACACTGATAGCCGGACTCGTACCTGCAAGAATAGCCGCAAAGAGAGACCCTGTTGTCGCGTTGCGTTCAGAATAAAAATATTTACGTCGTTCAATCAAAGCCCCCGAATCGCGGGGGCTTTTTTATTTGTGTGATAAGAGATGACTTTTCTGTCTTTAAGCACTTTTATAATTTTTTGATTTGTGCGCGATAATGGTGTGCCTTGCGTTTTCTTGTGACGATAAGCGGGTTTGACAGACGGGTGAGAGAAATATTTTGAGGGGCAATAAAAATATACAAAAGAGTACAATTCTGTTGCTATTTTAACAAGCTTTATATATAATAGATATGTAAATTTTTAGCTAGAGGCATAAAGATGAAAGAGATAAAATCCTATGAATTGAGAGAAAAATATCTTAAGTTTTTTGAGTCCAAGGGACACAAGATAATCCCTTCCGCTTCGCTCATTCCCGAAAACGACCCTTCGGTATTGTTTACTACTGCGGGTATGCACCCCCTCGTGCCTTATCTTTTGGGACAAAAACACCCTCAGGGCAAGAGACTTTGCGACGTGCAGAAATGCGTGCGTACGGGTGATATAGACGAAGTAGGCGATGCAACTCACTGTACTTTCTTCGAGATGCTCGGCAACTGGTCCTTGGGTGACTACTTCAGAAAGGAATCTATCAAATTTTCCTTTGAGTTTTTGACAAAGGTACTAGAGATACCCGTAGAAAAAATCGCGGTAACAGTATTTGCCGGAGACGAAGACTGCGCTAGAGACGAAGAAGCTGCCGATACGTGGGCAGGTCTGGGAATACCCAGAGACAGAATATTCTATCTTCCTAAAGCCAACAACTGGTGGTATGCAGGCGCAACCGGTCCTTGCGGAAGCGATACGGAGATATTTATAGATACGGGCAAGCCTGCTTGTTCGGAGCATTGCGACCCCAGCTGCGATTGCGGTAAATGGGTAGAGATTTGGAACAACGTATTTATGGAGTTCAACCGTAATGCCGAAGGCAAATTCGAGAAACTCAAACAGAAAAACGTAGATACCGGTATGGGTCTCGAGCGTACTATTTGTATGCTCAACGGCTTCAAATCCGTATATGAAACTGACCTTTTTGCGGGTGTGATTGCAAAAATCAGCGAGCTTGCAGGCAAAAAGTACGGAGAGGAAGAAGGAAGTACCCGCGCTATGAGAATCATTGCCGACCACATACGTACGGCTACATTCTTGTTGGGTGACGAAAACGGTATAGTACCTTCCAACGTTGACCAAGGTTATGTCTTGAGAAGACTTATAAGACGCAGCGTAAGATTTGCACGTCAGCTCGGTATAGAGGGTAGTTCTCTTGTAGAAATTGCTAAGCTGTACGTTGAGCAATACAAGGAAGTATATCCTGAGCTTGACATCAACAGCGCGAAGATTTACGACGAACTCGAAAAGGAAATCGAAAAATTCTCCAAGACTTTGGAAGACGGTATAAAGCAACTCGATAAAGTCATTCAGTATCTCAAGGGAGATACCGTCAACGGTAAGACGGCATTCAGATTGTACGATACGTACGGTTTCCCTATCGAGATGACGATGGAGATTTGTAAGGAAAAAGGCTTGAGCGTCGACCTCGAAGGATATAAGCTTGCTCAGGAAGAACATATCAAAAAGTCGCAACAGGGTGCTGAACAGAAATTTAAGGGAGGTCTTGCCGACAGCAGCGAGATGACCACATATCTGCATACCGCTACGCATTTGCTTTTGGCTTGTCTTAAGAAAGTATTGCACGATGACAATATTCAGCAGAAGGGAAGCAATATCACTCCCGAAAGATTGCGTTTTGACTTTAACTTCCCCCGTCCTTTGACTGAGGAAGAAAAACAAGCGGTAGAAGATGCAGTCAACGATGCAATCAAGAGAGATATTCCCGTAGTTTGCACCGAAATGACTATCGAAGAAGCGCGTGCTAAAAACGCTGTAGGCGTATTCGGAAGCAGATACGGCGAAATCGTCAAGGTATATCAGATAGGCGACGTCGATTTGCAGATTTGCGGTGGTCCTCACGCAGAGCATACCGGCCAGCTCGGACACTTCAAGATAGAAAAAGAGCAGTCGTCGTCGGCGGGGATACGTAGAATTCGCGCTACTCTAAGCGAGCGCGAATAGGCGAGCGCGTATAGCGGCGCATTCGCTCACCTCGACAAAATACCCACGCTTCCGAAGTATCGAAAGCGTAAGGCAAAACGTCGGGTTCGCTCCATACCGACCAAACGAAACGGTGTATATTCGACAAG
>CASERZ010000007.1 GCA_949290515.1 uncultured Christensenella sp.
ACTAGTAAAAAGTGTAGATTAAAATTTTGTATTAGATAAGAGTATCATAAGAGGATAATAGAACAGTAAGCAAGAAGTTTGATAAAAGATTTGTTTTTTTAGAGTTTCATACAAAGAGTATAGAATTTGTAGGCTAAGACGTTTGATAAAATATTTGTTTTTTATGGCATATCTAAAGAGGATTTTTGAATAAAGCACAAAGAGGTTTGATTAAATTACATTCAATGCGCACATATTTATTATGCGATTTTGTTGCCGAGCGGAGTATGTTGCTTTCATTAGTAAGTCCTTTTTTTTGTGTTATAGTGCAAAGCGAACGCAGGGCAGTTGATGCTGCGGTCAGTATTTTCTTATATCGGTTTCTTTTGCGGCATCGAACGAAGCGGATATTGTCGGGCGGTACGGTACGGTATAGTATACGCACCAAAATTTGCGATATGACTTGTCCGAAAAAAAAGAAATTTATCTGAGTGAACGAGATTGTTTTTATGAAGTCAAGTTGGTATGTTTTAATTATTCAAAGTCAAAATTTAAGCACATTTTTAAGTCTTGTGTAAGGTGTTTTAAGCGGTTAAGTGCGGAATAAAATATTTATGGCTAAATCGACATATAATGCATTTTTTTAATTTTTTCCAAAATTTTCCCAAATTCACAAAATTTTCAATAAAAGTAATGAAATATTGCTTTAGATTTTGAAAAAAAACAGATTTTGAAAGTAATTTTGACAAAGTTTAATAAAATGCAGAAAATTTATTATATATAATATATAATATTTAGTTTTTAATTGGTTTTGGGAAATTTTTTTGCATTTTGGGTAAAAAATGGAAAAAATGTATTGACAAATTTTGCTTTAGCAATTATAATGAATGTGTAAAATAATTTTGGAGGTGTGCTATGAAGCCTGTTTTCGGATTGATAAACATTCAAGCTGACGAGCGTGGAAGAATCAGAATTCCTGCTTTGTATCGCACTTCTTTGGGCGAGACGAGAATCTACGCTTACAAAAACAAAAAAGGCAATTACCTCAGCCTCTTCGGTGAAGATACGCTCGAGAGCTTGCTCAGCAAACTCAGCACCGGTATCGACGTAGAGGAAGACGAGGCAGTCGAAGATATCCGTGACATCTATATGAACATCTTCGAAATCGTCGAGGACAAGCAGGGGAGATTTACCATTCCCCAATACCTGAGAGACGAACTCAAACTTTCCAAAGATATCGTCTTCATAGGTATGGGCAAGAAAATAGAAATGTGGGACAAAGCCGCGCACGACGAATACGTGCAGTCCAGACGTCAGAAATCGGGCGTAGTTACCACGGCAGACGGCAAACCTCTCACTTACTGATATGGAATTCAGACACGTACCCGTACTGCTCGATGAATGTATAGAGGGTCTCGACATAAAGCCCGACGGACTGTATCTCGATTGTACTCTCGGCGGAGGAGGTCACAGTCTCGAGATAGTCAAAAGACTTAAAAACGGCAGACTCTTCGCGGTAGATAAAGACAAAGAGGCACTCGCAAGTGCAAGTCAAAGATTGAGCGCATACGAAGATAAAATCACGTATATACACGATGACTTTAAAAACGCGCTTGAAAAACTGGACGAGTTGGGTGTGGACAAGCTTGACGGAGTACTCATAGATTTAGGAGTTTCTTCGTATCAACTCGACAACGGACAGAGAGGTTTTTCCTACAACACCGACGCGCCGCTCGATATGCGTATGGATACTGACCAGTACCTGAGCGCATACAACGTAGTAAACGAGTACGACGAACATACGCTTGCGGATATAATATGGCAGTACGGAGAGGACAAGCTCTCCAGAAGAATAGCAAAAAACATTGTCGATTACAGACAAAAACAAGAGATAAGGACGACGGGTCAGCTTGCGAAAATAATAGAGGAGAGTTATCCTGCAAAGCTGAGATGGAAATTCGGAAACCCGTGCAAACGTACCTTTCAGGCAATACGCATAGAAGTCAACGGTGAACTAAAAGACCTCGATAAAGCGGTTACGGAGCTAAGCCTCAGACTCAAAGAGGGCGGTAGAATTTGTATAATTACATTCCACTCGCTCGAGGACAGAATAGTAAAAAGAGCTTTTGTAGAGCTTAACAAAGATTGCATTTGTCCTCCTCATCAGCCCGTATGTACTTGCAATAAAAGAAGAGAGGTAGAAATACTGACTAAAAAGCCGATTACGGCAGACGATAAAGAGCTTGCTGAAAACAGCAGAGCGGCAAGCGCAAAATTGAGAATAGCTGAACGGGTATGAGTTCAGGGAGGTGTAAATATGGGACTTTTGACCAGAGAAAGAAAAAAGCAGAAAGAGCAGTACGCTAATTACGAGCAACAGGCTCCCGAAAGAGAGTTGTTCTACAGACAGGCTATGCCTGCCGATATGAACTCCTATGCTCAGTACGGCAATTTCAATGCACCTCAATATCCCGTAGCACCCTATAACTCTGCTCCCGCACAGCCTGTTCAGAACGTGAACGTACAGCCTATTCAAAACAATATGCCTGTTCAAAACGATATTCCCGTACAAAGACAGCAGCCTATCCAGAGCAGTGTTCCTCAACAGCAAATGCAGCCCCCTCAATTCGTTGCTAGCTTTTATCAGAATCAGGCAAGTCAATATCTTAACAACGGTTGGGTTGCGCCTCAGCAGAATTTCGAAGGTAATTACAACTATCAACAAGAGCAGTATCAAAACGATATGCTCATAAATCAAAATTACAATTATCTCGACCAGACAAGACGTATTGTCGACCAACGCACGGGTGTTGCGAGCAAAAAGAAGAATGTTAATGCCGACGTAATCAAAATCGTCGTTACCATTATGGTAGTTGCTCTTGCTATATGCGGTATGTTGATTGCAAATCAATTCATCACAGGTACCGAAGTTGCGGCTTCGAGCGGAGTAGCAAATACGGTTGATACTGCTACTGTGGCAAATGCGGTTACTTCAAACGGAACCGAAGTAATCGACCAAACCTCTTATACTATACCTGCATACGAGTACGAGGAAAGTACAAACTGGTTTGACAGATTTTGCGACTTCTTGGGCGGCAAACTTAAATAAGACTTTCACACACTCCATCTTAATATATTCAACAACGAAAAAGCGGTCTAAGCCGCTTTTTTGTTTGTCTTTTTTGAGTTAAGTTTTTTCTTTTTTCTGTTGAGCTAGTTTTTTCTGTCGGGCTCTTTTGTTTTTTTAATGAGTTATTCGGTAGTTTTATCGTATGACATAAGTTTTTTTGTTAGTTATATTGTATTTGGCAGGACTACAGGCGGTATCACAAACAATTTATTATTTTTACGAATTGCAAGTTCAGATTTTAACGGATTAAGGCAAATTATTTAGCTAAACTTCAAATCAGCATATAGGCTTTAGACTTATACCGTATTTTTCGCTGTATGAGCGGTATCTAGAATAAATCGCGAGATTGTCCAATAAACTATTGTGTAAAGAGGTGACAAGTGGAAAAAATCTCGCATTTTGACGTAAAAAAAAGAATTATCATCATTATCGTTTTGATAGCATTCGTATTTGCTTTGTTGTTCGGAAGACTTTTTTATTTGCAAGTTGTATGGAGTGAGGGATTGCAATATCTTGCGTATGACCAGTGGACGAGAGAGCTTCCTTTCAGAGCGGACAGAGGAGATATCGTAGACGTAAACGGCGTGGTGCTGGCAAAGAGCGGTACCGTTTATACGCTGTATGCGCGCCCCAACGAAATAGATGACAAAGAATACATAGCAAAAAGCATATCGGGAATTATCGGCGTAGACAGTCAAAGTCTCGTGCAGAAACTCTCTAAGACGGGTGTAAGCGAGATTACCGTAGCAAAAAATCTTACTAAAGAACAGATGCTCAAGCTGATAGCAACGGATATCCAAGGACTGTATCTGACGGCTGATAGCAGCAGATATTACAGTTACGGCAATTTTTTGACGCAGGTGCTGGGCTTTACCAACAGCGACGGTATAGGACAAAGCGGTATTGAGCTGTTTTATGAAGAATATCTGAAGGGAGTTGACGGAGCTTCATATACAGAAACAGACCTTATAGGCAGAGAACTGGATACAAACCGTACCGTATACGTCGATTCGATAAAGGGTATGACCACAAGGCTGACGATAGATTATTATATTCAGTCTTTTGCCGAAAAAGCAGTAAGCGACGCCCAGTTAAAATACAATTCCAAATCGGCAAGCTGTATCGTGATGAGTGCGAATACGGGAGCGGTACTTGCTATGGCAAGCGCGCCTACTTACGACCTCAACGACATTCCCAGGGACGATATGGACCTGTTGCTTCAGGGGTCACGCAATCTTTTGGTTACGGACGTTTATGAACCCGGCTCGACTTTTAAGATTCTTACCTCAGCCATAGGTATGGAAACGGGGGCTATAAAAAAATCGTATTATTGCGGTGGCGGCTCTGTCGTAGACGGACAACGCATTAAATGCTGGAGAAGTATAGGACACGGCAGTCAGAATTTCCAAGAGGGCATACAAAACTCTTGCAACTGTGTATTTATGGACGTTGCGCTGACGGTAGGCAAAGAAACGATGTACGATTATTTTGAAAAGTTCGGACTAGGAAGCAAAACGGGAGTGGATATTACGGGAGAGGCAAGCGGTATTATGCTGGCGGAAAAGAGAGTGCAAAACGTGGATATCGCGCGCATAGGTTTCGGGCAGGCGATAGCAGTTACTCCTATTCAGTTGGCAAGCGCGGTATGTTCTGTCGTCAACGGCGGTAAACTTTATACCCCCTACGTAGTGCAGGATATCGTCGACGTTAACGGTAACGTAGCGTATTCGCATACTTCCGCCGTAAAGAATAACACGATAAGCAAATCTACTAGCGATACTCTGAAAGAGTATCTTTACAGCGTAGTTTCCGAAGGAAGCGGTAAAAACGCTTACGTTGCCGGGTACGAGATAGGCGGTAAGACGGGTACGGCTCAAAAATACGAAAACGGCGCGATAGCCTCGGGTAAATATATTTCTTCGTTTATAGGTTTCAGTGACGTGGGAGACGATACTTTGGTTTGTCTTATGCTCGTAGACGAGCCGCAAGGGTACGTATATTACGGCAGTATTGTTGCCGCGCCTTACGTAGGAGAGATATTCTCGAGTATTTTCGCTTATAAAAATATAGCTCCCGAATATACCGATGACGAAAAACCCGATTACGTAGAAGTTACGATGCCCGACCTTACGGATATGAGTATCGCCGATGCCATAGTAGCACTTAAAAAAGCGGGACTTGATTACGAATTCGCGGGAGAAAGCGGTAAGGTAATATATCAGTTTCCCGTTGCGGGACAGAAAGTGCGAAGCAATCAGATAGTATATTTCAGCACCGAATAGTCAATCAAAAATAATGGAATTATGCCGAATTTTGCGGGGCTATAACGACGGTAAATGCTCTTTTGTACTATTATATCGGGATAATGTCGAAGATTGTTAGGGCTATTGTAAATCGCCTTTGGAGAGAATAATATATATACGCATTAATTTAAGGCAGGAGAAGGGTATGTTGTTGAAAGAACTTTTGAAAGGTATCAAGGCAGAGATTACGGGAGACGAAAATACTGAGATAAAAAATATCAAAATCAATTCTGCGCAAGTGGAAACGGGGGACTGCTTTATTTGTCTTGCGGGCAGTAAAAGCAACGGACACGATTTTGCTGACGAAGCGGTGGCAAAGGGTGCGGCGGCTGTAATATGCGAAAGCGAATACGTCAATCCTCTCGTTACTGTGGCGAAAGTCAAGAGTACGCGCAGAGCTTACAGCTTAACCGAGTCGAATTTTTACAATAATCCGTCTGAAAGTCTGAAAATCGTCACCGTAGTCGGTACCAACGGCAAATCGACTACCGCTTATCTTATCAAAGAACTTCTCGAGCGCAACGGAATATCTTGCGGACTTATAGGTACTATGTATTACGAATACGCCGGTAAACGTATTTCGTCCTCGCTTACGACGCCTGACCCTGCTCAGTTGCATAAGCTTTTCAGGGATATGGTTGAGTGCGGCGTAAAGTACGTGGTTATGGAATTGTCGGCGCACGCGATATATCTCGAAAAACTTTACGGAGTAAAGAGCGAAATCAGCGTTTTCACTAATTTATCGCAAGACCATCTGGACTTTTTCGGTAATATGAGTGACTATGCGGCGTGTAAGAAGAGTTATTTTTGTAAGGAAAATACAAAGCTTGCCGTAGTCAATATAGACGATGCGTTGGGATTGGAAATTGCGCGCGAAGAAAAAATACCTGTTGTTACGTACGGACTGGAAAATCCTAGCGATGCGTTTGCCATAAACATTGCTTCGCATAGCGAAGGAGAAAGCTTTGTCGCAAACGTAACGGACGATATTCTCGACATACACACAAAACTTTTCGGAACGTTTAACGTATACAATATGCTTGCAGCACTTGTAGTTGCAAAGAAATTAGGACTTACCAACGCGCAGATAATGCAGACGGTATCGGACATACCCTCTCCCGAGGGCAGATTCAACGTTGTCAGAAAAGACGGAGTAACTTACGTGGTCGATTTTGCTCATACTCCCGACGGATTGTTCAATCTTCTCAAAGAGGGCAGAAATATGGCGCAGAACAGAGTTATCACGGTGTTCGGTTGTGGAGGAGACAGAGACGTATCCAAACGCCCTGTAATGGGAAAAATCGCTAGCGAGATGAGCGATATAGTTATCCTCACTTCCGATAATCCCCGTACCGAAAGCAGAGAGGCCATAGCGGGAGACGTACTTGCGGGTGTTAATCCCAAAGGACAACTGTACGTGGAGCTTGACAGGTCTAAAGCTATCGGATTGAGTATGGAACTTGCGGACAAAGGAGACGTTGTCTTCATAGCCGGTAAGGGAAGCGAAAACTATATAGACGAAAACAATATCAAGACGCCTTACAGCGATATGGGCGAGGTAATGAGCAGATTGTAATCGGAGAACACAATGAGCGTAGAGTTGAAATTGATACTGGCGGTAACAACCGCTTGCGTAGCGGGATTATTGCTTTCACCGCTCGTAATAAGAGTTATGAAAGCCCTCAAAGCGGGGCAACCCATACTCGAGTACGTGGACAAGCACGAGGGAAAGAGTGGTACGCCTACTATGGGCGGACTGATATTTCTCGTGCCTATGGCTGTCGTTACGCTGATTTTCGATATCGGAGGCGAGCGTAGCGGCATAGTGGCTATGGCAGTTACGTTGAGTTACGGCGGAGTAGGACTTCTGGACGATTTTCTCAAAGTAAAACTTCATCGCAATATGGGTTTGAAAGCTTATCAGAAAATAATAGGACAAGTGGGTATAGCCGTTATAGCAACAGTGTATTGTTACAGGAATTTCTTTATAGGGACTCAGGTGGCGATACCTTTTACGGATATTACCGTCGAACTGCAGTGGTGGTATATTCCGCTTTGTCTTATCGTCTATATTGCCACTACCAACGCGGTAAATCTTACCGACGGACTTGACGGTCTGGTGGCTAAGTCTTCATCCGTTAATTTTCTTTTTCTGCTGCTCATATTGTACGTATTGTATTACGAAGCAAACCTTATGGGGCAGACTTTTTATGCAAAGCATCTCGAATCGCTGAGTTATTTTACGGCGGCTATGCTGGGCGGTATGCTGGCTTTTTTGTGGCAAAATAATTATCCCGCTAAAATTTTTATGGGGGATACAGGCTCGCTTGCCGTCGGTGGTGCGCTGGCTTGCGTGGCGTTGTTTTCTTCTCAGCCGTTTATTCTTCTTTTCGTAGGCATAATGTATATAGTCTCTTGCATATCAGTAATAATGCAGGTGATTAGTTTTAAGGTCAGAAAAAAACGTATTTTCTTGATTGCGCCTTATCACCATCACCTCGAATATAAAGGTGTGCACGAGAACAGAATTACGGGCTTTTATGCTTTGATTACCTTTTTGATGAGCGGAGTAGCGTTGATATCTGTCCTCGTATAGGAGGATTTGTGAAAAAGGTACTTGTCGTAGGTTACGGCATAAGCGGAAGAGGCGCGGCAAAACTTCTCAAAGAAAAGGGCTATACCGTAAGCGTATATTCGGATAAGCCTCTCGACGCCCTGAACGAGGACGTTACGGACGTAAGCTCTCTAACCGAGTTCGAAGCGGTTGCTGACAAGGAATTCGTAGTCGTAAGCCCCGGTGTGGATTGCGAGCATAAAATAGTAAGATATGCGGCACGCATAGGCGTTCCCGTGATAGGAGAGCTGGAGCTCGGGTACAGATATTGCAAGGGCAAAATCGTAGCCGTAACGGGAACCAACGGAAAGACGACGACAACCAAACTCTTAGGAGAGATTGTCGCGGCTAGCGGATTAAAGACTTTTACTCTAGGCAATATCGGCAATTCTTTTTGCGAATACGTCTCGGATATTTCCGCCGACGGTGTTGCCGTGCTGGAGGTTTCTTCTTTTCAACTCGAAACAATAAAAGATTTCTGTCCTCGCGTGGCGGCGTGTTTGAATATTACGCCCGACCACTACGAGCGGCACAAAAATTTTGAGAATTATTCACTTCAGAAGTTTAAAATTTTTATCAATCAAAAAGATTCGGATTTTGCCGTATTGAATTACGATGACCCGACGGTAAGAGACTTTTGCGACGGCATAAAGTCACAGGTTTATTTTGTAAGTACCAAAATGAAAGTCAGAGGATGCTATATAGAGGACGGAAAGATTATGGTAAATATCAACGATACATACGCGCTTATGGGCTTGGAGGACGTACCGCTCAAAGGCGATTACAATTATCAGAACGTTTTGACTGCCGTGGCGGCTTCCAAACTCATAGGAGTTGACGACGATGCCGTTGTTGCGGCTGTCAAGGATTTCAGACTTCCCAGATTCCGCAACGAATTGATTGCAACCGTTGACGGCAAAAACTATTTTAACGATTCCAAAGCTACTAATATCGACAGTACGCTCAAGGCTTGCGCTTCTATGTCAGGTGATACCGCACTAATAGTAGGCGGTTACGACAAGGGAATATCCTATGAGGGATTTTTCTCCAAATTACCCGCGTGCATAAAACATATCGTTGCTACGGGTGACAATGTCTACACTATGATGTCGTTTTTGCCTTCGTACAGAGAGTATACCTTCGAGATAACCTCATCTCTAGAAAGAGCGGTAGAGCTTGCGTCGCAAAAACAAGTGGAAAACGTGCTTTTTTCTCCCACTACTTCCAGCTTCGACAGATATTCGGGATACGAAGAGAGAGGAGAGCATTTCGATATGATAGTTAAAAGCATTTCAAAGTGAGGTAAGGGGTGAAAAGAAAACTCAGTGCTGAAGGCATAGGCGTAATCGTATGCGCTTTCGTACTTGCGTCGATAGGGCTTGTGATGCAGTACAGCGCAAGCTGTTATGTTGCGAGTACGCAATTCGGAGACGCTTTTTACTACGTAAAAAAACAGGCAATCGCTCTTGTTGCGGCTACGGCGGCTGTGATAGGCGCGCGTTTTCTCGACACCTCGGTTTTGTACAAGCTGAGGCACGTAATACTCGTGACCTCGTGCATATTGCTCGCTTTAGTATTTGTGCCGGGGTTGGGGGTGGAAAATTACGGCGCGACAAGATGGATAAATCTCGGGTTTACGACTTTTCAGCCGTCCGATATAGCCAAATTCGGCTTGGTCATATACATAGCCGCCTGTCTTGACAAGAAGAGCGCGTTGACTTTCAAAAATATGCTTCCCATACTTTTTGCTACGCTCATAGTATGCGTGCTGATAATGCTTGAACCGAATATGTCCGTAACTATGTGCGTGGGGCTTACGGTGATAATAATGCTTTTTGCGGGCGGTTGCAGTATCAGACATTTTGCGGTTATGGCGGTACCTGTTGCAATAGGAGTGGTCGCTTTGATTTTTATGGAGCCTTACAGGCTAAAGCGTCTTATGGCTTTCGTCGACCCGTGGGCTTCACCTCTAGGTGAAGGGTATCAGCTTATACAGTCCTATTATGCGCTCGGAAGCGGCGGATTGTTCGGACTAGGACTATTCAATTCGAGGCAAAAATATCTCTTTCTTACTTTTTCGGAAAGCGATTTTATTCTCTCTGTCATAGGCGAAGAATTGGGGTGGGTCGGTGTAGTATCGGTACTTGCGATATTTGTAGTTATGGTCGTATTCGGAGCGCGTATAGCAATGCGCGCAAATGATAGATTCGATTCGTATCTCGCTTTGGGTATCACCGCGGTGATAGCGGTACAGACTCTTCTCAATGCGGCGGTGGTGTCGGGAAGCATACCGCCTACGGGCATTCCTCTTCCTTTTGTCAGCAACGGCGGTACTTCTCTCGTGTGTTTTATGGCAGGAGCGGGCGTACTTCTCAACGTAGACGCAAAATCACAAAGAAGTTTTTGCAATCATAAAATGTATTGACGACGCTTTGTTGAAAAAGCGCACCCGGGTATATTACGACAGGAGAGAAATATGAAAGAATACATAATTGAAGGAGGCTTGCCGCTTGACGGTCAGGTGGATGTTTGCGCCGCGAAAAATAGCGTACTTCCGCTTATGGCGGCGAGTATTTTGACAGACGAAATCATTGTATTGCACGATTGCCCAGATATAAGCGACGTGGATAATATGATAAAGATACTGGAGGGACTGGGAAGTAAAATCATAAAGAACGGACGGGATATCGTCATAGACAATTCGGGGGTCAACAATGCACAGATACCCGTAAGTCTTGCAAAAGAATTGCGTTCGTCTATTTTTTTGCTAGGCTCGCTTCTGTCCCGACTTAAACAGGCAAAGGTGGCTTACCCAGGAGGTTGCGACATAGGGCTGAGACCTATAGACATACATATCGCGGGACTCAGGGAACTGGGTATTGACATACAGGAACAGGGGGGATACATAGTCTGTAATTCGCAGAATGCGAGGTGTGCCGACGTGGTGCTCGATTTGCCGAGCGTAGGGGCAACCGAAAATCTTATGATGTCGGCTGTTTTCGTAAAAGGCCGTACCGTAATCCGTAATTGCGCCAAAGAACCTGAGATTTACGACCTGCAAAGATTTCTCAATGCTATGGGAGCCAAAGTTAAAGGGGCGGGCTCAAGCGTAATCGTGGTAGAGGGAACCGACAGACTTCACGGTACCGAATATACGCCTATTCCCGACAGAATAGTGGCTGGAACCTATCTCATTTCGGCGGCTATGTGCGGTGGGAACGTCGAACTTGTCAACGTAAATCCTGAGCATATATCCTCGCTCATTTCTAAATTATCCAAAACCACTTGCAAAATTTATATAAAAAATGATAGAATATTAATCAAGAGCAGAGGACGGCAAAAAAGTCTGGACTGTATAGAGACAATGTACTATCCCGGATTTCCTACCGACCTTCAATCGCAGATAATGGCTATGCAGTCGGTATCCAAAGGTACCAGTGTCATTGTGGAGAATATTTTCGAGACGCGTTTTAAGACTGCGGGCGAACTCAAGAAGCTCGGTGCCGATATCACGATTAAAGGAAGAGTGGCAATAGTCAGGGGAGTTCGCGAACTCGTAGGAGGCGAAGTGCTTGCTACGGATTTGAGAGGCGGTGCTTCTTTGGTTCTCGCGGGACTTGTCGCAAAAGGACAGACAATCGTAAAAGACATCCATCACATTGACAGAGGTTACGAGGATATGGCAAAAGTGCTATCGTCACTCGGAGCAAACATAAGAAGGATTGAATAAATGCACAAAAGGCTTTTGATTATTTTCGGAATAATTGCCAGCGTAGTTTTGTTGGCGGTATTGCTGTATATCGTTTTTGCCGTAGGCAGCGTAAGCGTCAATACTACCAACAACATTTCGCTCACTCCTCAGCAGGAGTCGGATATAATCGAGCTTAGCGGCATAAAAGGCGGCAACAACATCTTTGCGATAGACGAAGACATTGCCATTCAAAACATAGAAATCAGTTATCCCAAACTGAAAGTGCTTTCAATCGAACGTAAATTCCCCAACAACGTTTACATATACGTAACCGACCGCACGGGTGTATTCTCGTTAAAACTTGCGGACGGTAGATTTGCCGTACTTGACAGAGAATTCAAGGTTATCGACATTCTTTTTGAAAACGACGAGACGCTTTGCGTGCTTGACGGCGTGGCTACCGACAACGTACGTACAGGGTACGTACTCGACAATTCTGCCGTGCTTCTCACGATGATGAAGGGGGCAGAGAAGTGTTCGTTTATCAATGCGAGATACTATTCGTTTATCAGAAAGACGCAGGTATTCGAAAATGAGATATGGCTCACGACTAATACCGGGGTGATACTTTGTCTTCCTGTTTCTTCAAACATAGACCAGAGTATGATAAACGCTTACGGGTACTATATTAAGTATACCAGCGAAAGCGGAAAATCTCAGGGCAAAATTGTGCTTACCGACGACGGTTGGGACTGGCAAAATTCCTGAAAAGTCCGCTTTTCGGTTAAAAAGCATAGGTTTTGTATGCTTTTTGAAAAAAGTTAGACATATTTTTACGTATTTTTCTCAAATTTCTTTTATAATTCTTGACAGGCTATTATTATAATATTATAATAAAATTATGAGAGAAGAAATTGCTGTTTTGGACATAGGCTCTGGCAAAATCGTTTTCGTTGTAGGACAAAAGTCTTCCGATGATATGTTCAACGTCAAAAATTTTGCATCGGTGCAGTATCCCGGTTATTACAAAGGCGAGTGGGTAGACAAGGATTCTCTTGCTTCCTATATTGCCGAAGCCGTAACCAAAAGCAACTATAATCTCAAATGCAAGACCCTCTACGTGTCCGTACCTTCAGAGTTTACTCTCGTCAAGACAAACGGACTTCTTACTAATCTCAAGAAGAGAAAGACTATCGGCGAGGGTATGATAAAAGATATACACAACAAGGCAGACAGTCTAAAAGTCGCAGATTACAGCGTTTTGTGCTCGTCGGCAATCGAATACGTGCTTGACGGCGAAAATCATACTATATCTCCGATAGGAGAAAGTGCGGTAAGCATATACGCCAATATGTCTTATATCTTTTGCAAAAACGACTTTATCCGTACTGTTTGCGATATAGCGGCTAGGATAGGTTTCAAGCACGTCAAGTTTATCGACGGAGTATGGGCAGAGGGTACTCAGCTCATCGAAGCGGAATCCAGAATAAACGGAGCAGTGCTTATCGACGTAGGGTATGCTTCCACAACCTTCGCTTTCGTCAAAGGCGACGGAATAAAATACAAAAACAGCGCATCATTCGGATACGGTTTTATGGTGGATGCACTGGCTAAAGCCCTCAACGTTAATTACTATGTGGCTGAAAAGATGCTCTCTCAAATCACTCTCAATATCGACAGCGACGAGACGAGCACTTACCAGTATATGAACGGCAACGTGCAGTACGAATGCAGAGCAAGAGATATCAACAACCTTTTGCATTGCCTTATTGCCGACAACCTTGTTGACTTCGTCAATTCCAACGTCTACGCAATCAAAGAAATGGACGATTTGACGAATTCGCGTTCGGGCTATTCGGGTAATCCCGTAAGCTCCATAAACTACCTTACTGAATTCTGTCTCACCGGCGGCGGATTGAGCGAAATCAGAGGAGCGGTAAAATATTTTGAGCGACTTTTGGCAAAAGAAGTCGTTATGCTCAAAGGCAATACGGCAGGTTGGGACAAGCCCTACTTTGCGTCGGCGTTCGCAACGCTTGAAGTCGCGGACAAACTCAATACGAAAAACAGTTTATTACAAAAAATATTTGGTTAAGCGGAGGTGCAGACAATGCCAGAGGATTACAAGTTGCAGACGGCAACGAAAATTAAAGTAGTAGGTGTAGGCGGCTGTGGCGCAAACGCAGTCAACAGTATGATTGACTTCGGCGTTAGCGACGTTGATTTTTACGTAGTAAATACCGACCTTCAACATCTCAATATGTCAAAAGTCGACGAAGACAAGAGAATACAGATAGGCATCGAGCTCACTAGGGGACAGGGCGCGGGTGCAAAACCCGAAATCGGTGAAAAAGCTGCAGAAGAGTCCAGAAAAACTCTTATGGATATGCTCGAGAACACCGACCTTCTCTTTATTGCGGCAGGTATGGGCGGCGGTACCGGAACGGGTGCTTCTCCCATAATTGCAAAACTCGCAAGAGAACTTAATCCCGAGATGCTCATTATTGCTATCGTTACCAAGCCTTTCAGATTCGAAGCAGGCAAGATGGCAGTTGCCGAAGCGGGTATCGAAAAACTCAAGCAGTATGTCGATTCGCTTATCGTAATTCCCAATCAGAAACTTCTCGAATACGACAAGAATATTCTTATGACCGAGGCTTACTCCAAAGCCAACGAAATTCTTAAAAACTCCATCAAGAGCATAAGCGACCTTATCAATTATCCCAGCCTTGTCAATCTTGACTTTGCAGATATCAAGACGATAATGAAGGGCAAAGGATACTCCCATATGGGTATAGGCGAGTGCGAAGGAGACAGCTCTTCGGACAGAATGCTCAAAGCAGTCAAAATGGCAGCAAATGCAGATATACTCAATACGAGCATTGCAGGAGCTACCGGTATCATCTTCAGTATTCAGACGGGTTACGATTTGACCAACGGCGAACTCGAAGACGCAAACAACTATATATCCAGCCTTATCTCTAAGGACGTAACTTATATTTTCGGTCACAGCTTCGACAAGAATATGACCAATAAAGTAGTTGTTACGTTGATTGCTACGGGATGCAAGGCGGATAACATACCTCAGCAAAATATGCAGCAAAATCCTCAGATGCAGGGACAGGTGAGACCTAATTTTGCTAATATGGCTCAACAGCAAGTAAGACCCCGCATTTATGAAAATCAACAGGCAATGCAGGGCGGTCAAAACGTGCCTCCTATCGGACAAAGACCCGCTATGCCTTCTCAGCCTGTACAGCAACAGCCTGTTCAACCCAGAATAGACTCGATGCCCAAACAGCAGGATAACAATCCCGAGCCCCCTTCGTTTATGAAGAGACTCTTCGGCAAGAGAAACGGCTGATAATTTTAGCTTTGCAACGTTTGTTTTATGCGGTACAATGTCGCATTGAGAATAACAAACGAATCAGATTCTTTTCTTAAAACAATAACGGAAAAAGTTTCAATCGACAAGATTGGAACTTTTTTTTATTTGAATAAAATTATAATACAGCTATGCAAGTGTATATCGAATACGTAGTACTTAATAATCTTGTAATCAACGCGCTGGTATTAGTGCTTGCGCTGAGATTTTGCAGATGGAAAATCGACAAGATTGCAGTGTTTTTTGCATCTGCAATAGGTACCGTATACGCAGTATTTTTACCTCTTGCGGACTATCTAGGCATATTTGCTTTCAAAATAGTATTGTCCGCCGTTATGGTTGCCATAGTTACGGGCAAATGTACTCTGAAAAAATACGCTTCCGTATATGCCGTTTTCCTTGCGCTTACTTTTGCGTTAGGCGGCATTACTACGGGAATGCAAAACGTATTCGGATTCGATACGGATACCAATGCTTCGCTAGTACCTTTTTTCGTAGGAATAGGCGGACTTGTACTTGTGTGTGCCGAAAAACTGCTTTACAAGTACATAGTACTTGCGAGAAGAAAGCACCTTTACGTTAGTGAAATAGAAATTGCCGCCAACGGCAAAACAGTAAAATGCAAAGCCTATTTTGACAGCGGAAACAAACTCTATTACCGAAACAAACCTACCGTAATAGTCGATAAAAGCGTTGCACTGGAGTTTTACGGCAAGGACGGATACGAAAATATACAAAACGATACGTACGTGGGTACGGTAGCGGGACAAAAAAAAGTAAAAGTCTTTCCGCTCGAATATCTCAGCGTAGAGGGTACTCAAGACAAAATTTACGGTGTTATGGCGGCGGTATCCAACCATATAGGCGGGGAGTGTAAAGTCGTATTGCACTGTGATTTGCAGTAGTCGGGAGGCACTATGTGGGAAAAACTCAAAAGACTTTTGTCCAAAATCTTCAATATCGAGGATAAAACGGTAGACTTTATCGGAGGGGGCGAGGCTTTGCCTGAGCCGCTTAACCCCGAAGAAGAAAAAGCTCTTGTTGCAAAGTACGTGCAGGGCGATACCAACGCGCGCACAAAACTAATCGAGCACAATTTGCGCCTCGTGGTCTATATCGCAAAAAAATTCGAGAATACAAACGTCGATATAGAGGACCTTATTTCCGTAGGTACGATAGGACTAATTAAAGCCGTAAATTCTTTTGACGAGGCTAAGCAGATTAAACTTGCAACCTATGCCAGCCGCTGTATCGAAAACGAGATTCTTATGCACCTCAGAAAAGTAGTCAAAACGAGAAACGAGCTTTCTCTCGACGAGCCTCTTAACGTGGACGGAGAGGGTAATGTGCTCTTGTTGTCCGACGTATTAGGTACCGAAAGCGACGTGATATACAAGGACCTCGAGAGTGACGTCGAAAAAGATATTCTTATCGCTTCTTTCAACAAATTACCGCCTCGCGAAAGACAAATAGTCAAACTCCGTTTCGGTATACTGGGTTCTCCACAGAAAACTCAAAAAGAGATTGCCGATATGTTCGGAATATCTCAGTCTTACATATCGCGTCTTGAGAAAAAAGTCATTAACAAACTAAAAAAAGAAATGTCGAAGATGGTTTGATTGTGGTACCGCCTCGAAGGGGTGCTCACTGTCTGTAAGCGTGTCTTTTCCGCGCTTTTCAGTTCGGCGTCATCGTAATACGGCAAGTATTACTTCTTCCTTCTGCTTACAGCCTAGCTCGCACCCCTTCTCGGCGGTACTGAGGTTATACTATATGTCAATTCTATGTTTCCGCGTTTTCCGGTTCGGCGTCCTCGAAATACATCCGGTATTACTTCGTCCTTCTCAAAGAAAATCAACACAAAATTCATAGTCCACAGCCTAGCTCGCAACCCTTCTCGGCGGTACTACATTGTCTTATTTAGTTAGTGTAATTTTTTTATCAATTACTTTATAATTGAATTTACATAATTTTCTGCGTATATATTACAAAATTCTGCAAATAATACCATTAATCTCTCCTTGTCATTATTGTACATAGTAAATCGGAGGTTATTATGCACAAGGTAGTGATAAACGGTATAGATACGCGTTCTCTTCCAAAACTTAAGCCGAAAGAGTGCGAAGAGTTGCTCGAATTGGTTAAGAAAGGCGATAAAGAAGCAAAGGACAAACTCGTAGTCGCTAATATCCGTCTGGTACTTTCCATCGTACAGCGTTTTTCAAACAGAGCAGGAAGCGACGACCTCTTTCAGTCGGGTATGATAGGACTTATGAAAGCTATCGACGGCTTCGACAGTAAGTTCAATGTGCGGTTTTCCACATACGCCGTTCCTATGATTTCGGGGGAAATAAGACGTTTCATAAAAGATTCTACAGGTATAAAGGTCAGCAGAAGTATGCGCGATACTGCTTATAAAGCACTTAAAGCAAAAGAAATGCTGGAGTTGAAAAATTCTACTTCTCCTACAATGCTGGAGATTGCTTCAGAAATAGATATTCCGCTCAAAGAAGTGGTGTGTGCGCTCGACGCAGTGAGTGAAACGGTATCGCTGCAAGAGTGTGTATACAATGACGGCGAAGACGGACTTTTGCTTATGGAACAGATAGCAGACAGTACTCAAAACGAAGAAACCTGGTCTACTTCGCTTGCTCTCAGAGAGGGAATAAAATCTTTGCCCGAAAGAGAAAAAAGCGTGCTCGCAATGCGTTATTATCTGGGCAAGACTCAGACAGAAATATCAAAAAATATGGGCATCTCTCAAGCTCAGGTAAGCCGACTCGAAAAAAACGCTCTTGGAAAAATCAAAGAGTGTCTTTGAAAATATCCGTCATATTATCTCTTATCGTGAATATTCTATACAAGAGAGGTAAATATGGCGGATTTATCATTTTGTACTTTGAGAGAAAAAGTCGTCGTCAACGTATGCGACGGCAAAAGATTGGGGCATATCATAGATATCAACTTCAATTCACACGGTCAAATACTTGGAATGATAGTGCCGGGTGACAGAAAGTTTATGAAAAGTCTTTCGGCAGGAGACAGTATCTATATTCCGTGGAGATGTATAGTCAAGATAGGTGAGGATACGGTACTGGTCGAACTTAAAGGCGAAATGGTGCCTTCGGGCGGGAAAATCTGTTCGGGAAGCTGTAGATAACACAATATATTGTTGTTTTAAGCAAAAAATTGCCTCAAAGCGTAGACAAAATTATCCGTATGTAATATAATCGAAGTAGAAATGACGGAGGTTTACGCAAATGAAGTGTAGCTTTTGCGGGTGTCTTGACAGCAAAGTAGTCGATAGCAGACAAAACGAAGAGGGTACGTCCATAAGAAGACGTCGCGAATGTATGAATTGCGGCAAGAGATTTACCACCTACGAGACTATTGAAACCACTCCCGTAATGGTTGTAAAGAAAAACGGCGGACGTCAGCAATTCTCCGCTACTAAACTCAAAGCGGGTATTTTGAGAGCGTGTGAAAAGCGTCCCGTACCGATGATGCTGATTGACAAGCTGGTAGAGGATATAGAGCGCAAGATTGCCAACAACCTTTCGCAAGAAGTTACGTCCAAGCAGATAGGCGAGTACGTAATGGAAGGACTTAAGAAAATAGACGAGGTAGCATACGTAAGATTTGCAGCCGTTTACAGAGAATTCAAGGATATCGAAAGCTGGCTGAGCGAAATCAATACTATTCTCAAAGACAAAAACGAAGCCGAAAAAAAAGAGAATAACTGAAGTTCTATTTGTATTCAAGAACTAATCGAATAAACATAGAAAGAGAAGGAGCAATAATTCCTTCTCTTTTATTATTTTATATTGAATTATTCGGTATTCGTAGTGCATTTATATGATTATAAAAAAGTCAAAATAATAAAAGAGTGTGCCAATAAAACTTTAATTATCGGCTTTAATGCCGTAGATATAAAACACTGATTTAATTTAATGGTATTATTCGACCTTTTTCAACATAAAATTTAGCGTATCAAAAACAGGAGACAGATTTATGTTGTTATCGGGACTTTTGGCAATACTCAGCAATATTTTATTTTTCAGCGGCTATATTCACAACGCAAACGCTTTTCCTAAACCGCTTTCTCCCGAGAGAGAAAAACAGCTTCTCGAAGAGATGTTCAACGGAAGCAAATCGGCAAAAGAAGAACTTGCCAAACACAATATGCGGCTTGTAGTGCATATCGTTAAAAAATATTCCAACTTCAACGATAACGACGAACTTATAAGCGTAGGCTCGATAGGACTTGTCAAAGCTCTCAACAGTTATTCTCAGGACAAGGGCACTCAATTTGCGACCTATGCCGCAAGATGTATCGAAAATGAAATACTGATGACCTTGCGCGCCAACAAAAAGAATATGAACAACAAATCGCTTTACGAGCCGATTAGTTTTGACAAAGAGGGCAACGAAGTTACTTTGATAGACTTGATAGGGCAGGACGAGGAGAGCGTGATAGGCATAGTCGAGAATAAGTTTGCTACGCAAAAACTTATGGAGGTTATTAAGACGCAGCTTAACGAACGCGAATATAAAATTATCTCTATGCGCTACGGGCTTGACGGAAGCGAGCCTATGACGCAAAAGCAAGTAGCTCAAAAATTCGAAATATCCCGCTCGTACGTTTCGCGTATAGAAACAAAAGTACTTGCCAAGCTCAAAGCATATATGATTAAGGAAAAAATGTTTTTCTGATTGAGTTTGACAAGACGCAGCGCGTATGCTATAATCTTTTGGCAAGACAGCCAGACTATCGCAGACCGCAAGGGATGAGGAAAGTCCGAGCACCATAAGGCAGAGTGCTGGCTAACTACCAGTCAGGGTGACCTGAAGGAAAGTGCAACAGAAATAGACCGCCTGCTTTGCAGGTAAGGATGGAAAGGCGAGGTAAGAGCTCACCGTCCCTTCGGCGACGAGGGGAGCCCTGTAAACCCCACTCGGTGCAAGAGAAATCGACTATAAGTAGCCTGCTTGTCGTAAAATCGCTTGAGCATAACGGCAACGTTATGCCTAGACAGATGATAGTCTAATACAGAACTCGGCTTACAGACTGTCTTGCAAAAGAATTAAATCCGCTTTCGGGCGGTTTTTTTATTTTCGGACATATTCTATTAGGGACATATTCCGTATCGCTTTTTATGATTAAATTTTTTTATATGCGTCTATAATCAAGATATGTTGTACGCTATTATCGCTGTATTATTCGTAATACTTATTATTTTGATTTTGTTGGCAAAAAGACCCTACAAAAGAGAGGATATGCTCTCTCAAATGAGTGACAAAGATATCGAGGACAATATCAAACGTCTTGCAATCAGTCTCAGAAGCGGAGAAGTCGTAGGCAATATCCCCGTTATTTCGCGATACCTCAGAAGAATAAAAAAAGCATACAAAATTACTCTTGAAAAAGTCAGAGCAAAAGAACAACTGTACGAGTGCGAAAGATGGTTGTATGAGAATTACTATGCCGTGACTTTAGGAGTAAAGCAAAGCGATTATAAAAATTTTGCCCGACTGACGCACAAGAAAAACGTAGTGAGAATAATAGAACTCGCGCGTTTTGTCGTTGCCGCGACAAACTGTAATATAAATAAAGAGAACGTAGAAAAAACGATAAAGGAGTTTAACTCGTACACTCCTTTGCATTGCGATGAAGTGCAAAACCTCGACAAGGCTTTTACCTATGCACTTATTGAACGGATTGCGGAGATATGCCGTCAGATAGTGCTTTTGTCAAAGCTGAAAGCGCACGCAGAAGGAGATGCCGAGCCGGTAAAGAGGCTGTGCAAATTTGATGCGTATCTCTATTTTTACAAACATACGGGAAAGTATCTGGACGAAAAATATTTTTACAAAATCAACGATATCAATCCTGACAATATCGACTTGACGTTTACTGACAATCTTGTTGATTACGGAGTAGTGATAGGTAATTGCATTAATTCGGCAAAATCAATACCCGAAGTATTCAAAAGTCAATTTGTACTGACTCTTTGTTCGGTATACGATATAATGAGCGAAGACGAGATATATCTCAACAGCGATTTGTGTTCGCAGTATGCGTATATCAATGCCGTAGAAAAGCTTTCTTCTCTTTACGGAGCGAGCGAGCGTTCGATTGCGCAAATCGCACTTAAACTAGCCAAAGCTTACGGCGTGCATTTCGGAGAAATAATCTACGATTACCGCTATGCAATCAAAGGCTATCTCCATTCCTTTACGCCTCAGGTGCTCAAAAAACCTACTACAAAAGTCGACCAGAGGCTTTACGGCACTGTCATAGCATTGCTGTCCTTTGCGTTTGCTACGTTGAGTACGCTCGTATTTTTGCCGGACGTATTATTGTGCGTCTTATCGGGAGTATTGACATTATTTGCGTCTGTGCCGTTGTCAAGATTTATCGTCAGACTTATAGTCGGGAAGATATTACCCGAGCGCAGTGTCGCCAGAATGAATTACGAGAAATTGCCCGAGGAGGGCAAGACTCTCTGCGTAGTCAGCGAATTTATATGCGACGGGGCGCAAGCAAGAGAAGCGATATCCAACATACGCGCTCTCGCGTCAGTAAACAAAGACGAGATGATTAAATTTGCCGTTTTGACTGACTTTAAGCCCTCTTCTAAGCAAATTGACGATACGGACGAGAGTTTGATTGAAGAGATGAAAAACTTGCTTAAAGGAAGCGAAATCGCGCTTTTGGTAAGAAAACGCGAATATATAAACGGCAAATGGATGGCAAAGGAGCGCAAAAGAGGTGCGATACAAGCCCTCAACGAAGCTTTGTTGACAGGAAACTTTCAAGAATTCGGATACGCGTCTGAGGTTTTGGAAAAGCCGTCTTTCGTTTTGCTTTTGGACGATGACGACAGACTTTTGCCGGGAAGTGTAAAGCAGGCAGTCAACACTATGCTTCATCCTCTCAATGCAAAGTATCCTATGCTGGCGTTTGATTGCAAATACAGTCTGTCGTCGCTTAATACCTACTGGGCAAAAACAGGTATCGACGACAGCGGAGTAGACGAGTATTGCAATTACGGAGATTTTTATTACAAGCTCACAGGGATGTCGATTTTTTGCGGTAAGGGAATATACCGTCTAAAAGAATTCAACGACGCTTTGAGGGGTAAATTGCCTGACGGTAGAATACTCAGTCACGATATAATCGAAGGGGCAATATGCGAGTGCGGAAGCCTTGGTATAACAACATACGAAGACGCTCCCGACAGTTTTGTAAGCTATGCCGAAAGGCAAAACAGATGGCAAAGAGGAGATTTGCTTTTGTTGCCTTACGTCTTTAAAAAAGACGTAAAACAGCCATTTTATAAATACGTTATGTTTTTTAACGTACTGTCGGCTGTTGTGCCTTTAGTCAATTTCGCGCTTTTGTTTGCGCTGTTATATACGAAAAACGTTTTGTTTTTCGTGCCATTCGGACTGTGTTTTTTGGGTATTCCTCTCATAAGGTACGGACTGTGTCTCAATGCGCTCAATTACGATAAAAGAATGAGATACGTACTCAGAGCTTTTTCAATGGAATTATTGAAGACTGCCTATGACTTTATCACTTTGCCGTATTATGCCGTAAATGCTGTTCTGTTATGGGCGGGTACTTTATACAGACTTATTTTTGCAAAATCGCGGCTTACTGAGTGGAAGACTTTCTATTCATCGCAGCGAAAGGGAAGTGCGGGCAGACATTTTGCGCTGATTTTGCCGTCAGTCGCGGTGTCAGTTGCACTGTGCGCGATTACGCTCGATTTGGCGGTATGCATTTATCTGGGGGTATACGCATTGACGGCTTGCTCGATATACTGTTTGTCGGCACGCGTCGATAGAAAACGAAAAGATTTTTCTAAATCGGACAGGAAATTTTTGCAAAACGTAGCAAACAGGACAATGCGTTATTTTGAAGTAAATTTGCAGGATAATTGCCTTATTTGCGACAATTATCAGGCTTTTCCCAACAAACAAGCCAACAGTTTTACTTCTCCCACCAATATAGGATTTGCACTCTTGTCTCACGTGTCGGCATACGTATGCAAAAGAAAAAATCTCGATGAGTGTATGGACGGATTGTCCAAGTCGGTTGAGTTGATAGAAAGGTTGGAAAAGTACCGCGGACATCTCTACAACTGGTATTCGCTGGCTACTCACAAGCCTTTATCTCCATATTTTGTATCGAGTGTTGACAGCGGTAATTTTTCAGCTTGTCTTATATGTGCAAAACAATTCGTAAGACAGTTTGACGAAAAACTCGCTATGAGAATTCAGACATTGTTGGATAATACCGATTTTTCTGCATTGTTCGATGACAATGCAGGCAGATTTTATATAGGCTACAACAGACTTGACGACAGATTTGAGGGGCATTACGATATGATGGCTTCGGAAGCCAGAATACTTTGCTATGTCGCAAGTTGCATAAGCGGTGACAGAAAATACTGGTCGGGTTTAGGCAAAAAAATAGTGGCACTCAAAGGTAACACTCTCTTATCCTGGTCGGGTACGGCATTCGAATATCTTATGCCTCAACTGTTTTTGCCGGATTGTGAAAACAGCATAATTACGCATAGCGTAAAAAATGCCGTAAAGTATATGAGCGCGTCAAAATGTTCAGGGCTGTGGGGCATAAGCGAAAGCGGATATTACGAATTCAACGAAGAGAATCATTACAAATACAAGGCTTTCGGATTGAGCGCACTCAGTCTCAGAGCGGCTGATGACAGATGTGTTATCGCTCCTTATGCAAGCGCGCTCGCATTGAGGTATGCACCGCAAAAAGCAATAGCCAATCTCAAGTCACTTGCAGACAGAAAAATGACGTCGTCTATGGGCTTTTACGAAGCATTGGATATGACAAAGGGCAAAGACGTGGTTGCAATGCATATGTCGCACCATCAGGGTATGATACTTTGCGCTATTGTAAACGCGCTTTATGACGATTACTTTGTCAAGCTTTTCGACTCTTATGACGCTATGAGAGGCGGTAGGCTGTTGCTCGAAGAAAAAATACCGCAAATCAAAGCCAAAAAAAGAGAAAAAAGCGACTTTGTGTACGATGTCGCGAGCGAAAACTGTTATCAATACGGAGGAGAGTGCAAGGGGGTACCGGTGGTCAATGCGCTTACAAACGGGCATTTTTCTACCGTAATCGATTCGTATGGCAACGGATATTCTTATTCAAAAGGAAAATATCTCAATAGATTTACGGGCGATTTTTATAAGAATCAGGGCGGTTTTTTCTATATCCGTGACGATAAAGAGCTTTATTCTCCTACCTATGCACCGTTTAGAAAGGACAGATGTACCTATACTTTCCGTCCATACGAAAGCGTATACGAAAATCTCGATAAAAACTGTAAAATGAGCGTGTATATTCCTCAGAATTCAAATTGCGAGATACGCAAAATAACCATATACAACAAAGAAAGTTATGCTAAAAAATTTGCGGTAGGTTATTGCGAAGAGACTTGTCTTGCCGATTTCGGCGGGGCGTTTTCTCATCCCGCGTTTGCGGATATGTTCGTTTCGTCGTCATACTATCTGCCTTTGGATACTCTCGTGCTCAAGCGGACAGCGCGAAGCTTTGCGGGAGACTGCTATTGTTCGCTCACCGTTACGGGAGTTGACAAACACGAGTATGAGAGTAATCTGTTCAATTTTATAGGCAGAGAAAGAGATTTTGACAATCCCGTGATTTTTGACGTAAATACAGAGAGTGTGCCTCAAAAAGATTACCTCTCGATAGGGGATGTGCTAAATCCTTGTCTGGGATTTACAGGAGTAGTGGAGATTGCGCCTTTTTCGTCAAAAGAGATTTGTCTGATTAAGTTTTTCGATACAGATATAAATTCTCTTCACAGCTCTGTCAGAGAAGCTACAAAAACAGACTTTGTTAAGTACGCTTACGAAAGTGCGCGTCTTACTCTTTTGTCAAAAACGTATAAGTACCAGCTTAACGACGACATAAGCGACGCTATATGCAAAACCGCTACAAATATTTTATACCGACCTTTTGACAGAGAAAAGCTGTCTGCTATGTTTGACAGAGTAGGCGAGCCTTTGCCTATGGGGCTTACGAAAAACGTAAAGTATATCTACTTTGAATACTACAATCAGGATAAAATGCTCAAAAATCTTGTGTATACGACGATATATCTCAACGTAGCTTCCGTAAAATATACTCTGGTGATTGCATACAAAGTTAAGGGCGGTGACAGAGAAGGAGTGTTAAAATCCTTTATAGATATTACAGGAGTAGCGGATATTCTCGAACTTGAACAGATAAAATTTTTGCAACTTAACGGAGTTGACGAGGGCGTAGTAAGGGCAGTTAGAGACGGTGCTTTTATGACATTCGGCGGAAAACCCGCAAAAGGCGAAAGGTCGGACGAAAAACTGAACATTGTTCTGCCTGTGCTGACAGAACAGCAAAACGTTGTTCAAAAACAACCTTTGTTCGGCAAAACGGATTATGTAACAGTAATGAAAAGCGGTAAGGGAGGCTTTGACGAAAAAGGAGATTACGTTATTGCTCAGAAGACGGATTTGCCTTACTCAAACGTAGTTTGCGGAGAATACGGAGGCTTTGTCGTTACGGCAAACGGAGGCGGATTCGATTATTTCGGCAACAGTAACTTGTCGCGCGCTACCGTATGGCAGAATAATCCGGTATTTGACACTCCTTGCGAAGAGGTATATATATGTTCGGACGGGGTGATGAGAATAAACAAATTAGTAGAGGGCGGATATGTAAAACACGCCGTCGGATACAGCGAATTCAGGGGTATTATCAACGGGATAAGCTATTCGCTCTTTGAGGGAATAATCGCTGACGGAAAAGGCAAATTATTGCAATTAAAATTAGATAAACCTACACATAGTCGGGATTTTTGCATAATTTTTGCTATAAAAGCTATGTTGTCGGATTTGCCGTATACGCAAATGCTTTTCGATACCTCGATAGACGAGTTTACTGTAAAAGTGTCAAACGCAATCAACGGCAAAAGCGTTTATATACGCACCAATATGCCTTGCGAACTTATAGCCGACAAAGCCTTTTTGTACGGACTGGATAACAGCGTGCGACTGAGCGAAAGCAATACTTCTTTTTATAATCCCTCTCACGCGATAAGGATATTTTCCGATGCAAAGTCGACGCGCGATATAAGAATAATTATCAGCGACGATTACGAATTTATCTCCAAGACCGATATGTCGAGAGCGGAAACGCGGGCAAGAGAATGCGCTTTGAAATTCTCAACTCTCAACAAATTTGAACTATGTTCAAAAGATACAAGACTGGATTTGCTGTTCAATAAGTGGCTGCCTTATCAGGTAGTGTCTTCGAGACTCAACGGAAAGTGCGCTTATTATCAGGCGGGCGGAGCTACGGGTTTCAGAGACCAGCTTCAGGATTGCCTTACGATGCTTTATATCGACAAAGACAGAGTAAGGAAGCATATTCTTGACTGTGCCGCGCATCAATATCTAGAAGGAGACGTACAGCATTGGTGGCACCCCGAACGATACGGTGTGCGGACTCATATTACCGACGACAGACTGTTTTTGCCTTTTCTCGCATTTGAATATGCGGATTTTACGGGAGACGAGAGTATATTTGACGAAAGAGAAAGATATTTGGTTTCTCCTCCTCTCAACGCTCTGGACGAAGGAAGACTGGAAGTCCCCGATATCGGCAAGATGAGCGAAAGCCTTCTCGGACATATTAAGAGAGCTATAGATTCCGTGCTGAATTACGGAGAAGACGGACTTTTGCTTATAGGAGGGGGCGACTGGAACGACGCGCTCAACGAAATAGGCATACGAGAAAAAGGTCAAAGCGTATGGCTTAGTATGTTTGCCGTATACGTTATGCGAAAATATGTAAAATACGTCGATTATGAACAGAGAAGGATATATCTCAACCATATAGATAACCTCTCTAAGGCTCTTGAAAACTCTTTTAAAGACGGATACTTTATGAGAGCCGTAACCGATGACAAAGAAGAATTAGGAAGACTGAGCTGTAAACATTTTGCCATTGATTTGCTGTGTCAGAGTTGGAGCGTAATAGCAAACGTTACTACCAAAAGCAAGCAAAAATCCGCTATGCAAAAAGCGGCGTCTTTAATCGACGCGGAATACAGAATTATCAAATTATTGTCTCCGGCTCAGACAAAACTTCATTATTACGGATATATTTCTTCTTATCCCGAAGGCGTGAGAGAAAACGGCGGTCAATATACGCACGCCGCCGTATGGTACGCAAAGGCACTTGCGATATTGCGCGAAAGCGTTGAGAAGGACGGCAAAACGTACGACGCTACCGATATTCTGAATATGCTCAATCCAATAATAAGAGGACAGGACGTTGCGCTGGATAGGGCATACAAGGGCGAGCCTTACGTTTTGGCAGGAGACATATATTCTAACCGAGACAACTATGGAAGAATGGGGTGGAGCTGGTATACCGGGTCGGCATCTATATTGTACGATACGATAATCCGCGATTTTCTCGGCATAAGAATATACGGAGACAGAATGGTATTTTCAAAACCCGCGCTGAGAAACTGGGAGGGGACTCAACTGACCTATACCGACAACGGCACCGTATACGAAATAACCTTTGTGAAAAGTCGCGAAAACGCAATAAAAATCGACGGGCTTACGTTAAAAGGAGAGATGTCTATGAGATTGAAACCCGACAAGGGAAAATGTCAGGTACTGGTGTCTTTTAGATAAATGTAATTGACTTATAAACGCGTGTGCGATATAATCGAATTATGGATTTATTCGATTTGATTAACAAAGACAAAGCTCCTTTGGCACAGCGTATGCGTCCTAAAACTCTGGACGATTTTGTAGGTCAAAGTCATATTGTCGGCAAAAACAGTCTTTTGCGAAGAGCTATCCTTACGGATACTCTGGGAAGCTGTATATTCTACGGCGCTCCCGGATGCGGAAAGACTACTTTGGCAAACATAATTGCCAATACTACGCACTCAAATTTCGTCAAGCTCAATGCTGTTTCGTCCGGCATATCCGATGCAAAGAAAGTAATCGAAGACGCCAAACTCGAAAAGGAAAGATACGGTATCAAAACGTATTTGCTTCTCGATGAATGTCACCGCTGGAATAAGGCACAGTCGGACTGTATGCTCGAAGCTATCGAAAAGGGAGATATAATATTTATCGGCTCGACTACCGAAAATCCTTTTGTTTCGATGACGAGGGCTATCGTTTCGCGTTGTAGAATTTTCGAATTCAAACCTTTGAGTGACGATGACGTAAAAAAGACTCTTATAAGAGCAATCAACGATAAAGAAAACGGACTGGGTAATTATAATCTAAAGGTCAGCGATGAAGCTCTCAACCATTTTGTATGGGCAAGCGACGGTGATTTGCGCAACGCGCTCAACGCTCTCGAACTTGCTTGTATGAGTACCGAAGCGGACAAAGACGGCGTTATCGACGTGGACCTTACCGTGGCAGAGCAGTCGGCTCAGAAGAAGTCTATGAGCATCGACGAAAGTATGTACTACGATATGATTTCGGCATTTTGCAAATCTTTGCGTGGCAGCGACAGCGATGCGGCATTGTACTGGGCGGAAAGACTTATTCAGGCAGGTTGCGACCCTATGCTGATATTCAGAAGGCTCATAGTGCACAGCAGCGAAGACGTAGGTATGGCTGACCCTCAGGCTCTCGTAGTAGCTACTTCTGCAATGACGGCTTTTCAGAATATAGGTTTACCCGAGGGTAAAATACCTATGTTCAACGCTATTATTTATGTGTGTGAAGCTCCCAAGTCCAACAGCGTAGTTGAGGCGAAATACGCAGTTGAACGGATTGTTTCGGAGAAAAAGGACGACGTAGTACCCGTTTATCTTCGCGATGCCAACTATAAAGCGGAGAAAATTCAGGGCTACAAGTATCCGCACGACTTCGGCGGGTGGGTAGAACAGCAATATTTGCCCGATTCTCTTAAAGACGAAAGATTTTACAAGCCGTCAAACAACGGTTTTGAAAAATATCTCGTCAGAGCAAAGGATATTAAGGCGAATAAGCAGGAAAACAAAAAACGCGACTGATGATATCGCGAAATGCGGACGGAACGTGTATGCGCTTTGCCTGCTTTTTGTTATAAACTGCAATATAATTAATGAAAAGGAAGACTTAAAAGCCTGTTTTTATGTAAAATATACACGATTTTGCTGAATTTAGCAAAATTCAGATATTGATAAATCGTGAACGGATATGTATAATCAATGTAAAGGAGTTGCAATTCCTAAAACAATAAAAAGGAGTTATTATGTCAAATTCGATATTGACTATAAACAATTTAAGCAAGAAATACAGAGGCAACGAAAATTACTCGGTCAAAGACTTGTCTTTTGAAGTCAAAGAGGGAGAACTGTACGCTTTTTTAGGACCTAACGGCGCAGGAAAGAGTACTACGATAAAATGTATTACGGGTGCGCTTCCGTATACGGAAGGGGATATATACGTGTGCGGTCACAATATGCACGACAATCCCGTAGAAGCAAAGAAAAATATAGGATACGTTCCCGACAATCACTTTTTGTACGAGGGTATGACCGCCAACGAATACATTGATTTTATGGCGGATATTTACGGAGTGGGAGTCAACGACCGAAACGAGAGAAGAAAAAAATACGTCGAACTGTTTTCTTTAGGTGACGCTGTCAACAAACCTCTCAGCAGTTTTTCTCACGGTATGAAACAAAAAGTCTGCGTTATCGGCGCGCTTATTCACAATCCCAAACTGTGGATTCTCGACGAGCCTTTGACAGGTCTTGACCCTATGTCGGCTTACAACTTAAAAGAACTTATGAAAGAGCATTGCAAAGAAGGAAACAGCGTTTTCTTTTCCTCGCATATCATAGAAGTAGTTGAAAAGCTTTGCGACAAGGTCGCAATTATAGACAAAGGCAAGCTTTTGGTCAGCGGAAGTATGGAAGAAATCCGCGCAAAGGACGACGACCACAGCCTAGAAGACTTCTTTATATCCGTTACTCAGAAAGAGAAAGAAACGGAAAAAGTGGCTTCTTTGGGTATCGACGAAGTCAAAACGGACGAGTTCAGCGAATAACGGGAGATAAATATGAGTACGTTTTTAAGTCTTACGAAAAGGTTGGCAAAAAATACGCTTAAGCCCACTTTCGCAGACGATAAAGAAAAAAGAAAATACATTATCTCAGTTGTTGCGCTGGTGGTCTGTCTGGGTATTCCCGTAATATTAAGCGTAGTGGGCGCGTACGGCCTAATTAAAGCGTCCGTTGAACTCGGGTATATCGAAGAAATATTTTCGATGATATTCCTTTCCGCGCAGGTCGTTACGGTATTTTTCGGACTGTTTGCCTACGTCAACGTAATGTATTTCAGCAAAGACAACGAGTTTTTATTCACTCTTCCGGTAAGGAGCGTAACGGTATTTTGGGCAAAACTGCTGGTAGTCTTTATATATGAGTTGTTTTTCTCGGCTATCATAGTATTGCCTATGTGCATAGTCGGCGCGGTAGCTATCGTAATGAGCGGACTTTCTCTCAGCGCGGCATATTTTGTTATGATGATTTTGTCCGTGTTTACGCTGCCTCTTATGGCTATACTGATTGTTGCGTTGTTGTCTTATCCGTTATTGTACGTATTTAAGTTTTTCAAAAAACATCCTACGGTCGGCGCGGTAATTATTATGGTGCTGGTAGTCGGATTTTATATGGCTATTTATATGCCTATACTGCTCAATACTCAGAGCGCGAGCACGGGTGCAGACGTTTCGGGTGACGTGAGCGGAGACGTAAGCGGAGAGGTGCAGACAGACGATGATTTTGACCCCAACGAGCTTTATGCCGAGATTTTGCCGGGGCTTACGACTGTGGGAAAATATTCTTATCACACTTTGTTTCTTGCAAATTCTATGCTGAGCGGAGACGGTCTGAGGGCATTCGGTTATGCTATGGCATATTTGGGAATAGTCGCGGGACTTGCTCTTATTGGCTCGCTCTGTGCGGTGCTTATGTATAAGAAACTTGCTTATTCCGTACTCGAAGGAGGCGGGGGAGCAAGTGCCAAAAAACAAAACAAACCGACCGTACAGCTGAGTTCGGACAAGGCGATGTTCAAACGCGAAGTCAACAGCGTATTCAAAAATACGACCTTGCTTATTCAAGCGGGTATGATAACGCTTTTGCCTCCTATACTGGTATTTTTCTTGTGTCAGATAAATTTTGCCGCCGCCGAACAATCGACTTATTCGGCATTTGTAGCGGTAGGAATAGCCGAAATGCTAATCAAGCTGATGGGAGTATCTAATCTGTCGGCAACGATAGCTATATCCAGAGAGGGCGAAGGTATATTTATGCTAAAGACTTATCCCGTCGACTATGAAAAAATAATTGCTATAAAACTGCGTTTTGCCAATATAATGTCGTGGGTTACGGTAGGCTTGTCGACGGTAGCTTTTATGCTTACGGGAGTCGCAAACATCGTAGCGGTTATCGGACTTTTCGTGGGAAATATGCTGTATATGTCGGCTATGAACCGATACTCTTTGTACCGCGACCTCAAAAAGCCTAAAGTACACTGGAAAAATATCGTAGAGATTACCAACAACAATATATCTACGCTGATACCTCTGCTTGTTGGAAGCGCGGGCGGAGTATTCGTTATGATAGCATCGGTAGTTGTCGCGCTTTTGCCGATAAACACCTATCTCGTTGCTTTGATTTACTTCGTTATTACCGTAGCCGTCAGCCTTGTATATTACTTCTCGATAAAGGCAAAGACTAAAGACGATATCACGCAATTGTTTGAGCGCATCGAATAAACTCTCCAAGCGCAAAGACTTGACAAAAGCGCAATGATTTAGGATAATTTAGATATGAAGTATTTAGCAATAGATTTAGGCGACAGCCGCACGGGAATTGCCATAAGCGAAAGCGGTATAATCGCAAGCGGTTACGAGACATACAAAAGAGTCGATATGCAAAAGGACCTTGAGCATATAGCCGAGCTTGTCAAGCAATTCAAAATCGACGTAGTCGTATTCGGACTTCCTCTCAATATGGACGGTACGAAGGGTGACAGAGTGCAGAAAACTTACGATTTTGCCGAGGCTCTCAAACCCCTTATAGACGCTAAGATTGACTATGAGGACGAAAGACTTACTACGGTGGTCGCGGAAGAAATGCTTATCGACAGCGGTATGAGGAGAGATAAACGCAAAAAGGTTATCGACAAAATTGCCGCAACCATTATACTGCAGGCATATCTTGACAGACAATAATGCTTTGCAAACTAATATTGTTTTAACAAAAGAGCGGGCGCGAAAGCGTCCGCTTTTTAATTTGAGTTATTGCGGTAGAAAAACACTTGCAAATTCTTATTAAATAATATAAAATACTTATGTAAATATTTGTAATTTTTATTTTTTTTCGGAGGTAGTTATGTCAGGTCACAGCAAATGGGCTAACATCAAAAACAAAAAAGGAAAGAGCGACGCTAAAAGAGCGAGCATCTTTACAAAAATAGGCAGAGAGATTGCCGTAGCGGTAAAACAGGGCGGTCCCGACCCCAACTCCAACTCGAGATTGAGGGACGTTATCGCAAAGGCAAAAGCCAACAATATGCCCAATGACAATATCGAAAGAGGTATCAAAAAAGCCAGCGGAGAATTGGGTGCAGTCAATTACGAAGAAAACGTTTACGAAGGTTATGCAGCCGGCGGAGTAGCCGTAATCGTCGAAACCCTTACCGATAACAAAAACCGTACCGCGGGCGACGTAAGACATATATTCGACAAATGCGGCGGCTCTATGGGAACTACGGGTTGCGTATCTTATATGTTCGACACTAAGGGCGTAATAGTAGTAGACGCAGAGGGCGTTGACGAAGACGAACTTATGATGATAGCTCTCGATTGCGGAGCAGAAGATATCTCCAACGAGGGAGACGTATTCGAGATTTATACCGACCCCAACAGCGTAGGTCAGGTAAGAGAAGAACTGGAAAAACAGAAGTCTCTCAAGATATTGTCCGCAGAAGTAGACAGAATCCCCAGCAATACCGTAAAGCCCGACCCCGAAACTCAGGCAAAGGTAATAAGACTTCTCGATATGCTCGAGGATAACGACGACGTTCAGAATACTTATCATAATGCAGAACTCGACGAGGAAGAGGAAGATGATTGATTTGAAAGGAATTTGCCTTAAGGCAAAGAATGCGTCTTACAGACTGGCATTTACGTCAAGTGAAGACAAAAACAAAATGTTGAATGCTATCGCAGATAAGATTCTTGCAGAAAGACAACTTATCAAAGACGCTAACGCTGTTGATATCAAAAACGCGCAAGGCGTGCTTTCCAATGCAATGATAGACAGACTTACAATGACTGACGCGAGAATCGACCTTATGGCTGAGGGCGTCAGACAGGTAGCTGAGTTGGATGACCCCGTGGGTAAAGTCGTCAACAGCTGGACAACTCCCAACGGTTTGCAATTCAGGAAGGTAAGAGCGCCTTTGGGCGTAATTGCCGTTATCTACGAATCTCGCCCCAACGTAACCATCGACGTAGCAAGTCTTTGCATTAAGTCGGGCAACTGCGTGATACTAAAGGGCGGTAAAGAAGCTATCAATTCCAACAGAGCGCTTTTCAATATAATCCAAAGCGCGCTCGAAGAAAACGGCTACGATAAGGAAGTAGTGGGTTTTGTAGATGACGTAACGAGAGAGGCTACCTACGAACTTTTGCAGCAGTCGCAGTATATCGACGTAATTATCCCTAGGGGTAGCGATACGCTTAAAAAGTTTATTCTCACAAATTCGCAGATACCCGTCATCGCATCTTCCGGCGGCAATTGCCACGTATACGTGGAAAAGACAGCTGACCTTAAAATAGCTGAAGACATTCTTTACAATGCTAAGATGCAAAGACCTTCTACCTGCAACGCTTGCGAGCAACTTTTGGTAGATAAGGATATAGCGGATAAGTTTTTGCCTCACGCACTAAAAAGACTTATGGACGATAAATGCGTAGTTCTCGGTTGTGAGCGTACGAAAGCAATCGTACCCGAAGTTACTCCCGCAAAGGAAGAGGATTTCAAGACCGAAAAGAGCGATTATATTCTCACTGTCAAAGTAGTTGACGACTACAAGCAGGCTATAGATATAATTAATGCCAACAGTACTCATCACAGCGAAGCCATAATCTCACAAGACGAAAAGATTATCGATACCTTTGACAAAATGGTAGACAGCGGTTGCGTATATACCAACACTTCCACGAGATTTACCGACGGTTTCGAATTCGGTTTCGGCGCGGAGATAGGCATCTCTACACAAAAGCTTCACGCAAGAGGTCCTTTGGGACTCGAGCAACTCACGAGCGAAAAATACCTCATAAGAGGCAACGGACAACTGAGAAAATGATAATTCTAGGCATTGACCCCGGACTTGCTATCGTAGGCTACGGCGTAATCAATACTCAAAAGGGCAACAGCAGCGTTGTAGATTACGGAGTAATCAACACGCCTAAAGAGGACAGCGTCCCCGTACGTCTTGAGAAGATTTACAACGGTATGATAAGCCTTGTAGAGAAGTACAATCCCGATTGCATAGCAATCGAAGAATTGTTTTTCAATACGAATACCACTACGGGTATCAACGTGGCGCAGGCGAGAGGCGTGATTCTATTGGTTTGTCAGCAAAAGAAGCTGAAGATGTACGAATATACGCCCTTGCAGATAAAGCAGGCACTTACTGGTTACGGCAAAGCCGAGAAAAAACAAATACAGTTTATGGTCGCAAGACTTCTTCAACTCAAAGCCGTACCTAAACCCGACGATGCCGCCGACGGTCTGGCGGTCGCGCTGACTCACGCGCAGACAGCGAGACTGGGAGGGCTGTTCAGTATACGTTGATAAAGTCAGTATGATTTTATAGCTCAAATAACATAAAAGTTCGCTAAAAGCATACACGGGCTAAGACAATCAAAGGAAAAGTTTATGTATTATTCTATTACCGGCAAAGTGGCGTTTTACGAAGAGGGAAGACTTGTCGTTGAGAACAACGGCATAGGATATGACCTCGGCGTATCCGCAAATACTCTTGCCAAATTTGCAAAAAAAGGAGAAACCGTAACCGTCTATACGTATCTTCACGTACAGGAAGACGCGCTTAGACTTTTCGGTTTTGCGACTAAAGAAGAAAAAGCGATGTTCATCAACCTTATCGGCATTAGCGGAGTAGGTCCTAAAATCGCGCTTCAGATTTTGTCGGGAATAGATTTGCAAAGACTTGCGATATGCATAGTCAACAGCGATGTGAAAACTTTGGCTAAAGTCAAAGGTATAGGAAGAAAAACTGCAGAGAGAGTTATTCTCGAACTCAAAGAAAAAATCGACCTCGAAAGCAACGAGGACGATTCGTTCTTCGGACTTATCGGAGGAGGCGCACAACTTACGGACGATACGTCAAACGATGCCGTACTCGCTCTTGTCAGTCTGGGTATATCCAAGACTGAAGCAATCAAAGCGGTTACGTCAGCAAGACAGAAGAGCTCTAAGCTCGAAGATATAATCACCATAGCTTTAAGGAGTTTTGACAGATAATGGAATTTGAAGACGAAGAGCGTTTTATGTCCTCTATGGAGGGCTTAGCCGACAGCGAAAACGAAAATACGCTACGCCCTAAAACTATGGCGGATTACGTCGGACAGGAAAAAATCAAGGAAAATCTCGAAGTTTATATCAAAGCCGCTGTCGCGAGAGACGAGGCTTTGGACCACGTTTTGCTTTACGGTCCTCCCGGTTTGGGTAAGACCACGCTTGCGCATATTATTGCGGGAGAGATGAATTCTCAGATAAGAATCACTTCGGGACCCGCTATCGAAAAGGCTGCCGATTTGGCTGCTATACTAACTAATCTCAATGAAAAAGACGTGCTTTTCATTGACGAAATTCACAGACTTAACCGCAACGTAGAGGAAGTTTTGTATCCCGCAATGGAAGACTATGCGCTCGATTTTATGGTGGGCAAGGGACCCAGTGCGAGAAGCATACGTCTATCGCTTCCTAAATTCACGCTTATCGGTGCGACTACGAAAGCGGGTATGCTGACGTCTCCTTTGAGAGACAGATTCGGCGTAAACTGCAGACTGGAAATGTATACTCCCGACGAACTTGCAAAAATCGTCAAGAGAAGCGCAGGACTTCTCAACGTGGAAATCAGCGAAGACGGCGCATACGAGATAGCGAGAAGAAGCAGAGGTACTCCCAGAATTGCCAACAGAATACTCAAGAGAGTGCGTGACTACAGCGAAGTGCTGGGCAAAAAAGTCATTGACGCTCAGGTAGCGGATCACGCTCTCGGCAAAATGGAGATAGACAAACTCGGATTGGATTCTATCGACAGAAAACTTATATTGACCATAATAGACAAATTCAACGGCGGTCCCGTAGGTCTGGACACTCTTGCCGCTTCGATAGGCGAAGACGCGGGTACTATTGAAGACGTGTACGAACCTTATCTTATGCAGATTACTTTTATCGCGCGTACTCCCAGAGGCAGAATATGCCTTCCCGACGCATATAAGCATTTCGGAAGAAAAGCCACGGTACTCGCATACGAACAGCTTTCTATGCTCGAAGAGGACGATAAGTAAATGAATACGAGCGATTTTTACTACGATTTGCCAAAGGAGCTTATAGCTCAAACGCCTCTCGAGCCGAGAGATTCCTCGAGAATGCTTGTCTATCACAAAGATAACGGACATATAGAGCACAGACATTTTTACGATTTGTGCGATTATCTCAAAAAAGGCGACGTACTGGTTATCAATAATACAAAGGTTATTCCCGCGAGAATTTTCGCTACCAGACTTCCTCGGACAGAAAAAACGCAGGAACACAATACCGAAGTGCTTTTGCTCAAGCGTTTGGATTACGATACGTGGGAATGTATTACGCGTCCCGCAAAAAAACTTAAAATCGGCACGAAACTCGACTTCGGAAAGATGACGGGTGAAGTCACAGACTTCAAAGACGAGGGAATCCGCAATATAAAATTTACTTTTGACGGCGTCTTTGAAAATATTCTCGAAGAGATAGGAAATATGCCTCTCCCTCCTTATATCACTAAAAAGCTCGAGGATAAAAACAGATATCAGACTGTCTACAGTAAAATCAACGGCTCGGCAGCCGCGCCTACGGCTGGACTTCATTTTACTCCCGAACTTTTGAAGAAAGTAGAGGATATGGGCGTAGAGATTGCAAAAGTGTTGTTGCACGTAGGGCTGGGTACTTTCAGACCCGTCAAAGAAACCGACGTGCTCAAACATAAGATGCACAGCGAATACTATGAGGTTGACGAAGAGAATGCCGAAAAAATAAACCGCGCGATAAAAGAGGACAGGCGCGTAATATGCGTAGGTACTACGTCTGTGCGCGTAGTCGAAAGCGCAAGCGACGATGACGGTATGATAAAACCTTGTAAGGGAGATACTCAGATATTTATATATCCCGGTTACAAGTTTAAGGTCGTCAAAGGACTTATTACGAATTTTCATTTACCCGAATCAACTCTCATTATGCTTGTAAGCGCGTTTATAGGCAGAGAAGAAACTCTCAGAATGTATAATCTTGCCGTTAAAGAAAAATACAGATTTTTCTCTTTCGGCGACGCGACTTTGCTGATATAATACAGAAAAACTTATTCAAGTTGCGGATATCGGATAACATATTTTCGACAACATATTATTGATAAAATAATATATATAAAAATACGGAAGGTTTTATGGAAGAAAAATTCAAGTACGAAGTTATAAAAGTGTGCAAACAGTCCGGGGCGAGAGTTGGCAGGCTGACCACTCCGCACGGCATAATAGACACTCCCGTTTTTATGCCTGTAGGTACAAACGCTACAATCAAGGCATTGACGCCTAAGGACGTCGAGGAAGCAAAGGCTACAATCGTACTTGCCAATACTTATCATTTATATTTGAGACCGGGTGCCGACCTCGTAGAAAAGGCGGGCGGGCTTCATAAATTTATGAATTGGAACAAGCCTATTTTGACTGATAGCGGCGGTTTTCAGGTTTTTTCATTGTCAAAGATGCGCAAAATTACCGAAGAGGGCGTAAAGTTTTCTTCGTATATCGACGGCTCTAAGCATTTTATGGGTCCCGAAGAGTCGATTGCAGTGCAGAATAAACTCGGCGCGGATATAATTATGGCGTTTGACGAGTGTACTCACGGCGAAACGGATTATAAATACGCAAAGTCTGCAATGGAGCGCACTCTCAATTGGCTTGACAGGTCCGTTAAAGCGCATAAAAATCCCAACCAAATGCTTTTCCCTATAATACAAGGAAATATGTATAAGGATTTGAGAGCGGAAAGCGCGAAACGTACCATAGAATATGCGAAGTGCGGATTTTCCATAGGCGGTTTGTCGGTAGGCGAGCCTAAGCCCGTTATGTACGAAATGCTCGATTTGCTGAGAGAATATTATCCCGAAAATCAACCCAGATATCTTATGGGCGTAGGCAGTCCCGATTGCCTGATAGAGGGTATAATGAGAGGAATAGATATGTTTGACTGCGTGCTTCCTACGCGTATGGCGCGCAACGGTACCGCTTTTACTAAGTACGGAAATCTTACTATTCGCAACGCATCTTTTAAGGAGGATTTTTCTCCCGTAGACCCCGAATGCGATTGTTACTGTTGCAGAAACTTCTCGAGAGCTTATATAAGACATCTCATAAATGCAGACGAGATTTTAGGCGGGGCGCTGTTGTCTATACACAATATACGTTTCCTTACGCACCTTATGGAAGAGGTCAGACAAGCTATTATGGAAGACAGATTCGGAGATTATTATAAAGATTTCCTATCGAAATACACGTGGGGACACGGCGGTAAAAAGCAATAATTACAGAAAAATTTCTGCCAAAAATTGAATTTTTTTGTAAATTGTAGTTAAATTTAATAAAAATCCATATAAATACTTGATATTTGCGGATAAATTATATAAAATTTAAGAAGTCGATTGTCAGCACGGACAACGGCGTATATAAAAGGAGAATTTATGACAAACGTATTAATGGCTGCTCTCGACGGCGGCACGATAGGAATGGTTGTAGTACTTGTAGTGATGATGGTTGCGATGTTTGCTCTTTCCATCATACCTCAGAAAAAGCGTCAGAAGAAGGCTCAGGAAATGATGAACAGCATAAGCGTCGGCACTAAGGTTAAGACGATAGGCGGCTTTGTAGGCGAAGTAAAGAAGATTGACAATATGTCCAACACTTTCACTCTCGACATCAGTGCAGAAGGCGACGGAAGCACTTTGGTAGTTATTGACAGACAAGCTATCTACACCGTTATGGAAATGACCAAGAATGCTGAAGGCGAAGCTACTTTGCAGGAAAAACCCGAAGTAACTGCTATGGACGATATCGAAGCAGACAAGGTTGCTGAAGAAAAGAAGGCTGCAAAGAAGTCCAAGAAGGGAGAAGCTAAGGTTGAAAAGACGGAAGAGGAAGTAAAGACAGAAGATTCTTTGACCAAGACCGACAGCGAAACTCTTCTTAAAGACTAATAGGATAAGAAACATTACAGGATAAAAAGAAGGCGAAAGCCTTCTTTTTTTAATTGATTTGTTAGCAATACGGCGTTTTTACGGCGGTTTTGACTTGCAAAATAAAGGCATTAAACATAATTCGTTATGCGACTTCATATTCTCTATTAGAGAGGTGAAGTATGGCAGTAAAACTCAATAAAAAAGATTTTTTCGAGATATTCAAAGGAGTAATTTTTTCTCTTATCATATCTGTCTTAACTGTTATTGTATTTGCAATAATAGTCAAATTTGCCAATTTATCGTCAAAGACGGTCGAAATCGTAAATATCGCTTTGAAAATTATAAGTATTTTGACAGGTACGCTTCTGGCTGTAGGGTCGGGAAGACAAGGTTTGTTTAAAGGCGGAATAATAGGTTTGCTTTTCGTACTTGTCAGTTATCTTGTGTTTTCTCTCATCAACGGCTCATTTTCTGTAAATCCTTTGACTGCTTTCGACGTTATTTTTTGTCTAGTGGCAGGACTTTTGAGCGGTGTATTTGCCGTAAACGTAAGAAAGGGCAAAGAGAGCGCGTGAGAGTTTTTGACATATCACACTAAACGGTATAATTAAAGGCTTTTTGCGTTCTTATAATTCCGATATATCAATTTATATTCAAAAACAGTTGCCAAAATCCGTATTTTATTATATTATATAGATAATAATACGACTATTCGGAGGAAGTATGAAACATATCAACAGTATTGTTACCAATTCTATGAAAAAATGCGGCAACATCGGTTGCGGCGAGTGTCAGTCCAGCTGTCAATCCGCTTGCAAGACTTCTTGCACCGTAGGCAATCAGAGCTGCAAAAATCGCGACGAGAAAATCAACGCTACCAGAAAACCTTTGATTTAATCGACACATATCCTAAAAATATAATATTTACAGAATGGTACACGCTTTTAGTTTTAATTATCACTCAAGAGCTTATCATTTTATTTGGGACAATGAAAGTGGCAGTCTGCATAATGTGGATTATGTCGCTTTTTTGTATGCCAAAGTCAAATACAATCAGCCTTTGACAGACGAGGAAAAGGCGGATTTTGACAAAATCGATAAGCAAGAAATTCAACAAATGGAAGAGGAGTTTTCTCAACTTGAAAAAGAGGGAGTCCTCAATTCTCCTTGCGGAAAATATCCTACTAGTAAGAAAATAGGCGAAATAAAGGCTCTTTGTCTGCATATTTGCAACGATTGTAATTTGCGTTGTCGCTATTGTTTTGCAGACGAAGGCACTTATCACACGACAGAAAGAGCCTATATGAGCGAAGAAGTAGGTAAGAGAGCTATTGATTTTCTTATTGCCAACTCGGGCAAAAGACACAATCTCGAAGTGGACTTTTTCGGAGGCGAACCTCTTATGAATCTCGGCGTCGTAAAAGCTATAGTTGCGTATGCGCGTCAAAGAGAGAAAGAGAGCGGTAAAGAATTTCATTTTACGATGACTACCAACTGCGTGCTTCTCAACGACGATACCATAAAATGGCTGAACGATGAGATGTACAACGTGGTTTTGAGTATAGACGGTAGGGAGTGCGTGCATAATGCGGTCAGAAAAACCGTTAACGGTAAGGACTGTTATTCGCTGATTGCTGCCAACGCGTTAAAGTTTGCAAAGGCGCGCGGTGATAAATCTTACTATGTAAGAGGTACTTTTACCGCTAAAAATCTCGACTTTGCGTCCGACGTGCTGGCTCTTAACGATATGGGCTTTGACCAGATATCAGTCGAACCCGTAGTAACGGAGATTGCTGACCTTAAGATTACAAAAGAGCATCTTCCTGCCATACTCAAAGAGTATGACAGGCTTGCCCAAAATTATATCGACAGAAGAAAGACGGATAAATGGTTTAACTTTTTCCATTTTATGATAGATTTGGAAGGCGGACCTTGTCTCGTAAAGAGATTGACGGGCTGCGGTTCGGGCTGTGAATATCTTGCCGTAACACCTACAGGCGGAATTTATCCTTGTCACCAGTTTGCGGAAAACAAAGATTATTATATGGGCAATGTATTCGAGGGAAAAATCAATCTCGATATATCCAAAGAATTTGCCAAAAACATAGTTACCAACAAACCCGACTGTGCAAACTGTATGGCAAAATACTATTGCAGCGGCGGATGCGCGGCTAACAATCTTAATTACGCGGGCAGTATGGACAAGCCTTACGATATATCTTGCGAAATGATGAGAAGACGACTCGAACTTTCTCTTGCCATCAATGCAATCGAAGGCGCCGAACAGAACAATTGACCTCATACTTCGGTTAAAACGAATTGACTTTGTACTGTTTTGATATGAATATCCGCATTATTTTGCGTATTTTATAGCTAAAATATATTATTTATAGTGAAAATCGTTTGCCAAAGGCGGTTTTTTATGATAGAATATCATTCGGTTAATAAACACCCGAGGTCAGCTCAGGCAGTTGCCTGTTTGCCAACAGGTTGCCGATAAGCGCAAACTTCGGGGAAGAATAAACAAAAAAAGGAGAATTTTAAAATGGCAGTTGTAACAATGAAAAGCCTCTTGGAGGCAGGTGTACACTTCGGACACCAAACAAAAAAATGGAACCCTAAGATGGCTAAGTACATCTATGCGGCTAGAAACGACATTCACATCATCGACCTTCAGATTTCCGTTGAGCAGGTAGAAAAAGCTTACGCTTTCGTAAGAGACGTAGCTAAGTCCGGCAAGAGCATTTTGTTTGTCGGTACCAAGAAGCAGGCTCAGGACGCTATCAAGGAAGAAGCTACCCGTTGCGGTATGTACTATATGAATCAAAGATGGCTCGGCGGTACGCTCACCAACTTCTCTACCATCAGAAGCCGTATCGAAAAGCTCAACAAAATCAACCAGATGGAACTTATCGGTCAGTTCGAACTTTTGCCTAAGAAAGAGGTAGCTATGCTCAAGGCAGAAAGAGACAAGCTCGAGGCTAACCTCGGCGGTATCAAGGATATGACTCAGCTTCCCGGTTGTATGTTCGTAGTAGATATCAACAATGAAGATATAGCAGTTAAAGAAGCTCGCAAGCTCGGTATCCCCGTAGTAGGTCTCGTAGATACCAACTGCAATCCCGAACTCGTAGATTACGTAATCCCCGGCAACGATGACGCTATCCGCGCTATCAAACTTATCGCAAGCATTATCGCTAACGCAGTTATCGAAGCTAACGAGGGTATCACTTTCTCCGTAGAGGAAGAGAGCGAAGAAGAAAACAAAGAGGCTGCTCCCGCTGAGGAAGTTGCCGCTCCCGTAGAAGAATAATTTTGGAGGATAACCACAAATGGCATTTACTAACAAAGACGTAATGGATTTGCGTGCAAAGACCGGCGTAGGTATGATGGACTGCAAAAAGGCTCTTACCGAAGCTGACGGAGATATGGAAAAGGCAATCGAAATCCTCAGAGAAAAAGGTATGGCTACCAGCGCAAAGCGTGCAGGTAAGATTGCATCTCAGGGTATCGTAGAGGCATACAGCGACGGAAAGTACGCAGTACTCGTAGAAGTAAACTGTGAATCCGACTTCGTTGCTCGCGGAGAACAGTACAAGGCTTTCGTTAACGAAGTAGCTAAGTATATCGCAGAAAACGACGTTAAGACCGCTGAAGAAGTTACCGAAGGTATGAGCGTAGCTCTTGCTGAGGCAGTAGCTAAAATCGGTGAAAAAATCGCTATCAGAAGATTTGTCAAGTACGAAGTTAAGGACAATACTCTCGAGAGCTATATCCATATGGGCGGTAAAATCGGCGTGCTCGTAGAGCTTAGTGCAGGTTGCAACAAGGAAGTAGCTCACGACGTTGCAATGCAAATCGCTGCTGCTAATCCTTCTTACGTAAAGATTGACGAAGTTCCTAAGGAAGAAGTCGAGAAAGAAAAGGAAATCCTCAAGGCTCAGGCACTCAACGAGGATAAGCCCAAGCCCCTCAACATTATCGAAAAGATGATTGAAGGACGTATCAATAAATATTATAAGGAAGTTTGTCTTGTAGAGCAGCCTTTCGTTAAGGACCCCGACAAGACTATCAAGGCATTGCTTAAAGAAAACGGTGCAGACGTCAAGAAGTTTACCCGTTTCGTAATGGGCGAAGGTCTTGAAAAGAAAGAAGAAAATCTCGCGGACGAAGTACAGGCACAGATAGCAAGTGCTAAGAAAGCGTAATTGATTTAAAAAGGAAAACAGTTTTGTTTTCCTTTTTTTCAAAGAAAAACAGAGTTAAGACGGAGGATATATGACTAAGTACAAGAGAGCGGTCATAAAGCTCAGCGGCGAAGCCTTGGCAGGAGAAAGAGGTTTCGGTATCGACGAAACGGTCGTTGCATACGTTGTTGACCAAATAAAAAAAGTTTACGAACTCGGAGTTCAGGTAGGTATAGTTATCGGCGGAGGTAACTTCTGGAGAGGAAAACAAGCCCTCAATATGGAACGTTCTTCAGCTGACCATATGGGTATGCTCGCAACGGTAATGAATTCAATCGCTATGCAGGACGCGCTCGAGGCGGCGGGAGTTCCTTGCAGAGTGCAGACGGCTTTGACAATTACCAGAATTGCTGAACCCTATATACTCAGAAAGGCTTTGAGACACTTCGAAAAAGGCAGAGTAGTCATCTTTGCGTGCGGAACGGGTAATCCCTTCTTCAGTACGGACACAGGTGCGGCATTGAGAGCTGCCGAAATAAACGCAGACGTGCTGCTTCTCGCTAAAAACGTCGACGGAGTATACGACAGCGACCCCAAGAAAAATCCCGATGCGAAGAAATACGACGAGCTTTCTTATATGCAGGTTGTTCAGGACGGACTTCAGGCAATGGACGTTACGGCAATCACGCTTTGTATGGAAAACAAAATTCCTATTATTGCATTTGCGCTCAAGCAAAAAGACAGTATGGTCGACGCCATAGAGGGCAAGAAAATCGGTACGCTTATCCACTGACAGGATAATAGTCTTTAAAACTTAGATAAAATACTTTGTGAGAGGATATACTTCGGTATATCCTTTTTTTACGCAAATTTTATCGAATATTTTGTATATACGGTCGGGTATGCACATAATTATATAAAAATATAATAAAAAAGCATTGTATTTGATTGTTTCTTTTGGTATAATTATTGTAGCAAATTGCAAGGAGAATAATTATGGCATACGAACTTATGGAAGTATTGGAAGTTTTCGACGAGTTTGAAACTAAAATGAGCAAGAGCGTCGCAAGTCTTCAGTATGAGTTCAACAATATGAAAGCAGGCAGAGCAAACCCTCATTTGCTCGACAAGATTACCGTAGACTATTACGGCACCCCTACGCCTCTCAAGCAGATAGGCAACGTACAGACGCCCGAAGCAAGAATGCTTATGATAACTGTATGGGATACGTCTATACTCAAAGAGGTCGAAAAGGCTATTATTGCGGCTAATATCGGCATTACTCCCAACAACGACGGCAAGGTCATCAGACTTGTATTCCCCGAGTTGACTGAAGAGAGAAGAAAAGAGCTTTGCAAGAGTATCAAGGCACTTGCCGAAAATACCAAAGTCGCTTTGAGAAATGCCAGAAGAGATATCAACGACAGTATCAAAAAATTCAAAAAGGACAATCTCATTAGTGAAGACGAAGTCGGCGTATACGAAAAAGACGTTGATAAAAAACTCGCTGAACAAGTTGATATTGTCGACAAAATGACCAAGGAAAAGGAACAGGAAGTTCTTTCGGTTTGATTAAATACGCAAGTCGGCGGCAAAAAGCCGACTTGTTTGTCTAAGGGCGGTTTATGGCTACAGAATTGAAAATACCACGTCATATAGCTTTTATTATGGACGGCAACGGCAGATGGGCTGCGGCAAGAGGATTGGCACGCAGCGAAGGACACCGTGAAGGCGCAGAAGCACTCAAAAGAGTGCTTGCCGCTTGCGCGCAAAAAGGAGTACAGGTAGTTTCCGTATATGCCTTTTCGTGCGAAAATTGGTCAAGACCTCAGGCGGAGATTAAGTTTTTGTTTTCTCTTATCTCGCAATTTGCGAAAAAAGAGCTCAAAAAATATGCAGAAATGGGTTACAGAGTAACATTTAGCGGAGACCTGACTCAGTTGCCTAAAAGCACCAACAACGCTATAAAAAAAGTCGTTGACGCAAGCAAAAACAATACCGGGATGATAGTTAATATTGCTCTGAATTACGGCGCAAGACAGGAAATTGTCAGAGCGGTTAATCTTATTTTGCAATCGGGAATAAGACAGGTTGACGAGCAGATGTTTGAAGACTGTCTTTATACTGCAGGTTTTCCCGCATTGGACCTTGTTGTGCGCTCAAGCGGAGAAAAACGCCTTAGTAATTTTATGCTGTGGCAGTGCGCATACAGCGAGTTTATTTTTACGGATAAGTTTTGGCCTGATTTTGACGAGAATACTATAGAAGAAATACTCAAAGAGTATTCCTCTCGCGACAGGCGTTTTGGAGGGATTAAATAATGTTAAAAAGAATACTGACGGCTTCGGTTTTGCTCGTGCTCGTATTCGGCACGATTCTCGGCCTCAGACAGATATTCGTAGAGTTTGCCGACGTAGTCGGAATACTTATTTGCTGTCTCGGAGTTTACGAAATGGCGGGAGCCTTCAAAAAGGCAGAATACAATCCTATGAAATCGGGATTGATAACGGGTTGTATACTGATATATCCGCTTACGCTGATTTTCGAAAGGTTTCTCGGTAAAGGAGAGGTCGGTATTGTCGCAACTCTCGCTTTCAGCGTAATGATTTGCATTATAGAGTTTACTTTTGTACATAAATACGAACTCAAAGACTTGCTATCTACGATATTTATACTTATCTATCCTTTGGCAATGTTTGCAATATTCTTCGTTGTCAACCACAGCAACTACGGATTGCTCGGTATATTCCTTACGTTGCTTATACCTGTTATGTCCGATACTATGGCATATTTTACAGGCATTACCTTTAAAGGTAAAAAACTCTGTCCGGAGATTAGCCCCAAAAAGACGATAAGCGGAGCAATCGGCGGTCTTTTGGGCGGTATTATCGGCGCAATGCTCGTATACGTACTCTTTGACGTTACGGGACTTTTCGTCAACTTCAACAATGTCGGTATAATGCATCTGACCGACAGTCTGTTGTCTTCGGCATTCGTATATCTTGCGATAGGTCTTGTCGGCGGCGTGCTCAGCGAAGTAGGCGATTTGGGCGCAAGCTGGATTAAGAGAAAAGCGGGAATTAAAGACTTCGGCAAAATTTTCCCCGGTCACGGCGGAATGATGGACAGACTTGACAGCATACTTTTCGTGCTTCCTCTGGTCTATCTCGTAATCAACGTAGTAAGTGCTGTAAACGCATAAATAAAAAGGATTAGAAATGAAAGAGATTTGTATTTTAGGCAGTACGGGGTCGATAGGTACTCAGGCTTTGGAGGTCGTGGACAAATATCCCGACAAATTCAAAGTCAAGGCACTTTCGTGCAATTCAAACGTACTGATAAAAGAGCAAATCCGAAAATATATGCCTGAGTATGCAGCGGTTTGCGACGCTGAACTCGCGGACGATTTGGAAAAAAACTTTCCCGATTTGACGGTGCTCAGAGGCTGTGAAGGTATATGCGAACTTGCCGATAAAAAATACGACTTGCTTCTTAATGCATTGGTCGGAATAAGCGGTCTTAAGCCTACGTTGAGAGCTATAAAGGCTCATACTACCATAGCTTTGGCAAACAAAGAAACGTTAGTTGCGGGCGGAGACATCGTTATGCCTCTTGCAAAGCAAGAGGGTGTTGATATATTGCCCGTAGACAGCGAACACAGCGCGATATGGCAATCGCTTACGGCAAAGAACGTATCACGGTTGCTTCTTACGGCAAGCGGCGGCGCGTTCAGAGATAAGTCAAAAGAGGAACTTAAGTCGGCTAAAGCGGCAGATGCACTCAAACACCCCAACTGGGATATGGGCGCAAAAGTTACGATAGACAGCGCGACTTTGATGAATAAAGGGCTTGAAATAATAGAAGCTATGCATCTTTTCGGCGTCGATAGCGAGGATATAAAAGTACTCGTTCACCGTCAGAGCGTAGTCCACAGTATGGTAGAGTACGCAGACGGAAGCGTCATTGCTCAGCTCAGTTATCCCGATATGCGTCTTCCTATTCAAATTGCAATGCTTTATCCCGAAAGAGGTGATTACGCATTCAAAAAATACGATTTCGTAGGAAAGTCGTTTACTTTCGAGGACGCGGACGAAGACAGGTTTCCTTGTCTGAGAATTGCAAAATATTGCGCAAAAGAAAGAGGACTTGCCCCCGTAATAATGAACGGCGCAAACGAAGTGCTCGTAAAAGCTTATTTGGATAATAAAATCGGCTTTTACGACATACCATATTTTATAGAGAAAGCTCTCGCTGAGTTTTATCACGGAGAAAGAGCAGAGAGCGAACAGATGATTTACGATACGGATTCTGACGTGAGAAAGTATGTCGAAGACCTTATCCTGTCGAGGTGAAAATGATATTTTGTTTGGCAGTAAGCGCAGTAGAAGTTTTTAAATGGATAGGCTATTTTATAGTAGCTTTGCTATGCCTTATGCTGATGATAATGTTGCACGAGTTGGGGCATTATACGTTCGGCAAGATTTTTAAATTTAAAATAAACGAGTTTTCAATAGGCTTCGGTCCTAAGATTTTCAGTAAAACGAATTCAAAAACAGGAGAAGTTTTTTCAATAAGGTGCGTACCTTTGGGAGGTTATTGCGCTTTTGCGGGAGAAGATGAAGAGGTTCCTGATGAAAGCGAATTGTCCGAAGAGGAAGACAAAGAAAAGTATAAATACTACTTCAACAAGCGTCCCGTATGGCAGAGAATAATAGTATTGTTTGCGGGAGCGGGGTTCAACTTTATTTCCGCACTTATCGTTATTACTATTTTCTTTGCGGGATACGGAGAGTATTTCCCAGTAGTAGGCGACGTGTATCAACACGTTGAATACAATAAAGACGGCACTTACGAGGTTATCGAGGGCTCTCAACAGCTTCAGCAAGGCGACGTAATCTATTCTGTCAACGGCAAGTATTGTTACAGTTTGCTGGAATTCAACAGACTCAATAAGCTTGTGGCAGAGGGCGGAGATACGCTCGACCTAGTAGTTTTGCGCGACGGCGAGGCGGTAAACGTTAAACTTGAAAAGAATTACTACCTTACGTGCGTAGAAGGTGAGGAAACGGATGAGGAAGGAAATCCCGTAAAGGTACCCGCTGTAAGCCAGAGTAAGGGTATAGGTATGTCTTTGGCTACGTTCAGCGTAGAAAAACTGCCTTTCGGCAGAGCTTTGGGACACGGCTTTACTTTCGGCTACGATATTCTCAGGGTTACATTCACGACTTTGGGACAGGTGTTTACGGGGCAAGCCGCAGTCAGCGATTCGCTCGGCGGAACGGCTACCGCGATATATTCGCTTGCTCAACTCGTTCAGGCGGGTATACCGGCGATTATATACGGTTTCTGTCTGTTGTCGATATCAATCGGCATAATGAATATTTTGCCTCTTCCCGCACTTGACGGTTCGAGAATAGTATTTGCTATTATCGAAGGCATCAGAAGAAAACCGCTCAACCGAAAAGTCGAGGGAATGATACATTTTGTCGGCATTATAGTATTGTTTGCATTGGCTATCATACTGGATTTGGTACATTTCTTCGGTTAGTATAAATACGATAGTGCCGCTCAGTATTTTATCGGCGGAATTCAAAGGAGATAAACCGTAGTTTCGCAGTCTTTATATCGACAAAGGCGCGTAATTGTGAGGTGAATATGTCAAATAAAAGAATAGTTGAAGTGGGCGGGGTGTCTATAGGCAACGGCAAAATAACCGTGCAGTCTATGACAAATACCAAGACAAGCGATATCGACGCGACTATAGAGCAGATTTTAAAACTCGAAAAAGCGGGCTGCGAACTTGTCAGGAGCTCTGTTCCCGACGAGGAGAGTGCAATCGCACTCAAAGAAATAATAAAAAATATTCATATTCCTATGATAGCCGACATTCATTTTTCGCACAAACTCGCGCTTATGTCGGCGGACGCAGGGGTACACAAAATAAGGATAAATCCCGGAAATATAGGCGGTGTAGACAAAGCAAAATATCTGGCGGATTATCTCAAAGAGAGGAAAATTGCCTTGCGTATAGGCGTAAACGGCGGTTCGCTGGACGCGAAATACAAAGGTATGCCGCTAGCTCAAGCTATGTGCAACAGTGCGCTCGAATACGTATCCGTACTGGAAAAATGCAATTTTTACGATATAGTAATATCTGCAAAATCGTCTGACGTTAAGACTATGGTCGACGCATACCGCCTTATAGACAAGGCGTGCGATTATCCTTTGCATCTAGGTGTAACAGAGGCGGGTATATACCATACGGGACTTGTTAAGTCCGCAGTAGGAATAGGTACGTTGCTTTTGGACGGAATAGGAGATACTGTAAGAGTTTCTTTGAGCGACGACCCCGTAAAAGAAGTCGAAGCGGCAAAAGACATACTGAAAGCTTGCGGTAAATACGATAAACCTTATTGCGAGATTATATCTTGTCCTACGTGCGCACGCACCAATATCAGCGTAAAAGAACTTGCAGAACAGGTAGAGAAACTCTGCGAAGGTATAGAAAAACCGCTTAAGGTTGCCGTTATGGGTTGTGTAGTAAACGGTATCGGAGAATCTCAGGGAGCAAATCTCGGAGTAGCGGGAGGTAAGGACAAATCGGCTATTTTTGTGGACGGAAAATATGTCTGCAACGTATCCAACGAAGACATTCTTCCCACTCTGAAAAAATATATCTTGGAATATCAAATAAAAAAATAATCGTCACATATCAAATAAAATGCAATTTTTGGACAAGCTCAACGAAGCTACAAACAACAAGTATTCTTATCTCAGAATAAGCAATCTCAATTTGGACATCGGTACCAATTCGCTGTCCGTTGTCTGTCTGTTGCCTCCTGAAATTACAGAAGACAAGTTTACGGACGACGATAAGAGAATAATAGAAGAATTCTGCAGAGAGCAGGTCCCCGAACAATTCGACATAAAAATAGTTTTTATTAAAAACAGGCTCAATAAAGAAGCCATTCTCAAACAAGTGCTGACATTTATGTCCTCCAGACACAAGACGCTTGCGGGACAGTACGATGCAGGTATGACCGAGGTGGAAATAGAGGATAAAAAAATAACCGTCAATCTGTTTATGACCAGTGCGGTAATAGATTATTGCGAAAGAAGCGGACTAAAGGATAATCTTGCGAAATTCTTATACTCGCAAAACTGTACTGATAAAGTAGTCGTCAAACTCAACGTATCGAGAGAAGTTGATTCTGAAAAATTGCTGGCAGACAGGGACCACGTAAGATACGTCGATATGGGTGAGATAGATATAATCGGCGAATATCATTATTACGTAGGAAAAGATATTACAAAACGTCCCAGATACATAGAAAAGTACAAAAAAGAGATGGACGGAATATGCGTTTGCGGTACCGTCAAAGAACTCAAAACAATCAATATCACCGATAAAAATTCTCCCGACAATAAAGTTAAAAAAGTGCTGTATAAGTTTGTTATCGACGATACGACGGGGAGTATGGACTGTATTTATTTTGCACGTACGAGAAAGCCCAAGAAGTACGAGGATAACAAAGCTTTCGTGACTTGTCTTGACGGATTGAGCGACGGAGACGACGTGGTTATTTTCGGCAATTACAGAATGAGCGATTATTCGGGTAAGAATGAGTTGCTTGTGGTAAAACTTGCCAAGTGCCGTATCAACTACGAGGGACTGGACGAGAGGAGAGAAAATATCAAAAAAGCCAACAAAATCAAAGTTTTCCAAAAGCCTCAAACATATAAAGAGGAGATAAAAGACAATCTTTTCGATATTCTCGGACATTGCGATTACATAATGAACAACAAATTCATAGTCTTCGATTTAGAGACTACGGGTACGAATATCGCTAGCGACGAAATAATCGAAATAGGCGCGGTAAAACTGGTAGAAGGTAAAATTACAGAGTATTATAATACTCTGGTAGACCCCGACAGGCATATTCCTGACGAGGCGTCAAAGGTAAATCATATTTATGACGAGGATGTAAAAAACGCTCCTTATATCGAAGACGTTTTCCCCTTTTTTATGCAATATTGCAAAGGATATATCCTCATTGCTCACAACGGAAGCGGTTTTGACTTCAGGTTTTTGGAGAGGTATTGCAATAAATACGGTATACCTTTTGAAAACGAGCTTGTTGACTCTCTTACCGAAGCGCGGAAAATTCTTAAAAAACAGAGGTCGCACAGTCTTGCTTCTTTGTGCAGTTATTACAATATTGTCAATAAAAACGCGCACAGGGCATACGAGGACGCCGAGGCTACCGCAAAGGTATTCGTCAAGCTGATGGACGAATTCTATCGAAAAGACGAATAAGCGTGATTTTGTCGGTTTTTTGACGATTTTGAAGAAAATATGTCTTAAAATCCGACGCGTATAAATATAATTAAATATTTATTGTATAAAAAGGTTGCATATGACCGATAAATATGTTATATTAATAGTGCAATAGTTGATACTAGAGCGACTGCAAAGAGCAGTCGCTCTCAAACTATAAGAGAGGTTTTATGTCAAAGATAACCGATTCCGTAAAAGAATTAGTCGAGCCTATTATTGAACAAAAGGGTATGGAACTCGTCGACGTAGAGTATAAAAAACTCTACGGACAGGATACTTTGATTGTCTATATAGACAAGACGGGTGGCGTAAGTCTCGACGATTGCGAACTTGTACACAATGCTATCGACGAGCCTTTGGACGAACTCGACCCTACGGAAGGCAAGCCTTACAATCTCAATGTTTCTTCGCCCGGTATAGACAGACCGCTAAAAACAGAAAAGGATTTTAACCGAAAAATGGGACTAGATGTGGAAGTTTCGCTTTATAAGCCCAGTCCCGAAATCGGAAAAAATAAAAAATTTACCGCAAAGCTTGTCGGATACGACAAAGAAAGCGGGGATATACAACTCGAATACAAAACTAAAAATATAAAACTTAATATCAAGGACGTGGCTCTGATAAGAGAAGCCATAGTCTTTTAGGAGGACAAAATGTTAAACAAAGATTTCTTTGCTGCACTCGAAGCGCTGGAAAACGAAAAGAAAATCGAAAAGGCTCAGTATATCGAGTCTCTCGAAGCGGGACTTGCTGCCGCTTACAAAAAGGAGACGGGTGAAAACAGACCTGTTATGGTTGTGCTCAACCCTCAACGTTCGGAGATAAAGATATACGCTTACAAGACCGTAGTCGAAGAGGTTGTCGACAGCGAAAAGGAAATCTCTCTCGAAGACGCTAAGGCAATCAAATCCAGCTATAAGGTAGGAGATTTGGTAAAAGAGGAACTCAGCCCCAAGACCCTCAGCCGTATTTCCGCACAAAATGCAAAACAAGTCATTACGCAAAGAAACAACGAAATCGTCAAGGAACTCATCAAAGACGAGATGAACAATAAAGAAGGCGAAATCGTAAAAGGTATCGTCAGACGTGTAGAAAACGACACCGTATACCTCGAGATGGCAGGCACTCAGCTCGAAGGCGTTATGCTTCCTTCCGAACAGATTAAGGGAGAAAAGTACAACGTCAACGACGTAATCAACGTATACGTTAAAAACGTTCGCACTACGTTCAAGGGAAATACTCAGGTAATGGTTTCCAGAGCAAGCATAGGTTTCGTAAAGAAACTCTTTGAAATGGAAGTACCCGAAATCAAAGCAAATCTCGTCAATATAAAGAAAATCGTTAGAGAACCCGGTTACCGTACAAAGATGGCAGTTTATGCTGAAGACAGCTCTATCGACGCAGTTGGTAGCTGCATAGGTCAAAAGGGTATGCGTATCAACAGCGTGGTACAGGAACTCAACGGCGAGAAAATCGACATAATAGGTTACAGCAGCGATATGGGCGAGTATATCTCCAGAGCACTTTCTCCCGCTAAGGTTATCGCGGTTATGCTCAAACCCGAGGAAAAGAGCGCGAAAGCTATCGTCGAAGACGATAAACTCTCTCTCGCTATCGGTAAAGCCGGTCAAAACGTAAGACTTGCCGCTAAGCTTACCGAATGGAAAATCGATGTAAAACCCTATTCGTCCATTGCGGGACAAGAAGGTATGGAAGATATTATTCAGGAATAATTTTCTATGAAAAAACCGCCTGTAAGAATGTGCATCGCTTGTCGCGGTGCTTACGAAAAAAAACAGATGCTCAGAATAGTAAAAGACAAGGACGGTAATATATCCTTGGACTTTACGGGCAAAAAAGCGGGCAGAGGCGCATATATATGCGACAAGCCCGAATGTATAGAAAAATGCGTCAAAAACAAGATTTTGGGACGCGTATTCGAGCAAGAGATAAGCTCGGAGGTTTACGATGCGATTAAAAGACAATACGCCGATAAGCAAAATTGACTGTTACGTACATTTTGCAGTAAGGTCGGGCAAGGTCCTATGGGGGGTCGACAGCCTCGTTAAAAGCAGAAAACCTGCAAAAATAGTTTTGTATGACTGTACTTTGGGACAAAACAGTAAAAAAGTGCTGGATAAACTCGTAGCCGAAAGAAATCTGTGTGTGCTCGAGGTTCCCGAGAATTATCTCAACGCATTGCTCAAAAGAGAAAACGTAAGAGTTTTGGCGATTACGGACTACTCGCTGGCAAACGCAATACTCAGTTATTGCGAATAACATAACAATCGGAGGTGTTTTTGTGAGCAACAACGAAAACAAGAATGAACAGTTTAAAAATCTTAAGGAGATAGAAAGCTTCGTCAAGGATGTGTCCAGACCTTTTCTCGCTTCTTTAGCGCAAGAAAAATCCCGTATCAAAGAGATATTGGGTAAGATTGCCGCGCTTAAGCAAGAGAAAATACAAGCGGCTCTCGACTTGCCCGAAGAAGAGGAACAGGAAGAAGTGCCTCAGGCAGTTCAAGAGGTTGCTCCCGCTGAGCAGGCTCCCGCTAATACGGAGACAAACGAGGCGGTAAAGAAGGTTGAAGAAGCGCCTAAGGCTCCCGAACAACCTGTATCTCAGCCTAAGGAGAGCACTACCACCACGACATATATTAATCCCGAGATGATAAGACGTCCTCAGCAAAGACAAGACGGAGCTCGTCCTCAGCAGGGCTTTGATAGAAACAGACAAGGTGCTCCCAACAGAAATACCCCCCAGAAACCTTTCGGTATGAACAAGGGCAAGACGGAGGCAGTTGCACCTCCTCCCGCCGCTAACAACTTCAAGACCGACAAAAAGAAAAAAGACGCGGGAAAGGCTTTCTCCAAAGACGAAAACAAAAAGTCTTTGAGCAAGAGAGATTTGTTCAAGAAAGGTTATTCTTACGACACTACGCTCGAGAGCGATGACGATATGGCAAGATACGTCAAGGTCAAGAAGGCAAAGAAGGAAAGCACTGCTCCTCAGTACGTCAAAATCGACCACGCCGTAATCAACAGTGAAAACATATCTATTAAAGCGTTCAGTGAAAAAATAGGTAAATCGGCTACCGAAATCGTCAAGAAACTTTTCGATATGGGCAAGTTTGCGACCATAAACGACAGTATAAGTTTTGAAGAAGCCGAACTTGTAGCAGTCGATTACGATATCACGCTCGAACTCAAAGTAGACAAAACCGCAGAAGACAAGCTCAAGGATATTATCGCAGATACCAAGGACGCTACAAAACTCGTAAAGAGACCTCCTATCGTTACGATTATGGGTCACGTTGACCACGGTAAGACTTCCTTGCTCGACTATATCAGAAAGACAAACGTCGTCAAGAGCGAAGCGGGCGGTATAACTCAGCATATCGGTGCTTATACGATTGACCTCAACGGTGAGAAAATTACATTCCTCGATACTCCCGGACACGAAGCGTTTACCGCTATGAGACGCAGAGGCGCAAACGTTACGGATATTGCAATAATCGTTATTGCAGCCGATGACGGCATAATGCCTCAGACCGTAGAAGCAATAAATCACGCAAAAGAAGCAGGAGTTGCGATTATCGTTGCTGCCAATAAGATTGATAAGACTGACGGCAATCTCGACAAACTCAAACAGCAGATGACCAACTACGATTTGCTTCCTGAAGACTGGGGCGGTGACGTAATGGTATGTCCTGTCAGCGCAAAGACCGGTCAAGGTGTTCAGGAACTTCTCGAAAACGTACTGCTGGTTGCCGAAGTGCTTGACCTCAAGGCTAACAAAAAGTGTCCCGCAACCGGTTCTATTATCGAAGCGCGTCTTGACAAGGGTAAAGGTCCTGTCGCAACCGTACTCGTACAAAACGGTACTCTCAAAGTATCGGACTACGTAGTAGCAGGTACTGCTATCGGTAAGATAAGAGATATGACCGATTACTCGGGAAAGAGAGTAAAGGAAGCTTTCCCCTCGTATGCCGTACAGGTACAGGGATTTTCCGAAGTGCCCAATGCGGGTGATATAATGGTAGCGGTTAAGGACGAGAAACTTGCAAAGAAAGTAGCTCAGGAAAGAGCCGACAAGGAAAGGTCGGAGATGCAGGCTAGAAGCAACGCAAGAAGTCTCGACGATATGTTCAGAAACGTAGACTCAAAGGATACGAAGGTATTGACGCTTATCGTCAAAGCAGACGTACAAGGCTCTGTCGAGGCAGTAAAACAGTCCTTGCTCAAACTCAATGACGAGATGAAAGACGACAACGTCAAAATCAATATTATTCACGGAGCGGTCGGTGCAATCAACGAATCGGACGTTATGCTTGCAGACACTGCAAACGCGGTTATTATCGCGTTCAACGTCAAGCCTGAACCCAAGGCGGCTACGCTTGCAGAAAGAAGCGGCATTGAAATCAAACAATATTCGATTATTTACGACGCTATCGAAGATATTACCAGAGCACTCAAAGGTATGCTCGAGCCTACGTATAAAGAAGTTGTTATCGGACACGCCGAAGTACGCGCAACCTTCAAGATATCCAATGTCGGAACAATTGCAGGTAGCTATGTAACCGACGGTAAGGTAGCCAGAAACTCCAAAGTAAGACTTATGAGAGGCAAGGATATAGTATACGAAGGCACGCTTTGCTCACTGAAGAGAGAGAAAGACGATGCTAAGGAAGTTGCAGCAGGATACGAGTGCGGTATAGGTCTTGAAAAATTCAACGACATTAAGGTCGGAGATATCGTCGAGAGCTATATATTGGAGCGAGTAGAGAATGAATAGAATAGACAGAATCAACGCCGAGCTCAAAAAACAGCTTTCTATAGTATTGAGAGACGGCATCAGCGACCCCAGAGTTGCGGGTAAAATGATATGCGTAACCGATTGCAGCGTAGACAGAGATTTGACTTTGGCTCAGGTCTATGTAAGCGTACTCGGAGTAGAAGAAAACAAACAACAGGAAGTACTTGACGGTCTTAACAGTGCGGAGGGGTATATAAAATCCTGTCTCAAGACGAAGATTAAGCTCAGAGCGATGCCTGCACTTAGATTTTTCTATGACAACAGCATCAATTACGGTATGAAAATCTCCAAGCTTATCGACGAAGTGAATTCAAAACAAAACGGTTAAAATACTAGACGGTAAAAATGTACAGAGATTTTATAGACGCAGTAAAAAAAGCAGAAATTATATCAATAATCAGTCATCAGAATCCCGACGGAGATACGTGCGGAAGCGCGCTCGCGCTCTACAGGGCATTGAAACTTTTCGGAAAGACTGTTTATATATATTGCGACAGCGATATAAAAGATTCTCTTACCGTACTCAAGGGATATGAAAATTACAATGCGAGCGAGGTTGAAAAATGCGACCTCGCTATTGCGTGCGATTGCGCTGACGCCGAGCGTATGGGAAAATACCTCGATATGTACAGAAAAGCAAGGATAAAAGTAGATATCGACCATCACAAAACCAACACGGGCTACGGAAATATCAATATTATCGAAGCAGGAGTCAGCGCGACTTGCGAAGTAATGTACAAGGTTATTAAAGCACTCGACGGGGAAAAGCTTTGTTTTGACGATACGGTTGCCGAGCTACTGTACAGCGGACTTGTTACGGACAGCGGCGGATTTACTTTTTCGAGCGTATCGTCTCAGACTCACGCGATTGCTTCCGAGCTTGTCAAGTATAACTTCAATGCGTCAGCTATTTGCGAACACTTTCTTAAAAGCGTACCTTTCAATACTTTCAGATTAAGAGCGAAAGTGTGGTCAAACGCAAAATTCTTCTGCGACAATAAAATAGGTATGATAGTGTTTACGCAAGAAGATTTTAAATCGACAGGCACTTCTCCCGACAATACCGAAGGCGCAATCAATTTTATAAGAGATATAAAAGGCGTGGAAGTGGCAGTAGCAATTACGGAGCTTGCCGCAAATAACAGTTTTAAGGTAAGTATACGCACGAGCGATAACGTCGACGCGTCGAGAATAACAATGGTATTCGGCGGAGGCGGACATAAAAATGCCGCAGGCTGCAGGATATCGGGCTTTTTCGAGGACGTAAAAGACAGACTGCTCAAAGCTTGCCGAGACGAAATGGGAATATGAACGGATTTGCAGTTATCAACAAGCCTTCGGACATATCGTCCAGCAACGTAGTAATAAAGTGCAGAAACGCTTTATCCAAGACGATAGGAGAAAAAATCAAATGCGGACATATGGGCACGCTTGACCCTATGGCAAGCGGAGTGCTGATAGTCGCTTTCGGAAATGCAACGCGTCTTTTCGACTATTTGCTGGAAAAAACAAAGACTTATCGCGCTGTTTTCGTTTTCGGAGAAGAGAGGGATACTCTCGACGCCGAAGGTGTGGTAACTTTTACGTCGACTTTGCCTGAATACGGAAAGCTTACTAAGGTAATACCTCAATTTATCGGTACTACAAGTCAGATTCCGCCCAAATACAGCGCGGTCAAAATCAACGGCAGAAAGGCGTACGATTTGGCAAGAGTGGGCAAAGATTTTGATATTAAAGCCAAAGAGATTTATATCAAAGATATAAAAGTGCTTGATAAGACGCTGATTGACAATAAATGCGAGAGAATTGAATTACTCGTCGAATGCGGTGGAGGCACATACATCAGAAGCCTTTGCAGAGATATTGCATATAAGGCAGACACTCTCGGCTATATGGCTTCGCTAGTACGTACGGAATGCGGAGGATACAATATCGACGAAGCAATAAATATGCAGGATTTTATTGATTCTCCGTCACAATTTGTAAGACCTTGCGAGCAACTTTTGGCAAAAATTATGCCTTTAGTCGATATGGACGGCAATCAATATAAAAAAATACGCAACGGTCAAACCGTCGAAGTTAAACTTGCCGACGGACTATACGGTGCAAAATTGCAGGATAAACTCTGTTTTATACTTAAAGTACAAGAAAATACCGCAAAATCGGTATGTTATTTGGAAGACTGATGAGCAGATGGAAAGGAATTAAAACAATAGAATACGGCACAGACTGCGAGGATAACCTTGTAATAGGGCTGGGCTTTTTCGATTGTTTGCACATAGGACATATCAAACTTATAGGCGAGTGTAAAAGACTTGCCAACAAATACGCGTGCAAAAGCGCGATTTTTACCTTTGAAAACAGTCCTTTCGTAGTGCTGAATAAGGACGTAAAGCAAGTACTCGATTTTGAAGAAAGATTATTCAAACTTAACGAGCTTCAGGTCGATTACTGCATTAAAGCGCGTTTTGACAAAGAGTTTTCACAGCTTGGACCCGAGAAATTTTTAAACGGTTTTGTCAAAAACAAGAAAGTAAAAGCCCTTGTCGCGGGAAACGACTATACTTTCGGTAAAAACGGTGCAGGAGGAGTGGATTTTCTCAAAAAATGGTGCGACAAAGAGGGGATAGAGCTGTCTTTGGTTGAGTTTGCTACCGACAACGGTATCAAAATATCGTCTACTAGCGTAAGGAAGCTGCTTTCAGAAGGCAATCTCAAAAAAGCCAACGTATATCTAGGCGGTCACTATTTTGTAATCGGAAAGGTAGAAAAAGGCAGAAAAGAAGGAAAAAATATAGGTTTTGCTACGGCAAACCTTATATATCCCGACGAAAAAATACGCATAAAAGAAGGCGTATATTATACGAGAGTGTTTGTCGACGGCGTGTGGTATAAAGCCGTAACAAACGTAGGCAATCATCCAACGTTCGATGACTACAATTTTAATATAGAAAGTCATATTCTTTATTACGACAATATGCTTTACGGCAAAAAAATCGTAGTAAAATTTATTGAATACATAAGAGATATAATAAAGTTTTCTTCTAAAGAAGAACTTGCCGCTCAGATAGCAAAGGACGTAAAATTCGCGCTTGAGAGCAAGGAGTGATTTATGATAAAATTCGGACCTAGCGGATTGTGTATGCAGTTTGCCGAACAAGGATACAAGCATACCGCGCAAGCTGCAGCCTGGCTAAAGGGATTAGGACTTGACTGCTTCGAATATTCTTTCGGCAGAGGAGTGCAAATCAAGACTGAAACGGCAGAAGAAATCGGAAAAGAGTTTGCCTTGTGCGGTATCGAACTCAGCGTACACGCGCCTTATTTTATAAATCTTGCTACGCAAGAGGAAGAAAAAGCGCAAAACAATCACCGCTATATATTCGATTCTTTAGCGGCTCTTAAGGCTTTCGGCGGTAAGAGATGCGTATTTCATCCCGGAAGCCCTCTTAAAATGCCCAGAGGCGAAGCCGTTACGCTTATGCTCAAACGCTTCGAAACGGTGATAAAGCTCAAAGAAGAATACGGATATTCGGATTTGTTGTTGTGTCCCGAAACTATGGGGAAAAAAGCGCAACTCGGTGACCTTGAAGAGATTATTCAGATGTGCAATTTGGGCGGAGAAGATATAGTGCCTTGTATAGACTTCGGTCATCTTAACAGCAGAGATTTGGGTATTTACCATACTAAGGACGATTACAAACGCACGATTGACAGACTTATCGAAGGCGTAGGAGAGAGTAAAACGGACAGAATGCACGTTCATTTTTCCAAAATACAATATACCGCCAACGGAGAACTCAGACATCTTACTTTTGACGACGATATATACGGACCCGACTTCGAGCCTTTGATGGAAGTCTTTGCCGAATACAAACTCAATCCTTATATCGTATGCGAATCGGCAGGTACTCAGACGCGCGACGCGCTTATGATGAAAAAGTACTACGATAGCATAAAATAGGTTAATATTATAATAAAAAAGAGCCAAACGGCTTTGGTTAGCTGAATTTTGACTTTACATATACTTAAAATTATGGTAGAATAACACTATGGATATATGCAGAAAACTGTACGACTTGTGCAAAACGGACACAGTTATAGTGCTTTTGCCTTCGGACACCTTGTATTTATCGGGATATTCTTCGACTAACTGTCAGATTATCCTCACAAAGTCAAAATCGTATTTTCTGACCGATATGAGATACTATCTCGAGGCAAAAGCTTCAATCGGAGACAGATTTGAAGTTATCTCGGGCTCATTAGAAGACAATAAGGACCTGATAGAAGGCTCATATATCGGTTTTGAAAAGGGAATAAGTTATACCGAATATCTGTATCTTAAACAAATCTGCGATGAAAAACATTTGACGGACATCAGTGAGCAGATTAGCGAGTTGAGAGATATCAAATCGCAAGACGAGATAGACAAAATAATTTGCGCTCAAAAAGTTACGGAACTTGCTTTCAACGAGGCTTTATACTTCGTCAAAGAAGGAATAAGCGAATACGAACTTGCCGCATATATCGAATACGTTATGCTTAAAAACGGTTGCGCGCTAGCATTCGACAGCATAGTGGCTTTCGGAGAGCATACCGCCAGCCCTCACGCACACAGAAGTGATAAAAAATTGGCTGCGGGCGACTTCATAACAATGGATATAGGCGCAAAGTATTGCGGATATTGCTCGGATATGACGCGTACGGTTTGCTTCGGCAATCCTTCGTCGGAGCAGACAGAGATATATCAGGCAGTCCTCAACGCTCAACTGAAGGCGCTCGACAACATAAAAGCGGGTATGACGGGAAGAGAGGGGGACGCGATTGCCAGAGATTACTTTGCGTCACTCAAACTCGACAAATACTTTACACATTCTTTGGGGCACGGGATTGGAATTGATATTCACGAGGGTACCGGAATGACCCCCAGAGAAAACAGAGTTTTGAAAAAGGGTATGGTCGTAAGCGTTGAACCGGGATTGTATCTGGATTCAAAGTTCGGCGTGCGTATCGAGGATATGGCACTAATTGAGGAGAATTCAGTCAAATCATTGACTAATGCTAATAAACAACTAATTATTCTTTAAAACAAACCGGAGGTATTTTATGGCTGATTTTGTATTGGCAGGAGATTTCAGAAAGGGCGTTACGTTTGAAATGGACGGCAAGGTTGTTACCGTAGTTGACTTCTTGCACGTAAAACCCGGAAAGGGCGCGGCATTCGTACGTACCAAATTGAGAGACGTTATCAACGGCGGTACCGTGGAAATGACTTTCAACCCTACTGCTAAATTCCAAACCGCTCACATTGAGCACAAAACAATGGTATATTCTTACAATGACGGTGATTTGTACTACTTTATGGACCCCAACACTTTCGATATGTTGCCTATCAATAAAGAGTATGCTGAGGACGCATTGATGTACGTTATGGAAAACGGCGAAGTAACCGTATCTTTCTACAACGGCAATCCTTTCGAAGTAGAAGCACCCAACTTTGTTGAGCTTCTCATTACGCACTGCGAGCCCGGCGCAAAGGGCAATACCGCTCAGGGCGCAACCAAACCCGCAACTCTCGAAACCGGTTACACTTTGCAAGTACCTTTGTTTGTAAACGAAGGCGATACCATAAGAGTCGATACGCGTACCGGCTCGTATATGTCCAGAGTATAATACCTTTAAACGACGGCGGGAAACCGCCGTCTTAGGGGTAAGATATGTCAAAGTGGCAAAAAAGAAATTCGATTATTATTTTCTCAGATTAATATTGAGGGCAACGGTTTTCGTTGTCATCGTAGCTTTTACTCTTTACGAGATTATCACCAAAGACGAGATTTTCGGAATACGTCGCATTATCGATAGCAATGTAATTAAAGACGGCATATCGTCAGACGGATTTTGGAAAGGATTTTCACCTTTGCATATAGTATGGTCTTTTATGATTATCTATATGTTATCTCATTTGATTAATTTTAAATTTGTGTCCAAAGGCAGTACTAAAAAGTTTGCAAGCCGTTTTGTAGACAGTACCAGAAATAATCCTGAAGTTATCAGACTTACAAAGAAATTTTATCAGAAAGGCGCGATAAAGACAGCCGCGGTATACGGTGCGCTCAATCTGATTATTTTTGTTTTGTATATGATAGACACCTATTCCGAACATATGATTTTCGGCGGACACGGCGGGCAAATAATAATCATAATACAAATGTTTTTCTATTTGAGCGACTTTATCTGCATAATCTTTTTCTGTCCTTTTCAGAAGTGGTTTATGCACAATAAATGCTGCAAGACTTGTCGTATTTACGACTGGGGCGCAATAATGATGCAGGCTCCTATGTTTTATATTCCCAACTTCTACGCGATATCTCTGGCAGCGCTTTCGCTTGTGGTATTCATCAGATGGGAAGTAACGTACTATAAGCACCCCGAGAGATTTATAGAATATACCAACTGTTCGCTCTCGTGCAAAAACTGCGACGAAGAGTGGTGCAGACTAAAGGGTAAGGTAATCAATCAGGAAAGAAAAGATTCGCATATCTTGTAATCTAACGCGCTTATAGCGCGTTTTTTTATTAAAATTTTCCTATATTTTATTCGTAAAGACGATATTTAGTTAAATATTTTTTGTTACGCCGTATTCAACGGCGTATTTTTTATTGTCGAAAAAAAGAGTTTTAATTGTATATTTGTGCAATCGGCATAGTACGGAAAAGCTCTAATAAATATATTGTATGGAAAAGCCTTTGTCCAAGCTGTTGCCTATAAGGATTTATAACGAAATCGCTGCAGTATGCAGTGAGGACAAACTTACGGAAATCAGACTGAGAAAAGATAAACCTCTGTCTTATGCCTGCGAGGGGATATACCGTATTTTGCCCGATGATATCACAGTATCCACCGATGATATAGCCTACGTGCTTGCGTGCGCAACTAAATCCTCTTTGTACGCTTATAATTCCAGCATACTTCAAGGATACGTGACATACGAGGGCGGCATAAGAATAGGACTTAGCGGAGAAGGCGTAACTAAAGGGGACACGCTGACTGCCATAAAGAATATTAATTCTTTATGCATACGTATTCCTCATTATGTTGAGATTCGCGACAGACGTATTGACGCGCTTATCGAGAACTTTGACAATACGCTTATCGTATCTCGTCCCGGTATGGGAAAGACTACGTTGCTCAGGTATATGATAAAAAGACTGTCAGACAAGGGAAATAATATGCTCGTGCTTGACGAAAGGGGAGAATTGTCGGGAGCAAGTCAGGGAGAATACAGCATAAATCTCGGCAACTGTACGGATATAGTTACGGGTATTCCTAAAATTACAGCTTATTCCTCGCAAGTGAGAAGTATGCGCCCTGACATCATTGCAAGCGACGAGATTTTCGGCGAAAAGGAAGTGGACTGTATTGCCGATTGCGTAAGGTGCGGAGTAAAAGTGCTTGCCAGTCTGCACACGACAAGTACGCAGTTGCTGAAAAAAGACAAAACTTATGACAGGTTGCTCAATTTTATGCGGTATGTGTTGATTATAAAGGGTATAGGGGATATAAGCGCAATAGTGGACTTAAGAGGTGAAAATGCTTGATTTGGTCTTTGGCGGAGTGTTGTGTTTTATAAGTACTTACGTGGGTATTACTGTAAAGCAATATTACGATAAGCGTTATTATTATTTAAGAGACTTTAGAGAATTCGCAATTGCTCTCGAAGACAATCTTACATACGCAAAAGATAATATCGCAACAGTTGCGGACAAGTATTTGCAAAACAACAAAGGCGGCTTTGCAAAGTGTCTCGAAGAATATTCTGAGGAGATAAAACACGGTAATAAAAATGACGAAACTACGGACGGAATATTCAATGCTAAATACCTTAAGAAAGGCGAACGTAATTTTATCAGAGAATTTTTCCGCACGCTCGGCACGCTCGATTACGATAGTCAGCTCTCGAGAATAAAACTCACTCTCAAAGAGAGTGAGCATCTCTTAGAAAAGGCTCTTAAAGACAGTAAAACAACGGGTGTGACGTTTTCAAAGCTAGGCTTGCTCATCGGCATAGCTCTAATGATAATACTTGCATAGTGCGAGGTGATTATGAACGGCATAGATATCATATTCAAAATAGCGGGTATAGGACTGCTTACCGCGATTATCAACGTAATACTCAAAAAAAGCGACAAGGATGAAGTAGCCAACTTTGTTACGATAGCAGGACTTGTACTAGTATTGGTACTTGTCCTGGATATGCTCAGCGGGCTTTTCGATACGCTTAAGTCTTTGCTCAATTTATACTAGCCGACTATGGATATATTCAAAATAATCGGTATTGCCGTTGTAGGCGCAATATGTACGTTGATTCTCAAGAATACTCAGTCGCAGTATGCCGCTTTGTCTACGCTTGCAACAGGCATAATCATACTCATAATTGCACTTTCGTCTTTTACTAAAGTAATTTTGTCGTTTCAGGCCATAATTGACAAAACAGGCGTTGACAACGAGATATTTTCAAGTTTGCTCAAGATAGTGGGAATAGGTTATCTCACAGAATACAGTCAGAGCGTATGCGTGGATTTAGGGTGTGACAGTATAGGAAAAAAACTGTCGTTTGCAGGTAAAATTGCTATCTTTCTATTGGCGATGCCGATAATAGAAAACCTTATAAACGTGGTGATAGAGATATTATGACAAATCGCGCTTTACAAACACGGATAAAATATTTTTTGCTGATATTTACAATACTTGCTTTGCTTTGCGCCGCCGTAACAAATCTCTTTGGCGGAGTTTGTTATGCAGAGACGGAAAAGGACGCAGAGGAGATACTTGAAGAAAACGTCGACAATACGTTGGAAGACGTCGATACTTCCGCACTCGATAAATTTTTGTCTGGCATATCTGAAGACTTCCGTACGCTTTTCGGGGATGATGTAGCGGCAACCGCAAAGGCTATCGTAAAAGGTGAGTATGCGGGGAGTTTCAACGAATTTTTCTCCGTTATGATAAAGGGAATATCTAAGAGCGTGCTTGACGTATTGCCTACCGTACTTACGCTTGTCGCGATTGCCGTTTTGTACAGTTTACTAGGCGGTTTTACTTCAGGATTTGTGCAGAAACCTACGGAAAAACTGATATATTTTGCCACTTACAGCACTATGATTCTGATTGTTATGGTAGAAGTAGGCGGAGTAATCAAACTTACTACTAATACAATAGACAACGTAAGAGTGCTGATGGAGGGGATTTTTCCAATACTTCTGACACTGACTACGCTTTTAGGCGGCGTAACTTCTTCGGCGGTATTCAAACCTATGATGTCCACATTGGTTACGGTAATTACCGTTTTCGTATCGAGATTGATTATCCCTATGTTTATAGCTTCGATAGCGTTCAGTATAGTAGGTAATCTGACTAAAAGCGTAAAACTGGATAAACTGACGGAGTTTTTCAAATCGTCGGCAACATACATACTCGGAGGAGTATTCGGCATTTTCATAGCATTCCTTACGTTTCAGGGATTGACCGGCGGAGTTATTGACAGTATCTCGGTAAAGACGGCAAAATTTGCGATGCAGAGTTATATACCGATTTTGGGCGGGTATCTGTCAGACGGCTTCGACCTGATGATGGCAAGCATAGTTCTGATAAAAAATTCCATAGGCGTAATAGGACTTCTGATGCTATTGTCGGTCATAGTTTTACCTACGGTAAAAATAATACTTCTTTCGCTGGGTTTAAAACTCGCAAGCGGAATTATAGAGCCTATAAGCGACAGCAAATTCAGTAAAATGCTTTCCGACGTTTCGTCTAATATGACACTGCTTATTATATCGTTAGTCGGCGTGGGATTTATGTTTTTGCTTACAGTAATGCTGGTAATATACACTTGCAACGGAGGTGTACTGTAATGAGTGCGTGGCTTTTGAGCATAGTCGGCGTGGTTTCTTTGGGCGTACTGATAGAGATTATTATGCCCGAAGGTGAGCATTCCAAATATATAAAAGGTATATTTTCTCTTATAGTCGTATTTGTCATAATATCTCCTTTCCCAAAGCTGTTCAGCGAAGGTGAATTTACGGGATTCGGTGAAAGCGAAATCGTGCAGACCGAAATGGACGAGGTAAGTTTTGAAGCTATAAAGGAAGGATACAGACAAAAAGTATGCGAGGGATTTGAGGAACTTCTTGCCGACAACGGATTTCTATCTCTCGACTATTCTTTAACTTATGACGAAAGATACGTGCTGAAATGCGACAGTATTGCTATTACGTCTTTTTCGTTGCTATCGTCAGATAAGCAAGATAAATTAAAACAACTTATAGAGAGTTATTTTGGTGCTATCGAAGTGCAATCGAGGTGAAGAATGATTGAAAAATTTAAGAATTTTGCAAAAAAATGTAAAAATATAAAAGGTTTTGAGATTATTTGCGCGCTAGTCATAGCCGTTATTGCCATAGGCATATATTTTAGTGTAAATGCAGTTAATACCCGTCAGGAAGACAGCGCTACCGTATCTGCTGGCGACGGCAAAATAGTTACGAGCATAAAAAATCTTCTATCTCAGATAGACGGTGTAGGCGAGTGCGACGTACTTGTAACGTATAAGCCGACTGATAAAGAAAATGCGGCGGACGGAATGGATGCTACCGACAACGTGCAGGGCGTTGTGGTTGTTGCTCAGGGCGGACAAGACGTGCTTGTACGGATTAAGATAATCAATGCCTTGTGTACGCTTCTCAATATACAGGCAGACGATATACAAATATTTGAAAAGAAATAATTTTGGAGGTCATTATGGCAAAACAAGAAAAGTCCGAAAAGGCAAAAAAACTATCCGCAAACGGCAAAAAGGTATTGGTTTTATGTTGTATGGTTGCGCTTTTGGTAGTTACCGGAGTACTCAACTATGTACTCAATACTCGTCTCAACGATGAGGGTAACGACGTAATCAACAACGGCGGCGAAGATGCAGTAGCAACCTTCTTCAGTTCATACAGAAGCAACAGAGAGACCGCAAGAGCAGAAGAGTTCAGCTATCTCGACGCAATCATCGCTTCTGAAAGCACCAGTGCAGAAGTAAAGGCAACCGCTGAAGAAAAACAAGTAGAATTGCTCTCGTTCATCGAAAACGAACTTGTGCTCGAAAGTCTTATCAAGGCTAAGGGATACGACGACGCGGTAGTAACTATGAGTACCAACAATCTCAACGTAATCGTAAACAAAGCGGAACTTACTAGCGAAGAAGTATCGAAAATTCTCGGTATCATTCTCGAGGAAACCGATTATACGGCTAGTCAGGTTTACGTAGTTCCTTATACTGCCTGATAGTCAAAATTTATACAAAATACAAGTCAATGTCGGTCGTAAAAAGCCGACATTTTTCTTGTTTATATTATAAACGCGATATAAACAATTAATAATTAATATATAACTTGTCAAAAAGAATTTGATGTGTTAGAATAATATTGGCAAAGGAGGGATTTGTATGGCAAGAGAAGCTAGACCAAACGAAACCTACATCAATATAATATCGTCCATTACGGGAAGTGCGGCTTCACAGGTTGAGGGCGTTGTATCGGTTAACTACGGCTCAAACGGCAAAAAAAAGTCGGCAAAAGTTAAGCGCAACAGGGCAATCGACGTAATTCTCTACGACAACAGATTTGTAAAAATCGAAATATCCGTCAATATTTATTACGGATACGTAATCCCCGTAGTCGTTTGCAAATTACAAGAAAAGATAAAACAGGAAATCGAAAACTCTACATTTTATAAAGTCAGCAGCGTAAATGTCAACGTAGTAGGCATTGTCGCAAGCAACTGACGGAAAGCATAAAAGGATTTTTATTATGAGCAGAAGAAACGCTAGACTGAGCGCATATCAACTTATTTTTGAATATTTGTTTACGAGAGAACTCGACCGCAAGACTTACGAAACTATGATAGGCGCAGAAGACGTCACCGACGCAGACGTAGAATACATAAACAAAGTCGTTGCCGGCGTAAACGAGCATTATGACGACCTTATCGAATTGATAGAAAGCAATAGCAAAAACTTCAGGCTTGACAGAATTTATAAACCCGATTTGGCGGCTTTGCTTTTGGCAACATACGAGATGAAATATATGGACGACATACCTCTTGCGGTATCCATAAGCGAAGTCATCGACATTGTCAAGACTTTTTCTACAGAAAACAGCAGCAAATTCGTCAACGGAGTTTTAAAGGGAGTATTCAATTCACTTAAGGAAAAAGAGGTTTGATATGTTGATTTTAGGAAAAGAAGTAGCGGCTAAAACGCTTGAAGACATCGCAAAAGAAACTGTAGAATTTGAAAAAGCATATTCGAGAAAACCCACTTTGGCAGTTATAATCGTAGGAGAGGACCCTGCGTCTCAAACATACGTAAGAAACAAAATCAACGGCTGCAAACAAGTGGGCTTTAATTCGCTTTCTTTCGAATATGCCGACGGCACTCCTCAAGAGCAAATCGTAGACAAAATAAAAGAACTTGCAGAGGATAGAAACGTAGACGGGATTCTCGTTCAGTTGCCTTTGCCTAAGGGCTACGATACTGAAAAGATACTTGCCAACATACCGGACAGCAAAGACGTCGACGGATTCAATGCGTCGAATATCGGCTGTCTTTGTCTCAACAGACCTCGCACTGTTTCTTGTACGCCTTTAGGCGTAATGCATATGCTAAAAAGTACGGGCGTTGAACTTCGCGGCAAAAATGCAGTAGTCATCGGAAGAAGCAATACGGTAGGAAAGCCTATGGCGATGTTGCTTCTCAATGCTGACTGCACGGTAACGGTTTGCCACAGCAAAACCGCCAATATGTCACAATTTACCCGAAACGCCGATATTCTCGTAGTCGCTATCGGCAAGCCTAAATTCGTAACTGCAGATATGGTTAAGGAGGGCGCAATCGTAATCGACGTAGGCATCAACAGAGTTGACGGAAAGCTTGTGGGCGACGTAGACTTCGAAAACGTCGAGAAAAAAGCGTCCTTTATCTCTCCCGTTCCGGGCGGAGTAGGTCCTATGACTATATCAATGTTGCTTTTCAATACGCTTATGTCTGCAAAGGCAAGGGAAAATGAACAATAACATTATCAGCGTAACGGCACTCAATACCGTTATCAATATGATTTTTAAAGCAGAAGAACACTTGCACGACATTCAGGTTGCAGGAGAGGTTTCGGGCTTTAAAGTCTTTAAAGGACACGGATATTTTACGCTAAAGGACGAGAAATGCCAGATAAGCTGTACTTGCTTTAATTGCGCTAAGACCTATCAGCCAAAAGACGGAGAAAGCGTAATAGTAAAAGGAAGCGTAGATTATTATGCCGCGGGAGGCCGGCTTAATTTCAATGTAGACAGTATTCAGGCGGTCGGAAAAGGATTGCTTGCAATAAAACTCGAGATGTTGAAAAACCGGCTCAGACAAGAAGGCTATTTCGACGAGGCGCATAAAAAGCCCATTCCGCAGTATCCGTCAAATATATGTGTGATTACTTCTTTCAACGGTGCTGTTATTAAGGATATAAAACGTACCGTACGCCGTAAAAACGATTTGATAAACATATTTATCAAAGACGTAAAAGTTCAGGGAAAAGACGCTCATATAGAAATAGTCGATGCACTCGAAAAAGTCGACGCTATGGGCTTCGACGTAATTATAATCGCCAGAGGAGGAGGCTCTTTCGAAGACTTGCTGCCTTTCAACGAAGAGTTGCTTGTCAAGGCAATATATGCCTGCAGAACTCCCGTTATATCGGCGGTCGGACACGAAAGCGACATTACGCTTTGCGACGAAGCGGCGGACTACAGGGCAGCTACACCTACAGCCGCGGCAGAATACGTAGCTTATGATGTAATACAGCTTAAAGAATACGTCGAATACTGCAAAACGCGTGTTAAGACATTAGTCTTAAATAAATTGAAGAGCGACGAAACGGAACTCAGAAATAAGATGTCTTTGCTCATTTCGGGAGTAAAACTTACCTATCAGAGCAACAGGCACCGTCTCGATAATGCGCTAGGCGCGCTAAAAAACAGTATGAATAATATATATGTGTCGAATTCGCACAGGCTCGAATCCGTCATTACCAAACTTGAGGCTGCTAATCCTCTCAATATGCTGAAAAAGGGATTCTGGCACGTAAGTAAGGACGGAAAAACGCTTTTGTCTGTAAAAGGACTTGAAGAGGGTACGGAAATAGATTTGAGAGCAAACGACGGTAAATTGAAAGCGCGCATTACGGAGGTAAAAAATGAAGTTTGAAGATTCGCTTAAAAAACTAGATGCCATTATAGAAAAACTCGAAAGCGGAAAGCTCAGTATAGACGAAAGTATCGCTCTGTACGGAAAAGGTCTTGAACTTTGCAACGAGTGCGGTAAAAAACTCAATGACGTCAAGGGCAAAATAGTGCTTTTGGAAGAAAGTGCGGAAGGGCTTAGGGAAAAACCCGTAGAGGTAGAGTAATGAAAAAAATTTTGGAAGAGTACAGACTGATATTTCTCTCTCAGCTCAATGATTTTTTTGAAAACTACGGTTGCGACATACAGCCTGTATATGACGCGGTTAAGTACAGTATAGAAAACGGCGGTAAGAGAATACGTCCCGCATTATGTTATCTGGGTGCTCAATTCTGCGGAAAAAACTGCGATTACGTAAGTAATTTTGCCGTAGGCATAGAGATGATACACAGCTATTCGCTTGTACACGACGATTTGCCTTGTATGGACAACGATGTATTGAGGAGAGGAAGACCCACTACGCACATAGCATACGGAGAGGGTATGGCAGTACTTGCGGGAGACGCTCTTTTGAATATGGCATTCGAATGTTTTCTTGCCGATAAAAACTTTGACGAAAATACATTGAAAGCTGTGCGCTACGTCGGAGAAAACAGCGGTATCAAAGGAATGATAGGCGGACAGTGCATAGATTTGACAAATGAGAGCAAAAGAGGCTTTACACTAGAAGAAGTCCGTAATCTCAACCGACTTAAGACCTCGGGACTTATAAAAAGCGCGCTTGTAGGTTCGATTATTAAATGCGGAGCTACGGAAGAGGAAGTTAAAGACATCGAAACGTACGCTACCAAAGTAGGAGAAATTTTTCAAATTGCCGACGATATACTGGACAAGACCTCTACAAGCAGTATACTCGGTAAAGACGTAAATAAGGACAGTCAGAACGATAAAGTTACCGTAGTCGACTTAATGGGAATAGAAAACGCGAGAGCCTTTATGCTCAAGCTCGAAGAAGAAGCAATCTCAGCCATCGAAAAATACGGCGAAAGGTCAACAAAACTCGTGGATATGTGTAAATATCTCACGGGACGAATAAACTAGTCTTATCATATCCGTAAGCGTTTTACCATATTTTATAGTATGGAAAAACGCAGTAAAAAATCCCGTAATGCTTGCGCAAAACGTCGCAACGTTGCTGAAAAGTGGGTAATCAAAATTACCGTATTCACGTTTGTCGGAGCAGTGATATGCAGCTTTGTATCTCAACTCACTACGTCAAGAAGCGATATAACGGTTTCGGTAATGTTGCTAGCGTTTATGTTGTTGATAAGCATAATTTTTGACGGAATAGGACTTAGCGTAGCGTCTTGTACTCCCGAAAAACTCGAGAAATACGCTCACTATAAAAAACAATACGCTATCGCGTTGCGACTGGTTGCCAATGCCGAAAAAGTAAACAACGTTTGCGCCGACGTAGTCGGAGATATGTGCGGAATATTGAGCGGGGCTTGCGGCGCGTCTATAGTTTTGCAGTTGTGTCAAAGCGGACAATTCTCTCACTGGACTGCAATTATAGTATCAAGCATAATTGCTGCTGTTACGGTAGGGGGCAAAGCTTCACTCAAGAAAATTGCCGTAAAAAACAGTGAAGAACTTGTCTTTATGTCCGCGCGTATAATTAGCATATTTATTACTGACAGAAAGAGGAGAAAATGAAAATGCTTGACAGACTTAATCTTCCCGAGGATATCAAAAAGCTTTCTCTCGACGAATTGAAAGTCTTATCTGAGGATTTAAGAGAGGTTATTACGGAATACACATTAAAAAACGGAGGACATCTCGCGTCGAATCTCGGCGTAGTCGACATTTCGTGCGCTCTTTCATACGTATTCGATTTCCCGTTTGACAAGATAATTTTCGACGTAGGACATCAATGCTACGCATATAAAATACTCACAGGAAGACTTCCTCAATTTGCACATTTGAGACAAAAAGGCGGTCTTAACGGCTTTCCTAAAAGAGAAGAGAGTAAATACGATTTTGCCAACAGCGGACACGCGTCCACTGCATTGTCAATCGCGTGCGGTATGGCAAGAGGAGGAGAAAAAGGGGAGGTTATCTGTCTCATTGGAGACGGCGCAATGACGGGCGGCCTCTTCTACGAAGCACTCAATGACGTCTTGACTCTCAATAGAAAAGTTATTGTAATTATAAATGATAACGATATGTCTATCTCCGGCAATGTAGGCTTTGTCAACAAATATTTGCATTTCGTAAGACTATACGGTGAAGACATACCTTTTATCGAAGCGGATATACTCACTAACATAGATGGCCATAATATCCCTGACCTAGTAGGAAAACTCAAATACGCAAAGAACTCAAAAAAGACTGTTGTTCTTCACGTTGTAACTAAAAAGGGCAAAGGGTACAAGGATGCAGAGGATAATCCTTCAAAATACCACAGCATAAGCGGAGAAGAGAAATCTCAGGCACTTTCATACGGACAGGTATTCGGCAATAAAATCGTGGATTTAGCACAAAAGAACGATAAAATATTTGCTGTTACTGCTGCGATGACTGACGGAACGGGACTGTGCGCGTTTGCTCAAAAATTTCCTGAAAGATTTGTAGACGTAGGTATCGCAGAAGAACACGCAGTAACTATGTCGTCGGGACTTTCACTGTCGGGTAATTTACCTTACGTTGCTATATATTCTACGTTTTTACAACGCGCTTACGACAATATTCTCCACGACATTACGCTCAATAATCTGCCTTGCGTATTCTGTATAGACAGAGCGGGTTTTGTGGGAGGAGACGGAGAAACTCATCAGGGACTCTATGACGTCGCATATCTGGGAAGTATGCCGAATATGTCGATATTTATGCCTAAGGACGGAAAAGAACTCGAAGACGTGCTTGAATATTCGCAAAACGTTAACAAGCCATTCGCTATACGATATCCCAAAAGCGAGATTAGCGGAAAATACAACGTGCATACACCGATAGAATACGGAAAGTGGGAGTATATTAAAGAAAGCAGAGCGGATACAGTGTTGATTTCCAACGGAGAAACTCTCTTCAGTGCAGTTCTTGCAGCGGAGAAACTTGAAAAGCGAGGTATCAAAACCGATATAATCAACGCTCGTTTTATAAAGCCTATAGATTACGAAACGGCCGATAAAATAAAAGATAAAAAGATATTCGTATTCGAGGAATATATCGAAGACAATTCTGTATATATTCAACTGCTAGAATACTATAACAAACTAGGACTTAATGCAAAATTGTACGGAAAAAACATACAAAACAATCCTTACGCCGTAGCTACGAGAGACGAACTTTTGCAAATGTCAGGACTCGACGCCGACGGTATAGCAAAATTCGTGTCCGATAATATAAAATAACCTTATTAATTCAATTATATGGTAATCAATTAATAAACAAAATAAGCTTCAAGCCGCAATATGCGGCTTGTTTTTATGAGTGTTTTTTAATCAATCGGTAGAAATTTATATATAAATTTGATATAATTGATTTATGAGATTGGACTTATATCTTTCAAACATAAAAAATATTACCCGTACAAAAGCAAAACAACTTATCGAAAGCGGTTTTGTAAAATTAGGAGAACAGATTGTTACTAAGCCTTCGACAGAAGTGTCTGAAGGATGTGATTTGACGCTTACGGAAACTTTCAGATTCTCTTCTTTGGGTGGAGATAAATTGCAGAAAGCATTTACGGATTTTGATTACATCGTAAAGGATAAAGTCTGCGTGGATATCGGCGCATCAAACGGCGGGTTTACAGACTGTATGCTTCAAAACGGAGCAAAAAAGGTGTATGCCGTCGACGTAGGAGAGTGTGCTTTTGACGATAATCTCAAAAACGACGTCAGGGTAATCGTCAAAGACAGGACAAATGCAAGATACCTTAAGTGGGAGGATTTAGGGGAGAAATGCGATTTTGCTTGCATAGACGTAAGTTTTATATCGTTGAAGCTTATCTTGCCTTCCGTCAAGGATTTGATTAAAGAAGGCGGGGATATCATTGCTCTTATAAAGCCTCAGTTTGAAGCGGGACACAAAAATCTGACCAAGAAAGGTATAGTACTTAGTCCTAAAATTCACAAACTTGTGTGCGATGACATCTCTCATTTTGCAAAAAGCATAGGTCTTGAGACCAAAAACATAACAAATGCGCCTATAAAAGAGGGGAAAAACAGAGAATTTCTAATATATCTATACAAAAGTATTGAATAAATATACAAAAAAAGTTATAATATCAGTATGAAAATAGGCATCAACGTTAATCTCAACAGAGACGTGTACGCAAAAGCTAGTTCAAACTTTTGCTCCAAACTAAGAAAAAACGGCATAGAATTTAAAGTCTGCGACAATGCCGCCGCATATTTTTCGCCCAAAGAAGTCGCTCCTATGGACGAAGTTTTCGATTGGTGCGATACAGTGGTCGCTTTCGGCGGTGACGGTACTATGCTGGATACGGTGCGCAAAATGCAAAAAAATTTGCCTATACTCGGCATTAATATGGGCAAAATAGGCTTTTTGACAGAGCTTGACGAGAGTGAGCTAGACTATGCGGTAAAGTGTTTGAAAAACGAAGATTATTCGATAGAAAACCGTACTCTTTTGCGGACAATCATAGACGGAAAGGAGTATTTTGCTCTCAATGAAATTATCGTCAATAGAAAAGACCCTTGTCACATATCGGTATTCGATATACATATAGACGGTATAAAATCCGACAGTTGCCGCAGCGACGGCGTGCTTGTTTCAACGCCTACAGGCTCGACGGCTTATTCTCTTTCGTGCAACGGCCCCGTGTTAAGTCCTACGGTAAAGGCCTTGATTATCAACTCGATTTGTCCTCATTCGTTGCATAGTTGTCCCGTTGTTGTTGACGACGATATGAAAATTACTATATCTACCGCTACAGACGGAATGAGAGTTATTGCTGACGGAGAGGTGATTGCAAAAGATAAGGACGGACTGCAAATCACTATAGAAAAAGCGCAAAAAAATGCTTTGTTTATTCGTTTGAAAAACGAAAACTTCTACGTAAAACTTAGAAAAAAACTTAATTATTGGGGTAATTAATATGGCAATAAAACCCAGACAACAAGCAATACTGGATTTGATAAGCACTCACGAATTAGATACGCAGGAAGAACTCGTATCTATGCTGGTAGATTGCGGATACAACGTTACTCAGGCAACCGTATCCCGTGACATAAAACAACTCGGCTTAGTCAAAGTAGCCGGTAAAAGTAAAAAATACAGATACATTCAGGTAAGCTATAAGGAAAACGGACTTAAAAACAAATATGACAATATCTTCCGTGAAAGCGTACTCAGTATTCAGAATGCGGAAAATATGATAGTTATAAAGACTGTATCAGGTGCGGCAAACAGTGCGTGCGCATATATAGACCATATGATGATTCCCGAGCTTTTAGGCTCTATTGCGGGAGACGATACGATTTTTTGCGTAGCCGATTGCTCGGAGAATGCAAGCAAAATCGTCGAATTACTTAAGGAAAATTATTAAAATGCTGTCAAATCTCAACGTTAAAAACATTGCTTTGATAAATTCGTTGGAAGTGGATTTTTCCGACGGGCTTAACGTGCTTTCGGGGGAAACAGGCGCAGGTAAGTCTATTATTATAGACTCGCTTAGCTTCGTTATGGGAAAAAGAGCGGATAAGTCTCTCATCAGATACGGAGAAGAATCTGCCAGCGTAACGGCTGTTTTTGAAAAATTAGGCGAAAATACCTTGCGTATGCTCAAAGAATACGATATCGAATGCGACGATGACCAACTTATTATCAAAAGAACGATGACTCAAGAGGGGAAAAATACCTGTTCCGTCAACAATCAACGCGTTACATTGGTTGTACTTAAGGATATTGCCTCGACGCTTGCCGATATATACGGTCAACACGAAAACGTATCGGTACTCAATTCGTCAAATCATTTGAATATTATAGATAAATACGGAGAAAAACAGCTGAGCGCGCTTTTGGAAAAACAGCGCGAGATTTACACTCAGTATAAAGACGTTTGTTCTAAATTGGCAAAATACGGCTCGTTAAAAGATGTCAATAAGAATATAGATCTTCTCGAATATCAGATAAACGAGATAGAAAACGCAGAAGTGAAGGAAGGGGAAGAAGACGAGTTGATAGCTTTGAGACATAAACTCAACAACAGTCAGACAATTGTTTCGGCTCTCAACGAATGTCATAATATTCTTGATGGCGATGACGGCGAAAACGTGATATCTCTTATCAATCATTGTATGTCGCAATTGACAAAAGTAGCTTCGTTTGACCCTCAGATAGAAGAAATCGTCGAAAGACTCGATTCTTCAAAAACCGAACTAAAAGATATTGCTTGCACCGTATCGGATATTGCAGAAAACAGCGAATTTAATATGCGTGAATACGAAGAATGTGAACAGCGTATAGCTCTTATACGTTCGATAAAACGCAAATACGGCAATACCGTGCAGGAAATTCAGGCTTTTTTGGAGGATATAAAAGAGCAATACGAGTTTTTGAGCGAAGGGGAAGAAAAAGTAGTCGAGTACGAAAAAGAAAAAGAATCTTTGCTCAGCAAATTGTATAAAAACACACTCGATTTGTCAAAAGAGAGACAGAAAGTCGCAAAGTCGCTTTCCGATAGCGTATTGAAGGAACTTAAGGAATTGGGGATGCCTTCTTGCAAATTCAAAGCAGATTTTGCACCTTTGGCTGAAATAGCTGACTTTACACCTTCTGCCAGCGGGAGCGACGACGTAACTTTTATGTTCAGTGCAAACGCGGGTCAGCCTGAAAAAGAGTTGTCAAAGGTTATATCAGGCGGTGAATTGTCCAGATTTATGCTGGCAATGAAAAAGATTATAGCTAACCTTGACGGTATATCGACTATGGTATTTGATGAGATTGATACGGGAATAAGCGGTAAAATCGCACAAATCGTAGCGGAAAAAATGGCAGATATATCAAGAGATAAGCAGGTTTTAGCTATTACGCATATGCCTCAGCTTGCATCTATGGCAGATATTCACTATCTTATCGAAAAATATACTCAAAACGGCAAAACTCTGACAAGACTTGTTGCGTTGCAGTCTGAATCGCGACAGGAAGAAATAGCTAGATTGATAGGCGGCAAGGATTATTCCACATATGCAATGCCTCACGCAAAGGAAATGATAGAGTATTCAGACAATTATAAGAAGGCTGTAATGACTTCTTAAATGAAAAAATACAATTATAATAAACAGATTAGAGACCTTTTACGGTCTCTTAATTTTTTTCGCATAATTTAACTCATTATTCTCACACTAGTTTGCGAGAGGTTTTTATGAGTACACAAATCAAAAAGAATTTATTTATTTTTGCATTAATCTTAACTTTGATATTTTCGTCTATGACGCTGTTTACGCTAGCAGTCGCGGATTATAATGTAACCGTTCAAGCATTTGCCGAGCAAAACGGCAATACTGACGCTTCCTATAATTATGAGAATTCTGCCGTTAGAGTATGTGCAAGCGACTACAAGCTTTTCGGCATTATACCTATAGGTCAATCCGAAAGTAAGGAAAAATCGCAAAAATACGTAACTTTAGGCGGCTATCCGTTAGGAATAGATATAAAAACACAGGGATTGTATATTACATCTAAAGTCAACGTAGTCACTAAAGAAGGCGTGGTGTGTCCCGTAGAAGAATGTGATATCAAAGCAGGATACATTCTGTATGCGATTGACGGAGTCAATATAGACGATGTGAGCGATATTAATTCGCTAATAGAAGCGAAGGAAACGGTAGAAATTAGCGTAAAACGTAGTGACGGTATCAAAAATTATACTATATCTCCCGCTACTGACGTGCTGTCAGGGCAGAAAAAACTCGGATTGCTTTTGCAGGACGGAATAGAAGGTATAGGTACTATGACGTATACAGACGGGATAAACTTTTTTGCATTAGGTCATACGATTAAGGATATGAACGGAGATAACGTCAAAGCTCAGTCAGGTAATATTTTCAATGCAGATATCGTCGGATACGAAAAAGGACAAAAGGGCAAAGCGGGAGAGCTTAACGGGTCTTTCAGTACTATGTGCGAGCCTATCGGTTCAATAACGACAAACAACGAATACGGCCTTTACGGTAAGCTTGCCAAAGAAGCTGTCGGAGAAAAAATCCTTATGGGAAATAAGTCTGACGTCAAGCCGGGCAGTGCATATATTTACACTACCATTGACGGAAACGCGCCGCAAAAATACGAAGTTCAGATTATTAAAGTAAACCGTCAAAATACCCCTGAAGAGAAGAGTATGGTCTTGCGTATTACAGATAAAAGATTACTGGATACGACCGGCGGAATAGTGCAGGGTATGAGCGGAAGTCCTATCGTTCAAGACGGAAAGCTGATAGGCGCGGTAACTCACGTTTTTGTGTCAGACCCTACTAAAGGATACGGTGTTTTTATTGAATGGATGCAACCGTAAAAGCTTTAGCTTTTCTAAAATAAGCCGATTATTATTCTAATTTAATCTAAATTATAGAATAATTACGCCAAAATAGAATATAATATTCTCAATTGCACTTATGAGCAATTGTAAATATTACAGCTAAACTTATTTAGAAAAACCGCACGTTGACATTGCTTATCGACGTGCGATTTTTGCTTAATTTTAATACTGAACACTATTAATTCGATTATCATTAAAAATAAATTATTTATCGTAGAATATGATTTTGATTAACAATCGCTTTGCTATCGATTCATTTTTCTATATTAATTAACGTTAGCTTGATTATACACTTTTTAAATTGAGGCGGTATTTTGTTGATTTAACAATCTAATTATTATATAATATATGCGTAATAAAATTTTCGGAGGTTGTTATGTCAATAGAATACGTTGACCCCTTAACTACAAGATACGCTACAAAACCAATGCTCGAGCAGTTTGCAGAAAAAACGCGTATGATTCTTTGGAGAAAACTTTGGCTTGCTTTGGCTGAAAGCGAAAAAGAACTCGGTCTCAATATTACCGACGAACAAATCGCGCAAATGAGAGAGCATCTCGAAGATATAAACTTCGACGTAGCTAAAGAAAGAGAAAAAATAGTCAGACACGACGTAATGGCATACGTATATGCATACGGACAACAGTGTCCCGCTGCAATGCCTATAATTCACTTGGGCGCGACAAGTTGCTTCGTAACAGATAATTCTGATGCCATTATTTATCACGACGCTCTGGTCCTCGTTAAGAAAAAACTCGTCAACGTAATGGACAAGCTTGCAAAATTTGCACTCAAATATGCAGATATGCCCACACTCGGCTTTACGCATTTGCAGCCCGCTCAGCTCGTTACCGTAGGTAAAAGAGCAGCTTTGTGGCTTCAGGAATTGCAAATGGACTATGAAAACCTTCAATTTGTACTTGATAATACAAGACTCAGGGGAGTTAAAGGTACGACGGGTACACAGGCAAGCTTCCTCCAGCTTTTCGACGGCGACCACGAAAAGGTTAAAAAGCTTAACGAACTCGTAGTAAAAAAGATGGGATTCAGCAAAACTTTTGCAGTCAGCGGTCAAACATACAGCAGAAAATACGATTATAACATACTTTCCGTACTTTCTCAGATTGCTCAAAGTGCATACAAATTTGCCAACGATATCAGAATTTTGCAGAATATGAAAGAGATTGAAGAGCCTTTCGAAAAAAATCAAATAGGCTCTTCCGCAATGGCATACAAACGTAATCCTATGAGAAGCGAAAGAATTTGTTCGCTTTCCAGATACGTTATGTCTCTTCCCGCAAACGCTGCAAATACTGCCGCTACACAATGGTTTGAACGCACTTTGGACGATTCTGCCAACAGAAGACTCGTAATGGCGCAGGCTTTTCTATCTATAGATGCGATACTCGAGATTTATATGAACGTAGCTGACGGTCTTGTCGTATACGAAAACACCATAAACAAACATATTACGGCAGAACTTCCTTTTATGTCCACCGAAGTTATTCTTATGGAATGCGTTAAGGCGGGCGGAAACAGACAGGAATTGCACGAAAAAATAAGAGTGCATTCTATGGAAGCATCCAAAATGGTAAAACAATACGGAAAAGACAACGATTTGATAGACAGAATAAAGAAAGACAGCGCATTTGCCGCTATCAACGATAAAATTGATTCGATTCTCGACCCTAAAAACTTTATAGGAAGAGCAAAAGAGCAGACTATCGAATTTATAGACGAGGTCATTAATCCTATTTTGCAAGAAAACAAGGAATGCCTCGGGCAACAAGGACAAGTAAACGTCTGATATTTTTACTTCAAGTATAGGACAACAACTTTGATTAATGTAATAAAATCAATTTGCATTATAAATCCCAAAAATGTGCGTATATACAAGAATGCGATTGCAAAGAGTTGTCCTCATCAATGAAAACAATATTGAAAAAAATATAATCGACAAAATACTTATCAATTTATGACAGGAATTTTGTCGGGGAGTATGACTCGTAATAAGAAATAAGACGGTTTTGAGATACTATCATCATCCGTAACTGCTATGAAATAGCATTGCGTGTAGAATCCGTCCTATAAAAAAGCCGCATCTTGCGATAACGGGATATTAGCAGAGGAGCGCGATTCGTAAGGAGCAACGCGACGGCTTAGCGAGATACGAGCGTCACCCGCAACTGCTATGAAATAGCATTGCGTGTTGAATTCGTCTCATTAAAAAACCTGCTATCTTGCAATAACAGGTTTTTGGCAGGGGAGACGCGATTCGTAAGGAGCAACGCGACGGCTTAGCGAGGTACGAGCGTCACCCGCAACTGCTATGAAATAGCATTGCGTGTTGA
>CASERZ010000008.1 GCA_949290515.1 uncultured Christensenella sp.
GACTTGACATCGTATGACCGCCATAGAGATATGGAATTCCCTTCGGGGACATATAGACAGGTGGTGCATGGTTGTCGTCAGCTCGTGTCGTGAGATGTTAGGTTAAGTCCTGCAACGAGCGCAACCCTTATGATCAGTTGCCAATATTCAGTTAGGAACTCTGGTCAGACTGCCGAGGTTAACTCGGAGGAAGGTGGGGATGACGTCAAATCATCATGCCCCTTACGTCTTGGGCTACACACGTGCTACAATGGCTACTACAAAGAGCCGCAAACCGGTAACGGCAAGCAAATCTCAAAAAAGTAGTCTCAGTTCGGATTGTGGGCTGCAACCCGCCCACATGAAGTTGGAGTTGCTAGTAATCCCGAATCAGAATGTCGGGGTGAATGCGTTCCCGGGTCTTGTACACACCGCCCGTCACGCCATGGGAGTTGGGAGTACCCAAAGTCGGTAGTGCTAACCGCAAGGAAGCGCCCGCCTAAGGTAAGACCAATGACTGGGGTGAAGTCGTAACAAGGTAGCCGTATCGGAAGGTGCGGCTGGATCACCTCCTTTTAAGGAGTAGCGAGAGCTACAACTAGTCGAGGCAAACGACGATAGCGAAAGCTATATGAATTTGTCTTAACTTTAATCTTCTGTTAGTTTGGTGTAAAACGAAAATCAACCCGAGCGAAAGCTCGGGTATTTTTATTGCTTTTTGTTACGACCTCAAAGGGGTCGTTGCAATTCTGTATAAAATTGCGATTAAAAATAAGAAGGCTTTCGGTGCCGACTTCCGATGTCGAAAAAATAATACATAATCCTGTTAAACAAAAAAGAGCGGTTGACGCTCTTTTTGTTTTTTCATATATATTCGATAAAATTGAGCCTTAAACAAACAAAATTCAAGATTGACTTGACTTTATAATATATAAATTATAAAATAATTGTGTATTTACTAATTTTTTCAAGAGGTTTTATGAGAAGCGATATCGAAATTGCCAACAGCGTCACACTACAACCGATAGCACAAATCGCAGAAAAACTCGGACTTAAAGAGGACGAGCTTGAATTCTACGGCAAGTACAAGGCAAAAATCAATAAAAAGCCCTCTCCTTCTACGGACAATCTCGTACTCGTCACGGCTATAAATCCAACGGCTTTCGGCGAGGGAAAGACTACGACTTCGATAGGTCTTGCCGACGGAATGGCAAAACTCGGCAAAAAAGTTTGTCTTGCTTTGAGAGAACCTTCTCTCGGTCCCGTATTCGGCATAAAAGGCGGCGCGACGGGCGGCGGTATGGCGCAGATTGCTCCTATGGAAGACATAAATCTTCATTTTACGGGGGACTTGCACGCAATTACTACGGCTAACAATCTCATATCGGCTATACTCGACAACCATCTTATGCAAGGCAACGAACTTAATATAGACGTGGACAGGATTATCTGGAAACGCTGTATGGATATGAACGACAGAGCATTAAGATTTATCGAGGTAGGTCTCGGCGGGGAGAAAAACGGCGTACCCAGAAAGGACGGTTTCAATATCACGGCGGCGAGCGAAATAATGGCGGTACTGTGTCTTTCCAAAGACCTTGCCGACCTTAAAAAGCGTATCGGAGATATCATAGTCGCTTACGACAAAAAGGGAGACGCAGTAAGCTGTAAGGACCTCGGTATCGTGGACGCAGTAGCAATCGTACTCAAAGACGCATTGAAACCCAATCTTGTGCAAACTCTCGAGGGTACTTCCGCTATCGTACACGGCGGACCTTTTGCAAATATAGCTCACGGCTGTAATTCGGTAATCGCTACAAAGCTTGCTATGAGCGTAGCCGATTACGTAATTACGGAAGCAGGTTTCGGCGCAGACTTAGGCGCGGAAAAATTTTTGGATATAAAGTGCAGAGTTGCGGACATAAGACCTAAAGTAGTAGTACTCGTAGCAACCGTGAGAGCACTTAAATACAACGGCGGAATAAAAAAAGAAGACGTAGCAAAAGAGGATATGGAGGCACTCGAAAAGGGTATGCCTAACCTCATCGGACATATCAGAAATCTCAAAAACGTCTACGGCGTAAACGTAGTCGTAGCGGTAAACAAATTCATTACCGACAGCGAGAAAGAGATAAAAGCTATCGAGGACGCTTGCGCGAAAGAAGGCGCGACATGTGCGCTTTGCGAATGTTGGGCAAAGGGCGGCGAAGGCTCGGTAGAGCTTGCTTCAGCAGTGCTCGAAGCAATGGAAAAACCTTGCACTCTCAATTTTGCGTATTCTCTCGATGAAAGTGTAGAAGACAAAATCAATGCCGTTGCAAAGAAAGTTTATGGTGCGGGCGAAGTTGTATTTACCGACAAGGCAAAAGAGAGTATCGCGGCTATCAGAAAACTCGGCAAGGACAAACTTCCCGTATGTATTGCCAAAACGCAGTATTCTTTCTCTGACGATATGACAAAACTCGGAAGACCCACGGGCTTTACTATGACGGTAAGAGACGTAGAGCTAAGAGGCGGCGCGGGATTTTTGGTAGTAGTATGCGGCAACATAATGCTTATGCCGGGACTTAGCAAACGTCCGAGCGCACTGGGTATGACGATTGATGACGAAACGCAGGAAATCAAAGGCTTGTTCTGATTTGTAAAATACAGCGTTGCCAAAAAAGCCGATTAAATATCGAAATAATTTTGAAAAAGGTTATATATGGAAGAAATCAAATCTACTAATTTTATCGAGGAGTTTATCAGCGAGGACCTTGCGGAAGGCAAAATAGACGCAATCATTACGCGTTTTCCTCCCGAGCCTAACGGCTATCTGCATATAGGACACGCAAAGTCTTTGTGCATAAACTTCGGTATGAAAGAGAAGTATCACGGCAAGTGCAATCTCCGTTATGACGACACCAACCCCAGCAAAGAGGATATCGAGTACGTCAACTCAATCAAAGAGGATATCAAATGGTTGGGCTTCGAATGGGACAAAGAACTCTATGCGTCCGACTATTTCGACAGAATGTACGAGTGTGCGGTAAGTCTTATCAAAAAAGGACTTGCTTACGTATGCGACTATTCTGCGGAAGAAATAAAGGCTACCAGAGGTACGCTTACCGAGCCCGGTAAAGAAAGCCCTTGGAGAGGCAGAAGCATCGAGGAAAATCTCAGACTTTTCGAAGAGATGAAAGACGGCAAGTATCCCGACGGAAGCAAGGTATTGAGAGCTAAGATAGATATGGCAAGCCCCAATATCAATATGCGCGACCCCGTAATCTACAGAGTGTTGAGAGCAACTCATCACCGTACGGGAGACAAGTGGTGCATTTATCCTATGTATGACTTCGCGCACCCTCTCGAGGACGCTTTCGAGGGAATTACGCACAGTATTTGTACGCTTGAATTCGAGGACCACAGACCTCTCTACGACTGGGTAAAATACAATTGCGGTTTTGGCGATTTTCCTAGGCAAATCGAGTTTGCAAGACTGGGAATGACGAGGACGATTATGTCCAAAAGATATCTCAAAAAACTCGTGGACGAAGGAAAGGTATCGGGTTGGTCCGACCCCAGAATGCCTACTTTGTCGGGTATGAGAGAGAGAGGATATCCGCCTGAGGCAATCAAGAAATTCTGTCAGGAGATAGGCGTATCCAAGAGCCAGAGCGAGGTCGACGTATCAATGCTCGAACACTTCGTGAGAGATTATCTCAATATGAATGCCGACAGAATGATGGTAGTCAAGGACCCCGTAAAACTCATTGTCGCAAACGCCGAGGAAGATGAGGTTTACGAGATAGAAAACAATCCCAACGCCGAGGAAAAGACTTTCCACAAGGTAAGTTTTTCTAGAGAGCTTTATATCGACAGAGAGGATTTTGCAGTAGAGCCCCCTCCCAAGTACAAGAGACTTGTGCCGGGCGGTAAGGTCAGATTGAAGGGAAGCTATATTCTCGAATACGTAAGTCACAAGTGCGACAAGGAAGGCAAGGTGCAAGAGATTGTCTGCAACTATATTCCCGATTCCATCAGCGGAGGAGCAAACGCAAATATCAAGGTCAAAGGCGTAATTCAATGGGTAAACGCAAAAGACTGCGTTGACCTTACGCTTCACGAATTCGACTATCTCTTGCTTGACGGAGAGGGAGACTTCAACGACAGACTTACTCCCAACAGCCATACGGTATACCCCGACGCAAAGGGCGAAAGCGCGCTGAGAGACGTAAAGCCTTATGACCGTTTCCAGTTTATGCGTATGGGATACTACAGCGCGGTAGGTACTTACGGCAAGGACGGAAAGTACGAATTCAATCAGATAACCGGACTTAAGGACAGCTATGGCAAATAAACTGTTCGGTGACATAAAAGGCGTAAAGGAATACGAATACACTTCTATATCCAAACACAATGCCGCCAATGCAAGCGATATCATACTTTTCGACCCGCCCAATCTAACCTCTTTTAAATGCGTTATAGGCAGAAAGGATGGCGAGGACGTATATATCAAAGAAAAACTCACTTGTATGTGGGGCAACGAGGAGATTGAAGAATACGTACTTTTGGACAATGCGTACGCAGAGTACTTTAAGGTGCCCGAAAAGCAAGTTTTCGAAAAGCAAAAAACACAATACCAAAGAGCAAAAGTCGCAGATACGATTGTCGAATATTCGCACAGAAAAGGTAGGTTTTCGAGATTTATCTACAACGTATGGTTTGAATACGGCGCAAGAAAATACTATCTTTTTATAAAGACTTGCAACGGAAAAAAGTTTAAAGCTCTTATGGAAGAATTTATAGAAAAGGCTTTGACTTGAAAAAGCAGAAATTTAAAGTAAAAGGTCATATTCAGGAGAATTTATGAAAGAATTGAGTTTACTCGACACGCAAAAAGCTATTAAGGATTGCAAGGATACTTTTATATCCGAGCTTTCCTCAGCGCTCAATCTCAGCAGAGTTTCCGCGCCTTTGTTCGTATTGAAAGACAGCGGTCTCAACGATAACCTCAACGGAGTAGAGCGTCCCGTAGCTTTCGATATAAAGCAGAGCGGAAAGATTGCAGAGGTAGTACACAGTCTCGCCAAGTGGAAGAGATTCGCGCTCAAAAAGTACGGCTTCGAAATGGGTACCGGGCTTTATACTGATATGAATGCAATAAGACGCGACGAAATCGTAGACAATATACATTCCATTTACGTTGACCAGTGGGACTGGGAAAAGGTAATAAGCAAGGAACAGCGTACGCTCGATTATCTCAAGGATACCGTAAAGAAGATTTACAAGGTAATCAAGTCGGCTTCGGAAAAAGTTTGTGCTAAATACAGCCTTGACCCTCCCAAGCTTCCCGATGAGATAACTTTCGTGACTACTCAGCAACTCGAGGACGAATATCCCGACCTCACAAGTGCTGAGAGAGAAAACGTTGTTGCAAAGAAGTACGGCGCGGTATTCATAATGCAGATAGGCGGCAAGCTCAAAAGCGGTAAGAAGCACGACGGAAGAGCGCCCGACTACGACGATTGGAAGCTTAACGGAGATATTTTCGTCAACTATCCCGTAATCGGCAGAGGTCTCGAGCTATCCTCTATGGGCATAAGAGTAGACAGAGAAAGTATGCTCGCACAGCTTGAAGCGGAAAACGCGACCGACAGACTCGAACTTCCTTTTCACAAGGCACTTGTCAATGACGAGCTTCCTTTGTCTATAGGCGGCGGCATAGGTCAGTCCAGACTTTGTATGTTTATACTCGGCAAGCGTCATATCGGAGAAGTACAGCAATCCGTATGGACTGACGAGGAAATAGCAAAGTGCGAAAAAGAAGGAATCAAACTTCTTTAACATAACTTTCGTGAGATAGGGAGTGCACTCCCTATTTTGCGGTAATCAAAAAGACTAACTTAGGAAGAGCTTACATAATGAGATATTTGTTTTTCGATATCGAATGTGCCAATTGTTTCGGCGGGAAGGGCAAGATTTGCAGTCTCGGCTACGTTGCGTGCGACAATAACTTCAATATCCTCGAACAAAAAGACGTTCTCATTAATCCCGACAGCAAGTTTCATCTTTCCAGCAAAGCTACGGGAGAGGGAATAGAACTGGGCTATCCTAAGGAAACGTTTTTAAAATCTCCCAAATTCGATTATTTTTATTCTTTCATCAAAGAACTTCTTGAGGACGAAGAAAGCGTAATTCTCGGACATTCCGTAATAAACGACATCAATTTTCTCATAGCCGAATGCAACCGATATAAAAAGCCTTACTTTACGTTCAAGGCGTTTGATACGCAGATATTGCACAGGCATTTTATGCCGGAGAGCAAGGAAAACGGTCTGGGGAAAATTTGTGAAAGTTTCGGTATCGAGACGGAAAATCTGCACAGAAGCGACTATGACGCTTATCTTACTATGCAGGTAGCGAAGAAGCTTTGCGAAATGCAAAACGTACGCCTTGACGAGCTTTTGAGCGTTGCTCCCAACTGTTATTATTCTGTGGATAACGGAGTTGTGGTAAATCATTATTCGACGACTTCTTATACCAAAAAACTCGTCAATATCGCAAAATTCGTCAAGCCCGACCCCCGTCTTTCAAAAAACACGCTCATAAGAGACAAGCATTTTTCATTTTCGACGGACTTCGAGCAGGAAAAATACAAGCAAGCAATGCTGCTGGTCAAATATATAAGGTGGAAGGGCGGTTATTATTCGCAGAAAGTTTCTAAAACAGAGTATTTTCTTAAATACGGCAGAGAATGTCAGCGCACGCAGAATATGCAGTCAAACGAAAACGTAACCGTACTTGACGAGGACAAGCTTGTCGAAATGCTCGGCATAGACAAAAGAGTTTACGAGCAAGTGCAGACGTGGAGTTTCAGTAAAATCAAAAACTACAATCTGGGCTTGCCCGAAAAGGTAGCGGATATAAGCTGAGTTGTTTGGTTTTTAACCGAATTTGTATCAAAAGTGCAGCAAAAGCTGCTTGGATATTGAATACGCAATATAAAAATGTTATAATTTTTATATCATCAGATTAGTATTTATCGCGGCGGGGGATTTATGAAAAATAACTTACAAAAAGAAAAGCAAGGCTTTGTCGTCAGTAAAGACAAGAGCAAGCTGTCTACTGTGCTGAATGTAGTTGCGGTTTTGCTTATGCTTACTCAATGGATAGCGGGACTAAACATAATTACGCTTGTAAATCTAGTGTTTTTGTGTGTGGTTTCGCTTGTTTTGTTTATAGGCATAGTATTCGGTAAAAGGCTCAATTTGCGTATGCTTTTCGCATATTTTATCCCTCTTTTCGCTATTGCGAGTTTTTACGTAATCGCGGGTGCTGACGCGGGCTGGGGCGCGCTATCGAGCGGCAAGGAAGGTTTTGTCAATACCGCTAATGCGCTGTGGCAGGGAGAAGGAAACTTTTTCACGCGCCTAATAGGCAACATACTCATAATCTTGCCGTGCTCGGCTATGGCTGTGCTTTTGGGGACGATTGCTTACAAGTTTGTGCAAAAAAAAGGTATCCGCTGTATTGCTTCTTTTCTGAGCGCGGGACTTATGCTTACGTCAGTCGCGCTTGTGTTTATGACCAACTTGCGAGCAAAACCTCAGGCTTTCGACCTTTCGCAAGGCGAGGACGAATACCTCAAAGCTCTCAACGATTATTATAAAAACAATCCCTCGACGTCCGAGCGTCCCAACGTACTTGTTATACTTATGGACGATATGGGCTACGGAGATACTTCTCTCAACGGAAATACAGTATTTTCCACGCCTACGTTCGACTATATAGGCGAGGAAGGTTTGAATTTTGAAAATTTTTATGCAAGCTATTCGGTATGTTCTCCTTCGCGTTTCGCGCTTATGACGGGAAGATATCCTTACCGAGGTTACGCCGACAACGTGCTCTATCCTACGGTAAATACCACGCTTCCCGTGGGTACTACGAGAGTATACAACTCTTTTGAGATGGGCGCAAACTGCGACGGTATGCTGGGAGACGAAATCACGATAGCGGAAGTATTCAAAAACGCAGGTTACGCTACGGGAGCTTTCGGAAAATGGCATTTGGGCGACTACGGAGAATACCTCCCCACAAATCAGGGCTTCGATTATTTTTACGGCTCGCATTACGTCAACGATATGACCCCCTTTTACTACGTAGAAGAGAGCGACGGCCAATACGAGATTGTCAACGACGGTACCTCTATCGACCAGAAAAATCTCACTTCCTATTGTCACGAAAGTATAAGCGGCTGGATTGACGCGGTAGTCAGCGGCAAGCAAACGGCAAGCGGAGATAAATATTCGGAAAATACGCCCTTTTTCGCGTATTACGCTACTCCTTGGCCACACGCGCCTTTGTACGGCGGCAAGCTCGCGGAAAAACCCGAATATGTCTATAACGAAGATACGCATCAGTGGGAGCTTACGGGCAATACCGTGCTTGTAGGTCAAGGCTCTACGGGCGTGGGAATTTACGCGGACGTAATCACGGAATTTGACTACTATCTCAGCGAATTGTTTTACAATATGCAACAGTCGGGAGTGCTGGATAATACCGTAATAATGTTCACATCCGACAACGGACCTGCGCTGCAAGGCTCGACCGACGATTTGAGAGGCGGAAAATACACTGCGTACGAGGGAGGCCAGAAAGTGCCTTTCTATATGCGCTGGGGTAACAACGAATATATGAGCGGCGGCAGTAAGGTTGAAGCACAAGCTACGCTTGTCGATATATTCCCTACGTTGATTGAACTGTGCGGTATCAACGGTCAAATCGCAGACAATACTTACGAAAATATGATGCCGTTTGACAGAGAGATTGACGGCGTGTCTATGAATTCGCTCTATATTCCCGACGCCGAGGGCAATTTGGCAAGCTACATACACGATATTGACAGGCCTATATTGTATATGAAATCCGAAAACATCAAGTCGGTGTCCTACGCTATGACTAAAGAATACGCGCTTGATAAAATCGTAGGTCAAAATATAAAAGTAATCAGCAATACGGGCAAATCGGAAACTTATGTGATGACGGAGGATATGGCAAACAATTACGACTTTATCCGCGACAACGATATACTTGTCTGGAAGTATTTCAGGAGTATGCAAAACGACAATCCCGCATTCTTCAATCTCACTCGCAAAAACTGGCTTATATGTCTTACGGACGACGAGAGCGAGAGCTATCAGCGTGCGGATATTTTCCCTGCAATCGCGGCGGAACTCAAAGCCGTAACTCTCGAATGGCAGAGTAAACTTGCCAAAAACAGAAGGGGAGTTAACACCGCTTATTATTACGGCGGAGAAGTCGATTACGAACTTTACAAAAATACTCTTGCCAAAGAAAACTCCGACCGATAGACGGTGCGGATTTGAGAAAAGCTATATGAAAAAAGATTTGTCGGTAATGATAAAACCTGCTTCGAGTATATGCAATATGCGTTGCAAATACTGCTTTTACCATTCCCTTGCCGATTCGAGAGAAGTATTCAGTTACGGTTTGATGAATAAAAATACGGCTAAAAACGTAATAGAAAAAGCAATAGATTTTTGCGATGGCGGCAGTGTGTGTTTTGCCTTTCAGGGAGGGGAACCTCTTTTTGCCGGTAAGGAGTATTTTGAGTTTTTCGTAAAGCACGCAGACTGGTATTCTCAAGGTAAGTGTAAACTGTATTATACTTTGCAGACCAACGGTACTTTGATAGACGACGAATGGGCGGGGTTTTTTGCGCGCAATAATTTTTTGCTGGGTGTAAGTCTTGACGGCGACACAGACGCTAACCGTTTCAGAAAAGACGCAGAGGGAAATTATACTTTTCCCAAAGTGCGCGCCGCGCTGGATATTCTCAAAAGATACAACGTGCAGTTCAATATCCTGACCGTAGCTACGGGGTATACTGCGGAGCATATCGAAAAGATATATTCTTATCTTACGAGCGAGGGATTCAGACATCTCCAGTTTATACCTTGTCTTCGACCTTTTGAAGACAAGAGCGAAAGTCAGCTGTATATGACAACAGAGCAATACGGCGCGTTTATGATAAAGCTTTTTAATCTTTACGTCAAGGATTACGTGAAAGGAAATTACGTATCCGTAAGACAGCTTGACAATTACGTAAGGCTTTTTCTGGGGCAAAAAACTGAACAGTGCGGGGTAGAGGGACATTGTTGTCACCAATTCGTTATAGAATCAAACGGCAATGTCTATCCTTGCGATTTTTACTGCGTGGACGAGTGGCTTTTGGGTAATATAAATGACGCTAATCTTGACGAACTCGCGCAATGCGAGAGAGCCAAGGAGTTTATAAAAGAATCGCTTGTCATTCCCGATAAGTGTAAAAAGTGTGCCTACTTCAGAGTGTGCAGAGCGGGCGGGTGCAAGCGTATGCGGGCAGACCGAGATTATTGCGAGGCGTACAGAAGATTTTTCGGTGCGTGTCTTCCTCTTTTCAGAGTTTTTCTTTCAGGGGAAAAGAGCGCGGACAGAAGCAACCGATAGTTTAACGACTTAAAGCGGCAAAATTTTTCGCACACTTTACGCTTTGAATACGATATGATATTGAAAAATATTATAATATATGTTATAATATAAGCTATGAAACAAGAGTTAGACAGCGCGGTGTTGCCGAGGGATTTTCTCGAAGATATGCAATCCCTTCTCGGTGATGAATACGAGCAGTTTTTAGCGAGCTATTCCGACGAGAAAAAACAGGCTTTGAGAATAAATACGCTCAAAAGCGATTACGATACGGTAAGAAAAGAATTTGCACTATCTCCCGTACCGTGGTGCAAAGACAGCTATTATTACGATGAAAACGAACGCCCCGGCAAAAGCGTTTTGCACGAAGGCGGTGCGTTTTATATACAGGAGCCTAGCGCGAGTGCGGTAGTCGAAAATCTCGGAGTAAAGGCGGGCGAAACAATACTCGATTTGTGCGCCGCACCGGGAGGCAAGAGTACGCAGATTGCCGCAAAGATGCAGGGTAGCGGGGTGCTTGTAGCCAATGAGATAATACCTTCCAGAGCGAAGATTCTCTCTCAGAATATAGAAAGACTGGGAGTAAAAAATTGCATAGTTACTTGCGAAAGTCCTCAAAGGCTTGCCGAAAAATACGCGGGAGTGTTTGACAGGATACTTGTAGATGCGCCTTGCTCGGGAGAGGGAATGTTCAGAAAAAATCCTCTTGCCGTAAGCGAATGGTCGCGGGATAATGTAAAAGCTTGCAAAACGCGTCAGCTTGACATACTCGACTGCGCGGTAAAACTTCTTGCAAATGGCGGCAGGATAGTCTATTCGACTTGTACTTTCTCAAAAGAGGAAAACGAAGAAGTTATAGACGCATTTTTGACAAAGTACGAGGAATTCGAGGTATTGCCGTCGCAATATCAGTTTTCTCAAGGTTATCCGATAGAGGGAGGAGCGCACAATGCGCAACTTGCTCGCACGTCGAGAATTTTTCCGCATAAACACGGGGGAGAAGGACACTTTTTTGCCGTTTTGCAAAAGAAAGGAGAAGCCGAAAAGGCGTACTATCCCCGATACAAGGCTAAAGTCGATAAAAAGACGCTGGCTTTATACGGAGCGTGGGAGAGGGAAAATCTCAACGTACAATTCGAGGTAAACGCGCTATTCGGGCAAAATCTATACTGCGTGCCTGAGAGTGCACCCGACTTTGACAGAATAAAGGTCGAAAGAGCGGGATTGTGCCTTGGTGAATTGAAAAAGGACAGATTCGAGCCTGCGCACGCACTGGCAATGGCTTTAAACTCCGATGAGGTCAGGCGCGTTACGGAATTAAACGAGGAACAAGCCGCAAGATATCTTGCGGGAGAAGGCGTAGAAAGCGATGTCAAGGGATGGACGGTAATAACTTATAATGGCGTTTCTCTCGGCTGGGGCAAGGGCGACGGAAATTATATAAAAAATCACTATCCCAAAGGATTGAGAAAGAGTATATGAAGATAGTTGTGCTTGACGGATATACCACAACCGGCGAAGATTTGAACTGGAGCGAATTTGAGAAACTCGGGGATTTCGTATATTACGATCGTACAGCGCCCGACGAGGTAATTGCACGCGCAAAGGACGCGGACATAGTTATCGACAACAAAGTTTTGCTGGGCAGAGACGTACTCGAAAAACTTCCCAATCTCAAGTATATCGGTCTCTTGTCTACGGGCTTTAACGTCGTGGATATCGACTATGCGAGAGAAAGAAGTATACCTGTATGCAATATTCCCGATTATTCGAGCAAATCGGTTGCGCAGCTTACGTTTGCGCTGATACTCGAGCTTGCTATGGGCGTAGGCGCGCACAGCCGTTCGGTAGCCGACGGGGCGTGGACGAGAAACGAGGATTTTTGTTACAGAGTACAGGACATAGTTGAGCTGGACGGCAAGACTTTAGGACTTGTAGGCTACGGCAATATCGCAAAGCAAGTGGAAAAAATAGCCAAAGCCGTAGGAATGAACGTTATTGCCTACAAGCGCAGTAACAGTCAGGACGATAACGCAAATATCGTCAGCCTTGACGAACTGTATGCGAACAGCGACATAATAAGTCTTCATTGTCCTATCAACAAAGACAGCGAAAAGATGATTAATTCCGACAGTATAGCCCGAATGAAAGACGGGATATGGATAATAAATACCGCGCGCGGCGGAATAGTGGACGAAAAGGCGGTAAGACAAGGTCTTGACAGCGGTAAGATAGGCGGATACGGAGCGGACGTGCTTTCAAAAGAACCGCCCAACGCGTCAAATCCTCTTTTAGGTGCGCCGAGGTGCTATATCACACCGCATATAGCGTGGGCGTCGAGAGAAGCGAGGGGAAGACTTATGAAAATCGCGCTCGACAATCTCAAAGGCTTTTTGTCGGGTAAAATGCAAAACAGAGTTTGTTGAGGTCTTATCATTCTTCGGAGCTGAGAAAACGCAACAGAAAAACACACCGCACTTAAACAGTCAAACCGAAATAAGCGAACGTGTATAAATATATAAAGTTTGAGGTCGTAAAAGACAGAGAGGTAGGATAATGATTGCTGACAGAATGAAAGTTATGTTGGGAGCAAGTTCGGCTATCAGAGCTATGTTCGAGGAGGGCAAAAGACTTGCCAAGATATACGGCAAGGAAAACGTATACGATTTTTCGCTGGGAAATCCCAGCGTGCCTGCTCCTCAAAAGGTCAAAGAGGCTTTTATTGACGTAATCGAGCATACCGACGATATTACATTGCACGGCTATATGAACAACAGCGGTTTCGAGAGCGTAAGAGAGAGTATTGCCGAGAGTATCAACAAAAAATTCGGCACGGCTTTTTCTTGCAAAAACATAGTTATGACGGTAGGCGCGGCGGGAGGTCTCAACGTTGTTTTGAGAGCGATACTCAATCCCGACGACGAAGTGGTAATGATTGCGCCGTTTTTCGGCGAATATCTCAACTATGTTGCCAACTCTTTCGGCAAAAGCGTAATCGTGCCGCCTAATCCTCCTACTTTTCAACCCGATTTGGAGGCGTTTGAAAAGGCTTTGACAAACAGGACGAAAGCTGTAATAATCAATACGCCAAACAACCCTACAGGTGTGGTGTACAGCGAAGAAACGCTAAAAAAGCTTGCCGAGATTCTCGACAAAAAGAGCAAGGAAAACAAACAGGCGATATACATGATATCCGACGAGCCTTACAGAGAGCTTGCTTATGACGGAGTCGAAGTACCCTACGTAACCAAGTACTATGCTAATACGATTGTGGGGTATTCGTATTCAAAGTCGCTTTCTCTTCCCGGTGAAAGAATAGGTTATCTTGTCATACCCGACGAAGCGGAAGACTTTGAAAATCTCGTATCGGCGTGCAACGTAGCAACGAGAATACTCGGGTTTGTCAACGCGCCTTCGCTTCAGCAACTCGTCATCCAAAAGTGTCTTGACGAAACGTCGGATATATCCGTATACGACAAAAACAGAGAGCTTTTGTACAACTCACTTACGGAATACGGATTCGAGTGCATAAAACCTCAGGGGGCCTTTTATCTTTTCGTCAAATGTCCTATAGACGAAAAGCAGTTTGTAGAAAAGGCTAAGCAGTTGAGACTTTTGCTTGTAGGCGGAAAGAGTTTTGCCTGCGAGGGATACGTAAGACTTGCTTATTGCGTAAGCTACGATACTATCGTCAACAGTCTGCCGCAATTCAGACAGCTGGCAAAGGAAACTCTGAATAAGTGACGCGTTGTAATTGAGTATATATGCGCATCGTTAAATCGGTGACGAACAAATATTTAAACAAATATAAAGGAGCAATAAAACGGTATGAGTAAAATTGCAGACAAATATCTTGCTATAGAGATAGATGATAAGGGAAGTACTCTCAAGAGCTTTTTCGATAAGGCTTCGGGTAAAGAGCTTTTGTGGCAGGGCGACGAAAAGAGCTGGACGGGACAGGACGTAACGATTTTTCCTTTTGTAGCAAGACAGAAGGACGAAAAGTATTGCGTTGACGGCAAGGAGTATCATATGCCTTTGCACGGACTTTGTTGCGACTACGAATTCGATATCGTGGAAAAGACGGATACGAAAGTAGTACACAGATTTTTGTGGGACGAGAAGAGTTATGCGCTCTATCCCTATAAATTCGACTTGTACGTAACACACGAGATTAAAGACGGAAAATATATCAAATCTATGCTTGTCAAAAACGTCGATGACAAGGATATGTATTTTATGCTCGGCGGACATCCCGCTATCGCAATGGATAAGGCAGAGGGCAGCGTGTGCGATACATCGGGTCACTATATTCAGTTTCCCCGCGAGATAAGACCCAATCTCTACAGGCTCAACGAAACGGGACATTTTATTCTGCACAAAGAGGGCTTTGCGTCTTTCGACAGACTTTACTGCGACAAGAAGATACTCGAGAAGTACAAGACGCTTATATTCACTGACGAAAAATTCGACTCTCTCGAAGTAGTTCGTACTGACGGAATAAGGGTTGCATTCGAACTCAACGAGCCCCCCGTACTCGCTTTCTGGTCGGACGAAACTTACGGCGAATACTGGTGCGTAGAGCCTTGGTACGGCGTACCCGATATGCTCGAGCCGGTAAGAGAAATCAGATACAAAGAAAAGATAAACAAGTTGGAAGCAGGCAAATCTTTCAGTTACGCCTTCACTATGCAGGTTAAATAATAAACAGCCAACAACCGCTTATAGCGGAAAATAAACAACGCGACTATTCAGGAGGACAATATGGCGCTTAATGTACAAACCGTGTTCGCAAGACAATTCGGAAGAGCGGACAATTACAGAATACCGTCCGTAATAAGGACAAAGGCAGGCACTTTGGTTGCCGCTGCCGACGAAAGATTTTTCACCGCGAGGGACAACCCCAACCGTATCGACAAAGTCGTAAGACGTTCGACGGACAACGGCGAAACGTGGGGCGAGCAGATTGTAGTATGCGAGGAAGTAGGCGAGTCCAAAAACGACGGCTCGGCTGCAATCGACCCTTGTATGCTCTATGACGAGAGTACCAATACCATACATATGATATACTCTCACACTCCTTCGGGGATAGGCATTCTCAACAGCAAAAAAGGTACGGGACAAGACAAGGACGGCAATCTGTATCTTTTCGAGGGTAAGAAGAGATATACTCTCAAAAACGGTAAAGTCTACTATGACGGACTTGAAGATAAGGATTACAAGGTGACCGACACAGGAGAAATATTCTTCAAGGGTGCATACGCGGGCAACTACAAGCTCAATATGGGAAAACTCAAAGAGCTTGCTACGTCGTATCTCTATATTACTTCGAGTAGCGACGACGGTCTTACGTGGACAAAGCCCGTCAATCTCAACTATCAGGTAAAGGAAGAGTATATGTCCTTTATAGGCGCAGGCCCCGGAGTGGGTATAGTCGTAAAAGAGGGTAAGTACAAAGGAAGACTTATATTCCCTATATACTATAACACAAAGCAGACTTTTGCCGTGCTTATGTTGTCCAACGCAATCATCTACAGCGACGACCACGGCAAGACGTGGCACAGAGGACTTTCTCCCAACCAGACGAGAAAGAACGGCATTTTCCCTATAAACCACAAATTCCTTATGCCTACGGATATGATTACCGAAAGTCAGCTTATCGAGTGCGAGGGCGGATTGCTCAAACTCTTTATGCGCAATCACTCTCCCAAAAAGCTTATCGCTACGGCAATCAGCGAGGACGGCGGCGTAACGTGGAAGAATTATAAGCATCACAAACAGCTCCCTCAGTGTATATGCCAGTGTTGCGTAATCAACGGAGAGGACAACGGCAAACCTGTTACGATATTCCTCAACGCGGCAGACAAGAGCGCAAGACGCAACGGCGTAATTCGTCTTTCTTACGATTACGGTGAGACTTTCGAGTATTCAAAACTCATAAAAGAGGGCGAATTCGTATACAGCTGTATGGTATGGCTGGGTAATGGCGAAATAGGCGTGCTGTACGAAGAGAATACAAAACACGAAGAGATACAGTTTGTCAAAGTATCGCTTGATTATATCAAACAAAAGTAATTAATAATTACAAACGATTTTGCTTGATTATCTCTAGCTAAAGTAATATAATTTGACAGGCTGATAAAGTCACCGTGAAACGGTGGCAGAATAAATAACAGCGAGGTGTACAATATGGCAAATCTCAAGAGAGGACTTATCGTTTCGTGTCAGGCTGTAAAAGGCGAGCCTCTTTACGGACTGGGAATTATGAAGTATATGGCAAGAGCAGCCGTACAGGGCGGAGCGGTAGGCATAAGAGCCAATTACGTGAGTGACATCAATGACATCAAGAGCGAAGTTGACGTACCCGTGATAGGTATCATCAAAGCCGAATACGAGGGTAGCGACGTATATATCACTCCCACCCTCAAAGAGGTCAAGGAACTTTTGACTACAGGTTGCGAAGTTATCGCGCTCGACGCTACTACGAGAGAAAGACCCGAAGGAGCAAAGCTCGAAGACCTTGTAAAGTACATAAGAGAAAACGCTCCTCAAGTGGAAATTATGGCAGACTGTTCGGACTTCGAAGAGGCAAAGAGAGCGCACGAGTTGGGATTTGACTATATCGGCTCAACTATGAGAGGATATACCCCTTATACCAAAGGTACGGTGCTTCCCGATTACGAGTTTTTGACAAAACTCGTCAAGACCTTCCCCGATACGAAGATAATCGCTGAGGGAGGTATCTGGGAGAGAGACCAACTTGCGAAGGTGTGCGAGTGCGGAGTTTACGCAGTCGTTATAGGAAGCTCAATCACACGTCCTATGGACATTACGAAGAGATTTGTCGGGGCGTTGAAATTATGCTGACGATAGGCGTGGACGTAGGCGGTACCAGCATAAAAAGCGCGCTCATAGAAGTAGGCGACCCTAAAAACGTCGACAGTTACGAGATACTCAAATTCTTTTCGTTGCCGACAGAGGCATTGAAGGGAAGAGATGCAATCGTGGACAATATCGTAAGGTCGATTACGCAATTCGGCTGTCTTGACGAGTGCGAGGCGGTTAGCGTGGCAAGTGCGGGTACGATTGACTGGGACAGCGGAAAGGTTACGTTTGCCACTCAGGCTTTGCCGGGATTTACCGGACTGGAACTTTCTAAGACGCTGTCTGAAAAACTGGGCAGAAGAGTTGTAGCGATAAACGACGCAGTAGGCGCGCTGATAGGTGAAGGAATGCTCGGAGCGGGCAAGAAGTACGGTAGCGTAATGATGTTTACTCTGGGTACAGGTTTGGGAGCTTCTTTCCTTAAGGATAAAAAACTTGACGCTCAATCGGTTGTCGATACCAGACTGGGGCATCTTTGTCTTTATGAAAACGGCAGAGATTGTCTTTGCGGTAAAAAAGGTTGTGCAGAGGCATACGTTTCTGCGACGGCACTCAAAAAGTACGGCAACGAAAATCTATATCATCTCTTTAAAGCTACCGATGCTGTGCAAAGAAAAGTGATGACTGATTTTTATAAAAATCTTACGAAGGTTGCACTCAAATCCGTCGAATTGTACAAGCCCGATTTGATTATAGTGGGCGGCGGGGTAATCGAGCTTGCCGAATACTGGTGGCAAAGCTTTTTGAAAGAGTACAAGTCCAACTGTAATACGCCTGTTGCCTGTGCCAGCTTAGGCAATAAAGCGGGAGTGCTAGGAAGCGTATACGCTATGCTCAACGGCACGTTTAACCAACAATAAAAACAATATTAACCAAGCGAGGTAATAATTATGGATAAAAGCAAATTCAGAGGTGTGTTCTCGGCATTGTTGACGCCCTACACCAAAGACGACAAAATCAACGGCAGTTCTATCAAGAAGATTATTGATATGAACCTTTCAAAGGGTATCAACGGTTTTTACGTCGGAGGCTCTACGGGCGAAGGTATGCTTCTTACCGTCGAAGAGAGAAAGGAACTCTTCAGATATGCTAGCGAAGCAAATGCCGGCAGAGGTACTATGATTGCTCACGTAGGCACTATCAACACCAAGCACGCTATCGAAATGGCTAAGTGTGCAGAAGAGGCAGGATACGATGCAATCTCTGCGGTAGCTCCTTACTACTACGGATTCAGCTATGAGGCAATCAAGGGCTACTACAACGACATTGCCAACAGCGTAAACATTCCTATGATTATGTACAACTTCCCCAATGCAAACGGCTTTGTATTCAACAAAGAAAGAGCAGAGGATATGTTCAAAAACAAGAAGTTTATAGGTATTAAGCATACGACGGCTGACCTCTTTGCTTTGCAACAGTTCAAGACTATGGAGTGCGACCCCCTCGTATACAACGGCTTTGACGAAATGCTCGTAGCAGGTCTCAGTATGGGCGCAGACGGCGGTATAGGTTCTACCTATAACTTTATGCCTGAGAAGTACGTCAAGATGTACTCTCTCTTCAAAGAGGGTAATATAAAGGAAGCTCAGAAGATACAGTTTGAGGCTAACGAAATTATCACTCAGCTCATCAAGTACGGTGTATTTGCAATGGAAAAGGGAATACTCGAAGAGATGGGTATCGAAATGAACGGATGCAGAAAGCCTTTCACCGAGCTTAGCGCAGAGGGCAAGAAGGCTTGCAAGGAAATTCTCAAGAGTCTTTAATAAACGGTATTGAAAGTTAAATAAAATTTAATCTTTACCCGAAGCGTTTATTCGTTTCGGGTAAATTCAGGAGAAGTATATGAGCGAATGTACTCACGATTGTTCTACCTGCGGTGAAAACTGTAAGGATAGAAAAGAGGCACAAAAGCCTCAGCTCAACAAGTACTCACACGTAGATAAGGTCTACGTAGTAATGAGCGGAAAAGGCGGGGTAGGTAAGTCAATGGTTACCTCTCAGCTTGCCGTGCTCTCAAGACGCAACGGCAAAAGAACCGCAGTACTCGACGCAGACATTACAGGTGCTTCGATAGCAAAGTCTTTCGGCATAAAAGATAAGGCATACGGTAGCGAAAAAGGCATACTTCCCGCCGAAAGCGTTACGGGCATAAAGGTTGTGTCTATGAATATGTTTTTGAAGGACGAGGACGACCCCGTCGTATGGCGCAGCAGTTTGGCTACGGGTGCTGCTACTCAATTCTGGACAGACGTTTATTGGGGTGACGTTGACGCTATGTTCATAGATATGCCTCCCGGCACGGGCGATATACCTTTGACGGTGCTTCAGAGTTTGCCCGTAAGCGGTATCATTATAGTCACTTCTCCTCAGGAACTCGTCGGAATGATAGTCAAAAAAGGCGTTAAAATGGCTAATATGCTTGGCGTGCCCGTCATAGGCATAGTGGAGAATATGTCTTATTACGAATGCGATAAGTGCCACGAAAAGCTCAAGATATTCGGAGACAGTCACGTGGACGAGATAGCAAAGGAATACGGCATTTCCAACGTAGCTAAGATGCCTATAAGTCCTCTGCTCGCAAGCGCGTGCGACAACGGAGCAATTGAGTACTTTGAAGGAGACTGGCTGCAAAAGATAGCAGACGCTCTTTAAACTCTGACAAATATTACAAACACTAAAGCCGAAAAAAGTACGTACAGTTCTTTTTCGGCTTTTATTTTATTGACAGTATGAAAAGATAAAAGTATAAGTTTAAAATTGACTTTTTATTGCATATTGCGCGGATATTGTTGATAAAACCGTATAGACAAAACATAAAAACAATGCTATACTTAAAATACGAAAATACGGAGTTTTGTTTATGAGAATGAGAAGAAAGCACAATCTCGACGAGAGATTGGAGCAGGTCAAAGATTATATACTCGAGCGTACGATAGAAGACAGAAATATGAAGACGTCCGTTGAGATAAAGGACTATCTGGATTACAGGAAAATATTCGGCAACGATAATCCCGTAGAGTTGGAGATAGGTTGCGGAAAGGGCAGATTCATCAACGAGATGGCAAAGCGTCATCCTGACACCAACTTTATTGCGATAGAGATGCTGTCCAACGTAATCGTAGACGCGTGCGAAAAGGCAAAAAAAGAAAATCTCAAGAATCTGAAATTTATGATATTGAGAGCGGAGTGTCTGCCCAGCTATATTCCCGAGCATTCGCTCAGAAGAATATATATCAATTTTCCTACTCCTCTTCCTCAGAAAGGCTATGAGAAACAAAGACTGACCAACAGAAAATTTCTTTCGATGTACAAAACTCTTCTCGCAAAGGGAGGAGATATATACCACAAGACTGACAACAGAGGTATGTTTGAATTTTCTGTTTGCGAGTTTTCTCAGAGCGGATTCGGTCTGAAAGACGTTACGCTCGATTTGCTCAATTCTCCTCTGGCAGAAAACAACATAATGACAGAGCACGAGAAAAAGTATTCGGATATGCTTATGCCTATATACAAACTCACGGCATTCGTACTCGACGATAAGGCGGAATAATGAAAAAATCAATCAGAATTATTACGGTCGCGGTTATAGTATTGTGTCTGGTGTGCGCTTTTGCGGGGTGCGCCAGACTTTCTTCGCTATTCGGAGGAGACAATCAGAATCTTACGTCTTTGGAGCTTTGTCAGGTTGAGCTCGAATATAACGTTTACAAATACACAGGAGAGCCTGTCGAGCCTGTCGTAATTGCCAAGTACTCAGGAAAAGTTTTAAGTTTGGATAGCGATTACAGCGTGACTTACGAAGACAATCTGGATGTCGGTACAGGCAAGGTTATAGTTAAGGGTATAGGCAATTATAAGGGGGAAGTAACTCTTGAATTCGAGATTGCGCCCGAAGTTTATACATACAATTTTAAATGTTCTTATCCTCAAGCATACGAAATTGCAGGTAAAAGCGTTCAGAACGTAACGGATAAATCTCAGCTTGAATTCCCCGTAATAAGTGCTAAAGGCTATACTTTTGTGGGTTGGTATACTTTGCCTGCAAATCCCGTAGATACCGAACAAGCGGACACGATTCCCGACAACGGCGGAGATATATGGGCGTTGTTTTCGCTCAATACTTATACCATAACTTATGTAGGACTTGACGGAGCAAAAAACGACCCTCTCAATCCTTCTTCTTATACGGTAGAGGATACCGTCGAACTTAAAGCCGCAGAAAACAAGGACGGCCAATACTTTGCCGGATGGCATTCCGACGCGCAGTTTAACGAAAGAATAAATACAATACCTTTGGGTACGACGGGAAATATTACTTTATATGCGAAATATATATCCGAGGCAAACAACTACAAACTTACTTACATTGTGCCAGACGGAGTGGATTTTGCAGAATTTGAATATTACGCACCCGACAGCGTGCTTTCTGCTCCAGATATTCTGTCGACAGACAAAAAGCAAGAAATAGTATGGTATTGTGACGAAGGATACAACTACCGATATGTTTTCCGAACAATGCCCGAAGAGGATGTTACTATATACGGCAGATGGGAAGACGTGCTTGACGCAGGCTTTCTCGACAGGACGGAAGATTACAGTATAGACAGCTATGAAGAACTTGTAGAATACGTCGAATATGTCTGTTTCAACAATATCACCAAGCAGTCGGCAAAGAGCATAAACGTAACGTACGTAAGCGGAAAGACCAATATCAATTCCGAGATATCCAAGGCTGCGGACGAATGTACTTATCCGAGAGTAGGCTCATTGAGTTATGAGACGCTTACCAATTCAACTACGATTTACGTCACTACAGACTTATCTTCAATAGAAGCAACAGTGACAGGTACCGCGCTCGAGGACAGATATCCTCAGTATGAAGACGTACTGTTTAATCCCGCAAGTACGAGAAGTGCGGATTATGACGATTTTGCCGTAAACTATATTAAGGATACTTTTGCCTGCACTACGTCAAATCAGCTTTTCTATATTCTCGAGCACGGCTACAGACCTCTTCCGATAAAAGGCTCTGCTGCCGAGAGCGTATACAATGCCTATAAAGACATTATGCGTACCATAGTCGACGATACTATGAGCGATTACGAAAAAGTAAGGAATATTTATCTGTGGCTCATCGAAAACGTGTACTATGACAATTATGTGGCAAGCAACTCCTCTTCCGATTACTACAAGTATAAAGCCTTTTATCTCGAGGGCGTACTCGAGGGCAGCGCGGTATGCGACGGTATATCCAAAGCCTTTACCGTAATGTGTGCGATAGAGGGTATAGACTGCGTAAGAGTTACGGGTATAATAGCCGGACAAAACGTTGGCCACGCGTGGAACAAGGTGCAGATTTTGGACGGCTGGTATCTCACAGACGCTACGTGGGGTAACCAGACTTTTAAAATGCAGGACGGTAGCTCTGCGGAATTCAGCGTATTCGATTATTTGCTCTTTACGGATGAGGACAGAGAAGCAGACGGATACGTATCCAAAAATCATACAAGATACGAAACGGTATCTTCAGCGGATTTTACCAAGTACAACGTGTTTGACGCAGTAGAAATGAGTATAAGCGGGCAGAGTGTGGATTTGCTTATTGACAGCGCGACGGAACTCAGTTATGTATTTGAATATTTATATTACGAATGCGAAGACGAATCGGGCAAGACCCTAAACGTAATGCTAAATCAGCCTGCAGAGATAAACAATCTCGTGAGCAGGGCTTACAACCAGATGAAACTCAGAAGACCTTTGTTTACAGCTTCTCAGACGCCGTTGATTTTCGCATACGGTAGTTATGTTACTAACAGCGAGGGAGAAGCCGTAGGCGGTACGACCTTTATACTGATATTCGATTAAGATTTATTGCAGATACCATAAGCAGGAAAAAACGGGAGGAAAATTCTTCCCGTTTTTACATTTTGCGTCAATAAGTTTGACATAGAGATTAATTATTTTTATAATTAGTGTACCAAAAACAAGGAGCAGAAGTTATGCAAGAGGTATGGCACGTAATATGGCACGCTTTTCTCGACACGCTTAAAATGTCGTGGCTTTTGCTTTTGTTTTATATCCTTATAGAAATAATAGAGCAGAAAGTAGCGGTCAAAATGCATAAAAAGCTCAAATCCAAATATGCCGTAGCCGCGGGCGCGGGATTCGGAATAGTTCCGCAGTGCGGATTTTCTGTTTTGGCTACCGATTTGTTTTCTAAAAAGCAGATTACCATAGGCACGCTTATTGCGGTATATATTGCGACTTCGGACGAAGCTTTGCCCATACTGTTTTCCTCTATTGACCAAGAGGGCGTATGGCTCAAACTCATTTTGCTTATTGTATCGAAATTGATACTTGCGCTTGTTATAGGTTACGCGCTTGACGGAATAATAAAGCTTGCGGCAAAGAAAAAGGGCATAGCCGTAAATGATTGTATAGACGGCGACGGGATTAATAATGACGGCAAGCACCTGAGCGCAAAAGAGAATGACCTGAATGATTGCGAGGAGAAAAGCTGTTGCGTTGCGCTAGATGGGACTGTGCTTGCTAAAGTCAGCGAGGGTGAAGGAGCGGTCTCTCACGAGAGTGACAATGCACACGATGAGGATTGTCACGAGCACTGTCACGAAGAGCAAGGACAAGACCATAGCCACGACGAGGATGACGAGCACGTGGATATACACAAGGGCTGTTGCGGACACAGAATAGAGAGCGGAAAATACAGCACTCTCAAGACTTACTTTGTGCACCCTCTCCTACATACTCTCAAAATTCTTGCGTATATACTTGTTATCAATATTATAATGGGACTTATCATACATTTTGTCGGTGAGGACAAGATAGCCGACTTTATGAGTAAGAGCGGAGTGCTTCAACCTATACTAGTTACTATCGTAGGACTTATTCCCAACTGCGCGTCGAGCGTGCTTATTACACAGCTGTTTTTGTCGGACACTATATCTTTCGGCTCGTGTCTGGGCGGACTGATGGTCAATGCAGGATTAGGCATAGCGTTTTTGTTCAAAGAGAATAAAAACGTCAAGCAAAATCTTGCCGTTACTTTCGGGCTTTTCGGCGTCGCTTTGGTGGTGGCTATAGTATTCCATTATGCTTTTCTCAACGTGCTTTGATTGTATATTGACAGCGTTTGCCCCTCGGTAAAATTTTTATCCGAGAGGGCATTTTTTTTGTTTACTTAATTGGTTTTTTATGTTATGATTAACAGGATTTTCACGTTTTAAAAACATTAAGAGGAATTATGCAAGAAGATATCAAAACCGTCGCACAAGAGAATTTGCAAGCTAAGTCCGCGGATAAAATGGGTACTATGCCTGTCAATAAACTCATAATAACTATGGCACTTCCTATGATTGTGTCAATGCTTGTGCAGGCAATGTACAATATCGTCGATTCAGTCTTTGTCGCAGGTGTGTCCTACAATGCTTTTACTGCGCTGTCGCTTGCTTTTCCTTGGCAAAATCTGATGATTGCAGTGGCTGTCGGTACCGGCGTAGGCGTCAACGCTTTGCTGTCAAAGAGCTTAGGCGAAGGTAATTACGAAAGAGCCAACAGAGTTGCGGGCAACAGTATAGTGCTGGCGATTTTGTCGTCATTGGTTTTCGTAATACTGGGATTTACTCTTAGCGGTACTTTTTTTGAGTTTCAGGTCAAATTCTCTCAAGGCATAGCTAAGGAAGCTGTTGACGAAGTTATTGCGGCTGGCAAAGAGTATATCAGTATTTGCTCCGTTATCTCTATCGGCATATTTATGCAGGTATGTTTTGAAAGACTTTTGCAAGCTACGGGAAAGACAAAATTTGTAATGATATCTCAGATTGCGGGTGCGGTAACGAATATAGTGCTTGACTACGTATTTATCAAGATTTGCGGTTGGGGAGTTGCGGGCGCGGCTTACGCTACCGTAATAGGTCAGTGTTTAGGTGCGGCTTTGGCGGGAATTTTCTGCGTAAGATTCAACAAGGACATTCATTTCCATATCAAATATCTCAAGTTGTCGGGCAAGGTATTGTCGGCAGTATACAAGGTCGGCGTGCCTTCTATCATAATGTCCGCGATAGGCTCGCTGATGGTCTTTTTGATGAACCTTATACTCATACGTTTCGAGGGCATAGGTATGGATGCGGTAACTATATTCGGCGTTTACTTCAAGCTTATGAGTATGGTGTTTATGCCTGTATTCGGACTTAACAACGGCATAGTGCCTATCATAGCGTATAACTTCGGAGCAAAACAACACGAGAGAATAAAAAAGACTACCAACTTATCTTTGATATACGCTACGGCTATTATGGCAATAGGATTTTTGATAATGCAGATAGAGCCGTCATCGCTCATACTCTTGATGCTCAACAACTTCTCTTTGAAAAACGTAACTCCCGAAATGCAGACTCTCGTGGACAGTATGGGTATCACGGCATTCAGAATAATGAGCATATCGTGGCTGTTTGCCGGCGCGAGCATTGTGTGCAGCTCGGTAATACAGGCGGTCGGAAAGGGCGTAATGTCTCTTATGATATCGCTTATGCGTCAGCTTATTATACTTTTGCCCGTGGCATACTTCTTGTCCTTGACGGGCAATCTCAATGCAGTATGGTGGTCATTCCCTATCGCAGAATTTATCGCGCTTATCGCGAGCGTTATTTTCCTTGGCGTAACCATTAAGTTTATAAAGAGATATACCGAGAGCGGAAAAGACGTTGCGCTTTATGCGGACACAGCGGATAGCGAGAGGGCTGAAAATACAGAGGCTCAAACAACCCGAGAAGAAAAAGCGCAAACCGAAATCTCGCAAGACGAAAAAGAGAATTCGCAAGAGGTGCAAGTTGAGATTTTATCTCAGCCTTTAGATACAGGAAAAGAAAACAAGGCTTAAAGAGTTATCGGTGCAACTTTTGAGTGCGGACAGGTAATAATAAAAAAGTATTGTTAAAATTCAAAAGGTGTGCTACAATAAATCTATGGAAAAAGAGAAAAAAGACTTTTTGCTTTATCAATGGCTGTTTTTTATACCTTTCAGCGTGTTGGCTATGCTAGGCGGACTGATAGTGAGTATTATCGCGCTTTTTCTCTTTATATGCGGCGCGAAGTACGTAGTGGCAAGCTTTATGCTTGAGAAAAGTCAGATTTTTCCCGCCGTGGTGATGACCTTGACTACGCTTGCAGTCGTCGCGGTGCTTGTCTTTTCGGTAGTGCTTTTGATAAAGAAATATATAAAAGCCGTAGATAACTTCAAAGAGGAAAAGAAAGCAGCCTTCGAAAAGGACGGCAATTCGGACGATAATCAAAATTAAAAGATAAACACATAAGCCGACCGCAAAGGTCGGCTTTTCATATTATATAAAAGTTTTGAGCGAGCAGAGTGTTTTCAAAATTAAATACCACCCTCGCGCGACCGCGGAGTGGTGTGATTTTTGCTTTTTCCAAACTAGCAAAAATTAAATGTCTTGCGACCGCAGAGATTAGTGCAAATATTTTAGCTTGTTAAAGAGAGTTAGCGAAAATATATACTACTTTCGTGCGACCGCGTAGAGTGGTGTAGAGTTTGTCTTTTCCAGACCGAGCGCGACAGGCGCATACTTTGCGTATGTAACTGAGCGCGAGCGTCGCAGACAAAGGCAAAATATGCGCCGCTATCCGCGGTCGGTCAACACAGCCACAGCAGATACGGATATCCCCTCCTCGCGACCGACAATTCCAAGCTTCTCTGTCGTCGTCGCCGATATGCTCACGCTGTCCTCGTCTACTTCTATTATATCCGCTAAGTTTTTCTGTATAGCGGGGATATAAGGCGAGAGTTTAGGTTTTTGCGCCATAATCACGGCGGTTACGCTGCGCACTTTGAGAGAGTGCGATTTGACGAGTTTGATTACTTCTTTGAGAAGAATTACGCTGCTTATATCCTTGTACTTATCGTCGGTATCGGGGAAGAGTACGCCTATATCTCTCTCGTGCATAGCCGAGAGTATGGCGTCCATAATTGCGTGAATAAGCACGTCTCCGTCGCTGTGTGCGATAAGTCCTTTGGTATGCGGTATATCGATACCGCCGAGTATAAGTTTTCTGCCTTCGCCCAGACGGTGCGTATCCCAGCCGTTGCCGACGAGCACGCCGCCCGTGATTGCCTTGCAGTCTTCTGGGGTAGTTACCTTTATATTAGCGGGTGAGCCGAGCGTGAGGTGCACGGGTTTTGAGAGAAAAGTTTCGTACAAAGTCGCATCGTCAGTAAAGTCCTTTCCCTCTGCGAGCGCATACGCGCGTTTTAATTCTTGTGTAGGGAAGATTTGCGGCGTTTGAATTTTGACTATCGATGTGCGGTCTACGGGGCGCGATGATATAATATTGCCGTTTTCGGAATTTATCTCTCTAAGGCTGTCCGTGCTGGGCGTGTAAAGCACGCTCGTGCCGTATTCGATAGCGTCGCGCATACCGTCCTCGAGACATTTGCGGGGCAGAAAAGCCCTTGCGCCGTCGTGGACTATCACGTATTCGCTGTCGGCGTATTTAAGAGCGTTAGCGATTGATTGCGTGCGCGTTGCACCGCCTTCGCAGAGCACGATTTTTTTGTGCTCGTCCTTATATCGGGAAACGATAGGGTAGTCGTCCTTGTTGTATGCTATAATGATTTTGTCAATATCCTCGTGATAAAAGAGGGTAAGAGCCTTTTGCAAAAGCGTCATACCGCCTATATCCAAAAGCAGCTTGTTGTAGCCGAGATTGCATCTCGAGCCGCTGCCTCCGCACGCTAAAATCACGTCGAATTTACTCATTTATCACCTCGTACATATCCTGACATTCTTGTTTTTTTACGGTTTCTTTGACGTCTAAAATTCTGAAAGAAAACTGTTTGTCGCCAAAGAAAAGCACGACTACGTCGCCCTCTTTTACCTGCGTGCCGGCTTTTGCGGGGCGGCCGTTTATCTGTACTCTTCCCGTATCGCATGCCTCGTTGGCTACGGTGCGGCGTTTGATTATTCTCGAAACTTTCAAAAATTTGTCCAATCTCATATTTTTTCTTTAAAATCCTTATTTAATAAATATTTTCGTTTTGATAGGGTGTTTTTACGGATATATAAAAGGATTTATTAAATATTTTCCTAATATATATGCGTGCGCCCGTGTCAGGCGTATGTATGCACGTATACGTGTGCGCCGTTAATTATTATATCAAAAATATTTTATCAGTACAATACTTTATAAAAAATATGGCTGAAAATGAGCATAAAAATTTTGCAAAGTTCTTGATATATTGTAAAAACTTCCATATAAATCAAACATTTTTGCAAGAAAAATTTTCCTTTTCCCGATAGCCTCTCCGTGCACACGAAAAATTTATATTTTTTTATTAATATTTGTTTGACAAGGCTTGCCCTTTTTGTTACAATCTATAATTGTATGATTATGTAAAATGCCGAAATAGCCTTAAAAGCCTTAGGGAGATTGTGTTTTTCGGCGCTATTCATCTAATCTTCGAAATTTTTTAAGGAGGGTATGATATGCCTCAAAGAACTCATAAAGTCAGATACGGCAACGTAGAGCGCGAGTGCTTTTCTAAAATCAAAGAGCCGCTCGAAATTCCTTATTTGATTGAACTTCAGAAAGAATCTTACAAGCAATTCATCACGACGGGTATTCAGGAAGTCCTCGACGACTTTTCTCCCGTATGCGACAGAGGCGGAAGATTCGACTTGTATTACCTTGGTTTCAAGCTCGACGACGAAGTCAAGTACAGCATCAAGGAATGCAAAGACCGCGATACGACTTATGCACGTGCTCTGCGCGTTAAGGTAAGACTCGTCCGCAAATCAACCGGCGAAATCACCGAAGAGGACGTATTTATGGGCGAATTGCCTATCATTACGGACAACGGCTCTTTCATCATCAACGGTGCAGAGAGAGTTATCGTCAGCCAGTTGGTAAGATGCCCCGGCGTATACAGCACGGGTGAAATGGACAAGTCCGGCGTAGAGAGATTCGAGACGGTTGTAAGACCTAACAGAGGCGCGTGGTTGGAATTCAAGCAGGATACCAACGGCGTACTTTGGGTCAACGTTGACCGTAACCGTAAAGTGCTTGCTACCGTATTGCTCCGTTCGCTCGGTTTCGGCACCAACGAAGAAATCGTTGAGTTGTTCGGCGGCGACGAGATTATCGCAAACACTCTCGCAAAGGACAATACCAAGTCCAAAGAGGAAGCGATGGTCGAGCTTTACAAACGTCTGCGTCCCGGTGAAGTTCCTTCTTCCGAGGGTATCTCCCAGCTTATAGACGGAATTTTCTTCGACGAGCACAAGTACAACCTTATGCGCGTCGGCAGATACAAACTCAACAAAAAACTCTGCCTTGCTACGAGAATTACGGGACAGACTCTCACGAGAGACGTCGTAAACCAAGAGACGGGTGAAGTTTTTGCAAGTGCGGGCGAAGTAGTTGACGAAGCTACCGCTATGCAGATTCAGAACGCGGGTATCAACGAAGTTTTCGTCGCTAAGAAAGACGGCGAATTCAAGATAATCGGCAACAACACCGTTGACCTCGCTACTTTCGACAAGGCTACGGGCAAGTGGTCGGGTTACGTAGACTGCGACCCCAAGGAGCTTGGCATCAAAGAGAGAGTATATTATCCCGTCCTCAAGAAGATGATGGAAGAATATCCTACTCTCGAAGAGCTTAAAGAAGCTATTCAGAAGCCCGTCAACAGAGACAGCCTCGTTATCAAGCACATCACTATCGACGATATCGTATCTTCCGTTTGCTACAACGTAGGTCTCTCTTCCGGTTTCGGCGAAAAGGACAATATCGACCACCTTGCCAACAGAAGAATCTGCTCGGTAGGCGAGTTGCTCCAGAACCAGTTCAGAATAGGTCTTTCCCGTCTCGACAGAGGTATCAAGGAAAAGATGGCTATTATGCAGGACGAGGGTGACCTCAAGGCTCAGTCCTTCATAAATATCAAACCCGTTACGGCGGCAATCAAGGAATTCTTCTGTTCCTCGCAGTTGTCGCAGTTTATGGACCACCACAACCCTATCGCGGAACTTACTCACAAGCGTAAACTTTCCGCACTCGGTCCCGGCGGTCTCAACAGAGAAAGAGCTTCCTTCGAAGTTCGTGACATACACCATACTCACTACGGTCGTATGTGTCCTATCGAAACTCCTGAAGGTCAGAACATCGGTCTTATCTCCTCGCTCGCTACTTATGCGAGAGTCAACGAATACGGTTTTATCGAGGCTCCTTACCGCAAGGTAGACAAGGTAAGACATATCGTTACCGACGAGGTTGAGTACTTGCAGGCTGACGAAGAAGACAAGTACATCGTCGCTCAGGCAAACGCTCAGCTCAACGAGGACGGCTCTTTCGCTACCCCTCGTGTTACTTGCCGTTACAAGGCAGACATAAGAGAATTCGACGCAGACAAGGTCGACTATATGGACGTATCTCCTAAACAGCTCGTATCCGTTGCGGCAGCTCTTATTCCTTTCCTCGAGAACGACGATACGGCGCGTGCTCTGATGGGCTCTAATATGCAGCGTCAGGCAGTTCCTCTTTTGAGACCCGAATCCCCCCTTATCGGTACGGGTATCGAACACAAGATTGCATACGACTCGGGCGTTATGGTAATCGCTAAAAACGACGGCGTTGTAGAAAACATTTCTTCGAGCGTAATCACCGTAAGATGCGACGACGGCAGTCTCAATACTTACAATTTGCAGAAGTTCGAGCGTTCCAACGCAGGTACCTGTATAGTTCAGAAGCCTATCGTCAACAAGGGCGACAAGGTATTGAAGGGTATGGTACTCGCAGACGGTCCTTCTACCTGCAACGGTGAATTGTCCCTCGGTAGAAACATTCTCATAGGCTATATGTCCTGGGAAGGTTACAACTACGAGGACGCTATACTTATCAACGAAGACCTCGTTAAGGACGACGTATTCACGTCTATCCATATCGAAGAATACGAAATCGAGAGCAGAGATACCAAGCTCGGTGAAGAACAAATCACGAGAGATATCCCCAACCTCGGCGACGACGTACTCAAGTACCTCGACGAAGACGGTATCATTATCCCCGGTGCGGAAGTACACAGCGGCGATATTCTCGTCGGCAGAGTAACCCCTAAGGGCGAAACCGAACTCACTCCTGAAGAGAGACTTTTGAGAGCAATCTTCGGTGAGAAGTCGAGAGAAGTCAGAGATACGTCTTTGAGATTGCCTCACGGTCAGTCGGGTATCGTAGTAGACGTAAAAGTCTTCACCAAAGAAAACAGCAAGGAGCTTTCTCCCGGCGTTAGCAAACTCGTAAGAGTTTACATTGCGCAGAAGCGTAAAATCGGCGTCGGCGATAAGATGTCCGGTCGTCACGGTAACAAGGGCGTAGTATCCAGAGTATTGCCTCGTGAGGATATGCCTTTTATGCCCGACGGTACTCCTTTGCAAATCGTGCTCAACCCCTTGGGCGTTCCTTCGCGTATGAACATCGGTCAGGTTTTGGAAGTGCACTTGGGTCTTGTAGCTAAGGCTTGCGGCTGGCACATTTCCACCCCCGTATTCGACGGTGCTACCGAAGCGGATATCAAAGAACTGCTCAGAGAAAACGGTTTGCCCGAAAACGGTAAAATCGAACTTTACGACGGAAGAACGGGCGAGAAGTTTGAAAATCCCGTTACGGTCGGATATATGTATATGCTCAAGTTGTGCCACCTCGTAGACGAAAAGATTCACGCAAGGTCGACAGGTCCTTACAGCCTTGTTACCCAGCAGCCTCTCGGCGGTAAAGCTCAATTCGGCGGACAGCGTTTCGGTGAAATGGAAGTTTGGGCACTCGAGGCTTACGGTGCGGCAAACATTTTGCAGGAAATCCTTACCGTCAAGTCGGACGACGTAGTCGGAAGAGTAAAGACTTACGAATCAATCGTCAAGGGTACTCCTATCACAGAGCCCGGCACGCCTGAGTCCTTCAAAGTATTGATAAAAGAATTCCAGGCACTCGGTCTTGACGTCAAGGTGCTCAACGAAAACAAAGAGGAAATCGGTCTCAGAGAGATGGTCGACGACGACGGCGACTACTTCGAAGAGAAAGAGACGACCCCCGACAAGGAAGTCGATATATTCGATATCGGCGACAACAACGATATCTTCAGTTTCGGCAACGAGAATCCTTTTGCGGATAACTCCGATTCTCCCGACGAGGGCGACGACGAAGATATGTTCAGCCTGAACAATATGATGTTCGGCGACGATGAGAACTAAGGAGGTGCGATATGTCAGAAGTAAATAATTTCGATTCAATACAGATAGGTGTTGCCTCTCCTGAAAAAATCAGGTCGTGGTCGCACGGCGAAGTGCTTAAATCAGAAACAATCAATTACAGAACTCAAAAGCCCGAAAAGGACGGCTTGTTCTGCGAAAAAATATTCGGACCTACTAAGGACTGGGAATGTCACTGCGGTAAGTATAAGCGCATCAGATATAAGGGCGTTATATGCGACAAGTGCGGTGTAGAAGTTACCAAAGCCAAGGTAAGACGTGAGAGAATGGGTCACATCGAGTTGGCTGCTCCCGTATCTCATATTTGGTACTATAAGGGCGTGCCTTCCAGAATAAGCGTAGTACTCGATATGTCTCCCAAGGACGTTGACGCGGTACTGTACTTCAATAAGTTTATCGTGCTTGACCCCGGTAATACCGAATTCAAGAAAAAGGACGTAGTAGTCGACCAAGACTACGAAAAGGCTATCAAAAAGGCTTACGAGGATATGGGCAAGGACCCCGAAAGCGTGGTTATTCCCGAGGACCTCGGCTCTTACAGAGTAGGTATGGGCGCGGAAGCAATCAAAGAATTGCTCAGCCAAATCGACCTCGAAAAAGAAGCTGCAGAGCTTAAGGCTATCGTAGCAGAGAGCACTGACAAAGCCAACAATCAGAAAAGAATCAAAGCAGTAAAGCGTCTCGATATCATCGAAGCTTTCAGACTCAGCAACACTCGTCCCGAGTGGATGATTCTCGACGTGCTTCCCGTACTTCCTCCCGAACTCAGACCTATGGTTCCCCTCGACGGCGGAAGATATGCTGCATCCGACCTCAACGATTTGTATCGTAGAGTTATCAACAGAAACAACAGACTTAAAAAGCTCATCGAAATGGGCTCTCCCGAAATAATCGTCCGCAACGAAAAGAGAATGCTTCAAGACGCCGTAGACGCTTTGATTGACAACGGCAGAAGAGGTAAAGCTGTTACGGGCGCAGGCAACAGAGAACTCAAATCCTTGACCGGACTCCTCAAAGGTAAGCAGGGTCGTTTCCGTCAGAACTTGCTCGGTAAGCGTGTCGACTATTCCGGCCGTTCGGTTATCGTCGTAGGTCCTGAACTCAAGATGTACCAGTGCGGTATTCCTAAGGAAATGGCTATCGAGCTCTTCAAGCCTTTCGTAATGAAAAAGCTCGTAGAGAAAGGTACTTGCCTCAATATCAAGAGCGCAAAGAAAGTTATCGAAAGAGCGCAGGACGATGCGGTTTGGGATATCCTCGAAGAGGTTATCAAGGACCACCCCGTACTCCTCAACCGTGCTCCTTCCTTGCACAGACTTTCCATTCAGGCATTCGAGCCCGTACTCGTAGAAGGCAGAGCTATCAAGTTGCACCCTCTCGTATGTACCGCGTTTAACGCAGACTTCGACGGTGACCAGATGGCAGTGCACGTACCTCTTTCCATAGAGGCAAGAACGGAAGCGAGATTCCTGATGCTTTCTACCAACAATATCCTCAAGCTGAGCGACGGTAAGCCTGTCGTATCTCCTACGCAGGATATGGTCATCGGTTCGTATTATCTCACTATCGAGAGAGAGGGCGGCAAGGGCGAAGGCAGATACTTCAGAAATCCCGAAGAGGCTATGATGGCTTATCAGGACGGACAGATATCTCTCCAATCCAAAGTGTTCATCAGAGTTGAAAAGGTTATCGACGGAGTCAAGTACTCCAAGAAACTCCATACGACTATCGGACGTGTTATCTTCAACGGCGCAATACCTCAGGATTTGCACTTTGTGCCCAGAGATACCCCCGAACAACAGCTCGACCTCGAAATCGACGCAGTTGTCGACAAGAAGATGCTCTCCAAGATAGTTGACGCTTGCTTTAAGTACAAGGGCGCAACCGAGACTTCCATAATCCTCGACAAGATTAAGGCTCAGGGTTACAAGTATTCTACGGTCGGCGCAATTACCGCGAGCGTATTCGATATGCACGTTCCTCCCAAGAAGAAGGAAATCATCGCTAAGGCTGACGAGGACGTAGTTTCTATCGAAAAGCAGTTCAAGAAAGGACGTTTGAGCGAAGAAGACAGATACAACCAGACCGTTAAGGTATGGCAACAGGCTATCAAGGACATCAACGTCGAATTGCAGAAGGGACTTGACAAGTTCAACCCTATCTGGATGATGGCAAACTCAGGTGCGCGTGGTAGTATGACGCAGATATCGCAGTTGTGCGGTATGAAAGGTCTGGTCGCAGACCCTTCGGGTAAAACCATCGAATTGCCTATCAAGGCGTCTTTGCGTGAGGGCTTGAGCGTACTCGAATACTTCATTTCCTCGCACGGCGGACGTAAGGGTATGGCTGATACCGCTCTTAAGACTGCAGACTCAGGTTATATGACCCGTCGTCTCGTAGACGTAGCTCAGGAAGTTATCGTAGACGATATCGATTGCGGCGATACCAGAGGTATTGTAATCGAACTCGCTGACGACCCCAAGAAACAGGACGAACTCGTCAAAGAGTTTATCGAGCGTATCGACGGAAGATACGTTATGGAAGACGTGCTCGACGGAGAAGGCAACGTTATCATCGAAAAGGATACGATGTGCTCTCAGGAGCAGGCTAAGGCTATTGCTGCGGCAGGCGTAAAGAAAGTCAAGATAAGAAGTATTCTTATGTGTAAGTCTCCCAGAGGCGTATGCTCCAAGTGTTACGGTAAGAATATGGCGTCCGGCAACTCCGTAAAACTCGGTGAAGCCGTAGGTATCATAGCTGCTCAGTCAATCGGTGAACCCGGTACTCAGCTTACGATGAGAACCTTCCACACCGGCGGTGTAGCTCTCTCGGGCGATATCACCAACGGTCTGCCCAGAGTAGAGGAATTGTTTGAAGCAAGACGTCCTAAGGGTCAGGCTCTCGTAGCAGATATCGCAGGTACGGTTGCTATCGACGACGCTAAGAAGATTTTGACTATTACTCCCGCTAAGGGCGACAAGGTAGAATACAAACTCGTATTCGGTCAAAGACTCAAAGTAGAAGACGGTCAGCAGGTAGCTGCGGGCGACGTACTCACTCAGGGTAGCATCTATCCTCAGGATATTTTGAGAACCAAGGGCGTAAGAGGCGTTCAGGACTACATCATCAAAGAAGTTAAGAACACCTACGTTACCTCCGGTGTCGACATTAACGAAAAGCATATCGAAATCATCGTAAGACAGATGCTCAGAAAGGTTAAGATTGAAAGCCAGGGCGATACCAATATGCTCCCCGGCGAATACGTAGATATCTTTACCTACGAGGCTGAAAACGAAAAGGTTATCGAAAACGGCGGACGTCCCGCTACAGCAAAGAGAACGCTTCTCGGTATTACCAAGGCTGCGCTCGCTACCGAATCCTTCTTGTCGGCTGCATCCTTCCAGGAAACTGCAAAAGTCCTCACCGAAGCGGCTATCAAGAATAAGGTCGACCATCTCGTCGGACTTAAGGAAAACGTTATTCTCGGTAAGCTTATCCCTGCAGGTACGGGTATGAAGAGATACAAGAATATCGTAGCTATGCCCGCTAATATGAACGACAGCAAGATTGTCGAAGACGAACTTCAGGATAAATTTGCTCTCGAAGACGAAATAGAGGATTGATATTTGACCTATCCGACCCGTCGGGCCTAATCCGCCCGACGGCACAACTTAATATAAAATTCTATAAAGAGTGTGGGAGTGACGGACACTGTGAACACACAGCAACCTCGTGTAAGGTGCTAAATTCCGCAAGTATACTTGATAGATAGAATGTACAAAGTCGCTATCACGTATAGCGACTTTTTTTACAAAGGAGTTTTTATGATAAAAAGATTATTTACCAGCGAGAGCGTAACCGAAGGACATCCCGACAAGGTATGCGACAAGATATCCGACAGCATACTAGACGCCTTGCTTGAGGGCGATCCTATGAGCCGTTCGGCTTGCGAAACTTGCGCAAGTACGGGATTCGTACTCGTTATGGGAGAGATTACCTCTAATGCAAAAGTGGACTATGAAGCAATCGTCAGAAAGACGGTTAAAGAGATAGGTTACGACAGTGAGGATAAGGGACTAGATTGCGACAAGTGCGAAGTTATCGTACGCCTTGACAAGCAGTCTGCCGACATAGCTATGGGCGTGGACAGCTCGCTCGAAAACAAGACTAAAGGAAACGATAAATACGACCTTATCGGCGCAGGTGACCAAGGTATGATGTTCGGCTATGCTTGCAAGGAGACGCCTACGCTTATGCCTATGCCTATCTACCTTGCGCATAAGCTTACCGCAAGACTTACTCAGGTGAGAAAAGAGGGTATTCTCGATTACTTGCGCCCCGACGGCAAAGCGCAGGTTTCGGTAGAGTACGACGATGACAAAGTAGCGAGAATAGAGGCGATAGTATTGTCTACTCAGCACAATCCCGACGTGGATATGGACAAGCTCAAGAAAGACGTCAAGAAGTACGTTATCGACGAAGTGATTCCTTCTGAGCTTGTAGACGAGAATACCAAAATCTATATCAATCCTACGGGCAGATTCGTAATCGGCGGACCTCACGGCGACAGCGGACTTACGGGCAGAAAGATTATCGTCGATACTTACGGCGGATACTGTCCTCACGGCGGCGGCGCTTTTTCGGGCAAGGACGCTACCAAGGTTGACAGGTCGGCTTGCTATATGGCAAGATACGTGTGCAAGAATATCGTAGCGTCGGGCATTGCAGACAGATGCCAGCTTGACGTTGCTTACGCCATAGGCGTAGCAAAGCCTGTATCAATAAACGTCAACACTTTCGGTACGAGCAAGTACACCAACGAACAGATAGCGGGTATTATCGACAAGGTATTCGATATGCGTCCCTTAGCAATAATCGAACAGTTGGAGCTTAGAAAACCTCAGTTTGCAAAGACGAGCAACTACGGCCACTTCGGAAGAGAAGACCAAGGCTTCAAGTGGGAGATTTGCGACAAAGCCGACGAGATAAGAAAACTCGCCCAAAAGCTTTGAGAATATTTTAAATAATCAGACAGCTGTTGACAGCAAGGAGTATTTAATCTAAAATAAAGGGGGAGCAATCCCCCGATTTTTTTGACTTAACTTTTATATCGGCAAGGAGATTAATGGAAACTGTAAAAGGATACGTCGAAGAGATTATCTTCAGGAATATTGACAACGGCTATTGCGTGCTTTTGATAAATGCAGGCAATAACCTTGTTACTGCCGTCGGAGTTTTTCCTCCCGTTGAAGAGGGAGAGTATCTCGAAATGCAGGGCGAGCACGTAGTCAACAATAAGTTCGGCGAACAGTTCAACGTATCCGAGTGCAAAATCGTACAACCCGATTCCGTAGAGTCGATATACAGATATCTTTCGAGCGGACTTTTCTATGGTGTAGGAGAGGTAACGGCAAAAAACATTGTCAACACTTTCGGAGCGCGTGCGCTCGAATATATCGAAAAAGACCCTGTAAAACTCTCTCAGGTAAAGGGACTTTCGCTCAAAAAGGCTATGGCGATAAACGAAGCTTTTATCGTGCATAAGGAACAGCAAGCGACGATTTTATATCTCCAGAATTTCGATATCAGCCTCAATCTCGCACTTAAAATATATAAGACTTACGGGGACGGCACCAAGCGTATAATAGAGAAAAATCCCTATCAGATGGTAGAGGACGTTGACGGCGTAGGTTTTATTACGGCGGATAAAATCGCGCTTAAAATGGGCTTTGACCAATACAGCCGTTTTAGAATTACGGCGGGTATAGGGCACGTTTTGCAAGAGGGCGCGAGCAAAAACGGACATACGTATCTTGAAAGAAGAGAAGTGGTCAGCGAGGTCTGCCGACTTCTTAAAATGAACGAAGAAGAATACCGCTATATGGTTGACGGGATTATTCTCGACAATGTGGTGATGGGCAAAATCGTCATCATCGAAGAGGGCGGAGAAGAGTGCGTAATGCTCACGAGAATGTATGAGAACGAAAACGGTATAGCGCGCTGTCTTGCCGATATGCTTGTAAGCGCGGAGGAGATTGACCTCAATATAGACGCTGACATTGACGAGTATCAGAAGAGTAAGGACATAACTTTGCACGAAAATCAGATAGAAGCGATAAAGAATTGCGTAAAGTACGGAGTAAACGTCATTACGGGCGGTCCGGGCACGGGTAAGACTACTATTATCAACTGCATACTCACCATACTCAAAAAGCAGTATATGCGCACAGTGCTTTGCGCGCCTACTGGCAGAGCGTCAAAAAGACTTGCCGAAGCTACGGGTGAGGACGCAAAGACAATACACAGACTTCTCGATTTGGATTTCACGGGCGGCAAAGGTCACTTTACCTACAATGAAGATACCAAGCTCGACGCCGACGTAGTCGTCGTGGACGAAGTGAGTATGTGCGACGAATACGTATTCTACGCGCTCATAAGAGCAATAAAGCGCGGCGGCAGACTTATACTTGTTGGCGATAAGGACCAGCTTCCTTCTGTCGGTGCAGGCAATATTCTGTCCGATATAATAGCGAGCGGACTAGTGCCCGTAAATTACCTCACGTATATATACCGTCAGAGCGATGACAGTTTGATTATATCCAACGCACATAAGGTCAACGAAGGTAAGATGCCTACGATAGACAATAAGTCAAAGGACTTTTTCGTGGACGCGCAGACGGATACAGCCGATATGCTCAAAAACTGTATTGACCTTGTTACTAAAAGACTGCCGTCTTTCTCTAAGCTTGCTCCTAAAGACATACAGGTGCTTTGTCCTATGAAAAAGGGCGTGATAGGCGTAGAGAATATAAATATCGAAATGCAAAAAGCTCTCAATCCTCCCGATTCTTCAAAAGGCGAGCTGAGAGCCGGAGCGAATATATTCCGCGTAGGAGATAAGGTAATTCATACAGTCAACAATTATCAGATGGAGTGGTTGTCACCCGACGGCTTGAGCGGCAGCGGCGTATTCAACGGAGATATAGGGTATATAATCGAAGTCAACAAGTCCGCGCCGTCCTTAAAAGTCGAATTCGACGACGGCAAGATAGCTACCTATAAGCAAGAAAATCTCGACGAAATCGCGCTTGCTTATGCCATAAGCATACACAAGTCGCAAGGCTCGGAGTTTCCTGCGGTAATTATTATGGTGAGCGGGGGCAATCCGTTTTTGATGACGAGAAATCTCTTGTATACGGCAATCACGAGAGCAAAACAAATCGTTGTCATCGAAGGCTCAAAAGAAAGCCTTGCCAAAATGGTCAAAAACGATTATACGGCAAAACGCAACACGCTTCTTACGCAGTTTTTGAAAGAAAATTGCAAGCGTGCGGGCGTTGAAGGCTGACAAGTGCGGAAAATATAAATCAAGTCGGCTTTGCTCTCTTGCATATAAAATGCAATAAATGAGTGGTAGGCAATCAAAAAATTTTACCGAATAAAAAGCGCGTTTTTCGCGCTTTTTGCCTTTTAACGGGGACAAAATACGTCAAAAATTACTGCTTGAAACCATTATTTACTTTTATTATATATTTGTGTGCCTTGACTATATATTTATATTATGATATTATAATTATTAGCAAATTTGCGACAGCGAGGTTAAAAAAATGGGTATTTTGAGCAAGATTTTCCCTTCTCACAACGACAGGGAACTCAAAAGAATTTATAAGACGGTCGACAAAGTAGTAGCTCTCGAAGATACTTACAAGGCTATGAGTGACGATGAACTTAAAGCTTGCACGCAGGCTCTTATGCAAAGACGCGAAGAGGGCGAAAGCCTCGAAGCTCTGCTTCCCGAAGCGTTTGCTACGGTAAGAGAGGCAAGCGACAGAGTGCTGGGAATGAGACACTTCTACGTTCAGCTCGTGGGCGGCGTGGTCCTCTATCAGGGAAGAATTGCCGAGATGCGTACCGGTGAAGGTAAGACGCTTGTTGCTACGCTTGCCGCATATCTCAAGGCACTCGACAAAAAAGGTGTACATATCGTTACCGTCAACGAATATCTTGCAAAGCGTGACGCAGAGTGGATGGGTAAAGTATTCAAGTTTTTGGGACTTACCGTAGGCGTCAACTATTCGCATATGCCCAGAGAAGAAAAGGTCAAAGCGTACAATTGCGATATTATGTACACGACCAACAACGAGCTCGGATTTGACTATCTGCGCGACAATATGGTCAAGGATAAGTCTTATAAAGTTCAACGCGGTCTCGAATACGCCATTGTCGACGAAGTGGACAGCATACTTGTCGACGAAGCGCGTACCCCTCTCATCATAAGCGGCAGAGGACAAAAGTCGAGCGATATGTATATCACCGCCAACAGATTTGTAAAAACTCTCAAAGAAGACGATTACGAAATAGGCGAAAAGGAAAAGTCGGTATTCCTCAACGAAAACGGCGTGGAAAAAGCCGAAAAATACTTCAATATCGAAAATCTTTCCGACTACGAAAATCAGGGGCTTAAGCACTATATCGACAACGCTTTGAAAGCCAACTTCATTATGAAGGAAAGCGACAACTATATCGTAGTCGACAACGAAGTTATCATCATAGACGAATTTACGGGCAGAAAGATGATAGGCAGACGTTACAGCGACGGTTTGCATCAGGCTATCGAGGCAAAGGAAAACGTGCCTATCCGCTCTGAAGACAAGACGATGGCTACGATAACTTTCCAGAACTTTTTCAGACTTTACAAAAGGCTGTCGGGTATGACGGGTACTGCAAAGACTGAGGAAAACGAATTTGACGCAATATACGGACTTGACGTAGTAGTTATTCCCACCAATAAGCCTGTAATAAGAGTAGACGAACCCGACAAGCTGTTTATGACCAAAAAGGCGAAATACGCTGCAATCATAGCGGATATAAAGAAGTGCTACGAGAAGAAGCAGCCTGTACTAGTGGGTACCGTAAGCGTAGAGAAGTCTGAAGAACTGTCAAAACTTCTCTCCAAGGAGAGAATACCTCACAACGTGCTCAACGCAAAAAACCACGAAAAAGAGGCAGAGATAGTCGCTCAGGCAGGTAAGAGCGGAGCCGTAACCATAGCAACCAATATGGCAGGCCGCGGTACCGATATACTTCTCGGCGGAAATCCCGAATTCCTTGCAAAACAAAAGCTTGCCAATATGGGTTATCCTCACGACATTATCGAACAGGCTACGTCATACGCCAATACCGATGACGAGGATATATTGAAAGCGAGAGGAGATTACAAGAAATATTACGCGCTTTTCGCAAAGGATACGGACGCAGAAAAGCAAGAAGTAATAGCGGCGGGCGGACTGAGAATTATCGGAACGGAGCGCAACGAATCGCGCCGTATAGACAATCAGCTCAGAGGTCGTAGCGGACGTCAGGGCGACCCCGGTTCATCAGTATTCTATCTGTCTATGGAAGACGATATGCTGAGAATTTTCGGCGGTGACCATATGTTGAAGATAGCGCAGACAATTTCGATGGACGAGAATACTCCTATCGTAAGCAAGTTTATCACCAGGCAGGTAGAATCCGCGCAAGCAAGAGTAGAGGACAGAAACTTCTCTGTAAGAAAACACGTACTCGGATACGACGACGTAATGAACAAGCAGAGAGAGATTATCTACGAACAGCGTAATATCGTGCTTGACGGTATGGACGTACACGTACAGATACTTGCTATGATGGAATCGGTTATTACCAATATCTGCAACAAGTACGTTGACTACAAAGAGGACCACAGATACTGGAATTACGACGACTTCAATATGGAGCTCGAGCAGTGCGTACTCGAGGACGGTACACAGCTTCTTACTCCCGACTTCATAGTCAATCTCGAGGATAACTCCATAAGCGGACTTGTCGAAAAGATTATGGAAGTCGCAAAAGAGCAGTACGAGAAGAAGTGCGAATATGTCAAGAGCGAGATAGGTATCGACTTTGCGAGATTCGAACGTGACTGTATGCTTTACAACGTAGACAGCAAGTGGATGGACCATATCGACGCAATGGCACAGCTCAAGCAAGGTATAGGACTTGTGGCTTATGCACACCGCGACCCCGTTATTCAGTACAAAATCGAAGGCTTCGAAATGTTTGACAATATGGTCGAATCTATTCAGTACGATACGGTAAGGACTCTTGTCAAGAGCCGTTTTGAAAAAGCTACAAAAGTGCAGTCAGACAAGGAAGTAACGAATACAGTAACCAGCGAAGAAAAGAAAAACAGAACGGTTGTCAACACATCTAAGAAAATCCGTCCCAACGACCCTTGTCCTTGCGGCAGCGGCAAAAAGTACAAATTCTGTTGCGGAAAATAAACGCGGTTGACAATTATCAGGAGAGAAATAAAAAATTATGATGACTATCGAACAAGCCAAATGGGAGGCTGAAAAGATAAATAAATCGCTTGCGGAAGTGAAAGACGCACTCGGTTACGACGCGCTCAAAGTAAGAGCCGAGGAGTTGAGAAAAGAGCAAGCGAAAGACGACTTCTGGAACGATATGGACAATGCTCAGACAATCAACAAAGAACTGAGCCGTATCGAGAGCAAAATCAAGCATTACGACAAGCTTTATTCTCAGGGAGAAGATTTGGAAGTGCTAATCGAGCTTACCGAAGACAACAGCGGTGACGAGAGCGCGATGGAAGAATTGCAAAAGGAAATCAGTTCGTTTTCCGATGCGGTCGAGTCGCTTAAATTAGAAACTCTGCTCAAAGGCAAGTACGATGCAAACAATGCGATACTGACTTTGCACGCTGGAGCGGGCGGTACTGAAGCACAGGACTGGGCTAATATGCTTTACCGTATGTACACGAGGTATGCCGAGCGCGTAGGCTACAAGGTGGTCGAACTCGACAAGCTTGCGGGCGACGAAGCGGGAATAAAGAGCGTAACTTTTAAAGTAATAGGCGAAAACGCTTACGGTTATCTCAAAGCCGAAAAAGGCGTGCACAGACTTGTCAGAATATCTCCTTTCGACTCAAATGCAAGACGCCATACTTCCTTTGCTTCTTTGGAAGTTATGCCCGAGATTGAGAATAAGAACGAAATAAAAATCAATCCCGAGGACTTGAAGATAGACACCTACCGAAGCGGCGGCGCGGGCGGACAGCACGTCAATAAGACGGAAAGCGCGATACGTATTACGCATATCCCTACGGGTATAATCGTGCAGTGTCAGAACGAAAGAAGCCAGATACAAAACAGAGAACAAGCTATGGGTATGCTGATATCCAAGCTTATCGAAAAGCAGGAGAGGGAACGTCTTGAGAAAGAAACCGAACTCAAAGGCGACCTCAAGAAAATCGAATGGGGAAGTCAGATACGAAGCTACGTATTCTGCCCCTACACAATGGTAAAGGACCACCGTACGGGTTGCGAAACGGGTAACATTACGGCGGTAATGGACGGAGATATAGAGCAGTTTATCTTCGACTATCTCAAAAAAGCCAACTAATCAATAAACGGGTGTAAAATACTCAGGAAGAATTACGGGCGTGATATGGAATATATCGAAACAGCAAACAGAAAACTCGACGAAATAAGACAGCGCGAAGATATCGTAATACTCGCAATCGAAAGCTCGTGCGACGAAACTGCGGTAGCTATTACCAAAGGCAGACAGCTTCTTGCCAACGCTATTGCTTCGCAGATAGACATTCACAAGCGTTTCGGCGGAGTAGTGCCTGAGATTGCTTCGAGAAACCATACGCTTGCGATAGACGGAGTAATGAAAGAGGCTTTGAAGCAGGCAGATATGACGCTTGACGACATAGACTGCATTGCGGTTACTTACGGCGCGGGTCTTCTGGGGGCGCTCCTCGTAGGCGTATCCTATGCAAAAGCGCTTGCGTACGCAACTCAAAAACCTCTCATAGCCGTCAATCACATAAAAGGACATATCGCGGCAAACTATATCGCAAAGCCCGATTTGCAGCCTCCTTATCTCTGTCTTATAGCAAGCGGGGGACACACTACTATCGCGTACGTAAAGTCACTCGGAGAAGTAGAGATAAAAGGCACTACGCAGGACGATGCGTGCGGAGAGGCTTTCGATAAAGTAGCTAGAGTTTTAGGACTTCCTTATCCCGGAGGACCGCAGATAGAAAAGCTGGCGAAAGACGGTAAGCCGACCATAGAATTGCCTACTCCTTATAAAGACAAGGATACATACGATTTTTCGTACAGCGGTATAAAGACGGCAGTCATAAATTACGCGCACAAAAAAGAGCAGAAGGGCGAGGAACTGGAGAGAGCCGACCTTGCTTGCTCCTTTCAGGAGAAAGTAACGGATATTATGGTAAACAATACCTTGCGCTGCGCGTGCGATATGAATGTCAAAACGGTAGTAATCGCAGGCGGCGTGGGCGCAAACGGAGTACTTAGGAAAAAGATGTCCGAGCGCGCCGAAAAGCTGGGAATTCAAGTATACTATCCCCCTATGATACTGTGTACAGACAACGGCGCGATGATAGCGTCCGAGGCATACAATATGATAAAACGCGGAGCAAAAGCGACGGATATCGACCTCGACGCAAACGCCAACTTGAGAGTGTGGGAATAATTTGCTGAAAACGAAATTATATTATATATAATATTTTATCAATACTATATGTCTGCTCTTATAATTTTATATGTCTGCTCTTTTAATTTTGCAGTAGCTTTTTAACCCTACATACGTCAAAATATAAAAAAATACAAGACGCAAGGCATAAATTCGCTCGAAATGACGATTTTTTATTTATACGGATAAATATATAAACATATTTTATATAAATATTCAAAAAACTCAAATCAAACGCTTGACTAAAAAATCAATTACATATAAAATAGTTATGCTATGAGTAAAATGCTACTCGTATGCATTACTTTGCACAAAAAAACCGTGGGTGTGACGGTTTTTAGTCAAATAAATATGAGATTATCCTTCAGGGTTGCTGGATAACTCATCCGACAAATTACACAGGAGGTTCGCAAAATGCCCACAATCAATCAATTAATCAGGCAAGGTCGCGAGAAGCAAGTAAAGAAGTCTACTGCACCTATTATGCAGAAGAACCCTCAGAAGAGAGGCGTATGCCTTTCCGTTACTACCACTTCTCCTAAAAAGCCTAACTCCGCTTTGAGAAAGATTGCTAGAGTACGTCTTGTCAACGGTCTTGAAGGTACCATTTACATTCCCGGTATCGGTCACAACCTGCAAGAGCACAGCGTCGTTCTTATCAGAGGCGGAAGAGTAAGAGATTTGCCTGGTGTCAGATATCACATTATCCGTGGCACCTTGGACAGCGCTGGCGTAGCTAAGCGTATGCAGGCACGCTCGAAGTATGGCGCAAAGAGACCTAAATAAGCATTGCCTATTTAGTCGGATGTAATCATTTATTCACAATCTAAACAAGGAGGTTAAGATTTTATGCCCAGAAGAAATTCAGTTCCGGTAAGAGACGTATTGCCGGATCCCGTATACGGCAGTAAGGTTATCACTAAGTTTGTAAACCAAATTATGTGGGACGGTAAGAAAGGTATAGCTCAGTCTATCGTTTATGACGCTTTCAATATAATCGAACAAAAGATGGGGGTTGCTCCTATCGAAGTTTTCAACAAGGCTATGGAAAACGTTATGCCTTCCCTCGAAGTTAAGGCTCGCAGAGTAGGCGGTTCTACTTATCAGGTTCCTATGGAAATCCGTCCTGCAAGAAGACAGACCCTCGCTATCAGATGGATAGTTATGTTCGCTCGTAAGAGAGGCGAAAAGACTATGGTAGACAAGGTTGCTGCAGAGCTTATGGACGCTTACAACAACACCGGTAACGCTGTTAAGAAGAAAGAAGATATGCATAGAATGGCAGAGGCTAACAAGGCATTTGCTCATTATCGTTGGTAATCATTACCGCGCACAATTCAGAAGAGGTAAAAAATGGCTAGAGAATATTCTTTGGAAAACACCAGAAATATCGGCATTATGGCGCACATTGATGCCGGCAAGACCACCACGAGTGAAAGAATTCTGTTCTACACAGGTATCAACCACAAAATCGGCGAGGTACACGAAGGTGCCGCTACGATGGACTGGATGGAACAGGAGCAGGAAAGAGGTATTACCATTACTTCTGCAGCTACTACCACTCACTGGAAAGGTACTTGCATCAACCTTATAGATACCCCGGGACACGTTGACTTCACGGTAGAAGTTGAGCGTTCCTTGCGTATTCTTGACGGTGCAGTTGCATTGTTCTGCGCAAGAGGCGGCGTTGAGCCTCAGTCAGAAACCGTTTGGAGACAGGCTACGAAGTACCACGTACCCAGAATAGCTTTTGTCAACAAGATGGACAAGGATGACGCAAGCTACTTCAGAACAATCGATATGATGAATAAGAGACTCAATGCGAACGCTATCGCAATGCAGTATCCTATCGGAGCAGAAAAGACCTTCAGAGGTATCGTCGATTTGCTCACGATGAAGGCTTACTACAACGAAGGCAAGAACGGCGAAATTCTCACCGAGAAAGAAATTCCCGCTGAGATTCAGGCTGAAGCGGAAGAGGCGAGAGCAGCATTGATTGAAAAAATCGCAGAATTCGACGATGCTCTTATGGAGAAGTTCTTCGAAGGAGATATCAGCGTAGAAGCTATGCCTAAAGATATGCTCAAACCTATCATTCGTAAGGCTACGATTGATATGAAGATTACGCCCGCTTTCTGCGGTACGTCTTTGGGTAATAAGGGTACTCAGCTTTTGCTCGACGCAATCGTGGATTACTTGCCCGCTCCTACGGACGTTCCCAACGTAGAGGGACACGTTCCCGGTGACAAGGAAAAAATCGTAACCCGTAAGTCATCGGACGATGAGTCTTTCAGCGGTCTCGCATTTAAGATTGCTACCGACCCTTTCATCGGTAAGCTCGCATTCTTCAGAGTTTACTCGGGTGTTTTGACCAAGGGTTCGTACGTTTACAACTCCACTAAGGATAAGAGAGAAAGAGTAGGCCGTCTCGTTAGAATGCACGCTAACAGCCGTACGGAAATAGACGAGGCACACGCAGGCGACATCGTTGCTATCGTAGGTCTTAAAGATACTACCACGGGCGATACGCTTTGCGATGAAAACAATCCTATAATTCTCGAGTCTATGGACTTCCCCGATCCCGTTATTCAGATTGCTATCGAGCCTAAGACCAAGGCAGGTCAGGAGAAGATGGGTCTCGCACTCCAGAAACTCGCAGAAGAAGACCCTACCTTCAAGACTTATACCGACCAGGAAACCGGTCAGACTATTATCGCAGGTATGGGCGAATTGCACCTTGACATTATCGTTGACAGATTGAGAAGAGAATTCAAAGTCGAAGCTAACGTAGGTAACCCTCAGGTTGCTTACCGTGAGACTATCCGCAAGGAAGTCAACGCAGAAGGCTTGTTCAAGAGACAGTCGGGTGGTAAAGGTCAGTACGGTCACTGTAAAATCGTTCTTTCCCCCAACGAGGCAGGCAAGGGCGTTACGTTTGTCGATAAGACCGTCGGCGGTAGCATTCCTAAGGAATACATCCCCGCAGTCGAGGCAGGTATCAGAGAGGCTGCAAGAGGCGGTATTCTCGCAGGCTACGAAATGGTTGACTTCAACATTGATTTGATTGACGGTAGCTACCACGAAGTAGACTCCTCCGAAATGGCGTTTAAGATTGCAGGTTCTATGGCATTCAAGGACGGCGCGGCTAAGGCTAACCCCGTATTGCTCGAACCTATTATGAGCGTAGAAGTACAAGCTCCCGAAGATTACCTCGGTACTATCCTCGGCAGCGTAACCGCTCGTAGAGGTACTATCAAGACGACCGAAGAGAGAAACGGCGTACAGGTAGTAGACGCAGACGTACCTTTGGCAGAAATGTTCGGATACGCAACCGATTTGAGAGGTTCGACACAGGGTAGAGGTAACTTCGTAATGCAGTTTGACCACTACGCAGAAGTTCCTAAGTCCGTTGCCGAGAAGATTATCGGCGCAAGAGCGAAAAAAGACTAATATTTATTAAAATATAAATAAATGTTGACAAAATCGCAAAAACATTATAAAATAATAAAGGTTAATAAAAAAGACTAATTCATTTTTATATCATCAGGAGGATATTTAACTATGGCTAAGGCTAAATTCGAAAGAACTAAACCCCACGTAAATATCGGTACGATTGGTCACGTTGACCACGGTAAGACCACTCTTACGGCCGCTATTACAATGTATTCCGCAGCTAAGGGCTTTGCTCAGAAGATGAGATATGACGAAATCGACAAGGCACCCGAAGAGAAGGAAAGAGGTATCACAATCAACACCGCTCACGTTGAGTACGAGACCGACAAGCGTCACTACGCTCACGTTGACTGCCCCGGACACGCAGACTACGTTAAGAATATGATTACCGGTGCTGCACAGATGGACGGCGCAATCCTCGTAGTTGCTTCCACCGACGGTCCTATGCCCCAGACCAGAGAGCACATCTTGCTCGCTCGTCAGGTAGGCGTTCCTTACATCGTAGTATTTATGAACAAGACCGACCAAGTAGACGACCCCGAGTTGCTCGAATTGGTTGAAATGGAAATCAGAGAACTCCTCAGCGAGTACGGTTTCCCCGGCGACGATACCCCTATCATCAAAGGTTCCGCACTCCTCGCTTTGGAAGCTGCTTCCAACGGCGATATCGCTAACCCTGCTTGCAAGTGCATCCAGGAACTCCTCGATGCAGTAGACGCATATATCCCTGCACCTGAGCGTGACACCGATAAGCCTTTCTTGATGCCTGTTGAAGACGTATTCACCATTACCGGTAGAGGTACTGTTGCAACCGGTAGAGTAGAAAGAGGCGTTGTAAAGGTTCAGGATAAGGTTCAAATCGTTGGTATCAAACCTACCACCGACACCGTTATCACTGGTCTTGAAATGTTCAGAAAGCTCCTCGACGAAGCATATGCAGGCGACAACGTAGGTGCATTGCTCCGTGGTATCGACAGAAAGGGTATCGAAAGAGGTCAGGTTCTTGCTAAACCCGGCACCATCAACCCTCACACCAAGTTCGCTTCTCAGGTTTACGTATTGACCAAGGACGAAGGCGGCCGTCATACTCCTTTCTTCAACGGATATCGTCCTCAGTTCTACTTCAGAACTACCGACGTTACCGGCTCCATCAAATTGCCTGACGGCGTAGAAATGGTTATGCCTGGCGATAACATCAATATGGATGTTACCCTCATCACCCCTATCGCTATCGAAGAAGGTTTGCGTTTCGCTATCCGTGAAGGTGGCAGAACGGTTGGTTCCGGCGTTGTATCCAAGATTTTTGAATAATCGTCGACTAGACAAAATAAAAGAAGGTATCGCAAGGTACCTTCTTTTTGTTTTGTCAAATACGTTATTGTACTAATTCTTTTAATTCGGTTTGTATCGATAAACTTGCATTATAATTAGTCTTAAACTTCATCTTTATAGGCGTTAATCTTGTATTTATCTTGACAAACTTAATATATTATATTAAAATGTTATCGTTAAATAATGAGCAATCGCTCACTGTTTTGACAAATTATTCGGGTAAGGTGATAAGTATATGACAGGTAAATGGCTTTACGGCAGAAATGTCGTTTTGACGGGATGTTCTACCGGTATGGGTAAAGAAATCCTTCTTATTTTGGTAAAAAAATACGGCTGTAACGTAATGGGTATTGCAAGAAACAAAGCAAAACTCGACGAACTCAAACAGGAACTCGGCGATAAATTCAGCTATCGTCGCATAAACATATCTTCGCTCGAGGACTGGAAAAAGTTTGCTCAAGAGCTCGAAGATATGGGCTTTATGACTGACATTCTCATCAACAATGCAGGTATGATTCAGCCCTTCGGTCAATTCAACGACCTTACAGACGAGCAGATTAAGAAGGTTGTGGATACCAACCTTATGAGTGTAGTATATGCTTGCAAGGCTATGATTCCTACAATCAAGAAGTCCAAGTACGGATATGTATGCAACGTAGCCAGCGCATCGGCAATTCTTCCCGTAGGCGGCGAGAGCATTTACTCTGCTACTAAGGGCGGCGTATGGGCGTTGACAGAATGTCTTGCTCAAGAACTCAGAGGTTTCAATATCGGAGTATCGTGCGTAATGCCCGGACCCGTTAAGACCGATATCTACAAGGCAAGAGAAGGCGAAAGCGGACCTAAGGCAGATTCCTTGGTCGAGAGCGTAGGTATTACTGCTCAGACAGCCGGCAAGAGAATAGTCAAGGCTATAAAGAAAAGCAAGACGAGAGTAGTTACCGACGGCGTTGCGAGACTTATGGACTTCGGTATGAGAGTATGTCCTGCTACGACCTGCAAAATGACGGGAAGTCTGATGAAGAAATTCTCTCCCAAGATGGCGTCCTTCAAGCCTATCTATCAGGAACAGTTTGACAGAAAAGAAGAACTCAAGCAGAAGAAAAAGGAGGCTAAAAAGCAGGTTTACAAGAAGCTTGCCGATGTGCCCGCTGGAGTTTTTGCTTCCGATGACCTCACAAACGTCTGAAAAAGCACTTAAAACGATATAAAACTAGTAATAAAAGCGTCTTCGGACGCTTTTATATATAAATATATCGAAATATTAAAAAAAATATTTGACACACCTCAAGTGTTTTGCTATAATGTATTAGCACCTACTATGAGGTGTAATTTTTTTGGAGGTGTTGTTCAGATGACCACAAGAATCACTTTGGCTTGTACGGAATGTAAACAACGCAATTACGACACATATAAGAATAAGAAGAATACTCCCGACAGATTGGAGATAAAGAAGTATTGCAAATTCTGTAAAAAGACTACTTTGCATAAAGAGACCAAGTAATAAGGAGACCTTTATTTATGTCTAAGAAGAATAAAAATCAAATGGTTTCCGGCGAGACTCTTATCTCAAACGCACCTCTTAAGGATGCGGACTTTGAAAACGTAAAGTCTGCTCCCGCCAAGGTTGACAACAAGAAGTCCGACAAAAACGCTAAGGACAAAAAGCCTAGTGCAGGTGCGAGAGCGAGAAAGACTTTCAAGGAAATGTTTTCCGAGCTTAAAAAGGTAAGCTGGCCTACCGCTAAGAAGACTGCTTCTATGTTCGGCATAGTAGTTGTGGTAGTGCTTTTCTTCCTCGTTGTAATCTCTGCATTCGATTACGGCATTATGTCGCTCGTAAAACTTTTGATGGACCATTCAGTTGTCTGATAAGAGGTGAGCAGTATGGAAGAAGAAAAGAAGTACACTCCCGCTGATGCTAAATGGTATATCCTGCAGACTCAGTACGGTTACGAGAGCATTGCGGAGTCCTCGCTTAAACAACTTGTAGAGCTCAATAATCTCGGAGATTTTATCTTCGATATAGTCGTACCCGAAGAAGAGGAAATCGTAGAGCGCAACGGAAAGAAAAAAGTCGTCAAGCGCAAGAAGTATCCCAACTACATCTTTATCAAGATGATTTATACCAAACATATCTGGTTCCTCGTAAAGAACACCAGAGGTATCAAGGACTTCTGCAGCGGCTACGACGGCAAGCCTATTCCTATGAGCGATGACGAAGTAAAGCGCACTCAGCTCGAGAAGATTACGATTGACGACCTCAAGATAAACGTAGGCGACCATATCAATATTCTCAGCGGTCCTTTGCAAGGCTTTATGGGCGAAGTAAAGGAAATAAAGACCGATATAGAAAAAGTCAAGGTTACGGTAATGATGTTCGGCAGAGAAACCACCGTAGAACTCGACTTCGGTCAAGTAGAAAAATTATAAGTCAACAACAGTCATTTATGACTTGGGAGAGATGCAAAAATCTTTTCAATTGTATCTCGTTAATACCACGATTGCTAGGAGGTTAACACTATGGCAAAGAAGATTAAGGCGGTAGTTAAATTGCAACTTCCCGCCGGTAAGGCAACTCCCGGACCCCCTGTAGGTTCCACACTCGGTCCTCACGGTATCAATATTCCGGGCTTCACTAAAGAATTCAACGAAAAGACCAAAGGTCAAGAAGGTTTGATTCTTCCTGTCGTTATGACGATTTTCGAGGACCGTTCGTTCACGTTCGTTCTCAAGACGCCTCCCGCAGCAGTTCTTATAAAGAAAGCTTGCGGATTGCAGAGCGGTAGCGCAAAGCCCAACAAAGACAAGGTTGCTAAGCTCACCAAGGCTCAACTCGAAGAAATCGCTAAGACCAAGATGCCCGACATCACTGCCGGAAGTCTTGAGGCAGCAATGCATACGATAGCAGGTACGGCTCGCAGTATGGGCGTTACCGTAGAAGAATAAGGAGGTATATGATATGAAACAGAGTAAGAGATTTATCGAAGCCTCCAAACTCGTAGATTTGACCAAGGCTTACGAAGCGCAAGACGCTATGAAATTGGTAATTGACACTGCTACCGCTAAGTTTGACGAATCCGTCGAACTCCACGTAAAACTCGGCGTAGACTCCAGACACGCTGACCAACAGGTAAGAGGCGTAGTAGTACTTCCTCACGGTACCGGTAAGGTAAAGAAAGTGCTCGTTATCGCAAAGGGTGCTAAAGCTGACGAAGCTACCGCAGCCGGCGCAGATTACGTAGGCGGCGAAGAGTATATCAACAAAATCAAAAACGAAAACTGGTTCGATTTTGACGTGTGCGTTACTACTCCCGAAATGATGGGTCTCGTAGGTAGAATCGGTAAGATTTTGGGACCTAAGGGCTTGATGCCTAACCCTAAATCCGGCACCGTAACTATGGACGTTACCAAGGCTGTCAACGAGATTAAAGCAGGTAAGGTAGAGTACAGACTCGACAAGACCAACATTATTCACGTTGCTATCGGCAAGAAGTCTTTCGGCGCAGAGAAGCTTATCGACAACTATAACACCATCTACGACGCAATTCTCAAGGCTAAGCCTGCAGCTGCAAAGGGACAGTACATCAAGAGTGTATCCGTTTCCAGCACGATGGGTCCCGGCATCAAGATTGCGGCTAAAATGTAATTGTTTGCAAAATCGTTTGACAAACAGTTCAAAAACGTATAATATTTAATAGTAAATATCTTGCCAAAGACAGCAAGTGCGGAGTACCGCTTAATTTCTTGCCGAGGTAGGACTAAACCGTATTAGAGTTTTAGTACCCTCTGTGTCTTTGGCACAGAGGGTAATTTTATAGGAGGTAAAAAATGTCAGCAGCAAGAGATTTGAAGGCGCAACAGGTTGAAGAAATCAAGTCTATGATATCCAACTGCAAGGGTATGGTTGTCGTATCCTATCAGGGTATATCCGTAGCAGACGATACCGTATTGCGTGCAAAGTTCAGAGCTGAAAACGTTCAGTACAAGGTACTCAAAAACAGACTTGTTTTGAGAGCACTTAAGGAATTGGGCATCGAAGGCTTTGACAATCATTTGGAAGGCTCGTCCGCATTTGCATTTGCAAACGGCGATGCACTCGCAGCAGCGAAGATAGTTTCCGAACAAGGCAAGACCGTAAAGGCATTGCAGGTGAAATGCGGCTTGATGGACGGTGCGTATATCGACGATACCGTAGTAGCAAAACTCGCATCTATCCCTTCGAAAGAGGTACTTATCGCACAACTGCTCGGTATGCTCCAGAGTCCTATCAGCGGACTTGCAAGAGCATTGCAACAAGTGGCAGAAAAAGCTCAGTAATTACGAGCGGTTTAATCACATTAATTTTAAAATCAAGAATTTATTTGGAGGAATACAACAATGGCAGATATCGCAAAGATGATTGAAGAAATCAAAGGTATGACAGTATTGGAGCTTAACGATTTGGTTAAGGCTATCGAAGCAGAATTCGGCGTAAGCGCAGCAGCTATGGCAGTTGCAGCTCCTGCAGCAGGCGGCGCAGCAGCTCCCGCAGCAGAGGAGAAGACTGAGTTTGACGTTATCTTGAAGAGCGCAGGCGCTAACAAGATGGCAGTTATCAAGCTCGTTAAGGATTTGACCGGTCTCGGTCTTAAGGACGCTAAGGACCTCGTTGACGGCGCACCTAAGACTCTTAAGGAAGCTATCTCAAAGGAAGCAGCTGACGAAATCGTTGCTAAGCTCAAGGAAGCAGGCGCAGAAGTCGAAGTTAAGTAATTTTTTTAATCCTATAAAAAATACTTGCGCACCTCGCAATAGCGGGGTGCGCCTTTTTTTAGTATGAATTCAGAGTATTGCTTGTTTTATGTCAATCGCCGTTAATTTTTTTAAATAAATTTTTTATAATATCAGTTACGATTTTTTGCATTTTTTTATAATCTATATAAGTATGTTTGTCATACACGTATTCGTGTGCAAAGGATTCGATAATATTCAAAGAAAAATGAATTTTTTCTCTTAATCCGTCATCGGACATTCCCAAGGACAACAAGATACGCTCAAGGTTGATAGTGATATCATCCTCCAAACGGATGAATGCGGCGTTTACGTCTGCGTCCGTATGAGTGAGTGAGTGCAGCGTTTCGTGAAGGTTTGCATTTGATTTATGCATTTGAATAACAATGTCGACAATTTCGTCTATTATCAAGTCAAGATGATCTAGGTTATCGATTTTGTCAAACAGAGCATAAACGGGGGCTGTTATTTTGCGCATATATATTTCTATAACGCATTTGAGAATATCTTTTTTATCGTTGAAGTAACCGTATATTATACCGGTTGATACTTTAGCGTATTTGGCAATTTCAGCGGTATTGGTGTTGTGATATCCCTTTTGAGAAAACAAGTCATAACCCGCTTGTATTATTCTTTTCTTCTTTTCTATTGAGCGTTCTTGTTTAGGCTCTCTGACAGTATTTGCTTTCATATTTCTATTATAAATGCAAAAGAGAAAAAAGGCAAGAATAAAAAAAAGATAAAATATGAATAAACTTTCACATATTGCTTGACAAAGAGCCAGTCGGCTGTTAAAATATATGTGAATATGAAATATGTTTCATATAATACTTAAGTGAGAAAAAAGTTATGCCGTTAGTAATTGCGCCTATAGGCAAGACATTGCAAGTAACAAAAATCGCAGTTGACGATAAAATTAAAAAGCATTTTGAGAGTTTGGGATTGATTGTCGGTTGCCAGTTATGTGTTTTGAGCAATAATAAAGGCAGTCTTATATGCTTGATTAAAGATTACAGATTGGCGCTCGATAAATACGTAGCGTCAAAAATATACGTAATATAAAAACGGAGGAAGTATGCAAAAAAAACTCAGTGAGTTTTCTGTCGGAGAGAAAGGAAAGGTTGTCTTTGTCGAAGCAGAAGGTAAACTAAAGCGCAGACTCTTTGATATGGGGGTAACACCCGCTGTGGAAATATATTTAAGAAAACGCGCTCCTCTCGGTGACCCTATAGAGGTCACCATACGCGGATACGAATTGACTTTACGCATCAGCGAAGCAAAGAAAGTATTAATGGAGGTAGAATGAAAAATTTTGCATTGGCGGGTAACCCGAATTGCGGCAAAACCACTTTGTTTAATTCGCTTACCGGATCGACCGCGCACGTCGGGAATTGGCCGGGTGTAACAGTCGATAAAAGAGAAGGTATATACAAGAAGTGCGAGCAACCTGTAAATATCGTAGATTTGCCAGGCATATATTCGCTTTCGCCATATACGCCCGAAGAAGTAATATCGCGTAATTATATACTCAAAGAAAAGCCTGATTGCGTCATTAATATAGTAGACGCTACGAATCTCGAGAGGAATCTCTATTTGACCACACAGCTTTTGGAAATGGACGTGCCTGTAGTCGTTGCATTGAATATGATGGACGTAGTAAATAAAGAGGGCAACGACGTAGACGCGGAAAAGTTAGAACTTGCTTTAGGTGTTCCCGTAATAAAGGTATCGGCACTTAAGGGCAGCGGTTTGAAAGAGCTGATGAACAGAGCATATGTCGAAACCGAAAATCCGAGAAAAGGCAGGAGCGTAATTTCCGATAAGACTGTCGATAAGATTATCGATTCATGCCGTAAAGATCTGGAGGCTAAAAATATAGACAATGCGCTTTTTTATGCACTTAAACTTGTCGAAGCCGACGAACTCGCGGTAAATACATATCCCGAAGTTGCAGAAAAAGTAAAAAAGTATACCGACAAAACCGAGGACGAAACATTCGGGAAAGACTTTGAAGCATTGATTGCGGACGCAAGATATAAATTTATTTCTTCAGAGTGTTCGTCTGCTTTTATTCAACACGAAAAAAACAAAAAAACAAACATGTCCAAATCCGACAAAGCCGACAAAGTTTTGACAAACAGGATATTGGGTATCCCTATCTTTCTCATCATACTTTTTGCGGTATTCCATCTTACGTTTTCAGAAAACTTCTTATTTATCGGAGCGCTTTTGCCTGAGGGATGGGTATCCTGTGCAGGAACGGCGTTTGAGGGAGTTTTTGGGGACGGAGGAATAAATTCGCCCGGCGTAATTTTGTTTAATCTATTGGATTTGACAACTTCATCTATTAGCGACGCGGTAGCGTCAGCGATGGAAACAAGCGGAGCTTCCGCTTGGGCAAGCGGACTTCTGGTAGACGGTATTTTGGGAGGCTTGTTTGCGATATTATCTTTTTTGCCTCAAATATTGTTGCTGTTCTTGTTTTTCTCGATTTTGGAAGACAGCGGATATATGGCACGTGTGGCATTTATTCTCGACCGCATTTTCAGAAGGTTCGGTTTATCCGGAAGGGCATTTATGCCTATGATAATGGGTTTCGGTTGTTCCGTACCCGCTATGGTAAACACTCGTACTCTTGCTGACGAAAAAGAAAGGATTGCGACTATAAGAGTTATACCGTTCTTCAGTTGCGGAGCGAAACTACCTATTCTGACTGCAATTGCCGGAGGAATAGTAATGCAGTTCGGAATAGGAAACGCGGACGTAATTACATATCTTATGTATTTGCTCGGTATAGTTGTTGCTATTGCAGCGGTACTGCTTATGCGAGCTACGACTATGAAAGGCGAAGTGCCTCCTTTCATAATGGAATTGCCGGCATATCATTTGCCTCAATTCAAGAGTCTTATGCTGCATATGTGGGACAAAGTCAAGCATTTCGTTAAAAAAGCTTTTACGATAATACTTGCGTCGACGATAGTAATTTGGTTTATCAGCCATTTTTCGTGGAGCTGGGGGTATTTGCCCGACGAGAATATCGACAGCAGCATACTGGCAGGTTTGGGACAGCTGTTCCAACCGATATTTACGCCTCTCGGCTTCGGAAGTCAGCTAGGAAAATGGGGCTGGGTATTCGCAGTTGCGGCAGTTACGGGACTTATCGCCAAAGAAAACGTAATTGCTACATTCGGTACGTTGGCAGCTTGCATTACAGCCGGATTTGTAGCGGACGAGAGTCTTGAAGGCATAGACTCCGTAGTACAAATGATTTCGGCTACCGGCATTACAGTTCCCGCACTTATAGCGTTTATTGCCTTCAATATGTTGACCATACCTTGTTTTGCTGCAGTTGCTACCGCAAAAGCTGAGTTGCCCGGCAAAAAAAGTTTTAATATGACAATACTGTTCTGGGTCGTAACGTCTTACTTGGTATCCGCAATGGTTTATACCATAGGGTCTTGGTGGTGGACGCTGTTTATCTGGCTTGCCGTATGGGCAACAGCAATAACGCTTATAGTTCTTAACAATTTAGGGAAATTGAAAATTCCTTCTAGAAAAAAATAAAAGAGGTAAATTAGTATGAGGATATTCGAAATACTTATGATTGTAGTTTGCGTAGCAGTCGTAGTCGGAGTGATTACAGCAGCGGCAATCAATAAAAAGAAAGGAAAGCGCGGGTGTGCAGGATGTACCGGATGCTGCTCGGCGTGTAAAGGATGTTCTTATAACGAAACGAAAAGAGAAAAAGCATACTCCAAACAAAAAACCGACTTGTAATAATAAATTCCTCATTGCGGCAAACCGCGGACAATTGTCCGCGGTTTGTTCGTCGAAAACAGCATAGCGATAATCTAGAAAGGTAGTGCAGAATATACGAACATATATTGATTTTACCCAAATGTAAGGACTTGTAATATGTCTTTTAAGTTATTGACGATATAAAAAAGGTGTGATAAAATAACAAATAGAGGTCAATATGAATTATTTATCCAAAAACTGCAGGTCAATCCTTCCTTATCAGGCGGGAGAACAGCCTCAGGACAAAAAGTACGTAAAGCTTAATACCAACGAAAACCCTTACCCCCCTTGCAAGGGAGTAACCGAGTTTTTGCAGGAATTCCAAAGCGACAGACTTAAACTCTATCCCGACCCCGAAAATAAAGCTCTTTGCGACAAGATTGCCGAAAAGCACGGACTTAAACGTGAAAACGTATTTGTGGGAAACGGTAGCGACGAAGTGCTTGCGCTTTGTTTTCCTACATTTTTCGACAAGGACGGAGCGGGAGTTGCGTATTGCGACATAACATATTCTTTCTATAAGGTATGGGCAAAGATGTTTGAGATACCCTCTGTGGTAATTCCTCTTATGTCCGACTTTAAGTTTGACGTCAGCGCATTCAAGCAGGCAAAATGTCAGGGTATGATTATCTGCAATCCCAACGCACCTACAGGCGCAATCGTCAACCGTCTGGACCTTATAGCAATAATAGAGGCAAATCCCGAAAAGATAATTATCATAGACGAAGCTTATGCAGATTTTTGCAATTGCTCTATGGCTAATTATATTTCAAAGTATCCCAATATACTCATCGTGCGCACTTTCTCCAAGTCGTATTCGCTGGCAGGAGCAAGATGCGGTTACGCAATAGGCGACGTAGCATTAATCAACGGACTTAAGACTATAAAGAATTCTTTCAACAGCTATACCGTAAATGCTCTTACCGAAGGCATAGCTATAAAGGCTCTCGAGGATAAGAAGTATTTTGCTACCTGCGTAGATAAAATTATCGCTACCAGGGTAGACGTTTCGGACAAACTCAGAGAGTTAGGATTTGATGTGTTGCCGTCGAGCAGTAATTTTATTTTCGTACATCATAACTTAAAGCCCGCAAGCGAGTTGTACTTCCAGCTCAAGGAAAACGGCGTACTTGTCAGACATTTTACCACGGGACGTATTGACGATTATCTGAGGATTACTATAGGCTCACCCGAGGAAATGAAAATTCTCATTCAGAAAATAAAGCTCATACTCAAGTCTTAATCGACAATATAAAACAAATATAGTAAATTTATATCAAGATACTGCCTTAAAAAGGTGGTATCTTTTTTGTATGGACAATTTAAATATAAAAATCAGCACAGAAATCAGCAAAGATTTGGCAAAACGGACAAGCGAAATTATGCCGAGCGGACGCATATGCGTATGTTGCACGTCCGACGACCTCGACTATGCAAAGAGCGTAATAAGCGACATATCGTCATTTGATTACGATATAAGCTTTATCGAATATCCCGATGCGACGGTACCTGACGACGAAAATATTATGGACATAGTCGAAAGCGACGAGGATATAAGGCTTTTCGTAGGCGTGGGAGGAAGAGTTGTTGCGGAGCTTCTCGCGAGAGCGTGCGCGATACGCGAAAGCGAATACATATTTGTCGCTAATACTCCCGACCTTTACGGCGTGGCGTATTCTCTTGGTAAAGTCGAGCCGTTTGAAAACAGCGAAGTTAAGCCGCCGCATATATTGTACGTAGACGAGAATTGTACGCAGGGTAAAAAAGGTTACGCTTCGCTGGTAGGCATAATTCTGGGGCACGCCGTGGAATTGTTTGAAAAGGAATATATCAACCGTCTTTCGGGAAGGTTTGACGAACATAAACTCGAGGACGAAAAGGCTTTGCTTTACGGCATAATATCGAGCGGAGATATGTCGGACAGAAAGAGACTTTTGGAAAACGAAATACGGCTCAGCAAGTGCGAAAGAGAAGAGTTTTGTTCGGCGCAGAGAGTGCTGGTAAAACTTATCGAAGATATGAGTCTTGTCAGCGACAGAGGAGAGAGCAGTCTTTTGGCTGCTGTTACGCTGATAAAATACTTCAAAGCAGTCTTGTCGGTGGAAGAAGCAAATCTGACTTTGCCTTCCGATTTGAGTGAAAAGTGTCGCAACGTTTCTAAACTTGTCGGAACAGATATGAGCGAGATTATAAAACGAGTAGAAAAGCGCACTTTTCACCCCGAGTGGCTTTTTGTACACAGAGAATACAGAGAGGATATGCTCAAGGAAATAAAAAAGCTTGAGAGCAAGCTTCCCGCTATTATCCGCTCGGCAAAGCGATTTATGCCCGACGCGGGGTATCATCTCAGCGAAGAATACGACAGCAATATGCTTATTCAGGCTGTCTATAATCTTTCCCCTTTGACGGACGAAGCGTCAATAGTCAGCGTAGCGGATTGTCTGGGTATAAGCTGATAATATAATTTTCGGTATTGACTCTTTGTTTTAGCAGTGATATAATATAGATACTAAATAGTCGGAAATCGAGTGTTTTGAGGAGGGCAGTCTTTTCCGTAAGGGGAAAAATATGGAAAATGTGCAAAAAAAGAAGATAAAGATTGCGGTTGAGGTTTCCGTTATCAGCGTAGTGTTGGTAGCATTTATTATTGTATTGTGCGTACTGTTCGTGCCGAGAAAACTATCGAGTGAATTGCCTCTTGATAACATAGAGAAAATATCTATCGAAGAGTTTCTTACTCAAAAAGAGGACGGGACAAGTACAAAAAGAGACCTTACTCAAGAAGAGATAAATCTTTTTATCGAATATGCTAAAAATACAAAAATAAGGTATTCCAGAGGGGGCGGAATGATAAAAGGACGCGGACCTATCATATTCGATATTTATTATAAAGACGGAAGCAGCGCATCTTTTCAGCGATTCAGAATGCACGTTAAAGATAAAGACGGAGATTTCAAAATTAACAGCGAATTAGCAGAAAACGATTTTGATTTTGCAGGATATTATAAGTCGATATTCAAAACAGAATAAATAAATGCTATGTAAAGAGTCAATGCCGATATAATTTTCGGTATTGACTCTTTATTTTGGCGGTGATATAATATAGATACTAAATAGTCGGAAAGCGGGTGTTTTGAGGAGAGCAGTCTTTTCCATAAGGAGGGATATATGGAAAACGTACAAAAAAAGAAAATACTTTTGGCGTGTATCGCGCTTGTAATTGCCGTAGCGACTCTGATTACGGTAATTTGTTTGGTCGCTCCGAGAAAGATGTCGTCTGCCGTGTCTTCAAAAAATATAGACTATGTAAAAGTTACTTTGAAAACGCCTAAACTTCAGACAATGGAGTATAATCCCGTTGAGAGAATTCTTTCGGATGACGAGGAAAAGGCTTTTATAGAAGAATTGAATTCTGCAAAATATACAAGAAGTTATCAGACGATCAATAAAACAAACGAATTGAGTATATACGTATATTATACAGACGGAAGTTATGCAGTCTTTAACTCTTGCAGAACGAGCAAGGACGGTAAAAGTATAGAATTTGCCAACACGGATTTTAACTTCAAAAAATTTATCGGAGAGGAATTGCAAGCTCGTTATGACGAAATAATCCAAAAGTATAACGAAGAAATAGCAAATATTGCAGAAGGGCAATCTCCGTCAGGTGAAACAGCATAAACTTTATAAATTATAAGGCAATTGCGGTGCCGTCATATTTGACGGCACCTTTTTATACTTAAAAATCTCTTTTTACGAGCAAATATTGCGATTAAGCTCACAATTGTATAGAAAAAGAATAAAAAAACCGCTTCGGTAACTGGACGCTAAAGCGTCTTTTTTTATGCCGTATCTTGCGTATTTTGTAGAAAAAAAGTTTATTCTGACAAGTTTACGCGGGCTGTATAAAACTCTTTTTATTGTCAACAATCAGAGTATCAAATTCGTGAGGTGAATTATGAAATCAATAGCAATATACATACTCGGCATCACTTTCGTTTCGCTTTTGCTTATAGGGTTTAGCGGTAAAGTATCAATTCCCGAAGGTGTATGCGAAATGCAGATTTATTCTACGACTACGCCCACAGCGACAGGGCTTAATTATGTGGACGAAATGTCCAACTTCAATATCTATCACTACTATGACGACGTGATAGGTATAAAAGACAAAAGTCTTGACAATACTCTCGGTGTCGCATACATATATCCAAAAACCTCAAAGAGTGCAAAGGATATAATAGACAAGCTGGGCGCAAAGATTTGTTTCGAGCAAAAGCTCGAAGACGGCATAAGCTACTACGGATACGTGAGAGGGCTTGATAAGAGCGTAGATATCCAAAACAAGGAAATAAACGTTCAGATTGTGAGCAACAAAGACAATATTATAGTAGGCTTTCCTTTGATTATGGGAAGTTATTAACGGAGGTAAAAATGGCAAAAAAACAACACGAGTCCAAAGACAAAAGAGAAAGAGGCGGTGCGCCTTCTCAGGCAGGAGAGAGAGTAGCGCAGTTTTTCAAAAAGAACATATACATTATCCTTATGATTGTATGTATTCTTGCGATAGCAACGATGATAACCGTTGCGGTAGTGGTGGGGGATAACGGCGAAGAAACCTTCAAACCCACAGAGTCGGGAGATATTGATTCGGGAGATATCGACGACAATGACGATGACGATAAGGACGACGATGACGATACCGATACCGATACCGACATCGAAGAACCTCAGGAATTCGTTATGGCAGACCCTATTGCAGAATACACTCTCGGTCAGACCTATTCGGAAACAGAACTTGTCTACAATCCTACGCACGGACACTGGGCAACGCACGAAGGCGTTGACTTTATGGCGGCGGCAGGTACGGACGTAATGAGTGTATTTGACGGTACAGTCAAGAGTATTACGACCGACAGTTACTACGGCACCACAGTAGTTATCGCGCATCAGGACGGCTTTGAGAGCGTATACAAACTTCTCGACGAAGTAACGCTCAAAGAGGGAGACAGCGTAGAACAAGGTCAAGTCATAGGCAAGGTTTCGGGCAGTGCCTTAGCAGAGGTTGCGAGCGGAGCGCATCTGCATCTCGAACTCTACAAGGACGGAGAGAAAATTAATCCTATGGACTATATGCTCGGCGGAGATAAATGACACACGGTATCTTTCTATAATAAATCCTCAACAACAATCGGGACGGAGTTATCCGTCCTGATTGTTTATCTTTTAAAATTCGTAATAAAAAACGCGCCCTTTATATGGGCGCGCATTCAGTACTCATATATTATGCTCAGTCGCATACGTTTTTGGTAAAGCATTTTGTCTTGAACATTCCGTCGCATACGTTGACAATGTTGCTGCAACACATATTGTTGTGATTGTATTGACAATTCGTGCTGTCGCATTCGATAAAGGTATTTTCACCGCTGTCGAAATCGAAGTCTTTTGCAGCTTCGATATTTACCTTTTCCTGTTCGAGTGCGCCGTATTCGCGCTTGTGTTTTGTCTTGCACACGCCGTGCTTGTCTATTTGAATGATACCCGCCGTACAATGACAGCCTTTACAGTTTTCGCAGTTGTGAGTAGTACACTTGATTCCAGACATATTTTCCTCCTTTTTTTAGGTGCCGAGCGCGGAGCGTTCGGGTGCGTGGCTAAGCGTCTCTTTTTAGCTATTTGCAGTTCGTCGTCATCGTAATACGGCTAGTATTACTTCTTCCTCCTTACGGCAACTATTCTAAAAATAGTCTGCTTATCCGCTCACCCTCACGCTCCTTACTCGGCGAGAATTATGTATGTCGATAGTGTAGTCTTTTTCGCTATTTGCAGTTCGTCGTCATCGTAATACGGCTAGTATTACTTCTTCCTCCTCACGGCAACTATTCTAAAAATAGTCTGCTTATCCGCTCAC
>CASERZ010000009.1 GCA_949290515.1 uncultured Christensenella sp.
TTTAATAGTACTACCAAAGTAATACTATCTTATAAACTAAGTGAAAGCGTGATTTTTAAGATTATAATTAAATTATTTGTGCATACAAAGCATTATAATTCAAAACTTTTATAGTACTTACTAAGCAATACTATCTTTCAATTTGAAAACGGGATATCTATATTATATATATCGCCTATATCGCACCATTAATAGCAACTATGTAGCACACTTAACATATAAAAAATTCAATTCCTACAGATAAACTAAATAAGAAAAAAATACTCGCATAATGTAATTTCTCCCTGCCCCCTACACCGCTCTTCCAAGTCATTTACCTATTACAATTTATATGGATTATTTAAAGTTATATTTAATATGGACAATATGTAAAAGGTATTATTGTTCAAAAATAACTCATATTAATTAAATCAAAAATAAATATAAGATATAAATTGCATTTTATTATAAATTATCACCAACATTTTACTGTTTATATTAATAAAAACTATAAAATTTATAATATATTATAATCGAGAAAATCAGTATTTTTACAAAAAAGTATTAACTAAAAAATTTAATTATACAACTAAATTATAGATAATTCGTATATCAAAATTTAAAAATATAAGGGCAACATATATCTATGCCACCCTTATAAATTTGATTAGCAATTGCTGTTGAGATTGCACTTGCATCTCGTATCCGCACCGCATTCCTGAGGATAAAGCGGAAGGTCGAAAATGCCGTCGCATATCTGCTCGGTATATTCCTGACAAGGCGGGATATAACAATATCCGTAGCTGGGCACGAGCAACTGCACCTGCATAACCACCTTAAGTATAGTGGTAAGACAAGCCGTCAGTGTGAACGAATCTCCGCTCTGATATGTACCCTGAGCACTGTAAAGAGATACGGTAGCTACGATAGAATAAGGCATTACGGAAGGCGCAGACGTATGCAAAATAACGTCTCTTGTCACACTGACAGTAGCGCTTCCCGACCCCTGAACGCCGTTTGCGTCCGTAAAATTAACTTGTACGGGCACCGTTACGGTACACTGCACCCTTGCAAAACAAGGGTCTTCCTTTAAAGGAGTTACAATTAAATCGCTTACGGTTGCTTGCGTCGACGTCGCCGTAGCACTTACAAAGGTATAGGGCTGTACGAGTCCCGTGGAAGGAGTTACGTTGGTTAAAGTAACATCCACGTCGGAGAGCGTCTCCTGTTTCATACACATATCTATCACCTTATCGCACTGTATACAGACTTTCTCACAAATGCCATTCAAGCCGTTACCGCCTCTGATAGGTCCGGGAATTTTATCCGACTTGCAGTTGTTTTGAAATGACATATTTTTTATTCCTCCTATATAGTCGTCATAAGGCACACAACATTTTGTATGCTCACAACTTATATATTCAGAAAAAGCAAAAAAAGTGCATAAATCTGAATAAAAGCCATAAAAAACCGTTAAAAAAGGCCGTATTCAACATACGACCTCTTTAAAACTTCTGCTTGCGAAACATCGCGTTATGTATCTTCTATGCGTATATATTCAAAATATTTTCTATTCGGTTCAATACGTCTTCTTTGCCCGTTTTTGCGTGAGACGATACAAACATAATATTTTCATCTCCCAGACATAATGCGCTAGCTATAATACCGCGTTGCTTCATACAAGCCTGTCGCGACAGCTTATCACACTTCGTGGCAATTACCGTAAAAGGTATCTGATAATGATGCATATATGCCACCATCTGTTTGTCTAGAGCCGTAGGCTCGTGCCTTACGTCCACAAGAAGAAATACATTGACAAGACGCTTGCTTCCCAAAAGGTACCCGCCTATCATATCGTCCCACGAGTCCTTTACCTCTCCGCTGACTTTAGCGTAGCCATACCCTGGCAAATCTACAAACATAAACTGTCCTTTGTTAATCTCAAAGTAGTTGAGAAGACGCGTTTTCCCGGGAGTAGAAGAAGTCTTTGCAATACTCTTATTGTTGACGATAAAATTGATAAAAGAAGATTTACCGACGTTGGATTTGCCTGCGATTGCAATCTCCGGCATACCGTAATCAGCTATATTATTAGAATTTGCGACGGAAGTCACAAATCTGCATTGCTTTATCTCCATAATTCCTCCTTCGTAAAATCCGCCTTATTTTAAGTTTTACAGAGTTTACGGTATTCTCGTATTCTCTGTCGAGAATTACCCGTTTTTGCGTCCTGAGCCTTATTACGACCGCCATACAGCCTATATTATTTTAGGCGTATCACTCTACTGCGCACGCGCGCTATGACTTATTATCAAATACTCACTCCGCAAGCACACTCGAAAACTTTAGATATGTTATCGGCAAGCACAAAATCAATATTGTCAAGAACGCACTTTGGAAGCTCTTGCATATCCTTCTTATTTTGCTCGGGAATTATTACCGTCTTTATACCGCTTCTTTGCGCGGCAAGGGTTTTTTCTTTAAGTCCGCCTATAGGAAGGACCTTTCCCCTCAAGGTAATCTCTCCTGTCATCGCAAGCTTATCTTTTACGCTCTTTCCCGTAACTGCAGACAATACGGCTGTAGCAAGTGCAATACCTGCCGACGGTCCGTCCTTTGGCGTTGCTCCTGCAGGCACGTGAATATGAATATCGTTTTTATTGAACAAATCTCCGTCGATACCCAACTCTTTAGTTTTACTCTTTATCAAAGATACCGCAATCTCTGCAGACTCCTTCATAACGTCGCCCAGACTTCCCGTCAATACTATTTTACCGCTTCCGTAAGGCAACATTCTGACTTCGATAGGCATAGTTACTCCGCCCACGCTTGTCCACGCAAGACCGTTGACCGCGCCTACTTCGCCGCTGACAATATCGCTGTCACCCTGATACTTCTCAACTCCTAGATATTCGGACACATTGTCTGCCGTCAATCTGTAACTTATATTTTCTCCGCCTACGACTTTCGTAGCGATTTTACGGCATACTTCGGCAATCTGACGCTCCAATTCTCTTACGCCCGACTCTTTAGTATAGTCGTCTATAATCTTGTCTATCGCGCCTTTGTCGAATTCAACCTCTACCTCGCTGATACCGTTTTGTTTCATTTGTTTAGGAACAAGGTATCTTCTGGCTATCTCGTACTTCTCGTCCTGAGTATAGCCGTCCATCTCTATTACTTCCATTCTGTCAAGCAAAGGCTTTTGAATAGTAGAAAGAGAATTTGCCGTCATAATAAACATTACCTGAGACAAGTCAAAAGGCACCTCGAGATAATTGTCCCTGAAGTTTGCGTTTTGATTGGGGTCAAGCACCTCGAGCATAGCACTCGAAGGGTCTCCTCTCATATCGCTCGTCATCTTGTCTATCTCGTCCAGCAAAAACAGCGGATTGCTTGTCTTGGCCTTGGACATACAAGTCATTATTCTACCCGGCATAGAGCCTATATATGTCTTTCTGTGTCCTCTTATCTCAGCCTCGTCTCTTATACCGCCCAAACTCATATGCAAGTATTCCTTACCGAGTGCTCTCGCTATGGATTGCGCTATGGAAGTCTTTCCTACTCCGGGAGGCCCTACAAGGCATATAATAGGGGCTTTGTTATCCTTGCCGGCAAGTTTCTTTACCGCTATCGCTTCTACGATACGGGTCTTTACCTTATCTATCCCGTAATGGTCCTCATCGAGCACCTTGCGAATATGGTCGAGGTCAAAGTTGTCCTCTGTATAAACTCCCCACGGCAAAGCAAGCACTATATCGAGATAGTTGCGAATCATACCGTATTCAGGCGAAGATATGTTCATTCTCTCGAGGCGTGAAAGTTCTTTGGAGATTTTCTCCTTAACTTCGTCACTCGCTTTAAGCGCGCCGATTTGAGTTTTCATTTCCTCGAATTCCTTATCGTCGTCTCCGAGTTCTTTCTTGATAACCTTTATTTGTTCTCTCAGCAAGAACTCCTTTTGATTTTCCTTGAGAGAATTATCGAGTTTCTTTTCGATGTCTTTAATTATGTTAAGCTTATAGACTTCGGCTTTGAGAGTAGCAGAAAGCTTTTGCGCTTTGAGTTCGCTGTCATACTCGTTGAGATACTCCTGCTTGTCCAGCCCGTCAAGTCCCGCAGCTATCAAATCCATAATCGTATAAATATCGGAATTTTTCTCAAAAGCAAGCCATACCGCCTGTCTGACTGGATAGCCGAGCTTTTCCATCTCCTTTATATCCTTATAGAGTATGCCTTTGTAAAGATTATGCTTAAACTCAACGTCGAAGAGTTTTCCGGGCGACTCGATAACGCCTCCTTTATAAAAAGGCGCAGTCGCGCTCAAATCCTCAAGCCGCGCTCTTTTCAAGCCCTCGAGCGTAACGCTTATGCCGTTACCGTTTTTCTTTACGTCGACGATATTGCATACGGTACCGAACTCGCACAAGTCCTCTTCACTCTCTATATCCGTCTTTGTACAATTCTGTTTGACGGCAAAAACAGGCACGTTATCCTTTTGCGCGCTATTGAGCGCAAGCATACCTTTGAGGGAAAACACGTCAATGCGTTGCTTAACATTGGGCAACGCCGTATTGTCCCTTAGTACGAGCAAAATCATTTCCTCTCTTTCCTGCATATTAACTCCTTATAGTCGAATAATGCGAATAATCTTTCAATTATCCGCATTTTCTTTCAGGCTGATTCCCTGTCTTCTTCTCTTATGACTACGGGGCGTTTACCTCCGGACACCACGTCTTTTGTAATAATAATCTTTTTGATGCCTTTATCCGTAGGGATATCGTACATAAGTTCGAGCATCAGATTTTCGAGTACTGACCTCAATCCTCTTGCTCCCGTATTGAGTTTTATTGCCTGAGTTGCGATTTCTCTCAATGCAGCGGGCTCGAATTCGATATCCACTCCGTCCATCTCGAACAGCTTTTTATACTGACGGATAGGCGCGTTTTTAGGCTCGGTAAGAATACTTACGAGCGCGTCTTCGTCGAGCGCGTCGAGACCTACTACAATGGGAATTCTTCCCACGAATTCGGGTATTAAACCGTACTTAATCAAATCATCGGGCTTAATGTCTCCTATCAGCTCGCCGTAACCGATTTTGTTGTTTTCTCTGACTTTCGCGCCGAAGCCCAGTCCCGAGCCGTCAAGACGCTTGTCGATAATCTTATCCAAGCCGACAAACGCTCCACCGCAAACAAAGAGAATGTTAGTAGTATCAATCGTAAGACATTCCTGCTGAGGATGCTTTCTGCCGCCCTGAGGAGGAACGCTTGCAACGGTGCTTTCGATAATTTTGAGAAGAGCCTGTTGCACCCCCTCACCTGAAACGTCTCTTGTGATAGACATATTTTCGCCTTTGCTGGCAAGTTTGTCTATCTCGTCGATATAGATTATACCAAGCTGAGCTTTCTCGATATCGTAATCTGCCGCCTGTATAAGCTTGAGAAGTACGTTTTCGACGTCCTCACCGACGTAACCCGCTTCCGTAAGCGTAGTAGCGTCCGCTACGGCAAAAGGCACATTTAGTATCTTTGCCAAAGTCTTTGCCAGCAACGTCTTTCCGCTACCCGTAGGTCCGAGCATAAGAATATTGCTCTTGTCGAGTTCAACGTCGTCGCTCTTATAGTTAATTCGCTTGTAGTGATTGTATACCGCTACCGACAGAACCTTTTTTGCTTTGTCCTGTCCTACGATATATTCATCAAGCTTTTCTTTTATTTCGTGTGGCTTCAGCAGCTCAAACCCTTTCTCGTCCTGATAAGGCAAATTGAGAGAATCTTTCTTTATCATCTCCACGCAAGTGCCTATACAGTCGTAACATATACCTATGTTGGGGTCTGCACCGGGAACGACATAGTCGATATCGTTCATAAGGTCTCTGCCGCAAAGCATACATTTGATTTTTTTATTTTCCAAAACTGACCTCTTTATTATCTCTTATAAAAAATCTTATCCACAAGACCGTATTCGAGTGCTTCTTGCGCGGACATATAATTGTCTCTTTCGCAGTCCTCTGCTACCTTCTCGTAGGGTTTACCGCTGTTCTGAGCCAGAATCTTGGTGAGTTTTTCCTTGATTTTCTGGATATGGTTGGCGGTGATAACGATATCCGTCGCCTGTCCGCTTGCTCCGCCGAGAGGCTGATGAATCATAACTTCGCTGTTAGGAAGAGCGTATCTTTTGCCCTTTGCGCCCGAGGACAGCAAGAATGCTCCCATAGAAGCTGCCATACCTACGCAAATAGTGCTTACGTCGCACTTGATGTAATTCATAGTATCGTAGATTGCCAGTCCTGCGGTAACGCTGCCGCCGGGGCTGTTGATGTAAAGGCTGATATCCTTTGACGAGTCCTTTGCCTCGAGATAGATAAGCTGAGCTACTACCGTATTAGCGGTTTCGTCGGTAATTTCTCCCGATATAAATATAATTCTGTCTTCGAGAAGACGGGAGTATATGTCATAAGACCTCTCGCCTTTGTCCGTTTTGTCGATTACGTAAGGTATCAAATTCATTTTATTATCCTCCTCTGATAATTATTAAGTCCGACATAATATATAAATATCGTGCCGGACCCGTAGCGTTTTTATCTGAAGTACGTTAAGCCTACACTTAATTATTATCTGACGTACCGAAGAATATTACTGCGTCAATACAATTTTTTGTGTCGATTATTTGATTGTATTGTTATTTTTGAGGTATTCGAAGAGTTTGTTTGTGATGATATCTCTTCTGAGATATTCCTTGTACTCGTCGTTCATATACTTGGAGTATTCCTCAAAAGTCTTGCCGGCTTCTTTAGCCATATCAGCGATTTTTTCGTTGATTTCCTCATCGGAAACGGGAATTTGTATTTCTTTGAGAAGAGCCTCGAGAGTAAGTCTGAACAATACGTTCTTCTTAGCCATATCAGCATATTGCTTTTTGAGGTCGTCTCTCTTTATTCCGGTGTACTTGTAGTAGTCTTCAGCCTTGAGGCCCTGATACTGGAGTCTGCTCTCGAATTCGTAAATCATCTCTTCGATTTGATTGTCTACCATACATTCGGGAATTTCAACGGTGCTTTCGTTGGCGATTTTTTCGATGATATCGTTTTCGAGTTTGGATTCTACGCTAGCGGTCTTCTTTGCGAGCAAATCTTTCTTGATGCTCTCCTTGAAGTCTGCAACGGTATCGAATTCGCTGATATCTTTTACGCTCTCGTCGTCGAGCTGAGGAACTTCCTTAACGTTGATTTCGTGAAGTTTGATTGCAAAAACCGCGTCCTTGTCAGCAAGAGAAGTCTCGTGATAGTCTTTGGGAAACTTAACTACGATATCTCTCTCCTCACCGATATTCATACCGATAACCTGCTCTTCGAAACCGGGAATAAAGCTGCCGCTTCCGAGTACGAGGTTTTGTTTTTCAGCCGTACCGCCTTCGAACTTGACGCCGTCAACGCTGCCGCTGTAATCGATGACTACGGTATCGCCCTTCTGAGCAGCTCTGTCGGTAATGGGTACCCACGCGCCTGCAGCGTCGAGCTTGGACTGAACTTCGGCATTGATTTCGTCTTCGGTAACTTCAGGCTTTTCGGTTTCAAACACGAGACCGGTGTACTTGCCGAGTTTGAAGTCGGGCTTGCATTGTACGGTAGCCGTAAATTCGAGAGTACTGTCGCTTATAGCGTTGATGTCGATGTCGGGTCTGTCAACGGGTTCGATGTCCTTTTCCTTATCGAGGACTGCGCCGTACTGCTCGGGCAAAATAATATCGAGTGCGTCTTCAAAGAAAATTCCTACGCCGTAAGTACCTGCAAGCACCTTGAAAGGCACGTGACCTTTACGGAAACCGCCTATCTGATAGTTCTTCTTGGTTTTCTCGTAAGCCTTCTGAATGGCAGCCTGCCAATCTGCGGAATCGACTTTGATAACGATTTTTACTTTGTTTTTTTCAAGTTTTTCTACTGTGTAACTCATTTCGTTTCTCCTCAAAAATTTGTCAAAAATGTATTTACTAATGTATTTTAGCATACAATAACGAATAATGCAATTGATATCGCAAAAAATTATATTATATTTTATAATTAAACATAATCATTGAAAATCGACGCTAATTTTGCTCTTATCCACTCTCCTGCCGGCATCGCGCCGACGAAAAATCTTGACAACTTCAAGTCAATCAAATATAATTAAACGGCAAGGATATATTGCGCGATATTGCGCGCAAGCGACAAACAATACGAAAGTACGGCTCCTGCACACAAGGGAGCCTTTGTCGTAAAAATACAATTGAGGAAGACGGTATGCCTAACGATTACATTACGCTTAAAGCTCTCGCTTGCGAACTCAACGAGAGTTTGAGCGGCGGCAAAATAGACAAAGTAAATATGCCTGAAAAGGACGAGATTGCTCTGCTCATTCGCGCGCAGGGTAAAAACCGCATACTTACCGTATCCTGTAACGCAAGCAATCCCCGAATTCATACGGACGGAGACAAAAAGCAAAACCCTATGGTTGCGCCCTCTTTCTGTATGCACCTGAGAAAACATATCACGGGCGGAATTATCAATTCCGTAAAACTGCTCGGCGAAGACAGAATCGTAGCTTTCGACATCACCTCACGCAACGAGATGCGTGACGAAGTCAACCTTACGCTTATCGCAGAGATGATGGGAAGATATTCAAATATACTGCTTTTGAAAAAAGACGGAGTTATATCCGACACTCTCAAGCAAGTCTCATACGATACGATGACAAAACGCTGTCTTCTCGCAGGAGTCAAATATTCCCTTCCCCCTCAGAACAAATTACTTCCTTCCGACAAGGAGGGCATAAAGAAGGCTTTGAAAGAATATTGCGCTTCCGACGTCTCGACATATCTCATATCGCACGTTTCGGGACTGTCTTTGCTGACAGCAAAACAAATAGTAACGCTGTGCGAAATAAAAAACGACAGTCTTTCTCTCGACGATACGCAAATTGACACATTATGCGATAAATTGAACGAATTTATCAATATCAACGCGTCTTCTCTGTATTCGCCCTGCGTATACAGAGATAAGGGCGTATGCAAAGACTTCTTCGTTATGCCGTATGTCGGCTTCGACAACATTCAAAAAACTCCCTCTCTCAATGACGCCGTAGTACTGTGCACGGTAGAAAAAGACCGCGAGGAGCGAAAAAACGAGAGAACAAAGTTTTTGAAAAAGGCTTATGATTCTCTGATAAAGAAACTCAATTCAAAGCTTGCCAAAGACAACGAAAAGCTTACCGAATGCGAGCAGACTGAGAATATAAAAAAATACGGAGAATTGATTCTTTCTAATCTGCACGCAATAAACAAGGGTGACGAAAAAGCCGTAGTTACGGATTACTACTCACCCGACTGTCCCGAGATTACCGTCAAACTGGATACTCGTCTTACCCCCCAGCAAAACGCTCAGGCTTACTTTAAAAAATACGCCAAGCTCAAACGCACCTACGAAGTAGTAAGCAAACAAATAGAAGAAGTCAGAGAAACTCTCGAATATGCCCAGACAATCGCGCCTGCAATCGCACTCTGCTCGACCGACGACGAGATAGAAGAGGTGCGACAAGAGCTTGCGCAACTCGGCGCACTCAAACAAATCAAAACGCAGAAAAACAAATTCAAGCCTTCTCAACCCGTTGCGTACGAAGTCGACGACTTTGTAATACTCGTAGGAAAGAACAATATTCAAAACGAAAAGCTCACCTTTAAAGTTGCTAACGGCTCGGATATTTGGATACACACTCAAAAAGTTCACGGAAGCCACACAATAATATTTGCCGAAGGAAGACAAATCCCCGACAAGGTAATTCAGACGGGTTGCGAGATTGCCGCATACTACTCTCAAGGAAGAGATGGCGACAAGATAGCGTGCGACTATACCCAGAGAAAGAATTTGCGCCGTCACCCTTCAGGCAAACCCGGTATGGTACTTTATACTACGTATAAAACGGCAGTGGTAACACCTAACGAGCACCGTGAATACCTTACAAAATTCGATTGATAAAATGATAATTTTTAAGTAGATACCAAAACAAAAAGCGGGATTACACCCGCTTTCTTTTTTACTGTATTAAAAACAATTCCGTTGAAAATCATTCAATCGCATTTACATACGCGCTTTGCCTTTATCGTACGTATCTGCCGTCAACACAAATTTAACAATCTAAAACACTTAAACCTGTTTTTTCTCTCTCAGCTTATTCAGCACTTCTTCAAAATAATCGGGAAGAGGCGCGTCGAAGCTCATTTCCGTGCCCGTCCTCGGATGAGTAAGCGTAAGCCTGAAAGCGTGCAACAACTGCCCTTTTAGATTGAATTTATTACTGCCGCCGTATACAGGGTCTCCTACTACGGGATGTCCTATATGTTTGCTGTGCACTCTTATCTGATGCGTTCTGCCCGTCTTGAGTTCGTAGCGCATAAAAGTGTAATTCGAAAACCTTTCTTCTACCGTATAAAGCGTAGTCGCAAGCCTGCCCGAATTTCGGGAAACAGCCATCATCTTCCTGTCTTTTTTAGAGCGGTCTATGTACGTTTCGATAATTCCCTCGTCTTTGCTTACCACTCCGTCGACAAGCGCGTAATAATACCTCTTTGCATCTTTGGATGCAATCTGCGCTTGCAAGGACAAGTGAGCTTCGTCGTTTTTTGCAACTACCAACAATCCTGACGTATCCTTATCCAACCTGTGCACTATACCCGGGCGCACTACCCCGTTGATACCGCTCAAAGATTTGAGATGATACAACAGCGCATTGACGAGAGTATTATCGTAGGCTCCCGGCGCGGGGTGCACAACCATTCCTTGAGGTTTGTTGATAACTGCTATGTCCTCGTCCTCGTAGACGATATCCAGCGGAATATTCTGAGGAGTGAGGTCAAGCTGTCTTACTTCCTGTTCCGTTACGGTTATCGAATCACCTTTTTTGAGAAGCTGTCCCGCCTTGACGGATTTACCGTTGACGCTCACGTATTCGCCTGAGATAAGATTTTTGACGTGCGAACGGCTTACCCCCAGCTTTTCACTGAGGTATACGTCCAGTCTTTTGTCTACGTCTTCAGCGTCCGAGACTATATACTCCTCACACTCTTCAACGTCATCGACAATGTCTTCAATCTTCTCGTCTGACATATACTCTCCTTTTTTGTATTTAAAACTTGCACATCTTACTTCATTTGCGCATTTTTCGTCTTTATTGCGGCGCGCGATACCGCTCGACTACCGAATATCCGATATTAAGCGATAAGCAATAAGCCTTTATTGTCAGTCTTACAAAATTTATGTCGGCATAAGCCGACATACCCGTATTTATATTCTTCACTCAGTCCTTGAGTTGCGTTTTGACTGCCGTCTCGGCTTTGCGTCTTTTTACCTGACGGGGTTTTACCTCTTGATTGTCAGCCCCTGCAGGCTCGCTGTCTTCGCAAACTTCTCCGCTTTTCTCCGCGCTTTCCCCGCTTGATACGCTTTCTTCTACAGGCGCGTCGGTAATACCCTCGCTTGCATCCTCTACCGGCACTTCGTCCGTACGCATATTCTTGGGTGCTTTGGGCTTAAAAATACCCAAGTCGCCTTCCTTATAGTCAAAGACTATATACACGCAAATCATAAATACACCCAAAACCAAATATATATCTGCTATATTCCCTACGCCGAAATTACTGTCGAACAAAGGCTGCCATATCTTGTCGAGAAACATATATTGAATAAAATCTCTGACTTCCCCGTCGCAGAAAATTCTGTCGTAGAGATTGCCCGCACCTCCCGATATAATGAGAAGCATTGACCATCTGAAAAGCCACGATATTTTGGGTTTTTTAATGATTGTGTAAATCATAAGCGCGCAAAGCGCGACCAGTAATATTGCCGTCAAGGCAATCAAAAATCCCGTCTGCCCCGAAAAAATCGAAAAAGACGCGCCGTCATTAGTGCAAGGATATATTGCAAACAAACCGTCAACTATAATATACTGCGTATACATTTCCAGCCCCATACCGTCGAGTACGAGCTGTTTGGATACGAGGTCGCTCGCGAGAAGAAGAGCGAATATAACGAGTTCGATTACGATTCTTTTGATAATTGTCTTGTTTTGTTCGTTGAGCATATATCTCCGTCGCACTGCTGAAAATGCGTCTGTTCTTGTGTGCCTGATTGCTGATAAAAGCGGTTATGCCGTTTGATTGAATCGCCCTGAAGCGCAAACAATACTCTTAATATCTGTTTTTGAGCGAACTGGGGCCTTGTATGGAAACACCGCCGGGAGTAAACAAAAACATATTTTCGGCTATTCTCTGTTCACATCCGCCAAGAGCGTATATCGCGCCGTTGAGGAAGTCGAGGATACGCTGTGCGTATTTTTCGTTGATTTTATTGAATTCGACGATTATCGCCTGTCTGTTGCGCAAATTGTCGATAATATCCTGCACTTCCGAAAGCGTCTTAGGCGTTACGATGAGAATATTTTGCATATCTCCCTGTACGATTTGAGTTTGCCTTTTGCCCTTAAGTCCGAAAAGTCCTTTTTTCTTGGTCTGCTGCATTTCGGGCTGAGGCATACGTCCGTCATAGTCAAACCCGCCGTCTTGCGCATAGTAAGGATTGGAGTAAGGAGGATTGTTGTACTGCTGAGGCTGAAAACCCTGAGGAAGTTGCTGATATCCCATAGGCTGAGACTGCATAGGCTGTTGCTGAACAGGCTGTGCGGGAACATATCCTTGAGGATATGTTTGCTGAGGCTGAGAGTACTGTTGCTGAGGCTGCTGAGTATAAGAGGGCTGTTGATTATAAACGGGTTGCTGAGATGCAAAACCGTTGCCCGTCTCGGCATTCTGATAATCGCTACGCGAGAAGTTAAACCTTCTGCTTCTAGGAGTATAACCTCTGTCGTTGTTAAAAACTTCTCTTTCCTCGTTGTTGTAGTCTCGTCTGTCCATATAAACCTCTCAATCAGCTATTACGTTCAAATTATAATTTCTTTCGCCGAAAAGCACTCTTCCCAGTCTTACCATAGTCGAACCGCCGTATTCGATAGCCATTTCGTAATCGTTGCTCATTCCGCACGAGAGTATGTCGACCACGTGTCTGGGAGAAGCTACTCTTCTTAGTTTTTCAAATAAAAGCCTGAATTCGCGGTAATAGTCCTTAAGTCTTTCTTTATCCTCGAGATTGGGCATAACCGCCATAAGACCTCTTATTCTCACGTTTTCCTTTTGCTCTACGTAATCTAAAAGCCCGAGTAATTCGCTCTTATCTACTCCGCCCTTGGATATTTCGCTTCCCATATTTACTTCGATAAGCGCGTCGATAACGAGATTGTGTTTTTTTGCCTGTTTGTCCAACTCGTCCGCTAAAGCGGGTCTGTCAAGAGAATGTACGAGCGCGACCTTGTCGATTATATATTTTACCTTGTTTGTCTGAAGCTGACCTATCATATGCCACTTGAGATTTTTACCGCAATCGTATTTGTCTACGAGTTCCTGGACGCGGTTTTCTCCTACGTCTGTAAGCAATCTCTGAGAATCTATAAACTCTATGAGTTCTCTGGACTGAGTCTTGGTCGCGCCTATGAGCGTAACCTCGTCCTCTCTGCCCGCTCTCTGTTTAGCGGCATTGATTTTTTCGATACAGTTTTTTATATTATTACGCACTTCTTCGAATTGCATATATACACCGTCCGAGGTATTCTACGTAAAGTATAGCACAAATATATCGGCTTGTAAATAAAATAATAAAATAAGATGCGCAAATTGTACGATTGTCCGTCTATAAGCAATGCATAAGTACGACAATTTGAAAAAAGCAAATTCTTTTCGGCTTTTATCGCATTGTCAGTCCGCTATCCTTACGCCATACATCCGACCTTCCTTATTGAACTAAAAACGGGCACTGTCTTATCACATTATTTCCACTTTTATTGCTATTATTTTTGACGTCAAAATTCACTCAGCTATTTATCTCAAAGCAATCTAAAAACAAATTTCTGCACTGTCGCAAACGAGTGAATTTTCAGTATTTAAAACCTCGGTATCTCAAAGCTCGTGATTGTGATATTTTATAAATCCGATATTTTGCCTAACTAAAAAATAAAAATCCTCTCTTTCCGATTTTTTAAAGAATGAGAGGACTTTTTTTAAGAACGACTATTTCAATTGATTAATGTCAATACAAATGCCGTTGTGAAAATTCGATATATAAAAACAGTGTTTTTGTTCGTCTTGAATTTAGCCGTTTTTTATCTTAAATAGTTCTATTTTAGGTCAATTATTATAAAAATCAACTTAATTTGTAATTATTTAAGAATAAATTCGGCTTATTTCGCTTTCATTGCTCGATTACACTGCTGGCAATCTCGATATTGTAATTATGCCTAGCATCGTCAGTAATTATCTTGCTGACAGATACTTCGTAAGCTACTCTCTCCTCGGCTTCGTCGGGAGAAAGGTTTTTTACGTAAGTTCTGCTCTGTACTCTTCCCGTAACGGTCAATTTTTCGCCCACTTGCATATTTTGAACAAATCTTGCGTTCCTTCCCCACATTATGCAAGGTATGTAATCAGACTTGTTGTATGCCCTGTTGACTGCAATCAATACATCGCATATTTCTCTCTTGAAAGGAGTAGTACGGTATACAGGCGGCTTGCAGATAAAGCCGGTAATTTCTATACTGTTGGGATTAGCGTTTTCGTCCTCTTCGAGTATATCTCTCACAAAAGCCGTAAGCAAAAGTCTCGACTTCGCCCCGTCGACTTTATTGTAACTTCTGAATTGTCCGACTACGTTAAGTTTATCTCCTACTTTTACGCTATGTCTCATCAAAAGCCTGTCTGATACCGTGATAGGAATTATATCTCTTTGCTGAGACAGTCTGGGCACCGACAATGCCGTCTCATAAAATCCCTCTCCGAATACCTCGTGTGTGTAAACCGGCTCTTTTACGACTTCGCCGATTAATTGCAACTTATTGTTGTTCATCTGTTCGTAGTTCATACTACCCTCCATTGTTTTATGTCAAACGGTATTTTTATGCTGCACTCCGTTGTTATCTACGGTATAATTGCCCGTATAAACCATATCCGACAGCTTAACCATCTTGTAACCTTGATTTTTGAGATTTGCAATCACCAGCGGCAAAGCCTCGAGAATATTGTCGCTGTTGTTGTGAAAGAGTATTATTGAGCCGTTTTTCACGCCCTTCGACACTCTCGACAGTATATCGGTAGCACTCTTACCCTGCCAGTCCAAAGAATCTACCGACCATTGCACCCCGACCATACCTCTCTCCTCCACGGTCTCTATAAGCGTATTGTTGTAATCACCGAAAGGCGGACGGAAAAACTTAGGAGACTGCCCCGTCAATTCCTCTACCTTACCGCTCACATAATCCAACTCTCTGCAAATTTGCGATTTGTCCAAAGTGCTCATATTGAGGTGATTATTCGAGTGATTGCCTATATCACAACCGCTTTCAGCTATCTTTTTGACCATATCGGGATACTTGTCTATCCAGAAGCCTACAAGAAAGAAAGTCCCGTCTACGCCGTGCTTCTCGAGAATATCGAGTATTCCCTGTGTCTTATCCGCTCCCCACGCGGCGTCGAAAGTCAGCGCAACCACTTTCTCCTGAGTATCCACGCTGTATACAGGCACTTTTCTCAAACTGTTGTTGTTGAATACCGTCGCGACCGTTTCGTTTGATATTCCCACCATACACACCGCCGCCAAAACGATTACCGTGACAAACGCGATTATTGTCCTTTTCTTTACGGATACAAACATTCCTTACCCCTTGATAATAGCATCTGTATTGTGTATATTTTTGTCTGCTATTGTCGAATTTTGTATTATTTGGGAGAATACTCCCGCTCTGTATATTAATGTATATTATCAAGGCGGCTCCTATATTCTTATAACACAGTGATAAAATGATATTTTTAAATCGAATATTGACGTTTTTCTTCCGTTTGCATCTATTTTTGAGACAGACGCGACAAAAATTTATACAGCTGTTGACAACTCATCAAAAATAATTTATACTATAATGGCTGTGCTAGGTGGGGAGCTTGCGGTGCCCTGTACCTGCAATCCGCAATAGCAGGACTGAACGCTGTTCGAGGTTTTGGCTATGTGAGGCCTGCCCTTAATAAGTGATGTCGATACCAAGGTCTTGTGCAATCATTCACTGTGAACCATGTCAGGACTTGACCGTAGCAGCATTAAGCAGACCGTTTGATGTGCCACGAGGTAGCTTTGGAGGAGTTAACTGTTCTGGTAACGCTTGGGTAGTCACTATCGACAACAGATGCACAGTTTTTTAGAAAAAATGCCACTTTCGAGTGGCTTTTTTGATACTCAAGCTAAGCTTTTCATTCTACAATTTCAAATTTTATGCGAACACCTGAAAAGTTTTGCAAAAGATTTTATCCGATACCATAATAGATATTGATAAAATACTGATAAAATATTATAATTAATATATACAATACATAAATGCGGCGCGATAATAACGTCAAAGGAGAAAAATGAATCAGGACAAAAAAATAGCGCTCTTGATAGACGCTGAAAACATATCGAGGAATTACAGAAAAATAATAATGCAGGAACTTGCCAAATACGGCACCACGACCTACAGGCGCATATACGGCGACTTTACTTCGGGAAAACTCAACTGGACAAGCGAAGATATGCTCAAATATTCCCTTACTCCCGTACAACAGTATTCCAACATATCGTCAAAAAACAAGAATTCGGGTAAAAATTCCTCCGATATAACTTTGGTAATAGACGCTATGGATATACTCTACTCGGGCAACGTAGAAGGCTTTTGCATAGTTTCGTCCGACAGCGATTTTACAAAGCTTGCGTCAAGGCTCAGAGAAGCGGGAATGTTCGTAATAGGTATGGGAGAGGAAAAAACTCCTCTTGCATTCAGAAAATCTTGCGAAAAATTTATACTTTTGGATATTCTATATAAGGACAGCGAAAAAGATAAGGACAAAAAGTCGGACAGTAAGAAATCTCAGACTTCCAAGTCTGACGACAAAGCTAAAAAGTCCGCCAAAAAGGTCAAAGAAGAGGATATAAAGGACGACAACAAAGACGAGGAAACGGCGATTATGCCCTGGTCTTCTATCGTCAATATAATCAACACCGAAATACTACCCGAACTTGCGGACGAGGACGGCTGGGCAAGCCTTGCGGACGTAGGAAACCGTCTGTACAAGCTTTATAGCGACTTTGACAGCCGAAACTACGGATACAAGAAACTCAGCGAATTGTTCAAATCCGATAAAAACTTCGAGACAAAACCCGCCAAACCCAACCCCGACAGCAATCTGGTATACTATCTGATACGCGCAAAATAATACTCACACGCAATTCACATACAACAGTGCGCATAACAGTATTACAAATAAAACATATTTAATTAAAAAATATTATCCTTAAATTTATTACAGCAATATGAAATAGCCCTTATAGAGGGCTATTTTTTAATAATAGATATGTTTTCAGTATAATGAGTATCATTATCTTTTAAGGCATTTTCACAACTCCTGCGCCATCTTTTGCGATACCGAATAATAATTGAGTACCAACTGCACTTTCGTATACCTTATATCGCACACGAGATTCGGGCGGCTTACGGAATCGCTAAGAAGATTACTCAAAAGCCCTAACGTCACGTCTATATCCGCCATAAGCACTTTTATGTTGTAATTCGTCGATATATCCTCCGCACTCAACTCCTCGTATTTAAGCCTGAGATTACTCTCCAAATCCTCAATCTTCGACAGCGCGGCAGCCTTGTCGATTTCGAGTTTTGTCAGACTTTCGCCTATAGACGAAAGTTGAGATATTATGCTTGCCGAATAGCCGCCCATACTTATCATAAGGTCGCTTCCCCCCGCAAGCAAATCTGCATAATCCTGCGACGATACGGCATAACTCATTAATTCGCTGCCTGCGTTTTTCTCAGCTACGGCGTTAGCTTCGTCGATATTGTCATAAACGTCGGCTATCAAAAGATAATCGGTACCGTCTTTGAGTATATAGCCCCCTCCCCCCTGAAGTCTCATCTGGTCGCTGTAAAGCCGCGCTTGCTGATAACTCGTCGTCTTTTTGTATACAAGCATATAGTATGCGCTCGACGGTGCGCTCTCAGCCTTGTACAGAGAGGTTATACCCTTTAAAAGCGCGCCCTCGCTAGCAAAATCTCCTATGACTACCGTAATGAGCAGGCAAGCAATAATCGCCAAGGTCATAATAAGCCCTTTTCTTCTGCTGTCCGCCCTGTCGTAAGGCTGAGGCTCGACATCGACGATTACGTCGTCTTCGTTTATTCTGTAATTCGTATCGACCATACTTGTGAGTTGAGGTACTACTTCAATCTCCACTCCGCGCGCATAATATTTTCGCGCTTTAGGAGGCTCGACTTCCTCTTTGGGATACTCTGCAAAGTCGGTATTTCCTTCTTCCTCAACGGGCAAATCGTTGAAAACCTCGTATTGCTCCCCGTAGTCCTCTTCCTCGTCTTTATGATAGCGAAAATAGTTTCTGAGATAATATTTGCTGTAATCCATACTAAAGAATATGTCACATCCCGTCGAATTATTATACAAAAAGCAAATCAATTCAACCACTCTGAAAAAGTCATACCTTTATAAATCTTTTAAAATAAAAAAACCGCGCCGAAGCGCGGAATCAAAACGTAAAATATTCAGTCTTCCTTGAATTGTTCGACAGTTACGCCCGCCTCATTGAACAAATGCATAGAAAACTCGTCGGGATAACCGTACTTGTATACAACTCTCTTTATACCCGCATTAATAATCATCTTTGCGCAAATAACGCAAGGCTGATGCGTACAATACAGCGTAGCGCCGTCTACGGATATACCCAATTTCGCCGCCTGAATTATGGCATTCTGCTCAGCGTGTACGGCATAGCAAAGCTCGTGCCTCGTACCAGAAGGAATGTTGAGTTTTACCCTTAGACACTCTCCTCTCTCCACACAACTCAGTATACCCGACGACGCGCCGTTGTATCCCGTAGTAAGTATTCTTTTATCCTTGACTATTACCGCGCCTACGTGTCTGTCTCCCTTTATACAGCTCGACCACGTCGCCACAGTATCGGCCATTTGTACGAATCTAGCGTCCCACTTGTCCATTCTTCACCTTAATTCACGCATTTTTTGTATAAATTTACTATATAATATCATAGCCTGACGACAATTTCAACTGTTTGTATTTTTTCTATAAAAAATATAAAAATATTTACTACATTTTACATAAAAACATTTACATATCGCATTTTTGGTGCTATAATTACTCTTGTTAGCAGTCAAGATGGTCAAGTGCTAAATTTAAAGGAGGCGTTATTAATTATGACAATTAAACCGTTATTTGACAGAATAGTAATCAAAGAAGTAGAAAATGCTACCAAGACTTCGAGCGGTCTCGTACTTCCCGACTCTGCACAGGAAAAGCCCCAGATGGCTAAAGTACTCGCAGTAGGCCCCGGCGGTACTGTCGACGGAAAAGAAGTGGTAATGCAAATTAAAGTCGGAGATATCGTGCTCTACAACAAGTATGCGGGCAGCGATTTCAAGCTCGACGGAGAAGAAGTAACTATATTGAAGCAAAGCGACGTACTTGCTATCGTCGAAAAATAATCGGAGGTAAATGCTAATATGGCTAAGAAATTCAAATACAGCGAAGAAGCCAGAAGAAGCCTTGAGGCAGGCGTAAACGCCGTTGCCAACGCGGTCAAAATTACTTTGGGACCCAAAGGCAGAAACGTAGTTCTGGATAAAAAATACGGTGCTCCCCTCATCACCAACGACGGCGTAACCATCGCTAAAGAGGTCGAACTCGAAGATTCTTTCGAGAATATGGGCGCACAACTCATAAAAGAAGTATCAATCAAAACCAATGACGTTGCGGGCGACGGTACCACTACCGCTTGCGTACTCGCTCAGGCTATCGTAAGAGAAGGTCTTAAGAACGTTGCCGCAGGCGCAAATCCTATGATACTCAAAAAAGGTATCGCAAAGGTTACGGACGCGGTAGTAGACGAACTTAAAAAGATATCCAAGCCTATCGACTCCTCTTCCGCAATCTGTCAGGTTGCCAGCGTTTCGGCAGCAGACGAAACTATCGGCAAATTCATATCCGAAGCTATGGAAAAGGTCGGCAAAGACGGCGTTATCACCGTAGACGAATCCAAGTCCACCAAGACAGAACTCGTTACCGTAGAAGGTATGCAGTTTGACAGAGGCTATATCTCCGCTTATATGGTTACCAATACCGATAAGATGGAAGCTGTGCTCGACGACGCTTACATTCTCATCACCGACAAGAAGATATCCTCCAGCAAAGACATTATGCCTATACTCGAACAGGTCGTTCAAAACGGTCTTAAGCTCCTCATCATCTGCGAAGATATGGACGGTGACGCTTTGACGGCTGTCGTACTCAACAAACTCAAAGGCATACTCAACTGCGTAGCAGTTAAGGCTCCCGGTTTCGGTGACAGAAGAAAAGCTATGCTCGAAGATATCGCTACCCTGACCGGCGGTACGGTAATCACCAGCGAAGTAGGTTACGAACTCAAAGACACCAACCTCACTATGCTCGGCAGAGCTAAACAAGTAAAGGTAGACAAGGACAACACCACTATCGTAGGCGGTAACGGCGACGAAATGGCTATTGCAGGAAGAGTAAATTCCATCAAGGCTCAAATCGCAGAAACCACTTCCGAATACGACAAAGAAAAACTTCAGGAAAGACTTGCTAAACTCGCAGGCGGCGTTGCGGTAATCAACGTAGGTGCTGCTACCGAAGTCGAAATGAAGGAAAAGAAACTCCGTATCGAGGACGCTCTCGCAGCTACCAGAGCTGCCGTAGAAGAAGGCGTAATCCCCGGCGGCGGCGTTGCACTCCTCTCTATCATTCCTAAGGTTAAGCCTATCGTAGACGCTATGGAAGGCGACGAAAAGACGGGCGGCGCGTGCGTACTCAAAGCACTCGAAGAGCCTATCAAACAAATCTGCTACAACGCAGGCGTTGACGGCGGCGTAGTAATCAACAATATCCTCACTTCCGACAAGGGATATTCTTACGGCTACAATGCTCTTACCGACAAGTACGTAGATATGATTGAAAGCGGTATTCTCGACCCTACCAAAGTAACTCGTAGCGCACTCCAGAACGCTGCAAGCGTAGCGGCTACTCTCCTTACAACGGAAGTGCTCGTAACGGATATTCCCGAGCCTCCCGCTCCCGTAGCACCCAATATGGGCGAAGGTATGTATTAATTCAAAAAAGTATTACCATAAAATACAAATACAAAGAAAAAAGGTCCTCTTTAGAGGGCCTTTTTTAATGGGATAAAAATAGGGATAGTGATAGTTTTTGTCTTGATTAATAAAAGCGGCTTTCACTGTACGTCTTTGCTGTTTTTCTAAATTGTTAAAACATAGCCGACAAAGCTTAAAATATCCGACCCGATAACAAACTCAGTTGGCTTGTCCGCCTAGACGTCTGTTTTCGCTGAAATAGTCCTGTTCGGCTTCGTTGACGTAATCTCCGATATTGAGTTCTTTGTTCATAAGCTCGACAAGCTCCCCTTCGAATTCTTTAAGTCGAGCTACTACGCTGTCGCGCTGACTTTTGTCTACGGTATTGCAATTTGCCTTGCAATAAGTCTGCCACTTTGAAGAGAAAATCTTAAGTCTTTCCCCCTCGAGAGCGAATTTTACCTTAGAAGAATACTCTATATTCTTTGCCTTGTCTATTGCCTGCGTCAATGCAAGATTTATGCTGTCGCTGTCTTTTTTGAGCAATTCTACCTTGTGCGAAAGCTCACCGTTTTCGCGCTTCAGTCCCTCAATTCTGTCTCTCAGTCCCAAAATCGTCTTTTCGTATTTATCCGTGATATCCTTGATGTATTCCTGTACCTGAAATCTGTCGTAACCTTTTCTTGCTACCTGAAAATTCATATCTCACCTCTTAATATTTATTCGGTAAACACATTATACAAAAAAAACAGGTCGTCGCCGTTGGCAATAACCTGTTATTTTGTCTTTAATTGTCAAAGCTTGTCATCAAGCTTCGGGCTTGTTTTCCTTGAGCAGTTTCTGCTTGAGGTCATAGAGTTTTTGCGAGAGGTCTACTTTGTAGATATGAGGATTGAGCATACGCTTGTATTCGTTCCAGAACTCTGCATAACTTGCCTTGTGATATTCCGCAATCTCTTTCACGGAAGGAAAATCGTAGACGAGTTTTCCTTGTTTGATTATCTGTACTACTAGATTTTTCGCATAGAAATTGCTTACCGTCTTACGCTTCCAAGAAAAATCGGGGTGAAAAATCTCTATCTTGTCGAGATTGTCAAAGTTTTCTTCCATAAGACATATCAAATCGGCAATAGCCTTGTCGGTATTCTTGTCGTAAAGTCTTACTATTTTCTTGAATCCCGGATTTGTTATCTTTGCGGGAGTATCGCTCATTTTGAGTTTAGGCACAAGAACGCCGTCCTTTTCTATACCCGCAAGCTTATAAACGCCGCCCAGCGAAGGACAATCCATACTGGTAATGAGTTTTGTACCTATGCCGTAACAGTCGATTGCAGCATTCTGGCTGTCGAGCGACTGCAATACGTTTTCGTCGATATCTCCGCTCGCAAATATCTTAGCGTCGGGAAAACCTGCATCGTCGAGCATTTTTCGCGCCTGTTTGGAAAGATATGCCAAATCGCCGCTGTCCAGTCTTATGCCGAGAGGTTTGTACCCCTTTGCCTTAAGCTCGTTGAACACAGTGATGGCATTTGGTACGCCGCTGTTGAGCGTATCGTACGTATCGCACAGTAACAGACATTTGTCGGGATATATGTCGGCATACGCTCTGAAAGCTTCCAGCTCTGAAGGAAAACTCATTACCCAGCTGTGTGCGTGAGTACCCGATACGGGTACGTCAAACATCTTTCCCGCAAGCACGTTGGACGTAGACTGACAACCTGCTATCATAGCCGCTCTCGCGCCGTATATTCCCGCGTCGGGTCCCTGCGCTCTTCTCAATCCGAATTCCGCTATTGCTCTGCCCTTTGCCGCATACACGATTTTTGCCGTCTTTGTGGCAATCAAAGTCTGATGATTGAGTATGCACAGTATCGCAGTCTCGATAAACTGCGCTTCAAACATTCTCGCCTTTACCGTGAGTATAGGCTCCTGAGGGAATACTACCGTACCTTCGGGAACGGCGTAAATATCTCCCGTAAATTTAAAGTTTTTGAGAAGCTTCAGAAAATCTTCGTCAAATATTTTGAGCGAACGGAGATACTCTATATCGTCCTCGTCAAATTTGAGATTGAGTACGTAATCCACGACCTGTTCGAGTCCGCACGCTATTGCATAGTTATTGCCTACTCCTCTGTAAAATACGTCAAATACCGCGACTTTGTCCATTTGCTCGTATTTGCTGTATCCGTACATCATTGTAAGCTGATACAAATCTGTAAGTAAAGTTAAATTCCTCATATTACTCCTGTGTATTTCTTATGCCTTATCGGTGGGGGCAGGACGGATTGTCCTTTGCCGTAACTCTTTCTTCTCTATCTTTGGAAATTCGGCAATCTTACGATTGCCGAGCGTGTACTTTTATTGTATTTTCTGTTTTAAACTTCTTTTTTATCTTCTGTCAGTTCTTGTGAGTTTTGCTTTTCATCAGCGTCAGCGTCTTTTTTTACTGTCGACTTTTTTGCGGTCGCGGTTTTTTTAGGTGCAGTTTTTGCGCTCGCAGCCGTAGAAGCGTTTTTTGTTTTAGAAGTGGTCTTTTTTACGGTTTTAATTGCGTCTGAGTCCGCTGTTTTGACAACATCGGTGCCCTCTTCTTTGTTTTTCATTCGGCTATTATCATTAATCTTAGCTTTGCTGGCGACGCTTTTTGATGAAGCTTTTTTCTTGCTTGCCGACGCGGTATTTTTTGCTTTTGCCGAAGTCTTTTTTACCTCATTTGAAAAATCTTCTTTATCTTCTTTGGTTTTATCCGTACTTTCTGAAATTTGTGCATTGTCCTGTGTCAATTCAGGCTGAGCCATATTCTCCTCGGATTCAAAAACAGACTCGGTTTGCGCATTCTCGGCTTGCACAATCTCAGCCGAACTTTCACCTTCTGCCTGTTGTGTATTGTCCGCCTGAGCGGTTTCGCCTCCCTCGGCACTTTCGGCAGCAAGCTGTTTTGCCAAATCCTGCTCTTTTTTCTTTTCGCACATTCTCTGAAACCATTTTGTTTCAAAGCGTATCTTACCCGTCTGTAAAAGTATCATAAGCACTATCGCTACTATGAACATTATATAGCAGATAAGCTGTACCATCTTGACTTGCGTATTGCCTATCGTCATAGGGTCGGTACCCTTGATAAATTCCAACGAGCCTCTTACCAATCCGTACCAGCCTACGTAGAATATCATTATCGTACCCCTTTTTACAGGTTTTTTAGGTACGAAGAATATTACCAGCGCAACCGCAAGACCTATCGCGTTGAGTACGCCTTCATAGAAGAATGACGCATAATGCCACGTGCCCGTGCTTTCGATATAGACCGCCAACGGAAAGTGTTTCATCCACTCTTGCGTAACCTCTACGCCGTATAGTTCCTGATTAAAGAAGTTGCCCCATCTGCCGATTATCTGACCGAGCAAAAGCGCGATAACAACGCAATCCGCTACTTGAGCAAACGTGTATTTTCTGTTGCGCAGACAGCAGAAGAATATACCCAGCGCACCGCCGAATATACCGCCTATTATAGTCAATCCGCCGTTGGATATATTGAGCATATCCACGAATCCGTCCCAACTGTCGAGACGGTATTCCGTACCTATTCGAGGCACTACGTAAAATACTCTGCAAAAAACTACCGCCAAAGGCACGACCCACAAAAACAATTCGAGCGAAAAATCCACGTCGATACCCTTTTTGTAGGATATGAGTATAAACAAGCCGAATGCGGCAAGTATGCCCAGCGTAACCATAATACCGTACCAGTATACGGGACGTCCGCCGGGGAGATAAAAGGCAACTCTGTCTATTGCCGTCAACAAATCAAACAATTTCGTACTCCTTAAAACTTTTTCTTAACTGTATCAGAATACTCTGCAAGTACCGTCGTTTCTGACGCCGATAACGAATACGTTGTCGTCTCCGAATACAGATTTCATTACGTTTACATAGCCGTCGCACTTAGCCTTGTCTACGTATGCGATAATCGTACCTGCAAAACCGCCTCCGTGTACTCTGACAGCCTTTACGCCGTCAATCTTCTTGCTGAGATTTATACCGAGAGGTATTCTCTGCGCGGTATCTCCGAGAGGATAGCAGTTTTGCAACATAAGATACGAGCTTTGTCCCGACTCGTTGATAGCCTGACAGAACTTCTTTTCGTTGCCGTTTTTGACTGCTTTAGCGCAAGAGTCTACTCTCTTGTTTTCGTCAAAGAAGTGCATTGCTCTCAATATAGCTCTTCCCGAAACCTTATTCTGAAGTTCGGGCAAAGCGGCGTAAAAATCTTCTTCCTTTACTTTTCTCAGTTTTTTCGCGCCGAACTGTTTTGCAACTGCTTCCATCTCCAGACGTATATCGGCATACTGGTTGGTAAGGTCGCAGTGGTCGCCGCCCGTATTCGTAAGAACTATATTCAAATCCTCGAAGTTCCAGTCAATGGATTGAATTTTGAGATTCTTTGTAGACTTGAAGTCGATATAACTGATACCGCCCAAAGCTATAGCACTTTGGTCGAGAAGTCCGCAAGGCTTGCCGAAGTAAACGCTTTCAGCATAGTGAGAAGCCTTTGCTTTGGTAACCTTGTCAATAGTACCCCCGTTGAAAAGGTCATTGAGAATTTCGCATATGAGCACTTCGAAACAAGCCGAAGACGAAACTCCCGCTCCTCTGAATACGTCGCTCGTGGTAGTAGCGCAAAAACCGCCTATCTTGAGTCCGTTTTGTTTAAAATAAGCGCATACGCCCTTTACCAAAGCGGAAGAATTGCCGTATTCCTTTTCGTCAATATAAAGATTGTCGAGGTCGACGCATACGGGAGTAAATCCTACAGAATCTACTATGACTTTATTGTCAGACGTAGGCGTTACGCACGCGATAGTGTCTACCGTTATAGATGCGCAAAGCACCTTTCCGTTGTTGTGGTCGGTATGATTGCCGCATACTTCTATTCTTCCGGGAGAAGAAAAGAATATGCCATTTTCGCCGTATTTCGCGCAATGCATATCGTAAATCTGTTTATATCTGTCAGCTTGATAAGCAAGCTTGCCTTCACCGTAAAATCTTTTGACTTTTGCCTGAAAATCTTCGTTGTTTGCCAACTCGGCAATAAATTTCTTGTCTGCCATAATATCCTCTTGTGACGATTGTATTGAGCATAAACTCTAGATAATTATACCATACCTTTTGCGGCTTGTAAATAACTATCGTCAGAATAAGTATATATTAAATATTTTAATTAATACTAATTAAAGGGTTTTTATAAAATATTTACTATTTTTGTTAAAGCGCGATTTTGTTATTGCAAATATCGTGCGTATGGGATATAATAATGTTGTTGATTGATTTATTTTTTTTATTATTTTTTGAGAGGTTTTTATGATTAATCAGGAAACGTTACAGCTTAAACTCGCATCGCTCGTGGACTATGCCAAAAACAACCTTTCTCTCCGTCAGGAAGACGAAAGCTACGTCGTAAACGCGCTGTTGGATATGTTTAAATTGGGAGCACCCGCATCTCAGACGGAAGCATACAAGGATTTTCAGACCGATATCGTCGACCCTATTGTAGATTATGCGGTAGAAAACGGTATGACAACGCCCGAAGAAAGATTGCTTTTCGAAACCAAGCTTTTGGGAGTTGTTACTCCTATGCCCTCATCTGTTGTGGACAAATTCGACACTATTGCCGCAAACAAAGGAATAAAGGCTGCTACGGATTTTATGTACAAGCTCTCTATCGCTAACAACTATATCCGTATGGTCGACATAAAGAAAAACATAAAATGGGAGCATACCGGTAAATTCGGAAAAATAGGTATCACTATCAACCTGTCAAAACCCGAAAAAGACCCCAAACAAATCGCATTGGCAAAACTCTTGCCTAAGACAGGTTACCCTTCTTGCCTGCTTTGTCCCGAAAACGTAGGCTATGCAGGCAATCTCAATCATCCCGCAAGACAGACTTTGAGAATACTCCCTATCAAACTCGGCGGAGAAAACTGGTCGATGCAATACTCTCCTTATCAATATTACGAGGAGCACGTAATAGCACTTTCCAACGAACACAGACCTATGAACGTCAACGGCGACGCCTTGTTCAGACTTCTCGACTTCGTAGACCTCTTCCCTCATTACTTTATAGGCTCTAATGCCGCACTTCCTATCGTAGGCGGCTCTATTCTTACGCACGACCACTATCAGGGCGGAAGCAAAGTATTGCCTATGTTTGCCGTAGGAGAAAGAAAATATTATTCTTATGCAAAACTCAAAAACGTAAAAATCGCGATTGCCGATTGGTACAACAGCGTAGTAAGAGTAAGCGGAAAGAGTAAATTCGAAGTACACGAAGTAGCTACCTACGTACTTGACAAATGGCACGACTGGACAGACGAAAGCGTAGGCGTAATATGCAAAACTACCGAACAGCACAATGCCGTAACCCCTATCGCAAGAAAAGAGGGAGACAACTATATCATAGATTTGATTTTGCGTAACAACCGTACGGACGATGAGCATCCTTTCGGAATTTTCCATCCCGAAGAGAGATTGCACAATATCAAAAAAGAAGGCATCGGCATAATCGAGGTAATGGGCTTGTTTATCCTTCCCGGCAGACTTAAAAACGAGCTGGAAACTGTAAAAGAATATTTGACGGGCAAACAAAATCTCAACCTGAAGGAGCTTAACAACCCCGAAAATCCTATGTTCAAGCACGCACAGATGATTGTCCAACTCGTAAATGACAACGGCTCAAATTGCGAAAAAGTCTTTGCAGACAAAGTCGTAGAAAATTACGTAAACAACGCTTGCGAACAAATTCTCGAATACACCGCCGTATTCAAAAACGACGAAAAAGGACAGACCGCTTTCGAAAAGTTTATGACCGAAGGATTGGGCTTCAAAGAAGCATAAAATCTAAAAACAAAAATCGAGAGGACTACTTTGTAGTCCTCTTTTTTGTTCTTTCTTTACGGATATTTAATTTTACTAATTCGCTAAAGCATTTCGCTAGAAAATAAAACACCACCCTCGTGCGACTGCGGAGAGTGGTATCAATTTTGATTTATTACTAAACTTTGGCAAGCACAGATTGAGTAACAAAGTTACAATTTTGAAAAGAAAAAACACCGCCCTCACGCGACCGCGGAGAGTGGTATCAATTTTGATTTATTACTAAACTTTGGCAAGCACAGAGATTAGTACAGAGTTGCGATTTTGAAGAGAGTTCGCGAGCGGAGCGTACTAAGCGTACGTGACCGAGCGTAACTGCTCGCGCAAAATCGCAAATATGTGCTGATATATGTGCTTGCCTAATATTCTTTGCGGTCCGCCAAAGCCCTAGCCAACGACACCTCGTCGGTATACTCTATATCGCTTCCCATCGATATACCGCTGGCAAGACGCGTTACTTTGATACCCATAGGCTTGATTAAGCGCGCAATATAAGTCGCGGTTGCTTCGCCGTCGATATCGGGATTGGTAGCCATAATAACTTCTTTAACTCCGACAAGACGGGACATAAGCTCTTTGATGCGAATATCGTCTACGCCTTTGCCCTGCATAGGATTAAGCGTGCCTTGCAAAACGTGATATACGCCGTTATAATCTTTGATTTTTTCAAAAGCCACGATATCTTTGGGCTCTTTGACTACGCAGATTACTGAGTTATCTCTCGTCTTACATATATCGCAAATATCTTCGTCGGTGTAGTTGCCGCAGATTTTGCAATAATGTATGCTTTTTTTAGTTTCAATCAAAGCTTTTGCAAACTCCTCTACTTCCTCTTCCGACATATTGATTATCTTATATGCGTATCTCTGTGCAGTCTTTGCACCTACGCCCGGAAGTTTGGAAAACTGTGCTACAAGCCTCGACAAAGGTTGATAATATGCCATATCAGATACCGAGTCCTGCGAATTTACCCATTTTCTCTTCTTTGATTCCGTCGGCCTTTTCACTTGCATCGTTGAATGCCGCTACGATAAGGTCTTCGAGCATTTCTACGTCCTCAGGGTCTACAGCCTCAGGTTTGATTTTGATTGCAGAAAGTTGCTTTTCGCAGGTCATAGTAACTTCTACGAGTCCGCCGCCACTGGTACCCGTTACCTCGAGTTCCTTGAGTGCCTCTTGAGCCTCCTGAAGTTCCTGTTGCATCTTTTGGGCTTGCTTCATAAGCTGTTGCATATTGCCCATTCCGCCGAATCCGCCGAATTTTCCCATATTAAAGTCTCCTTTTTATGACTGATTTTTATTTATCCGATTTTGACGAATTGGTTATGTTGACCATTTCCTCGTCAAAAAGGTTTTGTACTTTTTTTATATCCTTATTGAGAGCTTCTTCCTTGTTGAAAAATCTGATAGAAAGCTCTGTTATCTCGAAGTATCGCTTTTTGATGACGTTTTCAAACATTTTGATGTATTGTTTTATTGCGGGAAGACTCTTTTCGTTTTCCACGTTAATATACAATACTCCGTTGTCGAATGTAAGCATTTCCGCCGTTACTCCTACGGCGCAAGCGTAAGCCTGTTGAGTTTGCGCACCTGTGCTAATCGTATTGAGCAAATAGCCCCATACTTCTCCTAAGTCAAGTTTGAGCGACTCGTCTATCTCGTTGTAATGTTTTGCAAACAACCTTATTTTTGCCTCTATATCCTTCAGACGTCTCAGTACTGCGTCTTCGTCGAGGTCAATGGTCAAATCGCACGCCTTCGCTACGCTCATCTCTAACATTATTGCAGGAGAAGACGAAACCCTGAGACTGTTTTCTATTCCTACAAAAATCTCTATTATGCGTACAAGATTATTGTTATCCGTATGATTTGCCACGTCGCACAACTTGGCATATATATCCTTGGGAAGCGCTAAAAACTTGTTGGCATTTGTGCAATTGAGAATATACAGAAGATTGCGCATCATCTTTGCTATGTCTTTTGCAAGAAGCTCTACACTCTTACCCAAAGACAGAATCTTTTCCGTAAGTTCGAGCGCGCCCTGAGTATTATGGTCCACGATATGCGAACACAACTCTACCGTCATAGCGGGAGAGCTTGCTCCCAAGACCTCGAGCACGTCCTCATAAGTTATCTTGCCGTCGGTATAGGACATACACATATCGGCAACCGACAGCATATCTCTTACGCTTCCGTCGCCTGCTTCGGCAATAGCTCTTACGCCTTCGAGCTGGTATTCTCTACCCTCTTTGTCCAAAATAGAGCAAAGATAGTCCGTAAGTTCCTGCGTAGACAACAGTCTGAAGTCAAATCGCATACACCTGGACAATATAGTCTGAGGTATCTTATGCACTTCTGTCGTCGCAAGTATAAACACAGTATGCGCGGGAGGCTCCTCCAAAGTCTTCAGCAGTGCGTTAAACGCCTGAGGCGTAAGCATATGCACTTCGTCAATAATATACACTTTGTACTTTCCCGCAACGGGTACGTATTTCACCTTTTCAATAAGGTCGCGGATATCGTCTACGCTATTGTTGGACGCAGCGTCCATCTCGAGGATATCCATATTGTTTGCACTCGAGAGAGCCTTGCAAACCTCACACTTTCCGCAAGGAGAGCCGTCTTTCAAAGGATGCAGACAGTTGATAGCTTTGGCAAAAATCTTAGCGGTCGAAGTTTTACCCGTACCTCGCGTTCCCGTAAACAAATATGCGTGTGATATTTTAGAATTGAGAACGGCATTGGACAAAGTGCGAATAATGTGCCTTTGTCCAAGCATTTTTTCAAAAGTATCGGGTCTGTATTTTCTGTATAAAGATGTGTATGCCATAAGTCCTTCAAATATACTACAAAGGCTATCTCGAGGGATAGCCTTTGCGTATTTTATTTGTTATGTGTCGATAAATTATTCTTTTTTACCGTCCGCGCCCTCATCGTCAACGCTCTTTTCGTCAGACTTGATATTGTCCTTATCGAGTTCGGAGATTTCGATTGCGTCAACCGTCACGGTTTCTTCTACGTTGCCGTCTGCATCTTCGGAGAACGTGTAGGTTTCACCGAGTTCAGACAAGTCGTCGATACCTAAGATTTCAAAAATTTGTGCGTATACTTCGTCCGCATGCTTAGGGTCGATTGCCTTGAGTGCGTTAAGGAATTCGCCCTCTTCTGTTTCGGTTATAGTACCCGCAGCTTTCTTTCTTGCAAGAACTCTCGCAACCGCCTCAACCTGTCTCTTTTCGGTAAAGGTATAGAAGAACAGAGGAATAGCGCAAGCAAACATCGAAAGTCCGCAAAGAAGCGTAGTAGCCATCCAGTTACCTTTGACAACTTCTTGGAAAGTAGCGCTGTTGATTATTTCCTCGGTCAAATCTTCGACCGCGATTTCGTCGTAACCGAAGCTTCCGAGTACCATAAGAGTAACGAATGCGGTAAGTGCCATACCTATCTTAGATATAAAGGTCTGCATACTGAAGCATATACCTTCTGCTCTCTCTCCAGTCTTATCTTCGAGATAGTCGATAGAGTCGGCAATCATAGAATACGTAAGTATGTTACTGAATCCCGAAGGAATACCTGCCAAAATTATTATTATGTAAAAAGCAATCTGCGAAGCAGTACTTGTTCCGTTGGACTTAAGTCCTATGAAGTAAAGAATTACGAGAAGTATACCGCCGATGATGTGCGACCAGAGGAAAATGGTCTTTTTGCCGAATTTCTTTGAGAGTACGGGAGTCAAAAGCGTTGCCGCAAGACCGCCGGGAACTACGAGCAAGAATATTACGGACGCAAGGCCGGTGCTTCTCAAATTGTAAGTTGCATAGTAATATGCAGTCGTCATATAAATCGTACGGAGACCGCCGAGAACGCCGACCAAAATCATTATGAGAATAGGCTTATTCTTTACAAGCAAAGAAAGATTTTTCTTAAGAGAAGCTTTACTCTTTTCGTCATAAAATCTTTCTTTCGTATTCTTAAAACCAATCCAGAACGTAGGAATTGCCATAAGTACGCTGACTATTGCGCATACGAGATATATCCAAACAAGGTTATCTTTTCCAAACTTCTTGTCCGCAACGATAGGAATAACAACCGATACGAGACCGCTACCGATAGTACAGAAAAGACGTGCAATCGTCAAAAGCGTATTTCTCTTTTCGGTATCGGAAGTCATAGAAGAAGACAATCCCCAGTAAGGTACGTCAACGGACGTATAAGCTATACCCCACATCAGGTATATTACGGTAGAATAAGCGAACTTTGCGCCCATACTCCAGCTGGGGAACGACGTAAACAACAGTATCGTAAGTATAGCTATCGGAATAGGCGAAAATTTGAGATAAGGTCTCATCTTGCCCCATTTGCTCTTCGTCATATCAACGAAGGTACCCATTACGGGGTCGTTGAACGCGTCGAAAAGTCTTGCTGCAAGGAACATCCAAGCAAGCCAAGAAGCGTATACGCCTGCAACGTCTGTCATATAAATCATAAAGAAGGTGGTAACCAACTGACAGATAATGTTCTGACCCAAACCTGCTACGGAGTAGGACAAAACTTCTTTAGGCTGCATCTCTTCGGGTTTTGTGGGGTCAGTGCCCATCATTTTGCAAAGAAACTTGTTTTCATTGATAGAAGCCATAATTTTCTTTCCCTTTTAAATTTTAATCGTTGTAATAGGTTTCGTAAAACACCACAATAATAATAACATAGTTATTAGACAAATGCAATAACATATTTTGTAAAAATTTTTAATATAGGTATTTTTATATATAAATAGTTAAATATAGTAGTTTTTTGTGTGATATGTGATAAATTTCAAAAACACATTATAAAAGACAACTTAAATTTTTTATAATTTTAAGAAGTATTTTGCATTTGGAGCAAGGCTTACGCATAAAATACCCTGCCCTTGTCAACAATAACAATCGACTAATAAAAAGCATAGTATTTATTAGGACAAAACTCACTTTGGAGATAACTATGATAAAACGAGGAGAATTGTATTATGCGGACCTCAGTCCCGTCGTAGGCAGTGAACAAGGTGGTATTCGTCCCGTACTGGTAGTGCAAAACGACGTAGGAAACAAATACAGTCCTACGATAATCGCGGCAGCCGTAACCAGTCAGATAAACAAAGCCAAACTTCCAACGCATATAGAGCTAAGCGCAAAGGAATACGGTCTTCAAAAGGATTCTGTCGTACTTCTCGAGCAAATACGTACGCTTGACAAACAGCGACTGAAAGACAAAATAGGCGAAGTACCACTTGACACAATGCAAAAAATCAATCAGGCTCTTATGATAAGTCTGGGGTTTTATTGATTATACCGCCGCTACGCAACTCAGACAGGCTGTAACTGTGTGTTTTTCGCCCTTTGCGCTTCGTCATCATCGTAATACATACAGTATTACTTCTTCTTTCTTAGCGCAAATCATCACAAAACACTCTACTTACAGTTCTGTCTTCTTTGCCTAGCGACGGTATTTTCTTTGTGTATTATATTAAAACTTAATTACATACGGAGCGTATTTGCATTGTCTGCGCACTTCGCCTTGTAACTACGCGCAATCTGCGCATTTTAAATTGCGTAGCACCTTTGCCATAGCAAAGGCAAGTGCCTATCTCTCCTCGGCGGTATATTTTCTATATTTTTCTTACCGAATTATCTAATATATAAGCGGATATCTTCTTCTTTCTTAGCGCAAATCATCACAAAACACTCTACTTACAGCTCTGTCTTCTTTGCCTAGCGACGGTATTTTTTTGTACTTATTATTTTTAAATTATCTAACATAAAAACTTAAAAAACCGAGTGGAAGAAAGGCGCTGAGCTTAAGCCGCATAGCGGTGCGAAAGCAGTCTGAGACGAAAAACAGGCGCATATACAAGGCGAGAGACGAAGGCAATACTTGCCACATTGTCAAGGCTTATAACAAACTATTTACACTAACCCAAACACAAAATGAGCGGAAGAAAGGCGCTGAGCTTGCGCCTTCGGTGCAAAGCAATTTAATAAGGCAGATTGCCGTTCAGACGAGGCGAGAGATGAAGGCAATACTAGCTGTATTGTCAAGTCGCTCAACAAACTATATACACTATCAAAAACACAAACCGAGCGGAAGAAAGGCGCTGAGCATAAGCCGCATAGCGGTGAGAAAGCAGTCTAAAGAGAAAAATAGGCATATAGACGAGGCGAGGGACGAAGGCAATACTTGCCGTATTGTCAAGTCACTCAACAAAGTATATATGCCTATTTTACCTTTAGACCTTATGCGAGAAGCCTTTCTTCCGCTCTCGCATTCTTACGCTCTAACAAAATTAGTACGGATACCGCTTTCGTTCTTAGGCGGCTCGATACCTTTTTCTTTGCCTGCCTGTATGCACTCCATAAGCCATACGAGATTGCGCGCGGCGTTACGCAATGTCATAAGACCTTCCTTATCTTCTTCGACTTCCTGAGGCGTATTGCCGTGCACCATTGTCCAGTAACTAGACGAAGCAACAGGCATTTGCGCTATGGTAAAATACTTATTGATTACGTCAAGTGACGCGGTAGTGCCCGCACGTCTTGCGCTGGCAACGGCAAAAGCGGGTTTATGCTTGAACACTCTTCCGCCCGCGTAAAACATTCTGTCGAGAAGCGAAAGCACTCTTCCGCTGGGGTGTGCATAATATACGGGCGTACCGAATACGAAACCGTCGCAATCTTTTGCCTTTGCGATAAGCGTATTGACTATGTCATCATCGAAAATGCACGTGTTGTTTTTAAGGACTGCCCCGCACTTGTTGCAACCTATGCAATCCCTTACGGGTGCGCCACCGAGATTGACTATCTCATACTCCACTCCCTTTTCTTCAAGGATACATACCACCTCTTGCAAGGCTCTTGCCGTACAGCCCTGAGGTTTTGCACTTCCGTTGATAAGTAATACTTTCATATTCTATACTCCTTATATTGATGATAATCTTATTTAATCGTAATCAATCTTCTTTTATTATTTGCGCTACGGCTTTTGCCACGTCGCTGGGCAAAACACCGTATTGCGAATACTCCTCGACGAGTTTTTTTGCCGTATAAGCAGTGAGATACGCGCCTGCATACGCGCTTTTTATAAGCATATTGCCTTGAGATACAAGCCCCGCTATCACACCGCTAAGTACGTCTCCGCTGCCGCCCTTGGACAATTCCGCACCGCCGTTGGCAATGAGGTAAACTTCTCTGCCGTCCGTAACGACCGTAGTCGCGCCCTTGAGCAACACCGTTATGCCGTATTTATCGGCAAAGTCTTTTGCGGTGTTTATCGGGTCGTCAAGAATTTGAGATACTTGTTCTCTCGTAAGACGCGACATCTCCTTTACGTGAGGCGTAATCAAAATTTTAGCATTAGCGTCTTTGAGAATATCGGGATTGAGTGCAAGCGAATTTAATCCGTCCGCATCGATTATTACGCTTATAGCGTAATTTTTGATTATATATTCGACAATCTTATGATTTTCCTCATAATTGCCGCCTATGCCCATACCTATCGCAAGACAATCCACGCCCTTCAATGCCTTGTCAATCTCGCTTTTGTCAAAGAGCATATAGCCGTCTTTATCCGTCATAGGATAAAGCGTGCTTTCGTTGACAGCCTGCGCGTAGACGGGCGCAAGACTTTTGGGTACGATAAGCATATTGAGACCGCCGCCGCTTCTTAATGCGCAAAGTCCCGTATTGGCAAGTTTCAAAGCGCCCGCATAATTGATACAACCGCCTAAAAGCGCGCTTTTGCCGTAACTTCCCTTTTGCGTATTGGCTTTTCTGGGCGGGAAAAGAGCTTTGACGTCTTGCTTTTCGATGAGTTTATATTCTTGCTTTACAAGTCCTATACCTATATCCGCTACAATGAGTTTTCCCGTCATATCCTTGCCGTCGTTGAGATAATGCCCGCTTTTTGCAAACTGCATACTCACTGTTTTGTCGGCTTTTACGCATAGCGTAAATCTACCGTTGTCGGCATTGAGTCCGCTGGGAATGTCGGCGGATATCTTGTAGGCACGCGATTTGTTTATCCCGTCTATTACTTGCGCATAAATCCCCTTAGGCTCGCCCTTGAATCCCGTACCGAATATGCAGTCCACGATTATGTCCGCATCGTAATCGCACTCGGATATGCTGTAAATCTTTGCGTATCCTTTAGCTGTCAATATGTCGTAAAAATACCTAGAGTCTGGCGATATATTCTCGTCAATCAAATAAACAAAAGGCTCCATACCCTTATCTGTCATAATATCCGCCAAAGCTACGCCGTCGCCGCCGTTGTTACCCTTGCCGCATATAATATAGATTTTTCCTTTGAAATCGTGTGCGTCGAAAATACTTTTTGCGGCGCGTTGCATAAGCACAACTGAGGGCGTGCCGCTCTCTATCGTGACTTTATCGCAATTTGCCATATTTTTTGCACTCAATACGTCTTGCATATCTAAAATTCCTTTGCCTTAGGATAATAAAATCTTTTTAATTTTTTATCGTCAAAGAATCCACTCTTTTATTCCCCGCTTCCGTCAAAACCATCGTCTACGATTTTAAGCACGGAAAGCGCCTGACTTATATCTTCCCACTCATAGCCCCTGTACTGCAAAAATCTTATGAGTTTGGCTCTGTACTTGGGGTCGTGCAAGTCTTGGTTTTTACTGTGCTTTTTTGCTACTTCGCTGCAAGTCGCGCCCTGTTTTAACCCCTCGAGAGCTTTATCTATATACGCATCGGCTACACCTTTTGCTTTAAGCTCGTTACGCAAACGGTTTTTACCCTTTACCGCGCTATTGAGAGAAACGTACGAGCGTGCGTATTCCTTATCGTCGATATAGCCGTACTTTTTACATTTATCTAATGTATAATCGACTATCATTTTGCCGTAACCCTTTTCGTAGAGCTTGTTTTTGAGTATTTTTTCGGTGGGCGTATATCTGGAAATATAGGTCAGCGCATAATCGAAAGCCTTGTCCTTGTCACTGTCGAAAATGACCTTGTCGAGAGTACTCTCGTCAATCTCAGTACCTACTGAGAGTTTGTGATTGTATACGGCAATACGGCTTACTCCCGCATAGAATTTACCGTCGACAAAGAGATTTACTCTGTCGATATTCTTCGATTGCAATGTTATGTCGGTAATTATTGCCATATATTCTCCGTTATCTTTGAATTATCAACGCGTTGCTATGATTTTGACTTTTTATTTTCTCTTGCCTTTATCGGTTCGCTTCGTCTTTTGCGCAAGACGACTTTTTGAATTTGTTTTCTTTTCTGTGGTTTTGCCGTAGACTTTTGCCGCTTTTTCTACTCCTCTGCTATTACTCTCTTTTGCCCGTCTTTCGATTGCTCTTTCGGTAGCAAGCTCTTTTGTAGGTTTTATAAGGCAATGCTCGTCAAAGCCTATCAAATCCTCTCTTCCCGCCTCTTTTAGAGCCTCGGCAACTATCTGATAATTGCTCTTCTTTCGGTATTGCATAAGCGCGCGCTGCATAGCTTTTTCGCGCTTGCTTCTTGCCACGTAAACCTCTTTCATAGTGTCGGGATTAATGCCTGTATAGTACATACAAGTGGATTTCGTGGACGGCGTAGGATAAAAGTCCTGCACCTGCTCGGGCATATATCCTATAGACTTCAAATATAGCGCAAGCCTTATCGCGTCTTTGAGAGTACAGCCGGGGTGCGACGATATGAGATAAGGTACCAAATACTGTTTTTTACCCAGTTTTCTGTTGATAGCGTCAAACTTTTCCTTAAATCTCAAATAGACGTCGAAAGGCGGTTTGTTCATATTCTCGAGAGCGTTGTCGCTGACGTGCTCGGGCGCAACCTTGAGTTGTCCGCTGACGTGATGTTTGATAAGTTCGCGCAAGAATTCGTCGTTTTTATCGTACATTACGTAATCGAATCTTATACCCGAACGTACGAAAACTTTCTTTACTCCCTCAAGCTCTCTCAAAGTCTTGAGAAGGTCGAGATATTCGCTGTGGTCTACCTGCATTGCGGGACAAGGACGGTAGCCTATGCACGACTTGTCCTTGCATATTCCCTTGCCTATTTGCTTTGCGCAAGCGGGATTTCTGAAGTTTGCCGTAGGACCGCCCACGTCGTGAATATAGCCCTTGAAGTCTTTGTCTTTGACAAAGATTTCCGCCTCTTTTATTATATTTTCCTTACTGCGCTTTTGCACTATTCTGCCTTGGTGAAAAGCTATCGCGCAATAGTTGCACGCGCCGAAACAGCCTCTGACGGAAGTCAACGAATACTTGACTTCTTCTATCGCGGGCACGCCCTCTTTATATACAGGATGATATGTCCTCTCGTAGGGCAATGCGTATACTTCGTCCATTTCCTTTACGGTGAGCGGATATTGCATAGGATTTTGCACTAAATATTTATCTCCGTGCTTTTGCAAAAGCGTCTTTCCGTAATAGGGGTCATTGTTGGCGTACTGCGTCTTAAAAGCGTGCACGTACTGCATTTTGTCCTCTTTTACCTGCTCGAAAGATGGACAAAACTCCGCTTTGTGTTCTTCTATTTCGCTCTTAAGCTTTGCCGAAAGTTTGTCAAAACTTTCTAGATAACAAGTACCTCTTACGTCTCTTATCTTGTCGAGAGGAACGCCTTTTAGAGCGAGTCGGAAGATTTCCTTTATAGGTCGCTCACCCATACCGTATATGAGTAAGTCGGCTTTTGAAGATACAAGAATACTCGGCAAAACGCAGTCTTTCCAATAATCGTAGTGCGCAAATCTTCTGAGCGAAGCCTCGATTCCGCCTATTATAATCGGGCTTTCGGGATAGAGCCTTTTCAAGTTGTTGCAATACACGTCCACGCATCTGTCGGGGCGCATACCCGTCTTTCCGCCCTCACTGTATACGTCGCGGGTACGCTTGATTTTGGCTACGGTATAGTTGTTGACCATACTGTCCACAACTCCGCTGGATACCATAAATCCGTACTTAGGCACGCCGAAACGCATATAATCGCTATCGTTTTGAGGCTGAGCGACTATGGCTACGTCCACGCTGAGAGATTGCAAAAGGCGGGACACGATTGCGTGTCCGAAAGAGGGATGGTCAACGTATGCCTCGCCTATGACGTAGACAACGTCAACTTGTCTTCCCTGTACTTCCTCTTTTGATATAGGTAAAAATGCCATAATGATTTGCCTCTCTGTATCAGCCCTTTACGTAAAGTGTTTGTCTGCGTATTTTTGTACAGTATGTTGCCGTATTATTCAGTATATCACATTTTCGCGTTTTGCTCAATACGCTTTTAAAATATACGTATTGTTTTGATAAAGCCCGACGCTGGTCGGGCTTTTGCATTGCTTAAAGCTAAAAGATTTTACTCTTTGTTGAGAGGCTATTATTTGAAGTAGTCTACGCCGCTCTCGAAGAGTTTCATATCGTAATTGCCCTCGACGTTTTTGTAGAGGTCCTTATCGAAACGCTCGCTGTGTCCCATCTTGCCGAGTACTCTGCCGTCGGGAGAGATAATACCCTCGATAGCGTACATACTTCCGTTGGGGTTGAAAGGAGACTGCATAGTAGCGTTACGCGTCATATCCACGTACTGCGTAGCTACCTGACCGTTTTTGATAATCTTGTCAAGCTCTTCTTTGCTTGCGACAAACCTTCCCTCGCCGTGACTTACGGGTACGGTGAATACGTCGTCTACGTGCACCTTGGAAAGCCAAGGAGATTTGTTGGTAGCAATTCTTATGTTGACCATAGTGGACACGTGGCGGGATATATTGTTGAACGTGAGCGTAGGTGCTTGGGGCGTCTGCTCTCTTATATCGCCGTAGGGTACGAGACCGAGTTTGATAAGAGCCTGGAAGCCGTTGCAAATACCGAGCGCAAGACCGTCTCTCTTATAGAGAAGTTCCATAACAGCCTCTGCGATACGGGGATTTTTGAAGGTGGTTGCGATAAACTTACCGCTGCCGTCAGGCTCGTCGCCGCCGCTGAATCCGCCGGGGAAAGCGATTATCTGACTTTGAGAAAGTGCCTTGACGATTTCCTTTGCGCTGTCCTCTATGTCTTTGGACGAACGGTTTTTGATTACCAGAATATTAGTTTTTGCCCCCGCTCTCTCGAATGCTCTTGCCGTATCGTATTCACAGTTTGTTCCGGGGAATACGGGGATAAATACCTGAGGTTTGACTATATTACGCGCAACGTGAGGTTGTTTTCTTGCGCAGAATATGAGGTTCTGCACTTCTCCGCTCGCGGGTGCGGTCGTGGGGAATACGTTGTCGAGCGTACCCTCGAAAGATTGCACAGCAACGTCCATTTTGAGTTCCTTTCCGCAAAGGTCAGCCGTATGAGTTCCGTTGAGGACTGCAACAACTTGAGCGTCAAACTCTTGGAGTTTGCCTATCTCGTCGGCAAGCACTACGAAGTCACCGAATGCGGGTGCGAACAAATCTTCGGAAAGTTCGTTCCAGTCGGTACCTTCTTTATTACCCATACAAGCCTTGAATACGCTTGCGACTACACCGCCCTCTTCGACTACGTTGATTGCCTTGATATTGCCTGAAGCGCACTCGTCTTTTATAGCGTCGTAAAGCGCGAGAGTTTTTGCAAAATCGGGAATACCGTATTCGTCCTTAGGTATAGCGATATGCCATATATTCTTTGCTCCCGACTTATAGTCGAAAGTATTGGTGATAATCTTGGAAGCCTTGTGTATTCCCATAGCGAAAGATATGAGCGTAGGAGGTACGTCGATATGCTCGAAAGTACCGCTCATACTGTCCTTGCCGCCTATCGCGCCTACGCCGAAACCTATCTGAGCATAGAGTGCGCCGAGGAGTGCCGCAAGAGGCTGTCCCCATCTGTCCGCATCCTGATTAAGACGCTTGAAGTATTCTTGCAAAGAAAGTCTTACCGTCTTGACGTCTACGCCGCAAGCAACCTGCTTGGAGAGCGAAAGCAATATAGAATATATTGCGCCCGTAAAAGGAGAGGACGTCATAAGCTGAGGAGAACAACCGTAAGTCGATACGGTAGCCGTATCCGTAAAGCCTTCTACGGGAGGCTTGCTTGCCATAGCGATTGCGGGAGTAAGCTGATATTTACCGCCGAAAGGCATAAGTACGCTTGCCGCGCCTATCGTGCCGTCAAACATTTCTCCTAAGCCCTTTGTCGAGCATACGTTGAGACGAGAAAGCTCGCTGAGTACGGCTTGGTCGAATTCTCCCTTGTCGAAAAGCTGTTCTGTCTTTTCGTTGAGCTTGTCCATATAGTTGCTTACGTTGTCGTCAACGTGAGCGTTTTGTCTTTGTTTTACGCCGTTGGTATCGAGGAATTTTCTCTTAAGGTCTACGATTACGTTGCCTGCGTAGAACATTCTCATTCTGCCGTTGTCCGTAACTTCCGCTACAGCCGTAGCCTGCAAGTTTTCTTTAGCGGAAAATTCTATGAATTTTTCCACGTCGTTTTTGTCGAGTACGACAGCCATTCTCTCCTGAGATTCGCTTATCGCAAGTTCCGTACCGCTCAATCCCTCGTACTTCTTGGGTACTTTGTCGAGATAAATATCCAGACTGTCCGCAAGCTCGCCGATAGCTACGCTTACGCCGCCCGCGCCGAAGTCGTTGCACTTGACGATAAGTTGAGCAACTTCCTTATTGCGGAAAAGTCTCTGAATTTTTCTTTCCGTAGGAGGATTACCCTTTTGCACTTCTGCTCCGCACACTTCTACGGATTTTTCGGTATGCGCTTTGGAAGAGCCTGTTGCGCCGCCGCAGCCGTCTCTGCCCGTCTCTCCGCCTAGGAGAACGATGATATCGCCCTTGACGGGTTTTCTTCTCACTACGTTTTCTTTGGGTGCGCCCGCAATGACGTAACCTGTCTCGAGACGCTTAGCGCGGTAATTCTCGTGATACATCTCAGCTACCAAACCTGTGGAAAGTCCTATCTGGTTGCCGTAGCTGGAGTAGCCGGCAGCCGCAGTCTTTGTGATAACTCTCTGAGGGAGTTTACCCTTGAGAGTAGTCGATATATCCTGTGTGGGGTCGCCGCTGCCCGTAACTCTCATAGCCTGATATACGTAAGTTCTGCCCGAGAGGGGGTCTCTTATCGCGCCGCCGAGACACGTTGCCGCACCGCCGAAAGGTTCGATTTCCGTAGGATGGTTGTGAGTTTCGTTTTTGAACATAATCAGCCACTTTTGAGGCTTGCCGTCCACGTCTACGTCAACCTCTACCGAACAAGCGTTGATTTCGTCGCTTACGTCGAGATTGTCGAGTTTGCCCTCTTTTTTGAGTTTCTTGACGGCAATGGTAGCTATATCCATAAGACAGGGGTATTTGTCCTCTCTCTTGGAATTGAACTCCTCGTATAAACCGCGGTAAAGGTCGAGAGCCTTTTGTACGTGAGGGTTGTTGCTGTCGATTTTAATATCCGTAAGCTCGGTCGCAAAAGTCGTGTGTCTGCAATGGTCCGACCAGTAAGTGTCGATTACCTTGATTTCGCTCTCGGTAGGGTTGCGCTTTTCGCCCTTGAAATAGTCTCTTACGAAAGCCAAATCCTCTTTGCTCATAGCAAATCCCGTCTTTTTATGATATTCGGCTATCTGCTCGTCGCTCATATCGATAAAGCCCTCGATTACAGGTACGGTCAGATTGAGCTGTACTTCCTGCTCGAGCGTAGCGGGAATTTCCATACTGCCCTCTCTGCTCTCAACGGGGTTGATAATGTACTTCTTGATTTTCTCGAAGCCCTTCTCGTCCGCACCCTTGATTGCATAGAGTTTTGCGCACTTAATCAGAGGACGCTTTGCCATAGACAAAAGCTGTACGCACTGCATCGCGCTGTCCGCTCTCTGGTCGTACTGTCCGGGAAGATACTCGACTACGAGCAGTTTATATCCCTTAAGGTCGGGCAACTCCTCGTAGAGGTTGTCTACGGGCTGTTCGCTGAAGATAGTCGTCTTTGCCTTTGCATAGACTTCTTCGTCCAAATCCTCGATGTCGTATCTTATGAATTCTCTTACTTCGTCGACGTTTATTCCTACCACGTTTTTAATGTCGGCGGTAGTCTTCTTAGCCGATACGTTGTAACCCTCTTTTTTCTCAACGAAAATTCTCTTTACCATAATGTGTTCCTTAATATATTAATTATTAATTAATCAGTATTGAATTGATGTTGTCGATTTTATTGCCTGACGCTTGTCTAATCCGACTGCCGAAGGCAAACCTAAACCGCTTTTATTTCTTTATGCCTATATCCGTGCGGTAGAATGCACCGTCAAAGGAGATTTTCTTGACGTTTTTATACGCCTTTTCTCTCGCCTCGTGAATATCCTTGCCCATAGCCGTTACTCCAAGCACTCTTCCGCCGTTGGTGTAGAGTTTGCCATCCTTGAGCTTTGTACCCGCGTGGAATACGATTACGTCCTTATCTATGTCGCCGATAGTGATTTCCATACCCTTTTTGTAACTCTCGGGATAACCGCCGCTTGCCATTACTACGCATACGCAAGCCAAATCGTTCCACTCTATATTTATCTTGTCGAGAGTGCCGTCAACGACTGCGTTGAAAATATCGTACAAATCGGTCTTAAGACGAGGCAAAACGACCTGAGTTTCGGGGTCGCCGAAACGCGCGTTGTACTCTACTACTTTTGCGCCCTCGTCGGTCAGCATAAGTCCGAAGTACAATACGCCTTTAAAGGTTCTGCCCTCTTTATTCATAGCGTCTACGGTAGGCAAAATGATTTTGTGCAATACCTCGTCGGCTACTTCGTCGGTATAAATCGCCGAAGGCGAGAATGTACCCATACCGCCGGTGTTAAGCCCTTGGTCGTTGTCGTAAGCGCGCTTGTGGTCTCTCGCGTTGACCATAGGCACGATAGTCTTGCCGTCGCAGAAAGAAAGAATGGATACTTCCTGTCCTACCATAAATTCTTCGACAATTACGGTCTTGCCCGCGTCCTTGAATTTGGCGTCTATCATCATATCCTTTGCCGCCTGCAAACCCTCTTCTTTGGTATTGCAGATTATTACGCCCTTGCCGAGTGCAAGTCCGTCTGCCTTGACGACAAGAGGATATTTTGCGTTTTTGAGATATTCTACTGCCTTTTCGTAGTCGTTGAATTCCTCGTAATCAGCGGTAGGGATACCGTACTTCTTCATAAGGTATTTTGAAAAAGCCTTGCTGCCCTCGATTATAGCCGCGTTTGCTCTCGGTCCGAAAGCTCTGTGTCCTCTCTCCTCCAGTCTGTCCACAAGTCCCGCTGCCAAAGGGTCGTCGGGCGCGACTACGGTGAGCGTTATGTCCTTGTGATTGTCCACAAAATCTACGATTTTGTCAAAGTCCATTACGCCTATATCTACGCACTCGGCAATCTCGCTAATACCGCCGTTGCCGGGAAGACAATAAATTTTGTCGATTTTCTTACTCTTTGCAAGCGCCCAACAAATCGTATGCTCTCTGCCGCCGCTGCCTATTACCAAAACGCTGTTCATATATATCTCCTTGATTTAGGGGTGAGGTAGTAAACCTGATTATCAGTGTTTGAAGTGTCTGTCGCCGCTGAATACCATAGCAATGCCGTACTTGTCGCAAGCGTCGATAGAGAGTTGGTCTCTGATACTTCCGCCCGGCTGCATAATAGCCGCGATACCGCCCTCGTGTGCCGCCTCTACGCAATCGTCGAAGGGGAAGAATGCGTCGGACGCGAGCACCGCGCCCTTAGTGTCGGTAAGCGAATGTTCGATTGCCTGCTTGGTAGCTCTTATTCTGTTGACCTGTCCGCAACCTATACCGAGTATGGTCTTGTCCTTAGCTACTACGATAGCGTTGGACTTGGTGTGCTTGACGACCTTCATTGCAAAAACCATATCTTCAAACTGCTCTTTCGTAGGCTGAGCCTTGGTTACTGTCTTGCACTTGCTCTCGTCAACTACCATTTTGTCGTACTCCTGTACCAAAAGTCCGCCGAGTACCTTTTTCATATCGTAGCAGTTATCGGGAATAGGCTGAGCGATTTCGGGAAGTTTCAAAAGACGGATATTTGCCTTTTGCTCGAGAATTGCCAAAGCCTCTTCGGTAAAGTCGGGAGCAACTACTATCTCAATGAATATCTTGCTTATCTGCTCTGCCGTATCCTTGTCGATAGTACGGTTGGACGCGATGATTCCTCCGAAAATGGACGTAGGGTCTGCGGCGTTTGCCTTAAAGAAAGCTTCGCTTATCGTCTTAGCGGTAGCTACGCCGCAAGGATTTGCGTGCTTGACGGCAACTATCGTAGGCTCGGTAAATTCTCTGAGCAAATCGAGCGCGCCGTTGGTGTCATTGATATTGTTGTAGGAAAGTTCCTTGCCGTGAAGCTGTACTGCCGTAGCGAGTGAGCCTTTTACATCGAAAGCCTCTTTATAGAATACGGCTTTTTGATGAGGATTTTCCCCGTATCTCATATCCTGCGCCTTGTCGAAAGCCATAGTAAATTTTTTGGGGAATTCGATATCGAGTTTCTGGCGCAAGTAATTTGCGATAAGGGTATCGTAATAAGAAGTATGCTGATATACTTTGTACATAAGGTAGAATTTGGTTTCCTTCTTGATACCGCCCTCTGAAAGCTCGTCGAGTACCTTTGCGTAGTCCTGAGGGTCTACGAGTACGGCTACGTCCTGATAGTTTTTAGCCGCGCTTCTGAGCATCGTAGGTCCGCCTATATCGATATTCTCTATAGCCGTCTGCAAATCGATACCGGGCTTCTTGACTGTCTCTTTGAAAGGATAGAGGTTGACGACTACAATGTCGATAGGGTCGATTTCCATCTTCTTAAGAAAATCCATATGCTCCTTATTGTCTCTCATCGCCAAAAGTCCTGCGTGTACCTTGGGGTGCAAGGTCTTTACTCTGCCGTCAAGACACTCGGGGAAACCCGTAACGGAAGATATATCCACAGCCTTTACGCCCGCTTCGTTGAGGACCTTGAGCGTACCGCCCGTAGATATGATTTCATATCCGTATGAAGTCAGTTTTTTTGCAAAATCGACGATACCCGTTTTGTCGGATACGCTGATAAGAGCTTTCTTTGCCATTTTTATACACTCCTCAAAATTAATTACCTATTGAATTATTGCGATTTGATTATCGCGAGTACGCGCCGAAGCCTGACAAGTTACTCGGCATTGCGTGCGCATACAATCTTTATATAAAGTCGTAAAGATAAAGCCGTCGCACGTTTTTGCGCAATTGATATATCACCGCGTACAGATTGTTTTACGGTACAAACCTTTATCAAAAACCGTAACTTTTCTTCTCTTTATTCTCTGCATAGTCTTGCGACTACTTCGGGAAGAAGTACGTGTTCGACCTCTAAAATACGCGCCTGAAGACTCTCGGGACTATCCCCTTCTTGGACAGGCACGCGTCTTTGTTCGATAATCTTGCCCGTGTCCGCGCCGTGGTCAACGTAATGCACGGTACAACCGCTCTCTTTATCTCCCGAAGCGAGTACGGATTTATGCACGTTAAGACCGTACATACCTACGCCGCAATGCTTGGGAATGAGCGAGGGATGAATATTGATAATTCTGCCCGCGTACTCGTCTACGAGTACGGGCGTAACGATAGCGAGATAGCCCGCAAGCACTATAAGGTCGATATTTTTGTCTTTGAGATAGTCGCTTATCGCTTTATCGCGAGAGACGTTGTCTTTGTAATCGGCAAGCGTGAATACTCTCGACTCGATATTGTGTTTTTTTGCTCTCTCGAGCGCATAGATACCCTCTTTGTTGGTAACTACCGCAACTACTCTGCCGTTTATCTTTCCTTTTTCGACGGCGTCGATAACAGACTGCATATCGCTGCCGCTGCCCGATGCGAAAATCGCTATGTTCTTCATATATTTGTACCGATAAAATGCCGAAAGACATAGCTAAAAAGTTATGTCTTCGGAATGCCCTTAGGGCGTTGATATTAAAGTTCTACTTCGCCGTCCTTGTCAGTAACTTCACCGATTACGTACGCCTCTTCGCCGAGAGCTTTAAGCTCTTTGACTACTGCGTCTTTAATCGAAGGGTCAACCGCAAGCACCATACCTATACCCATATTGAAGGTATTGCACATCTTTCTGTCGTCGATACCCGCAATCTCCTGCAAAGCCTTGAAAATCTTAGGCAAAGGATAACTCGTACGGTCGATTTTTATACCCATACCTTTAGGTATGATTCTGGGTATGTTTTCGATAAATCCGCCGCCCGTAATATGAGCGATACCCTTGATTTCAAACTTCTTGATGAGCGCGAGAATTGTCTTGACGTAAATCTTGGTAGGCGTGAGTACTAGTTCTGCGGGAGTGCAGCCCAAAGTTTCGTTGTACTTCGTAAGGCTCTCCTTGTCCTCTCCGAAAAGTTTTCTCACGAGCGAATAGCCGTTGCTGTGAATACCGCTCGACGCGATACCTACGAGGCTGTCCCCTACTTTGATGTTTTTGCCGTTGATAATCTTGTTTTTCTTGACGATACCTACCGCAAATCCTGCAATATCGTATTCGTCCTCAGCGTAAAATCCCGGCATCTCCGCCGTTTCGCCGCCGATGAGCGCGCAACCCGACTGACAGCAGCCTTCGCTTACGCCCTTAACTATGTCGGCTACTCTCTCGGGTATGAGTTTGGACTGAGCGATATAGTCGAGGAAGAGCAAAGGTTTTGCACCCTGACATACTATATCGTTTACGCACATAGCGACCGCGTCTATACCGATAGTATCGTGCTTGTCGAGTACGAAAGCGTACTTGAGTTTGGTACCTACGCCGTCGGTACCGGCTACGAGACAGTCGCTGTCTTCCTTATCTCCGAGTGCGTAAAAGCCGCCGAAGCTGCCCAAATCTCCGAGCACGTTGTCGTTGTACGTCTTTTTGACGTACTCTTTCATTAGTTTGACCGCCTTGTAACCCGCTTCAACGTCTACGCCTGCGGACTTGTAATCTATTGCCATATTGATTTCTCCTGAATTTTAACTAGCTTGTCCGATATTGAGTACTTAAAGAAAGATTACTTGGAAAGACCCATTCTCTTCATCATCTCTCTGTAGCCCTTGTCTACGTCGTCCATATCTCTTCTGAATCTGTCTTTGTCGAGTTTTTCGCCCGTCTTAGCGTCCCAGAAACGGCAGGTATCGGGAGAAATTTCGTCTGCAAGGATAATCTGTCCCTTGTATCTGCCGAATTCGAGCTTGAAGTCGATAAGCTCTACGCCGATTTCCATAAAGTATTCTTTGAGTACGTCGTTGACCTTGAAAGCAAGCTCCTTAATCTTTTCGATTTCTTCTTTGCTAGCAAGTCTCAAAGCGAGCGCGTGATAGTCGTTGATAAGGGGGTCGCCGAGGTCGTCGTTCTTGTAGCTGAACTCAATAATCGTCGTAGCGAGCTCAGTACCCTCGGGTACGCCGTATCTCTTGGAGAAAGAACCTGCCGCTCTGTTACGGATAATTACCTCCAAAGGTACAATCTCGACTTTCTTCACGTAGGTTTCTCTTTCGTTGATTTCCTCTACGTAGTGAGTGGGCACGCCCTTCTTCTCCAAAAGTCTGAACAAGTGATTGCTGCATACGTTGTTTACTACGCCCTTGCCGAGGATAGTACCCTTCTTGAGACCGTTGAACGCGGTAGCGTCGTCTTTGTAGGAAACGAGTACGATGTCGGGGTCGGTTGTTGCGTAAACTCTTTTAGCTTTACCCTCGTAAAGTTGAACGGTTCTTTCCATAGTTAATTTAACTCCTTTTGTAATTTTTCGTCGTCGGATTTAATTTTTTCTGCAAGGCTTCTCTTGTAGTCCTGCATTTTTTCAATGAGTTGAGGATATTTCAAAGACAGCATCTGCACTGCAAGAAGTCCTGCGTTTTGCGAGCCGTTGATGGCTACGCACGCTACGGGAATACCCGAGGGCATCTGCACCATAGACAGCAAGCTGTCGAGACCGTCCATAGTCGAGCTCTTTACGGGCAGACCGATGACGGGAAGAGGCGTATACGCTGCGATTACGCCACCGAGATGAGCCGCCTTACCTGCGGCGCAAATGATAACTTCTATGTTATTCTTGAGAGCGTTGACGGCAAACTGATGCGCGTCGTCGGGGGTACGGTGAGCGGATATAACGCGCGCTTCGACTTCCACGTCAAACTTTTTGAGAATGTCGATGGCGGGCTTAACCACGTCGAGGTCGCTTACGCTTCCCATAATAACTGCAACTTTAGGCATAATAAATTCTCCTTAAAAATATAAAAACTTCTAAAAAATTACACTAACATATTAGCACAACTATATATATAAATGCAAGGATTTTTGAGGCGGAAAAGTTTGCATTTTTCGGGACTTTGACAGCACGATATAGACATAACGGGTTTTGTGCATAAATTTTATCCACAATGCCGAAAAACGCGGTAATGTGCGCAAATTTTGCCAGTTATCCACACAGTTATCCACAGCAACTGCGGGTTATCCACACTTTGAAAAGAAGCACATAGGACGGTTTTTAAGTTTAAATTTATTTTGAACTTGTTCAGTTTTATGGACAAAACGGTATAAATTTTAATATTTTCTAACATTAAGATTCGTATTTGAAAATCTTTTTAAAAAATAATCTGATATTTATTGTAAATAAACGGTGATTTTTGATAGATTTTAATAATTTACAATTTTAAATATTTGCTTTTTCTCAACGTCTTAAAAAGCATTTATGTACAAAATTTGTTTTTTACAAAAAAACAGGCTTGTATTTTCCATAAAATTTCCCTGTTTGTACGAAAATATGACAAATCTTTAGACAAAAACTGTTTATCCACCTGCCAGACAAGTATTAATTTTGGACAATAATTCGGATTATCCTCCCCGTACTCCACGCAATATTTCGCTTTAATTTATAAAAAACGGAGCACACGGTGCTCCGCTTCCGCTTACTCTAAATTTATTATACTAAAAAATTGCTACTCTCAACAATTGCGACCTTTCCCGTTCCGAATAAAATGCGGGATGTTGTACAGCAATTTAATCAAGCAAGTCTTTTTGCTATCTCTTTGAGGAAGTCTTCTGTATTGAGTTTTACGACCTTCTTGTCACCCTTGTAGATTGCCGCCAAATCACCTGTCATATAGCCTTCTTCGATTGTGTCGATAGTAGCTTTTTCGAGCTTTTCTCCGAAAGCTTCGAGGTCTTTGAGATTGTCAAGCTGCCCTCTCTTCTTGAGCGCGCCGCTCCAAGCAAATATAGTAGCTACGGGGTTTGTAGAAGTCTGCTCTCCCTTGAGATACTTGTAATAGTGTCTTGTAACTGTGCCGTGTGCCGCCTCGAATTCGTAGTTACCGTCGGGAGATACGAGTACGGAAGTCATCATTGCGAGCGAGCCGAAAGCCGTAGCAACCATATCGCTCATTACGTCGCCGTCGTAATTCTTGCACGCCCAAATCATACCGCCGTTTGAACGGATTACTCTTGCTACCGCGTCGTCGATAAGCGTATAGAAGTACTCTATACCCGCCTTTTCGAATTTCTCCTTGTATTCTTTTTCGAAAATCTCGTTGAAAATATCCTTGAATCTGTGGTCATAGGTCTTGGATATGGTATCTTTAGCCGCAAACCAAAGAGGTTGACGCGTGTCGAGCGCATAATTAAAACAGCTTCTTGCAAAAGACGATATGCTCTTGTCAGTGTTGTGCATACCCATAACGATACCTGCCGTCTTTGCAAAATCGAATACTTCGACTTCTCTCGTGCCGTCGCAGTCTTCTAGGACAAGTTTTGCCTTGCCGCCCTGTTTTACGTAGCCCTCTACGTCCTTATATATATCGCCGTAAGCGTGTCTTGCTATAGTGATAGGACTTGTCCACGTAGGAATATAGGGAGTAATACCCTTGACCATTATAGGTGCTCTGAAAACCGTACCGTCAAGCACTGCTCGCACAGTACCGTTGGGGCTTTTCCACATCTGAGTAAGATTGTATTCCTTTACTCTTTGCGCGTTGGGCGTAATAGTCGCACACTTGACGCCTACTCCGTACCTTTTGATAGCGTTAGCAGCCTCCACCGTTACGGCGTCCTTGGTCTTTTCTCTCTCGACAAGTCCGAGGTCGTAGTATTCGCTCTTAAGGTCTACGAAAGGATTTATGAGAATATCTTTTATCCACGCCCAGATAAGTCTAGTCATTTCGTCGCCGTCAAGCTCTACTATCGGCGTAGTCATCTTTATTTTTTCCATACGTTTCTCCGAAAAGTTATTTCTCCGCCCTTACTTAATGCGCAAGGCGCGGAGATTTTACTTTTTAGATTATACCTTTTTCGCGCCCGATTTGCAAGCGTTTGAGCCACCTTTGGCGTAATATTGCAACACTCCCGAAGAGTAACCTTTCTCCTTTGCTCCGCGCTTTGTGCGCATACACTCTTCGACCACCTCCGTAATTATTTCTTTGAGAGTCAACCCTTTGTCGGTATAGAGATACCCTGCAAGCGAGCCGGGAATTGCATTGATTTCGTTAAAATACACTTTGCCGCTTGCCCTATCGATAAGATAATCGCAACGCACTATTCCTTTGAGCGCGAGCGCGGCATATACTTTGGCAGTCATATTTTGTATTTCACAGCCCGTCTTCTCGTCGAGTTGTGCAGGAAAATCGCGTACTTTTCTGTCGCTTCCTCCCTTTTTGCCCGACATATACTTGTCTTCGAAAGAGAGAAAGTCGCGCCACACGACAGGCTCTTCGAGCGTAGACGGCAGGATTTCGCCGCCTATTTTTACGCACGCGCAGTTGATTTCTCTGAAGTCGTCGAGCGCTTTTTCGATAACCGCCTTATCGTCGTATTCGTATGCGGTATCGAGTGCTTCTTCAAGCTCCTTTTCGTCCTTGCATACGTTGATACCTATCGACGAGCCTTGCGAAGCGGGCTTCACGATAAGAGGATAGCCGAGTTTCGAAGCCTTTTTTACGACCGCCCCCCTGTCTTCACTCTCCCGTGCCGTAACGTAGGGAAGCAGAGGAAGCGAAAGCTTTTTGCAAACAGCTTTGAAAATATCCTTATCCATTCCCACCGCGCACGCAAGCACGTCGGGAGATGTGTACGGAATACCTAAAGTCTGAAAATACCCCTGCAACGCTCCGTTTTCTCCCCTTCCGCCGTGAGTACATACGAGCACGCAATCGACTTTACACAAAGGCTTGAGTTTATTCTTTTTGACGTAGCACAAAGTGTCATTGTAAAAAACTACCTCTCTGCCTCCGTCGTATTCGCTCTTTGCGTAACACTCCAAATCACCATACTTATCGGGTACGTAAAATCTGTCCCCCGCGCTCCAGAATACAGGATAAACGCAGTATCTTTTTTTATCGGCGGCTGCCGCCGCCTGCACTCCCGTCAATACCGAAATATCCCTTTCGCACGACGTACCGCCGTAAAGCACAACCAAATTTTTCATATACTCCCCCTTAGCCGATTTATACTCTATTATATTCACCCGTATGCAATATAATGTGCGCGCTTATTGATAATTGTCGGGCAAATCGTTTTGTATCAAAAGCACGTCGCCGCTCTTTAGCATTTTTGAAAACAAGTCTTTTGCATTGTCGAGATGCTCGACCGTATAGATATTTTTATCGCAAAAGCCTTTTGCCAGCATACCCAGTCTTATATCTTCGCGGTTTACCCCTATGAGTATGGCTATATCCGCCGTTTCGGCAATGCTCTCTCCCAGTTCGAAGTTGAGTTTTATTTGCTCTCGCCCCAACTCCACAAGTCCTTGCGTAGCAACAATCTTTCTGCCCTTGAACATTTTTAAAGTCTCTACCGCAAGTTTTGCGCCCTCGTAGTTCGAATTGTAACTGTCGTCTATCACCGTTATGCCGCTTTTTAGTTTACATACCTCTAGTCTGTGCTCCGTAGGAGTAAGCTTGGAAATGCCTTTTGCAATCTGTTTGATATTGAGATTGAGTTTGTATGCCATAGCTACGCACATCAGTATGTTGGTGAGATTGTGCTGACCTATGAGTTTTGTCTTGCACTCGATTTTATCACTGCCTATATACAGTTTGAAAGTTATTCCCTCGCTGTCATACTTAGCGTCGGATATTCTTATAAATACTCCGCTCTCGCCGTGATTTTCGCAGTGCGAAGACGATATAAGCGTCTTTTCGCTCACTCGGCTTACGTAATACATTTTTTCGGCAAAGGCATTGTCTGCGTTGAATACCACGGCTTTGCCGCCACGCGCTTCTATATAATCGTTGAGTTCCTTTTTCGTCTCGTAAATATTTTCCTGCGTCTTGAATACGCCGAGGTGTTGACTGCCTACTCCCGTGATTATGCCGTAGTTTGGCTTGACTATGTCGCACAGTTCGGCAATATCCCCTTTGTGCCTTGCGCCCATTTCAGCAACAAACACCTCGGTATCGTCCGGCATCTCCCCGACCGCCTTGCAAATACCCATAGGGGTATTGTAGTTGTGAGGAGTACAGTATACTCTGTACTTTTCGCTCAAAATCGTAGTAAGTATGTTTTTGACGCTCGTCTTGCCGAAGCTTCCCGTAATTCCTATGCGCAAAAGATGCATAGACTGCAATTTATCTTTGCATTTTTTCACATAACGACCGGCTATCGCCTTTTCGAAAGGTTTGTTTATTATGAGCGCGAGCCTTACGTATTCGGGCAAAAGAGCCATTGCGAGCGGTATAAAGATAAAGCACGCCCACACCTCTCCCGAACGTATAAAACACCCCGCCGTAACGCATAGCGCGACAGCCGCGGCCGCGACTATGCCGTACGTAACGATTAATCTTTTTGCGCGCGGAGTGAATACGAGCGGTTGATGCGTGCATTTGTCCCTCTCGTCGGTAAGGCTGACTAAGAGTATTACTATATAAAGCCCCTGTACCGCAAGTTGAATATACGAATTGCCTACGGCAATCGCGATAAACAAAAACAAAAGATTGCAAAGCGTGATACAAAACGCTCCGCCCCAGAGTTTGAGCCTGACGGCTTTCATTTTTCTTGAATTTACCAGTTTGTACCCCTCGAGTTGAACGAGGTTTATTATTCTCAGCGACAGTACGATTGACAAAGCAAAATACCCCGCCGCCATAAGTATTATTACAGCTAGTTGCATATATCCTTAAAATAGCTTTCCAGTACCGCGAGAAAAGTCGCATAATCGTCCAGATAGCTAAAGTGTCCTCCCTCTAATATAATCAAACCGCAATCCTTTATCCCTCTTTTCATTCTCTTTGCCATATACAAAGGAGTATCCTTGTCGCGTTTTCCCCAAATCAAAAGCGCAGGACAGCCTATCTTAGGCAACAAGTCTTCCAGATAGAGATTGACTACGTTTTTGAAAGTGACTTTCATCACCTCGTCCAGCGCGCGGTAATCCTCGGAGCCGCACATAGATGTGCTAAGCCCAAAAGCTTTGCGAAGCTTATATTTGAGCTTGCGCATACTCTTTTTAAGAGTATTTTTTGGTTTCATTCCCGCGCTGTCGACAAGTACTATGCCTTTTACGCTTTTAAGTCTGCTCGCAAGCAAAATCGCCACTCTTCCTCCGAAAGAGTGACCTACAAGCACGACTTCTTTCATACCGTAAGCATCTATAATCTCTTGTATAGCGTCTGCGTAGTCGTAAAGCGTAAGCGGTCTTTCGGCTTTGCTTTTGCCGAAACCGTAAAAATCCACAAGAGTACAGCGGTAGCGGCCGCAAAAATACTCAGCCGCTCCTCTGAAACTCTCCGTACTGCCTCCCCAGCCGTGCAGAAAGATGATGTCTTTGCCCTGTCCTAAGATAACGTGATTTAAAATACGCGCCTCCTCCCTTAAAATATTATATTAATCAATATTCGGATATTGTTACTAAACCTTTGTTTCTCTGTCAAACCGCGACGATAAAGCCGATAAATTAGCAAAAAAAAAAGACGGCTTAAAGCCGTCTCGTAAAATTTTCTCACTAGTACAATTTATTTCTCAGTCTTCAGGTCAATATTATTGCATAAAAAATAAAATATGATTATTTTGACTATGTTTGAAGTTATTTGACTATGTTTAAAGGGAAAAATCAAATATCTCTCAGCCACATAATCAGCGCGTCTTTTTTGTTTTTGTAAAAGCCGTAGCGTCTTCCCTCTTCTTTAAATCCGAATTTCTCGTACAGAGCAATAGCAGCTTCGTTGCCGTCTTCGACTTCCAAAGTAAGCGCACTGACGCTTTCACTCTTTGCGACGGATATCATATCCTGCATCAATTTCGTGCCGACGCCCTTATGCTGACATTCCTTGTCTACAGCAAGATTGTTTATAAATCCTTCTCCCACGATTACGTAAAAACTGTAGTAGCAAATCACTTTGCCGTTGCAGAGTCCTACTCTCGCTCTTGCCTTTTCGTCGCAAATAAGCGAGCGTATATTTTCGTATGACCACGCTTCGAGTATGTTATCCTTTTCTATAGCGAAAACTTCGTCTAAATACTCCTCTTTCAAATCGCAAAATACAATATCTTCCAACATAACAATATTACACCGTTTTGTCCATATTTTTCGCATCGTATTCCCGCTCGGCTTGCGACTTCTTGAGATAATAAGGCACAAGCTCAGAAAACTCGTTTGCTTGTATTTTCATCTTTGCAATCGCGATAAGTTTATCGGGGTTGCTCGCTCCGCTCTTTTTGATTACTTTGCAATTTTGCTTGCTCAATTCCTCTTCGCTAAGCTCTCCGACGAAGACGGGGTTGAGAGAAGAATTTTCAAACTTAGCCGCATAATACGAATTGTGTCTGCAATCTATCGCGACTGTTACTTGACTATCGTTTTCACCATAAGCGAGTTCTTCAAAAGTAGTGATTGAAACGCACTTTTTCCCCGTCGCGAAAGCGAGTGCTTTTACGGTCGCAACTCCTATCCTTATTCCCGTAAAAGACCCCGGTCCGACCACGCAACCGAACACGTCGATTTCGTCGATTTTAAGTCCCGATTTTTTGAGCGTTTCGTCGATAGCGGGCATAATGAGAGAATTGTGTTTTTTGCTCCCTTCATTCGATACGAAAGAGAAGGTTTTTTCTCCGTCGGTCAATGCTATGCTCATCATATCGCTCGTTGCGTCAATTACAAGTATTTTCATATTTATCCTTATTTATCCTCTTAAAGCACTTAATTATGATTTAGTGCATTTTGTATAATTATTGAGAAGTATATATTCTATTTTGAGTAAATTATTCTAACAATTGACTTAATTGAGAATAAAGTCGCTCTAACTTAGAAGTATTTTACCCCGTTTGCAAATCTCTGCACTTTTGCACTTTATATTTGCAGACATTCGCATATCTACAACCGACAGAAACAGAGGTGTCCTGCGCTCCGCTTTTATGCTTCAAAAGACACCTTTCTTTGTGCCTTTTAGAAAAGCTTTTCTAGATATCGAAAAGATAGCGTCAAGTCTATTATTATAGAGCTGATTTTGTCTTAAAATCTTTACTCTTTTTTACTCAAAGATTTATTCCTCTGACATCAAATTCCCTCTCCTCTTCTCCCGTCGTTTTTACGTCGACTACGATAGGATTGGGAACGCTCTCGAATTTATTCCATTCTATGACGCATACGCCGTCTGCATACAGATAGTCGCTAAGCCCCAGTTCGTACAATTCGTCCTCATCCTCTGCCCTGTACATATCGAAGTGATAAAGACTCAATCTTCCTTTGTACTCTTTCATAAAAGTAAACGTGGGAGACGTAACTACTTCGTCAATCCCTAAAGCTTTTGCAAGACCTTTTGTAAACGTTGTCTTGCCCGCTCCGAGATTACCGTTGAGAAGTATGACTTCCCCGCCCTTCAATCTCTCAGCTATCTTTCGGGCAAGTGCATAAGTATCTTCTACGCTCTTGGATATATATTTTGCCATACTTAAATCTCCACCGTTTTATCCATACGTATTTTATAGCCTTTCACCGCTTTTGAATACGTATTTTCTATGACATATTATATTACACTTGACTTATTTTTGCAATTAAATTATAATGTCGATAATCAAATAATTCTTTGAGGGCAGGTGAAATTCCTCACCGGCGGTAAAGTCCGCAAACGCCGCAAATTTTTTATACGGCGCCGAACAAGTGTAATTCTTGTACCGACAGTATAGTCTGGATAGGAAAAGGATACTTTTATGAACAATTCAATTTCTAGAAGCAAGTGGCTTGCTACCACGGCTATTCTTGCCGCTATGGCAAGTGTTCTGTTTTTTTGGGAGATGCCCGTTCCCCTTATGCCCACGTTTATACAGTTTGACTTTTCGCTGTTGCCTTGTCTTATAGGCAGCGTAGCGTTAGGTCCACTGAGCGGAATTACGATTGCGCTGTTTAAAGACTTGATTCATCTTATATTCAGAGGTCTCAGCACAACGGGCGGCATTGGAGATTTGGCAGACTTTTTCGTCTGCGCATCGGTAATTCTTCCCTCTTCTCTCATCTACAAGAAGATGCCTAATATCAAAGGTCTTATATTTGGTTTATCTGTTGGAAGTTTATTTAGCGCAATAATTTCTGGTTTATTACTTAACGGATTAATTATCTATCCTTTGTACGGCAAATTCCTAATAAATCTAGAAGACATAATCGGTATGTATAAGCAAATACGACCTTCGTCAAACGGTCTTTGGGAAGTGCTTGCGATATTCAATATGCCCTATACATTCCTAAAGTGCGCGATAATCAGCGTAATGGCGGTATTGATAGCAAAGCCCTTGCAAGGCGTGCTGTTAAAATATTCAAAGCCAAAACAATTACCCGACCAATCTTCGCTCGAAAAACAGCAAGACGTATCTATGGAAAATAACAAAGAAAATACCGCAGAAGCAAACAACTCCGACGACGAAAACGGTAAAAACGTAAAGACGGCTTAGATTTTTATTTTAGCCTTATCAAACAAACAGCTTAAATAATCATAATCAAACGAATACAGGCAAGGAAGTTTTTTTGAGAATTATTTGTACTTCCTTGCCTTATTTTATACAAATTCATTTGCAGTAATATTTACTCTTTTCCTTATCAACAATAAAACTATACCGCGCAATTCTTAGCGGTAAAGTTTTCAACGCATTCAAAAGCCCTCAATCTTTGTCTTGAAATTGTATAATTATTCTCCATAAGGATTACCGATTACCATCTTCGGTTTATTACGCTATCGAAAAGCTCGTCAAAGCATTCTTTTGTAATATCGTCCTTAGACAATGCGTATATCACGTCCGTATCGAAAGATACTACCACATCGTCAAAATCGTAAAGAGCATATACGTTTTTTGCAACCTCACGCGACAATTCTTCTCTTTCGCTTCGCGAAAACAAGGGATAAGGTATTACTCCGATTATTACTCGCGTGCCCGACACCGCTATATTGCAAAATTCTATTTTTGAGTTTTGCATAAGAGCGGACAGCACCTGCTGTTTTATGCTCTCCTCGCTCTGCACGTCGTAAGCCGCCGCAGGCTTATAATCGGTATTTACGATATATTCCATAATCCACCTCCGAATAATATTGTGTCGAATTTTGAAGATTTTATACGATTGAGCGTTTGCATAATTTTTCCTCTATAGTTCCGATATTCTTTGAGAAACAATAAACATCCACCCGTCAAACGGGTGGTTTTTCACAATACGGGCATAGCCCTATGGTACTAGCCACGCCTAAATGGCGTATGTTAGTCTGCCACCTGCGACTTTTAGCGTTTCTGCTCGAACGGGTCAAAGGCTTCCGTTATGCACAACTGTTCCATTGTCCTGTCTTCCTCTAATTGCGTTCTTATGTACTCCGCTATCCTTTCTTTATTTTTTCCTACCGTTGTAACCTATCTTTATGGACACTATCGGTTAGAGAACAAGAATGGGCATAAGATAAGCGTATGAGTTCATATAACCCATACGCTTATCGTTACTTATTGAATTTGTACCGTAAGACGGAAGCAATATCGACTTTATATACAATATCAATCTCGCGTTCTCTACCCGTATGTTTCGGATGCCCACCGACGATAATACGGTCTATCAGTTCATAGCACATTTCACGGGTAAGTTCGGGAGCTTCGAGATATTTCTTTATGTTCCGTATGAAGTCGTCCGCGCTTTGAACCGTATTTTCCGTTTTGGTTATCTTTGCTTCCAACTCCTCAATTTCGGTTTCAAGCCTTTTCTGTTCTTCGGAATATCTTTGGATAAAGTTAATACAGATATCTTCCGGCATTTTGCCTTTCAGCCTGTCCTCATAGGCAAGTTGCATAAGTCGGGATAATTCTTCCGTTCGTTTACGTTTTATCTGCAATTCCTTCTTGGCGGCTTTTATGGATTTTTCCTGCACTTCCGTATTGTGCCGTATAAATTCTTCGCGGATAGTCTTTTCGTCGAGCACGATCCTTTGTGTCATCGTCCGTATATCGTCAAGGACAATCGCCTCAATATCTTTCGCCTGTATAAAGTGCGAGAAACAATACGACTTCCCCAGCCGCATATGATTGCCGCAATTGAAATTAAAATCTATCTTCCCGTTTCGGTTAATATAATTCAATTTCATTTTTCCGCCGCAATCGGCGCAAAATAAGAAACCCGAAAGCGGATGCGTATATCCCCGCTTGGTTTTCCTGCCCTGCGATACGGATTGCTCTACTTCCCGCACCTTATCCCATAGCTCCTGCGTTACGATCGGTTCGTGTGTGTTTTTTACCACGATCCATTCGCTTTCATCGCGCTTATAGCGTTTATGATTCTTATAGGAAATAGAACTCCAACGTTGCTGCGCCATATGCCCTAAATAAGTGGGATTGTTTAAGATGCTGTTCACGGCACAGAAAGACCATAAGCCCATATTTTCTTTACGCCCTACGATTCCGTACTTCTCCATGCTGTAACGGCTGGGATTCATGACACCTTCGGCGTTCAGGATATCCGCTATCTTATGCGGACTCAATCCGCTCGCGCGCATTTCAAATATCCGCTTTACGACTGCGGCTGCTTCCTCATCAATAATCGGCGTTTTCTTTTCGGTATCGCTCTTTACATACCCGTAGGGAGCTTTCCTCGCATGGTACTTGCCGTCACGAGCATTTGATTTCAATACCGCACGTATCTTCTTGCTGGTATTCGCCGCATGCCACTCGTTAAAGATGTTCATAATCGGCATCATTTCCATAGCGTTGCTGTCGCGGTTTTCCGTATCTACATTATCCTGTATGGCAATAAATCTGATACCGAAAGCAGGAAAGACATAATCGACGTACTGCCCGACTTCGATATAGTTCCTCCCGAAACGCGACAGGTCTTTCACAATAATGGTATTGATGACGCCCGTTTTTGCGTCGTCCAAAAGCCGCTGCACTTCGGGACGTTGAAAAGTAGTGCCT
>CASERZ010000010.1 GCA_949290515.1 uncultured Christensenella sp.
TTAAGTTCAATCTCTAACTCTTTCAAACAATTGACTTTGCATTTAGTGTTTTAATTTGTACACTTTGCTTAGTTTGAAATAGTTTTTTACAAATTTAATCTCTCAAATTCGCCTTTTCTACTTCAACCTTCTGTTTAGTTTTTAAGGTGCTTACTGCCTGCCTTTCCGCTGACAGCCTACAAATAATACCACACAAAAAAAATACTGTCAACTACTTTTCAGGCTTTTTTGTAATTTTTTTTCTTTTTGTAAAAACGCCTTATTTTTCCAGTGTTTAAAGGCATTTTGCGCTGTCAAAAAGCCCCTTTAAGATACCTCGAAAACCGCCCGACAAGACAATTTAGCTCTTTGGCTTTTTTGGACACCTTCACACAAGACAAGACTCTTCAGAGATAAAAAACCTATTCTCCGCAAATATGAATATTTTTAACTGTCTTAGAGAATATAAAAAGTTATTATCTTTTATCCGTATTATTATCCTTAATATAACGCTTTACGCACAATACCGCTTTTCCCCGTCGCAATTCATCCAACTCGCCGCGCTTATACAACGTCGCTCTTTGTTAAGTTTTTTTCGCAATTTTTATAGTATTGATAAAGATTATAAGCTTTATTTTTAAATATTATAATATAGATAAAAATTACAAAAAAAATATTTACTTTTATTTAAGGTATATGATATACTTGATATGGTGTTAAATCACATACAATGATTTTGGAGGATTTATTATATGGCAAATAAGAAGACTGTTCTCGTAACAGGCGCATCCGGCTCTATGGGAAGTCAGGTTTTGAAGTGTGTTATGGGTACCGGCAAATTCGATTGCGTAATTCTTTTGAGAAAAAAGCCCTCTAACGAAAAGTTGGCTAACAACCTCATCAAAAAGTACGCAAAACTGAACAACGGCGCAAAATTGACCGTCGTATTCGGAGACTTGTCCGTTAAAGAAGATTGTGTGAAAGTTGTGGAAATGAGTGATTATGTTTTGCATTGCGCAGCAGTTATTCCTCCTATCTCCGACCACAATCCTAAGGGCGCAGAAAAGACCAACTACTACGGTGCGGTAAATCTCATCGATTCCATCAAGGAAAGCCCCAGAGCTAAAGAGATTAAGTACGTACACGTAGGTACGATTGCAGAATACGGCAACCGCGACTGGAAACATCCTTGGGGACGCGTAGGCGACCCTCTCGTTCCCAGCGTATACGACTTCTACGCTATCACAAAGCTCAAGGCAGAGAGATACCTGCTCGAAGCAGAGCTTCCCAACTGGGTAGTATTGAGACAATCGGGCGTTTTGCACGACAACCTCTTCAAGAATAATATGGAAGACGGTCTTATGTTCCACACTTGCTGGAACGTACCTATCGAATGGGCTACCGCAAGAGACAGCGGTCTCGCTCTCCAGCACCTTGTAGAATACGATGCAGAAGGCACGCTCGACCCTGCTTTCTGGCAGAATATTTACAATATCGGTAACGGCGAATCCTGCCGCGTAACCGGTTATGAGACTATGGACGCAGGCTTTGCTCTTATGGGCGCAACTCCCGAACAGTTCTTCAAGCCCAACTGGAACGCTGCAAGAAACTTCCACTGCTTCTGGTACTATGACAGTGACGTACTTGAGAATTATCTCCACTTCCGTACCGAGACGTGGCAAAGTTTCTGGAAGAATATGGCTAAACTCAACTGGTACTTCAAGTTCGGTGCAATCCTTCCTAAGAGCTTCTTGAGCAAAGTTACCATTCAAAAACTCTTCAAGAACTCCAACTCTCCTATGTTCTGGTACAACAACAATATCGACGGACGTATCAAGGCATTCTACGGTTCGAGAGAAAAGTTTGAAGAAATCGGTACCGACTGGTCCAAATATCAACTCTTCTGCAAAAACCAGATTAAGGACGAAAACGGCAACGTAGTAGACTATCAGGAAAGAAGAGATATCAAGAACGCTAAAAAGTATTTGCTCAGTCACGGTTATGACGAAAGCAAGCCCGACAGCGAACTCGATATCGAGGATATGAAGCAAGCCGCTGAATTCAGAGGCGGAAAGTGCGTAAGCACCAAGATGGAAAAAGGTAATCTCTACAAGAAGATTAAATGGCAGTGCCACAACGGTCACACCTTCGAATCCTCGCCTTTCACAATCCTCAAGGCAGGTCACTGGTGCCCTGAGTGCTGCACGCCCGCTCCTTGGAACTTCGACGAACTTTCAAAACACATTCCTTTCTACGCTCAGGTTTGGTACGATACCCACGACAAGGATGAAAACAACTTCTACCCTGCCGACTGCTATATGGATATCATCGAGAAAGAAAAAGAACTTGCTAAAAAATAATAAGAAAAATATTTTATAGAGGTATAAAAAAATGGAAAGATATCAACAGGGTGCTTCCACCCAGAAGCACGACGTAAAGAACGTATTTATCTGCGGCGGCACGGGATTTTTGGGTTACTACTCGGCTCTCGAGTTTATCAGAAAAGGCGCAAAAGTCGGCGTACTCGCTCTCCCCAACGAGCTTACTCTTTCGGCTGACTGGTGGCCTAAGGAAATCAAAGTCAACTACGGTATGCTCTTCAACTTGAAACCCGGCGACACTACCCCTACAGTAACCAAAGAAGAACTCGTCAAGATGTTCACCGGCTACGACACTCTCGTATACGCTGTAGGTCCCGATGACAGAATGCACACCCCTGCGGGCGTAAGCGGTTACGATTTCTTCCACAAGTATCTTGTAGAAAAAGTTGTTCCCGTATTCGAAGCAGCTAAAGAAGCCGGCGTAAAGAAGGCAATCCTTCTCAACTCCTACTTCGCTTATTTCGACAGAATCTGGCCCGAAAGCCATCTCGCTGAAAGACACCCTTACATCAGAGTAAGAGTCGAGCAGGCTGAAGCCCTCATCAAGGTCGGCGACGGCGGCGTTGCTAACGGCGGTATGGACGTAGTAGTTCTCGAACTTCCTTACATCTTCGGAAGTATGCCCGGACGTACTCCTCTTTGGAAAGAAATCTTCCTCGACAGATTTGCAAGTATGCCTGCAATATTCTTCCCTAAGGGCGGTACGAATATGATTCACGTTAACGGCATTGCTGAAGCAGTCGTTGCGTCTGCTTTCTACGCTCAACACGGCGACAGACTCCCTATCGGTAACAAGGACCTCAAGTTCAAGGATATGATAAACATGATTATGGAAGACATCGGCGCTACAAAGAGATATTGCGGCGTATCCGCAGGTATCGCTACTTTGGGTATAAAGATGACTGTAATCAAAAACCTCAAGAAGCATAATCTGGACAGCGGTCTCAACTACAACTATCTTATGAAAGACATTCAGTCTAAGGATTTGTACTATGAGGATGACGTGAAGAAGGTTCAGGAATATCTCCACTATGACGAACTCGGATATGACGGCGGCGGCTCGATTGCAGACGGTATCAAGAAGACTGCTATCGCTTGCTATCCTCACAGATTTGACGAAAACGGCAACCTTATCGAAAAATGGAAGGGCGTTAACCCTATCAAGAAGGAAACCGCTGACAACAACGTATTCGTCAACAAAGCAAAGAAAAAGGCTGAAAAGAAATAAGCCCGTCTTAAAAGACAAAACAAAAGGAAGGAGCAATCCTTCCTTTTTTATTTTACAATCGAGTTTTAATTAACGCAGGGACTAATTACCTTGTTGACGCGAGTTTCCTTGTTCATATTGTTGACTTTTTTGACGCTCCGCGAATTGACCCGTACAAATTGCAAATTCGGCTACGCTATCCGGTGTGCTAGCATACTTTTTACCCGCTATTACAAAAACGTCGCAAGCACTTATATCCACATCCTCTCGCCTGGCAAATATATATTCTGAAAGAAGCTTGTCCGCCGCTTTTTCGGCATTCTTGCTAGATATAACTTTTGCTTGGGACAGCTTTTCTACGTAAGTATTCTTCATCTTTTCGACAAGTTCGTCGCAAGTGAGACTGAGAGTTACATTGACTACGAAACTGGGCTTTCCGCATTCCGTAGCAGTTCTTATCAAGGCTACGTTGTCCATTTTCGTTTCGCACTCCGTGCCTAAAACTTTGGCAACGTGTTTCCTGATTTCTCCATAGACATACTCAAGGGAGTTATCGGCGTCTATATCGCCGTGAGCGGGCGCAAGCAAACCGAACCCGTATGAATTGCCCAGTTTGTTTTTTGCAATTGATTTTTTGTTATTACGTTTGATAAAAATCAGATATCCGTCACTTGTAAATATAAATCCGTTGATACCCAAGTGATTGGACATCTGCGAATCTTCCAAATCGCTGAAAGCTTTTTTATACTCAAAAATCTTTCTTACAGTCAAACCGTTTTCTATCTCGAAATCGCACGCTCTGTTTGTTACAAGTCCTTTAAAAAAGTCTGTGCGCCCCGTTTTCAAAACTATACCCTTCTCACTCTTTTCATAGCTGTTAAGCCTGACGAGTCGACTGTTTCGCACAGTCGAATGTTTATGCGCAGAGAATAAAAGATTATAATTCTGTTTGCACACTGTGGGAAGCGAATAATCCGCCTTATAGTTGTCAAGGATTTTTATCTTATCGTTTTCGTTTATTTTACACAATAGACTTACCGGTATGACAACATCTTTATATCGGATAAAATTCTCTTCAGTGTATTGTTTTATAAGCTCGTCGTAATTGTCATTAAGTTTGATGCTGTCCTCCAGTTTTACCTCTATAAGTCTGACTATCCAGGCGATGAGTAAACCGATGATACCTGTTACCGATATACTGGCTACCATATCGAACTTAATAAATTCTCCCAGATTGACGTCGCCGCCCGTTCTGATTGCCGATATTAAAATAGCCAATATAAAAAACAGAATAACGAAAAAAAAGTATGCGTTTTTACTCTTGAACATCACGTAAATTTTCTTTTTAAACTTCTTCATTTGTCCCCCTTGTATATCCGTATTCACGCGTGCGTATATAATATATCAGTATAATATATAGAATATATAATATAATCTCTTTATGTTGTCACTCTACAAATTATGTTTAAGACTTGCTCTTGCTTTGTGCAAGCGTTTTACTAACGTCGGATACCGTGCGAAAGCGCGTATCTAAGTATTGCTATCACAGTCTTCGAATCGCGCAGTATATTATCCTCTATCATTTTCAAAGCGTCAGATAGAAGTATCTTTTTAACATTGAGAAGTTCGTGCTCGTCAAGAGAATTTTCTCCCACCTCGAATTCGCGCGCAACGAAGATATGCAGAGGCTCGTCGGTATAACCGGGGCTGGGATAGATTAGGCCTAAGTCCTCAAAGCTTTTTGCTTTCAGTCCTACCTCCTCTTTTAGCTCTCTTACCGCGCAGTCGTAAGCACTCTCGCCTTTCTCAACTTTGCCCGCAGGAATCTCCAGCACGTTTTCTCTGTAAGGGTATCTGAACTGCTCGACAAGATAGACATATTCTTCATTGTCTACGGCAAGCACGCTGCTTCCGCCGTTGTGATGCACGTACTCGCGCTTGCTCTCGCTCCCGTCGGCAAGCGTTACTTCATCGTTATAGAGAGTGAGTATCCTGCCCTTGTAAACAAGATTTTGTTTTTTTGTATATTCTCTCGTATCCATATCAATCCTCTTATGCCTCTATAGGCTTCAAGCGTCCTGTGACGCAAATTTATATTATCAATATTATATAATACTCTTTTTTATTAATAATACTATACTTTATAGCTTTTTGCAAGAATACTCGATAAGCAACAGATTTATACAAAAATAGGACGCTGTATAAAGCGTCCTATTTTGTTAGCTTAACTTTAAATATTATGCAAGTTCCTCTGCGACTTTGAGAATCTGCTTGTAAATCTTGTCAACCTTGGTGGTATACGTCTTGTTGCTAAACAATCCGAGCTGCTGCAAGGTAGATACGTCAGAACTCATTTCGCCCTTTACGGTTTCGTCAGCATATTCTTTTATAGTCTTGGTTTCAACGGTAATGGAAGCTATCTTGCTCTTATCTTCGTTACCGTCTTCGTCCTTAGCGTATTCGATAACAACTTCGTAGCTGTAAAGATAATCTTTGTTCTTTACATACATAGTCTTGTCTTTGTCTTCGCTGTCTTTCTCAACCTGAGTGGTGATAGCACCCTTGTTATCGTCCATAGGCTTTGCGGTGAGCATTACGATATGAATACCGTAATCGTTGACGATAAAGGAGATTTCTGCGCCGCTTGCCGTAACCATAGTATATACGTCTGCGGAGATTTCCTCTGCGTCTTCACCTACGGAAGAAGTAAAGTTCTTCTTGTAGATTGAGAACGCGCCGTTAGCCTTTTTGAGCACTTCGGTAGTACCTGCATAAGCAGCTGTACCGCTGTTGACTACATCGCTGCCGTAATCTGCTACAGCCATTGCGCCTACGCCTGCATCTGTCAAAGCTCTGGCAAGTACGGTATATTCTTCAACATAGGTAGATGCCTGTCCGTCGGGCGTAACTACATAGAATTCGGAGCTGAACATTCCGGTATCGTCGTTGACGAGATACTTCCAGTCGTCAAAAGCCTTTTGAGAAGCATATTCCTTTACAAGATATTTCTCGAGCGTGCTCATCGAATTTGCCGTAGCATAATCGGTAGCAAGCTTGACTTTTGCCTGTATATCTTCTGCCATAGCGTAAAGTATCGTGAGATAGTCTACAGCAGGATTTGCATAAGGATTAGTCTCCGCATCTTCTATCGTAGCATCGGTATATGCGTTTTTGAGTTCGTCTTCTTCGGCATCATAGTCGGGATTGGACACGTTTACCTTAAGTCCTATCTTTGCAAACAACTCGAGCATATCCTTGTCAAGTCCGTCGGTAAAGCCTGTTGCCACTGCATCGCGGTATTGCTTAGCCAACGTTTCGTTTCCTGCAAAAATGGAAGTGAGCTGTTCGATACCCGTCTTCTGAGCGTCAGAGAAAGAAAGCAAAATGCTCTTTACCTGCAAATAGTCTTTATCGGGTGCAGCGTATGCAAACGTACCGCCCTCGATAGCCGTCTTATACGCGCTGTCGTCGATATAAGCCTTGATGTCAACCTGAGTATTCTTCTGAATCTTTGCGTCTGCGTTTGTAGCTACTTTTTCAGCGTCGAGCTCTTCGCTTATCTGGTCCTGATATTTCTCGACAATGTAACTCTGCATTTGCTGTACGAGATAATAATCGTAATCGGTATATTGCTCTTCGATTGCGCTCTTGAGCGACTTGAGAGCAGCTTTCATATTATCGTACTTTTCTTTCTTCTTATCTTTAACTTCGTCACTGTCTTCGCTGGCGGGAAGTTCGTTTTTGATAATAGTATTTACATAGTTGAAGAAGTACGCACTGTCCACGCTGTCTCCGAGGTCAATACCGTAAAGTTCTTCAAAATACTTAAGCATTGCATCTTCGGAATTTACGTCTGCATTCTCTTCGTATTCGGCAGACTCTTCTTCTTCAGACTCTGTACGCTGAGTACGTGCGTCGAGCAAATCTTCATCTTTCGTAGTGTCTTCGTCGGTCGTTTCGTCTTCGTCGTCAGTAATTTCGTTTTTGCCTGCTTCGTCCTCGAGTTCGGTAATATACTCGTTCCAACCGTCCTCGAATTGCTTGTTGGTCTGCTCGATACAATATCTGTACTCGTCAATCGTCAAAAACTTCTTGTAAGCCTCTATCTCGCCGTTTTTGCTCTTGAATGTCTCCCACGCGCCCAAAGAGGAAAATTCACTCTTGAACGAAGAGGGAACCGCATCGTTTTTGTAAAGGTATTCTTGCGCGTACAATACTATGAGCTTCTGCTTCGTAAGACTGTCGTAGAAATACTCGACTACTTCGTCAGCCGTCATACCGTAATACGATATATACGCTGCACCGTAGTTCTGTACGTAAGACAGAAGTTCTCCTTTATAAAGTACGGAAGATATAACACCGCTGTCCTTTGTGTCGTAATTGATGGTAGCGACTACCTGATGATAATCTCTGTAGCCGTCCTTCGTAAACAAGTCACAGCCCACGAAAAACGAGGAAACCATAACAAGTATGAGCAAAAGGACAATAACTTTTTTCTTCATATATGACTCCTTATATTATAATAATATAATATTACGCATAATCTATTATACACAAACAATCGGGTGTTGTAAACACTTTTAATCAAAAGTTTTTTTGCATTTGAGTAAAAATTCTTTTACACTCGCCAATTTTTGGTCTATACTTCCGCTGCGACAAGCGAAAACCAGTCTGGGACAGTCTTCGTAGGTGAGGTTTACGCTTTCCCCGCTGTCTCCTACGGCAAGCATTACTTCCCTGTTTTTAAAGCAGCTGTCGTCTGCGAATACAAGCTGAGCAGTTCTGTTGGATATATCAACCTGCTTGATGTTGATTGTTCCCGCAAGTCTGCGGATAAGTCCAGCTTGCAACAGTCTTTCGGTATCCTGAGGCATTTTGCCGTAACTCTCTTCGATACTGTTTTTGAGTTTTTCGAGTGCCTCCTCGCTGTCGAGGTCGAGAATACTTCTGTACAACCGCATACGCATATCCTCGTCGGACACGTATTTTTTGTCGATATAGGTACTGAACGAAAAGTTGAGTTTGACTTCTTTTTCTTCGTCGCTTACCACGCCCTGTAGCTCGTCAATCGTTTCTTTAAGCAGCTTGCAATACATATCGTAACCTACCTTTTCGATATGTCCGTGCTGTTCCCTTCCGAGAATATTTCCCGCGCCTCTGATTTCCAAATCGCGCATTGCAATCTTAAATCCGCTGCCAAGCTCCGTATAGTCGAGTATCGCGGCAAGTCTTTTGGTCGCGTCGCTTGTCAGTACACTGTCGGGATTTACTGTAAAATAAGTATAAGCCAGCCTGTTGCTTCTGCCTACTCTTCCTCTCAACTGATACATCTGAGACAGTCCCAGCCTGTTGGCGTCGCAAATTATGAGCGTATTTGCGTCGGGGACGTCTATACCGTTTTCTATTATAGTAGTACTTACCAGCACGTTGGATTTTTTATCGTAAAAGCCCGATATCTTGTCTTCGAGCTGTTCAGGCGTCATTCTGCCGTGCGCATAATCTACTTTTGCCTCAGGCACCAATGACGCAACTCGCGAAGCAAACTTCTCTATTCCGCCCACTCTGTTGTAGAGTATAAACACCTGTCCGCCTCTTGCAAGCTCGCGGTTTACCGCATCGACAATAAGTCCGTCGCTCAACTCGCACACGTAAGTCTGCACGGGCAGCCTGTCCTTAGGCGGCGTCTCTAGTACGCTTATATCCCTTATACCCGTCAATGCCATATTGAGCGTACGCGGGATAGGAGTAGCGGACATAGTAAGCACGTTGACGTTTTTCTTGAGCACTTTGAGTTTTTCCTTGTGCTCCACTCCGAAACGCTGTTCTTCGTCTAGTACGATAAGCCCCAAATCCCTGAATTGCACGTCGGACGACAAAAGCCTGTGAGTTCCTACCGCGACGAGCGATTTACCCGTAGCAAGTCTGTCCAGCGAAGCCTGTATCTCCTTGGGCGTCTGCAGTCTGCTGATAAGTTCGACGTCGATACCGAATTCCTTAAAACGGTTTACCGCGGTATTGTAATGCTGTCTTGCAAGAATTGTCGTGGGACAGAGTATTACCGCTTGCTTATTGTGACATATCGTCTTGAATATTGCCCTCAGCGCAACCTCCGTTTTTCCGTAACCTACGTCGCCGCAGAGAAGCCTGTCCATAATGATACCTCTCTGCATATCCGACTTTATCTCCTGCACCGCCGTAACCTGGTCGGGCGTAGGAGTATAGGGAAAAGCGTCCTCGAAATTCTTTTGCAGATAGTCGTCTTCCTGATATTTATAGCCGTGCTTTGCCTGTCTTTGAGAATATAAATCGAGCAAGTCAATCGCCATAGCCTTAATCGAAGCCTTGACGCTCTTTTTGATTTTTTCAAAGTCCTTTCCGCCTATCAGCGAAAGTCTAGGCTCGCGGTCGCTTCCGCTGTATCTCGAAAGTCTGTCCAGCTTGTCTACCGGCACGTAAAGATATTCGCTGTTGCGGTATTCGACGACAATGTACTCTGCGTTTATGTCGCCCATCTCTATAAACTTAGTACCCAGGCATCTGCCTATGCCGTGTACTTCGTGTACGACATAATCTCCGACTTTGGGCATTGTGAATGCCTTTGTCTTTTGCGCTTCGACTTTTTTACGGATACGCGTTACGTCCTCTCTACCCAGTACGGCAAGCTTGGCTTTTGTATATACAAATCCCTTGGATATCTCGTCGGCAACAAGGAAAATTCCGTTTTTCTTATACTCTAAAGATTTGACGAAACTGCAACCGACTTCGTCTTCCATAAGAGTCTTTCTCAGGTTGTTTGCAGAAACCTCGTCCCCCGTACATATAAGCACGGTATACCCCGATTTATCGAATACTTTAAGGTCGTTGACAAGCATATCGTAATGCACGCTGTAATTGTTGAGAGGCGCGGTGTCGAGATTGAATACTTCCTCTGGAGAAAAGAGCGCGTTTGTAGAAGTCAGATAGGACAATCCTACCTTTTGACAGCCGTCAAGCTTTTGCATCAGCTCGGGTTTGTCCATCACGGATTTTGCGTGCTCTTTCAACGCTTCGCCCGTAGCAACCAGTTGTTTTACCCTCACGTAATGCTCTTTGAGATAAAGATTGATTTGCTCGTCTGCCCCCGCAGGCTCTTCGAATACGATAACGCCGTCTTCGGGCATATAATCGAATACGGTATTCATCTTGTCGCACACAAAAGGCAACAGCCACTGCGCCTGCTGAGTGCATACCGAAGACGAAGCAAGCTGAGAATAAGTATTGAGCAAAGGCTCGCTGTTTTCCGCCGAAAGTCTGTCCAAAACCTTTCGCGCTTTCTGCAGTCCGTACTCCATTGCGTTGGCGCTGAGCAACATATCGTTGTCGGGCATCAGCTGTACGTTTTCCACAGCGCGTATTGTGGTAAGCGTCTCGGGATGAAACTCTTTGATACTCTCTATTTCGTCATCGAAAAAGGATATTCTCACGGGCATTTCGAGGTGCGCGGGGAAAATACTGATTATGTCTCCCGCAACGCAGAAAGTGCCTTTTTCCTCCACGCTTTCCTCTCTCACATAGCCCGTCAGCGCAAGCCTGTCTATCAACTCATATCGGTCGAGTTTATCTCCTACCGACAACTTGATTACGCTGTCCTTAACGTTCTTTTTGCGAGGCACGTATTGCAAAAGCGACTGAGGGGTTACGACCACACAGTCCAGCTTACCCGCAGCCCAATCGTAAAGCGTGTTTATCCTCTGCGATATGATACTCTTGAAATACGTCTTGCGCAAAAGCAAAAGCTCTTCGTTGGCAGGCAGCAAGCCTACTCTGTCCCCGTAATAATCCTTTAGCCTGTTGAAAACTACCGTAGCTTTGAAAGCGTCCTTGGCGACGAATAATACGAATTTGTCAAGATGAGAAGCAATATGAATTTTCTCGCCCTCGCCCGCCGAAAAGACAGCGACGGTGCGCCCCTCCTTTACCTTGCGGTAGAGGTTGGTTAATGCAGGGTCGAGATTATAGAGTTTTAAAAGATTATCTATTTCCATAGTCCGTCTGTCAGAGGTTACTATGATTTTGCGCCGTACGCCGACACGCGTTTCGCGCTCTGATTTGTATAAATTTCTGCTGTGTATGAGTTGACTTTAAGCCTGCTTTCCGTTGAGTCTGCGCATCAATGCGTCAAAGTCCCCGTCGACCATATACTGCCATATTCCCTCGGCAACCTTATCGAATACGGTATTGAGTATGCGCATCTTTTCACCGCCTACTTTGGACAATACGTAGTCTTTGAGTTCGCGGCTTCCCCGCTCGTCACCTACTCCTATGCGCACTCTGGGAATCGACGTGGTATTGCATTCGGCAACTATATTTTTCATACCGTTGTGACTGCCGCCCGAGCCCTCTCTGCGTACTCTCACGTTGCCCAAGGGCAAATCTATATCGTCATATACGACAAGCACTTCTTCGGGTGCAAATTTGTTTGCCCCCATAAGTTCTCTTACGCTTTCTCCCGACAAGTTCATATATGTCTGAGGCTGTGCGATAACCTGTTTTTTACCGCCTATGTATTCCACGCAATACTTCGCCTTGCAACCGCTTTTGTCAAGCTTTCTGCCCAGCTTTTCCAAAAGACAATCGGTTACCATAAAACCCATATTGTGTATCGTCTTTTCGTATTGTTTACCCGGATTTCCCAGTCCTACAATCAACATATCTCACCTCTTACAGTGCATAATATTAAACAGCATTTTATTATGCTTGTCAAGATATTTTGCGTGTTATTGCGATTTTTGTTTTTTATCCTTTATCTCCTGACGCTTCCTTCTGAAGTACTCTATCAGAATCCCCGCGCACTCTTCTTCGAGTATACCGCCTTCCACGTTAGGACGGTGATTGAATCTGCTGTCCGCGGGCAAATCGTACATCGTACCGCAACAGCCCGCTCTCTCGTCGTAAGCGCCGAAAAAGATATTTCCTATCCGCGCATTTATCAGCGCGCCCGTACACATAGGACACGGCTCCATAGTGACGAATATATCGCAGTCGTTAAGACGCCAGTCGCCTATCTTCTTGCAAGCCTTTTGAAGCGCGACTATTTCGGCGTGGTAAATACTGTCCTTCTTTTTCTCTTTAACGTTGTATCCCCTTGCTATGACCTTTCCGTCTTTTACGATAACCGCGCCGACGGGCACTTCGTTGATTAACTCTGCCTTTCGCGCCTCTTTCAAAGCAAGCCGCATATATTTTTCTTTATCCTTTAAAGGGGTATTATTGAATCTGTTGTGCTGATTTATATCCATATAAATATAATAACATACTATCACACGTTTGCCAAACGATTTATCCTTTCTCGCTCAATACCGGCGGCAACCGTTGAGTAAGATAAGTAACATTTGTCCTATTATTAAGTAACGGTTTACCTATTATTGCAATTAAACCAAAAACCGATACTCCCACCTATAAACAAATCGCGCAAAATATACTTAAATATAAAACTGGTAATATCATATCCGCTTGTCATTTGTACTAAATTCGGGCAAAACTAAGCAACCAAAACTCAGCAATGCCGAACAGGGGTGTGAGCTAGGCTGTAAGTAGCGGATTTTGTGATGATTTTTGCCGAGAAGGACGAAGTAATACTTGCCGTATTACGAGAACGACGAAGCAAAAAGCGCGCAAAAGACGCACTTACGGACAGCGAACACCCCTGCGAGGCATTGCATATAATATACTATGTACGATTTGACTGCTTTTCAGGAAGATTTGAAAGAACTTTACGCCAACGGCGCGCAGGTATTCGATATAGGCTATACATATCTGGGCAGACCTATTCCCTGTGTATTCAAAGGTAGCGAGGAAGGCAAACGAATTCTTATTCACGCCTCAATCCACGCAAGAGAGTGGGTAACCACACCGCTCGTAATCGAGATGATGAAAGCTTATAACGGCAAATGCGGAGTCTGGTGCGTACCTATGGTCAACGCGGACGGTGTAATGCTGTGCCAAGAGGGGCTCTCGTCCATACCCGACGAAGGGCTGAAAACTTTTTTGCTCGACGTTAACAAAGGCTCCGAAGACTTTTCGCTTTGGAAAGCAAACGCCCGCGCCGTAGACCTCAACGTCAACTACAACGCGCTGTGGGGAAAGGGCGCGCAAAACGTAACCTACCCCGCCCCTGCAAATTACATAGGTATGTTTCCTTTCAGCGAGCCTGAAAACACAGCTTTGCGTGCGCTTACGGAGAGAGTACAGCCCGCTGTAACCTTGAGTTACCACGCGCGCGGCAACGTGATTTACAAGGCTTTTTCCTGTCTCGATCCCTCGCCCGAGGGCGCAAAACTGATATCCGATTTGACGGGCTATCCTCTGCTTGATACATACGAAAGCACTGGCGGCTACAAGGACTGGTATATCGCAACTTTTCAGCAGTTAGGACTTACTATCGAAGTGGGAGACGACGATATCCCCTATGACAAACTTATAGATACTCTGCCCGCTATCTACGAACGCAACAAAGACGTGCTTATCGCTGCGTGCGAAATCGCACACGGATAAGAAAAGCATTATACCCGTTAAGCTAGAACAAACGGCAAATAAAAAAGTTATGCCGTATATGGAAAAAGGACGACTTGCCGTCGCCCTTTATAGTATCATAGTGTAATCGCTTGATAATTTATTCGTTGTAAATTGTATTGCCTTGGGTATCTATCGCGACTACCGCGGGGAAATCCTTGACTTTTATTCTTCTCACCGCTTCCGCGCCTAAGTCCTCAAAGCAGATTACTTCTGCCGCTTCGATGCACTTGCTGTATACCGCGCCCGCGCCGCCTATTGCGGCAAAGTATACACCGCCGTTACGCTTGAAAGCCTGTATGCAATCGTCACTGCGCTTGCCCTTGCCTATTTGCGCGCACAAACCGTGGTCGAGCATATAAGGAGTATACTTGTCCATTCTGCAAGAAGTGGTAGGTCCCGCGCTCCCCAGCACTTCTCCGTCTCTCGCGGGACAAGGTCCCATAAAATAAATCGTTTCGCCCGCATATTCAAAAGCCTGTTTTCCCTCCTGAATACTTTGGTAAAGTCTCTTGTGTCCCGCGTCTCTGAAAACGAGCATTTCGCCCGTCAGCAAAACTCTGTCACCGACTTTCAATGTTTTTAATTCCTTCTTGTCAAAAGGAAGACTGAGTCTTACAACGTCCTGCATATCTCCCCCTCCTTTTTACCGTCTATTACAAACGCATCTGCCCTCGAGCAATGGCAAAGCACGTTGATTGCCACGGGCAAGGACGATATGTGCGTGGGATAACTCTCTATGAATATTCCCAGACAACTCGTCTTTCCTCCGAAACCTTGCGCGCCTATACCGAGAGCGTTGAGCTTGTCGAAAAGTTCTTTTTCGAGCGCGTCGAGCACGGGGTCGGGATTGGAAGAGCCTATCTTCCTGAAAAGCGCGTGTTTGGACATCGACGCGGCTTTCTCGAAAGTACCGCCCAAACCTACTCCGATTATCACGGGCGGACAGGGATTGGACGCTGCCGTCCTTACGCTTTCTACGATAAGTCTTTTGGCTTCGTCAAGACCTTGCGCGGGATTGAGCATATATATCTTCGACATATTCTCACTGCCGAATCCCTTGAGCATAACTTCTACCTTGACGTCGTCTCCTTCGACGATACTCGTATGCACTACAGCGGGCGTGTTGGTCTTTGTGTTTATCCTGGATACAGGGTCGAGTACGGATTTTCTCAACGTAACGTACGCCTTCTCGACTTCTCTGTCTATCGCTTTCTGCAAAACTTCGCCTGTAAGGATTACGTTGTTGCCTATCTCGACGAATACGACTACCATACCCGTATCCTGACATACGGGACGATGTTCTGCTGCGGCAAGGCGCGCGTTGTCTGTCATTACCTGCAACGCAAACTTTGCCGTGGGATTATCCTCTTTAGAATACGCCTCGTTAAGAGCGGCAAGACAACTCGGCTCTATTTCGCAAGATATCTTGTCTATACTCTCTCCTATGCGTTTTGCTATCACTGAAGTATCTATTTTTATCATAACTGCCTCTTTACCATATTTTAACACACAAATATTTGTCTATACAATAAAAATATGATAAAATATCTGTGCATAATCAGAATATGTATCAAGCTGACTAAGCTTATATAATCGTGAGATACAAAAGGAAGTTAAAGAGGTAATATGGATTTTGTCAACATAGCGAGCGGCAGTAAAGGCAACTGCACTGTCGTATCGAGCAATAACACGACTTTGCTCATTGACGACGGTATAAATATCCGTACGCTCGAAGAAAGAGCGCGCCTGTCAAACATAGACCTCAGAAACGTAAACGCACTGCTTATAACGCACGAGCATTGCGACCATATAAAAGGCATAGCGTCTTTTGTAGCCAAGTATCATATACCCGTCTACTGCCATTCCGAGAGCAGATACGGACTCGATTCTAAAACTCTGGCGTACGTACAGGACAACGATATGGACTTGCCTTTCGAAATAGGAGATATCGCCGTAAAGCCTTTCAGACTGCCTCACGATTCCAATTACAATCTCGGATACAGGTTGAGCGACGGCAAAAAAACGGTTACGATTGCGACCGACCTGGGCTGTATGAACGACGCCATATTCGCAAATCTTGAGAAAAGCGACCTTGTTATGCTAGAATCCAACCACGATATTCAAATGCTCAAAAACGGGTCCTATCCTTTTCTTTTGAAACAGCGAATACTGGGGAAAAACGGACACCTCTCAAACGACGAATGCGCCGACACCGTACTCAAGTTGTCCAAAGCCGGCACAAAGCATTTCGTACTCGCGCATCTCAGTCAGGACAACAATACTCCCGAACTGGCATTCGAGTGTACGGAAAAAACGCTCGACAAACAAGGCGTAAAAGAAGGTATTGACGCATACGTGGATATCGCCCTGCAATTCAGGACGATGCAAAAAATACATCTGGAATAAAGGAGAAAGCTTATGAGCGATACTCAGAAAACTTTCAAAAACTTCCTTAAGAAAAAAACTCCTACATTGGAATTTTATGACGCAAGCGCGATGTTTATCGTGCAGTATATCCTGCAATTTATGCTGCAATTCATTTTTATGGTCGTGGCATATATTCTCATTGCCGATATGCTTAAGGTGGAGACTTCCACGCAAGACGGTCTTGAAGCCGTAACGAATAAATTTTCGCTCTTTACCGCTTCCACAGCCGGTATCATAATTATTACGCTAATCAACGAAGCGACTATGATTCTCTCTCCCCTTGCATACTGGAAGGTCAAAAGCTTTAACGTATTCGAAGGAATAGGTTTCAAACGCAAAGTCAACGGCGGACAAATCGCAATGACGCTTCCTATCGCCTGTCTGTTGCTGGCGGGATTTATGCCCGTAGCAAATCTTTTCGTTACGCTTGTATACAAGACGGGATACGAATATACGGGAGCAAATATAGTGGTTGACAGTTTCGGCAAACTCGTACTCTTTTTGATTGTTACCGCCGCTCTGCCCGCCGTGTGCGAAGAAATCCTGCACAGAGGTATGATAGCGCGCGCCGGCAGTAAAATATCCTTTATTGCGGGACTTTTGCTGAGCAGTACGATTTTCGCTTTTATGCACGGCTCCCCCATACAACTCGTACATCAGTTTTTCGTAGGCGTGGTATGCGCGCTTGTATATTTTATGACGGGAAGTATATGGATACCCGTGCTTGTACACTTCTTCAACAATGCTATTACGCTAACCGCAAGCTACGTCAACTTTGTCGTCAATGACGGCGCGACTACCATCTCGATACCTTGGTGGCTGCTCCTTATAATGTGCATCGTAGGTATAGGCGGTTTGGCAGGATGTCTTTACGCTATGTACGTGATAAGTTACAGAAAACGCAAAAAGGAAGACTTGGCGGCAGAAAGCGCAACCGAAAACGTCGAGTCCGACGCCCTTAATATCGCCGCGCCCGACAATATAGCTAATTACGAAACAGCACCTTCTGCACAAGACTCGGATACCTCGAGCGAGGTCGTATACGTAGACAAGCGCAAGAAAAGGCCCATCAAAGTTTTCCAAGAAAAGCTCGCATACCTCTTCACCTCACCCGAGCAAATCAAAATGCAGAAAGAAGAACAGGCAAAACTAGACGAGCAACTTGCCGAATACAGTCCTGAAAAGCGCGAAGTATTCTACTCTATGCAAAATGACGATAAAGTGGAAATCAAAAAGAAAAACAGCAGAGGTATCATATTCGCGCTCGTCATAGTCTTCGTGATATGGCTCTTCAATACAATCGGAGGCTACCTATGATAAACGTACGTATCGTGTGCGTAGGCAAGCTCAAGGAAAAGTATCTCAAAGACGGAATAGACGAATATCTCAAAAGGCTGCAGAGATTTTGCAAAACTGAGATAATCGAGGTGGCAGAAGAGTTGTGCCTCGATCCCTCACCCGCAAATCTTATCAAAGTCAAAAGCGCGGAAGGCGAAAGAATAATAAAAAATCTCAAAGGCTATTGCATATCGCTCGACCTCAAAGGACAAATGCTCTCGAGCGAAGAACTCAGCGCGAAAATCTCGTCTTTAAAAAGCGAGGGCGTCTCGACTGTGAGTTTCGTCATAGGCGGTTCTTACGGGCTCGACAAAAGCGTTACTTCTAAATGCGACACGTCGATTTGTTTCGGAAAGTTTACCTATCCGCACCAACTTATGCGCCTTATGCTGGCAGAACAAATATACCGCTGTTTTATGATTGAGGAAGGCAGCGCGTACCACAAATAAACGAGTACACTTATAATTTTTTTGATATAAAATTATCTCGTTTAAAATCTAAACTATTTCAAAATACAATTATACAATTAAGAAGCGGCGCAATCACGCCGCTTCTTTTGCTATATACTTTTATAAGTTGACTTTGGGCTGTAACTGTAACAAATCGGATACCGTTATTCTGCTTTGCCCTCTTTTGTTTCGTCTGCTTCTTTAACTACGCTGTCCGTAGACTGAGTATCCTGCATTTGACTCATAAGAAGGGTCTGCTCTTCGTGCAGTTGTTCCGACGCGTCTTCTTCCGTCTGAGCTTCCATTACCGAAGCAAATCCCATTTCCAGTGCCTGTTCTCTCGTAAGAACGCCGAGCTCTACTGCTTCTTTTACGTTCTCTTCGTCGAGTTCGCCTTTCTCAAGGTCGTTAGTATAAGCTTTAATCTTCAAGTCCCTTGCCATTTCCAATTGTTTCTTTTCCGTCAGATTCCAGAAGAAGAAAGGTATCATCGCAAGTACACCGCATACTATACCCAGTACGCACCATATTATGAAAGCACTGCGCATTACTTCGGGGTTAGCGTAATCGGCGGATTCGTTTGCGCCGTACTTTTTGAGAAGGAAGGCAACAAGCGCGCCCGACCCTAAACCGCATATGGTCGTAATAACCTGCGAATACTGCGACATATATCCGTCAAGACGGTCACCTGTCTTCCACTGCTGATATTCGCAATAGTCTGCCGTCATAGCGGGGGACGTAACCGTCCACAATGCTGCAAAGACATTGTGCAGGAAAATTCCTACAAAAATCAGATAAGGAGTTGCTCCCCAATTATATGCGAACAATACCAGCATTAAGATAAGGACGGATAGGGCTGCCGAGCCTCCGAAGGACAACAGCGTCATATTCTTCTTGCCCATATATTTCTGTATTATAGGAGAGAATAACATTCCGGGCACGAATCCTACCGCCATCAATGTCGGAACGATTCCGCGAAGAGTACCGCCCAGGTCGCCGCCTATCATATAAGCGCATACGTAATTGACCGACGCGAACAACGTAATTCTGCCAAACGCAAGCACCGAAGATAAGTTGAAAAGCCAGAAGTATTTGTTTTTGAAACTTTTTTTTATACCCGACCAGAAGCCTACGCTTGCCTTTGCCTTTTTCTCTTTTATTATTCTTTCTTTCGTTCCGAAGAACATTACCAGCGCAAGCGCAACGCATATACAACCCATTATCGGAAAAATAATCTGATAGGTATATATGTTTTCCATACCGAATCCCAAACCCATTTCGGTAATCTGCTCTGCTGTCAATTCGCCGTACTTATCCTTATACACAAGACCCATTTGACCGTATACGCCGTTGGCAATCAAAGGGAAAAGCATTTGCACGATAGAGGGACCGAGTGAATCTATTACTCCGCCGACGGAATAGAGCTTTGTTCTTTCGTTGGTATTAGGCGTGATAACCTGCGACAATCCTACTCTTCCGAAAGCGAAAAGACTGTATACGGTAAGCGCTATAAAGTATATGAGTTGATACGAACCTATTACCAGCCATTTACGCGTCGTTGTGTATTCCTGACCTTCGCCCGGCATAAATATATTCGGTATGAATGCCAACAGCCAGAAACACGCTACGCTTGCAAAGCCTGCCCACAACAAATAGGGACGGTATCTGCCCCATTTTGAATTGGTGTTGTCGATAAGCCAACCGACCAACGGTGCACGGAAAAGCGAAAGTATCGCCATAATCCACGTTGTGTACAATACAATCATCTGGTCGAAATTGTAAACATACGCGAGATGCACACCCATATTAATAGCAAAGTACTGCGTGAGAATGCCCATTCCCTGAACGCCCATACCGCCTACCGAGTATGCCATAAATTCTTTATTGGAAAGATAGTATCCTTCTTTTGCCGGAATATTCCAATGCTTGAAAAAATCTTTGACTAAAAAACCGGCTTTTTGAAAAATGTTTTGTTTTTTCATTTTCTCTTTTCCACTACGAAGCGTTATCAATTCTATAATATCATCATTGATATTTACTAGTCAATGAATATTGCTTTTTTTATTATGTTTAAATGAATTTAAATTGTATTCTAAACAACGATTTACATATAGTCCAACAACTTGACAAAAATCTTCGGATAAAATATCATATAATCGTAAATCAAGAGGGTAATATGAAAAAGCTAAAAGACATAAAAGGGTTTATATTTGACCTTGACGGCACATTGCTCGATTCTATGGCGGTATGGATGAAGATATACGAAAGTCTTTTCACCGAGCACGGCAAGCAAATGCCCGACGGGTATCTGTATCAAGTAAATCATCTTAGTATGGCGGAAGGCGCAAAGTATACCGCCAACAATACCGATATAGGGCTTGACGAGGATAGCATCGCCGCTTTCTGGAAGGCAAAAGCGCAAGTCAAATACGCTAGCGAGATACAACTCAAACCCTATGCCCGCGAGATACTGGAATTACTTCATAAGCGCGGTGTACTTCTCGGAGTAGCTACGGCTTCTAACAAACAAAACGTAACACCCTGCCTCGTCAACAACGGCATATACGAGTTATTTCATTCAATAACTTCGGTAGACGAAGTCGCACGAGGAAAAGACTTTCCCGACATATACCTCAAACAGTGCGAAAAATTCCCGCTTGCCTATGAGGATTGCGCGGCGGTGGAAGACAGCTATGTAGGCGCGCTGAGTGCAAAAAACGGCGGACTGCTTTCTATAGGCACCTACGACGAATCAGGCAGACTGCATAATGCCGAACTCAAACAAAACTGCGATATCTATTTTCAAACACTGAAAGAACTATACGAAGCTTTGCTCTGAAAAGGCAAAGCTTTTTTGATGCGCTTTAGTATATTATTATATATTTATTATTTAGTTATATATACAATTTACCTAAGGCTTAAATTGTATATATAAGCAATAGCTGAGCAATATCCGCTTGCCTGTATTCTTTATCCATCTTCAAATTATTCCATAAATTCGCTCTTTGAATTTTCCGCATTGAAAAAGACCGCCGTTTGGCGGTCTTTTTTGCGTGTGTATAAGCCTTTCTTACTCAACCCTTAGGAACTATTATTTCCATATTGGAATCGGGATAAGAACAGCAAGGATGGAAGTATCCGAACTTTTCGTCGGCAAGTCTTCTCTTGTCTGCGCCTGCAATAGAGAACTTACCCTTTACAAGCTTTGAGTGGCAGAATCCGCAACCGCCTGCTCTGCACTTGGAAGGCACCTTGAGTCCCGCTCTCTCGAGCGCAACGAGTACGGTTTCTTCCGCCTTTGCTTTTATCTCGTACGTTTCGTCCTGAATATGCACTGTTATCTTGTAATTCTTGGGCGCAACGTCGCGGTTACCTATGCAATTTGCTTCGTGCTTGACGAATTTGCCTTTAACTCCCAAAGCGTCGAGTTCCTTATCTACAAAAGAGTACATTGCCTGAGGTCCGCAAAGCATAGCCGTGTATTGCTCGGGAGCATACTTTTGAATTATCTCCTTAGTGATAAATCCGCTTTCGTAACCTCTTACCTTTTCGTCGCTGAGTACGTAAACGATTTTGAAGTTGTCGCTCTGCAAATCTTCGAGTGCGTCTCTGAAAATGATATCCTTGCGGGTCTTAGCTCCGTATATCAAAGTCATATTGAAGTTTTCATTGCCCTCTTTGAGCGCCTGAGCCATACTGTAAAAAGGCGTAATACCGCTTCCGCCAGCAATGGCTACGATATTCTTGCTGTCTTTCAAAGCCTCGTAATAGAAGTTGCCCGAGGGGTCTCCCAATGTGAATTTGTCCCCTTCTTTGGCATTGTCAAACATCCAGTCGCTGAAGAAGCCTGCCTTTTTGATTGTAACGGAAAGCTTACCTTCGTTGAGCGCCGTCAAAGGAGAGGAAGATATCGCATAAGGACGAGTTACTTCGCTTTCTCCTACCTTAGCCGTAACGGTGATATACTGTCCTGCTCTGAAAATCATTTTTTTAGATAGCGCAAATACGTACGTCTTTGTATCTGCTGTCTCAGTAATCACTTCTGCAAGCTTGACGTCCTGCTTGCCGGGATGAAGTATCTTTGCCGTTTCGTTGACTGTGTACGTTGAGGGCAAAGGAGTTGCGGGAGCCGTTTCGAGTTTTTCTCTGCGCTTTGCAACCATTTTCTTAAATCTCAGTAAATCCATAAATCCGAAGATTTGTTTCTTAAAACGATATGCCATAATCAGCCCTCCTTCTTTATGTCGCCTACTGTCTGACGTCCCGAGATATCACCCGAGAAATATGCGCTCGAATAGCCCGACAATCTCATTGCGTATCCGCCTGCAAAACGCAAGCCCTTGATGTTTCGCTCTTCCTGGTCCTCACTCATCATAAGGAGTCTGGGAGTCAATCCGTCCCAATACTGCGATTCGTAACCGTAAATGTCTCCCTGAGGATGCATACAGTATCTCGCATACGTCATAGGAGTAGCTATGGATATCTCTTCTATACAGTCGCTAATCTTACAGCCCGTATCCTGCTCGAAACGCTCTATCATACGTTTCGCTACGTCCTCTTTTGTAGCTACGTAATCTTCAGGTTTTACGTTAGCCCAGTCGTCGGACATATAAAGCGTGGTAAAATACATCATCGTGGTACCTTCGGGAGAACATTCGGGATAAGCTCTGTTGAGACATACCGTCGCCTGAACTTCGTTGGTAGCGATTTTCTTCATAATGTCATACTGCTTAGCGGTATCCATCGTATCGTACAGGAAGTAGTTGTGATTTGTTATACCCAACTCGTCGGGAGATTTGTTGAGTCCCAAAAACATAGTATAGCCTCTGCCTGCGAATTTTCTTGCATTGACTGCGCGAACGATTTTTTCGGGTACGTTGTCTATCATACTGCCGAATACCGTATGAGGAGAACAGTTGGCTACTACGTGCTTAGTAGCGATTTTCTTGCCACCTTTGAGTACTACTCCGCATACTCCGTTTTCGTCGGTGAGAATCTTCTCAGCCAGAGAATTGAACCATACGTCACCGCCCAGTTCTCTTATTCTCTCTACCATAGCGAGTGAAATTTCGTGAGAACGCATCTTGGGCATAGCCGCGCCTTTGGTGATATATCTGTATACCATCGAAGCATAATGAATAAAGCTCAAATCGTCGCAATGCGCGCCCAGATAGCACCAGTACGCATTGAGTATATCGCGTGCCTTTTTAGGCATTTTGATAGCTTTGAGAACTTCGTTGACAGAGTACGAGCCTACGCGCACAAAATTGGAATACTCCGAAAGCATAATCTTTTGGTCAGTCTTGCCGTTGACGGAATTGCTGTAAGCCTGTGCCGCGTGAATTTCCTTGCAAAGCGCAAAGAACTTTTCCATCGAGGGACGGCTGTCAGGTACGTAACTCACCATCTTGTCAATAAACTCTTCTACGCCGAAAGGCATAGTAGCGTCGAGTTTTTCCTCACGCGAGATTACTCTGTAAGCCTCGGGAATCTGCAACCATTCTATTTTATCGGTTACCCCCAGCGAATCGAACAAATCTCTTACGTCGCCGCTGTTTTCTTTGGTACCGAAGTCGTTGAGCTCGTGCAACGAAGCTTCAAACTCAAATCTGCCTCTTTTAAAACTCGTTGCAAATCCGCCGGGAATGTTGTGCTTTTCCACAAGCAATACCTTGTATCCGCCTTGCAACAGTCTAATCGTGGCAACCAAACCGCCGTTACCTGCGCCGATAACGACCGCATCATACTTTATCATAGACGCCTCCTTTTAATATTTTATATAATATGTTTTTTATTCGTTTTTATACGGTTTTTCCCCGTAATTATTCAATAACCCTTTGAATACGTCGCTAAGCATACGGTTGACGTCCTCTTGCTCGAATTGCGCCGTATCGGTGGCTGTCATTGTGGCAATACCGTGCGCAAATAACCACATCTCACGCATTACGATACGCGAGCATTCTTTGTCCATTACGCTCTGCGTATTGAGCGCATCGAGAATAAACGGCATTTGCTCTATGGAAGAGAGTACGTCTCTTCCGTTATTGTCGCTCATAAACAAGGCTTTGAAGAGTTGCTTTTGCTCTTTTGCGAATCTTATATAGTTTATGCCTATTGCCTTGTAAGGATTTGCGCCCTCTGCTCCGCTTTTCAGACACTCTTCAAACATAGAATTCGCACGGGCAAGCACGACGCTCTTTATTTCTTCCATATTGGCATACCACCAAAACAGCGGTTGAGTAGAACACGACAGCTCTTTTGCAAGATTTTTTGCACTTAGTGCGTCTATTCCGTCACGCCTTACGAGAGCAAACGCTCCGTCGGCTATCCTCTCTCTCGAAATCCTTGTTTTGGGCGGCATAATTACCTCGTATGTTTCTAATTATATAATACCCGTTATGTATCACAAAGTCAATATATATGTTAAATTTTTAACATATATTATAAAAATTTTGCTTTTAATCGTAAATTACGACTCAAATATAAGTATAAGTAAAACACAGAAGATTAATATTAATTAAAATAATCCGAATTATATGCGAATTTCTTTAACGCTATTGCATGTCAAACCTGTGAATGAAAACTAAAAAATAATATGTCTTACAAACGAATTATGTTTAATTCAATAAAAAAACCGCTTCCTGACAGGGAAGCGGCATTGCTTTCGTTTTTATTATATTATACTTGCATCAAAGCCGTCTTTCTAAGATCAGGATCTTCAATGCCGTCTCTAAAGAAATATACAGTGATAAACCCGTCATCTCCGGCATATACAACTATCATAGTCTGCGTGTAATCAGAAAAACTGTTTTCACTACCTACTTGTTCGGCGGTAGGAACAGTCGCATTGTTTGATATGTGATAAATAGGATAAGGGAAACTCGAATTGACCATATATTCTTCGTTTATCCTATCTACTACTGCTGCAGACGTAATGTGAAGTTGAGCCATATTCAAATCCGTAATCGCTAATCTGACCTGCGACACAACTTCTTCGGTATAAGCTTCATCGGCTGCTTCATTGGTACTGCCGAGATACTGCATCGTGGACGGAATAGCCACGGCCGCAAGTATGCCCATTATGGCGATAACTACCATAAGTTCTACCAATGTAAAGCCTTTTTTCGCTCTTCTTTTCATAAAATCCACCTTATCTTTTATTCGACAAGTACCCAGCCGTTACGATCTGCATTAGGGACAAAACTGTAGGAAGTAACGCTGTCTGATTCTGCCCAATATACTTTGAATGCAGAATACGAAAACGAAGTCTCCTTTGTGGAATAGTCTCCTGCAACAACCGATACTTTAACTTTTTCTGCGCCGTCCTGAGATATTCTCACTTCTGTGACATACCCTGTCTCCGGCATTTCGCTTTCAAGAATCTCTTGAATAGTATCCTTGGCAACTCTTCCCTCTTTTTCTATTGAGATGAGCGTCAAACTTTTTTGTATAGTCCCCATAAGGTTGAGAACTTCGTTTTCAGCCATACTCTCTTTTGCCTTTTGAACATATGAAAGAGTCGTAGGTATTGCAACTGCAGCTATAATGGCTATGATTGCAATGACCACTATCAGCTCTACAAGCGTAAAGCCTTTCTTTTTGCCTCTCATACACTCCCCCCTTAATAAATACCTACGCACTTACGGCTCTTATTGAACCGTAAGTGCGGGTTTTTACATCTTAAATGTATGCACAATAAGCATTAAGCCCAACCTGTATCACCGGAAGGTGCAGTGTAAGTAGTGATACAATCAGAGGCTATGGACAAACCAAGATTAGAAAGATTGTATGTCTTTTCTACGGTAACAGCGGTACCATCGTCTGTAGCGTTAGTTCTAACGATAATTGTGAAAGCAGTTGCGGTAGAACCAGATTCAACTTCAATGCCGGTTACAGCATTAACGGTTCCCATTGCACCATTCAAAATTCCAATGAAATCAGCTTTTGTAAGATTGGTGCTATTCAAAGAATATTCCGTAAATGCAGTATTGAGTGCGTTTGCAAGTTCGTTTGCTTCGTTTTGAGCGGTGCTGACTTTAGCTTTGTTTACGTAAGAAATCGTTGTAGGAACTGCAACTGCAGCAATGATTGCAATAATTGCAATAACTACGATAAGCTCAACCAGCGTAAAGCCCTTTTTCTTGTTCTTTTTCAAATTTGCTATCATAATATCCCTCCATATTTGAAAATATAATTTTTATTTTATATCCGCTTAATTTATAAGCGATTATAATCAATCAGGTTACCGTATAGATAATACGCTTGTATTCGTCAAGGCTCGTAACACCCTTTCTGACAAGTTCTCTCAAGCTGTCCGCAAGGAATTTTGCGCCGTTCTTTACTGCCACGGCACGGATTTCGTCCGTTCCCTTGCCCGCGGTAATCATCTTTTTCATAGCGTGGTCAAGTTCTACTATCTCGTATACCGCGATACGTCCGCTATAACCGGCGTTGTTGCACTCGGGACAGCCTACAGGCTCGTATATATCTTTTATCGTCATATCCTCAAGCAAGCCTTGATCGGTATTCTCTGCGTCACGTCTCTTCTTGCAGTAAGGGCACAATCTCTTAACAAGTCTTTGCGCTATGATTGCATTGACGGAAGCGGATACCAGATAAGGAGGTATTCCCATATCTATCAAACGTACAATCGTAGCAATTGAATCGTTGGTGTGCAGCGTAGACAATACCAAGTGACCCGTAATAGCCGCACGGGTAGCGATTTCTGCCGTCTCGTAGTCACGAATCTCACCGACCATTATTACGTCGGGGTCTTGACGCAAAAGCGAACGGAGCGCACTTGCAAAGGTAAGTCCTGCCTTTGAGTTTGTCTGTACCTGATTGACTCCCATCATCTGTTTTTCGACAGGGTCTTCGACAGTCGTAATGTTTATGTTAGGCTGTCTCAGTTTATTGAGTACCGCATACAATGTGGTTGATTTACCCGAACCGGTAGGTCCCGTAACGAGAATAATACCGTTGGGGGCACTCAATATATGATTGAATTTCTCAATGTTCTCCTTGCTCATACCCAGTTGCTCGAAAGACAAAAGGTTTTCGCCGCCGGTGTTGAGCAAACGCATAACGCACTTTTCTCCGTATATGGTAGGCAACGTGGATACACGAAGGTCTACTTTAAACGAGTCCGTTATGTAAGCGAATCTGCCGTCCTGAGGAACACGCTTTTCCGCTATATTCATACCCGACAAAATCTTGATACGGGATATGATGCTGTTGAGTGAGCTTGCGGCAAGTCTCATACTTTCTACCAGGTCGCCGTCAATACGCATACGTATAATGACTTCCTTCTCGAAAGGCTCGATGTGTATATCCGATACCTGCCTCATATACGCCTGATGTACCAAGTTGTTGACCAGCTTAACGACAGGAGTGTTGTTTACGCTGGATTCAATCTCGTCCATCTTTTTGTTGGTATCAGCGGACATCATATTGATGGCACTCGCTACGTCTTCTTTTTCTTCGTGATAGAATAGTTCGACGTTTTTATAATACCTGTCAATAGCGTTGAGAATACGCTCCTGAGTAGACAAGACGACTACGGTCTCCATCTTGGAGCTCATCTTGATATCTTCGAGGACGCCCATTTCCTCGGGATTGGATATCGCGACTACAATCTTGTTGCTGCGGATATCTATAGGCATCAACTCGTATCTGCGAGCAAGCGTCTCGGGAACGAGTTTTAATACTTCGGGACGTTTTACTACCAACTCTTTGTTGATAAACTGGACGTCCATTCGCTGTGCGTACGCCTCAAGAAGCTGGTCTTCGTTGAGGATTCCGCGGGATATAAGTATCTGACCTATTTCTTCGTCGGGATGACTTCTCTGCCAACGTTTTGCGTCGTTGAGTTGTTCTTGTTTGATAACTTTATTATTGAGAAGTATTTCCCAAATCGCTGAATTGTTGTCCACTAATATCCCTCCTTGTATATAAATTATATTACAATTTATTTACAGTGTCAATATGCAATTTTTATTTTTGCCTGTTTTTTAACATTGTTTTGGGCTAAAATCCATAATGCATTAACTATTAGTTTTAGAATATAAGATTTGTATAACCTTTTATTATTGAATCGCCCAAATAAACCGTAATTAAAGTTGCCAAAGCAATGAACGGTCCGAAAGGAATTGCCTTGCCTTTAGGCATATCGTCCTCATCTTCCTCATTATCGGAATCACCCTCTTGCGCTTGAATATCTGCAAGCTTTTTGTCCTGTTGGGCATTGCCTTCTAAAGCGACGCTTTTGCCGTCTTCTATAGCGACAGACTTTTCTCTCTCAGTTTCCGCGTTGGCTTCAATGCAATCAACGCTCTTCTCGGTGATTGTTTCCGCGCTCTCTCCCGCACTCTCTTCGCAAAGTCTTTTCTCCTCTTCCGAATCAGCCTCGTTCTGTTCCTTTTTCTTGCGTACAATCATATAAACAATAGAGAATATTCCGCCCACGACCACTGATATAAGGAAAATAACCAGAATCTTCTGCCAGCCGAACAAAAGTCCGAGTACAAAATACAGTTTCACGTCTCCCAGTCCCATTCCTCCGAAAAGAGCCAGTATGAGCATAGGCAAGCTTATGCATACGCAACCGATAAGTTTGGATTGCCACGATACGCCCGATATAGGGAAAAAAGTAATAAGTCCCAAAAGTAATATCGTCACATTGGAAGAATCGGGTATCTCGAAAGTATCGAAGTCTATCATTGCGACAACTATCAGTACCGACACGAGCACGTCGTATACCAACGTCATCCAGCTTATGCCGAATACGGCAAAATTGACGACCCACAGAATACAGTTTAAAGCCTCAATCAAAGGATAGCGGGGAGAGATTGACGCGTGACAATTGCGACATTTCCCCTTCAAAATCAAATAGCTTATCACAGGAATATTGTCATAAGCCTTTATCGGCGCGCCGCATTTGGGGCAAAAAGAACGTGCCTTTGAAAAAAAAGTGCCTTTGGGAAGACGATATATGACTACGTTGAGAAAACTACCTATCGCCAATCCCGCTAAAGCACTCAAAAAATACAAAGTAACAGTCAGAGCAAGCATATTCACCTTCTATGCAAAATAACAAAGAAATTTAGAGCCAGCGCTAGTAAAACTAATACTGTTGCCCAATCTTTCAAGGTTGAGAAGCTTGAAAGATTCCTTGCCTTGCGTGACTACTCTTTCCGGATTATCTCTTTCGTAAACATAAATCTGTACTCTCAAGGTAAGATAATCTCCCGAAGCCGCATTATAAAGCGGAACAAAGGATATTTGCACTCCGTATTTATCGTAAGCGGATTCTTCGAGAATGAGTTTGCTTCCTACAGGCAATCCTCTATCGTCTAGTTCAAATTCTCCGAGATAATCACTCTCGAGATAATATACGTATCCGTTGAAACTGAACATGACGTGATGAGTTTTGAGATATTCGGGTTTTATCTCGCCGCTTTGTCCCAAAGCGCTACCTGAATCAAGGACGACCTCCTCTTTGGTATAAAGATTTTTCTTGACCAAAGCCAAAACAAGATCCTTCACGTCATCCGCCATAAGGGTTTCTGTTCCTTTAGAAAACGTCCTGCTCGCAGAACTCGTAATTGCAAAGACGGATATCGTAAGAATACTCATAATAACCATGGCAACGAGAAGTTCCACAAGCGTAAAACCTTTTTTCCATTTATTCTTGGTCTTTTTAATTCTGTTTATCAACATAATCAATCACCGACGTATATGCAATACGATATTCCGGAATCGTTGAGCGTATAGATATAATACGTTCCTTGAGAAGTAACTCTCTTTTTGATTTCGCTGTCCTTGTTGCTGAGTTCAAGAGTCAAAGGCTGATAAGTGTATTCACCCTCTGCATGGTCGGAGCTCACTACGGTAATCGTAATATTTTCTGTACTGCCCGTTTCGATAGCTTCGACAAGTCTTTCTCTGTCACTATCGTAAGCTATTGACATATTGACCATCTTTGTGGAAGTAAACATAAACGTGGAAAACATTATCGCCATCATTGCAAACAATGCCACACTCACTATCGCCTCCAACAGAGTAAATCCTTTTTTCCCTTTGAGTCTTACCAGTGAGAATCTTCTCTTTTTTTCAGTCTTTCTCATAATCAATAATACCCCAAGAATTCCCAGATAATTTCGCCGAATTGACCGATTTCTTCTTCACTGTTGCCGAATTCGAAGTTTACATCGGTAATCAGCGGTGCAGGAACGTGGTTGTAGACACAATACCTATATTCACTTATTGTCTCATCAAACCTGTCAACCTGACCTTGCATCAAATAGTTCTTTACCGCCATACAGCCGTTGAGAATGGTTCTGTCACCGTCCGAACCGACTATATCGCCAAATCCGTTGGGCGCATATATGTAGCCGTTCATGCTCATATTGTAACCCATCTCGATTATAATACTGTCATTTGATATAAAGTATATACTGTCTGATCTACGATCGACTCCCGTCATTTCTTCGACAAGTCCGACCGTACAGTTTGTACCGAATTGCAGTTCGGGCACTTCAACGCCGTCTCCTCCGCTGACATATACGAACGTCATATTGCCACCTGTGAGCAATACAGTCGTATTTGCGCCAAAGGTTACGCCTTTTTCGAATTTCAGATGCAAATTATCCTCAAACGAATTGAATTTGATAGTATATCCGCCGTAATTGAAATTAATTCTCGAGGTGAATACCATGCTCTTTTTAATTTCGATTACTTTGTTTACATTATCGACAGAAGCAACGTCTGTTCTGCCTGTAGCCGCAACATAACTCTGTATGCCCGATCTGATATCTCCGTCTGAAATATAGCTGTTGATATCGTAGTAATATACACCGAGAGGAGACGTCTCGTCAGCGGCTGCTACGGGAGCATTCCAGAATTGAGGGTTTGCCTCTTTGGTTTCCCATGTAGTAGGGAAGAAATACTGCGACCACAGATTCAAAGACTGTCCCGCCGAGAAATGGATACTCTCAGCGCCGCCGTATGTAGCAAAATTGTTGATTTGATGTGCAAATACTGCATCAGACGCTTGCGAGATAACAGAACCGCTGTATGTTACTCCGAACGAGCTCAACCAACTGCCGAGAACGTTGGGATTTATCGTCAAATCGTAATCGGTATCCCAGACTGACAATCCTACCGTATAAAGAGTATCGAGATAGATTGACTTTCTGTTTCCTTCAAGCGTAAATCCTCCGTACCATTCGTTACCGTCGATATACGTTCCGCCGGTACCTACGAATACGTTGTTGAAATTAAGGTGAGGCGCTTCGAGTCCGCTCCATGCATTTGTCTTGTGCTGACTTTGTTTTATTCTCAACTTGTTAGCCACCAAGTTGCCTGTAACGTCTATTGTATTATACCTCATGGCAGTTTCATTATTTTTACTGTCTTCCATCGAGGCTCCAGTCTTTAGATAGTTTATATACGCATCGTTGGTGTACTCCAAGTCTATATTTAAATATTCTTCAACGAATATGTTGCCGAAGATTTCTCTATAGACATCGTCACTTTCCCATTTTGCTACGATAATCTTTGTATTAACTTTGGAATAGAGCGTTCCTGTTACGGAAGTATTTTTAATATGAGCGCCGTATTCGTTTGTATTGAGATAAGATGTACAAAGCGCATTGGATTCGGTGACACAGTCTTCCTTTAAACCTGCAATAACGAGATTGCCGCCGGGACAGTTGATAGACAAACCGTTGCCGTCCTTAAAAGTAAGTGTACCGGATTTTATGACACTGTTATCGATAGAAAAATTATTTCCTCTCAAATAAACGTTGCCGTATATTGTACTGTCGAGAATAGTGAGATTGTCGCCATTGCAATAAACGTCGCCGTAAATCGTGGAGTTTGCTATATACAAATCCCCTTGCACCATGATATCTCCGAATATGGAAACGGATTTTTTATGAACTCTGCTGCTTCCGTTCCATCTTTGGAAAACATAACCGTCTATCGCAAGGTCTTTTCTTGCATAGATATTGTTTTTGATGCCTTGATAAGCATTGTATGTATTAATTGAATCGAAGTTTTCAATTCTCGCATCTTCCCAAAGATACATGTTGCCGTTTATTCTGAACGTCGTATCTTCTGCGGGAATATTGTTGTTGACGTGGTCAAAGAATACGTCGATGCCGGCGGGATAGCCGTGTTCGAATCTGGTATCTCCGAGCGTGTTGTAATAGTCCCAATAGTCGCGTCCCATTACGGTGTCGTAATAGAATTGCCAGCTTTCTTTATCGTTTCTGTCCTTGTCCCACAAACCTATAAGCGCTCTGGATTGGACATAAAGGTCTCCGTTGATCGCCGTATAGTTTCTGGGGTATTCGATTGCTCCCGCAAGGTAATCCTGAGGCAAACTGTTGGCATAACTTCCCTGGCTTTGTCCGACATAGTCGAATTCAGGACTTCTTATATCACCGTAATCTTTGTTTTCGCTTCTGTAATCAGAGAAAAGATAAAGCTCTACCCAATCGTTATAGAACAAAATCTCGCTTACATTGGTATACCATTCGCCCGTAGCAGATGCCAAATTCTGACCTTCTACCGCCAAAGGTTCGTTGTCGATATCGAAGGGTTTTGTGTGTCCGGTAACAGTTTCGAGGACATCGCCATTATACACCTTTGTTTCTATACCGCTGTAAACGGTATCGCGCAAATATCTGTTATATACTCCCGCATGCGAATTGTCATTTATGATTTCATCGTTTGCATTGCGGATATACTGACCTGCAGTACCCGTATATACTCCGTAATATCCGAATTTTTCAAGGCTGGTAAGTACCGTGTTGTAAATACCGCCGTTTGTCGAAGTGCCTTCGTAGTAAATACCGTTTTCGTCATATGCGTAAATTACTGGTTGAGCAACGTACACGTCACCTAACGACTCTGCGGTAATCATACATGTCAAAGGAGAAGACCAACAGAATGCGTTGCTGAAAATCTTGGAAAGCTCTTCTGCTGCCTTCGTAGTTTTAGCAATCTTCATTCTTACGCTTTCGCTGTAACCTTTATAAGTAGCATAAGCTTCGAGACTTAATTCCGTACGACGGGTATTTGTATATCTTGCCTGTAATCTGCAAGTACCCATAACGTCCTTAAAAAGTCCTGCGTCTTCAATGATAGAAGGTCCGGTGTCGCCTTCTATTATAGTGCCTGCGCCTCCGACCTCGCCGATGGTACAGTACACCGCCGTAATATCGTCAACGCCCGAAAGTACGGATTCGGCATATTTTGCATCGAGCGTTTCGACAATGATATTCATTGCTTCTTCGTCATCGTAAATCAAATCGTAAAGTGCGTTAACGCTGGCTTGCGCAGTATAATGCGCTTGTTGTTTGCATAGTTTTGAGAAAGAATAGTTATACGAACGCAAAGCAATTGACGTGAAAAGCGTACCCATGACTACCAACATAGCCACCGATACCATTACCACTACCAGAGACATACCACGTTTAGGGTTTCTCAACATTTTTTTAAGTCTCTTTATCATATTCTTCCTCCTTATCTTAATGTTCCCTCTTATAAACTTTTGACGATTTTCAAATTCAATTAAGTAAGTTCAGTATTGTCCTGCCGAAAATTCGGCAGAACAATACTATGTGAATCAACCGAAAGTTACCGTAACATAAGGCACGGAGTTGTCAAGTGGAGATTTGAAATATCCCTTATTCTTGTCGCCTACCGCTCTGACAATAATATTCTGCGCGCCCGTCAAAGCATCTGCACTAAAAGTATAATTGAGAATGCCCGTGTTACTTTGAGGTTTCATTGTTGCATTAGGAATCAAAGTATAATATCTCGTACCGTCTTCACCCTGTGTAAACGAATAGAATTCATAGCTTACAGCATTTTCTACGGCACTGAACGAAATAGTCGTTCCGCCATTGTTGGTAAGATTTGTTACGTTTGCAAGCAATGCAGGAATATTTCCGGATTCAATCTCAACTTGCATCGTGTATTTCAAAGTAAAGCTTCCCTCATAGGACAATTTTATTTGTTCTACGGGAGGAGTATCTTCATTATTGTCATCGTCGACGGATTCCGTTGTTTCCACGATATTGAAAGTAAAGCTGGTAATCTCCATGCTGGGATTTGCTTCTACGGTGTCGAGAAAATTGTTAACGACTGCTATAGCTGCGGGAGTATTGTCCACGGGGATAGCATATGCGGAAGTACAATCGACATACAAAACGTCGTATGCTATATTCGTTTCGTCCCACACTGCACTCTGGGTGGATGTCTGAATAGGATACCAACCCTGTGACGAATATCCCGTAAAACCGCAATCTTCAAAAAGCGTAAACATCTTTTCGTCAATATAAGTTGCCGTAACGGGTTCGTCGAGGACTTTATTGTTGTTGGCATAATAGTATTCAAGCAAATCGTTATATTTCTTGTCGATTTTTGCCGTATTTATTGCCGCAAGCCTGTCATTGAGAGCCTGAACCTGCTCTTGTTTTGTCTTTACTTGCGCTTCGATTGCATCGAGGTCGTCATTTGCAGGCACTATGCCGTACATGTAAAATACAGCTACGAAAATTACTACCGCCAAGATGACGAGCATCAATTTATCTTTACTTGTCAGTGTCATACGAATGCCCCCCAGTTTACATTGAATTTCAACGTGAAGTTGATAGAATATTCTCCGTCGCCGGAATCAGGAGGCAAACCGGGATAGTTTGCTTCTACGTTTGAGAAGTACAATAGATTCTTTTTAGATTCTTCGGTATCGAGTTCACCTGCAAGAAATCTCGTGAAATGCCATGCGTACTCGTACTCGTTGGTTCCGCAACTGAGAGTAATGCTCGATGTATCGAGAATAATTGAGCTGATCTTTAACGTATCGTTGCCTTCGAGATCGTCGTTACCCTGTACGTAATCGAAAAGAAGATTGAGGAACATAGAACTCATCTTTTCCTTTTCGGCAGCCGTCTTGTTGGGATATACGACAGAGATAACGTCGATTATTTTGTTTGAGTATTCCTGCTGAGCTTGCGCATATTGCTGCTCAAGCTGAAGAACTTCGTTTTCTTTGCCCAATTGTTTGTCGAGATCGTCAATGACGTCCTGATTCTTTGATATATTTACCTTTGCGCTTGCAAACAGGAAAACCATTACGCCTACGAGCACGACTATACCGAAAACCATAATAGCCGTCATACTCGAAGAGCTTTTCTTTTTGGTTGATTGATTTAAACTCTCTAAGAGATTTATGTCTCGTTTCTTTGCCATACTTCCCTCCTTACACCTTCAACACAGATAAATCCATAAGTCCGCCTATCGAACAGAAGAAATCGTTGTATTCTTCCAAGCCTACGCTCTCAACGTTGTCAGGCAACTCGAGCTGCAATACGTTGACCCCGTACTTCTCGGAAGTAGGCTTTCTCAAAAGTTCGAGTTTTTCTTCCCCGCCCGAAAGCACTATGTCTCTCAAATCGTTCTCGGGGAAACGCTTCTTGTAAAGGTCTATCGCGCTTCTCAAAGTATTGAGTGCATCGTTGACAAAATACATCTTGTCGTTTTTGAACTTCATCGACTGCATGGAAATTACGCTCTTGGACATAGAGTACTTAAACTTTTTGTCAACAATAAAGCTTATAACAATCGCACTCTCTCTTATCTCCACAAACAGATAATTTTCGGGGAGAGTATCTTGTATGTAAGCAAGATGCTTGAGCGTGCAATTCTGTCCTATATCTATAGATACGAGATTGCACATAAGCGTCTTCGCCATTTTCTGCATATCGCTCAGTATCTTGTTGTCGACATACGTAACGAATACCTTGGACTGTTTGAGCCCGTCCACTTTGTTCTCGTCAACTATGTAATCAACGGTATTGTTGCGCGCAAGTTTGTCGTCGCTGAATATCTCGTTTTTGATAAGCGCGATGGTTTTCTGCCTGTTGAGAGTAGGTACGAGCATCTCTCTGAAAGATATATTGATATTATCTAATATAATCTTAACCTTTTTGTTTTTTACTTCTTCGCCGAGTTCTCTCAATGCGTTGATGACTACCGATTCGAGTTTTTCGTATCCCTTATCATCGGGCGAATCCAGGTAGTCGCTGGGAGTAGCTATCGAATACAAGCTGTTGATTACGACCTTCTTCTTGCTTGCCGAGCCCTCCAAGATTTTCACGGTATCACCGCTCAAATGCAAAATATACATCTATTTTTCTCCTCCTTGTCTTAACCGATTGTTTCGTACAACGTAAACATAGGCATCATTACGCCCATAAGAACGAAACCTACTACTACCGCCATTACCATCATCATCGCAGGCGATATCATTCCTATAAGTCTCTTGATTGCGTTGCCTGATTCCTCTTCGAAGTATCTGGCAGTCTGCATAAGTATCTCGTCGAGTGCGCCCGACTGCTCGCCTACGAACGTCATCGTCATAAGCATAGGGTCAAATGCGTCTACGTGTGCAAACGCTTCGGCTATCGACGAACCCTTTCTGATTTCGACTACCGCTTCTCTTATTCTCATTTCAACATATTTGTTGGTAATGATTTCCGCACCCATGGAAATTGCATCGAGAAGAGGTATACCGGTCGCGTACAAAGTAGCAAGCGAACGTGCAAAAGTCGATGTGTAGATCATCTTTTGCAACGAACCGATTTTGGGTATCTTTATTATCATTTTACCTGTGAAAACCGCAACTTGAGGAATTCTCTTTATAATAGGAATAATTGTAATGAGTACGAATGCAATCATAGCAACTACATACCATTGATTGATAATAAAGTCTTTGATTGCCATCAATACCTGTGTAGGCAAAGGCATTTCCGTTCCCTCAGGCATCATCTTTGTCATCTGAGGCATTACGAACACGCTCATTACGATAACGACGAGGAAACATACTACCAGCAAAATGATAGGATAGCTCATCGCGCCTTTAATCTGGTTTTTCTGTTTTTGCTCTTTTTCGAAATAAGTAGCAAGAGTGGTCAGCGATTCGTCGATTTTACCGTTCATTTCGCCTGACTTTACCATACTGATGTACATCGCAGGAAAAGTATTGTCCATCTTTGCCATTGACGAAGCAAGCGATTCGCCCTTTTGCAGCTGCTCGAACAAATTGGCAAGTACCGCTCTCAAACGTTTTTTCTTTTTCTCAGTACGTTCGTAGAGCATTTTCATACTCATACTGAGGTCAAGACCGGCTCGAAGCATTGAAGACAGCTGACTGCTGAAGGCAATCAAATCGCCGGTTTTCAAAGGCCTTGTACGTGCTTGTTTTGCCTGATTGACGATACTGTAATCGAAACAGCGCAATCCCTGCTCGTGCAAAAGGTCTCTGAAATTCTTGTCGTCGGCGGCGACCAAAGTACCTTTGGTAACCTTGCCATCGGCGTCGATTGCTTTGTAAGTATATTTTTGCAAGTTTATCCCCCCTATTTTTTTACAATATCAAACATATTATAACACAGCAATTTTGCGATTGCAATATTAAATTTTTTTCTGCGGGTGCCGCAAATACGTCACAAAAGGGTCGCTTTGTATCGTACAGCGAGCACTAAGCAAGAAAAATTTTGCATTTAATTGACATATTTTTTATATTTTTTTAATTTATAACTGTAGATTAGAGCGCATTTTCAGGGCTTAAAATTTTACAAATAACCCGTTTTTTACTGTGATGTTTTAATACTTTTTTAAGCATTTCTTGCCCATACGAGAATATTTTCGTCTTTTTCTTCAGAATGTTGCCTGCACCCTAAAACCTCCGTTTTGCCTGTTGCGCCGCATTACGCGACGTTACAATCGCTAAGTATCGACAACATATTATCCTCTCTCTTCATCAACCGACAAAGAGTATTGTTATGCCCGCTGATGCCTTAACCGTATTCGCCGAAGTTTGTATTCTTTTGCAATAACATTCCGATTATGTCAAAGCAAAATTTCTTATCATACTTAAACTGCTTTTCAACGCAGAATCATAAGAGTTTGTCAATGAGTTTTTCCTATGCGAAAAGCTATGTCGCCACAATAAATTTTACTGCTTTCGGCATATGAAAAATTCCTCGATTTTCCGCGTTTTTTCGATGTGCGTTTTTTCGTATTTTCGCGACTGTTTTTTGCCATTTTCCGCACCTCGATTTTTAACTTTTTTTTACTGTTTTCGAAGGCAAATTTTTTAGCGTTTTTTGGGCGAAAAAAATATGCGATTAGCGGGCTAGAGCACCCTTTTTTCCGTACTTTTGAGCAACCTTAATTTTTTCTTTAAAATTTACTGTTGACAAATCATTTAAATTGATATATGATAGTTGTATTACCAGACCAAATAAAAAACCAAAAAAAGGCGAAAAGATTATGGAAAAAAAGAATAAAAAAAATGCATCAAATTCCTTCGTCTATACGACTAAGGACCCGGCTATTACGAGAGTAGTTTACACGCTGTTTATAGTGGTTATGTTGTTGACTCTCGCCGTTAACGTGGCTTCCATTATGTTGACTTCTTCTGCTAACCAGCACAACGGTATGTTTTTCTCGGGCGGTCAGTATTACGTAGCTTGCGACGGCAACACCGACGGCGCACCCGGCGCAGTATTCCAACAACAATCTTCCTACTCGAGCGGAGATAAAGTAGGTTATGTATATTTTGACAGCAAAGGTATCGCAAAAGTTACCGTATGCCAGATTTCTTCCGAAACCGGCGGTAAATACGAATTACTCACCACCACAGGCGGAGAATTCAAGACCGGCGTAGAGAAAAATCAGATTCTCGGAAAATTCGTCAAAACTATACCTCAGATGACCGTTGATTTCGTAGCAAACAACAACGGATTCATCTTCCTCAGCATAGCTTTCGTCGGACTTACGATTATTATGGGACTTCTTTACTTCCTCGTATCTCCCAGAGGTGCAAAGAAATACGAAAAGAAGGACGAAGAGAAAAAAGCAAGCTCTGCTTCCGCAACCGTTGTTACCGACAATGCTCAGTTGCTTATGAAGTACATCTCTACCGACGATAATATCGAACCTCTCGAACTCGGCGAAAACGAAGTTACCGCTAACCTCAACGTAAATTATTACAATTCGGTCAAGTTGCACAGCGGTGAGGTTTATACCGTCGTCAAGAAGTATCCCGAAGCAGTCAGAACGCTTGAAGAATACGGCGCGGCAGATATGGATATTATCAAGATGAATATGATAGGCAATACCGAATTCGAAAAGCTTATCCTCTCTCCTCACAAAGAAAAGACAATGTCTTTGCAGGATATAATTGATTTCACGAGCGCGCTTCCCGGCGTATACTGCGTAAAGAAACGCGGCGTACTCAACTGGTCCTTCAAGTATAAATCCAAGACAGTCATTATCGTAAAACAAGACGAAGACAACGACGGCTTCAAAGTTGCTGTCAAGGTTTATCCCGACGCTGCTACCAAACTGAATATCATATACAAGGCTCTCGAAGATTCTACCTTCCCTATCGGACCTTTCTGGTATATGTTCAACAATTTCAGAAACCTTCCCGGCAACGTTATCAAATGGTTGATAACCGAGTCTCTTAAGATTTCCAAGTGGCAACAGATTAAGGCAGACATCTTCAGAGATACTCCTACTCTCGAGAGTATGCAGATTGACAAACTCGCTATCCGCAACGCAATTCTCTCCGGTACGAAAGAAACCAAAATGGATAAGTTTACAGTCATTACTCAGATTGCAGACAAGGACAGCGTAAAATACGACACCGTGCTTAAGACGGGCTTTGGCAAACTCGATATGAACGACTATACCAAGGAAGTAACTATGCTCGTTCCTAACACCAAGAATTTGCAATTCAGCATTCTTACCAAGAAGACTATGGGCGATGCGCTTCTCACCTCCTTGTGTAACGAACTAGAAGATTTGTGCACTCCTCCCGCGGATTACGTAGCACCTGCCGCTTCTTCCGAACCGGAAGCTGCTCCCGCAAAACCCGTTGCAACCAAATCCGCTTCCGGTGCGAAAGTAGTAAAACGTATCAAAAAATAACACGCCTTAAGGCAAACAAAAGCCCGATTGATATCGGGCTTTTTTATTTGTCCGTTTTGTTGCGATTATCAATGCGCCGCGTCGCGCAGTCGCGCAACTACCATTAAGCACAACTACACTTTGCACAAAATTAATTCAGAAGTCTAATTTCGTTGTGTCAAGTTTGTATATCGCAAATGTAAACACTCGTATAGCAATTAGACCACTATTCTCAACTGCCCTTGCATATTTCAAAAGCGTAAGCAATCGCATAGGTAAACGGTTGAACAATACGTCTTAGTAAAGGTTTGAGTAAATCTCTGCGCATAATTCTTTGACATAACGCGCCACACTCTCAAGGAGCGTCTTAAAGCTTTGTCGCGCTTTTTATTACCGTCTTTGTTTACGATATATCCTTGCGACTTACTACTTTGCACCGTTAAATGCTTTTTGCTAATTTACAAAATATCAATTAATTCAACTTATGCAAAAACTCTTTTATGCTAATCGCTCGTGTTAACGCGTTTTCCCGAATTCAATAAGACCGCTACGCTTATCGCGGGATATAAAAAAGCACGGCGTTTGCCGTGCTTTTTATATTTGCATTTGTTAATTTTGGTTATGCGATATTCTGCAATTCCTCGGCGGTTATCTCTGCGTCGCCGTAGGTATATACGCTTTCGCATACCTGCTCGCAGTTTATCGTAAGAACGCCTTTATATTTTCCGCTGTAGATTTCCGTTCTTCTCCAAGCTACAAACTGCATTGCTCCGTCAATTTCCTTGATTGCAAAGTCGAATACTACCACGTCGTCCTTTATAGCAAATCCTTCTTCGTCTGCGCCCGTCTGAGTGAGAAAGTCGTCGAGTGCAACTCTGAATTCCGTCTGCATCATCTCGGGAGTACAATTGAGGCTCATCGAGCAATAGTAGGTATCGCCTACTTTGTAAATCTTATCGTCGTGCTTAGGAGACAAGTTCTCTTTTTTGAAGAAGTTGTAAGTTGTAAGTTGGTCTTTATACAGATAATTCTCTTGCTCTACGTCTCCCTCGAAAGCTACAAAGTCTTCCCATTTTTCAGTTGTGAACTCGTCGGTTTCGCGGTTGTATTTTACCGACGTTCTTCTGCTGAAACCTTTATCGTCGGAGTTATAGTTGGATTCGAACGCGTTTGCTCCGTCAAAATAATACTTCTTTGCGCAGCTGCCCTTATCTTCACCCGTGCCAACTATTATTTCCTGAGAGTATATCTTATCGTCGACAATCTTTCTCGTAAGCTTTGTTTCTCTCGTAGCAAAATCCAACGCACCGTTGAAAGCTTTGAACGAAAATCTCTCTTGTCTTGTGTAATTTGTGCTGGCTATCCAGTTGTTGTAAGCTTCTACTATCAAATCGTGTGCACCGCTGTCCTGTGCGACGGTAGCGCTATCGTATTTTGCAAAGTTTTCGTCTTCAATCAATATCAGCTGAGTGATATCTCTGTCCTGACAAGCGGCAAAAGCGAATACGCTTGCCGTAAGCGTGAGAATCAATAATGCTATTACAATAATTTTCTTCATAATTCCTCCGTGTACGCGGGAGCATACAATTCTATTAAACATAAATATGGCCTTGTTGTCAATAATTTAACCGCTATATCGGCATAAATATCTGTCGAAAGAAAAAGGCAAGTCCCGCGACTTGCCATAATTGTTGCTATCTTTGATAAAAGATTAACGCTCTGCCCGCTCAATCAGACATTCGAAAGGACGTAGATTCAGCTTGCCGTACTTGACGTTTGTATCATTATGATTGATTATAAATCTTATACTGTCCTTGCCTTCGCCTCTCTCTACGACTTCTACGCCGACGGGAGAATCGACAGTCTTTATTTGCGCCGACGCGAGAATATCTTTTACGAGCAAGGACAAAAGCCCGTTGTCGAGCGAGGTACCGATATACCATACTTTTCCTTTGTCGCAGGAATTTTTGAGTACTGCCGAGCAATCGCTGTAAAACTCGTCGCCGTAACGGAAAAGCGATTGTGCCTTATCCGCCACGAGCATATCTCTGAAAACTCCCGCGCGTCCGCTTTTGCCTTGATATTCTCCCTGTCCTTCGAGCACGAAACCGTCCTCGTCCTCCACGCTTTCGCATTCGCGCACATAGCCGCCTATCAAATCGTCAAGGTCTACGGGAATGACTTTGCCTAACGTCAGATTGTTGTTTACATCCTTGACAGACGTGCGGTATGTCATAATAACATTGCCGCCGTCATTGACGTATTCTTTAATCCTCTTTCTCAACTTATCGTCGCAAACTGTGAGCGCGGGGATTATCAGCAATTTATATTTTTGCCACTCCCTTTCGGCGGGTATAATGTCGACGGGGACATTATAATCGAAAAACGCCTTATAGAGTTTTTTCATTTCCTTTTGATTGTCATAGCTTATACTCTGCGGTTGCAACCTCATTGAAGCTAACGAATCGAAAGAGTAAATCATTGCGCATTCGCTCTTGAAAGGCGTAGCGAGAATTTCTCCGTATCCTCTAATTTCCTTGAAGAAGGACTGCGCTTCGTAAAATTTTCTTCTCGGCACGTTGTCGCAGTCGATTATGCCGTAACAAAACTGCTCCGCGCCTTTCGCCCCCTCTCTGTACCTGAAGTAAAGCAAACCGTCCGCGCCTCGCGCCACACTCTCATAGCTCCACATCTTTGCCTGATTGGGACGGGGCAAAAAGCCGTTGACATTGTGTCCCTGCGCACCCATTATGGCTTCGGTGATAATTATGTTTTCGCCTTTGAGACCGCGCGCATAATCAAGACCGAAAGCTATTTCGTGAGGAGGCAACGGACGCATTTGGCCGCCCCATACGGGATAGTTGTTGTAAGCGACTTTGTCAATGTATTTTGCCGTATCTGAATAATCCACGCTCTTGTCAAGCCCCCCGCCCGGAAAATCGTGCAAAACTACCGCGTCGGGAATTACGCTCTTTATTATATCCGCCTGTACTTTAAGAAACTCGACGATATTCTGACTGCAAAATCTCTCGTAGTCCAGTCTTAAAGACGGATTGTGCGTAGTTATCGTATTGTAAGGCAAAGGCACTTCGTCAAAAGAATTGTATTCCTGACTCCAGAATGCCGTACCGTAAGCCTCATTGAGCACGTCGGTATTGCCGTATTTGTTTGCCAGATATGCGTCAAACTTGTTTTTGCACTTGTCGCACCAGCACACGTCGCTACCCTCGTGTCCCAACTCGTTGTCTATCTGCCACGCGATTACGTTTGCTTCGTTTTTGTAATGCTCGGCAAGTGCACGCACTATCTTTTTGCAATATTCCACATAAATCTCGCTGCTGAAACAATAGGTATGCCTGCCGCCGAAAACACGCTTTCTTCCGTATTCGTCCGTTTGAATGATATCGGGGTGCTTATGGATAAGCCACGCGGGAGGGGTAGCCGTAGGAGTACCGATGATTACTTTGAGCTCCCTTGCCTTTGCCTTGGCAATAATGTCGTCAAAATACGAAAAATCGTATTCGCCCTCTCGCTTTTCCATTCTGTGCCACGAAAACTCGCCTATTCTTATGACGTTGCACCCCAGCTCGCATATACGGTCAAGGTCGCCGTCCGTCATCAAACCGTCCCATTGTTCGGGATAATAGTCCACACCCAAAAGCATAAAAGCCTCCTTAAATATCAAACTTGTCGCATATTGCGATATTAAAGTTTACCGTCGCTTGCGTCAGGCTTGTCTTGCCCGTCATCCTGCACAGTCTTGTCTGTAAGTCCTTCGTATGCGTCGTGCTCTGCCTGCGTATTGACAGGCTCGTTACCCGCATATACTGCCTCAGCCAAACCGTCCTCCAAAGAAGCGGTTTCGGTTTCCTTACGCTCTTTCAGCTCGTCCATAATCTGCTTGTAATATTTATCCTTAAGTTTGTATTTCTTAAGATAAATAATAAGACACAAGAGCGAGAATATCGCGGGAATTATAATCATAATTATTCTCATACCTGCTACGGTTTTGCTGCTCTGCGTTTCGTTGGCTACAAAGCCTATCAGCTTCAGCCCTACGCCTGATATCAACGCACTGAAAGCTCCCGCGAATTTTACGACGAATGTCTGCGTGGAAAAGAGTACGCTTTCGTTTCGCGATTTGAATTTGTATTCTCCGTAGTCCACTACTTCCGAGAGAATTACGGTTACTATTACAAGCATAAATCCTATTCCTATATTTACTATCGCACTGCAAAAACCTACGAATACCGCGCTCGTAGGAGCAACGTAACCCGCCAAAAACAGCAGCGCAAAACCTACTACGGGGAAAAGGCACGCAAGGATAAACAATACCGTCTTGTTTACCTTTATCCTCAAAATAGGGAAAAGGAAAAGCGCGCCTATCTGCGCTATACCCGCAACAGCCGTGTATACGGAAAACAAACTTTCCTTTACGCCGCAAACGTACTCAAAATAATAGAGCGCGAAACTGTTGGACAACTGGTAAGCCAGATTGAAAAACAATGCTATCATCAACACTACCAATACCTGGTCGTTTTTGAACAATACCTTGAGCATCTTCTTTATACTCGTCTTCTCTCCCGTACCTGCCGTAGCGATTACCCTTTCTTTTGTGTTGAATACGGTTATCGTCGAGGTGATGACGAATATCACGCTTATGATGAAAGCAAACCACGCAAAACCCTTTATCTGGTCGCCTCCGCCTAAGCCCTTGACTATATAAAGTCCGCCAGAGCCTACTATCAACCACGCGAAACTCGCAAACAGTCTGGGTATCGCGCTTATCTGGTTACGCTCGTTTTCGTTGTTGGTCAAAGCGGGCACCATACTCCAGTAAGGTATATCCATAAGCGTATAGGTCATACCCCACAGTACATACATAAATCCTATATATACCGCATACTTGACGCCCGATATGTTGACGTTGAGATAAAGCAGTATAAGGACTACTGCGTTGAGCAACGTACCTATCATTATCCAGGGTCTGAATTTACCCCAACGCGTGCGGGTGTTGTCCACTATATACCCCATCGCAGTATCGTTGACAGCGTCCCATATTCTCGCAACCGCAAAAAGTACGCCTACAAAAGCCGCGTCTACCAGCCTGACGTCAGTCAGGTACTTCATAAGAAAAGTCGATACTATGGCATACACCAAGTCCTTACCGAATGCTCCCAGTCCGAAACTCAGCTTTGAACGCCACGAAAGTTTTTCGTCCATAATTCTCTCCTTATTTTTTATTACTCCCTTATTATTAGCAAAAAAACCTTTTCTAAAATACGCATTACGGCATTTTTAAAATAGCTGTACTTTTGCTAAGCTAACCGGTTTTATTATCATTCCTTTAAACGTCAATATAAATACCGAATTTTTAAAATTTAGTAAAAAAGAAAAAAATTTGACCGTCAAAACATAATATAATCTTAAAAGCTTTAGTTTTATATTTGCTTTAAGGTAAAACGATTTTGTATAATTTGTCTAAAGTTTATCTACAATTGGAAAAAACATATTGTCTTTTACTGTTTTATACTATATAATTAGAGCGTAGGAGATTTTTTATGCAAAATTCAATGTTCGATAAAGAATGGTTCAGACTGGACAACGCCGCTAAGATTTACCCCGCGGCGAGAAACAACCGTTGGAACAACGTCTTCAGAATGTCCGTCGTACTCAAAGAAGAGGTAAAACCCGACGTACTCCAGCAGGCTCTGGAAGACGTCATCGACCGTTTCCCCTCGTTCAGAGTTACTCTTAAAAAAGGCTTTTTCTGGTACTATTTCCAGTTTGTTACGTCCAAGCCCAAAATTCAGGAGGAAAAGTCTTTCCCCTGCACTATGATGCGCCTTAAAGGCAAGGGCTACATATTCAGAGTGCTCTATCACTCTCACCGCATATCCGTGGAAGTCTTCCACTCCATCACTGACGGTACGGGTAATATCACTTTTCTCAAAACACTCGTCGCTAGATACTGCGAGCTCTGCGGTGCCAAAATCGCCGACTACGGCGACGTGCTTCACTATGACGACGACCCTACTCTCGAAGAAGTCGAAGATTCATTTGCAAGATACGTCGATAAGAGCAAGGGAACTATAGGCAGAAGCGAACCTACCGCTTATCAAATTAAAGGTCAGAGAGAAAAAAGAGGCGTTCTTAACGTTACGCAAGGCAGTATGCCTTTCGAACAGCTCCACAAAGTCGCTAAGTCTTACGGCTGTACTATCAATACTTATCTCTCCAGCGTAATCGCTTACGTTTACCTAAGACGTCAGCTGTACGAAAATAAGTCAAAGAAAAAACCCGTAAAAATTCAGATTCCTATCAACCTCAGAAAAATTTTCCCTTCTGTTACGATGAGAAACTTCGCGGGCTTCTTCAATACCTCACTCTCACCCGAAGAGCAAACCTTCGAGGAAGTATGCAAAGAGATGAACAGACAAATCAAAGACTTCGTGACTCCAGAGTACTGCCAGAAGTTTATCAACTCCAACGTATCTCTGGAACAAGTCCCCCTCATCAGAATCGCACCCAGATTTTTGAAGACTTTCTTTATGAATATGTCCTTCAGAGCAGTAGGCGAAAGACTTATGTCGATTTGCCTCTCCAACGTAGGTAACGTCGTTATGCCCAAAGAACTTGACGATTATATCGACCGCTTCGAATTCCTTATCGGTCCTCAAAAGTTTATCGACCACGCGATGACTGCTATATCTTTCAACGGTACTACGCTCGTATCCTTTACGCGTACCATCAAAAATTCTACGGTCGAAAGAGACTTTTTCAAAGTGCTGGTCGAACATGGTATCGACGTCACTATCAATACTAACAGGGGGTATGACGTATGAAACATCAGTGTCGTAAATGCGGAGTGTACGTAGAAGACGGACTCAAAAACTGTCCCCTCTGCGGTGCGTTTATCTCCGACGAAGAAGGAACAAATATCTATGAGTTTCCCAAAATAAAACTCAAAACTGCCAGATGGCTGTTTTTCAAAATAGTGCTGTTTATATCAATCTTTACGGTTGCGACGGTGCTTGCTATCGACCTCGCGGTAAATAAAACCGTTTCGTGGTCGCTCCACGTAGTATTCCCTATCTTCCTCTTGTGGATTACGGTAGGCCGCTCGATTATCAAAGGCTTTAACGCAAGAAAACACCTCGCGTGGGACTTTGCAGGACTAATCGCGCTATTCTTCTATATCGAGCACTTTACCAACACCGCAAGCCGGCACTGGGCATTTACCCTTGCCGCTCCTATCGCGGTGCTCGTATGGGCGACGGTACTCGAAATTCTCTATTTCGCACACCGTTCGAGCAAGGACGACTATCAGGTCGCGCTGACGAGACTCTTCTTTATCTCGGCAATCTGCATAGGCATCTCTTTCCTCTGGCTCAAAACCTGTAACTGGGGCTGGTACGTATGTACCGCAAGAGGTCTTGTAGACGTCATCGCAATGTCGCTCTTTGACAGAGAATCCTATGCCAACACCCTAAGACAAAAACTGCATCTTTGATAAATAATCCCAAAAGCTCCCTCGGGAGCTTTTGTTGTTTGGTATGGTATAATCTCGGCAGAATCGTCTTCCATTTCTTCTTTCGCGTCATCAAAATGCGCCCAGACTTTTTCCTGCTCGTCTTCTGGAAGACTGTCTATCTCGTTGAGCAGTTCGTCCAAGCGTTCAATGACGCTCTTCTTTTTTTTTCCAAAATTTGCCATATTTGCCTCCTGTTTTAATTTTTGTGTATAAAAAAAGACGGCTTAACCGTCCTTATTTATCGTTGTATAAAAAAAGCAACCTGTCAAGGTTGCCTTAGCGTTTAGTATTTCTTATCAATACAGTATAGTGTCAAATATATTTTTCGGCTTTACCGGCGGGAAGTATCTGTCATAGTCCTCGTCCGTAAGCGGTGTGCCGCGCTCTATCGCTTCCTCACACATTTTTTTGAAGTCCGGATTGTCTAACCCATACGGCATAGTTATAGGTATCATCGGACAATGCCCGAATTTTTCCTCGTATCTGTCGTAATAAGCCGTATAATCTTCTTGTGGTTGCGCCTTGACACTTTTTTTAAGCTTCTCGATATTTTCTTTTTTCATCATTCTACTCTCCTTGCTTTTATTTCACCCGATTTAAGTTTACCGTATATCTCCTCAAAAGTCAATACCGTATTAGGAATATATTCTTTCAAGATTGCGTAAGATTCGGGACTGGTAGCTTTTGCGCTTGCAATTTCTGCGAAAGCTTCCGCGGCTCTTGCGTCTCCGAATTTATCCCAATATCCTCTTGCGTGTCCGGCGCAGACAAACTCTTTTCCTCTTGTCAAGCCATTTAATATGTCTCCCATATCTTTCCATTTTTTTGTTGCTCTTTTTCGTCCTTCTTCGCCGCTTTCATTGACAAACGCCTCTCTGTTTTAGTTCCCTTTTGTTGTTTGGTATGGTATAATAAAGCAATAATAAAACCGCCGTCAGCAAACGTTTTAGTTCCCTTTTGTTGTTTGGTATGGTATAATTAAAGCGGGATTAAGTCCAGCGGCTTTAAGGTTTTAGTTCCCTTTTGTTGTTTGGTATGGTATAATTTAGCAAGTTTAGTAATGTCAATTTTATCTGTTTTAGTTCCCTTTTGTTGTTTGGTATGGTATAATTTATAATATAATATTTTTATTGAAATTTGCGTTTTAGTTCCCTTTTGTTGTTTGGTATGGTATAATGCTGATAAGCGGTATAATGCAAGGAGAGAGGTTTTAGTTCCCTTTTGTTGTTTGGTATGGTATAATCGCAACTTCGAGCGCGACAAAAAGACTAATGTTTTAGTTCCCTTTTGTTGTTTGGTATGGTATAATGTACGAGGTATAATCCTCAAGATTTTCACAGTTTTAGTTCCCTTTTGTTGTTTGGTATGGTATAATCGAGCCTAATTCAATCGTGTCTCTCAAGAGGTTTTAGTTCCCTTTTGTTGTTTGGTATGGTATAATCTGGATGGCATAATAAATGACATCCATTTTGTTTTAGTTCCCTTTTGTTGTTTGGTATGGTATAATAAATGCTGATATTCCTTTTATATGCGTTGAGTTTTAGTTCCCTTTTGTTGTTTGGTATGGTATAATTATAGCATAATTAAAAATTAAATCTTTACCGTTTTAGTTCCCTTTTGTTGTTTGGTATGGTATAATTAAAATAGTTATTGAGCAAAGTTATCCTAATGTTTTAGTTCCCTTTTGTTGTTTGGTATGGTATAATCTGACCATCCTCGATAGCAACTAACTTACCGTTTTAGTTCCCTTTTGTTGTTTGGTATGGTATAATCCACAGTCTCTGGCTCATTACATGGGTATTGTTTTAGTTCCCTTTTGTTGTTTGGTATGGTATAATTTTTAAACCTGGAAAATCAGTACCAGGAGCGTTTTAGTTCCCTTTTGTTGTTTGGTATGGTATAATTAAAATTATCATATTTAAAATACATTATTGTTTTAGTTCCCTTTTGTTGTTTGGTATGGTATACCCTTTTGTTGTTTGGTATGGTATAATATAAATATTTAAGTGGTATTATGGTGGTGGGTTTTAGTTCCCTTTTGTTGTTTGGTATGGTATAATCTCCCATAACTTGTTTCCACTTAGGATACGGTTTTAGTTCCCTTTTGTTGTTTGGTATGGTATAATCAGGCTATTCGCGTAATGCCGACTTATAGGTTTTAGTTCCCTTTTGTTGTTTGGTATGGTATAATAAAAAATGAAAGTAGGTTTGTATGTAATTTGTTTTAGTTCCCTTTTGTTGTTTGGTATGGTATAATACTCTCCATTGTAAGAATAGTTTTGCATTAGTTTTAGTTCCCTTTTGTTGTTTGGTATGGTATAATCATTTCAAGCTTTGGATCAACTCCGTATTCGTTTTAGTTCCCTTTTGTTGTTTGGTATGGTATAATAGAGGAACAAAAAGAATAAGGATATATGTCAAATAAACGGCATATATCCTTGTTTTTACAGTTTAAATGGAAAACGATTTTTTTTAAAAAGTGACCAAAGTTTTATTTTTTTAATTGCAAAAACCGTTTTTTAGAAAAACGACAATTGATAATATTCTGCTTTTTGTTCTTCGCATTTGACTTTACCACGCACTATATACATATTCGCATATTGTTTTTCCGTAACCACCATTACTCTTACCGAGCCTTCCTCAGGCGCATAGTTGGCAAGTCTTCGGCAATGCATCTGAGCATTGTCGAAGTTATTGCAAAGCCTTCCGTACACGGAAAACTGTATCATATAATACCCGTCGTCTATCATAAACTTTCTGAAGTCCGTAGCAATCTTTCGTTGTGCTTTTGTCATAACGGGCAAATCAAAGAATACTATTATCCTCATAAACTTACTCATAGATATTCGTGCGACTTAATCTCTTGCATAATAGGCAATTTAAGCTTGTTGACGCCTTGCTCTAAAGAGGTCATATAACTGTCTATGCATATCTCAATACTCCTCGGCAAAACCTGATTGGCATTGTCAATCGACACGTCCGTGTTATTAAGATTAAAAAGCAACTTCTTCGCATTGCTATCGAGAGTGCTGAGCGAAAATTTACTAACCGTCCTGTCTACGATAGCGCGGTAAGGCTCTATAAAATCGTCGGCAAGGTTAAAAGCGTTTAACTCGCTTGCGTGGTGAATTCCCAAAAATGCGCTAAATCCGCGTGCCGCTAAAGTGCGGGCAATAAGTCCTCGCACAATCGCATAGCCGTAATTCAGACAAGCATTGGTACCATTGTCGCTGCGCCTGTCAAAATCTTTTCCGAAAAGCTCCTTAAAATAAATACGTGCCGCCGTTGCTTCTAAATTTGACGTATCGTCGCTAAGCACCGTTTGAGATAATGCAAACAGTTTTTCCGCGCCCTCTCTTTTTCCGTTTAATCTGAGACATTCAGCTTGATTTGCTATTTTGCGGGATATAATACTCTGCCACATTTGCTTGACAAGAGGTTTCTTGACTTGAGTCTGCAATCTGAATACTCTCAGATGCGCAAAGTATTGTCCGTAGGGCATCAATATCGCCGTCGGTATATGCTTTTGGTCGCATACAAATACCGCGACGCCCTCTTTAGCAAGCCTTGACAAAAGGCTTATACTGACAGAGCATTGCAAGTTGTCCACCATAACGCAGTTTATATCCTCAATGGCAAATCGCGCCTCTTTTTCGCCTGAGAGTATAAGCCCGTTGCTATCAAGCGAGAGTTTGCAATACGAACCCACAAAAATATTTATGTAGCCCATTATCTTTTCTTTTTAAACTCAAGCGGCAATCTCTTTTCGCTCTTTACTTCGCTGTAATTGCCCAATACGTCTACCGTGTATTTTTTGAATTGCAACAAAGTTTTGATACCAACTCGTCCTTTATGGCTATTTATATTATTAGTAATTTTTATTCGACTTCCATCTATGTCAAACGAATTAAAATATAATAATTCTTGATTGCATACTATTTCTTTGTCCAAATTACTTTTGCTACAATCTCTTTCTTTTGTTAATTTAATACCTTCTCGATTTTCAACTAAAACCAAATCATCTTTATGAAGTGTAAATAGAAATTGATAGCTATCGTCTAATTGCGACCAACCATTCTTACTTTTTGATGGTATTCTATTAGGAAGTTCACCTTTATACAAATCAGCAACGTAAATAGGTATTGCGTAGTATTGATTGTCTTTTGTAAATATATCCACGCGTATCATAGCCTCGTTGCCTACAAGCGCATTTGTCTTGTCAATAAGCATACCGCTTGTGCTGGTGTCTTTGATTTTTACGCTTCTAACAAGAGGACCTTGCCTTCCGTCTTTTGTAGGCTTATAAAAGGGCTCTTTAAACGCTCTTTTTCCGTCATAATCATATTTTTCAAGCCTTTCAATAATTGCATTATAAAGCCTTGTATCCGACTCTTTGTTAAAATACCTCGCCATCTTTTCTTTATTTAAATCACTTAAATCAGTTTTTAAAACAACAAATCCTTTGTCGATATGTTTTGCGCTCTTATAAGTTGCCGCGTGCATAGTGCCGATTGCCTTACGTCTAGGCATACGGCTGACAAAGACGGGTTTGACGGCTTCTATTTGCTCTTGTGTGTAACCTATGGTCTGCAAAGCGTCTACCATAGAATCCTTGTCGGGCAAGCATCTTATTCTAAGCTCCTCGACAAAATCTTTGTAAGGCTGCTTTGCGCCCCTCTTAAGCAAAATTGCAACTTCCTTATAACCGAATACTTCACCCGTCTCTTCGTCGGTATATTCGCCGCCACCCAACTTGACGTTTTCTTTCATCTTATAAAATTCTGTAAGGTTTTTGATTACTCCGCTATCCATAACCGCGATAATAGCCGCGTCGACAGCGTGATGCAAATCCCCGTCCTCTCTCACTTTGTTTATGCCCCACACGCGTCTTAAAGTAGCAGTCATCTTACCCTTGACGGCATATACCGTACGCTTTACGTTTTTAAGCGGCATAAAGTATAAATAATCTTGCAAAAGATTCTGCACAAATCTCGAAAGATAGGACGTATCGTTGAGCGCTCTGTTTTTCCACTCCGTTTCGTCAATCTTTTCTTTTAGCAGTTTTTCTCTTTTAGCGGGATTATCCTTATACAAAGCATATACAAGCGCTCTATACTCCTTTTCTCGTCCTTTACGTATCTGATATGCCATAGCCGTATCGTTACGCTTGTCTTGGTTTTCTTTGGTCAAGACAAGCACCTTATTGCTAAAGCTGTCATCAAAGCTCTTGCTGTATGGCAGTATATGGTCTACTTGAGCGTAGTCTTCGTCTTTGAAAAGTCTGTCTGCGTCAATCACTTTGTCACTATATGGACATTTGCCGCCTTGCTCCTCATAGAGCTTGTATTTGATAAACTCGCTTGATTTGGGGTCTCTGCCGAAAGTATCTTTGAACGCAGCTCTCAATTTATTATTGCTTTCTTCGCGCTCTTTGTTGTCCTTTTCTATTTTCTTGCGCTCCTCAAAAGTCTTGGACATTTCTCTCGCCAGCTCGATATTAATGGCTACCGGTGAGCCGTATTCGCGTATAAGTGCATTTATGACCTTTACAGCCTGACTCACCGAGCGTTTTACGACAGGCGAAGTGATTTCGTCTATTCTCGCCCTCATATCTTCGCCCTGCAAAAGCACCGACTTTTCGCCGTTTTTGTCTGCACTGATATCCGCTTTTTCCATAGCTTCGCTGTATTTAAAACCTTGCTCGAGATAAGGCTCAATCGCTTTAAGCGCACTTAAAGAAAGATTGGACGTCTTTGTGCAATCGAGTTGCAAAATATTCAGCACTTCTTCTTCACCGAGAGAATTAAGCAAAGAATTGTCGGATATCTGCTCTCTGATACGCTCTTCGCTCTTGTTGAATAAAAGTATTTTTGCTACTTCGTCGATAATATCCCTGTTACGATGCTCTTCTGACAACGCTTTTGCTATTGTCGTACTGTTTTTCATAGTTACTAAAACCTTGTCTTCGGCTTTCTTTATAATCTCTTCAAGCGTAATTTCTTTTTCTTCTTCCCCTTTCTTTTTGGGCGCCTGATAGGATATGTTGAATATATATTCGGCTTCTAGCGCGAGCAGCTTTCTTACGTCCTTATATTTAATTTCCGTTTTTTTGTTCAACAGCTCTCTGACCGACGCTCTTTCTTCGTTGCTCAAAAATCTCTCTTCGCCGTTGCCCTGAATTTTAAGATTGTTGATTTTTTGCAAAGCGTTGGAATAATCTACTGTATAGCTGTACTTGGGAGCGCGGAATTCCCCGTTGAACATACCTACAGCAAAGTTACTTGAATAAGGACTACCTTTTCCGGGTCCTTCGTCAAAGCTTCTCTGACGAGTAAATATCTCTATGAATTTTTCTTCTGTATTTTCATCGGCAAGAATATTTCCCAGCTCACGCTGTTTTGCAAACAATATCTTTGCTTCTTCTATAAGTCTGTCTCTAGACACCGTTTTAGAATAGTCTCCGCCTTTATTGCGCGTACAACAAAGCTTATTGCCGTTAGGGTCAGTACTCGCGTAATGCTTATACAACATCTCACCTACGGTACGATAACTGTTGTCTTGCATTATTATATCGTTCTGCTTGGTAGCAGCAAGCAATTTTCCGTCCTCTTTGGAAGACGCGTTTTTGCGGTTGCTCTTAAATCCTCTATGCTTTGCTATAGAATAAAGTACACGGGCAAAATCACGCTCGTTTATTTTCTCGTCCAGCGCGGCGCATCTCAATTCATTTACGTCACGCTCGCCTTCTTTTCTTGACATATCTTTTTGTCCTAAAAGATTGCGAATGTCCTCAAGACGTAATACTTTACGTCTTATTCTTCTTCGAAGTCCTCTTGCCTTTCTTCTGCCTTCGGCAAGACTTTTGCCATCCTCCGCCTCTGCCTTATCAAAAGTACGCGAATGAAGACTTAAAATTCTCTTAGCTTGTCCATTCTCGTCAATCTCAATAGCAGCCGCGCCGCAAGAGGCAATACCTAAATCAAGTCCGATTTTGTAAAACATATCAATCCCTCTCTTATATATAATTTTTTATAGTTTTGTTTTTAAAAAGATGTCCCGAGGTTATCGGGACAGAGCTTTTCGGGATAAAACCCTTATTTTGGTAACCTGTTTGTTGTTTGGTATGGTATATTTGTTCAGTTACCTTAGCTATAGATTATCACATAACTTTTGTTTAGTCAATATCACTTTTGGAAAAATTTGTATAATTTTTTGCAAATTTCGTCGATTTAAGAAGTTTCTATGCTATATGTCCAAAATATTGTACATTAATGTTGAATTTTTATTGTTTTTCGAAGAAAATATCCTAAATTGCTTATCAAGATTTAGAGCCTCCCCGTAGGAAGGCTCTTTGTGAATTATGTGCGCCAGCCGTGAGGCGGACGTCTTACTTTGACGAATTTATTAGCAAATCTCGCTGAGTTTTACGGGTCTGCCCTCTTGCAAAGACTTCTTTGCGGCTACGCCTATTACGACTGCCTGCAAGCCGTCCTCGATGCTGACAGGTACGGGCTTATCGTTGACGATACAGTCAATAAACTGACTGACTTCGTTGACGTATGCCTGCATATATCTCTCAAGGAAGAAGAGTAAAGGCTTTTCTGCCGTTACGCCGTCGGCGTTGGATATTACGGCGTTGGAGGCGCTGTCGTTGGCAATTGCCACCTGACCGAGTTCGCCGAAAGCTTCCGCTCTTTGGTCGTAGCCGTAGCTTGCACGTCTGCAGTTGTCGATAACTGCAAGTGCGCCGCTCTTGAGACGCATAGTTATCACTGCGGTGTCTATGTCGCCCGCCTCGCCGATTGCCTTATCTACCATTACTCCGCCCATAGCGAATACGCTCTCTACCTCTTCGCCTGACAAGTATCTTACCATATCGAAATCGTGAATGGTCATATCGAGGAATATTCCTCCGCTGACTTTAATATAGGATACGGGAGGAGCTGCGGGGTCTCTGGAGCAAATCTTAAGTACGTTGAGCTTGCCGATTTTACCGGCTTCTACGGCGTCTCTTACCGCCTTGAAGTTGTGGTCGAAACGACGGTTGAAACCTACCTGATATTTTACCTTGGAATTTTCAAGAGCCTTCTTGACTTCGAGAATCTTGTCTATATCGTGGTCTACGGGCTTTTCGCAGAATACGTGCTTGCCCGCCTTGATAGCCTCGATGGATATAGGCGCGTGAGTGTCCGTAGAAGAACAAATCAGGACAGCGTCGATAGACTTGTCATTAAGTATGTCGTGATAGTCCTTGCTTGTCTTTTCCACGCCCATACCCTTGAGCCACTTTTCGGTGTCTTCGTTCATAAAGGGGTCAGCTACGGACTTTACCGTCGCGCCCTTGACGTAACACATAATTGATTCGCAGTGTACCTTGCCGATACGGCCTGCGCCGATGATACCTATGTTTATCATAATTTACCTCTTATTATACAGTTTTGATTAAATATATTTTGCAGTTTGCTTTGCGCACCGATTGTCGGTACGCAAAGATGTGATTTTTTGCTGTTGTCGCTAAGTCTTAAATCGTACCGTCCCAAGTGGAAACCTTGGTAGACTTAGCTTCGTGCTCGTCAAACCAGTGCGTGGTAACAGTCTTGCTGTCGGTATAGAACTTGAAGCTGTCTCTTCCCAAACAGTGCAAATCGCCGAAGAAGGAATTCTTGTGACCGGTAAAGGAGAATACGCCTACAGGTACGGGAATACCTACGTTTACGCCTACCATACCGCCGTCGGTGTTGCGTACGAATTCTCTTGCATAATAGCCGTTTTGCGTGTAGATTACCGAGCCGTTTGCAAAAGGATTTGCGTTCATAACGGCAAGACCTTCTTCAAAAGTCTTGACTCTCTTGATACAGAGTACGGGTCCGAATATCTCTCTCGTGCCTACGGTCATTTCGCTTGTTACGTTGTCGAGAATCGTAGGTCCGAGATAGAAGCCCTTTTCATAACCCTTTACAACGGTATTTCTGCCGTCGAGTACGAGTTTTGCCCCCTCGTCGATACCTTTCTGTATCCAGTCGCTTACGCTCTTCTTGTGCTCTGCACTGTATACGGGACCGAGCTTGGTCGTCTTGTCATATGCAGGACCTACCTTGATGCCCTTAGCAAGTTCTACGAGTTTAGCTACGAGTTTGTCAGCTATACTCTCCTGTACTACCGCTACGGGAAGAGCCATACATCTCTCGCCCGCACAGCCGTAAGTTGCGTTGATAATGCCTGCGGCGGTTCTGTCGAGCGCGGCGTCTTCGAGTACGAGTGCGTGGTTTTTAGCTTCGCACAAACACTGTACTCTCTTTCCGTACTTGGCTGCCGTTTCGTAAATATATCTTCCTACGGTCGTGGAGCCTACGAAAGTAATACCAACTACCTTGGGATTTGCGATAAGTTCCTGAGTATCGTTACGGTCGCAGCTTACGATATTGAGTACGCCGTCGGGAAGTCCCGCTTCTCTGTACAACTCTGCAATTCTCAAAGACGTCATAGGCGTTGCGCCCGCTACCTTGAGTACTATTGCGTTGCCGCAAGCAATACATACGGGAGCCATCCAGCCCATAGGAATCATTGCGGGGAAGTTGAAAGGCGCGATGCCTACGAATACGCCCATAGACTCGCGGTAAAGTACCGTATCGTAGCCCGTAGACGCGTCCATAAGGCTTTCACCCTGCAAGAGAGAAGGCATTGAAAGCGCAAGCTCGGTACCCTCCTTTGCCTTGAGAATATCGCCCTTGCTCTCCTCCCAGTTCTTGCCGTGCTCGGTAGCACAAAGTTCTGTGAGTTCGTCCATATGCTCGACAAGCAAATCTCTCAATTTGTAAAGCACCTGTACTCTCTTGACAACGGGTACTCTCGACCATTTCTTGTAAGCCTCTTGCGCATTGTCGATAACCTTGCTTACTTCAGCCGTGGTACATCTGGGCATCTGCGCGATTTGTTCGCCCGTAGAAGGATTGAATACGGGATAATATTTATCCGTAGCGGATTGTACGAATTGGTTATTCGTAAAATATCCTAGTGTCTTTATTGCCATAATAAATTCTCCTTTATCTGTATATGTGTTGTAATAATTTTATATTTTTGCCGTTTTTCTTATATAATCTCTAGCTTTGAGAGCGTATTCCAAAGGATTAGCCTTAGCGGGGTCTTGCTCTGCCTCGACAATCATCCAGCCCTCATAGCCGCTCTTGTCAAGCTCGTCGAATAAGGGAGCAAAGTCTATGCAGCCGTCGCCCGGTACGGTAAACGCGCCCTCTCTCACGCCTTGCAAGAAAGAGAGTTTTTCTTTCTTTACTTTCTCTACTACCTCGGGACGAATGTCCTTGAGATGCACGTGCGCTATACGCTTGGCGTACTTCTTGAGTACGGCAAGATAATCCTGTCCGCAATAAGCGAGGTGTCCCGTGTCGTACAAAAGCGCGAATTTGTCAGGGGCGGTCATATCCATCATTCTGTCGATTTCCTCGGCAGTCTGCACTACCGTGCCCATATGGTGATGATATACGAGCCTTATGCCCATAGAATTGGCTATATCGCCCAGTCTGTTCATTCCCTTGGCAAACTTATCCCATTCCGCGTCGTTCATCACGTATTTTGCGTCGAATACGGGGGTATTCATCTGTCCCTGTATGCTAAAGCTCTGCTCGGACGCGCCTATTCTTTTTGCGCCCATTGCTTTCAAAAATTCACACTGCGCGATAAAGTCCTTTTCGACTTTTTCCATAGGCTCGGTGAGAACGAAAGACGAAAACCACTGATTTGCTATCTGAAGTCCTCTCATATCGAGCGCTTTCTTAAGCACTGCGGTATCCTTGGGATACTTGTTGCCTACTTCGCAACCCTCGAAGCCTGCAAGTGCCATTTCGCTCACGCATTGTTCAAAGGTGTTTTCACTGCCCAAATCGGGCATATCGTCGTTGGTCCACGCTATAGGCGCGATACCCAGTTTGATTTTGTTCTTGTCCATAATTTTCCGCCTTTTATATTAATATCTTCTCGCTTTCGCAAGCATATCCTGTTTTGTCTTCAACGCATCTTTCTGCGCGTTGTTTCTGGGGTTTTGCGTAACGCCTACGTTCCACCAGCCGTCATAGCCGTGCGTCATCGACTTAGGCAATACCTTAATGTCGATTAGTACGGAATTTTCCTGTTTCAAGCTATCATCGATAGCAGCTCTCAATTCCTCTTCGTTGTGAGCCGTATAGGTCGTAAATCCGTAGCCCTTTGCACTCATTGCATAGTCTATATTCATAAACTTACCCTTGCGTATAGGCGCGTTGCCGTTGCGGTAGCGAAGCTCCGTACACAAACTGTCTATGCCCTGTCCCATCTGCAAATTGTTGATACAACCGAAAGACGCGTTGTCGAAGAGCATTACGTTGATTTTAAGTCCTTCTTGCAATGCCGTAACCATCTCGGTATGCATCATAAGATAGCTGCCGTCGCCTACCATTGCATATACTTCTCTCTCGGGGAAAGCGATTTTACAGCCCAAACTGCCCGCTATCTCGTAACCCATACACGAATAGCCGTATTCCATATTGTAGCTGTCCTTGCAATCGCTCGTCCACATTCTCTGCAAATCTCCGGGAAGACTGCCCGACGAGCCGATAACGATAGCGTCATCGGGTATCATCTCTCTTATGATGCCTATTGCCGTAGTCTGCGCCATTGCGCCGCCGTGTTCCTTGATAAAATTCTGCACGACGTCAGGCATATGCTCGTCTATTTCAGGTTTGTAGTCCTTGCCTACGCTGATATGCGTAAGTCTGTCCATCTCCTTTGCCCACGCTTTTTTAGCCTTTTCTATTTCGCCCTTGTACGCGGTAACGTATCCGTCGAGTTTTTTGTCCAAAGCTTCTATTCCCGCTTTAGCGTCGCCTACCGCCTTTACAGCGTCAAGCTTGCCCGCGTGGAAAGAAGACATATTCAAAGTCACTACCTTTTTATCCGCATAAAGCGATTTGGAAGCCGTCGTAAAATCCGTAAATCTCGTGCCTACGGCTATAATCAGATCGCACGCTTTCGCAAGCGTATTTGCACTGCTGTTGCCCGTTACGCCGAGACCGCCGACGTTGAGCGCGTGAGATGACTTGATTGCCGTCTTGCCTGCCTGCGTTTCGCAGAAAGGTATATTGTGCTTTTCGCAAAAAGCCGCTACGCTCTCGCCAGCCTCGCTGTACTTGACGCCGCCGCCTACGATAAGCAAAGGTTTCTTGCTTGCCTTTATAATATCCGCAAGGTCGTTGAGTTCTTCTTCAACGGGTACGGGACGTGTGATTCTGTTGACCCTCTTTTTGAAAAAGTCTGCGGGATAATCGTAGCACTCGCCCTGTACGTCCTGAGGAAGCGCAAGCGCAACCGCTCCCGTATGCGCGGGGTCGAGCAAAACTCTCATCGCGTTGATGAGCGCGCTCATAACCTGCTCGGGACGGTTGATTCTGTCAAAATATCTCGTAACCGCCTTGTATGCGTCGTTGGTGGTAATCATCGGATTGTAAGTATGCTCTATCTGCTGAAGTACGGGGTCGGGCTGTCTGGTCGCAAACGTGTCGCCGCACAGCAACAGAAGAGGTATGTTGTTTGCCGTAGCCGTTCCTGCCGCCGTAACCATATTTGCAGAGCCGGGACCTATAGAAGATACGCAAGGCATAATCTTGCGTCTGTTGTTTTGCTTTGCGTAAGCGGTAGCCGCCTGCGCCATACCCTGCTCGTTTTTGCCCTGATACACCTTCAGAGAATGTTTACCCATAGACAAAGCTTCGCCTACGCCGAGTACGCAGCCGTGTCCGAATATAGTGAATACGCCTTCGACAAACTTCTCTTCCTTGCCGTCGAATTCTACGTATTGATTATCCAAAAATCTGACGATTGCCTCGCCAACGCTCATTCTTTCCGTCTTTATCATAAATTGCTCCTTCTGATTATTTCTCCCAGTATTCGTATCTGGGGTCTACTATTCTCGTTTTATCCCAAGGATTACCGTCGAGATGTCTTATCATCCAACAGCAGTACATAGGGTATCCCGGTGCGGTAACCTGTACGTGCGTCTTTCCGCCGGGGAAACAACCTACGCTGCCGTCCACAATCGTATGAGGTTCCATCTCGCCTATAAAGCACGCGCCGAAAGCCTCGGGCGTGGGCATTTTGTAATAATACACCTCGGGTTGAGGATGCGAATGAGGAAGATAACTCCACCATCTGCCCTGCCTTGCAAGCACCTCGCCTACTACGAGGTTGGAATAGGGCGCGTTGGAATAATCGAATATCGTATTGACGTCTCTGACTGCGGTATTCTCCCACAATCCCTCGCAGGACACGCTGCGAATAACGTCCTTTTTATCATAGAATTTTGCAGGGAAAACTCTGTCGTTGGTCGTAGCGAGATAGATTATTTCGCTGTCCTTGAAAGCCTTAACCGTCAGCGTGTTTCCCTTGCATACGTGCATACATACAGGCAAATCGTCGAATACTCCGCTTCTCTCTCCATTGCCGATAAGGTCGCCGCAACTCATTTCCACGCCGCCCTCGGTAAGAAGTACGCACATTTCCTTGTCCTTTTCGCTGTAGCTTACGCTTTTGCCCGCCGCAATCTTTACGACGAGAATATCCATAAGCATATCTTTGTTTTTGCCGTCCATTTTGGTCAGGGTTTTGACGCCCTGCTTGTTGAATTTGGGATAATTGAATGCCATATATCCGCCTCCTGACTCCGCGCCGCCGCGCGGATAATTCCGTATTAATTTAATGCAAAGAGTATTTATCTACGCTTACTTGCTCAGCCTCTTGCAATCATATCGCCGAATTGTCTTTTCTCGTCAGCGATAAACTTTTCGAGTTCTTCCACCGTAGGCATAAACTCCGAGCAGCCGTGCGCCGATACGAGCATAGACGCCGAAGCAGAGCCGAGTTCGAGAGAGTCCATAATCTCCTTGCCGTCAAACAATCCGTAGAGGAATGCCGAGCCGTAACCGTCTCCGCCGCCGAACGACTTGAACGCCGTAACGGGGAAAGGCTTGATATTGTATTTCTGTCCGTCGAAGGTATGTGCGGTGCTGCCCTTCTTGCCGTGCTTGATAATGACGATTTTCGCACGCTTGGAAAACCAGTATTTTGCAGTCTGTTCGTCGTTCATCTGAGGCGCGAAAATAGCCTGCGTAAGGTCGTATTCTTCTCTCGAACCCATAATAATATCCGCGTGCTCGGCAACCGCAGTATAATATACCGCGATTTCGTCTTTGCTCTTCCAATTATAAGGTCTGTAGTCTATATCGAAAATTATTCTCGTATTATTCTTTTCGGCAAGCTGCATAGCCTTGAGACAAGCCTCTCTCGAGGGACTTTGAGCAAGTGCTGTACCGGATATCAAAAGTGCCTTTGCGCTTGCCACGTACTCTTCGTCCACGTCGTCGGGACTGAGCATAAGGTCAGCTATACCGTCGCGGTACATCAATATACTGCTCTCCGTGGGAGAAAGAATCTCCGTAAAAGTCAAACCGAGTTTTTCACCGTTTTTCGCTCTCGTGACGTGAGATAAGTCGATACCCTCGTCGGCAAAGAATTTGGTAACGTAATCGCCGAACTGGTCGTCAGATACCTTGCCGATAAAACCGACTTTCTTGCCGAGTCTGGCAAGACCTACCGCAACGTTAGCGGGCGAACCGCCGAGATACTTACGGTATTCCTTACTCTCGGACAAAGGCTTGAAGTAATCGAGAGGATTGAAGTCAATGGCAATTCTGCCAACGGCTATCAAATCGAGTTTTCTGTTGTTTTCAAAGGTAACGTATTGCATTTTTCACCTCAAATATTTTCCCTTATCGGGCTACAGTGTCTTATTTATTGATTTATTTATCCGGGTTAAGTCCGCTCGGATGATATCTCCTGCCGACTTTAACACCGACATCTACGACTTTATGTTTATAAGGTATAACGTCGGCAAAAGTTTTTTTGCATTAGCTCTGCATTGATTTTTGCTGTTATACTATATATAAATTATATTAAATATTATTTATACAATTTACATAAGGCTTAAATTGTATAAATAAAGGCTTACCCTTACCCGCCCGCGTGTACGCACGAATATTGACTTTTTACGCGTTAGGCTCGCAGAGATTGATTATCCTTTCGGCAACTTCCTGTACGGCCTTGATTGCAAAAGGCAAATATGTCTTGGGGTCGTAAGTCGCAACCTTATCTGCAAGACCTTTTTTCAACCCCTCGGTAAACGCCTGTCTTAGGTGCGTAGCAAAATTAATCTTGTTGATGCCTGCGTCGATACACGCGCGTATAACCTCGTCGCTAAGTCCGCTCGCGCCGTGAAGCACAAGAGGAATATCTACTTCGTCGGCTATTTCCTTTATTCTGTCTACCGCAATGTAAGGCGTTCCTTTATATACGCCGTGCGCGGTGCCTACTCCTATCGCGAGGGAATCAACACCTGTAAGCTTTACAAATTCTACGGCTTCGGACACTTCGGTATATTTTATCTGCCCCTCGGTTTCTTCCTTGCCGCCTATCGTACCCAGCTCCGCCTCAACGCTTACTCCGCTTTTGCGCGCAAGTTCTACGACTTGTTTTGTAAGGCTTACGTTTTTGTCAAAATCGAGCATAGAGCCGTCTATCATTACCGAAGTATAGCCTGCGTCTATGCAAGCTTTGACTGTTTCGATATCGCCGCCGTGGTCAAGATGTATGGACAAGTCAGCCCCGCCCTTGTAAAGCGCGCGCGTCAATGCGGCATAAGTAGGTATACCGCCGTACTTGAGAGTGCGAGGAATAGTCTGTATTATAAGCGGTTTTCCTGTGGAATTCAATGCGTTTAGCACGCCCAAAACGCTTTCGAGATTGTCGACGTTGAAAGCAGGTACGGCATATCCCTTGCGCTTTGCTGTAGAAAGCAATTGCTTATTGGTAACTATCATTTACTTTCCCCCGTGTACGTAATAATCCAAAATACATATTCATTATACTATTTGCCTTAGTCAAAGTCAATATTAAATTCCATTTTTTTGCCCCGAAACGGATATAAAAATAATTTAGGGCTTAATTTTAAAAATATACCTTTTTTTGCTATATTTTGCCACTTTTTTGCCATAATAGTATGAAAAAATCAAAAAAGCAGCTTTACGCCGCTTCCAAGAACTATGCTTTTTTGTCCATATTTTGCCGTTTTGTCCATATAATTTTACATTAAAACGCTCTGTGCGTTTTAACCATAATTGCAATAAGCAAAAAATAGAGCAGCCGCAAAAGGACTGCTCTCGTTTGTTTTGAATCAATGATAATTATTCCTGACCCTTGGTCTGCTCATCAACCTGAGGCTGTTCAGCGTTCTGCATAGGAGCTTGCTCTGCAGCTGCCTTGCAATACTTAGCGTTGAATGTTTTGTCATCGGCTACCAGATACATAATACCTTCGATAAGACCAACGATGCTGGGTATACCTGTCCAACAGAACAAAATATACAAGATACCGGAACCAATCTTGCCGAGATAGAACTTGTGTGCGCCCCAGCCGCCCAACAAGATACCGAGTACACCTGCTACTACTTTACTTTTCATAATTCCCTCCTGAATTTAACAATAGCTACACAATATATATTGCGTAGTTACACTATAACATACGTCATAACAATTGTCAATACCATTTTTATATTATAACTAAAAATAGTAAATTCACTTGACGAATATCACAATACTGCACCTGACACAGCGACAGTAAAGTTTAAGTTTATTTCGATTTCTAAATCGCTTGCTTGAAACTTACAATATCTATTTATATTAGACCGCCGCTTATTTTGTCTCTATGAGAGAACAAATCTTGCCGGCATAATATATATCGTGCAAGGCTATGCCTATGTTGTAGGCAATAATGCGTTCTTCGTCGTTTTCTCTGCCACTGCACTTTCCGTTTACCACGTCAGCGACTTCAGCAAAACTTTTGAACCGGTCAAAGTATTTAAACCCTTCAATATGTCCCTTATCATCGCCGAATATCTTGTCAAAAGTCAAATCGCAACCCTGAAATCCCAATGTATGCACGGGTATGAGAAGACAACCTTTTTCATAGACGCTTTCATCTGCAAAATCTTTTTCTGCATAGGTAATCGAAGAGACGATTACATCACAACCTTTTACCATTTGTAAATAATCGTCATACTTCTCCCATTTGATATTATGCTTTTGATTGTTGACATAATATTCTCCGATAATTTCGTCCGCTCTGTTTTTATAATTGAATATTCTTATTGTCATATCTCTGTCGATTGTATCGAAAAAGACTTTGAGCGTAGCTTTACCTATTTCCCCCAAACCTATAAACGCTACTGTCTTGTAATCTGATTTAGCAAAAAGTTTAAGTGAATGAACAGCAACTGCCGCCGTGCGCCACTTTGTTATAAAATCGGCGTCCATAACGGCTTTTATATCTCCGCTGTCTAAGTCATACAGCATAAGATTGCTTTTCAGACTGGGGTCGCGCATAGGATATCTGTTGACCAGTTTTACCCCCGCAAGTTTTTGCTTAGGCAAGATGCACGGCATAACGTTATAAAAAATATGCCCTTCTTGCTTCATAGATATCTTTGCGGGCAACACGCACTCAGATTTATGCTTAATCATATCTCCCGCCCATTCGAGCATATCATTCGACGATATGCCTAGCTTTTCTATTTCGCCGTTACTTATATATCTCATACCCCCTCCTTAGCAACAAGAATATTTTTTATAGCTTTTAAAAAAGCATTGTTTTCCTTTGTATCCTTGACCGCAACTCGTATGAAGTTTTTACCGTTAAAATAGTTCTTTGAGGATAAATCTTTGAGCAGAATATTATATTTATCGAGAGCCTCCACACAAAAATCGTAAGACGAATAGTCGCCGAGATTGACCATTATATAGTTCGCTTGCGAAGGATAAGCCTCTATATTTTCCATCTTGTTGATTTCTTTTATCATACGGTTTCGCTCGACGGCAATTTTCTCACACGCACTTGCATAATCCTTTGCAAACAGATTGTAAGTCTGCAGATAATACTCTGCAAAACTGTTGATGTTCCATATCTGCATATACTTTCTCATCTCCGACAAAAGTTTTTTATCGGCACTTGCTACAACACCCAGTCTTAACCCTGCAACGCCAAAAGATTTTCCTATACTTTTGACCACAATAAGATTAGGATACTTTTGCAATATTGCATTATCCATAAGCGTATATTTTTTATCGGGCTCGGCAAAATCCGCAAAAGACTCGTCCAAAAGCAATACGGTATTTGTCTTTGCCGCATATTCCGCCAAATCGAGAGCTTGCTCTTTTGTCAGCATCGCTCCGCTGGGGTTGTCAGGAGTAACTACGCAAAGCATATCTACCTCGTTGCAGATATCCTTGTAAGCCTGAAGATTTAAGCCGTAATTCCATTTTGAATTATCTACGTAAACTATTTCGCTATTTCTGAAACAGCGCACATATTCGTTGAAAGTAGGCACGCCAACGGCTATCTTACCCTTTGTAACCAGTCCCAAAGCGTTTATAAGTTCGGAAGCCCCGTTACCTACAAGAATATTGTCCTGGTCAACTCCGAAAATCCTCTCTGCATTCATATTCTGCATATTCAATCCGGAAGGATAAGCCCCCAACAAAACAGGGAATTCTCTTTGCATTTTTGCAGTGAATTCTTTAGTAGGGAAATAAGGATTGACAAGATAACAAAAATCCATCATACTGTCGTATCTCCAGTATCCTCCGAATTTTGATATCAACAAATCGTATTTGGCTTTGCCCTTACTGAACATAGCGTTTGCTATATCTAGGTCCTGAGCGTCGTCAATCTCGTACCAGGGCATATCCCCTATCTCGTATGCATTCAGCTGAGTTTTAGATAAATGCGCAACAACTTTAAGAGTGGTTTCGTAATAACTGTTAAGCCCGTAAGCTTTCATATATGCTTCAAGAAAAGGTATATATACGTTTTTGCAGAATTGTTTGCTGAGTTTATAGACGTTGACAGTTTTATAGTAATCGCCAATTAGTTCAAAGTTCATATCCGCTTTGTCAATAAATTGTGTAATATGTCCTTCGTCATCGCAAGTTACCACCGTACCGTCCATCCAACTCTTATATCGCGCTACGGCAACAAGATTTTTATGTTTTACCGCCATCATTTTTTTGATAAGACTTTTGTCGTATATAAGGTCAGATTCAAGCAAAACGGTATCGTCTTTTACAACGTAATCCTTCGCAAGATAAAACGAATATATGTTGTTGCTGGTAGCATAATCCTTGTTATAGATAAACTCGAATTGCATCTGCGAACCCGCATAATTAGATTTTATATAGTCTATAAGATTCTGTCCTTCATAACCTACTACGAGAATCATTTTGTTTATACCCGCTTCCTCAACGGCTTCTATCGCGCGGTCAATAAGTTTCTTGCCCGCTACTTCTACCATACATTTTGTATTGTTGTTGGTGTATTTTCCCAATCTTTTGCCCATTCCGGCAGCTAACATTAACGCTTGCATACTTACTCCTTTTTCAATGAATCCTTATTAAAATTGGTTTTATCAAATTTTTTATAAGGGTTATTATAATCCACGTAACAGATTGAATGTCCTTTCCTTTCTTCCTCGGGCGGCAATTGCATATAATCACCGAACGACAACTTCAAATAGGTATCGTAATCTTCAACCCCGTAAAATTGCGTATCCTCAAAATCGTAAAGTTTGGGCTCGCCAAAACATTTTGCCGGCAAAGGTTGCGCGGCACCATATACGTTTATCCAATACAACGAAGACTTACCCTTAAACTTTTTAATTACGTTATAAGGCATATCAAACCATTTAGGACTTTCAGGTAAAATCTGCAAACATCTTGCAACGACTGTCTTTAAGAATGTTGTCCTGCCGCCTTTTTGATAGATACCCGATATAATTCTTTTTTTCGTGTGGATTTTTTTCGACAATTTGTTTGCCTTTTGCAAGTCGTCTCCGATTTCATCAAGAGGAAATACGTCAATGAATACTCCCCCTACAAACAATGTATCCTGTCCCGATTCGACATACGTGGTATTTTCGTCATACATTTTACAAAAACCGTATTTGAAATGTTTTCCGTCAGACGGAACGTTGAAAGTATATCCATCGGGAAGCTTATCTCTTAAAGTCAGCATCCTGTCGTAATCTTTTCTGGGCACGCCGAAATCTATATCGTCATCCCAAGGAATAAAGCCCTTGTGCCTTATTGCGCCCAGCATAGTTCCGCCAAGCATATAATATTTTATGTCGTTTTCCTGACAAAATTTGTGAAATACTTTTGCCATTTCCAACAACTTTTGCTTTAACAACACTGCATCGTTCATTATTTTGTCTCCTCCTCGCTTTGTTTTTTTTCTTGATCGTTCGACATATCCTGCTCGGAAACGATTTCCTTATCTTCACTGTTTTGCACGTCTTGCATTGACATATCGATTGTATTTTCGTTATCTGTACTGTCTTGTGCGGACTGCACGCCTTCTTGTGCAGTTGCTACCGTTTTTCTTTTAAGACTCTTCAAAATGGCTATCACTTGTTTACACAACGTAACCACGTCTTTTGCATGGAATATCAATACCACTAAAATTATAACTGCTTGTACGCCGTAATAAACCCAGTTGGATTTTATTCTTTCGCTTTCGAGAATAAATACCGCCTGGAAAGCTATCAGCAAAAGCAAAATTATTTCTTTAACCCAGTTGGCACGCAAATGCGAATATTTTTGCGTATCGACTATTCTTATAGTTGTCATAATCAGATATCCTGCAAGGCTTGCGATAAGTGCGCCTTTAATTCCCATAAAGTACACAAGTATCAGGCACATTATTGAATTTGTAAGTGCTCCCGCCAATGTCGATACAAACACCATTTTCGTTCTCATCGCCGCACCATAATACGCCCCGAAAAACGAACAATAACAACTTATGATTGCGGTAAATATCGCCATTGACGAATATCTCCACGAATCCGCAAATTCTCCTTGCAAGAGAAATTTGGAAACAAAGGGCAATATCATCAACAAACACGTCGCTGCTATATGAAGGAATGCTCCGTAATACTTGAATATGCTTGAATTGAATTCTGACTTATCCTTATCGTCTATCGACTTGACGGTAGAAATCGTCCACGCCTGAAGGAAGATAGTTCCGAAAATATTGATAAGCGTAGCTATTTTTGATGACGCTACATAAAGTCCCGAATCTCCGCTTCCGCAAAAATAAATTATTATATATCTGTTGACGACTTGAATAAACCACCAGCACAGTGAATTAGGCATCAAAGGCAAAGCGTATTGAACCATCTCTTTGAATAATTGCTTGTCCAAAGTTTTGGGATTGATATTTTTGAATACTCCGCCTACGAAGAAAAGTATCAACAGAGATGACATATATGCCGCTATCAACGAAAGAAGATATCCGTAAGCGCCCCATTTCAGCCAATAGACAAATATCGCATTGCTTGCAGCAAGCATAAGCGCCTGAGTAATACCGCTTATGGCAAAAGTTATGACCTTGCCTGTACCTCTGACAAACTGTCCCCAAACGTTGGATAGCGCAACGCACATATAAAGAAAAGCAAAAAGTATGCAGAGTTTGAAGTCAACTTTTATAGCCGCAAGCAACGAGCCTGCAAGCACCATAATAAAACCTAGCGTCAATATACCCATAGTATTTGACAGCACGCTTTTTGAATTTACGTCTTTTCTCATGGTAAATCTGAAAACAGCATCCTGAAGACCCAATGTAAGCAAAGGTATGATAAGTTCCGTCAAGCTCATGAGAGACTCTGCCGTACCGTAATCCTCCGTTGTCATTGACAAAGTTATCAACGGCATCAGGAAAAACTGTATGGCTTTTACGCTGAACGAACCTATTGCAAATACTATTGTATTTTTTGTGAGCTGTTTGTAGTCTCCCATATCTTAACTCCTCTGAAACCGAGTATGAATCCTATCACTCTAAAAATCAATACCGCGCATATAAAATACAATATGTTCGTTGCGGTATCAAACAAGCCGCTGCGAGGCAAAGTAAACAGATTGTATGCCAAATAGAGTATTATCGCATTCTTCTCTATACTCATACCGTTTATGTTGACGGCAGACATATATGCGATAGCTTTGCCGAGAAGCAAACCGCCTATCACTACGCCGATTACGCCAAAAGCAATGTAAAGTTCGGCAATAAACGACGTGCCCATTCCGTAACCGTTGACGTACAATTCCGGATTAACAAGATAGGATATCCAATGCGAGAAAGAATCGTTGGCTTGAACGTATTCCAGTCCTTGCGCCAAATCCGGCGTACTTATTCCGAACAAAACAGATTTTATCTGTTGTACCAATACATTGTTGAATAGCGCTTGTTTCAACGGATAAAGCAAATATACTATTCCGCTCTTGGGGAAAGCGTCTTGTTTGTCGATCGTGTTGGCAATAACCGAATCCGAACCGCCTGTGGAAACCATGAAATCTTTAAGAGCTCCGAAAAGGCTGAACGAATCGTTGGAATCCGATCTTGCCTGTTCGATGAACCAGAATACTACCATTACCAATACAGCAAAAAGCCCCAGGAAAATAAAATAAGTATATGGCATTTTCTTTCTGTCATAGCGGCAGCACATGATTACGTACCAAACTATAAACAGCAAGGCTTTTGCCACCAAAGCTCTTCTTCCTATCAGAACCTGAAGTCCGCCCTCGACTATCAAAAACATTAACAATACAACGAACACCTGCGACAGTTTAGGACGACAGCAGAGATATAAAAATACAAAACCTATAAACAGGAAGTTGCCTATCTTGATAACGGGATTGACGTCAACGTTGACAAGGTATCCCTCTGTATAAGACATATCGGACTTGACCGCAACGATCTTGGTCTGCATGTAAAGCGAACACAAAAAACAGATAATCAACAATACCATAAGAACTTTTCTCGAAGTTTCGAATTGTTTCAGCTGTTGCGAATCTGTATATATGTTTTTTATGATTTCGTTGTTACGACGCTTAAAATACTTTCTGAAAGAGATCCTGTATCCGATAAATACGCTTATCAGCGCTCCGTACATCAGGCGTGTAAATACAAAATACTTGCTTGCGTCGAGCTTGAGAAAACTAAACGTCAAAAACTCATCGTAACCGCCCGTTTCCATATATTTGAAAATCTTTTGTCCCAACAAAAATATAAAGAAACAAAAGAAAAACGCAAATACAAGGAAATGCTTGTTTATGCCTACGATGATAAAATAACAAACTATTGCAAAGAAGAGAATATATACATTGATAAACAGCAAAACGTTTGTCGTTTCGTTTAGAGAAAAAGCTTGTATGATACAGAATATCACTTCCAAAAACAGTGATATTCCTACGAAAATATCGGCAACATTTATTCTGTTGTTTATTTCGTATAAAAAATTCTTCTTAAGCATTACTTCTGTCTCTCAGAATTATCTCCTGAAATTTTTCTACATACGAACGGTTATCAAAACCCTTTTCTTTTATCGTCTCTGCGTATTCTTTTCTGTCGTTTTTCGGCAGCTGCAAAATTCGCTCCGCCCATACAGCCGCATCAAGGTCTTCTCTAAAACATATATCAGTCAACACGCATTCCGACGTAACTTTGGACGATATAACGCAAGGCAACCCGTTTGCCTGCGCCTCTATCGCCGAAACGGGAAATCCCTCGTGAAAAGACGGCAAAACGAATACGTCCATTGCATTGAGAAGTTGAGGCACGTCGCTTCTCATTCCCAAAAAAATCACTCTGTCTTTGATGTCGGATGTCTCGGCTTTTTCTGCTATTGCGTCCTGCAATTCTCCCTTTCCGACATATACTATTTTGTATTGCTCGGGCAAAAGAGCCAATACGTCTATCATAAACAACGGATTTTTCACTTCCGTTATTCTTCCCACCGCCGTCAAAAGAATGTCTCCCTCTTTTGCTCCTATTTGCTCTCGCAATTCCTCTCGAATTTTTTCGTTATAAGCAAAACGCTCGGTATCGATAGAATTTCTCAACACGTTGACGGTATGATTCTTTCTGTATTTTTTACTGTAAAAATATGCAGCTGAACTTTCCGAACAAGCCAATGCTATATCGAGATTTTTATAGAACGTTCTCGTCGTGAACATCTCGATTATTCTGAAAGTCAGCTTGCGCAGGAAACTTCCCTCGACACATTCGCCGTGCGAGTGCGCAATGGTTCGTACGCCGTACTTTTTGGCAATTCTAAAAATCGCTACGTCAACCTTGCTTGTATTGTTTATCCATACGTAATCGAATTTTTCTTTTTGCAAAAGAGCTTCGAGTTGAGCGGCATATTGACGTTTATCCTTGCCGAAAGGCGTTATCTTTACAATGGAATATCCTATTGCCTGTATATCTTCTTCAACCGCAGAATCGTATGTCAGCAAAACTACCGCATCGAATTTTTCACGATCGAGATATTTGAGAGTGTTCATTACAACGCTAGCAACTCCCCCTCTGCCTTTACCTATTCCGCTTATGAGTATCCTTATTTTTTCCATAATCTGCCCAGATATTTTTTGATTATTTTGATAGCGTTTTTCTTGCCGAGCAAGAGAGTTGACGCAACCATTTTATATTTGAGTTCTATATATTTAGAAAAGAGTATCTTCCACTTTTCTTTTTTGAGCATGTCCGCATATTTTGCGACATAATCGTTTTCACCGACAACTCCGTATATTATACCTTTGCACCAGAACGCCAAAAGACCTTTGAGATAATGCGCATAAGCTGCTTTTTTGTTTTTATCATCGGCTTTTGCTACTATATTCAATCTGTTTTGCAAATCGAACAAATGATTTTCTTTAAGTTGTCCGCCCGACAAAGAAAGTGCGTTTTGCCTGTAAAAATAGCCGTTGTAATCGCTTGTTACAAGCACTTTGACATTCTCTGAATACCTGAATATAAAATCCTGATCTTCACCCAGTTTTATACTTTCGTCAAAACGGATATTTTCAAGCAAATCTCTTTTGTAGAGATACCTCACCGAACAATACAGGCGATTGTTTTGAAGCATATACCCCTGAAGATTTTTTGTTATGCGCTTTGTCTTATTTTTCCTGTTGACTTCGGGCAACTTATCAAAAAACTCGAGATACTCCATTCCCGACATATCGGCTTGGTTACTCTGCATATTTTCCGCCAAAACTTCTATCATGTCTCGGTCTATCACGTCGTCCGAATCTACAAAAGCTATACACTCGCCCTCTGAATGGTCAATTCCGTAATTTCTTGCGCTGCTCAACCCTCCGTTAGGCTTGTGACAACTTCTGATACGGGCGTCCCTTTCTGCCAACGCATCGCAAAGTTCTCCGCTGTTATCGGTGCTGCCGTCATCCACAAGCACTATCTCTGTATCTTCGTAGCTTTGAGAGAGAATGCTGTTTACACACTCTTCGAGATATTTTGACGTGTTGTACACGGGTACTACAATCGATACTTTCATATTTCTTCCTTTGCTTTAGTCTTCTTTGTCTGCGATCTTTGCGCAGAAAGCGTACCGCCCGACATAAACAGCGTGAGTCCGTTTTCATCGCACAGCTTGTCCAGATAGCCAACCATTTCGACCAAACGTTTTTTCATTTCAGGCACTTCTATTTTTCTCATACACCTCTTGTATTCTCTCACTTCACTTGCTTTTATTTATTGTCTTCTTGAGCGTTTTGTAAATCTTCGTTATCTTTTTCCATTGTTGCCGCCTGCTTGTCGACTTTTACGAAAGGCGCAATTGTCAATCCCCACAATGTTCCCAAGCCGTATGCAAAATGCAACATCGGAAACAAAAACGGCAAACACAACAACCCGATCCCTTCTTTGTAATCCTTGCAACTCTTGAGTGTAAGCAATAAGTCTATTAACAGATACAGACCTACTCCGCACACAAAAGGCAAACACAACCACCAAGACACTTGCGGTATAAACGATATTCCGAACAAAATAAGACACACTACTGCTGCCAAGGCAAATATACAGGGTACAAAGTGATACAGCGAAAAAATCGAAGGAGTTTTTCTGACGGAAGTAATTCCTATCCACTTGCCGTTGCCCCATTTCTGTTTGAGCATACCTTTGAGAGTCGCTCTCGTCTGATATTCTGAATATATCCTGTCGGACATACAAATTTTGTAGCCGCTTTGACGTATGCGATAGTGCATCTCGTTGTCTTCAGATCTTAAAAGGCTCTCGTTGAATAAGCCGACTTTTTCAAATACTTCACGCTTATAGCAAGCATGAGCTACAGTCTTGACATACTGTTTTTTATCGGAATTCCGATATGTCGCCACGCCGCTGCCGAACATGGAATTTTCAGCCATGAGCAAAACTTTTTTCGCCTTGGAATCTCCGTTGATTACATTGACTCTGCGACCGCCGCAAACGTCTTCGCCCGAATCTATGCAAGCCACGTTTTCGCTCACGAAATTTGCAGGGATTATAGCATGAGCGTCGACTCTTATAATGAGTTCGCCCGTAGAGTTTGTGATTGCGACGTTCCAACCGCTTGCCTGTATCCTTTTGGGATTGTCGAGCACAAGCACGTTGGCAAAGCCGTTCTCTTCTTGGGCAAAAGCGGTCATTATTTCTTTGGTTTTATCTTTAGAGCCGCTGTCTACCAATACTATTTCTGTCTCGGAATGGTCGTAATCCTGCGCCCTGATATTATCGAGAAGTCTGGTGATATTTTCTTCTTCGTTCAGCGCTATTACACACAGCGATACTCTTATCGTCTTCTCTTCCATATCACTCCTTGATTACTTTGAAAACTGTCTTGAATATCAGCCCGATATCGTAGAAAAATCCTGCTTTCTCAATATACTTGAGATTGAGTTCGAGCTTGGCGGGCATTATTTCTTCGATATATTTTCTGTCAGGGTCTTCAGCTTCTTTGAGCAAATCGTTTTCGTTGCGGTACTCGATTGACGCCAAATCGGTTATGCCGGGCTTTACCGTGAGTACCTTACGCTGTTCCTCGGTGTAAAGCTCTACGTATCTGGGTACCTCGGGACGGGGACCTACAAAACTCATCTTGCCCGAAAGCACGTTGAACAACTGAGGCAATTCGTCTATCTTTGTCTTGCGGATAAACTTGCCTACCTTGGTAATTCTGCTGTCGCCGTCGGTAGTTATCTGTCTGCCCTTTGCCTCTGCGTCGACTACCATCGAACGGAATTTCCATATCTTGAACGTTTTGCCGTTTTTGCCCACTCTCTCCTGTTTGAAAAGTACGGGGCCTTTTGAGGAACACTTGATTGCTATCGCAACGAACAAAAACAGCAACAGCAAGAAAAGTATTCCCAACAACGAAAAGAATATATCGAAACATCTCTTGGAAAATCTATACACGGACTGCCTCCTTGTAGCTGTCTATAATATAATCTACTTCCTCGTCTGTGAGAAGCGTATGCAAAGGAAGCGTTATCTCGTTGCGGTACATATCGTAAGCGCAGGGATAGTCCTTAATGTCAAAACCTATCGCCTTGTATCCCGTAAACATAGGAAGTGGCTTATAATGCACGTTGGACGCTATGCCTTTTTCCGCAAGGCGGGTAATTATCGCGTTGCGTTGTTTCTCGTCAATGCCGTCTACTCTGGTGATATAGAGATGTCCGCTTCCCGCGAAGTCTTTTCCGTAATGCTTTACGGGCGTTATTGCCGTACCTGCAAACGCCTTGTCGTACTTCTCGATAATCTCTTTTCTCCTTGCCAGAAGAGAGGGGTATCTCCTCAGCTGAACTATTCCTATAGCCGACATAATATCCGTCATATTGCACTTGTAACCGAGCGTCTTTATATCGTATTCCCACGCGCCGATTTTCATTTTTGAAAGCGCGTCCTTGGACTGCCCGTGAAGCGACATAAGCATAAATTGAGTATATATGTCTTCGTCGGATATTCCCTCAATACTTTTCCACGTTACGGCACCGCCCTCAGCCGTCGTAAGATTTTTGACGGCGTGGAAGGAAAAAGAGGTAAAATCGGCTATCTCACCCGAAACTTTACCTTCTCTTACCGCGCCGAAAGAATGTGCAGCATCAGCTATTACGGCTATTCTGCCTATACGTTTCTGCACGGGATTTTCCGCTTTGAAAATACCTTTGTTATCCTCGGCGATTTTATACAATGCGTCATAATCGGCTATTACGCCCGCTATATCCACGCCGATAATTGCTTTCGTCCTGTCGTTAACAGCCTTGGCTACGTTTGCCGCGCTGATGTAAAAATCCTCTTTATCTACGTCGACGAGTACAATCTTCGCGCCTACGTGCTCGATTACGCTTGCCGAAGCCGTGTAAGTATATGCGCTGGTAATTACCTCGTCCCCCTCGCCTATACCCAAAAAACGGAGAATAAGCTCTAGTCCTGCGGTAGCGGAATTGAGACATACGGCTTTTGCGGTATGGCAATACCGGGCTATCTGTTTTTCGAATAGTTTGGTTTTAGGTCCGGTAGTTATCCATCCCGACCTGAGCGTATCTGTTACTTCGTCTATTTCTTCCTGAGTTATATCGGGAGGAGAGAACTTTATATTCATATCCTTGGTCTTACTCCGTAAAAAATTTTAATTTATAATATTATAGCATTATGATTTGCAAATATCAACATTAAATACGTAAATATTAATAACTTATAAGGCACGCTATAAGGCACAAGCGGCTTTAACGGTTTTCGGCAACGGAATTTTCATTAAAATTTAAGCTTTTAAAAATACAGCCGCTTCTTTGTCAGAAGCGGCTGCAAAAGCCTTGAATTATTTGAGAATTTATGCTTTAAATCCTTTATTTCTCCGAATCTTTGTGAACAAGCATCTTTTTCATTTCGTCGAATTCGTAGTCGGGATATACTCGCCACAAATTCCATTTCGACGCGCACGTAAACTTTAGACGGGGGTGTGTCTTGCCGCTGTAAATTGCCTGAGGACAAATACGGCACTTGATGCCGTCGAGATATTCTCTCGAAGCTTCGAGTCTTTGCTCGAAGTCGTTATAGTTACGCTTTTCGGCAGGCGTCCAGCATACCTCGGAAAAAGCCGTAAGACGTGCCATTGTAAGCATATCGAGTTTGTCGACCTCTCTGATATACTCAGTCCACTGAGGTATTTCCATACCCACTACGTTATTCTCGTTCATTACTCCCAGCTTCTCTGCCGTAAGAGAATAGGTCTTGGACAAGGGGCGTACGTTGTAAGGATGGTCCATATAGACGTAATTGACCATAGATATGACGATTTTTCCGCCTTTTTCCATCCACGCAAACTCGTTTTTATCGCCCTTGCGGCGCGTCCACCACTGCGCTATGATATCCTTGTCCATAATGTCGTGAGCGTCGAGAATCTCGTTCCAGCCTATCATTGCCTTGCCTTTTGACTTGAGATATTCGGCTATAACGTTGTTAAAATATCCCTGCAAAGCATTGACGTCCTTGAGATTCTCTTCTTTGATTTTTGCCTGACAAAGCGGGCATTTCTGCCAACGCGCTTTGGGCACCTCGTCTCCGCCTATATGGAAGTACTTGCCGGGGAAAATTTCGCACAATTCGTCGATTATGTCTTTAGCAAAAGAATAAACTTCCTCTTTTCCGCAGCACAAGATATTGTCCATAACTCCCCAACGTACGGAAACTTCTGTCTCCTCTCCTCTGCACGAAAGATGAGGATAGCACGCGATTGCGGCTACCATATGACCGGGCATATCTATCTCGGGAATTATCTCTATATGTCTTTCTTTTGCAAACGCTACGATATCGCGCATTTGCTCCTGCGTATAAAAACAGCCTTCTCCGTAAGGAGTATTGTCTCTGGGCTCTTTACCTCTCAAGTAGCCCTTCAAAGACAAAGGCGTGCTTTTTCTCACCGAACCTTTTTGCGTAAGCAAAGGATATTTTTTTATTTCTGCTCTCCAGCCCTGGTCATCGGTAAGATGCCAGTGAAAAACGTTCATTTTAAGACGCGACATTATCTCGAGAATTTCTTTGATTTTTTCCACCGTCCAGAAGTGTCTTGCACAGTCGAGCATAAAACCTCTGTGCTTATAACGGGGTTTATCCTGAAAATCCGTACAATGAAATTGTCCGTCTTTGTAAGCCGATTGCTCAATCGTCATAAGCGCGTAATAAGCTCCCGCCTCGGTGCTTGCGCTTACGGTAACGCTTTCTTCCGATTTGTCTGTCGAGATTACGTAGCCCTCTTCTGCCACGTATTCGTCTTTGACGAATTTAACAGAAGTACCTTTTCCGCCCTCGAAAGAAGCGAAAAATTCTTTGGCAAACTTGACAGTGTCTGCAAAATCACCGGTGATTTTTGTTGATTTACCCAACTTGATTGCGTGTTCCTTTATCACGTAATGAAGCGGTCTAGGAATAATGTTCATAATTGCCCCCCATTGAGTTTTTGCGTCAACGCATTTAGCCTCCGCATTTTGATTATATTATACACGGAAAGTTTTTTCAACCCCCGTAAATCACATTTTTTCCGTCCTCGAAAGGCACGTCGTTGAAAAGTCTTATACAGCCGTTGTCGTGCTTGTTGAAAAGTTTTACGCTTATTTGCCCGCCTTCGTATTCAAAAGAATACGACTTTTGACAAAACTGCATCAAATCTCCCGCCTTGAAAGGCTCGTCGGGAGTAACCTCTTTGCCGTCAACGTAAATTTTCATATCGCAATAATAAGGACTGGCAAATCCGTAGTTGGTGAGCATAAAACTTGCTTTTCCGTCCGTGATTTTCAAGTCTGACGCTACAAGCTGATATCCCAGATGGTATTTGAGATAATCGAACGCACTGATTTTGCCGCCCTCTAGTAAAGCGGGATTGAAAGGAAGATTTTTTTGCCGCATACAGTCCTCGTCGAGGAAAACTTCTTTGGCTTGCTCGAGAGCGTATTTTTGTCCTTCGTCCTCGTTATAATTATGCTCGATAGAAAGCGTGGTGAGTCCGTAACCGACGCACTGCTTCACTACCCCTAATATATCAATTTCGTCCCCCGCTCTTCCCCACGGCAATTCACCGTCTGTCACGGTATGTTTACACTTATTGAGAAGGAGAGTATATTGTTCGTCTTCCCAGTCCATCATACCCCACTCGTGGTCGTAGCCTACGAGAAAATCGTCGTGTACGGAAAATCTGTACTCGAGCTCGTCGGGTACTTGCGTAAGCATTTGGGGCGTACGCACCATAATAGGCACGCCCTCGGGCACCATATCCGCTACAGCGGCTGCGACGCGTTTTACGCTGTGTTTATGCACGCTTCCGTGTCCCTCTCCCCAAAGTCCTATCATACCCATCTGCATAGCGTATACTACGTCGTAAAATAGTGCTTCGTTTTGCTCAAAAAAGACTTTTATCTGCTTGCAGTGGCTTTCGATTCTGCTTGTTGTAGGTCCGTTTTTCTGTCCTTGATTCGTTTCGTACGCAAAGCGCAAAAGTATCTTTACGTCCTTGCTTTTTATGTACTCCAAATATTCCTTAAGCTGTATAAATGCCGACTGAGGAATTTCCTTGTCGTAGTATTCGATAAGATAGACGTAAACCTGAAGTACCGTAATGTCCTGCTCGCCGTGACGGGTCAACTGTTCTTCGAGTTTTTGCATATAAGGCTCGCCGCTGCCGGGGTACGCCTCGTCCCTGCCGAGAGTGATATAAGTCTCTCCTCGAAAGCCCCTGTCGGGATTGTCGGCAGGCGCGTTTTGAAGAGTACAAAAAGCTATACTGTCGTCCGGCTCAAACTCAAACGCAACAGGCGCGGGAGAATAATGCTTTAAATCTATTTTGTCGCAGGCACACGAAAATACAAAAACCGCCGTCAACAAAATTATCAAAACCGCTATTATAACAATTCTCATCTTATTTCCCCGTATCGATTACTGATTATATTTTATCACAGTACGCGCCCCGTATCAATAAGCGATATTTAGCCGTTTGTTGAATAAATCAAAGCATCAATCGGTTTTGTTCATAAAACAAAAAATACCCTTCCCGTCGGGGAAGAGTATTTCATTTTTTGACTGCGGTTATTCGGCAAGAATAGCGACTACCATTAAACCTATGTACAACACGAACCAGATAATTTGCAAAATACCGAATATGAGACCTATCGTAGAACAAATCTTACCTGCTTTTGCAAAGCTTTCGCCGTCGTATTCTCCCGTCGATATAAGCTGCATTGCCTTCTTGGAAGAGGTGAGACCTATGATAGCCGTAATAAGCGTAAATACACCCAACAAGGACAATATACCGCATACCAGCGATACGGTCGCGCTCGAATTGGCAAGCTTGGGTTTGTATACGGGAGGGGGCGTGGTAGTGCGTCCCGCACCGTTGTATGTGCCGTTTTGGTTATATCCGCCGCTCTGATTGCTGCTCGCGGAAGTATTGTCGGTACCGTTGGCACTTGCGTTTGCCGACGTGAATACGTCCTCTTCGCTCCTGTCGGGAGTAACGTCTATAAACTCGTCGGTATCGTGAGTATGGTCGATAACCTCGGTTTGTTTTTCTATTCTGTGTCCGCAGTTGCCGCAGTAAACGTCCTTCTCGTCTACTTCGCTGCCACAATTGTCACAATGCATAATTTTTACCTCCTTGCCGAAAATCGGCTTATGTTTGTGTACAGTTATATTCTAACAAATACTTATAGATTTTTCAAGAGTTTATTTATGTTAATCGTTCACAATTTATGCAAATCGTACATAAATTTTATTTGTCGATGACGTATTGCGTATATTCCAAAGGTCTGAAACCCTCGCGGCAGTACAGTCTTACAGCGCCGTCGTTGCTTTCTTCGACCTCTAGTCGGATTCGGGCAAAATCTCCGTACTGTTTTTTTACAAAACGCAAGAATTCTCCGCCCAGTCCCTTGCCTCTGAAACGTGCCGAAACGTATATCTCCTCTATCCAAACTACTTTTCCGCCCGCTTCGTTGCTGAATGTGTAAGCCGTGAGAGCGTAACCCGCACACTCCTTTCCGCATTCCAGAATATACAAATCCAGATAGGGGCTACCCTTTTGCGCCTCGTCGAGAGTGGCTATCATATTTTTCTCGGGTATAGGATGCTCTACAGCTTCAGAAGAATAAAACTCCTTCATCATAACAAGCGTTTGTTCTCTGTCTTTTTCAGTGTATTTGCGAATCATATTGACCTCCGTCAAATACAATATACCAAATTATGCAGGTTTTTGCAATACCGGACTTTAAGTTTGTGCTCATCTCTCTTGCAAGCTACAGTATATAAGGTGTATTATACAAATGTGATTTAGTTACGGAAAAATTTGGAAATAATGTATATAATGACAGTGAAAACAATAAAGGAGTATCTGATATGGCAATAATTAAACTTACTAAAGAAAACTTCGACGAGGAAGTTCTCAACAGCGACAAACCCGTCCTCATTGATTTTTGGGCAAACTGGTGCGGCCCCTGCAGAATGTTGTCCCCTACCGTGGACGAGATAGCAGACGAGCGCGAAGATATAAAAGTATGTAAGGTCAACGTGGACAACGAAATGGAACTCGCAAGCGCATTCGGCGTATCGAGCATACCTATGCTGACCGTAATCAAGGACAAGAAGATTGTCGCTCAATCCGTGGGCGTGCAACCTAAAGCAAAAATTCTCGCTATGCTCGAGGAGTAATCAGCCCGAAACCAAAAAAACACGGCGGGACAACCGCCGTGCATTTGCTTATAGCGCGATAAATTATTTATTTTTGAGCGCGTCGCGGAAAACCTTGTCCGACTCGGAGTAGACCTTTCCGCAGTACTGACATTGCGCGGTAGGTGCCTGTGCCTCGGCATACACGTTCGCACCGCAATTGGCGCACTTGAACGAAAAGTGATGCAACTCCTGCTTTCTGGCGGTAATCAATTCAAGACGCTGATTGTCGACAAAGAGATACTTATTGAGATATCCCGCTCTTATCGCGGACTGAATAAGCGCGACGGTGGTTTTTTCGTTGGTCGACATATATGTGGACAATTCCGCCACAGTATAGAGATTCTGCTCCTCTATCGCTCTCAGAAGAGTTATCGTCCTGCTGTACCCTCCGATTCGGGTCCAGCAAATAGGCGCGACGTAAAATCCGGCCACGATAAGCACTATTCCCAAAGCCATCAATATCCAGATTTTGTTTATAGCGCAAAGAACGGTCATTACTATGCCTACCGGAAATCCTATCGTCAATATGATAGAAACGGCAAGCATTATTTTCTTTTTTTTGATAGCAGCGTCCATATTCACCTCTCTGCTTAATATTATATAGCTATTCGGACACAAAATCAATATGATAAGCAAAATTAAGAAAAAATATCCGAAAATTTTTATATACTCAAAGGAGTCAGTATGAAAAACAAGAAAATCGTTATCATAGGCGGCGTCGCGGGAGGCGCGACCGCGGCGGCAAGGCTGAGAAGACTTGACGAATTTGCGCAAATAACGGTATTGGAAAAGGGAGAATACGTCTCTTTCGCCAACTGCGGTTTGCCGTATTATATCGGCGGAGAAATAAAAAGAAAATCTTCTCTCACGCTTCAGACGCCCGATAGTTTCAGAGCGCGTTTTAACGTCGACGTGCGCGTATTCAACGAGGTTACGGCAATCAACCGCGAACGCAAAACCGTAACGGTATCTGACCTTATAAAAGAAACGACTTACGAGGAAAGTTACGACAAGCTGATTATATCCACGGGAGCCTCTCCCGCCCTGCCCGCCGTCGAGGGAATAGACGACGAGCGTATATTTACTCTCAGAAACATACCCGACACGTACAAAATTAAAGAATTTACCGAACAGGCTAAGCCCCGTACCGCTCTCGTAGTCGGAGGAGGTTTTATCGGTATGGAAATGACTGAAAATCTCGTCAAAGCGGGTGTGGAGGTTACCGTCGCAACAAGATCGGACAGAGTTATGTCGCATATGGACTACGACGCGTCGTGTTTTATACACAACGAACTGAGAGCCAACGGCGTAAAACTTCTCTTCAACAACGTACCCGAGAAAATAATAAAGAAAAAAGATTGTCTCGAAGTAATCCTGTCTAGCGGAAAAAGCGTAATGACGGATATGATTATACTTGCTCTTGGAGTTACGCCGGACAGTAAAATCGCAGTCGACGCAGGACTAGAAGTCAACGAAAAAGGCGCAATAAAAACCGATAAAAATATGCGCACCAGCGACCCCGATATCTTTGCTGTGGGAGACGCAGTAGAGAGTTACGATTTTATCACTTCGTCCCCCTCTCACGTGCCGCTTGCGGGACCCGCTAACAAACAAGGCAGAATCGCCGCCGACAATATCGCGGGCATACCGTCTGAGTACAAGGGCACTCAAGGCTCTGCGATAGTAAAAATATTCGGGCTTACTGCCGCATATACGGGACTGAGCGAAAATCAGGCAAAAAGACGCGGGCTGAATTACGGCGTAAGTCATACCTTTTCGCCCAGCCACGCGACGTACTATCCTCATCCCGAATATATGTCCGTGAAGACCGTCTTCGATAAGACAGACGGAAAAATACTCGGCGTGCAAATCGTAGGAGGAGAAGGAGTAGACAAACGCTGCGACGTAATGGCAACCGCGATAAGAGCGGGTATGACGGCGTACGATTTGACAAATCTCGAATTGTGTTACGCTCCGCCCTACGGCTCGGCAAAAGACCCCGTAAATATGGTGGGATACACGATTGAAAACCTGCTTACGGGCAAAGTCAAAAACTTCTACTGCGAAGATATAGACAGCCTTCTAGACAGAAAGGACGTAACCCTTCTAGACACCCGCACGAAGTACGAATACGACAGAGGACATATCCGCGGTTTCGTAAACATTCCCGTTGACGAATTAAGGGCTAATATGAATTTGCTTGACAAGTCAAAGCCCGTATATCTCACTTGTCACGTAGGACAACGCGGCTACGTTGCGGCGCGTATTCTCTCGCAGTACGGCTATGACGTATACAACCTGAGCGGAGGATATAACCTGTACGCAACGATTATGACTTCAAAGTACCCCGAACAGGTTTAAATATAATACTAAATATATAGTAATATAAGTTATTTATACAATTTACCCAAGTCTTAAATTGTATAAATAATGGACGAAAAAGCATTTAACAGCATTTTTAAAGCCGACTGCCCTCAAGGCAATCGGCTTGTTTTGTCGTTGACGTAATTGCATATCGCAGAATTAAACCTTAACTCCGCGCGCATTATTTACCCGCTATTATCTTTTTGAGTTTCGATTTATCGGTTACTCTCAGCTCTCCGCGCTTGAGTTCTACTATGCCTTCCGTCTGAAAATACTTTAGCATACGCGTAACTACTTCTCTCGCCGTACCCATATATTTTGCTATCTGTTCGTGAGTGAGTTTTACGGTGTCGCTGCCCGTCTTGGCAAGCTCGTCGTTGAGAAAAATAGCAAGACGCTTGTCCGCACCCATAAACAGTATCTGCTGCATTGCCCACATTACGTCGGAAAATCTCACGGTAGCGAGTTTGTAAGCGAAGTTTTCAAGACATACGTTTTGAGATTTTATTTTCTTGAACGTCTGCGCGCTGATTACCACGCCCTCGGTATCCTCTTCCGCGTCAATATAGACGTCAAACGATATCGCGTCGAGCACGCACGAAGCCGAAAGTATGCATACGTCTCCTCCGTAAAGCCTGTAAAGCGTAACCTCTCTTCCGTCTTCCGAAACTATATACGTCCTCAATTGTCCCTTTGTGATGTATATCACTCCGAGACACTTTTCTTCGGAGCGGTGTACGTTTTCCCCTTTCTTAAAGGTTACTTGCCGCGACGTGGAAATCATAAGCTGTCTTTCCTCTTCGGTAAGACAAGAGAAAAATTCGCTGTTTTGCAATACTTCTTTTACGCTCATAAATACCTCTTTTAATATTTTAGCACAATCTTGAGAGTATTTACAATGTATTGACGGATTTTTTCTTAAGTCGACCGAATATCTTATAAGCCTACTCAGAATCGGCAATCCTCAGCATAGTCAAAGCCGCTTGCGCCGTGGTACCCTTTATGAGATTGACGAGTTTAAGCACGTCGTTTTCCTTAAGCTCAAGTATGAGCGTATGCGCTAGTCCCGCATCTTCGTCGGTGCCGTCGAAAAACGCTCTCGCGCCGTTGACGCATTTGCCGTTGACGTAAAGTCCCAGTCCGCTTTTGCCGCCCGAACAAAGGTTGTTACCCGACGCATTGAACGCAAGCTGATACAGCCCGCTTTTGGCAACGGAAATATTGCCCTCTTTGTCTTGTTTTACGCATTCGCCTTTATCAAAGACGGTATTGTCCAAAAGCACGCTTTCCCCTTCATCGTAGCTCTTTGGCTGACTGCTTCTGACGGCAAAGAGTTCGCTGTCTATAGACTTGCCGTCCTCTCCCTTGCACCCCGTTGGACCTGTACAACCTGTCGCCCCCGTGCACCCCGTTGCTCCCGTCACGCCGGTAGCTTCGGTTACGCCGGTTGCGCCCGTGGCACCCGTAGCCCCTGTCGCACCGTCAAGTCCGTCTTCTCCGTCAAAGCCTCTGGGGATGACAAAGTCGAATACGTGAGCAGTAGGCGTTCCGCTGTCGGTAACTGTCGCGAATGACCCCGGCTGAGAAGTCGTAGTAGTTCCTATGCTGAGCGTTACGCTCGCTCCCGTCGCGCCGCCCGCACCGGCAGGGCCCGTTGCCCCGGTCGCGCCCGTGGCACCTGTTGCTCCCCTCGGTCCGCTTACGTAAACGGTTTTGGGACAACATCCCGCCCCGTATACGAGATTGCGACAATTGCCGCAACAAGCGTTGCATATATGATTTCCGTTAGGATAAAAATTAAAATTCATACTCTTGTTCCTTTTTCTCTCTGTATTTATTTATGTTTTATCGGCTTTTGCCTTTAATACATAGTATGCGATTTTGCTTTCGAGATTGAGTTGTCTTTGTCAATGCGCGCCTTTTGCGAATAAGATAATGAAGAGGTAATTATGAAGCTGAGTCTGTGTATGATAGTAAAAAACGAAGAGGAAGTGCTTGATCGTGCGCTCTCCTGCGCAAGGGTGTTTTGCGACGAAATAATAGTAGTCGATACGGGAAGCTCGGACGATACAATAGCTATCGCAAAAGCTTTTACCGACAAAGTGTATTCCGCGCCGTTCAGAGATTTTTCCAGCGCGCGAAATTTCTCTTTGTCTAAAGCTACGGGAGATTATATTATATGGCTTGACGCCGACGACGTCGTTACTCCCGAAAACGCGCAAAAATTCAATTCTCTTAAACAAAAACTGTGTGACGAGGATTTCGTGATGTGCCCTTACGTCACGGCTTTTGACGAAGCAGACCGCCCCGTATTCAACTATTACAGAGAGAGAATTTTTAAAAACCGAAAAGGTTACTTCTTCGAAGGCAAAGTGCACGAAGCAATTTGTCCTCAAGGAAAAATTATTTTCGAAAATATTGCCGTCGAGCACCGCAAGACAAAGCCCTCTTCGCCTATGCGCAACCTTCTTATATATCAGCAGTCGCTCTGTGAGGGAAGTATTCTTTCCACGCGCGACTTGTACTATTATGCCAACGAACTGTACCAAAACAATATGCCCGCGCAGGCTCTCGCCGTATATGCAGAATACCGTAAACGAAAGGATACGTTCCTCCCCGACCTCGTTCAGAGTTTTGTCAACTCGTCCAATATTCTTCTCGACAAAAACCGCTGCGACGAAGCTTTGTCGGAAATTCTCCGCGCCCTTGCCTATACAAGACCAACTCCGACCGTACTGTGCCAGATAGGATACGTGCTTCAAAAACAAAAAAAGTACGGCTTGAGCAATTACTACTACCTTGCCGCATTGACCGCAGAAGAAGGCAGTCTTTTTTCTTTCGTCAACAGCGATATGTCGGGGTACATACCCTACGTGCAACTCGGATACAACAACTATATGCTGGGCGACATAGACAAAGCGTTGTTTTACACTTCAAAAGCTCTCGCACTCAAACCTTACGGCAAAACAGCTCTCGACAACAACGTATTTTACATAAACGAAAAAATTTATTGCAAAACTTTTTCCCCCGATGAATAAAATCCTCTCTCCTAGGACAACATTCTAAGCGGAGGTAAAGATATGAAACTTAAAGACAGCAAAACTTATCTAAATCTCGCAGCAGCTTTTGCGGGAGAATGTCAGGCACGTACACGTTACGAATTTGTGGAGTACGGCGCAAGAAAAGAGGGCTACAAGGCACTTGCCGATATTATCGACAAGGTCGCTTATCAGGAATTTACGCACGCAAGACTTTTGTACAGCTTTATTCAGTCGGCTGACGAAAATTGCATTGCGGATATTAAAATCTGTTCGGGTTATCCTTTCAAGGAAAAATGGGATTTGACGGAAAATCTGCGTCTTGCGGCAGAAGACGAAGGTTTCGAAGCTACAAAAATATATCCCGAATTTGCCAAGACGGCTATGGACGAAGGTTTCAAGGACATTGCGGGACTTTTCGACAATCTTGCAAAAATAGAGAATTGCCACAAGATGCTCTTTGCCGATTTGTATAACCAGATGAAGAGCGGTACTCTCTACAAAAAACAGGAAGTCGTAAAATGGAAGTGCCCCGAATGCGGTTACGAAGCTTGTTCTAAGGAAGCTTTTCAGATATGTCCCGTCTGTCAGGCGGCGCAAGGCGGCGTAATGCTCAAACTCAACGACAATACCTAATACTTTTTCTTTTCCCCTTATACCGAAAACGGACTGCAAGCGATTGCAGTCCGTTTTTGTATCGATATCGTTATTTATTGCTTTTCGCGGCATACCTAATGCTATATGCATACGGATAATCAGCTCTTTTACTGCTAGATGTTATCTTTCCGCGCCTACGATTTCTCTTGCCATCAATACGCCCATTACCGACGCCATCATAAGACCTCTCGTCCAACCCGTCGAGTCGCCCAGACAATGCAGATTTTTCACGCTCGTATTGAAGTGCTCGTCCATCTTAATCTTGTTGCTGTAAAATTTGAGTTCGGGAGAATAAAGCAGAGTTTCGGGGCTTGCGAATCCCGGTACTACCATATCCACCTGCTGAATAAAGTTGAGTATACACGTCATCGCTCTGTAAGGCATTGCCGATGTGATATCTCCTGCAATCGCGTCTGTAAGAGTGGGTTTTACGTTGGACTGCTGAAGTTCCTTTTGCCAGGTGCGCTTGCCGTCAAGTATATCGCCGTAACGCTGTACCATAATGTGTCCCGCACCTAGCATATTGGTCAGCTCGCCGACCTTCTTTGCGTATTCGATAGGCTGATTGAAAGGCTCGCGGAAGTTGTGCGATACCAAAATCGCAAGGTTGGTATTGGACGACTTCTTATCCTTGTAAGAATGTCCGTTGACCACTGCGAGATTGTTGTCGTAATTCTCCTGTGCTACAAATCCGCCGGGATTCTGACAGAATGTGCGCACTTTGTTTTTGAAAGGGTTGGGATAGCCTATGAGCTTGGACTCGTAGAGCACCTTGTTGACCTCTTCCATAACTTCGTTTCTTACCTCGACTCTCACTCCGATATCTACGGTGCCGGGCTGATGGTCGATATTGTGATTTCTACAAGTAGTCTCCAGCCAGTCCGCGCCTCTTCTGCCCGTAGCCACGATTACCTTGTCCGCATATACCGTTTCGACGTTATTTTTTACTTTTATGGTCGCGCCCTTGCATACGTTGTCTTCTATAACGAGGTCGGTACACTCTGTGTTGAACATAATTTCCACACCGTGCTCCAAAAGATATTTTTCAATCGAGAAGTATATCTGTTGTGCCTTTTCCGTACCCAGATGACGTATAGGGCAATCCACGAGTTTAAGACCCGCTCTGATTGCTTTCTTGCGAATTTCCTTTATCTTGTCAGGCTCGGCTATACCCTCTATTTTGGTATCCGCGCCGAATTCGAGATATATGCTGTCGGCATACTCTATAGTCTTTTGCGCAAGGTCGTGTCCGATAAGGTCGGGCAAATCTCCGCCTACGTCACTGCTCAAAGACAGTTTTCCGTCCGAGAAAGCTCCCGCTCCCGAAAAGCCCGTCGTAATCGCGCAATTCTTGCAATTCATACAATGTCCCGTCCTGTGTTTGGGACAAGCGCGCTTTTCTATGGCTGCTCCTTTTTCTACTATCGCGATTTTCTTTCCGCTGTTTTTCTTGATAAGCTCCAGCGCGGTAAATATACCCGCGGGTCCTGCGCCTATAATCAATACGTCTGTGTTCATTTTTCTCTCCTTGACGGCATTAAAAAAGCCGCTCTAAGTATTGCAACGGGGCATACCTAAGCAGCACTCAAGATACTTTTGTATCCTCAATCGATTATAGCACCAAAACATAACTTTGTCAAGCCCTATTTCTCTAAGCCTAATTCTGAGCGGATAGTTATATATATCCCCCGTAAATTATAAGGAACTTTTCTTCAATTTTGCCCTCCGCGATTGACTTAACGCTCAATTATTGTTAGAATTGTCTTAGCCGACAAAGGCAAAAGGAGTTTTATGACGGAAAGAGAAAAAATGATTGCGGGTATGCTCTACAACCCTACCGACTCCGAGCTGACCGCATTGAGAGAAAAAGTAAGACAAGCGTGTCGCGACTTCGACCGTACCGACGAAAACGAAGAGGAAAAAAGATGTGCTATCCTTGACGGCGTTCTGAAAAGTCACAAAAAGTTTTTTCACTTCGAAAGAGGCGTGAGATTCGATTACGGCTGTAATACTTCGCTCGGCGAAAACTTTTTCGCTAATTACAACTGCATTATTCTCGACGTATGTCCCGTCAATATCGGCGACAACGTGATGTTCGGTCCCAACGTAACCATCGCTACTCCCGTGCACCCCCTTCTTGCCGAAGAAAGAGCGGTACAGCAATTCCCCGACGGCTATTATGACCTCGAATACGCAAAACCTATCACGATATGCGACGACGTATGGCTCGCAAGCAACGTCGTAGTCAACGGCGGAGTTACCATAGGCAAAGGCTCTGTTATAGGAAGCGGCAGCGTAGTCACGAGAGATATACCCGAGGGCGTTATAGCCGTAGGCAACCCTTGCAGAGTGCTGCGAAAAATCACAGATAAAGACAGAATTTTGCATAAGCGTGTCTGATACGCTTTATGCTGATATATATTTGTGAAACCAAATATAAAGATTACATTTGCTCAAAAAAATAGCACGGTTTGCGCTTTGCAAGCCGTGTTTTTCTATATATAAATCTAAATATATACTAATATAAGAGTAATTTATACAATTTACATAAGGCTTAAATTGTATAAATTAGCAGGCAACATTGATAAAAACGCGCTTTTTTTTGCTCTCGTACTACAAGCCGCGAAAATAAAAATCGCGCTCTTATAAAATCGAGCACGATTGCGTATAAGCATATTGTTTTGCGATAAATAATACTTCCTTATCAAATTAATGACTTGCTAAATTATGATTGAATTGTTTGCTAATACGCTGCAATCCCAAACAAATAATCCGTACTTACGTCGTACAGTTGAGCGATTTTTACGATAATACCGAGAGAAGGAATCCGCTGACCTTTTTCATAATGCAAATAGCTGATTGCGCTGACTCCAAGAAATTGCGCAACCTTGGCTTGCGTCCATCCTTTTTCCTTTCGTAGCTCCAACAGACGTTCGGCAAATTTCTTCTCGGTAACGTCTTCGGTTGCATTATCTTTCTTCTGTTTCATACTTGTATTATACAATTATGAAGTCGGAATATACGTTTACTAACAAATTGTTAGTGGATTTTGTTGACAATTTGTTAGGTGTATTTTACAATAAATTTAATACCGTTCATTAATATTACGGAAAATTCTATACATCAAGGAGGGATTATGAAAAAAACTCCGCTATACTTTATTCTACTGTTTGTTTTTCTATTATCGGCATCGTCCTTTCTTTTTGTCGCTTGCGACGGCAATACCGAACCTCAGATTACGACTGAAAATCTTACCCCGCAACAACAAGTAGACATTGCAATCGAAAGGCTTACGGCAATGCGCAATGCCTGTCTGAAGGAAAACAGCATAGCCACAACTTCCAAATCGCTCACTGCCGTCTCAAGTTCGTCAAATTCAACCGATTTGGAAGATTTATACGCAATGCTTGACAAAAACAAGTCCGCATTTAATCCGACTTACGAAACCTCAAGAAGTTCTATGTGGGCAGCATTTTCTATCGCTTTACTCGACGCTTTGCTACAACACGGAACAGCTTGCTTTGATTACGACATCGCACCTGCCTATGTTTTTACAGGCGGCGAATACGCACAATGTTTTAAAGAATTTTTCCCTACTAAAATCCGTTTTCTCGGCACGAAACAAGAAGACGGCAAAAAAGTAATTTATGCATCAATCCTAATTTCGGTGGAAGATGTAGGAGATACGCTTACATTTTGGTATGATTTGAAAACATATTACACAGACGACGAGCATTTCGGTTATTCTCTTCTCCGCGCACCTATTGTTTATCCAGACGATTCTCGTTCCGGTGACGCTTTCTCTTATTACGATAAGGCTGAGCCTCAACGCTTTGTGGAAATCGAAGCCGAAAAAATACAAGGACAATGCCGAGGGACTATTCTGTACGCCGACACTTTATGTAACGAATTGAGTTCTTTCCCGCAAGAAGATTTGCAGATAATGTTCGATTTTCTGGATGACATTCACGCGTCATTCCCTAAATCCGATACAAGGGAGACTTTATCCTCATCATTTAGCGTCAATCTTGACGACGTGGCAAATATGCGCTGATATTAATGAAGAGTACAATATCGCATATAATGCAAGCGAGCAAGGATTTTCCATGCTCGCTTTATTTTATACCCCCTGACTGTTTTAAAGGTTATACGTAAAAGCACTTACTTGCCAGCAAGTGTCGCAGTCTCCTGAAGCGGGCTTACCACTGACAAAAGTCAAATATGCACAAAAATAGCCTCATGCAAGCATGGGAATTTTACAAATTACCCACTTCGTGCGACCTTGGAGAAGGGTGTGATTTTTTTCTTTTTCAAGACCGACTACGATAGGAGCGTACTTGCCGTACGTGACTGAGTAGGAGCGTCGCAGATAAAAGGAAATGGCGCGCCGCTATGTTCCCTACTTTGTGCAAGCGCGGAGATTAGTGCAGAATAGCGATTTTGAAGAGAGTTCGCGAACGGAGCGTACTATACGTACGTGACTGAGCGCAACTGCTCGCGCAAAATCGCTATTGTGTGCTGATATACGCGCTCGCCTATATAATAAGAGCCATTAAGGGCAACGTCACTATCGACGACATAGTTCCCAAAAGCACAGTATTTGCCGCAACGTCCTGCCCTTCGCCCAAAATCTCGGCATAGTTCTGCACGACGGATGCCACGGGACATGCGCACATTACGTACATACACCATTTAAGCTCCTCGTCGACGCGCAAAAGCGTAAGTATGCCCAGCACTACCAAGGGGAAAACAAATTGATTGATTACTACTGAAAAATAAGTCCAGGGACTGGAAAATATGCTTTTAAATTGCACGGTCGCAAGACGCATACCCATAACCAACATACACAAAGGCGTGGTCATCTTGCTGAGTATGTAAATCATATTTTCGATTTGCCCCAAAAAATAGCCGTTGTCCGCGCTTATCTTGAAGCCCGTGAAGAAAAACGGCAAGGAAAAAGCTATGGATATGGTGGCGGGATTGAGCAATATTTTTTTGATGCTGATATATTTTTTGTCGCGCGTAATTATTGCCGAAACCAATGTCCAGCCCAAAAGGCTCATTGACAGAAAATACATCATAGAATACACTGCTACGTTTGGAGAATCGGGAAAGAGTGCTTCCAAAAGCGGCACTCCCAAAAACGAACAGTTGGAAAGCGTAGTCGCTATCGTAACGATACGGTATTTGACCTCTTCCATTTTCTTGCGGAAGATAAGATAAAATATACCTATAAAAACAAGCTGTACGATTGTTATGATAACAAAGAATATCAGAAGATTGATTAAAAGCTCTTTTGAATAATCGGCTTTGTTAAAAGAGTATAGCGTGAGTACGGGTTGACATACAAACATCAACAGCTTGGAAAACGCCGAAATACTGTCAGGCTTGACGGCTTTGACTTTAATCAGCACAAACCCCGGTACGGCGTATGCCAACATTATTCCCACCATTATCAGCGTAACTTTAAATTCTTGCATAACTTCCTCTCAAAAACTTTCGAGAGAATATTATCCCAAAGCAGTATGCTTTGTCAACCGTTATGTCGCAAAATCAAAGCAACCCGTGAAGATTACGCATAAGTCTGACGATAAGCTCTTGTTGATTGTCGGGAAGTCCGCTGAAAAGTCCCAGACAAGCCTCCTCCATTTTGCTCATTCCCATATCTTCGTCGTCTATGCCGAGGATAAAATCCGCACTTACGTTGTAATACCCGCTCAAAGCGATTATCGCGTCGCAAGTAGGCTTTGAAGTACCCTTCTCCCACTGACATACGGTCGCCTGACCTATCCCCAACGCGTCCGCCAACTGCTTTTGCGATACTTTGGCGTCAAGCCTTAAATTTTTAAGAATATCTTTTATCTGCATTTTTTCTTGCTTTTCCATCATTTTATCCTCATTGACAATATATTACCACATCTTTCACGATTAGAAAAGTAATTTTATCAATAAATAATATTAGTTTTACGATTGATTTTACAAAATATTTACTAATTCGACACTATTTGACAACACTCGCCATTGAAAGAATATTTGCGACATAATAAAATGATTATGTTAAGAATTTTTCGGAGGAATCTATGAAGAAAATCAAACTATTGGTTGTTGACGACAACGACGATTTTATCAACAACGTCAAACAAACTTACCTTACCGACGAAGAAGTGGAAGTTATCGGTTCGGCTCACGACGGACTCGAAGCTATACATAAGATAGAAAGTTACAATCCCGACGTAGTTATTCTCGATTTGGTTATGCCCGAAGTAGACGGTTTCGGCGTACTTGCCAACCTCGACTATAAGAAAATGCCCAAACGCCCCAACTTTATCGTTGTATCTCAGCTTACGGGCGAAAACTTTATCAACAAGGCAGTATCTCTCGGCGCAAGCTATTATCTCGTCAAACCCGTTAATATGCTTATGCTAAAAGACAGAGTAAAAGAATTCGGCTCGGAAAATCCCAAAAAGTCCGACGAAACCCCCGACGACAGATTCGTAAGACAAGCAATAAAACGCTCCCAGCGTAATCTCGACGAAAAACTCGCCAATATCTTTATATCGGTAGGTATTCCCGCACATATAAAGGGTTATCAGTTTTTGAGAGAAGCTATCAAGATGGCTATAGATACTCCCGAAATCATCAACAGCATCACCAAAAAGCTTTACCCCTCTATCGCGGAAAAGTTCAATACCTCGCCCTCTAAGGTCGAACGCGCAATAAGACACGCCATCGAGGTAGCGTGGAACAGAGGCAGAATAGAAAATATCAACAATATCTTCGGTCTTAAGATTTATACCGCCAACGACAAACCTACCAACGGCGAATTCATCGCACTTCTTGCTGACAAAATGATTATGGAGGGCGCGTAATTCCGTCCGACTACACATATCGAATTATTGCAAAAGGGCAAGGCTACAAGTCTTGCCCTTTTGCTTTTGTGTAAAACGATATTACATATATTTAACCTTATGCTGTATATCCCTTTTCTTTTGTTTATCCGCTATTTCTTTTGAAAAAAATCTTCTGTATTCGCGCGCGTTTTTATATAGAACGTAAAATCGTTAAAATTTTTTAAACTTTTTTCTCAAAAACTATTTACAAATTGTACTTTTATGCATATAATACTAGACATTGAATATACTTTCTTTTTGCAAGATAAGGAGATGTTTATGGGAAAATATATCAAGTGCCCCAGATGTGAACTCAACTGGATAAAAGAAGAAGACGAGTATTGCGACGTCTGCAAAGCGGAAATGGGAGTAGAAGGTTTCACTCTTCTCGAGGACGACGAAGAAGACGAAATGATTTGCCCTTACTGCCACGTCAACTATCTCGAAAACGGCGAAAAGATGTGCTCCGAGTGCCGCGCTAAAAAGGCTCAGGACGACGATATGACGGATATGTTTGAAGGAGAAGAAGCACCTTCCAACGCAGAAGATGCGGACGAGGAAAGCAAAGAAATCTCCTTTGACGAAATCGACGAGGGTGAAAAACTCGATATGTATGACGACGCTTTCGACGACCAGGACGACTTCTCTGCAGGCGACTTCAGCGACGAAGAAGAGGAAGAAGACGAAGAAATCGAAGAATCCGACGACGATTTGGACGATGACTTCAATTACGATATCGACGACGTAGACACTTCTGACCTCGACGAAGAAGAAGAGGAAGAGGAAGAGGAAGAGGTAATACGGAAGCGTATCGAAGTGGTCATAACGAGGCGGTCTTGAAAACCGTTTGGGTGCAAGCCCACGGGGGTTCGAATCCCTCCGCTTCCGCCACATCAAGGCAGTTTGCCTATATACAAACAAAAAAGACGAGAGAAAACCTCTCGCCTTTTTTTGTTTTACTTCTTGGCAACTGTCTCGTTCTCTTCACCTCGGGATACCGAATTTGTGACGCTCGCATCTTCCACTCCGCTAGCTCGCTATTCCGTCGCTTCGCTCCTTACGAATCCCTCCGCTTCCGCCATTAGTGAATAATACGAACACCGAGACAAATTCGGGGTTCGTATTATTCTTTTCTGACGATTATTTCGATATCAGAATAGAATTATGAATACTTACGACAACAGCCGGGCGAAAACAATCGCTCGGCTTTTTCTATGCCAAAAACAACATACGGTTGCCGACTTGCAAGCGTATAAAAAATACCGTATGCTGTTATCCAAAGAAGCCGAACTCAAAGAGCTACGAACATTCTTCAAAAACGACCTTGAAAAGTTTGTTTTGTATATCCGCAGTCAGAACACGAACCCGTATTCGTATCGGGATTACTTGCGCGCCTGCAATTATCTCGGCTTTCCTCGTCGAAAAAGGTTTCGATATTATCGCCGTTGGCAAAGAAGATAACTTTACGGACGGAAATATCGAAAGGCAAACCGAACCTTTGCCCGACAAAATAATGCTTCGTGCCTGTGCATTGAATAAACCGAACGTTACGAACGGAAAAATCGAAGCGGGCGGCAAATTTTATACGTCAAACAGATAACTTAATCTTTAACGTAAAGGGAGTTTCAACGCTCCATTTTTTATGCCGAACACACCCTTTAATCGACGATAGAAAAAGCAATGTACAAACTTGAATTTATAAGTGCCTTTGCAAATAAACCATATCTATTAACTGAACACCACACTCATAAATTGGGCAGTCGTAATTGTCGGTAAAGAAATTTGCAATTCGATGAGAGCGGACAAAGCCGCATTTTTCGTAAAACGGTATTGTCAGAGGA
>CASERZ010000011.1 GCA_949290515.1 uncultured Christensenella sp.
TTAAGTTCAATCTCTAACTCTTTCAAACAATTGACTTTGCATTTAGTGTTTTAATTTGTACACTTTGCTTAGTTTGAAATAGTTTTTTACAAATTTAATTTTCTTTAAATTCGCCTTCTCTACTTCAACCTTCTGTTTAGTTTTTAAGGTGCTTACTGCCTGCCTTTCCGCTGACAGCCTACATATCATACCATATCAATTTTATGTTGTCAACACTTTTTTGCAAATTTTTCTAAAACTTTTTTTAATACATTTTATAATAACTTTACGCTATCGAAAATGACACAATATATTGCGTTTTTTCCTCAAAAATAGCCCTATTGCAGGCATTTTTCAATAAATTTATGCTAAAAGCTTGTTAAAACGTACAGCAATCTTCTGTAAAACAATTGGATATAATAGCCGTATTATTTCCGTTTTTCACTCCTCTCAGAACCGCTTATTTGAGAAGCATAACTACCACTTTTTGTCGATGACGCCACCGCCCAGACACACTTCGCCGTCATAAACAACGGCATACTGCCCCTCGGCTATGGCACGCTGAGGCTTTTCGAAATTTATCTCCACGCCGCCGCCCGTGAGTTTTGCCACTGCCTTTTGCTCGGGCTGACGGTGTCTTATTCTCACCGTGCACTCAAACTCTTTTTTCTCAGGTTGCTTAGTAATAAAGTTGAAGTTTTCACACAAAAGATTAGAGTGATGTATCATTGACTGGTCGCCCTGCGATACGTAAAGAATATTTTTCTCTACGTCTTTGGATACGACAAACCACGCTTCTCCATTGCCGCCTCCGCCTATTCCCAGCCCTTTACGCTGTCCCACGGTATAATAGAATACACCGTTGTGTCTTCCGACTACCTTACCGTCGAGAGTCTTTATATCTCCTTCTTTCATAGGTATGTATTCGCTCAGAAATTTGCGGAAGTTTCTCTCGCCTATAAAGCATATACCCGTCGAGTCTTTTTTCTCGGCCGTTGACAATCCGAACTTTGCGGCAAGTTCTCTGACCTCGCTTTTATCAAGATTGCCCACGGGGAAAATTACTTTATCGAGCTGTTTTGACGAAAGCTGATTGAGAAAATAAGTCTGGTCCTTTTTGGAATCTTTTGCCTTTAAAAGATAGTTAAGTCCGTCTTCGTCGTGACGCACGTTGCAATAATGTCCCGTCGCGATATAATCCGCACCCATAGACAAAGCCTGCTCGACGAAAGGAGCGAATTTTATCTCCTTGTTGCAAAGCACGTCGGGATTGGGCGTACGTCCTTTTTTGTATTCCTCTACAAAGTGTTTGAATACTCTCTCGTAGTATTGGTCGGCAAAATCCACACTGTAATAAGGTATACCTATATCGTTGCACACCGCGCGCACGTCATAAAAGTCCTCGTCAGCAGTACAACAACCGCTATCGTCCTTTTCGTGCCAATTGCGCATAAAAAGTCCTATGACTTCAAAGCCCTGCTCCTTGAGAAGCAACGCCGACAACGAGGAGTCAACTCCTCCGCTCATTCCTACTACGACTCTCTTTTTCATAGATATAATTTTATCATATTACTCTTTTGCTTGCAAGCAAACGCAAACAAAAAGGAAGCCGTATCCGTCCGATACAAACTTCCCGTTGTTTCAACTTATTTCAATAGCCTGCGCGCCGTAACAATTTATGCGTTATTTGTATTATTATATCTTTTACTTGTTTTTGCTTGCGCCCTCTTCTTTAGTACCGCACATTTCCTCTCTGCCTTGCCTTATACTTTCCTCGGCAGTAGGACAGTTGTGGTATTCGATTTTATCCTCGGACTCGTGCACCTCGTAATTATCTTTACTTTCGTGCACTTCGTAATTGTCTTCGCTCTCGTGCACCCGCACGTCCTCACTGTAATCGTCGCGTTCTTTTCTTCTGAGTTCCAGCATTTTGGGACTGCAGTTGAGATGTACGAGCATGGCAATCATTATTATTCCCATAAGGACGCCGCTGATTATAGCAACGACATTTTGCGAAAGTATTGCCGATACAATCAAGACGAACAAACTTGTTATCAATGCAAGGTACCACAAGCCTATTATCTGCATTACCTTCTTGTGATACTTTTTCGCTCTTTCTGTCTTAGGCTCGTAATGATAGCCTGCGACAAGTATACCGCCTTTGCCGCAAAGCATAAGTATGCCTATTGCATAAAGCAATATACCCATTGTTCCCAATATGCAAATTGCGATAATGTCTTTGCCTTCCATAAACGCCTCCTTTTTGTTATTATATCATAATTTCAAGCCCTTTACAATAGCGCATTTATGTACTTTCTACTTTAAACACGTAAATCGTACAAGAAAAAAGCCCGTTTTCTCCAAACGGGCTTTTTGGCGCACCCAATGTGACTCGAACACATAATTTCACCGTCGGAGGGTGAGGCTTTATCCAATTAGGCTATGGGTGCATAGCATTTTATTCAAGTACTTATTTGTAGTATTGATTAATAATTATACTTTAATATAAGATTATCCAAATGCTAAAAAAATGTCAAGTTAATGAGTTTTATTTTGCATTCAGCCTAACCGCAAATCCGCTTTTGAAACTATTTTTTAACTTTTTGTTAAAAAATCACAAAATACGCACGATTTGTGTTATAATATCCTTAATAAAACGCTGGGGAGATAATATGGCAAAATTACCGATAGCCAAAAATGATTTCAAAGGCATAAGAATTGCCTGCGTAGGAGACAGTCTGACCTACGGCACTACTCTTTTAAAACGAAAACGCGACTGTTACCCCTCTCGCCTTCAGAGAATACTCGGAGAGGATTACGACGTGCTTAATATGGGTTTCGCGGGACATACCGTCAATCCCTACTGCGACAAATACTGGGCAAAAGAAGACGTAGTCAATCTTCTAGAAGATTACCGTCCCGATTACATAATATTTATGCTCGGCACTAACGATTCGAGAGAACACAACTGGACTGACGCAAAAACCTTCGAAAAAGAATACAAAAGACTTATTAACTTCTTCAAAAGTTTTTCCAATAAGCCCTGCATCATCGCTATGACCTGCCCGCAGGTTTTCTGGGACAAAAAGCTTTTGGATATCAATCTCGATATTCTCTCTCAAATCGTAGACATTCAACGCAAAGTCCTTTCGGAAAACAAAATACCCTGTCTCGATATCTACGAGTTGACAAAAAACCGCGAAGACCTCTATTCTCCCGACCTCGTACACTTCAACCCCAAAGGAGCAAAGTTTGTCGCATTCAACGTGTATTACAAAATCATAGAGGACGTAAGAGCCAAAAATAAGAAATACAAAGACAGATTGCATTCACCTAAATGTCAGAAAAAATCACTTACCGCTTGACTGGGAAGTTATGCAGTGGTAAAATATAGTCAAGCAAAATACATCTTTGGGCAAGCGTAAAGCTGACCGGTGGTAATGTCATCTTAGAATGAACAAGTCCAACAGCCCCAACAGCCGATACGGTGAGATTCCGTAACCGCCTGTAAAGTCAGAATGGGAAAGAGTATAATATCACAGCGGTCACCAGCGGTAAAGGCTACTGTATTATGCGACTTCTTCCATTCGGAAGAAGTTTTTTTATGCTCTTATATTTTGCTAATAATTTTTTAAAGGAGCATTTATGAAACAAAACACTCGCCGTGTGGTATTCACCGCACTTACGGTAGCAATGACTACGGTCCTCACTCTCGTCAGCATAGCTCTCCCCGGCGGAGGCTATTACAACTTCGGAGACCTTGCGATATTCGTATCGGCAATTGTACTAGGCCCCGTATCGGGATTAATAACAGGAGCAATCGGAGCGGCACTGGGTGACGTTATATTGGGATATTTTGCCTATGTCCCCTTCACAATGATTGCCAAAGCACTAGAAGGTCTTATAGCCGGATTGATTGCCAAAGCCGCCGTAAAATACAGCAAAAAATTCCATAAGAGCGAAATGCTTGAAGCCTTTTTGTCTACGCTTGGCAACCTTTTGGGCGGATTGGTTATGGCAGGCGTATATTTTCTTGCCGAAGGGCTTCTCCTCGCCGAAGGAAAATGGAGCGGAGGTATCGTCAATCTGCCCTGGAATTTATTGCAAGGTACGATATCCGCAATTTTTGCGGGACTTTTGCTTTTTGCTCTTCATCTTAAAAAGCCTTTGACAAAAGTATATCTCGGCAACAACTCAGACGAAAACAGGCAAACAACAGACTGCCCTGCAGATGAAACTACAAAAGACGATAAAGTGCAAACCGACGCTCTTGTCGGAAATACAGACGATAATCCGCTGGATAATACCGAAGATAACACAAAGGATAAGAATTAAAGTATGCAAGAAAAAAAAGTAATGACAATTCAGGACTTTTCCTCGTTCGGACAATGCTCGATTTCCGTTGCGCTCCCCATACTTTCGGCTATGGGCAACGAAACCGTCGCATTGCCCGTAGCATTGCTTTCTACGCATACAAGCGAATTCAAGGACTACACCCTCGTAGATTTATCTGACAACCTTCTAAAGTCAGCCGAGCATATAAAATGCTATAATCCTGACTTTGACGTGATTTACACGGGCTATCTCGGGACAAGTGCGACAGTATCGCAAACCTTAGAAATACTCAAACTTTTCCCCTCCGCCAAAATAATAGTCGACCCTGCGATGGCTGAAAGCGGAAAACTATACGACGGAATACATAGCGATTATGTCGATTCCGTACTTAAGCTGTGCCAAGAAAGCTACATTTGTCTTCCCAATTTTACCGAAGCGTGTATGTTGGCGGGCAAAGAATACACTTCTACACCGGACGACGATTTTCTGCGCACGCTGTGCCAATCTCTCTTTTCTTCAGGAATAAATACTTTTGCTATCACGGGAATAGACAACGGTGACAGCCTTTGCGTAATAGTAGGGGAACAAAAAAGAATCCGCAAGTACTCCACACCTAAAATAGCAGGTAAATACTATGGTGCGGGAGATGTGTTTTCTTCTGTCGTTGCCGGTGCGATTGCTCAGGGTAAAACCGTAGCACAAGCCGTAACGCTTGCTTTGGATTTTACGGGAAAAGCAGTACTCGAAACTTCAAAAGACAAATCCCACTGGTACGGACTTAAGTTTGAAAAGTTTTTGCCCTTACTCAGTAAAAATCTTTAATCAGCCAAATGTGCGATAAATAATTAAAGGACGCCATCAGCGTCCTTTATTATTTCAAATATTATTTCAAAATTGATTTTATTCTTTTTGCGTTTTGCTCTTAAACCAGTCAAGCAATTCTTTGAAAGTCATACTCTCTATCCCCAGTCCTCTCGGCGTAATCTCTACTACGGTGCCGTCAGGCTGCTCTATCTCGCCTATAGGAGTGTCGGCATAGCCGAGTTTGTCAAGCGTAGCCACATCGAAAAACCAATATCCTACGCATATCAGTATCAAGATTATTACTAAAAATACAACTATCGAACCAATAAAAGCCTTTATCATAATTCACCTCACTTTCGATTATAGTTTATTAAAAAAATTCTATACTGTCAATAAATTTGAGAAAAATCGTTTGACAAGCCATATTCATTGTGCTAAAATCATAAAGCAATAAGGAAGCTTAGCTCAGCTGGGAGAGCATCTGCCTTACAAGCAGAGGGTCATAGGTTCGAGCCCTATAGTTTCCACCATATCGCGGCGTTGCCAGTGGACGCCAATAAAATAGAGGTCAAAAAGACCTCTATTTTTTATTGCCTATTTTTAGGCACGCCGCTTTTGTGTCAAATAATACGGCAGTCCGAAATAATGTGACGTTCGCTTTCTCCGCTCCGCTAGCTCACTAAGCCGTCGCTGCGCTCCTCGCGTGCCCTATAGTTTCCACCATACGCAAACAAAGTCGAACCTGACTTTGTTTGCTTTTTCTTTTACCCCCCTTTTATAAACATAGAAAAAGGCAATTCGAAATATCTCGGATTGCCTTTATTTTTACAGTTCGGATATTATATCTTTCAGACTTTATCTTTTATCGCATTATATAAAATAAGTTTATTCGTTGCCATCGTCATCAGGATACTGATTTATATCCGGCTCCGCACATTTTATAAAGTCTAATTTCTGAAAATATTCTATTGCTTCTATCACTTTATCCTTACCTGTATCTTTAAGGTAAATACAAGCAATTTGTCTGTATCGATACAACAGATATTCAATACTGCAATTTTCAATGGCAGTTACAGGTTTAACGCTCTTATAATCTATGCTTACAGCGTTATGGAAGTTAAAATCGTCGATTTCAAGCTCGGGATAAGTATACGTTCTTTTAAATATAACGTATACTCTGTCGTCTTTAAAATCATTGTCAATACTTCCCGTCCAAAATACTTTCTTCTCTGTCACATCAAATTGCATTGATATCTTTTCTATTGATATAAATTCGTCAATCTGGGGAGTTCCTGCATTTATCGGCGGATTGATATAATCGACTATGGCGCTTACAAATTTAACAAATGGCACTTTTTCCAAGCAAGCAACCGCTTCAAGAATTTCGTCCTTACCCGTTTGCCGTAAATATATATCCGCTATTTGCCTGAAATTTTTTAGATAATCCGAATCAAGATTAGTTAAATCCTCGTCAGGTCGCAAATTGACATATTCTATTTTTAAAGCATTATCCAGAGGAAAATCGTCTAAACTTAATTCAGGATAAGTCGTTGTCTTTTTAAAAACGACTCTAACTTTGTCCTCTTCAAAATTATTAACCCCCTCTGCACTCCAATATTCTTGTTCATCTGACAAATCAAATTGCTTCAATATCTCTTCACGTACCAAATAACTGTCATTATCAGCACAGCTCGCAAAACAACATACACTAACCGCAATAATTATTAAAACCATTAACAATAAAATCTTCCTCATAGCTACTCCTCGCTTATATTTTGATAGACAATTTAACTGAATAATATAATTTCCCATAGTTTCGTAAAAATATATTATACTAATTATCTATGCAAACACATTATTAATGTTAATATTTTAAACGTAATCATTTGTTGATAATGATAAAAACAGTATAAAACAAAACCCTTACCCCCTATATATTAAATCATAGATAAAAAAATTAAAAAAGTCAATATAATTATTTTTTTGCCGTTATTATCCATGTCAGTAATTGATTATTCGATTTTCTATAACTACGCTCCACCATATCGCGGCGTTGCCAGTGTACGCCAATAAAATAGAGGTCAAAAAGACCTCTATTTTTTATTGCCTATTTTTAGGCACGCCGCTTTTTTGTCAAATAATACGGCAACATATAATTATAGTATTGAATAAATATATTATTTTTATATTGTAACTTTTCTCAAATGCTATTGACATAATTAAGCATATAAACTATAATATTCATATCCCCCCATAGGGGATATTGCGAGGTGCTTAATATGGAAAAACACGAACACACTAAAGCCGTACTCAACAGGACTTCACGTGCGATAGGTCATCTCAACGCAGTCAAAGGTATGATAGAAAAAGGCCGCGATTGCAGTGAGGTGCTTGTACAACTTTCAGCGGTAAGAGCGGAAATTACAGCTATCAGCAAAGTTATACTCAAAGATCATATAGACCATTGTATCGTCGATGCAATAAAGACTAACGACAAAAACACACTCGATACGCTCAAAGGAGCAATAGACAAACTTTTATGAAAAATTCCATACGAACGGGAATATTTTTTGCCATTATTGCGGCGGCACTATATGCGCTCAATTCCCCTCTATCAAAACTCTTGCTGGATTATATGCCCTCTACTCTTATGGCGGGTTTCTTGTATATCGGTGCAGGAATAGGAATGGCTTTCATGGCACTGATACGCCGTTTTTCTAAAAATTCTCTTGATGAAAACAAACTTACTAAAAAAGATTTTCCCTACACACTGCTGATGATATTGCTGGATATCGCCGCCCCGATATTTTTACTTGCCGGACTAAATAGCGTCAGCTCTGCAAACGCCTCGTTGCTCAATAACTTTGAGATTGTAGCAACATCACTAATTGCCCTTATAATTTTCAAAGAAAAAATTAGTACCAGATTGTGGGCGGGAATAGTTTTCATAACGCTGTCTTGTGCCCTTCTGTCTATTGAAGATATTAGCCGGTTCAAATTATCCTATGGTGCATTGTTTATACTTTTAGCGTGCGTATGCTGGGGACTCGAAAACAATTGCACGAAAAAAATTTCTTCTAAAGACCCCTTGCAGATAGTCGTACTCAAAGGAATATTTTCTGGAACAGGTTCAATCGTAATCGGACTTATTCTCGGCGAAAGAATAGGCTATATATGGAGCGTTTTTGCCGTGCTCGGCGTAGGCTTTGTTGCTTACGGATTAAGTATATTTTTTTATGTGTATGCTCAACGCTCTCTCGGCGCGGCGCGAACCAGCGCGTATTATGCAATTGCGCCGTTTATAGGCACACTCCTGTCATTGATAATCTTCAGAGAAAAACCTCATTACACATATTTTATCGCGCTTGTGATTATGATAACAGGGGCATGGCTGTGCTCTAAAGACGAGCCTTTATTTAAAATAAAAAATAAATGTGACGCATCTGAAAAAAGCAATGTGAACGATAATTTATTAGAAGAAAATTCCGACAACAATGCTGCCGATAAAGATTAATCATATATACTCAAAACTTTTTTGCTTGCAAATAAGGAATCTCGCACAACTCAGCAATTATATCAAATACTCTGCCCGAAAGATGCAGCCCCATGGCGGGCTGTTTTATACGTGGTTTTCCAAACTTGTTTATATGACATTCAACCGCTTTTGAGTTTGCTTCTCATTAATTTTCATTAATTTATTTGTCCGATAATGTTCGCTAACCGTTACAAGCGGTTTAATTAAAACGGGCAATACCTATAAAATACAGATAAGGTATTGCCTGTTGCGCCTTCGCTAATATATCGTACAATTTACGAATTTCAGTTATCGCTCCCCTCTTCGTCCTTTTCAAGCGTAGCGTTTCCTATTCTTTCTTTAAGCTCTTCGATTGTGGGGTTTTCTTTTGCAAAAAGCTCCAACTCCTCGAGAGTAAAACTCAAGGCTTCGCCTTTGTCGTACTTTTCTTTGCGTATTCTCTCACGCTCGAGATAATCTTCGTTTTTCTGAAGGACTTCGAGCAAGTATTCTCTTTTTGAGACATTGCTTTTTTCGCCTTCCAGAAGATTGATATAGGCGTTTATTTCGTCTATATCTTCTTTTGTGAGAGTGCGGTATTTGTAACGTCTGTTTTCAATAGGCATAATAAGAATATTGCAAGTAAGGTAAAAAATAAATCCGCCCAACAAAATCACGTCGAGGATAAAGCCTATGACGTCAATCTTTATGACCGACCACACCAAAACGCCTATAGTACAAGCGGCAAGCGCGCAAAGTATGAATATTCTAATCTTTACGTTGTCTTTGAGTACTTCTTTATTGAGTTTGTCAAGCTGGTTTATTCTCTTCATATTAACTCCGTTAACGCTATCGACGCTATACTCTGTTATTTAAGCACGTCGGCAATCTTGAATTTTGCCTGCATAATATAGGGATATCTTGCCGTAGGAGAAAAATATCCGTACGAATCGGTAATTACCGTGCCGTCCTCGAGTATCACTACTCCGCTGTAACCGCAATCGGCTTTGTTGTAATTCTTACCCAGAATAACTACCTTGTCCCCGTAGGTATAGTCTTTGACGTTATCACTCGCAAAGCTCATCAAATCATCGAAAGTACCTATCCACGCAACCCAGCCTTCAGTAAGATAAAGGTCGGGAGAAAGCGCGCTCTTTTTAAATTTTTTACCGTTGGAAAGATATTGACGGAAACTTATAATAACCTTTCCGCTTACGGGGTCATACTCTGCCTTATGCCTGTCACCCGTAAGACAATTGGGAAGTTCCTTGGGAGACGTCCACGTTTTTCCCTCGTTATCCGAATAGCATATAACGGAGTTGCTGACGCGGTTGTTTGCTCGTGCAAGAAGTATAAGGCAACCGTTTTGCGGATTACGAATTATTTCTATTTCGCACATACCGTACTTCTCTTCAAGTTCTCTGTGCTCGTCCAGAAGTCTGAAAGGCTCGCTCCATACAGCTTTGTTTTTTTCGTCAAACGTGAGATAGGTAGCATAATTGACAAATGCCTCTCCTCCGTCCATACCGTATTCGCTCGCTCCTCTGTGGAAGGTACCCAACCATTTATCTATGTAATTTCCCTCTTCGTCTTTTAGCTGAGTAAGACTGCTCATAGCCACTATAGCATCGTATGCGGCATACTTGTCTGTATCCTCGGACTTATTTTTATCCTCAGCCCACTTCTGTCCGTACCAATTATCGAACTCCGTCCAACTCTCGCCGTTATCATACGATACTGAACAATTGAATCCGTCAGGCATAAGATTGATATCGCTCCAGTAAGGACTGCCCGAAGTCAACACCAAAATACTCGTGCCGTCAGTCTTATGCAAGTTGTATATGCAAGGGGTCTCCTGAGATTTCTCCCACGAGGACGGCGTATTTTCTATATCCTGCCAACTCTCTCCCAAATCCGTGCTGTACTTGCCGATTATCGCGCCTTTACCGTGTCCCGAAGGATAAAAAGTCAAAAGCTTCGAGTCATCCGTAAGCACCAAATCGGGATGTCCCAGATAAGAATTTTGTTTATCAATAATTGCAGTGTAGTCGTCGTCAAGTCTGCTAAGCGGTATTTCGAGATAGGTCTTGACGTTTTTAAGCGTAAACAAATGCACGCTCAAAAGTATGATACCTATAAGTAAAACGGGTACGCATATACCTAGAATAATTTTGTAGCTTTTGGCAATCTTTGACATAATAACCTCTTAAACAGTATTATTATAATAAAAATATATAAAGCTGTCAATAGCGGAAAGAGCTTTTGCAGGTGGATAATGCCTTCGGTGTTGACAATAAACTATACGTAGGTGTATTATTTTTATAGCAAATATATGCGAGGTATAATATGGATATAGATTTTTTTAAAAAAGAAAAGATTGTTAAAATGAAGGAAAAAAACAGCGACGCAGTCTCTGCTCTCAACGTAGTCATCAACAAAATTATGCTTGCTACCATTGAAAAACGCGCTAAAAACGAAACTCTCAACGAAGGAGACATTCTTTCCATTTTGCAAAAAACGGAAAAAGAATTGCTAGAGGAAAAGAGCGGTTACGAAAAAGCGGGAGCAAATTATGTCGACAAGGTAAAAAGTCTTGAGGTGCAAATCGCTACAGTCAAGAGTTATCTTCCCTCGCTTATGAGCGCAGAAGAGATAAAAGAAGTAATTCTTTCTCTAGAAGACAAGTCTGTACCTTCAGTAATGCGTTATTTTAAAGCCAACTACAACGGCAAATGCGATATGAAGACCGTCAACGAGGTTTTGAGAAGTATTTGATATGTCAGATTTTACAACTTTTGAGTGGACAAGGGCTCCGCAAAATTATAGCGTAAGCAAAGATAAAGTCGTGATAGAAACACAACCTGCTACAGACCTGTGGCAGAGGACGTATTATCTCTTTCGCAATGACAATGCACCGCTTTTGCAAATGAAAACGGAGGAAGAATTTTTCTCTTTTACGGTAAAGACGGATTTTCTTTCGACGCACAGATTTGACCAATGCGGCATCATTATGTATCTCGACAGCGACAATTGGATAAAAGCTTCCGTCGAATACGAAAACGAAAAATTTCAGCATCTCGGAAGCGTTGTTACAAACAACGGCTTTTCCGACTGGTCAACCACTGAGATAGACGCAAGTCATAAAACGATGTGGTACAGACTGAGCCGACGCAAACAGGACTTTAAAATAGAATGTTCTTTTGACGGAAAGGATTTCAAACAAATGAGAATTTGTCATATGTTCAATGCGCAAAAAGCTATACGCGTAGGCATATATGCCTGCAGTCCCGAAAACTCTTCGTTTGAAGCGACGTTCAGCAATCCGCAGTTTACAGAATGTATGTGGCCTGCCCACGACGGTCAGCCGCCCGATGAGCAAATTTGATAAAGAATATAAAAAACAGCCTTTGGGCTGTTTTTTTTGTTATCGAAACCACCCGACAGACATTTTACGTAACCCGACGTCAGGCAGATTTGTATTATATAAATCTACACAAGACGCAGGACGCCACCGCTCCCACGTAACACGCCACCAAAGATATAGGTATCGCGTATCTCAGTTTTTTTACTTTGGTTGTGGAAAAATACACGCTGCCCACATAAAATACCGTTTCGCTTGCACCGACTATAACCGAAGCGCATCTGGCGATATAACTGTCTACGCCGTAATTTTCGTATATCCCTTCCAAAAGCGCGAGCGAGCCGTTGCCCGACAAAGGACGGATTATAAGTATTTCGCTAAGCTCAGGAGGCATACCCAAAAAGCTCAAAACGGGAGACATTATTTTCGCAAGATAAGCATTGAGACCGCTCAGCGAAAACAGCTCTACCGCAATAAGCACGGCGCAAATGTAAGGAAAGACGGAAAGTATAAGCGATATACTCTCCTTGCTTCCTTTGACAAAACTGTCGTATACGGGCACGCGTTTTATAAAAGCCCAAAGTATGATTATGCCTATAAAGGCGGGAAGAATGTACTTGCTCATTTTTTCGCGACCCCGACCTTGATTTTGCCGTCGAGATATAAAGGCTGTTTTGGCATCACCTTTTCGTCTTCTTTTTTCTTTTCCTTTTTCGATAAGCAAGATACGAGTTTTGCAAGCGCAACTCCCGTAACCGTAGAAATGACTGTCGCTATCAGCGAAGGCAAAATTATATCCGACGGAGAATTACTTCCAGCCGAAGAGCGCAGACCTATGATTGTCGCAGGCAAAAGCTGAATGGAAGTTGAGTTGATAACCATAAAAAGTATCATATTGTCCGTAGCTCTTTCGCTACCGTCCTGCATACACTCCATAGCTTTTATGCCGAGAGGAGTAGCCGCGCCTCCCATACCGAGAAGATTAGCCGAGAAATTAAGAGTTATGTACTCCAAAGCAAGGTCGATCTCCCCTTTGAACAGTCTTTTCGTAATAGGACGAAAGAGATTGTTGAGCATTCTGTTGAGACCTATACCCTCCATAAGAGTAAGTACCGATAGCCATATCGCGTATATTGCTACGATCGTAAAAGCAAGCTTGAGCGCAGAGCTTGCCCCGCTTATCATAATGGAAAACGCGCTTTCGGGCGAAACCACTATGAGCATTACCAGCGACGCCAAAATCATAATAGTAAAAACTATATTCATAAAAGAAAAACTCCCATACTCAATAGTATGAGAGTTTGTTGTCCGATATAACTTTTACAATCCGCAAAGCCTTACTTTGAAATCAGCTTACCGAAGCAATGTATTCCGCGCTTGCCGTAAATTCCACGCTCAAAGCTTCCCCGCCACGCATAATCTCAAATACGACTATATCTCCTTCTCTTACGCGAAGCATTGCGTCTACGATTTTAAACGTACGGTCGACTTGCGTCTTTAATCCGTTGACGGAAACAGACAGTACGACGTCTCCATTTTCAAGCTGACCGTAAGCTATGCCCGATTCGTCAACGCTGTCGACAATTACTTCTTCGACAATTTTGGTAGTCATCGTATATCCGTCGTAAACAGCTTTGGAACTGTTTGCCGCAACGCTTATTCCGAGAGAATATTTCTGTACTGTCTTGACAGTCTCTCCGTCGCAGTTGTCAATGATATTTTGCGCGACTTCTACCGCTATGCTTACCGGTATAGCGTACCCTATATTTTCTATGGAAGACGAACTTACTTTTGCGTTGACAATGCCTATAAGCTGACCCTGTCCGTTAAAAAATCCGCCCCCGCTGTTGCCCGAATTGATAGCGGCATCGACTCTCATAACTCTGTAAGAAGACGAAGTACCGCTTGTGCTGTCGCTTATGGAAATAACTTCGCTGTCAACCGATATTATGCCTTCGGTAACCGATATACCTTCGCCTGCGGCATTGCCTATCGCATAAGCGGTCGTTCCTACGTTTGCACTGTGATAGTCAGCAACTTGCACAGCCCTTGCTTGGCTGTTTTTAAGAATGTCGCTTCCCGTGATTTTCAGTACTGCGATATCGTACGTCGACGAGCCGCCCAAGTATGAAGCCTCTATTGCATAATCGGAATCTTCGCTACCGTAAAGCATAACGCGGATATCGTCGCTTATTCCGTCGGAAGTATTTGATTTTGAGTAGTAAACGACGTGATGATTAGTGATAATATAGGCGTCTCCCGCCGACTTGTCAAGAGTGTAAATTACGCCCGACCCCGAGGACGTTGCGGAGTAAGTGCTTTGCTGAGGTCCCGTTACGGGATTATAGACCGTTTCCGTAATCTCAAAACCGCACTCAATTTTGACGGAAGAGAGCAATGCAGTGTTTATTGCCGCAGTATCGTCGTCCAAATCGAACGAGAGATATTCTTTGAGAAAATCGAGATAACTTCCCTCATAGCCGTTTTGTACGGCAAGCGAATATATCTCCTCTATACTAACGTCATTGCCGTCAAGCCCGTTGACGCCGTCGGAGCCGTCTGCGCCCTGAAGACTTTGCAGCCACTCCTCGAGAGTACCCTCAAAACCTTCCTGCACCGCCAACTCGTAAGCCGACAGTCCGTCCGCGCCGTTGTTATTGCAAGCCGTAAACACGCAAGCGAGAATAGCGCAAGTCAAAATCAATGTTACAGCCAACACAATTTTTTTATTCATAATGACCTCTTATTTATAAATCAAGTACGCGCTGAGTTTTGCGCGCCTTGTAATTTTCCTTATCGAATAAACTCAAAGCATTTACATTTTATCCAATTAAATTATATATATCCAATTTATAAAAAACCTAAAGAAAATGTAAAAGTTTTGTATTTTTATTCATTATTTACTTTATTTATAATCTGAAATTCAAACCATTAAAAAAAGAGAGCTATGCTCTCTTTAATTTTACAAGCAAAATTTTATGCATTGATATGCAAAATTATACATTTTTATCTTTATCGTCGCCGCCGCTTTCACCGTCTTTCTCTTTTTGATTTTCCTGTCGCAAACGCACGTCTTTTTTCTGTGCTTCCAAATCCGTTACGTGGCATCCTGCACAGTGCGCGCAATTACCGTCGCATACGCTTTTGCCGTGCTTTTTTGCCCAAAGCCTGTATGCGATATATGCGCCGCTACCGCCTAAGAATATCAAAGCTACTATTATGCCGACGATTATCTCAACCGCTTGTACGCACATATATTCAATCATTTTGCGCCTCCTCTGCCTTATCGGTATTCTTAACCATCTCTTCGGCGGCTTCTCTCCTTAGCGTATCTATATGCTTTTTCTTTTCCACAAAATGAGCGATAACCATTATAGCCGCTATTATAAATGCGAATATAAATGCCGTCCACCAATAACTTCCTACAGTATTTATTATGAATGCAACCACGTATGAAGTAACAAGCCAGAAAGCAAGTGCCCCCACCGTCTTTTTAGCCGAGCCGAATTCTGCCGCTGCTGCACCTACTGTCGCCATACAGGGAATAGTAAGAAGATTGAAAGCCATATATGCGAATATGCCTGCCGTACTCACTCCGCTTTCCGTAATAAGTGCCTCGACGCTTCCCGCAAGTACTTCTATAGAAGATATTACCTCTTCTTTTGCGATTAGCCCCGTAACCGACGCGACAATAAATTTCCAGTTGCCGAATCCGAGAGGTACAAACAGCCACTCAAACCAACCGCCTACCGTCGCAAGTATGCTTTCTTCTTCCCCTACCATTTTGAATGAGAAGGAGAAGTTGAGCAAAAACCATATTACGACCGTCGAAGCGGCTATGATAGTACCTGCTCTGAAAAGAAAATGTTTGAGCTTTTGCCATATATGCACGCTGACGCTCTTGAACTGAGGCGCGTGATAAGTCGGCAATTCCATAATAAAAGGCGTGACGCCTTTTTGTCCGCTCAGTTTTTTGATTATAAGCGCGGCAATGACTGCTACCGCGATACCCACGAGATATACGCCGAATACGGTAAATTCGGGGTTCCAGCCCACGGTAGAAGCAAGTACTGCGGCAAAAGCAAACCATATAGGACTTTTCGCTCCGCACGAAAAGAATGGAGCAAGCAAAATCGTAGCGCGACGTTCTTTATCGTTTTCAATGGTACGCGTAGCCATTATTCCCGGTACGGCGCAACCGAAGCACATCAACAAAGGCATAAAGGATTTTCCAGAAAGTCCTATCTTTCTGAAAGCCCTGTCCATTATAAACGCAACCCTCGCCATATATCCCGTATCTTCGAGAATCGTCAAAAACAGGAAAAGCACGAGTATCTGAGGAAGAAAAGATATAACTCCGAATACACCCGACAAAATACCGTTGCATATTATGCCCTGCGCCCACGCGGGAGCGTTTTTGAGAAGTCTGGGTATCCATCCGCCTTCCTCGGTTACAACCGTAACGGCTTCGCCGTTTTCGTTTACGCTCTCTTCGACAACTCTTGGAGCATTGACCAAATCGGCAAACTCCTCGACAAGCCCCTGCAAAAATACGCCCGGTGACTTGATTGAATTGGCTCCCGAGATATTACTCTCGCCGTCGGTTTCGTATTCGGTATCGACAAACAACGAAGCAACCTTACCCGCGTCCTTAAACGAGCCGTCGGGTATTACGATAGAAAGATACAGAAAGTTTTCGCTGAAAGTGATGTGAAAAACAGCGAGAATTATAAGCAAGAAAATAGGTATTCCCCAGAATTTATGCGTAAGTACCTTGTCTATTTTATCGCTCTTGCTAAGCTCGGGCTGAGGAGATACAAACGTAACGAGATTTGACAAATGCTCATTTATGTATCGATATCTGCAATCGGCTACGCAAGCCTCGTAATCTCCCTTGTATTTTTCCAAAACGGTTTTGTTTTTTGACTTGATTTGCTCGATGTCGTCAACAAGATTTTTATATTTTTCTTTGGTCAGTTTGTCCCCCTCTACGAGTTTTATAGAGTCAAACAGACCGTCCTTATCGTCATTGAGCAATACGAATACTTCGTCCACAGTATCTTTAAGCACGCCGCGCGTGATAAAGCTTACAGCCTTTCTTTCCTTGCCCTCTTGCTCCTTGATTGTACGCATAAGCTCCTTCAAGCCCTTTTGCTTGAGCGCGGATATGCTGACAACGGGTACGCCGAGTTTCTGAGAGAGAAGCTCAACATCTATGCTCTTGCCCTCTTTTTCAAGACTGTCTTCCATATTGAGCGCAACTACCACGGGCATATCCGTTTCTAGAAGCTGAGTAGTAAGATACAGGTTTCTCTCCAGATTAGTCGCATCAACTACGTTGAGCACTACGTCTGCGTCGTGAGAGAGAATATAGTTTCTGGATATTATTTCTTCGGGCGTATAAGGAGAAAGCGAATATATGCCCGGCAAATCCACGATATCGAATGCGATACCGCTCTTTCTGTCCTTATACACACCCTGCAGTTTTTCGACTGTTACGCCCGCCCAGTTACCTACGTGTGCGGTGGCTCCCGTCAACGCATTGAAAAGCGTAGTTTTACCGCAATTCGGATTACCTGCCAAAGCTATCTTCATTGACTTTTTCCTCCGCTTGTGTGATTGCCCTTTCGACCTCTATACGCCTTGCAACGTCTTTGTTCATAGCCAGTCTGCAATCCCTTACCTTGACTATCACGTCTCCGAAGTTGGACTGCATAAGCACAAGCTTGCAGCCCGCAATAACGCCTATGTTCTGCAGACGGTTTTTTGTCTTTTCGTCAGTATTTATTTTGACTACCTCTAATTGACTGTTGAATGGTGCGTTCAATAGGTACATTCCGTGCTCCGTTGGTTGAATTATAAAGTTTGTTTGGACTAACTTTTAAATTCAAATAAATTAGGCTAATTGTTAACCTGCGCTAACATTATAGCAAGACAATGTATACTTGTCAACTGTATTTATGACTACTATATCAAATATTATGTTGCTTTATACGTCTTACTTAAACAATGAAAAAGGCACGCTCAAAGGCGTGCCTTAATTTTTTTAGTACTGCGTTACGCTTTTTTGTTGCGGTTGGAATCCTTGTGTTTTTCAATGAGTATTCTTCCGCAGCTTACCGCAAATATCGTAGCGAGAATACACAGGCAGAATACTGCAAGAATAACTACGTATTGAGGATTTGTAAACATCTCGTAGTCTTTTACTATAGTAGTGTTGTCCGCGTCCGTATTGCCTTGTGCGTAATTCTCGAAGTATTCGAGAGCTTCGTTTTCTCCTCCTTCTACTTCGGGAGTGAACATTTCAGCGTCGATTACTTTGACAATAAAGCTTTCGAGACCCGCCTTGATTTCGTAGCTTGCTTTCATATCCTCAGGCAGAGAAAGCATTACTCTGTAATATCCTGCGAGAGACATACCTTCGCAAGCCTCGTACGCACCGTCTTTGCTTGTCGAATATTCGTAGCTTACAACAAAGTCGACGTATTCGCCGTTGAGTTGTTTGAATCCTACCACTACGGCTTTTATATTGGAGGTATCGAGTCCGCTTATCGTCGTAAAGTCGTAAACCATTCTGTCGATAACGTACTTGTTGATTGTCAATACTCCTTTGACGTATGAAGTAACGACATAGTTCTTGTACTCGGTCTCAGCCAAAAGAATATCGTAGGTACCGGGCAAGGAAGATACCGTTGCGTCGGTAGTAAGGATAATCTCTTCTTCAAAGCCTTCTATCTGATTAGTCGTATAAGTGAATACGGGATTTTCCTGACTTGCTACCTTTTCTGCATTAGCAACGCTTACGGATATTTCCTTTTTGAGGATATTTCCTGTATAAACGGTAGTTTCGTTGATTACGTGTACGTCTTCTCTGTCGCAAAGTACTTCAACGGTGATAGCTATACCGTTACCGGCATCGGTCTGCGCATAATAAGCCTTGAGCGTAAGTCCCGTCGTATCGAATTCTACGTTGTCAGCAAAAACAAGCGTTCCGACATAGTTGTTGGTACCGTCGAAGGTCTTGTCTTTATTGCCGATGACGATATCTCTGTCGGTGACTACTATATCTTTTAGTCCTACGTTGAAGTAGAGATAAGTTCCCGAATCCACTTCGTAAGCGGCATCGCTATCGTAATCGAGGGTATTGCTTACCGCTTTAAACTTAACCTTGGCAGAGGTACGGAATTCGATGACGTCGGTATATTCGAGCCACTCGTCCTCTCCTATGTACTGATAATAGATTTTACCGCCTGCATTGCCGAATACCGTATTGAGAAGGTTTGCGTAGAGCGTATAACCGTATTTGTATCCTATCGTGGTGAATATCTGTTTTTCGCCGTTTGCGTCATAGTAATAGAATTCGTACTTGAGTACGGGCTTGACAACGTCGATTTTAGCTTCGAACTCGTATGTACTCTGATTACCCGCAGCGTCGATAGCGACTACTACGTTTTTACCGTTCTGCACTGCTCCTTCGTAAACTCCGTTTACGTCGTCATAAGACATAGGCTTGTTGTTGAGAGTTACGTTTGCCACGCCGCTGGCATAGTCGAATGCCTTGAGCATAACGAAGTTCTGATTATAATATACGTCAACGGGCTTATCGAAGGTAACGTCGGATATTACGGGCGCATTAGCGTCGACCTTAACGTTAAACTCAACGATATTGGTAACTCTGTTGCCGTCTTTGGTAAGATACACTTTGTACGTTCTGCCTGCGGAAGAAGTATCGAAGTCACTCTCCATAATCAAGCCTTCTACCTGCTTGGGAAGCGAACCGTTTACTTCGTATACGTAGCCGTCAGCCGCATTTTCTTCCGCACCGTTGATGAGGAAGTTGTATCTGAACGAAGGCAGCCAGTCGGTCTCAGCAGGAATGGTTGCTATGTTGGCATAGTTTATAGTAATTACATAATCTTCCTGGTCTTCGTCGAGCGCGATGAGTTTATTCTCTGCGTCTACATAAGCTACGTTCGAAGTCATCGAACCGAATGCTATATTGTAAACACCCGGCAACATTACCTGACTTATAGGTTTGCTTCCGTTCTTAAGATTGAGATTACCGCCGGTAACGGGAGTACTTCCGCAGAGGAAGAGCGTGTTGATATAGTCGGTACCCGTATATTCGAACGTATCTTGAGTAAGCGTAAGCTTTGCCCTCTCGTACGTATCGTATGTCAGCGACCAGTAATTGCCGGTAGAAGTCTGATATGCGGGCAACTCAAGCGTAAATCCGTTTTGTTTTTCGGGTTGCAAATAGATATTTTCCATACCGCTGACAGGAAGATTTTCATACGAAGCAGTATCTTCAGTGTTAAGCGTAACATACTTCTTGAATTCCTGAGTTGCCATTACGCGGTTATCGGAGGGAGCAATCTGCAAATACTGCACTCCGTCGCGCGCACTTATTTTCGCAGTGCTGTTGTGAAGCGTAAGGAAGTTGATATTACCGTTTTGCATTTGGTCTTTGTATAATCCCAAAGACATATCTACGGCTGTTACGTTTGTAGCGTTACCCGAATTGACAACAGCGTTTCTGCTGATTGAAGTTCCGTTTGTCAAAGAATCGTAACTACCCTGCCAGTAAACAATTACGTTGTCCACTTTACCTGCAAGATTGGATTTCGCGCTTATATTTGCCTGTACTGCTGCGGCCTCTCTGTAAGATACGCCCGTCTCGCCGTTGCCGTCCGTCTTGCTTGCACTGAGTGATACGCTTGTCGTAGCGTCGGATACAGCGATAACGTTGCTGCACTCAGAAGAAGCGTCGAGCGATGCGCCTACCGCTCCGCCGAAGACAGCTTTGGAGTCGAGTCTTATCTGACTTGTATAGTTAGCGTAGGTATTGAGAGTTATCTGTGCGCCCTGATACTGAAGAAGTATGTTGGTAATCAGGTTGGAGTTTGCACCTGCAAAACCGCCGAATGCAGTAACGAATACGTCGTTTTTGTTTTCGACAGCGTCAATCTGCGTGTTGTTGTAGTTGTATGTAAACGAACCGCTGACAGACAAATCGCAGTTGCGGATAATTCCGCTGTTTTTACCGGTAAGGATACCTACGTTGTTCTGTGCCCATACCGCACCGGCATTTCCTACGGTGAGGTTGGACGAATAAACTACTTTGAGATTTTCGAGAGTACCTTCGTTGACGTCAACCAACAGTCCGAAGTTTTCGCTTGTCGCATTTGAAACGGTAGTGGTGAGCGTAATCGTATGTCCGTTTCCGTTGAGCGTTCTGCCCTCGGCAAATGTACGGGCTGAAGCCATAGCTTCCTTGTCATAAGACAAGTCTGCCGTAAGATAACCGTACGAAGCACTGCCGTTGAGGAAGTCTCTCAATTCTTCCGCCGTCGCTATTGCCACCGCGTCAGAAGGCGCGGTAGCTGCGATATTTTCGTCGTAAATCGTCATAGTGGAAGTATCGACGGTAATGTTGTTGACCGTAACGTCGGCTTTTGCTATGCGCACTTCACCGCCTACGTAACTTCCCGTCAGCGACGAGAAGATAAATCCCGCCGTAACGGCCATTACCAAAATCAATACTGCCGTAAGAGAAAGAATACTAACACGTTTTGTTGTCATATTACACCTCCTCGCTTGCAAGCACATTTACCGTAACGGCATATCTTTGTTCATACGTTCCGCCTGCATCTATGATTACGTATGCTACGTATTTGCCGGGTGTAGTGAATACTACGTCGTCGGTAAACCACGTTACCTTAGCAGATACGACAGCGTCTCCGAGCTGGACTTCAATCTCTTCAGCGAACATTGCGCCCTGCGATTCCAGATACTCTTCGTAAGTGAAGGATATTTCGTTCTGTACAAGACTCAACGTAGCATCTTTGAGTACTACTTTAATCGTCGTTTCGAAGAGATAATCTCCTTCGCCGACAGTTACGGGACACTCGAAAGTACCGCCCTTAATGTCGACTGTTACGGAAGACGTGTCAATCGTTACGGGTACGTCCGTCTTGATTTGACCGCTTGCAGTATAGAAGTCGAGTTTGTCGGGTATAAGTCTGTCTAACGATACGCCGCCGTACAAAGCATACATTGTATCTATCTCGAGAGTATCGTTTACAAGACCTGCAAGATTGGATTCTTTGAGGTTGACGCCTACGGAAGGAATGTACCATTCGTTGTATGCGCCCTCGTTGAGCGTAAGCGAAGCTATATACTGTCCGCCCTCGTTGTCGAGCGTAACCTTTGACAAATCCCACGTAGCCTTAGCCTGATATCTTACTTGACTCTCACCGTTGAATCCTACGACGGTAACCGTCTCGGGGAATGCTTTGCCCGCAAGATAATCGTATATATCGGCGTCTACGTAATTCTTACCGTTGATTTCTATGCCGTATACTTCGAAAGGCATAAATCTTACGCTTACGTTGAGCGTCTGCTCTATATCGGTACCCTTGCCGATAAGTGCGGGCACGATATAGGTACCGCCTGCAATGAGTTGTTCTTTTGTCATCGAATCGAACTGCGAGAAGTCATAGTCAGCCTCTACGTAACGGTAGAAGGAATTGTTGACCAGAACTTTGAGATAGTCCTCTTCGATTTTAGCGAATACGTCCTTGTAGTCGAATGCGGTAACCACTATTTCTTGTGCTGTAAGTGTTTCGTTTTCCAGCCATATATTGAAGTCATACTGCGTACCGCCGAGATTAACCGATGCGGGAATAGCCTTGACCGCCTCATTGCTGTCGTACGCGCCTCTCGTATAATTGATAGTCTGATTGTAAAGCGTACGCTTGCTTCCGTCTGTAAACACTACCGTGATATAGTCGGGAACTTCTCTCATAGCCTTGACTACGATATCCTCGACCTTTTCGATTGCAAGAGATTCTATCGTCAGCGTAACTTCTTTAGTAGCACCGAATACGCTTCCGACAACGGTATAAACGCCGTCCTCATACGTATTGAGTACGCTCCAGTCGCTGATTGCTACGCCGTTGATACTCCAATTTACGTTCTGATAGAATGTCTCGGAGCTCGAACTCGACTGTTTCTTTGCCTGCGTTACAAACAGGTCTGAAGGATTGATTCCGCAATTCTTGTTGTAGTATACGTCGCTCTCCTGTCCGCTCCAGTAAATCACGTCATCGGCACTTCTGTTGAAGATATACGCACCGAAACCGTAGTGACTGGACGTATTGCTTGCGATGACATTGAGTTCGTTAAGCTTGCCTTGAGTAAGCGAAACGTTTGCCGTCATCGTATCGAAAGAAGGAAGCGGCAAGAATCTGTTGACTATGCTCTGCATAGTATCATCAATATTTACCCAATCCGCAAGAGTGGCAAGGAAACTGCCTACTTCTTTTTCCAAAACGGGATATATTATATAGTTGTACAAATCTTTGAAGAATACGCTTCTGGTATCGTTGTCGTAGTTGAGCGTAACAAGCTCGCTCTTTCCCGTAACCGATGACAAATCCATATCTGTAAATACGGTTTGAATGGTTTCGTTGAGCAAGTCGCTCACAAGCGCACCGTAGAAATCCACGTCGACGCTTATATCCATTGAAGCAGTCAGCTTGAGATTGATTGCCTTGAGAATTGAATCTACAGTAAGTCCTTCGGTTATTTCTTCTTCTGCAGGAGCATCGTCCTTATCAGGCAAAGCTCCTTCGGGAACGTCGATTATTCCGCCGTCTACCACACTTCCGCTCTCACCGAACAATCCGCCGAGCGCATTAACCAACAAACCTTTGACGTCAATGTCGATAGGTATGTCGATAGCGGTACCGTCTGCTACCAAAACGTTAAACAGCTTTTTGGTTCCTTTTACGTGAACTTTACCGTTATCGAAGTCGATATAACCGAACAAAATAGCGTTGTCGTCATTGAGGTTTGACCAGTCGTTGTACAAGATAATCACCAACGAACGGTAAGGAGCCTCAAGGCCGTTAGCGAGATACTCGTACGAGCCTTTAGACGCTGTCGACCTACGCAGAAGTATTCTCGTGGGTTTGTTGAATTCCGTATCAACGCTGTTGTTGTAGAAGTCAATCATAAGATTAAGATTGAGAGTCTCGAGTATACTGTCTACGAGCACTTCGGCATCGAGAGCGTTGTATTCGTTGTATTCGGCAAGATTGAGCCCGCCGATATTTACGGGGTTATCGCTTTCCTTGCCGGATGCGATATCAAGACCTATGCAAGCAAAGCCTGCGTCTATTACCGCGCTGAGCTTACCCGACAGGTCGGCTGAAGCTTCCACGTTCACGTCTACTCCCGCGTCAAACATAAACGACCTCATAAGCGCAAGTAACAATTCGTTTTTAATAATCGCGCTTATTGAAGTATTGTCGAGGTCGATTTCACCCGAACCTGCAAGCTTAATGCTAGGAATACTTACAGCAGTTTCTTCGTAATTAGAAGATGCCGCAACTACAGATGACGTAGCACCTGAAGTAAGCTGACTTCTCACAAATTCGAAAAGGTCCGCGTTGGTAAGCGCGAATTTCATAAATCCGAGATTTGACAAATCCACGTATGTCTTACCGCCGTAAACGTACGCACTGAAAAGCATATCTCCGTCGGGAGTAATTACTTCGAGACGCAGTCTGTTGTCTGCCGAGGTTTCCCCTTGATTGATAGCAAAGTTGACCTTGAATATACCGCTGTAATTGCTAAGGTCGAGATTGATAGGAAGCTTGAGCGAAGAATCGCTGGCTACCATTATATTATTGATTATATTAGTAATATTTACATTAGTATCTATAGAAGACAAATCAAGAGACATTTCGGCAGAAAAGTCTTTGAGCAGAGTATTGACTACTCCGAGCACGTCTTTGCCGTATTCGCTCTTATCTCCGATTGAGCTGAGCACGCTCTCTTTGGTAAGGTCAGTAGTACCTATGGAGAAGTTTTCTGCCCTCAACACCATAGCATTGTCGAGCAAACTTACCTCGAAGTAATCCAAACCTTCGGAAGAAAGCTTGAGCAAAGCGTCTATCTCGATAGGCAAGGTGAATGAACCGCCGCCTGCAAGCGAGATTATCTTGTCTATAAACGCTTGATTGACCTTAAGACCTATGCTGTCACCCGTGACCGTTACGAATTGCTCGAAACCGGCAATTCCGAGTATTTTGTTGATTACGGTCTGCCAGTCCGAAGAGATGATTACGTCGCCGTCGGAGGACGCAAGACTTACGGAAGCTATCGAAACGCCTGCAGTATCTTCTCTGAACTGCGTTCCGAGCGCATTGTCAATGGCATCGGTAACAAGTTTTACGAGAGAATTTATCTGAGCCGCAAGGTCTAATTCCACAGCGACTTTTATCTGGTCTTCGACGCTGACATAGAATACGCCGTCAACATAGTTAAGCTTAGCGAATTCCTTGCCGCCCGCTTTAAGTGAAAGCGATATAAGATTATTGTCGACAGTCGTACCCTCGAGATTGCTGTCAAGACTTACTTTAGCGTCGAGAGTATAATCTACTCCCGCATTGAGAACGAGTACTCCTTGTCCGAACATAGCTTTATCGCCGAGGAAGGAATCTATAAGCGCACCGAGGTCAAGCCCTTCGCTTCCGGTATCTATCTTCAATGAGAAGTCAGCATTTATATTTCCTATGCTGAACTCCTTGTAATTCTCCATACCTTCGGGAAGATTGAGGTCTACACCGGTCGAATTGAACTCAACGGTAGCGTTCAATTCAGCTGCGGTATTTCCCGAGTTACCCTCGTTTTTATCTATAACCTTAATGGCACAGTCGGTAATTACTCCGTCGCTGACAGTAACTTTTAGCTGACCGTCATACTTGGGAAGTACGGCAATCACATCGCTTATGACAGACAAGTCAAAATCTATGTCGAGATCCAGTCCGCCGAGAATACCTACGATACTTCCCATAAGCTTGGTCAATTCGATGTCTATCGTAAAATACTCGTTTAATACTCCGTCAACCTTCTCGGAAGAGTAACCGTTCATATAAGGCATCAGCATAGATACTACGAGGTCGAGTACGTCGTCAGTGGTCATATTCAAATCGGCGAGCACTCCGTCAAGCAAATCTTTTATTTTATCGGGTGCCTTGTCGATTATGTCGAGAACATAACCGATATCAGCTTCTGCTATGTGAAGCACCGTTCCGTCGGCAGTCTGGATAAAAAGCTTGGAATTAATAACGTAAATTCCCATTTCTACCGAGCCGTCCGATTTATCGGTAAGTTTGAAAGCAACCTGCAAGTCGTCTTCAGAGAAATTCGTCTTGAGCGACAACTCGTATTCCTTGCCGTTTGCCGTGACTATTCCCGTCATAACTACCGATGCGTATTCGGAAGGAGCTGCTTGAGCTATGTAACTCAACGCTTCCTTAACGTCATAAGCGTATACAGGGGGCTTATCATCTTCGTCCCCGCCGTCGCCTCCGTCACCGGGGCCGGTACCGTCATCAGGACCTGTACCGCTGCCGTCACCGCTAGGAGTATCTTCGGACGGTTGCTGTTTTTTCTCACAAGCCAGCAGCGTCAGTGAGAATAAGAAGACCAACAACAAAATTACTGCTGTCAATACGTAGAATTTCTTGTTGCGCATAGGTCTTTCCTCCTTGATTTGTATTATCTCCTTGATTACTAATATTGCCGAACGACCGTGCATTATCTTCGCTTCTTAGCAGAGAAAAGACGGAAACAGTGTCAATACGGCTATTTTAGTTCGGTTTTATTATTTATGCGTAATATTAAACATACATTAAAAAGCGTATATTTGGAAAAATTTAGAAATTTTAAGCCCTTTTTAACTTAAAAGCATCTTAACTTAAAACAAGAAAATTTAATAAATAGCAAATATTTTTCTATTTTTCCTGTTTTTTTTACGTTTAACATCGTGCACAATAATTTCCCCTCGATATATTTTACGCTCAATAGCCGATTTTATTTTACTCTTTTCCCCCTAATTGCTGCCTGCCTAATCTCAGCCGTCAGCTTCAACATAACGCAAATATTCTCCTCCTTTTATCAGTTTTATCTTTCGGTTTTTTGCAATACTGCAATATTGTCTGTATTTTGAAGCGCAGTAACTGCCCCGACTGCAATATACTACACTCTAACATTATTTTTGTATCGGATATCGGACAGCACGAATTACCTGACTATACAGCTTAAATTTGCCGTTTAACTCGAAAATAAAAACGGCGGTATCTCCCGCCGTTTTTGTGTTGTTTTATTCTGCTCTTTCAGATTTTGTTTTAACGTTTGCTCATCGCATCGTTTTGCTTCAGACCGTGTTACCTGTGCTTTGCGCGGGCTATACTCTCCTCCCAGCCCATAAGCAACTTGTATCTGTATTCCTCATCCATAGACGGCATAAATTCCTTTCCTACCGTAATGGATTTTCTCAGGTCATCTATATTGGACCATACGCCTGCTGTCAATCCCGCAAGATAACATACGCCCAAAGCAGTCGTTTCTATTACGCTGGGACGCACTACTTTCGCTTTGAGCAAATCCGATTGGAATTGCATAAGGATATTCGACACGCTCGCACCGCCGTCAACTGCAAGCATAGGTATATCTTCTCCTATATCGCTCTCCATAGCGTGTACCACGTCGAATACCTGATATGCTATCGACTCCAGTGCCGCACGTACAAAGTGGGCTCTAGTTGTACCGCGCGTAAGTCCCGTAATCGTACCGCGGGCTTTAGCGTCCCAGTGGGGCGCACCCAGTCCGACAAACGCGGGTACTATATAGACTCCGTTTGTGTCAGGCACACTCTCGGCAAGCTCGTCCGCTTCTCTTGCCGCCTTGATTATTTTCAATTCGTCTCTAAGCCACTGAAGCACCGCACCGCCTACGAAAACGCTGCCCTCGAGTACGTACTGAGGTCTGCCGTCCTGCTGACTTGCAGCGAGAGTCGTAATCAGTCCCCTCTTCGAAGTTACGAATTCGTTTCCCGTATTCATTAGGGTAAAACAACCCGTTCCGTATGTATTTTTAACACTGCCTTTATCCACGCAAAGATGCCCGAACAACGCGGCTTGCTGGTCACCCGCAACGCCGCATACGGGAATATCTCTGCCGACAACTCCTCTGTCGCAATTGCCGAAGTGATATCCCGAAGGCAAAACTTCGGGCAACATACTCTCGGGGATACCGAAGAGTTGCAAAAGCTCTTTGTCCCAACACAACTCTTTTATATTGTACAGCATAGTACGGCTTGCATTGGTATAGTCGGTAGCGTGAATGGCACCCGCCGACAGCTTCCACATAAGATAGGTATCTACGGTACCGAAGAGCAATTCTCCTCTCTTGGCTTTTTCTTTCGCGCCCTCGACATTGTCGAGTATCCATTTGATTTTCGTAGCAGAAAAATAAGCGTCGATGGTAAGACCCGTCTTAGCGTAAATTTTATCGTCGTAACCTTGCGCTTTAAGAGAATCGCAGTACTCGGCAGTACGTCTGCATTGCCATACGATAGCGTTGTATACCGGCTTGCCCGTATTCTTATCCCACACGATAGTGGTTTCGCGCTGATTGGTAATGCCGATAGCGACTATCGAGCCGAGAGGTATATGCCCCTTTTTAATTACGTCCTTGAGCACGTAAAGCTGTGTATTCCATATCTCTTCGGGGTCGTGTTCGACCCAACCTGCCTTGGGATAAATCTGTCTGAATTCTTTCTGTGAAACCTTTACGATGCTTCCCGATTTATCGAAAACTATGGCACGCGACGAAGTAGTGCCTTGGTCAAGCGAAACTATGTATTGAGGAATCTCTCTCTTGGGCACGTCCTTGGTAGCCACAAAATCTATGCCCGTACCCAAAACGTCGGCTAGTATGACCTGATTCTTCTTTACGGGAGCTTTTACGGATATATTTCTGATAGCCTCCAGCACGTCAAACATCTTGTCCTTTGGCACGCTTGCGCTCGTTTTGACGCTGACCATACGCACGGTACCGCCTTCGACCTCCACGATGGAAGTAACCATTCTCTTGGGGCATACGACTTCTTCTTTAGCGTATTTATCTCCGCGAGGACAGGTATTGCCGCTGACCTTTATATTATTCTTGTCGCTGTCGTCGACCTTGAGGTGACACCCCATAGGACAACAGATACAAATCATCTCTTTCATAATCATTCCCCTTTGAGCGTAACGGTTATTGAGTCGGCTTTCTGCGCCTTGGCTATCGCGTCCGCATTGAGCACGACAGATTCCATTTCGCCCGGCGTTACGATTTGCTTTTTACGCGAGTAAATTTCCTCTCCGTCGGCAAGCACGGTTAGTCGCTTATCCTTGTATACGTTGTTTACTCTCATCTTGAGCTGAAGTTTGTCGAGCTTGTCGCTTTTTGAAAGGTACTGCGGTACGACGTATCTTACCCCGCCCTCTCCCTTGATTGCAACGTAGTCGCGTTTGGGAGAGCCTTTACGCTTTATGTATTCCGCCGCGCTTCTGCCCGCGTCCTCGCTCTCCATACTTACGAAGTCGACGAGGTCGTGCACGTGAAGTACGTTGCCGCATTCGAAAATACCGTCGACAGACGTCATCATATTTTCGTCGACTACCGCGCCGCCCGTAACGGGTGACAATTCTACCGAAGCCGTCTTTGCAAGTTCGTTTTCAGGCAACAGTCCTATACTCAGCAATATAGTGTCGCACTTAATCTCCTGAGCGGTCGACATTATAGGCTGAAGATTTTCGTCCACCTTTGCAATAACTACGCTCGATACTCTGCCCTCTCCCTTGATATCTACCACTGTGTGCGAGAAAAGAAGGGGTATATCGAAGTCTTTTATGCACTGCACTATATTTCTGTTAAGTCCTGAAGAGTAAGGCATAAGCTCGACTACGGCTTTTACCTTTGCCCCCTCGAAAGTCATACGGCGCGCCATAATAAGACCTATGTCGCCGCTACCCAGTATAACTACTTCTTTACCCGGCATATATCCGTCGATATTGATAAGCTTTTGAGCCGTACCCGCCGAGAAAATGCCCGCACAACGGCTGCCTGCGACGTTGATACCGCCTCTGGGGCGTTCTCTGCATCCGCAAGCCATAATGACCGCCTTTGCTTTATACTTGAGAAGTCCGTCTTTTTCGTTGACCGCCGTAACGACTTTTTTGTCCGTTACGTTGAGGACCGTGGTTTCGAGTTTGTACTCTATACCTCTCTTTTCAACCTCGGCTATATATCTCGACGCGTATTCGGGACCTGTCAGTTCTTCTTTGAAAGTATGCAGACCAAAACCGTTGTGAATACACTGATTGAGTATGCCCCCGAGTACGTTTTCTCTCTCGAGGATAACGATATCCCTCTCTCCGCTGTCATACGCGCTTTTGGCTGCCGCAAGTCCCGCAGGACCTCCTCCTATAATTACAAGATTCTTCTTAATCATATTAATTCCCCCGCGGTTACTTTTTCTCTTTTCTGTAAACGATATACTTACCGCTTTCGTTTTTGACTACAGTCTCGAAGTCTACGCCGAGTTCTCTTGCGAGAATTTCCATAACTCTTTCCAAACAAAAACCGCTCTGACATCTTCCCATACCCGCACGCGTACGTCTTTTGACGCCGTCTACGGTAGTCGCGCCTATCGGGCGGTTGATTGCGTCGACTATCTCGCCCTCTGTAACTACCTCGCATCGGCAAATTACTTTACCGTAAAGAGGATTTTCTTTGATAAGCTTTTCTCTCTCACTGTCGGACATCATCGCAAAATGCGGTATGGCTTTGCGTTTGGATACAAAGCTCTTTTTCTTTTTCAACGCCAGCATAGAAGCTATGTCCTCAGCCACGTATACCGCTATAGCGGGAGCAGACGTAAGTCCGGGAGACTCAATACCCGCCACGTTGTAAAAGCCCTTTTTATCGCTTTCTCCTATGACAAAGTCCCCTTCGGTACAATGCGCTCTTATACCGCTGAACTGAGTAATAACGAATTTCTTATTGAGAGAAGGTACGCTTTTGCGCGCCTTGTCATATACTTCGTTGAGTCCGTCGACGGTAGTATAAAGGTCTTCTTTATTGTCCACGTCTTTTGCAGTAGGTCCAGTGATGATATTACCGTGCGTCGTGGGAGCGACGAGTATGCCCTTGCCCATCTTGCTCGGCATCTGAAAAATCGTAGTCGATGTGAGATATCCGCACGTCTTGTCATAGAGCATATATTCTCCCTTTCTGGGAATTATAGTCAACTTTTTATCGCATACAAGATTGTTTATCTCGTCGGCGTGCACGCCTGCACAGTTGATGACGATGTCAGCGCAGTATACGCTGCCGTCTTCCGTCTTGACTTCCCAGCCGCCGTCATTTTGCTCAAGTCCTACGACTTTTTTGTTAAGCAAAAAATTACAGCCGTTGACCGCTGCGTTTTCCGCATAAGCAATAGCCATCTCGTATGGACTGACGATACCCGAAGTCTTTGCATACAAAGCCCCGACGATGTTGTCTGTAATCGCCGGTTCAATCGCGTGCACCTCGTCGGGTGTAAGCAAAAAAATATCCTCTACGCCGTTGCGTACTCCTCTGTCGTAAAGCTCTCTGAGTGCGGGTAAATCTTCCTTGTCAAAACAGAGCACGAATGCCCCGTTGCGTTTGAAAGGAAAGTCGAGTTCCTTGCTGAGCTTGTCAAACATAGCGTTGCCCAGCATATTGAATTTTGCTTTGAGCGTACCTGTAGCGGCATCGAATCCTGCGTGAACTATTCCGGAATTTGCCTTGGTTGTACCGCTGCTGACGTCGTTGAACCTTTCGAGTACGGTTACTTCCGCTTCGTAACGGCACAACTCTCTCGCCACGCTGCAGCCTATTACGCCGCCGCCTATTACGATAATTTTCTTCATAATACCTCTTATCGTTTGTCTTTGTGTTATCTCCGTAATTATACCATATGGCAAAAGCCAATTTCAATAGCCTTTTACGATTAACGGCTTGTTTATATTAAAATATTACGCATTTTTGTGCCAAATCCCTCGCTAGTGTCGATTATCTTCAATAAAATTCTCGATTTTTTGCCAAAACTTTGGCAAGGAATTACCGCACATTGAATATATAAGGCTTTATGCGTAGACTAAGCATAAAAAAGAGACGGACTTCCGCCTCTTTTCTATAATATTATTTTATCATATTATGCTATGACGATTACGTTATTCAAATTATGCTGCGCCGCACTCTTATGTTACGTCCTTTTATTCGACTGCCGTCTTTCTGACGTCAAACGTGAGCACTTGCGTGCCGAGCGTTTCGCTGGTAAGCGTTACGACCGCCTTGCCCTCTTTGGCTTTCGTTTTTATCCAGAAAGCCCTCTGACCGCCTATCATAGCCACGTTTTCAGGTCCTATTACGTCGTTTAGCGGCACGGGAGGCGTAGGCATATTTCTGAATTTTTTGCAAGTCTTCCTCTCCTTTGCCATATCGAAAGTTTTGATTGCTACTCCGTTTTTTCTGAATTTACAATCTCTTATGCCCGTACGCTCGGAAGTTCTTTGTTGGAATGCGGAATATCGACTTTTCAAAACCTTTTTCCTTAGCGTCCGACGCAAGCATAGACTCGTCGAATTCTTCGCTGTAAAGCCAATCGAAATTGAAATTGATTTTTCTCATAAAATTCTCCTGTTTTTTCGTCTTTACTACCATACCATACGGCTTGGCAATTTTCAAGATTTAATTATGCGTTTTTACTGTCAATCAAAAGTAATCAAGCCTAAAAAAACGTTTGAAATATGCTTCGTAAACTAACGAGATTCGGGCACTTTCAGCTTGAAAAAAACACCTTCTTTCCACTCGTGTTTTTAACAGTTTTGAGCACAACATTCCGTGCCGTGTGAAAGTCTCGCGACGGATTGAGTTTTCCCGCATTTTCCCGAGAAAAACCGCGTGTTTATATAAAAAGTTAAGTGAGTTTTATATTTTATATTTGACTTTGGATAATACTTATAATATAATGAGATTGTTTAATCGGACGTCGCTTGACGCACACGCTTGCCAAGACGCTCCGACCAGAAATGTTTAACGCGAAGGTGTATATATGAAATACGTTGTAATTCTCGGCGACGGAATGGCGGACTATCCCAACGAAGCTCTCGGAGGAAAAACCCCTCTCGAAGTTGCCGTAAAACCCAATATCGACAAACTGTGTCAATACGGCGAAATCGGCCTCGTAAAGACCGTGCCCGATAATCTCAAGCCCGGCAGCGACGTTGCCAATCTCTCAATGATGGGGTATGCTCCCGACAAATATTATAGCGGACGCTCCCCTCTCGAAGCTCTGTCAATGGGTATCGACCTAAAGGATACCGACATCGCCATAAGATGCAATCTCGTAACGCTGTCCGACGAACAAAATTATGCCGACAAGCGTATGGTGGACTATTCCGCGGGAGAGATATCTACCGAAGAAGCTAAAGAACTCATAGCCTGCGTGCAGAAGAATTTCGGAAACGAAAAAATGGCGTTTTACGCCGGCGTAAGTTACCGCCACTGTCTTGTAGTTCACGATGCAAAATTAGGCACTGACTTTACTCCCCCTCACGATATATCCGACAAATATATTACCGAATATCTTCCCAAGGGGTTGTACGGGGATATGATGAAAGAGCTTATGATAAAGTCTTATGACTTGCTCAAAGACCACCCCGTAAACAAAAAACGTATAGCTCAAGGCGAAAACCCCGCCAACAGCATTTGGCTGTGGGGCGAAGGCACCAGACCCGCGCTTACGTCTTTTGAAGAAAAATACGGACTTAAAGGAAGCGTCATATCCGCGGTAGACCTCATCAAAGGTATCGGCAAAGGCGCGAAAATGAACGTGATAGAAGTACAAGGCGCGACGGGAACTTATCACACAAACTTCCTCGGAAAAGCAAAAGCCGCAATCGACGCGCTTAAAAACGGTTACGACTACGTGTATATTCATATGGAAGCTCCCGACGAATGCGGACACCAAGGCGACCTCGAGCACAAGATTCTCTCAATCGAACTGATAGATTCCGTAGTGGTCAAGTATATCGTCGAACAGCTTCAGGCTATGGGTGAAGACTTCAAAATACTCGTCGCACCCGACCACCCTACCCCCTTGTGTCTGAAGACTCACACCCGCGACGCGATACCTTTCGTGCTTTATTCGAGCAAGGACGCAAAGCCAAGCGGCGTACAAACTTATAACGAAAAAACCGCAAAAGAAAGCGGCAACTTCTATAAAGACGGAGAAACTTTGAACAAAAAATTCTTAAAGGAGTGAAATTATGGCAAATTTTTATGACGACGACAAGTTGACCGAAAACGAGTCTCTCGAAGAAAAAGACGAGACCGTCGAAAGCAACGAATCTCTCAGCGAGTCTCAGGAAGAAAGTCTTATGACTTTTGACCAACCCGCTCAAGAAACAGCTGAAGACACCGACAACGACAACGCGTCTGAACAATCTTCTTCGGAAGAAAACAGAAAATCGGAAGACTCCGATACCGAATACGCTCAGGATAGCGAAAAGCCCAAAAAAGAAAAGAAAGGTCTCAACATTTCCAAAAAGACAAAGATTATAGTTAGCGTAACAGTAGTCGCTACAGTACTCGTTTTGCTTTTGGGAGTTATGTTGCCTATTCTCCTCTACCACGCTCCCAGAATTTTTGTAAAGACGGCTGAAGACTTCGTGGCAGGAGACAAAGTCGGCGCAGTAGGCAAATACTTCTATTCGCTCGACAAGGATATCTCTTGCGATACTCTTACGCTTGAAAACGGCAATGTTTACAGCATAGATATGAATAAGCACGACATAACCGTGACAAACGATTTCAATATCGTATGCACCGAAGAACGTACAGGCACTCTCTATATCGGCACGAGAAAAAACGATACGACATACAATAATAAAAAAGCTACCCTCAAGGCTAAGACGATTATTATCAACGCGCCTAACCTCGACGTAGTCATCGCTGCCGACGTAGTTGCAGAAAGTATTGACGTTACGGCAAAATCCTTTGCTATCGCCAACTCCAGAAACGGCGAATACTCCAAACTCGATATAAACATTACCGCTCAGGCAGTAAAGTTTAACGGCAATATCAGCGCGTCCGCAGGCAGTGCAATCAATATTACCGAATGCGCAAACATCGTAGTAAACGGCGTTAAAATCGAAAGCACTTTGAATATCAAAACTTCGAGTTCCCTCACCGCTCTCAAAGGAAGCCAGATTTCCACGCTCAACCTTGACGACACTTCTACCGCAAGCATTGCGGGAAGCGTTTCGCTCGTCAACGGCGGCAAGCAGGTTGTAATGGAAATCGGACACAACTGCAATACCTACGAAAACATCAACTCACTCGTAATCTTCCGCGACAGCAACAAAGGCAGCACCATCAAGAACTGCCGCGCTGTAATCTGGGTAGAACAACTCGCTAAGCCTCTCGATATCAATATCGAAGAAGTCAACGGCAAAATTTATTGCGTAGTTTCCGCAGTACAATATGCAAGCAGCTACAATTACTACGTCAACGACGAACTCGTATCAGAAGCAAACAAGTCCACCAGACTCGACATTACCAGCTATGTAAAAGAAGCCGGCAAATACAACATCAAAGTTAAGCCCGTAGGAAATTACGTCAGCGGTATGGACCTCTCCGAAAACAACTCCGGTACTATGTACGTCGACGGTGAAGCTATATCCACAGATTACAACTGCGTATTCACCTTGCAAGCTCCTCAAAATCTCAAGGTAACGAAACAAGACGGACAATATATACTGTCTTTTGACTCCGTATTGCACGCAGAAACCTATAAGATTATCATCGACGGAAAAGAGATTAAACGTTCCGATGCAAGCAAGACCACCGAAGATATCACCCAGTATCTCGCAGGTGTAGGCAACCACTCCATAAGAGTGCAAGCCCTCAACTCCAATTCCAATATCCACAACTCTGAAGAGAGTATGACCTCTTGCAGCGTTACGGCAAGTCTCGAAGCCGTTACCGGCATTACCGCAGAGCTTCAGGACGAAAACGGTGCAATCAACGTCAAGTGGCAAGGCGTAGCCAACGGTTTTGAATATGAAGTTAGCTTGCAGGTAAACGGTAAAAACACCGTTGTCGTAGGCAGAACTTCCGTACTCAACGAAGACGGTAGCGTAGCTTTCGTTATCAATCTCGACGACCTCGGCATAGAATACTCCTCTGCCGACACCTACAAGATTATCGTCAAGGCTGTAGGTCACGGTTACTACACCGATTCCGTAGTAGCTTACGTGAATTTGGGAAGCAACGCAAACGCGTAACTGTACGCTTTTAATAACAATAAAACAACGGGAAGCTATCACGCTTCCCGTTTTTCCTTTTAATTCGTATAGGCTTTAGAATAAAATCAAATACCTTTTGTGCTCACAAAACCCGAAACAATATGTTTGCGCGCTCCTCGCGTATCGGTATCACGCGTTACGTGGAAAAATATCTCGTCATCTCCCGCGTAAAATACTTTTGTGCTTATCTCCTCGTATGCGGTACACTTGAACTGTTTTTTCTTGACAATCATTCTCGGAGATTTCATATTGTCTTTCATTCTGTACAAGAACACTCCCCTTAAAAGACTTACGCAAAAATAGTAATAATTGCCGTTTACTTCAATAAACTCGCCATATCCGTTGGGCGGATAATCGTATTGCCCCACGCCCTCGATATTTATATTTATCAAATTATTGTCCGAATTATCTATAACAAAATTTTCCAAGTCGCTTTGCGCAAGGGCATCGGCTTTAAATAAATTGCTTTGATTTACCTCTACCTTTTTCATCTGCGAAAAGTACCTGAACATATCTGCGGCTGTACCTGTAGAATTATATATATAAGTCAACTGAGTATCGTAATCTGTCGACAGTATCTGTGCGTTAGGTTTGACAATACTGCAAACCTTGCAAATCTTAAGTTCGTTGTTTTCTATTACCGCCGTACACAGATAATCGAAGTCTTCGTCCGAAACAGTGATTATACCCTTATTACCACTGAATTGCGCTTTGTGCGCCTTTGTAAATACTATAGGGTCATCTGCTGCAATTTTATACTTGCCCTCTATCGGGGTATCCTGAAGATTAGTATCTATCTTGTATGTTAAACCTCTTTGGTTTTTGTTTGAGCACATAATAAACAGCAGATTTTCTCCGTCAGACGTCATACAGTTAAAATTAAAAGCGTATTCTTTCTCGTCCACAATCTCCAACGTATCGGCGTTTATCTTAGTAACTTTCGTATTAAACTTGTCGATATAAGGCGACATCTTCTGCGATATAAAGATATACTCACCGATTACGTGAGGATTCAAATCGTATGCTTCGGGAGAAAAATCCGATATGTATTGTTTTTCCTTACTCCTTAGCGACGCAGATACCCCTACCGTACCCGCCTGTACAAAAAGATATCTTCCGTCCTCCAAAGCGTATATATCGTCATATTTATTTACGTCTTCCGATATTTTCGCACTCGTGTAAACACATCCGACAAGACTTCCGCTTATCAAAACAAGTAATAACGTGATTACCACAACGAATACGCGCTTTTTCATAGCTACCTCCTTTTTGAGGAATTTCGATACATACTACACCTAAAAACTCGATTTGTATCGGGCAGTTAAGCATTTGTTATATTCTATCACAATTTTTAATCGTATTCAATACCTTAAATTTTCTCTTCTTATGACTTCACAGGATAAAATTTTTAGCTTTTATAAACTTTTTACATAACTAAGCCGATTTTTAACTTATTTTTAATTTGAGAAGAATACCATTAAGGCAGAAAGATAAACAGCGTTTTATTTTTCATAAGCATCTCCTAAGGCTTAGTTGCCGAGACTGTCGGCAACGGCAAACCCCGATTAGGACAGTACCCCTGCTGTCCTAATTTTTTTTGTGCCGACAAAGAGTAGCACTCGCTGACTGTAAATGCGGCTTTTAAGTTCTTTTCATTTCGTCGTCATCGTAATACATACAGTATTACTTCTTCCTTCTCAACAAAAATCTTCTTAAAATACGCTGTTTACAGCCTAGCTCGTACTACTCTTTGTCGGCATTGTTTTTATCTTCTTTTTTATGCGCGGCTTTTAAATTCTTTTCATTTCGTCATCATTGTAATACAGCAAGTATTACTTCTTCCTTCTCAACAAAAATCTTCTTAAAACACGCTGTTTACAGCCTAGCTCGTACTACTCTTTGTCGGCATTGTTTTTATCTTCTTTTTTATGCGCGGCTTTTAAGTTCTTTTTATTTCGTCAGCATCATAATACATACTCCCCTCTATTATTTACAAAAATGAAAGCAGTGCAAGACGGCGGTAAGGAGTAGCCGTAATGTGCAAAGCAATTTGAGACGTGTAGATTGCGCCTATTATGAGGCGCGACGCGCAGGCAATACTTGCCGTATTGTCAAGCGACAAAACGATATGTAATGTCATACAAAAAGAGAAGCAGCGCAAGACGGCGGTAAGGAGTAGCCGTAAGGTGCGAAGCAATTTGAGACGTGTAGATTGCGCCTATTATGAGGCGCGACGCGCAGGCTATACTTGCCGTATTGTCAAGCGACGCAACAAAATAAGAGACGCAAAATACGCCTCTCAAATCTAGTCCGCACCGCCGTATTGCGCTGCAATATAAAAAATTCATTAAAAGCATTGAAATATCGCTTTATTTTATATATAATATTTTCAGGAGGCGATTATGAGAATCTTATTGGTTGAAGACTCTGTAAGTTTGTGTGACGCTCTTACCACGGTGTTACAAAAGGAAAAATACGAAGTTCAGGTTGCGGGTAACGGACAACAAGGTCTTGACCTTGCGCTTGCAAATATCTTCGATTTGATTATACTTGACGTTATGATGCCTAAGAAAAACGGCTTCGAGGTACTTACCGAACTGAGAAAACAGCATATCACCACGCCCGTAATAATGCTGACGGCTCTTTCGCAGGAATATAACAAAGTCAAGGGGCTCGATTTGGGTGCAGACGACTATCTGCCCAAGCCCTTCTCCACCGCAGAATTGCTTGCGCGTATACGCGCGCTTTTAAGACGCAAATCGGACGCTACTCCTGACAATATAATGACATACGGAAACGTATCTCTCAATCTGTCCACCTATCAGCTGTCCACCGACGAAAAGAGCGTAAAACTCTCGCAAAAAGAGTACGACATAGTACGTTATTTTTTCGAGCGTCCCAGACACGTTGCGGAAAAAGAGCCTCTTATCAACAAGGTATGGGGACTTGACAACGAATTCGAATCGAACAGTCTTGAAGTTTTTATTTCTTTCTTAAGAAAGAAACTCACCTTTATCAACGCCGACTTCAATATCAGCTCTGTCAGAGGCGTAGGCTATCAGCTATCTCCCAAAAATTGATTATCCGATATGGAAGATAAAATATTTACAAAATTACAACAAAAGTTTTTTTATATCCCGCTCGTAATAGGCTGGGTATTGGTTGTGCTTGCCTGCTCGCTGATTTTTTATATCACCTATGAAAAGACTATGACAAAGGTGCAAAGCAATCTTCTTAAAGCAAGCGATGCCCCTTACTTTCAGAGCGATAACTTCCTCTACATTTTTGATAAAAACGGTTCGCTTACCGTATCTCAGCTGGAAAACGCCTATACCGAAAGCGAAATAGAAGAAATCACCGTATTTCTCAAAGCCGAAACCGACAATAAGTTTACAATAAAAAGCGGAAAGCACTTTATGTACGTCAAGTCTTCTTCCGTCGATGACGGTATTACCACCATCAAATACGTAATTATCGAATATACCGACGATATGGAAACGCTCACCGCACTCGCCATTACGCTTATCGTACTCGGCTTTGCCGCTCTGTTGGGAATTTTTCTTTTCTGCTACTTCTACTCAAAAAGCACGATAGCTCCCGTAAAAGCGTCTTTTATTCAACAACAGGAGCTTATCGCAAACGCTTCGCACGAGCTGAAAACTCCCCTGACTATCGTACGCACCAACCTAGATTTGATTACAAGCGACCCTGACTCCACCGTTAAAGACAACGAAAAGTGGCTGAACTCCACCGTCGAACAAGTCAACCGTATGAACACTATGATTCTCGATATGCTTGAATTGTCGAGAATTGATGCGGGAAAAGCTTCCCGCTATATGCGATTACCCGTAGTACTCAACGATTGTCTGCAAGGTACTCTGCTTTCTTTTGAAGCACCTTGTTATGAAAAGAACATTACTCTTGAATTTATCGCACGCGAAAAAGCGACGGTACTTGCAAGCAACGAAGAAATAGAAAAACTTTCTACAATACTTCTCGACAATGCCATAAAGTATACGCCCGACAACGGAAAAATCACGGTAAAGATTCAACGCGTCAAGCAAAGACGCGCAGTTCAGCTCAGTTTTACCAATACGGGCGCAGGTATACCCGAGGAACATCTGGAGCGTATATTCGACAGATTTTATAAAGTAGACCCCTCACACAAAGAAACGCATAACTCTTTCGGTCTGGGTCTCAGTATTGCAAAATCTCTCGTAGTTTCTCTCAAAGGCTCCATAAAATGCGAAAGCAAACTCGGCGAATACACAAGTTTTATTATAGAATTACCTTTCAGCCTTAGCTCAGGCGTTTCGGCAGGTAATAAAAAGAACAACTGAAAGTATTTGCATACAATTACTTCTATTTAATTGACAAACCGACTTAATTTAACTATAATTGCTTATGTAACTGAATACCGTATGCACTCATAGCTCAATTGGATAGAGCGTTCGGCTACGGACCGAAAGGTTGGGAGTTCGAGTCTCTTTGGGTGCACCAGGTAAACGGCAAAGATCGCTTGATCTTTGCCGTTTTTTATTTTCAGGCGCAATAAGGATTATCTGCAAAACCGATCAGCTTCGATGTGTAATATCCGCACAACTATATTGATCAATGTATTGCATAATCTTTTGAGATATGATATAGTAAAAACATGAAAAAGACCGCAAGTATTATCGTTTTAGTATTAATATCTATCTGCATATGCTTTGTTTTTATGGCATGCGGCAGTCATCCTCTCAAAGGCAATTGGCAATACGTCCAAGGTCAGGAGGATTACAACGTCATCTCTCTCGATACGTTGACTTTCGACACTGATTTTTTGGGAAGATGCTATTTCTCTTTTGCCGGCGAAAAGGCTTATCTGTCCGACGAAAACCAAGAAAGCGACGGAGTGCATTATTATTTTTCATATTCGCAAAAGACAGGCGGCGGCACGCTTCTTGCCCCCGAAGCACGCGGCTTCAGCATAGAAGCACGTCTTGACGAAAGCAGCGGCGAGTTGATACTCATATCGTTTTCTTGTTCGAAAATAAACGGCTACGAAGACGTATCGAGCCATGGATTTACACCTGTCAAGTACTCTAGAGCCTAGTGAGCTACTATACAAAAAAAGCCGCTTTTAAGCGGCTTTTTTATTGGATCCGATATTTTTAATTCACGGCTGAATTTGCCTGCTCATGAAATTCGAGCTTAATCAAAAGCCGCCGTTGTTGCGCATCTGAACCATTCTGTTGTCCATTAGCGCTTTCGCCTGCGAAAGAAAAACTTTGTTTTCATCATAGAGTCTGTTTGAAGACACACGGCTGTATTTGTTGAGCGCGGCGACATAATCTATCTTCCCGCCAAGTCCTTCGATATTTGCCGTCAAAATTTTAAGCTGTTCGGCTTGTCTTTGGGCGTTGATTTCAATCTGGTCTGACAATACCTGAAAACATTTCACCATGCTTACCGCCAAATTTTGCATGCCCGATTCGATAGTACGACATATCTGCGACGTCGAATTCTCGATAGCCTTGACGATCTTGTCGGTGCGTCTCTCCTCGTCGACGTACCTCAATGCGTCTTTGAGCGAATCTGCGCGCTTTGTCTCGTAGGCATATATTATGAGATCGATATTTATCCAGTCCCTCTCGTCGAGAAACTCCGAATACTCTTTCTGCAACGCTTTATATACCGCATTGCCGGTTATGTAATGCGGCATTACGTCGACTAGTTTCTGCTCGTTGATCGACTTGACGACAGGCGGAATCTCCAACGCGCGACTCTCGCAACTTTTGATCTCATCCTCGTATCTTTTGATTTTGACAGGCACCGAATCGACAATGTTTATAGCCTCGTCTTGTTCCTTCTTGCGGAATTTTGTCAGTTCTACGTTTTCTATAACGTATTTTACCGTAAAAACTATCGCCGCGATACCTGCCGCCAAAGCCGCCACGACCGTTACGGTTTGGAACAGATAATAAACGATCTTTGCGCCTAACGTCTGAGAGGACGCGTTGTAATCGTTGGTCAAAAAAGTGCTTATGCCGATCGCAATTCCTATAACTGCGCCTATTCCGAGCAGACATAACAAAATAGGCCATATCAAGCTCCATGCTATAGATTTGGAAGATAATCGTTTTTTGCCGACGGCAGCTTGATTATCCTTCAGTAATTCGCGGTTTTCTTTAATGAGTTTGTGCAATTCTTTTTGTTTGCGCTCAATGTTTTTTTGCTCAAAAGTGTAACCTTTGATTTTATTGTCAGCTTCGCGCTCGATGCAATAATAACTGTCCTTCTCGTCAGCGATGATTGAAAGCCCCGCTCTCAAAGAGTAAAGTTTTGACAAAGTATCTGTTATGTTTTCGTTAGCCATAGTTTTTTCTCCACAAAAAAAATACAGCTATATTGTAATAAATTTACCGAAAAAAGTCAAGTAATAACTGACCAATGATCTAAAAGCGCCGTTGATGCCGTTATTGGGATTTTTTGTTTTTTCCTTTTGTCAAGATTTTTCTGATGACCCAAACCTGCGTCTTTTTGGGAAGCGCGGATAAAAATCTCAGCGCCAAATTGCGATTTATATTATAGACGTACTTTGCTCTCTTTGCCGTAACGGCTCGGTATGCCGTACGCGCTATCTTGTCGGGCGTAACGGTCGACGTCTCAACTCCGTTGACGATTTTTTTGAACTTGGCAACATTATATTTGTAAAGCTCGGTATGTTCTACCATCTTGTCAAGCGCGGTTGTCGAGGCGTTGAGAAGTCCTGTTTTGACTGCGCCGGGACTCTTTTTTATAGGGCTGTTAAAGTAGATTTCCATTCTGTCGTCAAAAAGTACGATTTCCTTTATCAGACAGTTGATGAGCATTTTCGGCTCCTCTCGTCTATGCTAAGCACACGCCACGGTGCCAAAAGGTATTTTTTTATATATCTTGTAATTTTGTTTTGCTTATGTTATAATCATTTTGAAATGAGTAAAATACTTATTTGCCCTGTTTAATAATAGTCTATGAAAAATAATGGAAAGAGTAATCGGGAAGTATGGAGGCTTAATGCG
>CASERZ010000012.1 GCA_949290515.1 uncultured Christensenella sp.
AAGCGGATTACGGATTTGACAGCCTCGACAAAATACCCACGCTTCCGAAGTATCGAAAGCGTAAGGCAAAACGTCGGGTTCGCTCCATACCGACCAAACAAAACGGTGTATATTCGACAAGCGAATAAAACCGTTTGTCGGTACTGTCTTCAAGCGGATTACGGATTTGACAGCCTCGACAAAATACCCACGCTTCCGAGGTATCGAAAGCGTAAGGCAAAACGTCGGGTTCGCTCCATACCGACCAAACGAAACGGTGTATATTCGACAAGCGAATAAAACCGTTTGTCGGTACTGTATCAAACAGATTAAGAAATAGTGAAAGATATTAAAAAAGTAAAAATAAACACACAGCATCGTGCGACCTTGGAGAAGAGCGCAATTTTTTCTTTTTCAAGACCGACTACGATAGGAGCGTACTAGATGTACATGACTGAGTAGGAGCGTCGTAGATAAAAGGAAAAGGCGCGCCCTTATACAAGGTCGCTTATTAATTTATACAATTTAAGCCTTATGTAAATTGTATAAATTACTACTATATATTAAATATTTAGTATTACATATAAGACGGATTTGCATTTTCACTCAAATATCACACGCATAAAAAACCACCCTTGTGCAAATGACAAGAGTGGCATTTTTTATATTAACTTCGTACTACCGCGCAGAGTGGTGTAGAGATTGGCTTTTCCCGACCGAACGCGATAGGCGCGTACTTGTGTACGTAACTGAGCGCGAGTGTCGCAGATAAAGACGATATATGTGCCGCTATTCGCGGTTGCCTACATTGCAGGGATATTTACCAGTAAAGCACCCCTTACAAAACGCCGTAGTAGAGTCGGGCGCAATCTTGTCTATCGTCTTTACGTCCATAAATCCGAGAGAGTCCGCGCCGATTTTCTTGGTGAGTTCTTCGTGAGTATACTTGTTGCAAGCGAGATGTTCTCTCGAAGGGATATCCGTACCGAAGTAGCAAGGATAAATAAATTCGGGAGAAGCTATTCTTACGTGTACTTCTTTTGCTCCTGCTTTCTTGAGCAACTTGACTATGTTGGCGAGGGTAGTGCCTCTTACGATTGAGTCGTCTATCATAACTACGCGCTTGCCTTCGATATTGCTCTTGAGAGTGTTAAGTTTGAGGGCAACGCTCTTTTCTCTCATAGCCTGAGTAGGTTGAATGAAAGTTCTGCCGATATATCTGTTTTTGATAAGACCTACGCCGTAGGGAATGCCGCTTTGGAGCGAATATCCTATCGCGCTGGGAAGACCCGAGTCGGGTACGCCTATTACGAGGTCGGCGTCAACAGGGTGAAGCTTTGCAAGCATTTTGCCTGCGTTTACTCTCGCTTCGTTTACGCTTTGACCGTCTATTACGCTGTCGGGACGAGCGAAGTAAATATGTTCGAATATGCACAACCCGCCTTTGTGTCCGCAGAATTTTTTATTGGACTCTATTTTGTCTTCGGTTACGATGACCATTTCGCCGGGAAGAATATCTCTTACGAATTCACCGCCTACGGTATCGAGGCCGCAAGTTTCGCTGGAGAAAAGCACGCTGTCTCCGAGACTTCCCATACAGAGAGGACGGAAACCGTACTTGTCTCTTACTGCAATGAGTTTTCTGGGGCTCATAATAAGCATAGAGAACGCGCCCTTGAGCATAGGGATAACTTTTTCTACTGCTTCTTCGATGCTTGAAGACTTAAGTCTTTTTCTTGCGATGAGATAGGATATAACTTCGCAGTCGCTCGTGGTATGGAAGATTGCGCCTTCCGCTTCGAGCTTGTCTCTGAGTTCCTGTGCGTTGAGTATGGTGCCGTTCATAGCTACGGTGAGATTACCCTTTGCGTACTTAACGCTTATAGGCTGAGCGTTTTCTACAGTATTGCTGCCGAGAGTTGCGTATCTTACGTGACCTATGGAAATCTCTCCCTGCAGGTGAGCGAGGTTGCTGTCGTTGAATACTTCGCTTACTAGTCCGAGGTTTTTAACCATAGTAATCTCTCTGTCCTTATTGACGGCGATACCTGCCGATTCCTGACCTCTGTGCTGAATTGCAAAGAGACCGAAGTAGACGAGACTTGCGATATTGCCGTGATTTGCTTTATCGTAAATGCCGAAAATGCCGCATTCTTCGTTGAGTTTTCTAGTCATAATAACCTTCCTTTGAATGTTAAAGAGTGTTTTTATTATAGCAAATAATGCCTTGCATAGCAAACGCTTTGACGTGCTGTGAAAAATTTTTTAAGCAGTATCGACATAGCTAAAGGACAAAAAAACATATAAAACGATACGCGAGTAAATAAAAAAGGGAAACGCCGCTCCCCGAAAGGAACGGCGTCAGGAAAAATATAGAGTAAAGAATTGAGGAATTAGTCATACTGAAGCGCGTCGTATCCGCGTTCTCCCGTACGGATTTTTACTACGTCGAGCACGTTGTAGATAAAGATTTTACCGTCTCCGTAGTTGCCTGTATAAAGGGCTTTGCGCGCTGTTTCCACCACGAGTTCGACAGGCACTTTCGTTACTACCGCCTCGAGTTTTATCTTGGGCAAAAGTTGTACGTCAAGCTTTGCGCCGCGATAGTACTTGATATTGCCTTTTTGCATTCCGCAACCTTGTACGCTCGTGAGCGTCATACCCGTAATGCCTATGGCGTCGAGAGCCGCTTTGAGTTTTTCGAATTTATCGGGACGCGTTACGATTGAAATTTTCGTAAATACCGCTTTACCATTTCCGCTGTTGGTTTCAACAGTAGGGCAGAAAATCGCCTTCGGTCGTGCCAGCCGAGGTGTAAACGTCAGACAGCTGAGAACAAATTGTTGCTGGCATAAATGTTACCTCCGTAAAGTTTTTCAAAAAATATAAAAAAACACAAAGACGTATAATTTTCATTACACGCCTTTGTGTCAAATATACGACCTTTTAGTCTATTTTATAGAGGTTTTATTTTATGGATTAGATTACTCTTTTATGGAGAAGAGTATGTCGCCGTAAGTGGGGAATGGCCAATATTTTTCCGCGGTATTGACTTCCATCTCGTCGGCAGTTTTTCTCAAAGCTTCCATAGCGGGAAGTACGTCGGTACGATAGTACATAGCTTTGTCCTGAATGTTGGAAATCGTTTCTGCTTTGTGAACTTTGGTTTTAAGCGTGTCGAGTTGCTTGTATCCTGCAGCGCACAAATCCGAAAGCTTCTTTGCGACAGTCACTTGCGTCTTAGCGTCGATACCTACGGCTTTTGCGGAAATTGCCGTATCTGAAAGTTCTTTTATGTATGTGGTTACGGCAGGCATAATGTCTTTAGCTGTCATATCTATCATAGTAAGAGCTTCGATATTGAGCACTTTCGAATAGTTTTCGAGAAGAATATCAGTACGCGATTCTACCTCGAGAGCGGAGAATATACCGTGCTTTTCGAAGAGCGCAATGTTTTTCGCGGTTCTGAAGTAAGGAAGAGCTTCGGGGGAGGACTGCAAGTTGAGAAGTCCGCGTTTTTCGGCTTCCTTAACCCATTCGTCGGAATAGCCGTTGCCGTTGAAGACGATACGCTTGTGAGCGATAAATGTCTTTTTGATGAGGGCTTTTACGGCGGACATAAAGTCTTCCGCACCTTCGAGCTCGTCAGCGAATTGGTCGAGAGATTCAGCAACGATAGTGTTGAGAATTATATTGGGACCCGCAATGGAGAAAGAGGAACCGAGCATTCTGAACTCAAACTTGTTACCCGTGAACGCAAAAGGAGAAGTACGGTTTCTGTCCGTAGTATCCTTCTTGAATTTGGGCAGTGAGCTTACGCCGATTTCGTAATCGCATCTTGCGCGCTTCGAATACGTTCTGTCTTCGGCAATAGCGGTGAGGATACCGTCAAGTTCTTCGCCGAGGAATACCGATACGATAGCGGGAGGAGCTTCGTTTGCGCCGAGTCTGTGGTCGTTGCCCGCGCTTGCTACGCTGACTCTGAGCAAATCCTGATAGTCGTCTACGGCTTTAAGCACGGCTACGAGGAAGAGCAGGAATTGTGCGTTATCCTCGGGAGTATCACCGGGCTCCAACAGGTTTTCGCCGGTATCGGTAGACATAGACCAGTTGTTGTGCTTGCCGCTTCCGTTTACGCCTGCAAAAGGTTTTTCGTGCAACAGGCAAGCCATACCGTGGCGGCTGGCAATCTTTTTCATCATCTCCATAGTAAGCTGGTTAGCGTCGGTGGAGACGCTGGACTGAGTGAATATCGGAGCAAGTTCGTGCTGAGCGGGAGCTACTTCGTTGTGCTTGGTTTTAGCGAGTACGCCGAGTTTCCAAAGTTCGATATCGAGGTCGGACATATACTTGACTACGCGCTGTTTGATGGTGCCGAAGTAATGGTCTTCGAGTTCCTGTCCTTTGGGAGCGGGTGCTCCGAAGAGAGTGCGACCCGTGAAAATCAAATCTTTTCTCTTTTCGTATACCGACTTGTCTATAAGGAAATATTCCTGCTCGGGACCTACGGTGGTAACTACCTTGCGAACGTTTTTGCCGAAGAGTTTAAGAATACGGCAAGCCTTATTGGACAAGTCTTCCATAGATTTGAGAAGAGGAGTCTTTTTATCGAGCACTTCACCCGTGTACGATACAAATGCAGTAGGAATGCAGAGAGTGTGGTCCTTGACGAAAGCGTACGATGTGGGGTCCCACGTCGTATAGCCTCTTGCTTCGAAAGTTGCTCTTATACCGCCGGAAGGGAAAGAGGAAGCGTCGGGTTCGCCCTTTATGAGTTCCTTGCCGCTGAATTCCATAATAACCTTGCCGTCGGGGGTGGGCTGAATAAAAGCGTCGTGTTTTTCTGCAGTGATACCCGTCATAGGCTGGAACCAGTGCGTAAAGTGCGTACATCCCTTTTCGATTGCCCAGTCCTTCATTGCGTTAGCGATGACGGTGGCGCAAGAGAGGGAAATGGGGTCGCCGTTTTCAATACAGGTTTTGAGTTCCTTGTAAGTGTACTTTGGAAGTCGCTCCTGCATAACCGTGTCGTTGAACACGAGACTGCCGAAAATCTCTGACATTACCATAAATAAATCTCCTTAGTACGTAAAATAAAAATGCGCTACGAGGGAAAAACCCTTGTAGCGCCTTTGCTATACTACAAGTATAGTAATCCTTAAACGATTTGTCAAACGATTTTTACCTGTTTTTGGCAGGAAATTTAAAAAATTCATAAATTCGGTTTACGCGGTTTTACGAATGACGGTTTGGAGATGTTGTTGAGGCAAAGCGTGCGGAAAGTATAATGACTTATATATATTTATATATTATTATTTTATATTACGCTTGATATTTGACGATATATATGGTATAATTAATAAAATTTTAAGTTCGTTAAAATGAGGTGTTTATGAGCCAGACAGTCAAAGACGTTTTGGATTTTGTCAAGGACAACGACGTAAAATTCGTAATTCTCACTTTTTGCGATTCTTTCGGAAATATCAAAAACATATCCCTCGTAGCCGACGAATTGCCGAGCGCATTTGAAAAGGGCGTATCCTTCGAGGCATACTCTGTAGGAGGTTTTGTCGACCCGAGAGAAAGCGATTTGGTATTGTATCCCGACGCCTCTACTATACAGCTTTTGCCCTGGAGACTCCAGCACGGCAGTGTAGTGAGGTTTTTTTGTAAGATAAGACATACCGACGGCAGAAGTTTCGACGGCGACGGAAGAGGTATGCTTTTCCGCGCGCAAAACAAACTTTCCGAAATGGGTTATTCCTGTCAGATAGGCAGCGATTGCGAATTTTATCTCTTCAGACTTGACAGCGAAGGAGAGCCTACGCTCATACCTCACGACAGAGGCGGTTATCTCGATGCCGCGCCTTTCGACAAAGGCGAAAACGTAAGACGCGATATCTGTCTTACTCTCGAAAAACTAGGCATCAAGCCTATCAGTTCGCATCACGAGAGAGGTCCCGGTCAAAACGAAATATGTTTTAAAAACAACGATGCTCTTAAGGCTTGCGACGATTTGTTGACTTTTAAGACCGTAGTCAGGACGGTAGCGGCTATGAACGGATTGCACGCGTCCTTTATGCCCAAACCTCTCAAAGACGAAATAGGAAGCGGACTTCACATCAATCTTTCGCTTCTCAAAGACGGGGAAAATCTGTTTGCGCCCGCTATGCTTTCTAAGAAAAGAGAAGCCGAGAGTTTCATAGCGGGTATACTCGCAAGAGCCAAGGAAATGGCTGTTTTCCTTAACCCTACCATAAATTCTTACGAAAGGCTGGAGGACAACGAAGCCATCGAAGCGTACAACAAAATCGCGTGGTCGTATTCCAACGGACCTCAGCTTGTGCGTATAGAGCAGGACGGATTTGCCAAAATGCAGCTGCGCTCGGCTGACCCTTCCTGCAATCCTTATATCGCATACGCGCTTTTGCTGTTTGCGGGTGCCGAGGGTATAGAAAACAAAATGAAGCTAGGCAAGGAAGCCGATATAGAAAACCTCGAAGATACGGATACGCTCCCCGAGGATTTGAAAAAGGCTATAGATATTGCCCGCACGAGTGACTTTATAGCAAGATACGTACCTAAGGGGACTTTGGATAAATTCATAGAGTACAAGGAAAACGAATATAAAAACTATTCTTTGTCTAAAGACAAAAACGAGTTTGTAACAAAACTGTACTTCAACAAAATCTGACAAAGGATTTACCGAGTGACGATTGTCGTCGATTACCGCGCTTTATGCCGTCAAACGGAGAAGGTCTATATGGCAAACGCCTTAATAGTTTCCACAACTCAATATGCCGCCCAACTGACCGAGCTTTTGTCAAGCGTCGGTTACGGAAGCGCGACGCAGGCGCACTCGGGTACGGAAGCAAAAAGGCTGATGAGCGAGGAACCGTTTGACTTGATAATCATCAACGCTCCTTTGGTCGACGAGTACGGTTACGAACTTGCAGTGCAGTCCGCAGAAAATACGCTGGCGGGTGTACTGTTGCTGGCAAAAGCCGACGTGAGCGAAGCGGTTGAGGAGAGAGTGGAGGGTTACGGTATAGTCGTACTTTCCAAGCCGGTGTCCGGGGAAGATTTGTACCGCACTCTCAAAGTGCTGTACTCCAACAGGCGCAGGCTGGACAAGCTTCTTACGAGCAACAAACGCCTCGAGGACAAAATCGAAGAGCTCAAACTCGTGGACAGAGCAAAATGTCTTTTGATTATGCACGAGGGTATGAGCGAACAGGACGCTCACAAATACATTGAAAAAAAGGCTATGGACCTGAGAATATCCAGACAGGAAGTAGCTCAAAAAATTATATCACTAAAACAACGCGATTGACAAAAGAGGTAAAAATGGACAAAGTGTATCTTATTCTTGCAAACGGCAAAGTTTTCGAGGGTACGTCGATGGGCGCAAAAGGCGACGCAGTCGGCGAAGTCGTATTCTGCACGTCTATGACGGGCTACGTCGAGACCCTTACCGACCCTACCTATTACGGGCAGATAGTCTGTCAGACTTTTCCCGCTATAGGCAACTACGGAATTATGAAAGAGGACTTCGAGAGCGATAAAATGCAGGTCAGCGGATATATCGTAAGAGATATTTGCGACGAGCCTTCCAACTTCAGAATGCAGGGCAAACTCGACGACTTGCTCAAAGAGCAGAATGTCGTGGGAATATGCGGTATCGACACTCGTCAGCTCACGAAGATTATCAGAGACGAGGGGGTTATGAACGGAATAATCACTTCTTCTCCAGTGCTTGACGATAATCAGAAGAAACTGCTCAAGGAGTTCAAAATAAAGGACGCGGTAGAAAACGTTACCGTAAAGCAACCCGTCGTATTTAAAAGCCAAGGCAAGGCAAAATACAAGGTAGCTATGATGGATTACGGCGTAAAGAGAAGCTATATATCCAAACTTACCAAGAGAGGTTGCGAGGTTACGCTTTTCCCCGCGAACACGAGCGCGGAAGACGTGCTTGCAATCAAACCCGACGGAATTATGCTTTCCAACGGTCCCGGTAATCCCGCCGAAGCTAAGTTTGAAGTAGAGCAAATCAAAAAAATGCTCAAGAGTAAGTTGCCTGTATTCGGAATATGCCTCGGACATCAGCTTCTTGCGATTGCCAACGGTGCAAAGACTTACAAACTCAAGTACGGTCACAGAGGCAATCAGCCCGTAAAGGATTTGAACAGTGACAGAGTATACGTTTCGTCAGTCAATCACGCTTACGCCGTAGACGCTGACAGCATACCCGCAAAAGTTGCGAAAGTCAGCTTCAGAAACGTCAACGACGGTACCTGCGAGGGACTAGACTATGCCGGCGGAAAGGTATTTTCCGTACAGTTCAGACCCGAGACTTGCGAGGGGGAAATGGATACGGGATATTTGTACGACAGATTTATAGCGAATATGGAGGATAAGAAATAATGCCACTCAATAAAGATTTACAAAAGGTAATGGTTATCGGTTCGGGACCTATCGTAATCGGACAGGCTGCCGAATTCGACTATGCGGGTACTCAGGCGTGCAGAGCACTCAAAGAGGCTGGACTCGAAGTAGTACTCGTCAACTCCAACCCCGCTACGATAATGACCGACAATGCAATCGCAGACAGAATATACATCGAACCTCTTACTCTGACTACGGTCAAGAGAATAATAGAAAAAGAGCGTCCCGACAGCTTATTGTCCACTCTCGGCGGACAGACGGGACTTACGCTAAGTATGCAGCTTGCCAAGGACGGTTTCCTCGACAAGATGGGCGTAAAACTTCTCGGTGCGCGCCCCGATACGATTGACAAGGCAGAAGACAGACAGATGTTCAAGGATACGCTTGCCGAGATAGGCGAGCCTACGATACCTTCCGAAGTCGTCAACGATATAGAAAACGCAATAAGAGTTGCCGAAGAAATCGGATTGCCCGTTATTATCCGTCCCGCGTTTACTCTCGGCGGTACGGGCGGCGGAATCGCATATACTATGGACGAGTTTTTGGAGATTGCCGAAAACGGTCTGAGGTCGTCCCCTATTCATCAGATACTCGTAGAGAAGTGCATAAGCGGATGGAAAGAAATCGAATTCGAAGTTATCCGCGACAGCAAGGGCAACGCGATTACCGTGTGCAGTATGGAAAACTTCGACCCCGTCGGCGTACATACGGGCGACAGTATAGTTATCGCGCCTGCGGTAAGTCTTAGCGACAAGGAGTACGGAATGCTCCGTTGCGCGGCATTGAAGATTGTCGAAGCACTCAAGGTCGAGGGCGGCTGTAACTGTCAGTTCGCGCTCAATCCCGACTCTTTCGAATATGCGGTTATCGAAGTTAATCCCCGCGTAAGCCGTTCTTCCGCACTTGCTTCAAAGGCTACGGGTTATCCTATCGCAAAGGTTGCTACCAAGATAGCGATAGGCTACACGCTCGACGAAATCAAAAACGCAGTTACGGGTACGACCTACGCTTGTTTCGAGCCTACCATCGACTACGTGGTAGTCAAATTCCCCAAGTGGCCTTTCGATAAATTCTTCTATGCGTCGAGAAAACTCGGCACGCAGATGAAAGCTACGGGCGAGGTAATGGCAATAGGCGTAACCTTCGAACAGGCTATAATGAAATCCGTAAGAGGAGCGGAGATATCTCACAATACGCTCAATGACAAGAAGTTTATGAAGTACACGGACGAACAGCTTGCCAACAAGCTTCACGACGTGGACGACGAAAGAATTTTCGTTATATACGAATCCTTGAAGAGAGGAGTGAGCGTAGATACCATATACGACGTTACCAAGATTGACAGATGGTTTTTGCATAAGCTCAACAACCTCGTCAAAATGCAAAACAGACTTGCGAGCGAAACTCTTACCGACGAGCTTTATCTCGAAGCCAAGAAGATGGGCTTCCTCGACAGTACTATAGAAGAGTTCAGCAAGCAGAAAATCAAAAACGTAAGATACGCTTCTTATAAGATGGTAGATACCTGCGCTGCGGAATTCGAGGCGTTGACTCCCTACTTCTATTCGACCTTCGACGACGAAAACGAAGCAAAAGAGTTTATCGAGAAGAAGAGCGAAGGCAAGAAGAAGATAATCGTATTCGGTTCGGGTCCTATCCGTATCGGTCAGGGTATAGAATTCGACTACGCTTCCGTACACTGCGTATGGGCACTCAAACGCAAGGGATACGAAGTCGTTATCGTCAACAATAACCCCGAGACGGTTTCCACCGACTTCGACACTGCCGACAGACTGTACTTCGAGCCTCTCACCAACGAGGACGTAATGTCTATAATCAAGACGGAAAATCCTTACGGCGTAGTAGTGGCTTTCGGCGGACAGACGGCAATCAAACTCACCAAGATGCTCAGAGAAAATAATATCCGAATTATGGGTACTCAGGCTGAGTATATAGATATGGCGGAGGACAGAGAAAAGTTTGACGAGTTGCTCGAAAAACTCAAAATCAAGCGTCCTCAGGGCTTTACCGTAATGACCAAGGAAGACGCCTTGAAGGTTGCCAACGAGATAGGTTATCCTACGCTTCTTCGTCCTTCCTACGTACTCGGCGGACAGAATATGACGGTATGTTACAGCGATGCGGACGTCATCGAGTATATGGACGTTATTCTTTCTCAGAAGATAGAAAACCCCGTGCTTATCGACAAATACCTTATGGGTACTGAGATAGAGGTCGATGCTATTTGCGACGGCAAGGATATTCTTATCCCCGGCGTAATGCAGCATATCGAGCGTACGGGTATTCACTCGGGCGACTCAATCGCGGTATATCCTTCGTGGAATATCGAGGACGAAATGCTTGCGAGAATAGAGGAGTGTTCAAAACAGCTCGCGGTAAATCTCCATACGATAGGTCTTGTCAATATTCAGTACCTTATCTACAAAAACGAGCTTTACGTAATCGAGGTAAATCCCAGAAGCTCGCGTACGATACCTTATATCAGTAAGGTTACGGGCGTGCCTATGGTCGATTTGGCGACGAGAGCGATACTCGGAGAAAAACTTGCAGATATGGGCTTCGGTACGGGAATATATCCCAACTCTCCTTACGTAGCTGTAAAAGTCCCTGTATTCTCATTCGAGAAACTTACCAACGTAGATACTCAGCTCGGACCCGAAATGAAATCTACGGGCGAAGTGCTGGGTATAGCACCTACTCTCGAGGAAGCTTTGTACAAAGGTCTCGTAGCGGCAAACTACAAGATGAAGAAAAAAGGCGGTATATTCATATCCGTACGTAACCAGGATAAGGACGAGATAGGCGAGATAGGTCAGAAATTCGAAGAACTCGGTTACACTCTCTATGCGACGGCAGGTACTGCGGAAGTATTGAGAAACTGCGGACTCGACGTAATCGAAGTCAACAAGATACACCAGAATTCCAAGGATAATACCATTACGCTTATCGAATCGGGCAAAGTAGATTATATAATCTCTACGTCTTCCAAAGGCAAACTGCCTACGAGAGACAGCGTTAAGATAAGGAGAAAAGCAGTAGAGAGAGCGATACCTTGTCTTACATCAATCGACACGGCAAACGCGGTTGCCAACAGCCTGATGAGCCGTTTCTCGGAATTCAATACCGAGCTTATCGACATCAACAGACTGAGAGAGGGCAGAAGCGTACGTAAGTTTACCAAGATGCAGGGCACGGGCAACGATTACGTATACTTCAACTGCATAGACAATCCTATCGTCAACCCCGAAGGTTTGGCGGTAAGAATAAGCGACAGACGTTTCGGCGTAGGCGGCGACGGAATCATACTCATCTGTAAGAGCGACGTTGCGGACGTAAAGATGAGAATGTTCAATTCCGACGGCAGCGAAGGCAAGATGTGCGGCAACGGAATAAGATGCGTTGCAAAATACTGCTACGATAACGCGATAGTCAACAAAAAGACTATGACGGTAGAGACTTTGAGCGGTATCAAGACTATTCAGATACACACGCAAAACGGAGTGGCTAAACTCCTTACCGTAGATATGGGCAAAGCAGAGCTTGCACCCAAGAAAGTACCGGTCAAACTCGACGGCGACAAGGTCGTAGCCAGAAAAGTAAATATCGACGGCAAGGAATACGAGATTACCTGCGTATCGATGGGTAATCCTCATTGCGTGGTATTCGTCAATAACGTAGACACTCTCGCTATCGAGAAAATAGGACCTAAATTCCAGGAAAACGAACTTTTCCCCGAAAGCGTCAACGTAGAGTTTGTCAAAGTGATTGACAAACACACCTTAAAAATGAGAGTATGGGAGAGAGGCAGCGGAGAAACGTGGGCTTGCGGCACGGGAGCGTGCGCGGTTGCGGTTGCCGCCGTACTCAACGGCTATTGCCTGAAAGACGAAAACATTACGGTAAAATTACTCGGCGGAGACCTGACTATAAAGTATACGGACGATACGGTTTATATGACAGGCGAAGCTAAGAAAGTATTCGACGGAGAGGTAGAAGTATGACAAAGTACATATTTGTAACAGGCGGTGTAGTATCGGGCTTGGGTAAAGGTATTACAATGGCGTGCCTTGGCAGATTGCTCAAGGCAAGAGGACTTAAGGTTATGGCTCAGAAGCTTGACCCTTACGTAAACGTAGACCCCGGTACTATGAGTCCTTACGAACACGGTGAAGTATACGTTACGGAGGACGGCGCGGAAACCGACCTCGACCTCGGACACTACGAAAGATTCATAGATATCGAGCTCAATAAGTATTCCAACCTTACTACGGGTAAGGTATACTGGAACGTGCTCAACAAAGAGCGTCGCGGTGATTACCTAGGCAAGACCGTACAGGTAATTCCTCATATTACCAACGAAATCAAAGAGTTTGTCTACAGCGTAGGCAAGAAGAGTAATGCCGACGTAGTTATGACGGAGATAGGCGGTACGATAGGCGATATCGAAAGCCAGCCCTTCCTCGAAGCTATAAGACAGATATCTCACGAAGTGGGCAGAGGAAACTGTCTGTTCATTCACGTTACGCTCGTGCCTTATATTCAGTCGAGCGGCGAGCAGAAGTCAAAGCCTACTCAGCACTCGTGCAAGGAACTTATGGGACTGGGAATCAATCCCGATATAATCGTTTGCCGATGCGATATGCCTATGGATAAGAGTGTTTTGGACAAGATTGCTTTGTTCTGTAACGTGGCACCCGATTGCGTTATCGAAAACCTTACGGTAGATATTCTTTACGAAGCGCCTTTGATGCTCGAGAAGAGCCATTTGAGCGAAGTTGTTTGCAGACAGCTCAACTTGCAGACGCCTGCTCCCGATATGAAAGAGTGGAACGATATGATTGCTCGTATCAAGTCCAGAAAGGAAGAGGTAAAGATTGCAATAGTCGGCAAATACGTAAAACTTCACGACGCTTATCTTTCCGTGGCGGAAGCTTTAAGACACGGCGGTTACGAAAACGCTTGCAAGGTGAATATAAAATGGATTGAAGCAGAGGATATCAAGGACGACGCAAGTTGCAACCGTATTCTTTCCGACGTCGACGGTATACTCGTACCCGGCGGCTTCGGCGACAGAGGCGTGGGAGGAAAGATTCTTGCTTGTAAGTATGCCAGAGAAAACAACGTGCCTTACTTCGGAATATGTCTGGGTATGCAGATAGCAGTAATCGAGTATGCACGCAACGTGCTCGGCTATAAAGACGCAACAAGCAGTGAATTCAATCCCGACAGCAAGCACTGCGTAATCGACCTTATGCCCGACCAGCACGGAAATATACCTAAGGGCGGTACAATGAGACTGGGTGCATATCCTTGCAAGATAGCAGACGGCAGCCTTATGCAGAAGGCTTACGGTCAGGACCTCATACAGGAAAGACACCGTCACAGATACGAATTCAACAACGCTTATCGCGAAGAGCTTGAAAAAGCCGGCTTGAGGGTTACGGGCGTATCTCCCGACAACAGACTTGTAGAAGCAGTCGAAGTACCCGCAAACGACTTCTTCATCGCGGTACAGTATCACCCCGAATTCAAGTCGCGCCCCAACAGAGCGCACGCTATCTTCAGAGAATTCGTCAAGGCTTCTTTGGAGCATAGCAAAAAATAACATAATCCTATATATTATTTATCAATATAATATATAAGACAGCGGCGATCCGACGGACGCAAAAGCAACAATTTAAAGGCGTTTGGAAACAAACGCCTTTTTTACGGGCTGATATTTTGAGAAAATTTTCTTTTTATGAAATATAAGTGATATGCCCGTTGTATTTATAGTGTAAAACACTAAAGGCAGGATTGATTTATGAAGAAAAAAACGCTTGCGATATTTTTTATAGTCGTTTTGCTTACTTTGGCTTTGTCGGTATTTGCCGCGTGCGATGACGGCGGCGACGAACTTCCCGACGGAGTGTACTATATTCCCCCTAAAGCTCCCTCGGGGGATTTGCCCGAAGTTACCAAGCCCGACGACTATGACGGCATAGCAAACTATTATACCCGCGAGGACTGCGAATGGAAGGAGGTTACCGATTCGCAAGGCTTGACTTATAAGATAAGAAACGGTAAGGCGGTAATAGATTATTTCAGACACTCTTCCGATGAGAAAAGGGAAAAAATACCCGAAAACATAGTTATTCCCACGAGTGTACAATGTTACGGATACGACTTCGAGGTGGAGATTGCAGAATATGCTTTTTACCAAATCGACCGACTTGAAAGCGTCGTTATCGAAAACGGTGTGAAAGTAATCGGCATATACACCTTTGCATCGTGTCATAATTTAAAAAGCGTAGTCATTCCCGCCAGTGTGGAAGAAATCAAAGAATACGCTTTTATACACTCGGGGGTAGAGAGCGTCGTTATTGAAGACGGGTTACGCAATATAGGAGTAAGTGCATTTGAGTACACAGAATTGAGCGGCTTAACTCTTCCTGATACGTTGCAAAGAATAGGAGAACGCGCTTTTTACGGTTCTGCTATTCAAAGCGTAGAAATCAAAAGTGCAATCGGTATAGGAGATTACGCTTTCAGTAATTGCGTTAATCTTAAAGACGTAACCTTTCCGAACAATTTGGAAGAGATAGGAACATTCGCTTTCAGTAATACGAATATCCAAAGCGCAAATATTCAAAGCGCAATCGGCATAGGCGAGTATGCTTTCAGTGGCTGCGCCAATCTCATAGAGGTAACCCTTCCCGACAACTTGAAAGAGATAGGAAGTTATGCGTTTTGCGACAGCGCTTATTTAAGGGTGATGACTATTCCCGCGTCGGTCGAGCGTATAGGATACAGTATTTTGGATAATTCGCGCGGAGGTTGGCTTTTCTGCGAAGCAGAGCAGTGTCCCGAAGGCTGGGATGAGTGGTGGTGTAAGTCAAAGTTGTATGTCGTATGGGATTGCAACGATAAGGCTGTTACGAAAGACGGTACACGCGTAGTCAAAGACGGAATATTATATTACGCTCTTTCCGAAGACGCCGCTACCGCTAAGGTCGTATGTTATGATAATTGGTCGCCCAGAAAAGAGATAACTGTACCTTCGCAAATTACGGTTGACGGCAAGGTGTACGAAGTAACGGAAATAGGAGATTATGCTTTTGTCCGCGGCACAGATATTAAAAAAGCCGTCATAGGCGACAGCGTTACGATGATAGGAATGTACGCTTTTTACGAGTCGTCGCTTAAAGAGGTAGTATTGCCTTTAAATCTTGAAGCGATAGATTTCTATGCGTTTGCCGAAACAAAACTCACTCAGGTAGTGTTGCCCGAAAACATAAAGAAGATATACGGAGACGCATTCGATACGGATACGTTGGAGTCCGTGGAATTTACGGGGCATAAGACTTGGCGTAAAGTCGTAGACGGTCAGTATGTATATTTGGACGTCAGCGACCCTGTGAACAATGTGGAGATTTTGAAAAATATATCTACAAGCATAATGGTATGGTTATTAGATATTTATATATAAGAAAAGTTGCGGGGACGGCATGGGAGATATAAAAAACATTAATTACATAGTCAACGCTTACGGCGATATGCTGTTCAGAGTTGCATATCAATACACTCGCAACAGGAGCGAAGCCGAGGACGTAACGCAGGACGTATTCGTGGCGATGCTCAAGAAGATGCCTTTCAAAAGCGAGGAGCATCTCAAGGCGTGGTTGATAAGAGTGGCAATCAACAAAAGCATAAATTACCTCAAGTCCAGCCGTAAAAAAGTGCTTTCTCTCGATGAGAATATCGACGTCGAGGCAAAACACTCAGAGACGGATGAGATAGAGGAATTACAGGAGCTACCCGAATTCGACAGGAGCGTAATATATCTATATTATTACGAGGGATATAGTATAAAGGAGATAGCTAAAATAACAGGCAAGAGCGCGAACTCAATCAATATAAGGTTGTTCAGAGCGCGCGAAAAACTCAAAACTCTCTTGGAGGAAAGAAGATAATGGAAAGGCAATGTCTGTATACCGACAAGATGTCGGAGCTAAAACTCAATAACCAGGCAAAAGACAGAATTTTGCAAAATCTGTATAATATAGAAACTGCAAGAGAGGAAAAGAAGGCTCTTAGCAAATCCAGACCTTTGGTAAAGCGCGCGTCGTTCTGGATACCGCTCACTTCCGCACTTTGCGTAGTGATACTTGCGATAAGCATAATTGCGGCGGCGTTAGCTCCGACGGAGCAACCTCTTCCGCATGTATATACCGTAGAAAATCCGATTTCTTCAAGTGACAGAATATACTTGACGGGAGTAGTGCAAAACGCGCAATATCTACCGGAGGTCAGCGCTTTGACTAGCGTAGATTCGAGCGAGGCGCAAATATCGCTTGCGTCGGACGGCTCATCTACAAGCAAGTATCCCGCAGGGGCAGACCCTACCGATATGTATTTCGAGGTTGACGGCGAAACTTTGCGTATGACGGAAGATATAGCGCAAACGCTTCTCAATGCGCTGGCAACCAATTCGTCGCAAAAAGAAAACGACGTATGGTCGATTGAAAATATCCGAAAAGAAATATCGTTTATGATGGATATAATTCCCGGCTACGACCAGTGGTTTTATTTGTCGGGCAAAATGTCCTATGTGCAGAACTACAGCGATTATCTGGGTTGTACCTACAAGCTCAGCTACGATGAGCAGACGGGAGAGATAAATATGACCAGAGTAACGTACAGCAGGCTTGATTTGTACGATATGGATGACAGGTATCTGTATCTTGACGAAAGCATAAAAGTGGTTCTCAACGTAAAATACTACAAAAACGACGAAGGCAAAGACGTAGTGGAATGCAGTACCGTGAAATATTTCGAATACGGCGGCGAAAGCTATCTGTATTCTGTAGAGGTACTTAAGAATACCGCCAATGAGTCTGCATCCAAGCTATCTATATACAATATATTCGAGCGTCCTCTCAACGAGTTGTTTTATCTTCCCGACAGCCCGAACGGAAATTTTGTAAGAGAAGTTTTTGCAATACAGGATTATTTGCCTTACGGCAAAGTCGTCAACTATCGGCAGATAGACTATTCCGAAGATAGTGTATCGGTATTCAAAATGGATAAGGTATTGTCTTCGGAGCTCGAAGATAATCAGAAGTCGGAACTTACTTTCTATGAGTGCAACGGCGAGGACGCGATTCTCTGGGACGGTGTGTGGGACTATTACGACGAAGAGAGCGAAAGCGAAAAGCGTCTCGGCATGGCTGCTGCCTCGCACACGGGGATTTACGTAGACGGCTACGAAATATACGCCGCGCCGACAGGAATAGGGGCAATAACCGCTTCTGAGCACAACGTTTTCCGAGTAGGACGTCTGTGCTCGAGTTGCAACAGTATCTACGGTTACGATTATACCGACACTGTCAAATACTGTCCTCATGTCAGAAGCGTGGACGAGGTAACTCGAAAATCGGTTTCCAAGACGGTAAACAAAGGCGGAATTTATACCGCAGAGGACAGCGAGAAGACTGTTTTGGCGGCACAGCTTGAAAAATTTTATCTCAATATCAACGGCGTATCCAAAGATTTTGTCGAGTCTGCGCATGGAGAAAACGCTTTCGAGAAATCGGTAGACGAATACACTGCTTCGATAGTCGAGTATTATATAGACGAAGTAATGAACCTTGAAGAAATCGAGAGCGACGTATCGGACAGCTTGAGTAAAAGTGAAGTAATCGATGACGAAAAGATGAGCGAGATTATGGACGGTTTACTGCTCGGTATAAAGGATATGGAAAGCATAGGCAGCGTAACTTACGGCGAAACGTGTACGGTACATTACGACGTAACCGTAACTCTCAACGGCGTCGAGGTCGATGCAGACAAGAAATACTATCTCGCGCTTTACACCGACAACAATGACGATAAGAATATAAACGGAACGGTAATAGCCGAGAAGGAAATCGATTTGACTGCTCAAAGAGTATACAACATAAACGGCTCGTTCGATTATATGGATATTGTCAAAAAGACTGACGTTTCCAAGATTGACTCGCGCCTCAGCGGCTCGGTTTACGTGGGAATAATAAGCTACGACGGCGACGGTAACGTCGTAAGAGAAACGACTAACAGACAGTTCCGCTTGCAAAGCGAGAGAATCAAGTACGTCGCGTCGTACAAAAAGGACGGTAAAAAGCTCTTTTACTCGTTTACGGCTACATCGTATCTGAGTTATCGCATCAGCATTATTTAGCAGGTTGCCAAGCAGTATGACAAAACTGCTCAGGCGTTAATCCGTAACTCTAAACAAAACAGAAAAATGTAACATAAAAAGCATATCGGAAATACCTGCACAACATAACTACATAACAAAAAGGCGTGCCGTGCGGCGCGCCTTTGTCTTATTGATAACAATTTACTATTCGTCTTTCTGGCTGAGTTTGTTGGCGGTAAAGCTGAGGTTTTCGATATCCTGATTGCTTCCGCCGACGACGATAATATCGTCTTCTTTGAGTATAGTATCGCCTGTAGGTGCGGTAATTACTTCGTCGTTAGCGCGAATGATTATTAGTACGTTGACAGCGTATTCGCTTCTGAGGGCAAGCTCACCGAGATTTTTGTTTATCCATTTATCCGGGATACGGATTTCTGCGATAGAGTAGCCCGCTACAATCTCCATATGGTTCTGAATATTGGGATTGATGAGGGTAGTCGCTACCTTGACTGCCATAGCCGCTTCGGGATAAATGACCTGATTGACGCCTATTTTGTTTAGTACCTTGCCGTGCTTTTCGTTGTGAGCCTTTGCGATTATATTCTTTACGCCCAGCTCCTTGCATATAAGCGCGGAGATTATGGAAGCCTGTATATTGTTACCGATAGCGATAACTACGGTATCGAAGTTTTCGATAGCTACCGTGCGCAAGGTATTTTCTTCCGATACGTCGGCGACAAGCGAGTGCGTGCAGAATCCCGCTACCTCGTTTATCTTTTCTTCGTCGATATCAATGGCAAGGACTTCGTAGCCGTAGTTGTAGAGAGCCTTTGTAATCTCTGTACCGAATTTACCCAGTCCTAGCACTGCGAATTGTTGGTTTTTGGTGTGTTTGAATTTTTTCATAACTGAACTCCTTTTTGTGACTTCGGAAATATTATACCGTTACGTTGGCTTCGGGATAACGTATTTTGCTTACCTGCTTTATGCTTCGTGTAAAGGACATAAAGAATGTAAACGCACCTATACGCCCGAGGTACATATTGAGCATTATTACTATTTTGCTTATGGGCGACAGCAGAGGCGTGACGCCAAGCGACAGTCCGCACGTTGCGTACGCGCTTATCTGTTCGAATATCAATGCGGTCATAGTCGTTTCTTCGACGTTGTTTTCGACAAGAAGAAGTACGAACATACTCGTAAGCATTACGGTAAGCGCCAAGGAAAGCACCGTAATCGCCTTGGTAAGGGTGTTTGTGCCGATAGCCTTCATATCGACCACAAACTCTTTTTTGTTTTTGAGTGTTGCGAAGACTTGCGCGCCGAGAATATATACGGTGGTAACCTTGATACCGCCGCCCGTAGAGCCGGGAGCTGCGCCGACAAACATCAAAAGCATCGAAGTGCCAATCGACAAGTCGCTCATTTTCGACAAGTCGAAACTGTTGAAACCTGCGGTACGGCATGATACGGAGTGGAAATAGCTGTTGACCCACTGACCGAAAAGAGGCAGATTGCCTATTGTGTCGGGGTTGTTACGCTCGGCAATCCATATCACGAAAGCTCCGCCGAATGCAAAAATCAGCGTCATTATAATTACGATTTTCGTGTGCAAGGACAGGCGACGGAAACGTTTGTTTTCGGATATGTCTATCAATACGATAAAACCTATGCCGCCTATGCCTATGAGCAGCGCAAGAGTGATAAGTACCAAGTAGTTATCGTTTATCGACGTGAGAGAAGTGCCTGTAAGACTCACGACGTCAAAGCCTGCGTTGCAAAAAGCGGATATGCTGTGGAATATGCCAAACCACAGAGATTTGCCGAAAGAGTATCCCTCTATGCAAAAACCAATCGTAAGCAGTATCGCACCGATAAGCTCTACCCCGAATGCAAGAATTACGATTTTGATTGCTATGGACTTGAGTTTGCCCATACCCGTGGACTGCATATCTTCGCTCATACTTACGAGACGGCGGAGAGTAAACTTTCTGCCTATCATAGAGTAGAAGAAAGATGTCAGGGTCATAAATCCCAGACCGCCAATTTGTATGAGCAATAAAATTACCACTTGACCGAAAACCGTAAAAGTGTCTGCCGTAGGAGCTACGATAAGACCTGTTACGCAAGTTGCGGAAGTGGCGGTAAACAGTGCGTCGATAAACTTGAGGTCAACTCCTTCTTTCGTAGAGAAGGGAAGCATCAGCAAAAGCGAACCGACAAGAATTATTATAGCAAAACCCAGCAAGAGTATTCTTGCCGTGGTGAGATGTCTGAAAATGGAGTTTTTGTTGGAGCGTGTCAGTAGCGACTCGCTCAAACTAAAAGGTTTTCTCATAAACAGTCGTTCAGAGACCTCCCTTTACCCGCTCGCGGGTAGCTGTCTACAGTATTATATATCAAATTGAGCCTTTTTGCAAGTATTTTACTCTCTATGTCGTGACAGATGACTGCAGACATATAAAAACAACAGATTAATCGACACATATCCGCAAAAAAATGCGGCAAATATTTTTTGACAAGATTTTCGCTCAGTTGCTTAAAATGCGTCGGAAAACAGTAAGCAGAAGCCGTACTCCCTGCAAGGAAAATATTTCCTTTAATATATCCGTCTTCTTTGCTTTTCATAAATTATTAAAGAGTGTAATATAAATCTACAATACTGTACAAATTTGATTTTGTGTGATATACTATGATAGAAAGATTGCGGATAAATATCCGCATCGGATGTAGGTGAAAACAATATCATATTCATATTAAAGTTTATAGAGGAGTGAAAATGTCTAAGGCTAAGGAAGTAAGAAAGGTCGATATCCCTAAGAACGAAAGAGCGATTAGGCACAACAGAATAAACAAGAAAACCGGCGCGATAATCGCCGCTATTTGTGTTATAGTCTTGGTCGCGGGAACTGTAGGATTGTGTTTTGGCGCATACGGTATCGCTGAAAAAGTATGGAACGATAAAATCGGAAACGAGGCGGGAGTGCCTTTTAACGAGCTCTTCAGCATATTCAACGGCGTAACGAAAGCGGACGAACAAGCCATTGTAACCAACAAATATTCAGAAGAGGACCTTGACGGCTTTTACGATAACCTCAAAAACAAACTGTATCTCTCCAAGGATTACGATATAGACATAACCAAGCTTCTCAGCGCGTTCCTTAAATCCGACGAGGGAGAGGAAAACAGCGGAGAAGGCGAGCAGGTCACGGTTACTCTCGAGGGCAGTGACGGCTACGATTTGGTATACGTATATACTTATCCCGACGGCAGTCAGCTGAGGAGCGACGTTGCGCTTACTTCGCAAGAAATTGCCGACAACCAGGACAGTGCCGTAGAGCCTGAAGAAGGAACCGAGGACAATACAGAGGGCGAAACCGTTCAGCAGGGTACGGGTAACGAAGCATTGGATGAACTTCTTACCGAACTCGAATTTGATTTTTCCTCTCTCGAAAACTATAACGGCGAGAAGAATATTCTCGAAATATCCGACAAACAGCTTGCCGCAGTGGTAAACGCCGTTTACGCTTCGCTGTCCGATATACTTCCTCAGGTGGCAGAGATAGAAACTACTTTGGGAAGCAAGCTTGACGAAGTAATGGAAGTCAAGCAGATAGTTATCGGCGGAGATATCATCAATCCTCAGACGGTTAAAATTAAAGTAACGTTGTCTGTAAAGGCAAGACAACTCGTTTCGAATATTGTAGACCAAAAGGGACTTCCCTCATTCATCAAAAAGCTTGTGCCCGAAAATCTTTATGCGTCCGCAATAATTTATCCCAATGACAGCACCAAGGCAGTGCAGGCTTCAATCAATCAGATGGAAGAAGTCAATACGGATAAAATCGTCAGCATAGTAGACGTCGTTCTTAAGAAAATGGGAAACGATTTGAATATTCACGATTTGCTCGTCAGCGTAAATACCAAAGTCGTGGAATTCCTCGAAGGCTTGCAAGCTACTTTGCCTATCAACTTCGTTACGACGGGCAGCGTTAACACTTTCCCTATCGAAACTCTTATGAAGGCCCTTAAGGTAGAAGTAAGCGAACAGGCATTTCTTTACCTTATGCGCGATATCAAGCTTCCTACCGAGGAATCTTTGGGTTACGATGTTTACACGGACGAGCGCAAAGAGCGTGAGACGGGAGAGTTTGTTGACGAAATAACGACTAAATACTGCATTGACAATTCTGAGGGTATAATCACTACGACAAATACCATTGCAGACGTAATCAATCTTGCCGGCAGCGAAAACTTTTTGCAGACCGTAAATATTCAGAATCTCCAATATTACAGTGCGTATGTTGCAAATCTTTACAGAGCGCGCACTTCATACGTCGCGCTTGCCAATATGCTTACCAAATACGTCACCGACGAAAATATGCTCGGCGAACTCAAGGCGGAGATAATCACGATGTCCTATCAGACGTCAAAGTCTGTTTTAAGCGTGGACTTTAAAGTAAACGTATCGGCTATGCTCGGATTTGACGATGAAGGCACTATGTCCAATCTTATCAGACAGCTTGTGCCCGCGGAGATATTCGTGAGAGCAAACATTTGTCTTGACGAAAATCTCGGCATTGCTACGAATATGGAAGTCAATCTCGTAGGAACGGAAAAATCTCAGGAACACCTCGCGACTTTGACCGCGCTTGCTACGACGTTCGGTATGAACGTGGAAAATCTCAATTACGAAAAAATCTGCGAGCAAATCGACAGCGGAATCAGACAGGGCTTGCAGAAAATCAAAGACGCTACGGGATGTGACATAGTCTTTGATACGGGTGAGGCTTATATGCCCAACCTGTTTGAGATAGTCAGCGCCGACGAGAGAGTCAACGGCGATATTGCCGAGGACGAACACGTAATTACCGACGCGGAAGTGTGGGAAGTGATGAAAGGCTTGTACGATTACGAATACGTCGACGACGGAACTTTTGTTCCTTCCGACGATATAAGCCATTTTATCGACGAGCTTTACTATAAATATTTTATCAGCGATTCTTTCAAGGACGAACTCGTTGCTTCTCAGGAGAATAATACTTTCCTCGACACTCTCAAGAAAGGCGTAGGTCAAGACTTCAGCAGCAGCAGAGTAAGATTGCAAGACAAGATAATCGAGGGCGAGGACGGAGTTCAGACCGTAGTCGACGGCATAATGTCCAAAAACAATATCACTCCCGATTACAACGAAGCGGAAATTACCGGCAGATTCAAACCTGTGTTCTTAATCGAAGAAATAGCTTATTTGATTAACACTCAGGACGAGATGCTCAAGAGTTTGTCTTTCCTCAAAGACCTCAAGGTGATTTACGCCTACAACAACGCTGACGAAATGAGCCTTATCGTCGAAGGTCAGGGCAACTTGTCCGACCCCGATATGAACGCTTTGCTTCCCGAGAAAATCAACGTAAATCTCATACTCAATCTGGGAGAAATAAACGCTGACGGCACCAGAGACGATTTGCTCGTAAACGAGTTGGGCGTCAACGATATAGACAGCGTAGATGTCGATGCGCAGACTTCTATGACCAAGCTTGACTTGCTCTTCCTGTTCATCGCAAGAATATCGAGAAACTCCGAGAGCGGCGAGCCTCAGGAAGAAATGACCGTAGAATCAGTCAGTGCGGATATAGAAAAAGGACTCAACGAAGACGTCTACGAAGAAGACGGCGTTACGGTAAAAAACGTATGTCTGAAAAATCAGCTGCATAACGACGTATATACGGTAACCTTCCTCGAGAACGGAGGTTTCAGAGTAAACGAAACTATATATGAGATAGTAATCAACGAACTGTATAAACCCAAGGAGGGCGAGCCTAAACCCGACCCGTCGGAGATACCCGAAGAAAACGATTTCAGAAACGCTATCTGCAAAATCAATAATATGCCCGATACGACGGTATACACGGCAAGCTCCAGACAGGACTATATAATAGACCTTCTCAACGGCAACAAAGCCCTCAACGCAAACAACGCTATAGACGATATAAACAACAAATACTTCCTTATAGATTCGGCAAAATTGCCTTATGATTTTACGGGCAACGTTCTGGATTCTATCTCGGCTAAAGCGACAGATTATTCTAGGGTAATTGACGGAAGAGCTATGGCAGAATCCACATTGACCATAGACCAGTCGCGTCCCGTAATCGACGGTTCGGAAATGCTCGTAATGCTCGAAAGCAGTATTAAGATTACGGCTAAGGGTTATGAAAACGCTGAAATGAAAGGACTTTACGTAACACGCAACTCCAATGCGCTTACGGGTGAAAAGGGAGAAATAATACTCGTATTCGACAGCCCCGTAGACAAGTCTATCGCAGAAGTCAAGTATCAGGATTTGCTGCCCGAAAAACTTGCGCTTCTCGTGGTTGTGGATATGAATAAACTTGCCATTACCGAAGTGCTTTGTACCAACGTTTACGTCAATGACCTCACTCAAAACGAGATGAATGCAATCAACGCTTTGCTCAAAAAGATTACCGAAGACGAAACGGGAACTTCCGAATCTATGGACCTCGTCGCTCTTAACAGTGAATGTTCTGATTCAGTCAAGTCCACAATGAAGGAGCTTACGGGCAATATGGAGCTTACGCTCACTGCGGGAGTAACTTCTCAGACGGGCGACGTCAAGTCGACTACGGCGGGTTCCATAAGACTCGAGAGCGCTTACGAAATCGCTTCCGACAGACTGTCGACGCAGGATAACAGCGTAACTCCCGACGAATTGAGAGATTTGCTCAAGGCACTCTTTGCAGAGTTTGTTCCTGAAGGCTATACAGGCGTTGCTACCGATTTGACCGATACGACAGACGAAAGTCAGAAGGACAGCTACAATATTCTCATCAAGCCTTCTATCGAGGATATGACGGCTACTGTTTCGGGTAAGATAGGCGAGGGTAACCTGATGTCCAAAATAGATATGATTTCGTTGGGAGCAGACTTTGGTGTAGACAGTACCGTACAGACGGCTTTCGTATCGACGCTTGCCGACGACGCTAGCGGAATATTTAATTCGCTCAGAACGGACTTTGCGCTCGACAACGGCAAAGAGTACTTCATAATCACATTCGCTATCGCCGCTTCGTCGATAATAGGCAATACGTCCCCCGACGCCGGTCAATTAACGCTTTTACCTGAGACCATATACGCTACGTTCTGCGTAGACATCTCGTCGCAGAATACGGAAATGCACGTTGTCTACAACAAGATGAACGCTTCGCAGACGGCATTGCTAGAAAGAATAATTGACACAAACCAAGGCGAAAACCCCGACAGCTGTATGTCAGCCGAGAAAATCGACAAGATGAAAAACGACCTTATGAATACCGTATTGCTTACCTATACTTATTCGAGCTACGGTACTATGGAGCTTACTCTCAGAGAAGTTTTGCTCGACGGAAGCGTAATTACGTTGCCCAACGATTTGTCCAACAGCGCGGTAGACGGCGTAGGTATGTTGACTTTTGACGTTACTAAATCAATGACGAGTATATAAAAACGTATTGAAAATTTATAAAATTGTTGGACATTTTAAAAATTTAGTTATATAATATCAATACTAATTTGTCAGACAGCCTGCCGAGTGCAGGCTGTCTACGTCAAAAGGCGTACAACATCGTATTAAGGAGAAAAGCGAAAATGAAAAAACATTACGATACACTCACAATCGGTCATATCTCGCTCGATTACAATATTGATTATCTCGACAATCAGATAATAGAAGTAGGCGGCGCGGTTATTTATTCGTCCGCTGCGGCATATGCGGGCGGTTACAAGGTAGGCGTAGTCACTAAAGTAGCGCCTCAAGATACCGACAGACTTAATACTTTCGTAATTCCCAAAGAGGACGTTTATTATATTCTTTCCAAGGAATCGACCTCTATAAGAAATAAGTATCATACCGCTGACAAGGAACGCCGTACCTGCACGTGTATAGGTCAGGGCGACCCTTTTACGATAGAGGATATACCCGACGTAGATTGCACGGTGTATCACTTCGCTGGATTGATATACGGTGATTTTACGGGAGAGCTTATGATTGAACTTTCCAAGAGAGGAAAGATTGCCGTCGACGTACAGGCTCTTTTAAGACACGCCGACAGGTCTACGGGAGCTATGTATTTCGAAGACTGGGCAGATAAGAAAAAGATTTTGCCTTACGTAGATTATCTCAAGACGGATACGGCAGAGGCAGAGATTCTCACGGGACAGACGGACAGAGTAGTCGCAGCGAAAATGCTTCACGAGTGGGGCGCGAAAGAAGTCGTTATCACCAACTCGGCTGAGGTCTTGGCTTATGACGGCAAAGAGCTTTATACTTGCCCTATAAGAGCGAGAAACCTTTCAGGCAGAAGCGGAAGAGGGGATACAACTTTTGCCGCATACATTACCGAAAGACAAAAGGAAAATATGCAGAAGGCTCTTTTGTGGGCAACTGCTACCGTTTCTGTCAAAATGGAAAACCCCGGTCCTTACAGAGGCAACAGAGAGGATATAGTCAAGTATATCGAAGAAATTTATCCCGAATACGATTTGTATAAAAAATAAGAGGTGAATATGCATTACACATACAAAACGAGCGGTGTATGCTCGAGAAGCATTGATTTTGACGTCGAGGAAGGAAAACTCAAAAACGTAAAATACGTCGGAGGTTGCGACGGCAATCTTAAGGGTATAGGCAAGCTTGTCGAGGGTATGGATATATCCGAAGTCGCAAAGAGACTTGAAGGAATAAAATGCGGCTTCAAAGCGACTTCTTGTCCCGACCAGCTTGCAAGAGCATTAAAAGAAATTCTTGCGAAAGAGGGCTGAAAACGATATTGCAAGATAATGATATTCAGAAAAAAATTGTTTTAAATATCTGTAGGATAAGGAAAAATTAATTATAAATTAAAAAATCTTTAATCAATATAATTAATAGTATTGACAAAGTAAAACATATTGATTATAATGTTATCATTATCACTAAACGGTTAAGATAATTACGGAGGTAAAAATTGTGGAAGAGCAAAGAGCGAGTTTCGAGATGAGGATAGCGGATTTGAGCGAAGATGCCAAATTATACTATAATCAACTCAAAGATTACATTCTTTCTTTCAAAAAAGTCAAAAGCAGATTGAGCAACAGATGCGACAGCTTCAGAGTAGGCAGAGAGTTGTTGTGTAAGATGGCAATCGGAGGAAAAACGCTGAAAATTTATTTGGCTGTCGATGCTGACAGAGAAGATATCGAGAGCAAAAAGCTTCACTTCAGAAATATGTCCGAATCAAAAGCTTACAGCGAAGTTCCTGCTATGATTCCCGTCAAGAGCGAGCTGTGCGTAAAGAAAGTCTGTGAAGTTATCAATATTATGATGCAGGAAAAAGGTCTTGCGCAAAAAAAGTAAAAAGCCGTATAATTACGGTTCAAAGTTCGAAGAGCGTCGCAAATTGCGACGCTTTTTTAATTTACGCCATTAAGGTCGTAAGCGTGTTGAATTTAAAAAACAGACGTACAATAATCTATCTCTCATTTTATTTTTAGGCAAAGCAGAATGCTCAGGGCGGGTATATACCCGCCTGAGTTAAGCTTCGTCTTTAAGAGACATTTGAAGATTTGCCTTGTCAATCTCACGCATCTTACTGCTGTATTTGCCGAAATCTTTTAATTCGGGCGTTTTTTTATTTTTTTTCATATGCACCTCCTCGATTAGTATGTGCAACAAATTACTTTTACGGCTTGACAAATACGACTTTATTGTATATATTCAAGACAAAGGCAGGATTATGAAGATTAAAGACAAATTCGAGACGGATATAGTTGCTGTAGGTATGAACGGAGAAGGTATTGCCAGAATAGACAATACCGTAGTGTTTGTGCCGTCAGTTCTAAAGGGTGAAAGGGCGTGGGTAGAAATTACCGACGTAAAAAAGAATTTTGCTTTCGCAAAAGTCATAAAACTGCTCGAGGCTTCATCCGACAGAGTAAATCCTCCTTGCAGGATATGCTATAAGTGCGGAGGTTGTGAAATGCTCCATATTGCATATCCCGCTCAGCTTGAAATAAAACGAGCGAACGTCAAAAACTGTCTTGACAAGGAATTGAAAAGCGACGTCGAAGTCAATGAGACTGTGCCGTCTCCCGACGTATACGGATACCGCAATAAAATTCAGCTGCCTATAGCAATTGTCGACGGTAAAATATGCGCAGGATTTTTTGCCCCCAACACTCATAAAGTCATACCTTTTATACGCGAGGGCGAAGACGGAAAATGTCTGCTCAACGACAAAGGTATGCAAAAGATTATATCGACCTTTTTGACCTTTGTCAAAGAGAATAATATATCGGTATACGATGAACGCTTACACAAGGGATTGATAAGACATCTCGTCATTCGCAGAGTGGGAGAGAGCTATGCAGTATGCGCGGTAATCAACGGAAAGAGTTTGCCGTCGTATAAGAGCTTTGTCGCAAAACTCAAGTCTTCGGGATACTGCTTTTCTCTTTATATCTCCGTCAACGAAAAGCGCACAAACGTAATTATGGGAGAAAAGACGGTTACGCTTTACGGGGAAGATAAAGTGCGCGGTAATGCTTTGGGGGTAACATACGAAGTGTCGCCCTTATCATTTATGCAAGTCAACGACAAAGTGCGCGACCTGATATATTCAAAAGTGGGTGAAATAATAAAAAACAGCGGAATAGACAACGTTATAGACGCTTACAGCGGTATAGGAATAATGAGCAATATCTTTGCCCGTTATGCAAAAAAAGTATACGCGATAGAGATTGTTCCCGAGGCGATAGAGGACGCAAAAAAACTTGCCGCGCTCAACGGTAATTCGGATAAAATCGTCAATATATGCGGAGATTGCGCAAAGGAGTTGCCGCCGCTGATTACATCTCTCGGTAAGTCTGTCGTAGTAATCGACCCGCCCAGAAAAGGTTGCGACAAGGCTGTACTCGAAGCTATGCTTACAGCCCGTCCCACAGAAATAATATACGTATCCTGCAATCCCGCAACGCTTGCGAGAGATTTGCGTATACTCAGTGATGGCTATTCGATTGAGTCAGTTACTCCTTACGATATGTTTCCCAATACAAAGCACGTCGAGACGCTCGCCGTGCTGGTTTGCAGGCATTAATTATGTCTTTCCGTTAGACTTTTTATTTCCTATTTAGTACTGGATTTTTTCTGCTATTGATTTGTCGCGTCCGCATATGGTATAATTATAATATGATTATAAGGAGGGCGCGCATATGAAGAAGACAGCGGTCTTGGCAGCGATTTTGCTTATAGCCGTTTTGTCGGCGAGCGTATTTTGCGCTTGCGACAAAACGCAAAAACTCGACAGAGAAATGGATACTGAAATTGTCGGCGTCTATCAGGATTTCAGCGGCAATTTGATAGTAGAACTCGCCAACTTCACGCACGAAGACTATGAAGGCGGTTATGCACAAGACGCAACTGCCATGGAGTTTTCGCTCGACGGAGGCAAAACGTGGATGATATGGTCGGCTTCCACCGAAGACTGGTGCGAGGGAAAGGGCATATATTACGTAATGAATCCTACGCGCAACAGCGAAAACGATATTACGGGATTTGTAGCCTATGCTTACGACGGAACAGAGACGGCTTTCGAGATTGGCGACAGTGCGAGCGTATGCGTGCGTATACCCGAATCGTCCAAATATAAAGCAAGCGAAATAATTACGTCGGAGAGTATTACTCTCAAAGACGAAGCAAACGAAACTCAGGAAGAAATGTCTGAAATTAACACAGAGCGTTTTCGCGTAATGCCAAAGGGATATATCGATGGTTTTCTGCCCTGGTCGGTCGCGTATGAAAAAGCGGGTACGTATTTTTCCTATATAGACGGCGATAGCGTGAAATTCGGAATTATATCGCAGATTGAAGAAATAGACGGCGAGATGAAAATTACCGCATTGAAGTATTACGAGGAATTGAGCGACTCTGAAAAGCAGGGACTTGAAAACTTCGAATACAGAATAATAAGTCCCGACAGATATACCGACGTTATCGAGGATATGGACGGCGAATTCTCGTTTTTCGAAGAGCGCTATTACAATGACAAAACAGAGTGGACGTCTTTGAACGGCAACGGTATTGCCTTTTCTTCCGTTTCGCAGCCAGCGAATATATGGAAATATAAGAGACTGACGGGAACGAGCGGTTTTGTCGACGAAGAAACCGGCGAAATGACTGACGTAAGTTATCATTACAGCACGTACACTTCGGTATTTATTCTGTTAAGAGTAAAAGCGGACGACAATGCCGTAGCCTCTTATCCTCTCGAACTCGAAATAGTACTCGAAGAGGTCGAAAGCATAGAAAAGGAGTAACGCGGTTTTGCATATCGTTAGCAAAAGCAAAAGAGACGGTGTTCAAGAAATCAACAGCGGAAAGGTCGGGTGATACTCGGCCTTTTTGTATTGGAAAGTGGATTGAAGTTGTTTTTCAGAGGATAATCAAAAGTCGACGAGACAGCCGACAGATAATTAAATTGAAGTTTGAAACAACGGAAATTCTTTGTAAGTTAGGTCTTTTGCACAAACGGAGAATAATTATAATTGTGTAAAAATTACACGAAATGCGCAAAGTTTGTTAAAATATCCTATTGATTTAGGCTAAGGCATAAGTTATAATAGAGAAAAGGAGGCTAAAGATATGTTTTTAGCAAGTGACGGATTGACGTTTTGGCAAGAGCTTCAGATAGCTTTCGGCGAAATAGGCGTTATTCCCGCGATACTGCTTTTGCTTGGTACGGTCTTTATCATAATAGAGATTTTCCAGCCGGGCTTCGGTTTTTTTGGCATTAGCGGTATAGTACTCGTCATCGTAGGTATGGCGATAAGACTTTACAGAAGCGACAGAGGTAATCCCGTGTTGCAATTTTTCGTTATGCTTTTGTGCGTAATCATTGCCGTGGGCATCGCGTTTATCGTGATGATACACTCTATGCGTAAGGGAAGACTGTCGAAGACGGCGTTTGTACAGAGTTCGACTGCCGTTCCCGAGGGAATTACCAAGGGTACGGAAGACTTTACCCATCTCGTAGGAAAGGCGGGTATAACCGCTACGGTTTTGCGTCCTAGCGGTAATGCTCTCATTGCGGGAAAATTGTACAGCGTAGTTGCTCAGGCAGGACTTATCGAAAAGGATAAGGAGATAGAAGTCGTATCTGTGGAAGGCGCGAAAATCGTCGTAAAAGAACTGGAAAATAAAAAGAGCTTATAACGCTCTCAATAAAAAAATAAGGAGAGAAAAATGGTTTTACTAACAATGGGGGCATTGACGACGGGGGCTATGATAGCCATTATCGTCGCAGCAATCGTTCTTGTTATCGCTATAGCCGTGCTTCTTGCGGTACTGCCCGTGAAGCTTTGGTTCAGAGCACTCGTATCCGGTGTAAAGATATCGATGGCAAGACTTATCGGTATGAAGTGGAGAGGAATTAAAGTTACGCCTCTCGTAGACGCATATATATCGGCAAAAAAAGCGGGACTCGATTTGACGATTGACGAACTCGAAAGCCACGTTCTTGCCCGAGGCGACGTCATAAAAGTCGTCAACGCGCTTATATCGGCACACTCGGCTAATATGGAGTTGACGCCCGAAACGGCAAGAGCAATCGACCTTGCGGGACGTGACGTACTCAACGCGGTCAGAGTATCGGTCAACCCTAAGGTAATCGAAACGCCTGCCATCTCGGCTATAGCAAAAGACGGTATCGAACTGCGCGTAAAGGCCAGAGTAACCGTAAGAGCGAATATCACGAGACTGATAGGCGGTGCGGGCGAAGATACGATAATTGCGCGTATCGGCGAAGGTATCGTTACGACGGTAGGCTCGTCGCTGTCGCACAAGGACGTGCTGGAAAATCCCGATACGATATCCAAAACGGTGCTCAACAAGGGACTTGACAGCGGTACGGCATTCGAGATATTGTCAATAGACATAGCTGATATCGACGTAGGCAGAAATATAGGTGCACAACTTCAGATGGACCAGGCGGAAGCAGATAAGAGAATAGCCGAAGCAAGGGCAGAAGAAAGACGTGCTATGGCAGTTGCGCTCGAACAGGAAATGAAGGCTAAGACGCAGGAGATGAAAGCTCTCGTTATCGAGGCGGAATCCGAAGTGCCTAAGGCAATGGCTAGTGCGCTCAAGAGCGGTAAACTCGGCGTAATGGATTATTACAATATGCAAAACATAATGGCGGATACCAATATGCGTAACGCGATAAGCGGCAACGACACTGAGGCAACCGTCGATAAAGACGCAAAGAAAAAGGATAAGAAATAATGCCTGTCATAATATTCGTAATATTCGTAATACTTGCGGTAGTCGGGTCGATAATAAAGGCGTTTAGTTCAAGTTCTAAAAGCACAAACGCACCCCAAACCGACAAAGAGGTCAAGGAGGATAATACTTCGTGGGACAGCGTTTTCGCGAAGATTTCTCCCGAATCCGACGATGCTCTTGCGGCTACGAAAGAAAGCGTTTCGCAACACAGAAAAACTCCCTCTCAACGTCCTGCGCAAATGCAGGCGCAGAGAGGTCCGGAGAGCAAAGAGACGTATTCTCAGGGGCATCACCAAAGCCATTGCGACGTAAGCGCTCACAATGACAAAGACAAATACAGAGTCGAAAAGGTGCCTGTGATGAACAGCATAGGCGGAAAGTCTGACGAGGGCTGCAGCGAGCATTACGACGTACGCTTTGTTAAGGTGGACGAAAAACCCGAGAAAAAGCGAGAGCTTACGGAGTTGCAAAAGGTAATCGTGTACGGGGAAGTACTCAACAATCCCGCATTCAAAAGAAAGGGAAGCTATTACAAATACAGATAGCGACTTTCGCAAAGACGCAAAAGCGTCTTAAATCAAAACGTTAATTCCCAAAAAAACAGACGGCTTTTGCCGTCTGTTCCTTTTTTGCGTTAAGTTCTTTTTAAAAATATTTACGTCAGTTGTTTCTGTCCTTCATAGGCACGTAGTCGAGTGCGGGCTGAGTACAGTTGTAAGCAGGACGCATAATTTTAGAGGAGTTGAGCAGTTCTTCCATTCTGTGTGCCGACCAACCGGAAATTCTCGATATAGCGAATATAGGAGTAAACAATTCCGGAGGAAGTCCCAGCATATCGTATATGAATCCGCTGTAGAAGTCGATATTCGCGCTGACGTTTTTGTAGATATTCTTTTGCGTGGATATGAGTTTGATTGCAATTCTCTCGACTTTCGAATAGAGGTCGAAATCCCTCTTGAGTCCCTTCTCTATACTCAAAGATTCGGTAGACTGCTTGAGAAGCACGGCTCTGGGGTCGGATATGGAATATACCGCGTGACCGATACCGTATATGAGACCCGACTTGTCGAAGCACTCTTTGTTGAGAATTTTGTTGAGGTATTTTTCTATCTCGTCCTCGTCGTTCCAGTCAGCTACGTTTTTCTTTATATCCGCAAACATCTGCGAAACCTTGATATTCGCTCCGCCGTGCTTAGGTCCCTTGAGAGAGCCGAGTGCCGCAGCGATAGCAGAATATGTATCGGTACCGGAAGACGTTACTGCGCGGGCGGTGAAAGTAGAGTTGTTTCCGCCGCCGTGTTCTGCGTGAAGTACGAGCGCAAGGTCAAGTACTCTCGCCTCGAGCTCGGTGTACTTGCTGTCGATTCTGAGCATATGCAGAATATTTTCAGCCGTAGACAAATCGTCCTTAGGTTCGTGAATAAAGAAAGAGTGATTGCCCTTTATATAATAGTCGTATGCCTGATACGCGTATACCGAAAGAAGAGGGAAGAGCGCGATGAGCTGGAGACACTGATTGAGTACGTTGGGCAAAGATATATCGTTTGCTTTGTCGTCGTACGAATACAGTGTAAGCACGCTTCTTGCGAGCGAATTCATAATATCGCTGGAAGGAGCTTTCATAATTATGTCTCTTACAAAGGTATTGGGCAAAGACTTTCTGTATTTAGCGAGCATTACGTTGAATTTATCGAGTTCTTTCTGAGAGGGAAGCTCGCCGAAAAGAAGAAGATAGGTTATCTCCTCAAAACCGAAACGCTTGTTTGCGAGAAAATCGTTGCACAGGTCGTTGATATTGTAGCCTCTGTAAAAGAGTTTTCCTTCGCAGGGAACCACTTCGCCGTCTACAATCTCTTTGCCTACGACGTCGCTTATGTTGGTAAGACCGGTAAGCACGCCCTTACCTTTTTGGTCTCTCAGTCCCTTATTTACCTTATGCTGAATAAAGAGTTCGGGGTCGATAAGACCGTTGGATTTGAATTTTTCGCACATAGCGTTGACGTCTTTGTACATTTCCATATCGCTCTTGGATATCATTTTGCTTCCTCTTTTTGGTAAAAATTATACTATATTAATGATTTTATACCTTACAGGGCTTATTTGTCAATTAATCGGCAAAATGCTTTTGCGCGCAGGCGCGTAAAAAGTGCAAAAACAGCCAAATTTAGAGATATATTATAAAAAATTACGCGATATCCATAACTTAAGACCAGTTCTGTAATTATATTTTACAAATCAAAAAATAATTGACAATTATTTAGTCGCGGTATAGACGTTATTTTCAATATCTCAAAGTTATGTTGCCATATTATTTCAATATTTTTTTAGGCTTTTGAATAAACAAAGTATTTAAAATATCCCTGAAATTTAAAAATTGCTTTTTTTTAAGATTTGATTATGCTATAATGTTAACGATTAAAAAACAGGAGAACTTCTATGGATTTACAAAAACTCAGAGACGAAAGCGGTAAACACGCAGACTATATGATGCAAGAAATCACTTCCGTCATCAAAACCTGTGGCAAAAGATTCCCCGGAAGCGAAGGCGAAAAGCTGGCTGTAGAGCAGATGGCTGAAACCTTGAAGCCTATGTGCGACAGCGTGGAAATCGAACCTTTCAGCGTGCATCCAAACGCATTTTTCTATTGGATACATATAATGGTTACGATTATCCTTGCCGCGTTTGTCAGCTATTTCTTCATACCTCTTCTAACAGTCATTCTGATAGGCGTCGGTATGATGCTGATGCTTTTGCAGTTTGTGCTTTATCTCGAAATAGTGGATTTTCTTTTCCCCAAAAAGACGTCGCACAACCTTACGGCTATCAAACATCCTAAGGGCGAAGTCAAAAGAAGAATTTTCTTCAACGGACATCCCGATGCCGCTCACGAATGGACGATGAGTTATCTCATCAACGGCAAAGCCTTTGTCGCGCACTTCCTTATATCTATGGTAGGTCTTATGTATCTCACCGCTATCTCGATAGTATCCATAGTGCTGGCAAAAGGCGTAAATCCTTATATTGCTTCGGGACTTCCTCTCTATCTCGGATTGGGTTGTTTTGTGTTTATACCTTTCTGGCTGGCAATGTACCGTATGTGGAATACGAGCGTTGTGGTTGACGGCGCAAACGACAATCTTACGGGTTGCTATATGGGTATCGCGCTTCTCAAGGCTCTCAACGACGAGGGTATAGAATTTGAAAATACAGAAATCGGCGTACTCATATCGGGAAGTGAAGAAGCGGGTCTCAGAGGAGCGAGAGCGTGGGGCAAGGCTCACGCCGCAAAAGGTGACTTCAAGGACGTGGAAACTATTATTTTCTCCTATGATACGATAAGAGACGGAGAGTTCCTCTATGTCAACAAAAAAGACCTCAACAATACCGTAAAAGCAGATGAGCACGCGAGCGAACTTTTCTACAATGCGGCAAAGAAACTCGGTATAAAGTGTTCTTACGGCTCGGTACCTCTCGGCGCAACGGATTCCGCGGCATTCAATCAGAACGGTTATGCGGCTACGGGTATTACCGCGCTTGACCATAATCTTCCCAGTTATTACCATACGAGAAGAGATTCTTACGACAATATGGACCACGGCTGCTTGTCAGACTGTTTCAAGGTTACCGTTCAGGCACTCGAGGACTTTGACAACGGTATTTGAGTAAAAATTAGTAAGCCGCAACGGCTGAAATTGAAGGGAGCATTCGCTCCCTTTTTTTATTTTTCGCTTTTTATTTTAGCTTTGTATAAAAGAAGCAAAACTCATTTCTCGTAAAAAAAAATCGCTAACGCTGTATAAAAACCTTTTGCTTTGGCAATACTCTGACCGACAAGCGAGGTGGAATATGAAAGCGTTAGCGGTAATAATAATATGTCTTATCATAATAGGAGCGGTGGTAATAGCACTCAGAAGCGGCTCAAGTCAGCAGGAACAATACCTGAGAATACATATAAGAGCCAACAGCAACGATGCAAGCGACCAGAGCGTAAAATACAAGGTCAAAGAAAAGGTCGTAGAGTATATGTCTCCCAAGCTCGACAACGTATCTTCCAAAAGTCAGGCTATGAAAATTCTCGAGGCTAATCTCGACGGAATGAAAAAAGTAGCGGACGCCACTTTGGCGCAAAACGGTTATGCTTATACCGCCAACGTCAAGTTGTGCAGCGAAGAGTTTCCCGTGAGGACGTACGGAGATTTGACTCTCGAGAGCGGAGTGTACGACGCGCTTATAATAGAGCTTGGAAGCGGCAGCGGCGACAACTGGTGGTGCGTGGTTTTCCCTCCGTTGTGTTTTGTCGGTGAAGAGAGTGAGGACGAAGATTTTGAATACAAATCTTTTTTTAAGGACATATACGACAAATTCACTCAAAACTAATACCTGAAGCTTCTCATAATCTAAACTGTATAATAATCCCTCTATCATATATTTTACAAGCCCCCGATATGCAGTCGGGGACTTGTTTTTTTGTGGACAGTTAAAGCAAATTTACTTTACTTGCACCTTAAAATACCGGTAAAGAAAAAGGCTTTTAATGCTGTGGTATAAACGCCGATATTATAGGCAATAATCAATTCAATCGACAAAAAAGGAGTATATATGGACAAAAAACTCGTTTTAAAGAGAAGTATGGTTGCCGTAGCGGTACTTATCACGGTCATAGTCGGTATTGCGGCTTTTTATTCCGTGCAACCCGCCGAAGAAACGGCAGTACTCAAGATGGGCTCCAGCGGCTCGCAGGTAAGAACTCTTCAGACAAAACTGAATAACTGGGGATACAACTGCGGTACGGTGGACGGTATTTTCGGTTCAAAGACGCTTGCGGCAGTCAAGCAGTTTCAAAAAAACAACGGACTGACGGTTGACGGCATTGTGGGCGCAAAGACTGCAGCCGCGCTCGGTATGACGCTTACGAGCGGTAGCAGCAGCAACAGCAGTTACAATTCTTCGGACGTATATCTGCTGGCAAAATGCATATATGCCGAGTCGAGGGGAGAGCCTTATCTCGGTCAAGTGGCGGTAGGCGCGGTAGTGCTCAACAGAGTTAAGAGCAGTGCTTTTCCCAATTCGATATCGGGTGTAATATATCAGCCATACGCATTTACGGCAGTGCTTGACGGTCAGATTAATCTCGAACCTAACGAAACCGCGTATTCGGCGGCGCGCGATGCAATGAACGGCTGGGACCCTACTAACGGCTGTTTGTATTATTACAACCCCGCTACGGCTACCAGTTCGTGGATATGGTCGCGTACCGTAAAACTTACGATAGGCAAACACAGATTTGCGGTATAAAGGAGGTAATATGTTAAGAGACGCATCGGGTAAGATGGTGCTTACCAACGGTTGGAAGATTTTTCACATAGTAGTAGCAGTAATTTTGCTTACAGCCATAATTCTATTGTCGGTATTTCTCGGATTGTCGAGGTCTGACGGCAAAAGCTGGATGGCAATGAGCGAAAACAATATGGAGAGTGCGTATTACACTCTGACAGACAGCCTTTTGAATATAGAGAACAATTTCTCCAAACTGAGAGTTACGCGAGACGGCAATCTGGCAGGCGAGATGCTGATAGACGTAGCTATGGACAGTCAGACGGCGGCGGCAAATCTTGCGATATTGTCATACAGCGGTTATGATATGTCCGCACTTGTCAAGTTTTGTAATCAGGTAGGCGATTACAGTAAATATCTCGTTACGAAACTTACGGGAGGAGAGGAGTTGAGCGAAGAGGATTACAATACTCTTGCCAAGCTTTACGAAGCTACCTATTCCATAGGCAAAAAGCTAAACGCAGTCAAGGACGCGCTTATGTCGGGTGAAAAAATCGTAACGGGGCTTGACGAATTCAATTCTCATTTTGCAGAGATAGCAGATTCGCTCGTGGACGGCAGTATTCAATATCCTTCGCTGATATATGACGGAGCATTCAGCGATTCGTTGGAAGAGCGTCAGCCCAAGTCCCTCTCAGGAGAAGATATAGACCCCGAAAAACAGCAGGATAATATTGCAAAGATACTCTGTGACTACAAAATAAAAAGCGTTAAGTATACGGGAGAAAGCGACAACGGATTTACCGCATACGTTTATGACGTTACGCTCGAGGACGGAAGCAACGTATATCTTCAGCTGGCAAAGAAGGGCGGGTCGATAGTTATGTGGGACAAACAGTTCGATTCCCAACAACCTACTCTTTCCGTTGAAGAAGGCGTAGTGCTTGCCGAACAGTATATGCAGAAACAAGGCTACGAAAACGTCAAGGGCGTATATGCCTGCGTAACGGACAGCGTGCTTTACGTCAATATCTGTTATGTAGAAAACGATATCGTTATATATCCCGATATGATTAAAATCAAAGTCAGTCTCGACGACGGCAAAATTATAGGATTCGAGGGATTGAATTATATCTACAATCATACCGAAAGGTCGCTCGAAACGCCTGCGGTTACTGAGGGAGAAGTGCGCAATATGGACTTCGGCGGGCTTGAAGTGCAGTCTGTAAGACTTGCGCTGATACCCTTGGACAACGGCAAAGAAACCTTGACTTACGAGGTATACGGCAAGGTCGGCAATTACGCATATTACGTCTTTATCGACGCAAAGACGGGTAAAGCCGTAGAAGTGTTGCAAGTCATAGACAGCGACGAGGGCGAACTCTTGATGTAGGGGTACCGCAAGTCGGCGGTGTGAGTTGAGTGCAAGCGTGTCTTTTTCATCCTTTTCCGTTCGTCATCATCGTAATACGGCAAGTATTACTTCTTCTTCCTCACGGAAAATCACTGAAAAACTCACTGCTTGCACTCTATCTCACACCGCCTCCTTGCGGTACTTATTCGCAATTTTAGTAGTTTGTTGCTTATATTGTTTGTTAGCTTGACAATACAGCAAGTATTACTTCTTCTTCCTCACGGAAAATCACTGAAAAACTCACTGCTTGCACTCAACTCACACCGCCTCCTTGCGGTACTTATTCGCATTTTAGGTAGTTTGTTGCTTCTTCTGTTTGTTAGCTTGACAATACGGCAAGTATTACTTCTTCTTCCTCACGGAAAATCACTGAAAAACTCACTGCTTGCACTCTATCTCACACCGCCTCCTTGCGGTACTTATTCGCATTGCTTATATTGTTTGTTAGCTTGACAATACGGCAATGGTTGTATTATTTTTTTAAATTCTATAATGCGCTTAAAGTTACCGTCAGGGCGGAGAGAATAACAAACTGTTGCAAAAGGCTTGATTTTGTATATCCGTTATGCTATCATATTTATGTAGCGTATTATTACGCATTAATTAAAAGTGAGGCAGTATGGATTCACACAGTTGCCAACCTAATATTCACTTATGCAATACAATAGTTTTTGATTGTATTGATTTTTCTTATAATTTCTCGGATAATAAAAATTTAGTATACATTATACACGGAGGTTACAATGAGACCGTTTTTTGAGTCTGTATTTAACTTTGAAAAAGACTCCTCTAATATGGCTATCATAGCCCTTAAAGGAGCAGAGGAACTCGGCAAAAAAGTTGACTATTATCTTGTCAACTGGTACAACAGCGAGGCTAAAGCCAACGGTAAAAAGAGTATCAAGAAGACTTTTTTGGTAGGCAATAATTGCCCCAGATTTACCACAGGTGACGGCAAAGCTCTTATCAATGACAGTATCAGAGGCAAGGATTTGTTTATTATCTGCGACGTCGGCAACTATTCTATCGAATACAATATGTTCGGTACCCCCAACCGTATGTCTCCCGATGACCACTATGCGGACCTTAAAAGAATTATCTCTGCTTGCGCCGGCAAAGCCAACAAAATTACTGTGGTAATGCCTTTGCTCTACGGCGGAAGACAGCACAGACGTACCGCAAGAGAATCCCTCGACTGTTCGCAAATGTTGCACGAACTCGAGTATATGGGCGTCAACGACGTAGTTACTTTCGACGCACACGACCCCAGAGTTCAGAATGCAGTACCTACTATGGGCTTTGACAACTTTATGCCCACCTATCAGATATTGAAAGCAATGCTGCGCACCTTCCCTGAAATCAATATGAAGAAAGAAAACTTTATGATTGTCAGCCCCGACGAAGGCGCGATGAGCAGAAATATTTACTATGCTTCTGTGCTTGGTACCGACCTCGGTATGTTCTACAAGCGCAGAGACTATGCAAACGTAGTCAACGGAAGAAATCCTATCGTTGCTCACGAGTATATCGGTAACGACGTAAGAGGCAAGGACATCTTCGTAGCGGACGACATCATCGCTACGGGTGACAGTATGCTCAAGCTCTGTACCGAACTCAAAGCGGCAGGCTGCGGAAAAATCTTCCTTTCGGCTACCTACGCTCTGTTTACCGAAGGACTTGAGAAATTCCAGAAGGCATACGAGCAGGGACTGTTTAATGCGGTTTTGTCCACAAACCTTACATACGCTACCGAAGAAGTGCTCAAGAAAGACTGGTTTATCCAGGCGGATATGTCAAAATTCGTGGCGTACATAATTGCGGCTATCGACCAGAACAAGTCCGTAGGTCAGTTGCTTGACCCTCACGATAAGATACACGAGCTTATCGAAAAATTCAACGCCAGCAAACCACAACAGTTAGCGATGGATATCAGCGAGGAGTAAAATGAACATTGAATGGCTGGGTCACTCGTGCTTTAAGTTGACGGAATCTACCGGCACGACTATAATCACAGACCCGTACGAAAAGTCTATTGTAGGAATCGAAATGAAAAAGACGAATGCCGACGTGGTGACTTGTTCGCATCAGCATAAGGACCACAACGCTGTCGTCAACGTACTCGGCGCGCCTATGGTGCTCAGTGAGTGTGGCTTTTGGGAAGTCAAAGGCGTGGACATATCCTCGGTACTTTCTTATCACGACGATAAGAAGGGCAAAAAGAGAGGGGAAAACCGCATATTCAAATTCAGAATGGACGGCGTAGACCTTTGCCATATGGGTGACATAGGCGAAGAGTGTACTGTTCATCTTGCCGAGGGAATAGGCTCTGTCAACGTGCTTATGATACCAGTGGGCGGCAATTACACTATTGACGCTCGTCAGGCTAAGGAATACGTGGATTTTATAATGCCGGACATAGTTATTCCGATGCATTACAAAACGCCCGGCAGCGCAGTTGATATCGAGAAACTCGATGAATTCCTCGAGCTTTTCGACGAAAATCAGATTATTTACATAGACGGTCAGACGCTCGAAGTTGACAGAGAATACTTCGATACCGACAGTACCAAAGTCATTGTTTTTAAAGACAACGTTTTCTAAAATTACACTGTTGCGCCTCGGGCATACCGCCCGAGGAAAGCGCAGGAATAAATTATTTTTTTCAGTTAATAATTACTTTATTAAAACAGTTTTTACCGTCAGGGAAAATTTATCAAAATCCAAAAGAAGTCAATCAACCAATATAATATTAAGCATTAATCGTTTTATACGGCATAGACTATAACGAAACAATCAACAGGAGAATATTGAATGGCAAAGAAAAACTATACTAAAGAAGAATTGCAAGCCAAGACGGTATTTCAATTGAGAGATATCGCCAAGAAGGCGGGAGTAGAAGACGCGAGTTATCTCTCCGCCGAAGCTTTGGTACAGAGAATTTTACAGGAATCGCAGGAGGATAACAAGGCAAAAGTACCCGAATGGGCTACAGGCTACACCAAGGAAGACTTTAACAATATGACGATACATAATCTCCGCGAATTTGCGAGAGAGTTGGGTATCAATGCTCCTACGAGAAAAAATAAAGAAGAAATTATCAACGAGTGTTACGATTTTATCAACAATGCCGAGCATATCGTAACTCCTGTCAGCAAGAGGGGAAGACCTCCAAAGAGCGGAGTTATGGCTGTTGAGGTGCAGGATTCGGCTCAATTCCACTACAATCTTTCCGATAAAAGCGACGAACAGACGGAAAAACGCATAGACGACAACAAGCGCGGCGGTATGTCTATCGAAGAGATGCTCAGACAGGAAGACTGCGAGATGCGCAGCGGAATTTTGGAAATGCTCGAGGGATACGGCTTTTTGCGTGCTGAAAATTGCGAATGCAGTGAAAAGGACGTATACGTATCGGGCAAAATGATAAAAAACATAGGCTTGAGAGCAGGCGACTTTGTCGTAGGCGTAGCAAAGCGCAATTCTGACAACAAGCCCCCCGCACTCGTAGCAATAGAGAGAGTAAATCCCGAGATAAAATACGAGATAGTATATCAGAAAGACGCAAAGGGCAGAGATATACTTGAGACGGGAGAGTATAAGTCGGTAGGTTATGTAGGAGACAGCGGAAAGGACTTCGGAAATTTGCGCTCCCGTCCTCATTTTGACAATCTTACCCCAGTTTTCCCTCAGGAGAGATTGCGTCTTGAGATTAATACCCAAGAGAAAAACGTAACAAGAAGCGACTTTGCGATAAGAAGTCTGGATTTAATAGCTCCTATAGGAAAAGGACAGAGAGCTATGATAGTATCCCCTCCTAAAGCGGGTAAGACAACGCTTTTGAAAAAGATTGCCAATTCAATTACGACCAACCACGAGGAAGTCAAGCTTTTCGTACTGCTAATCGACGAACGCCCCGAAGAAGTTACGGATATGAAGAGGTCGATAAAAGGCGAAGTGATTTATTCGACTTTTGACGAAGTGCCCGAGCATCACTGTCAGGCTTCGGAGATACTTATCGAGAGAGCAAAGCGTCTTGTGGAACTCGGTCAGGACGTCGTGATTATGATGGATTCGCTCACGCGTCTTGCAAGAGCGTACAATCTGACCATTCCTCCTACGGGCAGAACGTTGTCGGGCGGTATAGACCCCGGTGCGCTTGCAAGCCCCAAGAAGTTTTTCGGTGCGGCTAGAAATATCGAAAACGGCGGCTCGCTAACAATCATTGCTACCGCTCTCGTCGATACGGGCAGCAGAATGGACGACGTGATATACGAAGAATTCAAGGGTACGGGCAATATGGAAATCACGCTTGACAGAAAACTCAGCGAGAGAAGAATATTCCCCGCTATAGACCTCAACCGTTCGTCTACGAGAAGAGAAGATTTGCTTTTGACTCAAAAGGAACTCGAAGGAGTATGGGCATTGAGAAAATTGCTTTCCAACGGGGATTCGCAGGAGACTACCGACCAACTTCTCACAATGATGCAAAAGACAAAGAACAACGAGGAGTTTATCGAGTCGATAATCAATCAGGTAAAAGTATTCGAGAAAAACGGCTATACTCTGAGAGGATTATAATATACTAAGAGGTTTGTATAAATTGTATTATATGTGAAATCTCTGTTAATTAATTTTATAACACAATACAACCAAGTAAAAGAAAAAATACGCACTTTTTGGTGCGTATTTTTTATCCTGTATGCTATACGGTGTATCTGTCTTTGTAGAGCTGTTTTGCTATATTAGTGTACTTGACTACGAAATCCGTCTTTGCCGCCGTGTATTCGTCGCGGTCGTAGGTGTATTTTCGCCACAGTTTAAGTTTGAGTTTTTCGTATTCCCAAGCTACGTTGTCGTGCGTAGCGAGATAATCTCTGAAGTACAATTCGTCGTTGTCTCCCTTTAGTCTTAAATGTATGTGATACACTTTATCGTCAAGACCTTTCGGAGTATAGCCCTTATTGAAAGAGTACCTGTCAGACGTCTTTGCCATAAGGATATAGCCCGCTTTGATAAGAGTTTCGCATACCCGCTCGAGCGCTGTTTTATCGGGCGTTTCGATAAGAATATCGATAATAGGTTTTGCCCACAGCTTGTCGATAGCGGTGCTTCCGATATGAGAAATTCTGAGTGCGTCGTTTGTGCCCAGAAGATTGCGCAAAGTCTTCTCTTCCTCTTTGTACCAGTCCGCCCAATCGGGGTTGTGTTTTGTGAGGAAGATGGGGAAGAGTTTCCACAGTTGTTCTTTCGTCATGTTTTCGAATTTGTTTTCCATATTTATATTATAACATAGTGCGCGCGTATTATCAATATGTAATTTGAGATATATGATTGTATCCTAAAGTATTTAAATCTTGCGTCCGCAATCGCAATGAGCATGTTCAGAGGTATTATACGAGGTAAACCGAACACATTGTTTTTTATAGGAGTATATTTAGCTTTGTTTTGTCTAATATATTTTGATAAAACACCAACTATCCTAAAGCTAATGCTTTTTTATTGAATTGTATAGAATAAAGAATCGGCGCGAAAAAGTAATTGTAAAGAAAAATAAAAATAATTATCATTTTTGTTTTGAAAACTGTTGACAATATATTTTACTTATGCTAATATGATATCAGGAAACAGGATATGAGTAACTTTTCTTCCCGCCGACAAGCAGTGCTTGAGGTAATGAAAACTATGAGATGCCACCCGACGGCAGACAGAGTCTACGAGGAATGTCGCAAGACTATCCCCAATATATCTCTCGCGACGGTTTACCGCAATCTGGCATTTTGGGAACAGGCAGGAGTAGTGGGCAGAGTGGTAGGTTGTGACAACAAGGAGCGTTATGACGTAGAGCTTGACAATCATTGCCACGTTATATGTCCCGAATGCGGAGAAGTAGAGGATATGGATTATCCTTCAGAGTTAAAAGAATATCTCGACAATTACTGCATAGACAACGGCTTTGAAAAATTCGGTTTGAGTTTTTACAAGGTATGCGACAAGTGCAGTAAAGACAACTTAAAACAGGCAAAATAAAAATAGAAAAAATATTACAAGCAAACAACGGAGGTAAATTAATATGGCAAAATATGTATGCAGCGTATGCGGTTACGTACACGAAGGAGACAGCGCACCTGAGCAGTGCCCTGTTTGCAAGGCTCCCAAGGAGAAATTTCAGGAAGTAAAGGCCGGCGAGATGAGCTGGGCTACCGAGCATATCGTAGGTTCTGCTAAGAATTACGATGCAGAAGTAGTAAAGGGTCTTATCGAAAACTTCAACGGCGAGTGTGCTGAAGTAGGTATGTATCTCGCTATGTCCAGACAGGCAGACAGAGAGGGTTATCCCGATATCGCAGAGGCATTCAAGAGATACGCTTTCGAAGAAGCTGAGCACGCATCCAAGTTCGCAGAGCTTTTGGGTGACGTAGTTACCAACAGCACCGAGAAAAACGTTCAGATGCGTATGGAAGCAGAAAACGGTGCTTGCGCAGGCAAGTTCGAGCTTGCAAAACTTGCTAAGAAACTCGGCTATGACGACGTACACGACACCGTACACGAGATGGCAAAGGACGAAGCAAGACACGGTTGCGGATTCCTCGGTCTTTACAACAGATACTTCAAGAAGTAATAAGGCGGGCGGGGATTGCCCCGCGTAATGACTCCCTAGTATAATATCCCCCAAAAGAAAAATACGGCTTCGCGCCGTATTTTTTTTCGGTCTTTCCGATGAGTAAAATTTGCGTGCGATACTTGAAAAGACAATTCGGAATAACGTTTTTTTGAGACTTAATTCACAACTTTGTAATTTCCATATAAAAATTGCAAAATTTACATTTTTAATGTTGCATAGGTATAAATCTTAAGTAGACTAAACAGGCTATATAATAATAACTTAGAAGTGGTAATATATTATTTATATACGCACAATCTTTGATAAACGTTTGGGAGGTCAATATGGATTTTTGGGGTATAGCCGCACAGTTATGTTTGCTTGCTGTGGGTTTTGTGTTCTTGTCCAAAGGCGCGGACTGGTTTGTAGACGGAGCGTCGTGGATTGCTAAGAAATTCGGTATTCCGCAGATAGTAATAGGACTTACGATAGTGGCTTTCGGCACGTCTTTGCCCGAAGCCGCAGTCAGCATTACGTCGGCGGTGCAGGAAAGCGCAGAGCTTGCGATAGGAAATATCATAGGCAGCAATATCCTCAATATATTCCTGATATTGGGTATATCGGCGTTGTTTGCTTCGCTTACCGTGCAAAAGACTACTTTATATATCGAAATACCATACACGGTAGTTATCAGCGTAGTCCTTATGATAATGGGCTTTATAGGAGGTCAGCTCGGCTGGATTGACGGTCTTATTCTTTGGGTACTTTTTATTGCGTTTTTAGTTTATCTCATCGTATTGTCTATGAAAGGTAAAAATAAAAATCCCGAGCTTCTCAATCCTGTAGACGGTGCAGAACAAAACAATACCGCTGACGTAGTCGTCGAAGCTGAAGGAGCGGCGGTTGCCAAGACGGAGAAAAAGGGCGTCGAAGCACTCAAAATGATTGCAAAACTCGTATTCGGCATATCAATAGTCGTACTAGGTTCGCAGATGGCTGTCAACGGCGCGAGAACCATTGCGAGAGAAGTGGGAATGAGCGAAAGTCTTATAGGACTTACGATAGTTGCTTTCGGTACTTCGCTTCCCGAACTCGTTACTTCGGTAGCTGCGGCGCGTAAGGGCGAATGTGACATCGCGATAGGAAATATCGTGGGTAGCAATATTTTCAATATTCTGTTTATTCTCGGTACGTCGGCATTGATTACGCCTATAGCGTACAACACCAGCTTCCTTACAGGCTTTACCTTTGACAACATTATGGCAATAGCCGCTGCGGTAGTGCTTTTCTTGTGTATCGTACTCACAAAGGACAAAAAACTCAAAAAAGCGGGCGGCATAACAATGCTTGTGATTTACGCGGCATATTTTGCGTGGCTTATCGTCAAGGACTTTAAATTCAACTGAAAAGCGTAAGTGCAAACGTTTTCCGCCCGCCGATTTTCATCGTAGGGCGGCATTTTTTTTGAAAATACGCGGATATTTACAAATTTATATAAAAAATAGTTAAAAATGTTTGACAATCCTATCGCTTTTTACTAAAATGGATAAGCAAGAAAATATATCAAAGAACTAGCCCCTCTGCGATATGACAGCAATACAAAATACTTTTGGAGGGTTTTATCCGTGAATAAGACATATATGGCAAAACCTGAGGACATCAAAAAAGAGTGGTACGTAGTTGACGCTACCGACCTCGTTTTGGGTAGACTTGCCAGCAACGTTGCAAACGTTCTCAGAGGAAAGAATAAGCCTACGTTTACACCCAACGTTGATACGGGTGATTTTGTTATCGTTATTAACTGCGCTAAGGTTCGCCTTACCGGTAAGAAACTTGAGAAGAAGTATTACGTACACCACACCGGTTACGTTGGCGGTCTCAAGGAAGTTCAATACAAGAAGTTGATGGCAGAGAAGCCTGAGAAAGCCGTTATGTTGGCAGTAAAAGGTATGCTCCCTAAGAACTCTCTTGGCAGAAAGCAGCTCACCAAATTGCGTTGCTATGCCGGCGCTGAGCACAATCACGAAGCTCAACAGCCCAAAGAATTAAAATTCTAATAAGGAGTGTATGACAAATGGCTACTAAGAAGACTAAGAAAAAGGTTCAGTTCTGGGGAACTGGCAGAAGAAAGAAAGCTATCGCCAGAGTAAGACTTATCCCTGAAGGAAGCGGCGTAATCACCATCAACAAGAGAAGTATTGACGAATACTTCGGTCTCGATACACTCAAGCAAATTGTTCGTCAGCCTCTCGAGCTTACGGAAAATCTCGCTAAGTATGATGTAATCGTCAACGTACAGGGCGGCGGTTTCACCGGACAGGCAGGCGCAATCAGACACGGTATTTCCAGAGCTTTGGTACTCGCAGACGAGACCACCAAGGCAGCTCTCAAGAAAGCAGGTTTCCTCACCAGAGACCCCAGAGCAAAGGAAAGAAAGAAGTACGGTCTCAAGAAAGCAAGACGCGCACCTCAGTTCAGCAAGAGATAATCGGATTGCCGAGCAAATTTACAAATCGCAAGTACCTCACAAGAGGTACTTGTTTTTTTTATGCGTGCGCGCGCAAATGAAATATGATATCATAATTATGATAATAATATAAAGGCTTTTTATTGAAGCCTTTGAAGAGAGGACGCTATGACTGAAAAAGAAAAGGGCGCAATGGGTATGTTTTACGACCCCAACAACGACGTTGAGCTTACCAAGGACAGAGAAAGGGTAAAAGACAAGTGTTTTGAATACAATAATATTCCGCCTTCCCGCAGAGAGGAAAGAAAACGCAAGATACTTGAGATACTGGCGGAGCAAAAGGGGATTTTCTTATAGAATCGCCGTTCAACTGCGATTACGGCTACAATACTTTCGTAGGCGAAAATTTTTACGCTAATCACAATCTTGTCATACTCGACACCGCAAAGGTTACGATTGGGGACAACGTCTTCGTTGCGCCCAACTGCGGTTTTTACTGCGCGGGACATCCCGTGGATAAGGATGAGAGAAACAAGGGCATAGAATATGCTCTTCCGATAACGGAGAAAGACAAGGGTAGATTTCCCACCGCCGCAAAGAAGCAATGAAACGTAAAAAAGCGCTTTTGCGCAAAACAAGGTTTTTTAGATAAAAAATATTTGACGAAAAAGTAAAAATATAAAATTTTTAATTTGAATACGCACGCGCTTGACATAAATTTTCAAATAATTTAAAATAAGACTGTAAATTCCCAGGCGCGGGGAGTAGTCGGCGTGTGTGCGTGACACGCAATTAAATCGGTAACACGGAGAGTTTCTCCCGGTTTAATTTGAAATGACGAGACCGTATCGGACCGCTCAAAGCGGCTCGGTACGGTTTTTTGATAAATAGTTAAAGGAGTGTTTGCTATGGATTTTTTGATTGAATCTATATCACAGGTCACCTGGCAGAACGTTGTCATGTGGCTTATCGGCGGACTTCTTATCTTTCTTGCGATAAAGAAGGATATGGAACCCGCGCTGTTGCTTCCGATAGGTTTCGGCGCGATACTCGTTACTTCTGTTTATCGGTATAGGCGCGATGATAGACTTCGGTCCGCTGCTTTCAAATCCCAAGCTGTTCCTGCTGGGCGGTGCGGCGCAGTTCGGTATATTCCTTATCATATTGCTTGCTACAATGATAGGCTTTAATATAAACGACGCTGCGGCTATCGGTATAATCGGCGCGGCTGACGGTCCTACATCGATACTTGTAGCGATGAAACTGGGCAGTAAGTTCCTTGGCCCTATCACCGTCGTAGCGTACTCATATATGGCGCTTGTTCCTATTATTCAGCCTGCGGTCGTCAAGCTCTGCACGACGAAGAAGGAAAGACTCATCAAAATGGAATACAACCCCGTATCCGTTTCTCACACCACAAAGGTTCTTTTCCCGATAGTCGTTACTATTATCGCAGGACTTATCGCACCCAAGTCGCTGGCGCTTGTCGGCTTCCTGATGTTCGGTAACCTCCTCAGAGAATGCGGCGTTCTGAGACTTCTCAGCGAAACCGCGCAGAACATTCTTGCAAACCTTATAACCCTGCTCCTCGGCATCACGATCGCTTCTCAGATGAAGGCAGAAACGTTTGTCACCTGGGAAACTCTGCTGATACTCGTTCTCGGTCTTGCGGCATTCGTATTCGATACCGTTGCAGGCGTTATGTTCGCAAAGTTCATGAACCTGTTCTCAAAGAAGAAGATCAACCCGATGATCGGTGCGGCCGGTATATCCGCATTCCCGATGTCGGCGCGCGTAATACAGAAGATGGGTCTGAAAGAAGATCCCAACAACCATCTGCTTATGCACGCTATCGGTGCGAACGTATCTGGACAGATAGCTTCCGCTATCGTAGGCGGTCTCATAATCGGCCTTGTGCTGGCTTAACGGAGGTGGAAATATGAATATGATTTCTTTGCTTGGTATTTCTCTCGATCTTACTCCGATGGATAAGACAAACGTGCTTAAGTCTCTTGAGATAATGTGGAAGGGCGTTCTCGCAATATTCATCACTATAGCGATCATCCTTTTCGTATCCTGGGGAATCAACACGATATGCAACAAAGCCCGCGCCGCGGTTGAAAAGAAGAGAGCGGAGCAGCAGGCGAACAAACAGGACGGAAGCGGCGAAAACAAAGCCGAGTAACGCTGTTTTATCAGAATTTCTAAAACGCGGAGCGTATAATGCGCCCCGCGTTTTTTGCTTCTTTTTACGAGTAAAAACTACGTTAAAAAACAGACGAAGTTTTTGCCGTTTTTTTGACTTAAATTCATAGACAATATTTTTTATTCTTCTTATGATGTTAGTAATCCTAACAAATATGTTAGGAAACCTAACAAAAATCGGCGGTAAGAAATGAGAAGAAATCTGGGGTATGAAATAAAGACGCTCGCGCGTATGATGAAACAATGCATTGACGCCACAGAGTTTATGAAAACAAATAACAGACCAAAGAAAGTGCTAAACTACAAAACACCGGCAGACTTGTTTGAACAAGAATTGCAAAAGTGTTGCACTTAACTTGACAATTCACTTATAGCCGACGGCATTATTTTTAGTCGCGTTGCGCGCTTTTCTCTTCGATATAAATACAACGTAATTTATTATGTATTTTGTTAATCGATAAAAATCGCAAAAGTATTATGCGTTTTAATTTGAGAGATTAAAGCCGTTATAATTACATTGAAAGGCGATAATATATTATTATGTAAAATATGCCTTATTTCACGCGCTTGCGTTGACTTACGTGCATACATATTATAAAATAAATCTATTAGCCGATTATTTATACGGAGATAAAATTGAAGTTGATTTTTAAGTATTACAAGAGATATGCTCATCTCATCATAGCCGCACTGGTCTTTCTGACGCTTGAAGCAATTTGCGAATTGCAATTGCCTAGCTATATGTCAGGTCTCGTTTCCGAGGGTATTGGACAGTCGGATATGGCTACTATATGGAGCTACGGCTGGCGTATGATTGTCATTACGATTATAGCTTGCGTATGTTCTGTTCTTGTAGGATATTTTTCTGCTAAGGCAAGCGCGAGAATGTCCAGAGATATCCGCAGCGATATGTTTGCAAAAGTAATGAATTTTGCCAGCGAAGAATACAATAAATTTTCCGTAAGTTCTTTGATTACAAGATGCACCAACGATATTACGCAGATTCAGATGCTCACGTATATCTTCTTGAGAATGATTATGTTTGCGCCGATTATGGGTATAGGCGGTACGATAAAAGCCGTACAGTTTTCTTCGGGTATATCATCCCTTGCGTGGGTAATAGTGGGAGCGATTGCAATAGTTGTCGTATTGATTGTTATCGCGCTTACCATAGTTCAGCCCAAATATATGAAAATGCAAAAACAAATCGACAAGGTCAATCAGATAGCGGGCGATGAGTTAAACGGTATGCTAGTTATCCGAGCTTTCAATACTCAGGAGCACGAAGAAAAGCGTTTTGACGATGCCAACAGGGATTTGACCCGTACCGCTTTGTTTACTACAAGACTTATGGCGATACTGATGCCTGTAATGACTATTGTTATGAACGGCGTAATGATAGCAATAATATGGATATTTGCCGCTAAAGTAGACGATATCGCACAGATATCAAATATGATGGCGTTTATGCAATATTCGCTTCATATCATAATGTCGTTTATGATGATTTCTATGATATTTATAGTACTTCCGAGAGCTATAGTCTCCATCAACCGCGTTGGGGAAGTGCTTTCTATGAAAATTTCCATTACCGACAAAGAAGACAAAACTCAGCCTACGGGCGCGAGATTCAAGGGCGATATCAAATTCGACAACGTAAGCTACAGCTACGGCGGAGGAGTGCCTGCAATAGAGAATATATCCTTTGAGGCAAAGAGCGGAGAAGTTACTGCGATTATAGGCAGTACGGGAAGCGGTAAATCTACGGTAATCAATCTTATACCCAGGCTTATGGACGTAAGTTCGGGAAGCGTTACGATAGACGGCGTGGACGTCAGGGATATAAATCTTAAGGACTTAAGAAACAATATAGGTTTCGTACCACAGAAAAACACTCTCTTTTCGGGTACGGTGGCTTCTAATATAGGATACGGAAAAGAGGTTATCACGCAAGAAGAATTGCAAAAAGCGGCACGCATAGCGCAGGCACAAGAATTTATCGATGCTTCTCCCGACGGATACGACAGAGCAATCGCGCAAGGCGGCGACAATGTTTCGGGAGGACAGAAACAGCGACTTGCGATAGCGCGCGCTCTCAGCAAAAACGCGCCTATATATATCTTTGACGATTCTTTCTCCGCGCTTGACTTCAAGACTGACGCAAAGCTCAGAATGGCACTTCAGCAGGAGATGGACGATGCGACTGTAATCATAGTCGCGCAGAGAGTCGGCACAATAAAAAACGCCGACAGAATTATAGTGCTCGACGACGGCAGGGTCGTCGGCAACGGAAAGCACGAAGAGTTGCTCAAGACTTGCAAGACATATCTCGATATTGCAAAATCGCAACTTTCGGAGGAGGAGCTGGGCTTATGAGTAATGCTCCCCGACAGAGAATGCACGGACCTATGGGCGGAAGAGGCCGTATGCCTATGGGCGTAGAAAAAGCAAAAGACTTCAAGGGTACGGCAAAGAAACTTTTGAAGTATATGCGCAAGGACGTTGTAATAATGATAATAGCGTTCATACTTGCCATAGGCGGAGTAATCGCAACCATTACGCTCCCCGATATCTTGGGCAACGCTACCGACACTCTGGTAGTCGGCGTAATGCAAAAGAGCGTATACAACAAAATAGTACCCTCGCTCAGATTTGACGAAGAAACTCTTAAGGTGTTCGAAAGCGTAGGCAACGCGACCATAGGTGACGTCAAAAATCTTATAAGCAGTGAATGGACCGACCCGTCCAAACAGGAAATCGTAGACGCTATCTCTGAGGAAAACAAAGAATTGATATTGTCTTTGCCCGAGGGATTGAACAACGTGCTTCTCAAAAAACTTGCCGAGGCATCACGCAATGCCGCTACTTTAGGTGAGTATATGGATATTATAAACAATACTGCGATGCTCGACAGTATCCCCGAAAGTTACCGCGAGGCGGTGCGCGAAATATCTATGACTCAAGCACCTAAAACCGATACTGACAAGATTGCGAATATTATGCTTAAACTCATAATTCTCGTTTTGGCAAGCGGCATAATGTCCTATGCTCAGGGATTTTTGCTTTCGGGAGTATCGCAAAAGATATCATACCGTTTCAGAAAAGACCTCAACGAGAAGATTGACAAGTTGCCTTTGAAGTATTACGACAATACGACTAACGGCGAAGTAATGAGCCTTATCACCAACGATATCGACACGATATCCACTTCGCTTAATCAAAGCCTTTCGCAGATGCTCACGTCGGTGACTACGGTTATAGGCGTGCTGATAATGATGCTGAGAATATCTCCTCTTATGACGCTTATATCCATAGTAAGCGTACCTCTGTTGCTTATAGCGGCGGGACTTATCATCAAGAGGTCGCAAAAGTATTTCAAGCGTCAGCAACAGTACCTTGGACACGTCAACGGTCAGATAGAAGAAATGTTCTCGGGGCATAACGTTGTAAAACTTTTCAACGGCGAGGAGAAGAGCGTAGAAGAATTCAACAAGTACAATGACGAGTTGTACAAGTCGGTTTGGAGTTCGCAGTTTTTCTCGGGACTTATGCAGCCTTCTGCAAAAGCGGTAGGTAACCTCGGTTATGTGGCGGTATGTATTCTGGGCGGATATCTCGTAGTCAACGGCAATCTAGGTGTAGGTAATATTCAGTCTTTCGTGCAGTACGTAAGGCAATTCAATCAGCCTATTACTCAGCTTGCAAGCGTTGCCAATACCTTCCAGTCAACGATAGCGGCGGCAGAGAGAGTATTCGGATTTTTGGAGCAGGAAGAAGAGAAAGAGAGCGGAAGCCTTACTTTGGAAGAAGTCAAAGGCGACGTAACTTTTGAAAACGTGAAATTCGGTTATTCTCCCGAAAAGATAATAATAAAGGACTTTACGAGCAAAGTCAAAAGAGGTCAACGCATCGCAATCGTAGGTCCGACGGGAGCGGGTAAAACCACGCTCGTAAAACTCCTTATGAGATTTTACGATATCAATGACGGCAAGATTACCGTCGACGGTATAGATATCAAAGAATTTTCTCGCTCAGGATTGAGAGAGCATATCGGTATGGTGTTGCAGGATACGTGGCTGTACAACGGTACCATAATGGAAAATATCCGTTACGGAAGGCTCGACGCTACCGACGAAGAGGTAATAGAAGCGGCTAAGATGGCTTGCGCAGACCACTTTATCAACACTTTGCCCGAAGGATATAATTTTGTAATCAATGCCGACGCAGGAAATATATCTCAGGGACAAAAACAACTTTTGACGATAGCGAGAGCTATCCTTGCCGATTCCGAAATAATGATACTTGACGAAGCTACGAGCCTTGTGGATACACGTACGGAAATGCTTATACAACAGGCAATGAACACTCTGACGAAAGGCAGGACGAGTTTTGTTATCGCGCACAGACTGTCGACAATAAGAGACGCAGACAATATTCTCGTACTCAAAGACGGAGATATCGTAGAGCAAGGTACGCATACTCAATTACTGGAGAAGAACGGTTTTTATGCAGAGCTATACAATGCGCAGTTTTTGGGTATGAGTATAGACGATGTCGAAGAAGGTAAAAAGCAAAAGAATCAAGCTTGCGGGATATAAGTTTTTTGTAATTAATTAAGGAAAAGTTAAGCTTTATCCCACAAACTTCACCGAAGGTATTGATTTTAGTATTCAGAAATGCTATCATATATATGCGGACGAGAGTTGAGCTTAAGAATGCCAGACTTTCCAAGCCAAAGAGTTGACTGTTTCATAATGTACGACCTTTTATAAACTTTCCGGAAAACCGCCTCGATGAGGCGGTTTTCTGGTTGTAAGGAAAAAATATAAAATCGCACAAGTCAAATGTATTAAAAGACAAAAAGCGGTTGAAGGCTTTTTTCTATGCTTTAGAGAAAAAGGATTTTAAAAATATATAGCATAACTCTTGTATATCTTTGCGTAATTTGTTATAATTAAATTTATGAAAACCAAGGTGATAATCGTAGTATGTATAATTTTGGCGGTTGCGCTTGTAGGTGTACTCTCGCTGGCGGTAACCGTATCGGCTAAAGGATACGAGCGTTTTACGGTATCGGATAAACTTACGTATGACGAAAATGCCGTAGCCGAGGCTATGGCGAAAGAAAAGGATTTATGTCTTGCAAAGGACGGCAAGAGCGATTATATAGCGATTTTCCCTTTTACCGCATCTCAGGCATTAGTCAACGACGTGCAGTATTTTGCCTATGTTTTCAATAAGATGACGGGTGCCGGCATACGCGTGGTTTCCGACAAGGAAGCAAAAACGTTGCCTAAAGCCGCATTCGTTTTCGGAGATACCGATTTCAGCGCGGGAATTTCTAATGAAGGCGTAAAGGACGACGGGTACAGAGTATACAGCGAAGGCAACGTGATTTATGTCAAGGCGTTGGATGAAGCAGGTGTCAGAAACGGTATTTACGGTTTTCTTGAAGATAAATTCGAAGTAATGTTTATAGAGGAAAATTACGATTATATTCCCTTTTTCCCTACAATTTATTTAGATAAATTAGACTATATCAGCAATCCCGACATGGCGTGGAGAAGAGTATATCAATACGAGATTTTGCAAAATCACTGGTACAGTCGATTGCGTCTTAACGGATTCCCCGAAAACGATTGGGGTAGATGGTGTCACAGTGCATTCGATTACGTTTCTCCCGACTTGTATTTTGAAAGCAACCCCGAATATTTCGCTATGATAAACGGAGAAAGACAGGCTACGCAGCTTTGTTATTCGTATTTTATCGACAACGAAGACGCGTTTGAAATCATAGCAACTTCGCTTTGGACTATGATGCAGGAAAAGCCCGACGCTAAGTATTGGGATTTTTCCGTTATGGACAACAATGACTACTGTCAGTGCGAAAAGTGCGCAAGCATACTCGAAAAGACGGGCAGTATGATGGGTACGGTGTTGCCTCTAGTCAACAAGCTGGCACAACGTTTTACCGACGTTAAGATATCCACTTTGGCGTATCTTTTCTGCAAGGAAGTTCCCGAGGGGATAGTTCCTCTGGACAACGTAAATATTGTAGTGGCTCCCATAGGTACCAGTCAGAATTATTCGCTAGCAAAGGGTACTAATTATTTCTCTTCCAACGGAAAAAGGATAATCGAGGAGTGGGGAAAGGTTGCGCCTAATCTGTTAGTATGGGACTATGTGGTCAATTTCAGCAATTTGTTGATGCCTTATCCTAATCTTGGAGTTCAGCAGTCAAATCTCGAATTTTATCTTGCCAACAACGTCGACGGCGTATATCATCAGGGCAACCGCGAGAAAGAAGGCGAGACGTCGCGTATGCGTTCGTATCTTTTGTCAAGACAGTTGTGGGACAGCGATATTGACCTTGAGTCGCTTGCCGCAAAGTATGTGCAAGTAGCATATAAGGAAGCGGCGAAAGACGTAGCGGTATATATGGACAAGATTAGCGACAGAGTATACTTCTTGCCCGGCAATCTCGATTTGTATGACAGTGTATCCAAGCACAAGGTAGATTATCTTGCCGTAACGTCTCTAAATGAGTACGAAGGAATTATCCGTTCGGCTATGAGTAAGGTTGAACCTGACAGCAAAGAGTATGAAAGGATAGAGCGCATATATATGAGCCTTATGTATACCCGCTGTATGGACAGCAGTCTCAACGTGGACAAAAAGACTGCGAGCGCACAGGAGTTTGTCAAACTCGCGGATAAGTACGGCGTAACGATGGTTGGCGAAACCGTAAGCCTCGAGGAATGGTACGCGCAATTCAATACGGAATATCTTGAAGATATCAAAGGTTACAGAATAGCATTGATAACAGTAAGCTCTGTTTTCCCTATGATATTGATAGGCTTTGCTCTTATGGTAGCAACAACCGGTGCGCTTAAAAAGAAAATCGTCATAGAAAATCTGAAAAAAGAGGCAGAACAAAATGATAAAGACGAAGACGAAATACAGACACTTTAAAGGTAAGGAGTATGAAGTGATTGCTATAGCTACTCACAGCGAAACTCTCGAAAAAATGGTCGTGTATCGCGCGTTATACGGAGAGGGAGGTATATGGGTAAGACCTCTTGAAATGTTTGAAGGTTACGTCGAAAGGGAGGGAAAGACTTTCAAAAGATTCGAAGAAATAACGGACTGACAGAAATTTATAACCTGTAATCTATTAAGGCAAAAGCTAAACAGCTTTTGCTTTTTTGTTATCATAAACCATCCGTTTTACGTGTAAAGAGTTGTTCTATTGAGTTAAGCAGTACAAACCGACGAAACACGCAAAAAGAGACTTATTGCGGTATGACAAAACCGCATAAAAGCAAAGGTATTTTTGACAAAATACGGCATATTATATCTTGACGGAGGATATATGAAAACGTTGGGATATTATGACGGCAAGATAGACGAGCTGGAAAATATGAAGGTGCCTATGCTTGACAGAGCTTGTTACTTCGGTGACGGTATTTACGATGCAACTTATTCGCGTAATAAAAAAATTTTTGCTATAGATGAGCATATAGACAGATTTTATCACGGGTTAGAAAGGGTAAATATCAAATTTTCGATGACTAAAAACAGACTAAGAGAATTGCTCTATGAATTGGTTGGCTATACGGACGATGACGAGCTTTTCGTATACTGGCAGGTTACAAGAGGAGAGGGGATAAGAGAGCATAGCTACAACGATGATATGACAGGTAAATTGTGGGTGATGCTCAAACCTCAGCCTATCGTCGATATGAGTCAAAAAATTATTTTGGTAACGCACGAAGATATACGCTATACGCTATGCGATATCAAAACGCTCAATCTATTGCCCAACGTACTCTTTTCGCAATATGCAAAAGAGCGCGGCGCGCACGAATGTATTCTGCACAGGGGCAAAAGGGTAACGGAGTGTGCTCACTCCAACGTACATATAATAAAAGACGGCGAACTGTTAACGCCTCCCGCCGACAAATTTATTCTCAAAGGAGTTGCGCGCGAGCACTTGATAAAAGCTTGCAGCGCTTTGGGAATCGCAGTGAAAATACGGCCCTTCACGCTTGACGAAATATACGGGGCAGAAGAGGTTATCGTAACTTCGTCAGGCTCGCTGTGCCTACAGGCGCAAAGCGTAGACGGAATTACTGTTGGAGGAAAACAACAGGCATTGATAAACGCTTTGCAGAGTTATTTGCTTGAAGAATTCAGGAGCGCGACAGAGAGATGAAAGACAGAAATTGGTTGGAAGTCGACGTCGGGGCGGTCAGAAGCAATATTCGTCTTGCAAGGAGTTGTATCGGTGATAAAAAACTTATCGGCATAGTCAAAGCTGACTGCTACGGGCTGGGTGCAAAGCTTGCGTTGTATTTGGAGGATGTGCTCGACTTTTTCGGAGTAGCTACTCTTGATGAGGCGTTGTACTTAAGGCGCGTAGGGATTTGCAAGGATATACTGGTGTTAGGGGGCGTGAAAATTGAAAAAGCTAATATAAATAAGGCAATTAAGAATAACGTAACTCTGTCGTTGTCCGATTGCGAAAGCGCGAGTAATTGCGACGCTTTGGCAAGAGAAATAAAAGAGAGATTGAAAGTGCATCTTGCAGTTGACAGCGGTATGTCGAGATGGGGCTTTTTGCCTGAAAAAGATGATATTGAAAAAGTCTTTTCATTAGAAAATCTCGATATAGAGGGGGTGTATTCTCATCTCGTGAAAGCCGATGAGAAAAATGACGACAAGAGTGCCGCGCAGATAAGAGTTTTTTCTAAGTTGTGCGAAAGGCTCAAAAAAAATACGGGCTTTGACGGATTAACTCATATACTCAATTCGGCAGGGATATTCAGATACCCCGATGCTTATGGCAATGCTGCGCGACTGGGCATAGCTATGTACGGATATGCTCCGAGCGAGTATTTTGAAAAGATGGGTCTTGAAGAGTGTGTAAGATGGTATGCGAGGATAATGTCAGTCAGACGAGTGAAAAAAGGTACAGGGGTGAGTTACGGTTCGACTTACGTCAGTGAGAAAGATACTACGCTTGCAACCGTTGCGGCAGGATATGCCGACGGTTATCCGCGCGTGCTGTCAGGCAGAGCGCAGGTGTTTTTTAATGAAAAAACATATCCTGTGGTAGGAAGAGTATGTATGGACCAGTTTGTCATAAATGCGGGAGATGACGATTTGAAAACAGGAGATATCGTCGAGCTCGCGGGTAAAAACATAAGGGTAGCGGAAATTGCAAGAAAATGCGACAGCATAAATTACGAGATATTGTCGCGCATATCGAAGCGTACTAAAAGATTTTATATAAACGTGCCCGATAAGAATAAAAACACGCATTGATATGCGTGTTTTTAATATAATCGTAATCGGTCTTATCTCTTTGAAAATTTGCGCTCTTCAGGCGTTTATCAAAGAAGAGAGCAGCTGCTTTAACGAGCTGACGTCTTTTACGATATAATCCGCGCCGTATTGTTTCAATTCGTCACCTTGAGCATAACCGTACTCAACGCCTATGCTTTTGACTAAATTTTCTTTTGCGCCGATAATATCGTATTTTCTGTCACCTATCATATAAGTGAAATCAAGGTCGCTGTTTTTTATACCTAGTTTCTTAATGCACTCTTTTACGACTTGACTTTTTTCTATTCTCTCACCGTTGAGTTCGCTTCCTACCAGTACGTCAAAGTATTTATTAAGGTCGAATTTGTCAAGAATTCTTTGAGAGAAGCAAGTAGGTTTGGAAGTGGCTACAGCAAGCTTTGCGCCGCTGTCTTTGAGAAAAGAAAGTAGATGAGGAATACCTTCGTAGACCTTGTTTTCAAAAAGACCTACCGAGGAAAATCTCTCGCGGTAAATCTTAACTGCTTGAAGAGCCTCTTTATCCGACATACCGCAAAAATTGACAAAAGAATAAGTGAGCGGCGGTCCTATAAATTTTTTGTAGTCTTCGTGCAAGGGGAAATTCATTCCTTTAAGCGCATAAGATATACATTTTGATATGCCTTCGTACGGGTCCGTCAGTGTGCCGTCGAGGTCAAAAAGAATATAAGTGGTCATAGCTTATATATTGTATCGCACGTGAGGTTTGAATGTCAAAGGGTTTGGGAAAGAGTTTTGTAGGAGAGTTTCTTGACATAGCTTGCGCTTGAGTATATAATGATTAGGTAAAGAGAGGAATTTATGCGTCTAGACAAAAAACAGAAAATCGCCGTAATATTCTCAGTAGTCTTTTTTATAGTTTGGATAGTCACGCTTGCTTTGCTGACTAAAAAAGATTACAAGGGGAGTCTTACAAACGCTACTTTTACGGCAATGGTAGGATGTGCGGCAGCTATAATATTTTACGTTTTGATTCTGGCGGATAAAGCACAGGTAAACGCAAAGCTCAGCGAAAAAGATATGCTCAAAATAAAGTCTTGCGTAATCAGTGCTTATATCGCAGTGCTTTACGTGGTGATAGCGGGATTTTTTATGATGAGCGTTGCTTCGCTTTTTACAGCATACGACATAAAAGAAGTGCGCAAGTTTAACTGGGTAGGTGCAACGGTACTGATTACGATGCTGATGCTCACGGTATGCGTGCTTACCTCCTATTTCAAAGTGCGCGGAGTGGAGAGAAGACTTTCTTTGCAGGAGCATAACGACAGTTTGACTGACGAGAGTAAATCGGACGTCAAAGCCGATTAAGCTTAATATTTGATATATAAGGGCTGATACAATCTCCGCTCTTTTTTTACGGCAAGCTCGCGTGTAGCTTACGCGGCTTTTTTATGCAATGTATTGTAGTATTTGTAATTAAAAAAGCGGTCCGAAGACCGCTTTTGATTATTTTAAATTGATTGAATCGTATCAGACAATACCTTGAGCCATCATAGCGTCGGCAACTTTGAGGAAGCCTGCGATATTTGCACCGATAACGTAGTTGCCTTCGTATCCGTACTTTCTTGATGCGCTGTCAATGTTGCGGAAGATATTTATCATAATATGTTGCAATTCGCTGTCGACCTTTTCGAAACTCCAGAAAATTCTGCTGCTGGACTGAGCCATCTCCAAAGCACTGGTAGCTACGCCGCCTGCGTTTGCAGCCTTGCCGGGAATGAAGATAACGCCGTTGTCCTGCAAGTACTTGGTAGCGTCCATAGTCGTAGGCATATTTGCACCTTCGGCTACGAGAATTACGCCGTTTTTAACGAGGGCTTTAGCGCTGTCGATATCGAGCTCGTTTTGCGTAGCGCAGGGAAGGGCGATATCGCATTTGATTGTCCAAATCTTTGAGTGATCGGGTACGAATTCAGCGGTAGGAACAGCTTTGAGATATTCGCTTATTCTTGCTCTTCTTACCTCTTTGATATCTTTAATAACGTCAAGGTTAATGCCGTTTTCGTCGTATACGTAACCGCTGGAATCACTCATTGCGAGTACTTTTGCTCCAAGCTGCATTGCCTTTTGACAAGCGTATATAGCAACGTTGCCGGAGCCGGAAATAACGACCTTTTTACCTGCAAAGTTGTTGCATCTGCTGTTGAGAGCTTCTTGGGAGATATATACGAGACCGAATCCCGTAGCTTCTGTTCTTGCAAGGCTTCCGCCGTAAGAAAGTCCGCGACCCGTGAGTACGCCGGTATGTTCGTTCTGAATCCTTTTATATTGACCGAAAAGGAAACCTATTTCTCTTCCGCCTACGCCGATATCGCCTGCGGGTACGTCGGTATCACTACCCATATGACGGTACAATTCGGTCATAAAGCTCTGACAGAAACGCATTATTTCGTTGTCGCTTTTGCCCTTAGGGTCAAAATCGCTACCGCCTTTACCGCCGCCGATAGGGAGGGAGGTGAGACTGTTTTTGAAAATCTGTTCGAAGCCGAGGAACTTGATGATAGACAAGTTTACGGAAGGATGGAATCTCAAACCGCCCTTGTAAGGTCCGATAGCGCTGTTGAACTGCACTCTGTAACCTTTGTTGACGTGTACTTTGCCATTGTCGTCTACCCAGGGAACTCTGAACATAATTATTCTTTCAGGTTCGACAAGTCTTTCCAAAAGACCTGCTTTCTCGTAAGCGGGATTGGAATCGAGAACGACTCTCAAACTGTCGAGAACTTCTGTAGCAGCCTGGTGAAATTCGGGTTGCGCAGGATTTTTCTCTTTTAATTCTTGCAACACTCTGTCTACGTAATCCATAATGTAAAACCTTTCCTTAATAAAAAATTTTATTAATCGTATTTTAGCACACGTGTTATAAATTATTCAACAAAATCAAGCAAATTTGTTAATAAATATTTATTTTTTCTACATATGTCAATTAAAAGCGTGTTTTGAAGTAAAAATATCGGTATTTTTACTATATGACGAGCGTTATTTAAGACAAAAAACGGCGAAAATCAATTTTTAAACAGCTAAATATATGTATTTTGCAAGTATTGAGTCAACGCTGATGCGATAATTATGGGCAAAGAGTAGCTCGGTATAGGATTAATGTTATCATTTTGTTTTATTGTAACTGAATAATTTTTATTTTCGCTGGGGGCAGAAGCTTGATATGCGGTTGCTTTGCGCGCACGCAACGCGCAAAAAAATATTAAAAATATATAAATATATATTGATTTATTGAATATCTTTATAGTATAATAAATTTATTAAATTACCTTTAAGGTAGAAAATTATGTAGGAGATGGAAAAATGCAAGAGACTAATGAAGTTAAAGACGACGTTACTCTCGAAGAGAGAGTAGCTGAAAATCTCAAAGACGAACAAGTCGCAGCCGAAGAAGTTCAACCCGCTCAGGATGGTGAGGCGGTAACTACCGAATCGCAGCCTCAGAAAAAGAACGGACTCAAGAATTTCATTCAGCTTGTGCTCTTTATTCTTTTGAGTATGGCAGGTTTTATCGTTCAGATGATTATCGAGCAAGTAGGCGAAAAGCTTCCTCCGATTATCAATCTTAATGAGCAGACTTTCAATTTGTTTGGTCTTCCTCAACCTGTAGGTTCGTTTATTATCACTATGATTGCAGTATTTATCTGCAAACTTATCAACTTTATTCTGCACAGAAAAGTTTTGTTCAAGGCTAGAGCCAACCTCGCTTTCAGTATAGCAATGTACCTTATCTTCAGTATTGTACTCTGGATAGGTTCGGCTGCAGTAAAAGCTCCCGTAAAGAATGCGCTTTTGGCAAACGAGTGGTGGGCAGCGCACGATCCCGACGGCGGTTGGGCAGTGCTTATAGCCGTTATGGTATATTCTACCGCTGACCTTATCATAATGTTCTTTGCCGAGAAGTTCCTCATTATGAATGACAAGCTGTTCAAAAAGGGAAAGGAACAAGTTGCTGAGGGCGATGGCGTAGCTGTAGAAGGCGCAAGCGAAGCAGACGCTGTTTCCGAAGAGCAAGCAGTTGCAGTAGCAGCTGATATAGCAGTTGACGAGACGCAAGAGGTCAAGGAACCCGAAGTGCAAGTCGATGCGCAACCTGTTGAGACCGCAGATGAGGAAATCGTAATCCTTTCGCAAAACGAAGATATCGCAACGGAAGAAGAAACTCAACAAGTAAAGACTGAAGAAGTAGTCAATGAATCTGAAAGCGTTGCTCCCGTGCTTTCTCTCGAAGAGGCTGCCGAAGCTGTTCAAGAGGAAGTAATCAAAGAAGAACTTAAGAAAGAAGAAGCTAAGCCCGCAGCTAAGAAGCCTGCCGCTTCCAAGACTTCAACCGCTAAGAAGAGCACTTCTACCGCTACTAAGAAAACTGCTTCGACTAAGGCGGCAAGCACAGGCAAAACCGCAACAGCTAAGAAGATTGCGACTGCAAAGTCCGCAAGCGTGAAGACCACTTCTGCTAAATCTGCTACCGTAAAAGCTACGGCTACTAAAGCTCCCGCTTCCACGGCAAAGAAGACGACTTCCGCAAAGTCTGCAAGCGCAAGCAAGAGCTCGACGGCAAAGAAGACTACGGCTACTAAGTCATCGACCGCCAAGAAGACTACGGCAGCTAAAAAGACCACTGCCGCAAAGGAAGAAAAGCAAGATTGACATAAAGGTCAAAATAGTTAAAACGCACGTCGCGCGACGTGCGTTTTTTTATGTGACTTTCGGTTAATATGATAGCGTCTTTCAAATAAATAATTGAAGCGTGAACGGCTTTTAACCGCACACTTTTCAGCTTGTGAGTAAAAGGGGAATCAAGAAGAGAAATGTTAGAGAAATATAAATATAGTATTGCGTATTAATGTTTTTCAATCAGCCTGCTTCAAGAGTTTTATCTAATTATCTATAGCGATAATTCAACCACAGTATTATATCGAGATATTAAAAAAGCGCGCCTTTAAAGGCGCGCTTGAGTGATTTTATTCAATTATTATTTGCCGGCTTTTTTAGCTGCTTTTTCTTTTTCTTTAGCGGCTTTCTTGGCTGCTTTTTTAGCAGCTTTTTCTTCTTTGTCTCCGCCGATATTCTTTATTACCATATTTACGCCCTTAAAGAATTTGCCGTTCATTATGGTAATTACGCCGTCAACCATCTTCATATTGAACATACCCTGAGAAGAGAATGCCAAAGCTCTAAGGGGCGAGGTCTTCATAACTTCGTATATCATAAGGTAGTTAGGGTCGTTTTTATCGGCTTTCATACTTGCGCGGATAGCAAATTTAGCAATTTTAAGCGCAAATCTGGCAAGTCCGCTTGTGTGAGACATATCTTCGAAAGAATCGTCTTTTGTGAATGAGCCTTTCTTTGCTATTCTGTAATCTTCCTTTATCTTAAGTCCGGACATTGCTACGAATTCTTCTCTGGTGATTATTTCCTTTGAAGGATTTGCGTACCAACTGTTTTCGTCTATGGGCTTAGCTGTGATATCGTCTTTGGACGTTACGTATACGCTTGCGGAAAGTCTGATATCTCTGGATGACGCGCCGACCATAATTTTGAATTCGCCGCTTTCGACCTGCCAGTCGTGAGCATCTACGCTGTAGAAAGCAAAGCTGCGCTTGTCAAGCTTAATGCTGACGGTCTTTTTCTCGCCGGGCTTGAGAGCGACTTTTTCAAAGCCTTTAAGCTGTTGAGCGGGAGTATATACCGTAGATTTTACGTCATTTACGTACAATTGAACAATCTCTTTGCCTTCTACGTCGCCGGTATTGATTACGTCTACGCTGACGGTAAGAGTGTCGGTGTCTTTTATCTCACTCGAAGAGAGCTTAAGATTAGAGTATTCGAAAGTAGTATAGGACAGTCCGTATCCGAACGGGAAGAGTACAGGGACGTTGGCGGTATTGAAATATCTGTAACCTACATACAGTCCCTCTCTGTATTCCGAGCTGAATCTGCTTCCGGGGAAGTTCTGGCTGGAAGGAATATCGTCGAGTGAAAGTGCGAAAGTTTCAGCGAGTTTACCAGAAGGATTCTTTTTGCCGAGCAACAAATCTACGCACGCGTCTGCACCTGCCTGGCCGCCGAGGTACATACAGAGTACGCTCTTTACCTTGTCAATCCAGGGCATAGTTACGCTCGCGCCCATAGTGAGGACTACGTTGATATTGTTGTTAACATTGGAAAGCTCCTCGATAAGCAGGTTGTGGCTTTCGGGAAGGTTGATATGCTTTCTGTCAAAGCCCTCTGCTTCGTAAGAGCCGGGAAGGCCTGAAACTACTATGACGGTGTCGAAATTCTTGGCAAGTTCGACAGCTGCTTTTCTGAGTTTGAGATTTTTCTTGGGCTTTTCGTCGTCGAGGTCGTAGCCGCTTGTAAATTCGTATTCTACGCCTGCTTCCTTAAGGCTTTCTGCTACTGTTGATATCTTAGTGCAGTTGATGAACGAAGAGCCTGCTCCCTGGAATCTGGGTACGACTGCCAGTTCGCCGACAAGCAGTACTTTTCCCGCTTTGAGAGGCAGAGCATTGTCTTGGTTTTTAAGAAGCACGGCACATTCAGATGCGATATCTTTAGCAATCTGATAATGTTCTTCTTTGCTGTATGTCGCATCGGAAGGATTTTCTGCCGTAGGCATAGTAACTTGCAAAATTCTGTCAACCGTCTCGTCGACTGTTTTTTCGTCGAGCGAGCCGTCTTTGACTGCTTCTACGATGAGCTTATCGTTCATACCGCCGCTAGAAGGCATTTCAAGGTCGTGACCTGCTTTTATACCTTTTACTCTTTCGTTGGTTGCGCCCCAGTCGCTTACGACGATACCTTTGAATCCCCACTCGTCTCTCAAGACTTTGTTGAGTATGAATTCGTTTTCTGTAGCGTAAGTGTCATTGATAAGATTGTAGGACGCCATAATAGTGCGGGGTTGAGAAAGTTTGACGGCTATCTCGAAAGGCAAAAGATAAATCTCTCTGAGTGTACGCTCGTCAACTGCCGCATTTATAGACATACGGTAAGTTTCCTGATTGTTTGCGCAGTAGTGTTTGATTGAAGTTCCGACGTTTTTGCTTTGTACGCCGTTAATGAAAGAAGCCGAAAGCATACCTGCGAGATAGGGGTCTTCGGAGAAGTATTCGAAGTTTCTGCCGCACAAGGGGCTGCGCTTGATATTCGTACCGGGACCGAGAACTATCGAGATGCGTTCGGCTACGGCTTCTTCGCCTATTGTTTCACCGAGTTTGTAGAGCAAATCTTTGTCCCACGAACAAGCGGTAGCCGCCGCGGTAGGAAAACAAATAGCGTCAATGGACTGGTCAACGTTGGTCGAAACGCCGCTTTCGTCTTGTTTGCGCAGACCGTGAGGTCCGTCGCACATCATAAAAGAGGGGATACCCAGTCTTTCGACGGGTTTGGTATGCCACATATCTTTTCCGGAACAAAGTCCGGCCTTTTCTTCCAAAGACATCTGGCCGATTAAATCTTTGAATTTCATAATTTTCACTCCCATAAAAATTAAGATATTTAATAAATTTATTATATACCATATCATTTACGCGTGGCAATTAAAAATTTAATTTTATTTTTAGTTTTTGCAATATATTTTATAAAAAATTCGCTAAAAAGAAGCAAAATAGATATATTGAAGCAGGGAATAATCGGAAATAGAGTGCCTTTAAGACAAAACAATACGAAAAAAGTCGACAAATGTCGACTTTTTATGCAAGGTATCGAGCACGCGCAAAGAATACTGCGGCGCAATAATTTCCGCCGCGTTTGCACATAAAAACTCACTTGGAGCAACGTTTGGAAGAGACTGCCGTACTATTTTGCTAACGGAGTATGTCCGACCAATTCGTCAATAGAAACTTCCAGCATATCGGCAAGCTTGATAAGTCCTTCGATGCTGGGTTGGCAAGTACCGTTTTCGTAGTGGGAAATGGTACGCTGCGATACGTTGAGTTTTTCTGCGACAACGGATTGAGATATATGTTTTCCTTTTCTCAATCGTCTCATATTTGTACAAAAATCCATATTATTCCCCCCTCATCAATAATATACCATAATTGCAGGACAAATTCAATAGGTAATTATAAAAAAATCTCGATAAAAGGCAAAATTTTGCGAGTAAATAGACAATGAAGGCAAAGTAGTGGATTAATTAAGCGAGTTTTTTTGTATAAAGAAATACAATCTTCATAGAATACGGGTAGTAAATTTTAAAAAACATATCTATTTTTTGTGAAAATAATAATTAGACGTTATCGCAGAATTACGGTTTTGTCTATATTTTATAATTATGATTCAATCAAATAATTGCACGGATTTACTGCCATTCCGGCTTTTATGCGATTTGTTCGGTACGCGTTAGGATGTCGACGCAACTAAGACTTTTCATAATTTGATAAATAAAAAAGCAATACGCATAATAAATATATATATTTAACGTAAAATGGCTTGAAAAGTTCTACCCCATTTGATATAATATATCAGTACATTATGATTGCAAAGGAGTTTTTATGAGAAAAAGAATAAGTATTACCGTGCTTGTCGTACTGCTAGCGGTACTTATGATTACTATGACGGCTTGCAGAGAAAAAGACGAGAATGGTCTTTATAAGTTGGACAAGCCCTCTAATCTGGCAATAAACGGAAGTACTCTCAGCTGGGACAGCGTTTCGGACGCCGTCGAGTATTATATCGCGATTAACGGCGAGGAAAAGACCAGTACGGCAAACACTACCTACAATCTTGCCGAAATCGTCAGCGGCTACGGTAACTTCAATGTAACCGTAAGAGCATACGGAGACGGTAAAAAATACGGCACCAGCGACTGGAGTGACGTATTCGTATACCGCAAGGGCAATGCTCTCGATACTCCTGTAGTTAAGGTAAACGCTTCCGAAAAGAAGGCTGAATGGCAGGCTGTGGAAAACAGTGCTTCTTACGAAGTAAAGGTTTATGACGGAGAAAATCTTCTTCTCGACAGCAAGGAAACTACCGATACTTTCTACGTATTTAACAAAACCGGAGACGACGGCAAGGACGTATATGCCGACTATGACAAATATAAAATTACCGTTGTGGCAAAACCAGACGAAGCAAACGTGCAATACGACGTTTCGGTAGCGGGTACGGCTTTTTATATCAATTCCAAAGTGCTTGATACTCCCGTATTCAGCAGTCTTACCTCTACGGTACGTTGGAACAAGGTAGAGAATGCAAAATCCTATACGCTCAGACTTACTCACGAGGACGGCACTTATCAGGAGTTTTCCACTACGGGTACGAGTTATCAACGCAGTAAATTTACTTTTGACAAAGCAGGACAGTATTACTTTACCATTAGAGCAGACGGAGACGGAGAAGTATTTATCAGCAGTCAATTCAGCGAAAGAAGCGAGGACTATAAGGTAACCAAACTCGAATCCATTGCTCCCGAAGACCTTGAACTTTCATACGATTCCTCAGGTAAAGCTACTCTTAAATGGAAGATTGACGCAAACTCGCTTGCAAACAACTTCAATCTCGGACTTAAAGCTAAGCTTGCAGACGGAGAAGAGGAGCTTGACAGCTCGCTCACAAGCAAGACTATATCCAACAAAGTTACTTTCGTGGTAGGAGACGTATACGACGTTTACAATTACGTATCCGCAGATACCGTTGAGCCTCAGACGGGCGAAACTATGCTCGTATACGACTTTGACGGAATGCTCAAAGTTCAGAGAAACGGTAACGAATATTTTGTATACGACAAGGACGGACAGCAGATAGCATACGAAAACTTCAAGCCTTCCGCAAGCGTCGATATTGTTTACAAATCCGACGCGGAAGAGGGTAAGAATTACGTGCTGATGCCTTGCGAATACAACACCGGAGACGGCAGTCTTGCCGTACAGAATACCGGGGAGGAACAAAACGTATTGGGCTCGGACGGAAAACAGCTCTACTTCTTCGAGACTGAGTCTGACCTCGATATCGTCAAATATATAGAATACGGTTCGGACGGCAACCCCGCTTATCACGTATTCGAGATTATGCTCGACAGTATTTTTATAAAGTCGGAGACTACGGGCGAAGGAGACGAGGAAACGACTACTCATACCCCCGTTATCAGCGACCCCGATTATTACGGAAAACTCTACGATATATCGGTAGCTACAGGCAATTCGGGCATTAAGTTCGAATACGGTAACGACGTGTATGCAGAAGCGCAGTATCTCAGTTATATGATACCTACAAAAGACGCATACGGTGCGTGGAGTATAAACAATATAGGCGAATTTGCGTTTATTTTCGTCAACAGTTTTGCTAATCCTTCCAACACAGACACCTACGATATTGCCGCAAATATCAACTTCGGCGGATACGAGGTAGTAAATATAAAAGATTTTTACGGAAAAATCAACGGCAACGACCATACCGTAACCAATATCGTACTCACTGAAAAGAGACTGACCTCTGAAGGTGTTAAAATCGTAAGAGACAGCGCAGATACGATGAGCTACTCGCTATTCGGCGATATTAAAGCAGGAGCTGCAATCAACAGACTGTTCTTCCTCGGCGTACAGGTTAAGGAAATTGATTTCGAAAACCTTGCTGAGGAAATCAAGACAATAAACGTTGCTCCTTTTGCGATAAACAACTACGGAGAAATCTCTCAAATTGCCGTTCAGTCCGATAAGATTGAAATCGAAAGCGCGAATATCGCAGGCTTCGTACTCAACAACTACAACTATATCTCTAACGTACAGGTTTACGCCGACCTCAAGGGCAGAAACGTAGCCGGTATCACTCTCAACAACAAGTCTGCTTCTACCGACAGCTTTGCAAGATTGCTTTACTGCGGTTTCTACGGAGATATCGAGTGCAATATAGGCGAATATCTTACTGACGGCGTCAAGGAAATTTACGGCGCGGGACTTGCTCTCGTCAACGAAACGGTTGCTACCGACGGTACGATAGCACTTATAAACGGTTGCTACGCAATAGGCAGCGTTACCGTCAACGGTGAGGCTCTCGACGGTGTTTATGCCGCAGGTCTCGTGGCTGTCAATAAGTCAAATATATCTATGTCTTACACGGGTGAGTTTACGCTCAACAACATTTACGAATCCGTTACCGCCAACGGCAACAACGGTTATGCAGGCGGTTTCGTAGCTTACAATACTGGTACAATAAGCGATTCGTATGCTACCGACAAGGCTTCTGCAAGCACCTATGCAGGCGGTTTCGTAGGTCTCAACGAAGGTACTGTTACAAGCTGTTATGCTACCGGCAACACTACTGTGGGCGGAACTTACAACGGTGCGTTTGCAGGCTTGAGTACGGGCACGATTGAAAAATGCGCAAGCTATTCTCAGGATAACTGGGCTAAGGACAACTATACTCAGATATTCACTCAGAGCGAACAGCTCAATTCTATCGTACAAGTACTCTATCCCGATACCGACGCGAATATGACTGTTGTCAGCGGTCAGGGCTACCGTAACCCTCTAATCAACGGTTTGGTTTATACAAAGGATTATACGGTAACGATGCTTCCTGCGACTTCCGACGTGGTTGCTAAGGGTATTGCAATAGGCAGCGACGGACAGATTACCGAAATAGAAGGAGACGGAGACAATATCTACGGCAACCTCACTAAGGGAAGCAGAGTAATTGTCGCGCTCGTCAACGGCGCTACCGTGAGATACGTCTACGGCACTGTAAAATAAAAACCGACTTAATGACAAAAAAGACCTTCGCAAGAGGGTCTTTTTTTATGTCGCAAAGGTAAAAGTGAGTCTTGATTATAAAAGACGTAAGCTATGCGATAATTAAGTCAAATTGACAACTGTTAATAATAATGATATAATTATTATAAGAGGTGAAAAATGAAAAGAACAGCAGTATCGGTAATTATTTGTGCATTGATTTTGGTGTTTGTTTTTACGGGTTGCGACGGTATGAATACCATATCTTTTACAGTCTCTAAAGACAACGTCGGTATAGAGATATCACAGGATATGTACGGGCTTTTTCTCGAAGACATTTCCTATGCGGGCGACGGCGGACTGGTGTCCAATCTCGTAGCAAACGGCAGTTTCGAATACGAGGCTTTGCCTCTTTCCAACTGGTTTATTACCAACTTATCGGCTACTGTGGGCAGTGAAGAAGGGCTCAATGAAAAAAACACAAAATACTTAAAGGTTGATGCTGACGGCATAGGCAATTTTTTAAATGCCGGCTATTTGGAATATTACGATTATCTCACCGAAGACTACAATATCGACAAAATGAATTCTCCTGATATGGGATTCAAAAAAGACGCTGTCTATGACCTCTCTTTCTATATCAAAAACATTGATTTTGAGGGAAGTATCAAGGTAGGGCTCATCTCGTATGAAAATCTAAACGATTATTGCGAGGCTATCGAGATTCCCTCTGCAGGAGAGGGCTGGACGAAGATAGAAAAGCGACTCGTCTCCAAAGCGAGCGAGGACGGCGGACTTCTCTTCATGGTCGACGGCGTGGGCGAATTTTGCGTGGATTTCGTTTCGCTCGTGCCGCAGGACAGTTACGGTTACGGCAATGACGAATGGAAATACGTGACTTTAAGAAGCGATATGGTACAGGCGCTTTACGATTTGTCACCTTCTTTTATACGTTTCCCCGGTGGCTGTCTTGCAGAGGGCGACAATCTCGAAAATCTTTTCAGCTGGAAGAATACGATAGGACCTCTCGAGGAGAGAGAGCAGACCTCCAATATCTGGAACGATGACGAAAACGGCAAGGCTTACAATAATACTTTCGCACTCGGATATCACGAGTACTTTCAGCTGTGCGACGATTTGGGAGCAAAGCCTCTTCCCATTCTCAACGTGGGTATGATATGCCAGTTTGAAGCCAACTACAACGAAGTTTCTGAAAAATACAAGAAAGGTAAAATGACTTTTGCCGAGTGGCAGGCATACCTCGATACGGTTGCGCTCAGACCGTCAACCGATGAGTTTAACTCTTACGTGCAGGATATTCTCGACCTTATCGAATACGCCAACGGCGATACTACTACCTACTGGGGTGCGATTCGCGCTCGAAACGGACATCCCGAGCCTTTTAACCTTGAATATATCGGTTTGGGCAACGAAAACTGGGGAGAGCTTTACTGGCGTAACTTCGACGCGATTTATCAGGTAATCAAGAGGGAACATCCCGAAATTACGATAATATCTTCGGCTTCTTACGAATTTGAGGGGGAGAGAATAGACGAATCGTGGGAGCTTATAAACGACAGGTATCCCGATACGGTTGTGGACGAGCATTACTATACGGGCAACAACACGCTTTTCAGAAACAATGACCGTTACGACAGCTATGACCGTGACGGCGCAAAGGTTTTTGTCGGAGAATATGCGGCTACCTGCTGGGGCTTCGGAAAGCTGACCACAAAGAGCAATATCTGGGAGGCTGTCGAAGAGGCGAGCTATCTTACGGGAATAGAGCGCAACGGCGATATAGTGGTTATGGCGTCTTACGCTCCTACTTTTGCCAAGATAAATTCGCAGTGCTGGGACGTAAATATGATATGGTTCGATTCGCAGAATATAGTGCTTACGCCAAGTTATTACGTGCAAATGCTCTATGCAAACAATTACGGTACCAACTACGTAAACGTAGATTTTAACAAGAGCGGAGTATATACTTCCACTACGGTTGACGAAGAAGAGCAAGTGCTCTACATAAAGCTTGTCAATTCCAACGGCAAGTCAATGCCTGTAAATCTCGATATCGACGGCTTCGGCAATTTGAACGCCGCGTCTATGCAGTATATATCGGGTGAGAAGGGAGCGTGCAACGAGTTAGGCTCGACTACCGTTTTGCCAGCTCAGGAAGATTGCGCTATCGACGGCAATACCGTTTCGACTAACGTAGACGCTTACAGCGTAAATGTTATACGTATTTATTACGGCGAAAATGACGGTAGCCGCGCATACGTGCTTCCCGAAGTTCTTTCGACAATGGAAAGCAATCTTACAGAATATACGGGATTTTACGTTACGCCTGAGACGCTTATGGCAATATTCATCCCTTTGGGAATAGTGATTATCGCAGGAGCGTGCGTTGCGTTGTTCTTTATCGTCAAAAAGGCGTATAAAAAGAGAAAGCAAAAAATCAGTGCTTCCAACGGCGAGGAATAACCCCTGTTGCAATTATTGTCAAAGATAAAAAGAGCGATTATTAACTCTATGAGTTAAGTTATCAAAAAACGTTGAGTATATACGGCAACGGTTTGACATATCACGACAAATAATGTAAAATTGATTTGTATAAAAACCAAGGAGAGAGAATATGAAACAAAATATGATTGCAATACTTGACCTCGGCAGTGAAGAAAATTCTGCTCTTGCAAGAGAGATTAGAGCAATGGGAGTATACAGCGAGATTTATCCTCACGATATTTCCGCAGACACTCTCAAGGCTATGTCTAATCTGAAAGGTATTATTCTTAACGGCGGTCCCAACAACGTGGTAGACGGCGTGAAAATTGACGCTAGTGCAGACGTATATGCTTGCGGTTTGCCTGTTGTAGCACTAAATCACGCTACTTCTAAGTGCTCGAAGCTTGACAAAAAAGACCTCAAAGAATTTGTCTTTGACGTATGCAAGTGCGAAGCCAATTGGAATATGCAAAACTTTATCGACGACCAGGTAGAGCTTTTGAGAAAGCAAATCGGCGACAAGAAAGTATTGCTTGCTCTCTCGGGCGGAGTAGACAGCTCTGTAGTTGCCGCTCTCTTGATTAAGGCAATCGGCAAGCAGCTTGTCTGTGTGCACGTAAATCACGGTCTTTTGAGAAAGGGCGAGCCTGAGCAGGTTGTCAAGGTATTCAGAGAAGAACTCGGCGCAACTCTTATTTACAGCGACAGCGTAGACAGATTTTTGGACAAGCTTGCAGGTGTCGAAGACCCTGAGAAGAAGAGAAAAATTATCGGTGCTGAGTTTATCAGAGTATTCGAAGAAGAGGCGAGAAAACTTGACGGTATCGACTTTTTGGCACAGGGTACCATATATCCCGACATTGTCGAGAGCGGTACCAAGACCAACAAGATTGTCAAGTCGCATCACAACGTAGGCGGACTTCCCGACGATTTGAAGTTTGAACTCGTAGAGCCTTTGAAGTATTTGTTCAAGGACGAAGTAAGAGCCTGCGGTAAGGCACTCGGACTTCCCGACGATATGGTTTACCGTCAGCCCTTCCCCGGTCCCGGTTTAGGCGTAAGATGCCTCGGTGCAATCACCAGAGACAGACTCGAAGCGGTAAGAGAAAGCGACGCTATTTTGAGAGAAGAGTTTGCAAAGGCAGGTTTGCAGGGCAAGGTATGGCAGTACTTCACGCTTATTCCCGATACCAAGTCTGTAGGCGTCAAGGACAATGCGCGCTCCTATGAGTGGCCGGTTGTTATCCGTGCCGTAAATACTATCGACGCAATGACAGCATCAATCGAGCATATTGACTGGGCACTTCTCGATAAGATTACCAAGAGAATAATCACCGAAGTCAAGGGCGTCAACAGAGTATGTTACGACTGTACTCCTAAGCCTACGGGTACTATCGAGTGGGAATAATTTACATGCAATCCGACAAATAACAAATAGCAACCTTTCGGGGTTGCTTTTTTATGTTAAATCCGCACTCTACGGATTGTAGAGCGGTAGAATAAGGGACGTATATTGACCGATATGCGGGGATATGGTATAATCTAGCAAAAGGAGAGATTATGACCAAGGAAGAGATTTTCGCACTAAAACTCAAAGAACTCAGACGCTCCAAAAATATGACGCAAAAACAACTTGCGGATATGCTTTGCGTGAGCGATAAGAACCTCTCTAAGTGGGAATGCGGACGCTCGACGCCTGACGTATTTTATCTTCAGGAAATATGCAAGATATTCGGAGTGGAGGCAGAATATTTTTTCGAAGACCTCGCACTCGATACTAAAGAAGATAAAGAATTGCATAAGAAGAAGTTGAGCTTAGTCTTTTGGAGATGGGTTGCCGTTATATTATGTCTTTCGTCGTTTGCGCTTTTTATTTCGGTGGTTGCGAGAATTTTTCTTCCGACTACTATACCTGCGCATTATAACGGGAAAGGTGAAATCGACCGCTGGGGAAGCAGCAGAGAGTTTGTAGGGGTGGGCATAACGTTTTGTCTTTTGGGGTACATGGCGTTTTTTATAAAAGTGAGCATGATGCAAGGCGATGACAGAATTAAGTCCGCTCATTTAGCAGGCGCGATATTACTTTCTATTCCGCTGTTTACGACGATATTTATGATAGTGCACTCAATCAAAGTCAACAATGCCGCACTCGGTATGGGGTATACAGCGCAGCAGGGCGATACGTTTGCCAGCTTGTTTAGTGCTATATTGTGTGAACTCTACATAGTGTGCGGCGCGCTCTGTATGTGCGTAAAGCAAAACGGTATTGCCGGCGTGAGAATACCTCTCACTTTGGAAAACGAAAAAGCGTGGAATATTCTCAACCGCGGTGTTGGAATGATATTAATCGTTGTATCGGAAATTACTCTTGCAGTCGTGGGACTATGCAATCTCTTGCCGGTATGGAGCGTAATATTTGTGCCGTTTATTCCCTTTATAGTTACGATTGCGGGAATTCCCGTACTTATCAAAATCAACAAAAAGAAGTTTGCCGATTAACCGGTGAAAGTCAGGCGTATATTGACATATGTCCCTTGTCTATTATATAATATAAGCAGTTTATTAAGGTAAGGGTACTATGGGACAAGTCATTACAATTGAAAATCTAAAAAAGAATTACGGCGATATAAAGGCGGTCGACGACATCTCGTTCGGGGTGGAAGAAGGCAGCCTTTTTGCATTCCTCGGTCTTAACGGCGCAGGCAAGAGTACGACAATCAATATAATAGCCACTCTTCTCAAAAAAGATTCGGGCAAAGTCCGCATTATGGATTACGACCTCGATACTCAGGCTACGCATATTAGAAACAGTATAGGCATAGTTTTTCAAGGCTCCATTCTCGACGGTACACTGAGCGTAAAAGACAATCTTAAAATAAGAGCAAGTTTATACGGTTGTTACGGAGAAGCGTGGAAGAAGAGACTAAAAGAATTGAGCGGGCTTTTGAGCCTTGACGATATACTCAATCGTCCTTACGGAAAACTTTCGGGAGGACAAAGGCGCAGAGTAGATATCGCACGGGGACTAATAAATAAACCTCAAATTCTCATACTTGACGAGCCTACTACGGGTCTCGACCCCGTTACGCGTAAGACTGTATGGGAAATAATAGAGAAAATAAGAAAAGAAGACAATATGACGGTTTTTCTCACTACGCATTATATGGAAGAGGCAAACAATGCCGACGACGTGGTGATAATAGACGCGGGTAAGATTGCCGCGAGGGGTACTCCCGTGCAACTCAAAAACGAGTTTTCACGCGACTATCTCATTGTGTATGCTCAGCGCAGTGAGGCTTTAGACAAGGCATTTGAAAAACTCGATTACGAATATGACGGCGCATACAGAGTAGTGCTTTCGGGAAGCAGTCAGGCAAAGGAGCTTTTGTCTAAGCACGGCAAACTCATAGAGGACTTCGAAGTCGTCAAAGGCGATATGGATGACGTATTTCTCAACGTTACCGGGAAAAAACTCACGGGAGGTAACGCAAGATGAAGAATTCTTTCAAATCCGACATCAGAATAGTGTGGTGCCTTGTCGAGCGTAACGTCAAGATATTTTTAAAGGATAAAATGGGCGTGTTTTTCTCTTTGCTCGCGCCGTTGATAATACTGGGATTGTATGTACTCTTTTTGGGCGACGTGCAGATGCAGACGCTCGAGAGCGCGTTTGAAGGCGTGTCTATCGACAATGAGCTTTTGAAAAATTTTGTAGATAACTGGATGCTTGCGGGAGTAATATCCGTATCTTGCGTTACGGTATCTTTCTCTGCACAGGAGATAGTCGTCAAAGACAGGGAAAAAGGTGTGCTTGCCGATATGCTTTGCGCACCTGCAAAACGTTATCTTTTGACCGTCGGCTACTATATCTCCAATGTAATTATTACGCTGACGATATGTATGATTGTACTTTTGATAGCTTTCGTATATATGGCTATATCGGGGTGGACGCTCAGCGCGGGTGACGTATTTATGGCAATAGGTCTTTTGATTATGTCCGTAATATCGTCGTCGGCAATAATATCTCTGATTTGCAAGGCGGTAAAGACAAGTGCGCAGCACGGCGCGCTAGTGGGAATAATAAGCGCGGCTATAGGATTTCTCATAGGTGCGTATATGCCTATATCTATTTTCCCCAAGGCAATTCAATATATCACCTTGTTTATACCCGCGACGTATTCTGCAGGACTTTACAGAGAATTGTTTATGCGAGGCGCGCTTGAAAAAATAGAAGAGGTCATACCTCAGGCGGGAGAAAAGCTCGAGGAAAGTTTTTCTATGCAGCTTGACTTTTTCGGCAAGACGATAGGCGCAAAAGAGATAGCGTGGATTTTCTTTGCTTTTACGGCGGTGATATTAGTCGTATGGCTAAGCGTAGAGGTAGGTATAATGCTGAAAAATTCAAAAAAATCAAACTCTATCGAAGAAGTGCAAAATGCGCAAGACGATAACGAAGGTAAATAGTCCTTGAGAAAGCGTATTGATTTGAAGCTTTGACAGTGATATAATTATAGTGTAAATATGATAATGCCATATAGGCACTCGGGGTAATTATGAAAAAAAAGACAGTTTTGATTTTGACTATAGTATTGTTTGCGTTGGTCGCAAGCGCGGTATTGACAGGTTGTAACAAAAACGTGACGGTTACGTTTGAACTTCCTATCGATTCGACGAGTGGACTTGACGGCAAGAATATCTATACTACAATAACGCAAGAGAAGGATACAAAACTCGAATTTCCTTCAAAGCCGATATCTCAGATGCTCGGTCTTGAATTCGACGGTTGGTACGATGCGCAGGGCAACAGAGTGGAAGAACTTACTCTTACCAAGGACGTTACTTTGTACGGAAAATGGAAGAAAGTCGAACACAGCATCACTTACGATTTGCAAGGCGGCGGAGCAATGCTTCCCAATGAGGTCAACCCTTCTTCGTATGCGACTATGGACGGGGTAGAGAGTTTTTATAGCCCTGTATGTACTATGAAAGGATATCAGTTTGCCGGTTGGTATGATAAGGACGGCAAGCAATGGACTAAAGTTCCTTCGGGTACAAATATTGACCTGGCATTGATTGCAAAATGGCAACCTATGACATACAAGATTAGTTATTTTAACGTAAAGGGCACTTCCTCGAATCCTTACACTTACAACATTACTCAAGAAATTCAATTCAAAGACATTTCTTATAAGGGTTATAACTTTTTGGGCTGGTATGACAGCGAAGAAGGAGGAAACAAAGTTACAGGAATAGCAAAGGGTTCGACGGGCGATATAAAAGTTTACGCCAGATGGCAGGCAATAGTTTATACCATATCTTACGACCTCAACGGCGGAAGATACGAAGGCGATGTCAACAATCCTACGACTTACACCGTCGAGACGGGAGCTGAGATAACTGCGCCCGTAAGAGACGGCTATACCTTCAAATATTGGGAAGACAAACTTACAGGTGCTATTTATTACATTATAAGTACAGAGATAGTTACTGGCAATAAAGAGTTGGTAGCGCAGTGGGAGCCTGTACCTGAAACGGAGGAAAATATCTGATAAATACTCTATAGAGCACCAAAAAGAGCCTAAATCGAATATTCGATTTAGGCTCTTATTTTTATATGTTACCGAATTTATTTATGTAACAGACAGGCTTTATTTGTAATTTTTTCTTTTACTACAAGAACGGTATCGCTAATCGAAAAATTAGTAGTATCT
>CASERZ010000013.1 GCA_949290515.1 uncultured Christensenella sp.
TCCAGACCGAGCGCGACAGGCGCATACTTTGCGTATGTAACTGAGCGCGAGCGTCGCAGATAAAGGCAAAATATGCGCCGCTATACGCGGTCGCCTATACGCTTGCACTAATAACAGCCTGACACAACCTGGCAATCTGCGTATTATCCATAACCTTTGCAAATTCGTAATCTATGTTGCCGAACACATAATAAGGTACGTTGACTGTGGAGTGATGCGTGAGTGTGTACATACTGTCGCTCATCTGCTCAGACGTTTCTCCGTTATACTGAAGTCCGCCTGTTTCGTGGTCAGCCGTAACTATAACTATTGTGTTGCCAAGATTAAGAGCGTAATCGACTACGGCTTTTATTGCGTTGTCATAAGCTTTGACGTGTGAAAGAGCACCGTCCAAATCGTTATTGTGACTGCACTTGTCGATATGGCTTTCCTCTATCATCATAAAAAAGCCCTTTTCGTTGAGTGAGATTTTGTCAAGTGCCTTTATCGCAAGGTCGGCAAGCGTAGGCTTTGTACTGCCGCCGTCTTCAAGTGCGATTTCCTCAAAAGACGCGAAAACTTTCTCCTTGGACATATCGAGATTTGACATACTGTCAAAGAACGAATAACCTGCTTTTTCTATCTTTTCGCTAAGCGAAGCGTATCTTTCTATATTGCTGCCGAAAAATACGTCCACGCCGCTTACGAGCTGGTCGTCAAGTATTCCGTCCAAATCGTTACGCGTTGAAGTATGCGCGGAAAATCCCGCGGGAGTTGCGCCGTCCACTCCCTCTGTCGCAAGTATTGCCGTAGACATACCCAGTGATATTGCAAGTTCCGTCGTGGATTGCTTTTCCTTGCCGAGATACTGTCCTACGTTGCCGTTGTCGGTTTTTACTCCCGTAGCGAGCGCGGTTGCAGCCGCCGCACTGTCGGTAGCTCCGAAAAGATATCTCGAATATGTAGTCAGTTCACCCTGTACGGGCGCACTCTTCATAAATAACTCGCCGTATCTCGCCTCAGCGGCTTTGAGATGATTAGATCCCATTCCGTCGCCTATCATAAGTATTACATTGAGCTTTTCGCCCTCATATACTACTTCGGATATATTCCCGATTTTTACTGCTCGGGCTATGCCCATAAATGCAAATACCGACGCAGTAATAAATATTGCGCACGCCAGTACGATAGCTGTAATTTTTATAGCTTTTTTATTGAAGGTCAATATTCTATCCCCCTGTACTTTTTAGTTTATTATACTACTTTATCGCCTGCGTTTCAATACTAACAACCAATTTCTGAAAGATATTTGTTTCGCACTTATTTTTTATAAATTATGCGTTACTTTTTGTATATAAATATATCTAATATATTGACCCGAGTGCTTATTCTATGATAAAATTGATAATGGACTAAAATGAAAGGTGGCTATTATGGGAAAAGATTCACAACCTAAGCAAAAGGGACAAGTCGCTCAAAAACTCAAGAGCGCACCCGCCAAACTCAAGAACTTCTGGAACAATCCCCCTCAAGGCAGATACCTCAACCTCAAAGAGATACTCTGTTTCGGCGGAACCGCTTTCGGCGTAAGTACTCTGGTTACCGTCGTTTCCGGTCTTATCACCGCTACGCAGATTTCTGAATTGTTCGACATCGACGTATTGCACGGACCCCTCATCTGTCTTGTGGCAAGTATACTCGGTCTTATAATCCAACCTCTTTTCGGTAAACTGCTTCAGAATACTCAGACAAAATGGGGAAAATATAAGCCTTTTATTTTGCTGATGGCTCCTATTTTTGCCGCATTCGCAATCGCGGCTACCTGGTCTCCCGATTTGATACGTAATCAGGAATTCGATTCGTCCGCAAAAATCGCTTATGCATATTGCATCTGTACCCCTACGCTTATCATCTGGAACCTCTTCCAAAACACTTTCTATATGATGCCCGGCGTAATTACCCCTAACCAGCAGGAACGTACCGATATATGGTCTCCTATAGGTTTGGTCATAGGTTTTTCGCCTACGATTATGAACGTCCTCGGCAATGCTTTGAGAGGATACTTCAACGAACAGGGCGCAGAATATCTCGCTTACCGCTATATCGGCTTTATCTATTCGATACTCGGTTTACTCTTCGTTCTCTTGCTCTTTAAAGTTAAAGAAAGAATTATCGCTACTTCGAAAAACTCCGAAAAAGTCGGTCTTTTCCAGGGTATCGGTATGATTCTTAAAAATAAGCCTTTGCTTATCCTCACGCTTGCGCTCATTCTCGGCTGTATGCGTACTACTATAGAAGTCGACGCCGCTATCCTCGGCAAGTTGCGTTATGCCGCCGACATACCTTCCGGTCAAAAGATATTCGCTTCTCTTACGCTCGTTACAGGCTTTGCAGTTACGCCTAATATGATTCTCTTGCCGCTTATGACAAGAAAACTCAATAACAAAACCATAATGATTATATGGATGACTTGCAACGCCGTAGGTTACGCTATTCTCGGTATTATAGGCGTAGAAAACATTGCGCAAGGTGCGCTCAGTGCGGCTTTGCTGACAATACTCAGATATATAGCATTGTTTAACGCGATTGCATCTTTGCAACCTCTTATGCTTTCGGAAATATCCGATTATCAGCAACTCAAAACCGGTAAACGTCTCGAAGGCTTCATTCAGATGTTCGCGTATACGCTGGTGCTCGTATTTACCAACGTAGGATACGTGGTAATAGCTCTCGTAAAACGCGATATGGGTTATCAGCCTGCAAATTACTTCAACCAAATTACTGTCAGTGACGAACTGATGAAAGTCGCTACAGATTACTTCAACCTTGCTTTGTGGATATCGGCTATATCTGCGGCTTTGATGGCAATCGCTATGATTTTCTATCCTCTCACTAAAAAGCAGCACGCAGCTATCGTCGAAGAACTCAAAAAGAGAAGTCTCGAAGAATCGGGCGAAGTTATTATAGGTGACGAAACTGCACAAACCGAAGCGTCTGAAATCGACGCTGAAAACGCGGATACGCTCAAGAGCGATAACGACGTCCAAAATACACAAGCTGACGATTCTCTTCCCAGTGACGGAATGACACAATTCAACGACGACAACAAAGAAGCAGACTCTTCAGACGACGAAAAGAAAGATTGACAAAAACAAAACCACAAATAAAAAACCTGCCGAAGGGCGGGTTTTTTTATTGCGACAGCCGATTATCAGAATCACGCGCTTGCGGTATTCGGCATCCTTTTATTTGCCGAGAAATGCAAGCTGTTTGCCGATTTCAATAAAAGGCAAATACTTTATAATTTTCATATCGTCACCATTATATATTGACAATAGAAAATTCCTTATAAGGCATAAAAAAAGACTGCCCTTTAGGACAGTCCGTCTTTTCTTTATTTTACCGATTAAGCTTTTTTAGCTTCGTCCAACATCTTAGAAAGTCTAGCTACCTTTCTGCTGGCGGTGTTGGCGTGATAAATACCGTCGCTCTTTGCTCTGTCAATCAAAGAGATGGTCTCAGGCAAAAGTTTCTCTGCGGTAGCAATATCCTTGTTGGCAATAGCAAGCTCGTACTTCTTGATAGCATTGCGAACTCTGCTGCGCTTGGACGTATTAGCCGCATTCTCCTTCTGAGAAATCAAAACTCTCTTCTTTTGGGACTTAATATTAGGCATACCTCTCCCTCCGTTTTAGTATTTTTACTAAGATATTTTATCATAACAATTCGATTAAAGCAAGGAATTTTGATATATATTTTTATCTATTTATACAAAATTATCCGTTTTGAGTTGCTTTTAAGACAATCAAAAGTGTTTCAGTTTTGAGATTAGTGTAAATAATCTTGTTATGAATTACTCTGATATGATAACGGAATGCGCAAGCGAAATATCCGTGCCTTGTAAAAGTTACGTTCAAAAAGGCGTGGAAGTGCACGAATGCAACGTAAACAAAATTTATTCGCGCAAAACAGGTAAAAACGAAGGCAAATACCTGACCATCTTCCCTTCACGCGATAATTCTAACGAGTGCGTCAAAGGCGTAATAAAAAATTCGATTAAAAAACTTCTGAGATTTTGCGGAGTACACGATGGCAAGCTTCTGGTAGTAGGTCTCGGCAATGAAAATGCCGTTGTCGATGCGCTGGGAAACGAAGTTACAAAACGTATACGTACTGGTAAAATACAAGACTATTATCTCGCGTCAATCGCGCCTAAAGTTGAGGGCGTAACGGGCATAAAATCTTTTGAGATAGTCAAAGCAGTCGTAGAGAGTCAACGCCCCGACGCTGTGATTGCCGTAGACACTCTCGCTACAGGTAAAATAGAAAGACTGGGCAATTGTTATCAGCTCACTACCGCGGGCATCTGCCCCGGCGGAGGCGTGGACAATCCGCAGCCTTGTCTTAACCGTCAAAGTCTTTCGGTACCCGTCGTGGCAATAGGCGTCCCCCTCATAATCGCAGCAGGCAATATCACAGGCACTAACGGCAAAATAGCGGGATACGCGCACTATATGCTCACCCCGCGCGACGTAGACGCTCTGATAGATAATTGCGCAAAGATTATAGCAGGTGCCGTAAATTCGCTCAACCGCTGACGGTTTAACTGCTTGTTTCATCTTACGTATGTATAAAAATTTTAAAAATCAAAGCGACTTTGTTGTAACGGCTTATACCAGCGTCGCATACAATGTAGTGTAATACAAAAGATAAAATCAAGATACAAAAGTAAAAGCCATAATTTATCCTTCAATACTCAAAAGCCAAAAAAGGTCGGCATAAAAGCCGACCTTGATTATTTGTCTTTTATAATCGAAAAAGTAATTACTTCTTCTCTACAAGCACTTTCTTGAGTTTTGCAAATCTGGGAAGACCGTCCTCGAGAGGAGCCTTGCTGTCGCCCTGAATCAAAGGCAAAGCATAGTCGATAAATTCCTGAGAAAGCATAGTGCCGTCATTGATAATCCACTCGGTAGGAACTTTCTTTTCGGTGTTTGCAGCTTTAGCAACGCCCATAACGCCCATCTTGCTCTTATACTTGCCGGAAGTCATATCTCTCTTGATGATAACCATCTTGTCGGTAGTACCCTTGACAGCGTACTTAACTGCAGCTGCGCCTGCCTTGAAAGCTTCTTCGACGTCTACCTTGGAAGCAAGGTGTGCGCCGCATCTCTGCATCAAAGAGAATTCGATAGCTCTCGTCTTGCAGCCGAACTTCTCCTTGCAGAGGTTTGCAAGAGCAGTGCCTACGCCGCCGAGCTGTGCGTGACCGAAAGAGTCTTTAGCAACGTTTTCGTTGATTTTTTCTGCGATAAGAGTACCGTTTTCGTCGGAGATACCCTCGGAAATAACTATCATACACTTACCGTTGTTTTCCTTCATCTTCTTTTCTACGTCAGAAAGGAACTTCTCAGTGGAGAAAGGAACTTCGGGAAGATAAATGAGGTCGGGACCGAGACCCTTGGTGCAAGCGAGCGCACTAGCAGCGGTCAACCATCCTGCGTGACGTCCCATTGCCTCAACTACGGTAATCATAGGAGTATCGTATACGGTAGCGTCAAGCTTAAGCTCCATAGTAGTGGTAGCTACGTACTTAGCAGCAGAACCGTATCCGGGACAGTGGTCGGTACCGAACAAATCGTTGTCGATAGTCTTGGGTACGCCCATAACGCGGCATTCCCAGCCCGACTTTTTCATATACTTGCTGACCTTGTTGCAGGTGTCCATAGAATCGTTACCGCCGTTGTAGAAAAAGTAACGGATATTGTACTTTTTGAATACTTCGAGAAGTCTCTTGTAGTCGGTATCGTCAACTTTCTCAGCCTTGAGTTTGTATCTTACGCTGCCCAGAGCCGAAGAAGGAGTATTCTTGAGAAGCATAATCTCATTCATATCCTCTTTGCTTATATCGTAAAACTCTTCATTGAGTACGCCTTTGATGCCGTGTGCAGCACCGTAAACCGCTGTAATGCAGTCTTGTTTCAACGCCTCGGTAAATACGCCTGCCGCGCTGGAATTGATGACGGAAGAAGGACCGCCGGATTGACCGAACATACAAGCTCCAACTAACTTTTCCATAAAAAGCCTCCAAAATTTTATCTGATAATAATTACAGTAATCTGTAAAACCATACTTATTTTACCAAATAACTGCCTCAATAGCAAATCTTTTGTGCTATTTTGCTGAAATTCTGTAAATTTGCCGTTATATACAAAAAGCAAAAAAGGACGTTGCCGTCCTTTTTTAGCTTACCTTTGGCTTACTTTATGTGCGAAGGTCTCGACGCACCCGATAGTATTATCCCAACTCAATATTGGATACGGGGCGAGTATTGGTGCTTCTGGGAACAATGTACACGCCTTCCGTTTAAAAAAAACTGAAAAAATACCCCCTCGCGGAAAAGGGGGTATAGTAAATGATTTTGTATCAGATTTTTTTCAAATACTGTCTTAAAGACCGAGTATCATCGCAGTGTCGTAAAGCTCTTTGTCGAAATGTCTCTCCTGAGCAAGCGCTTCGGCTATGTCTTCGTCGATTATCTTGTTATCCTTGATACCGACTACTCTGCCGCCCTTGTCCTGCATAAGAAGGTCAACCGCTCTTACCGCACAACGAGCCGCAAGCACGCGGTCAAACATAGAAGGCGCGCCGCCTCTCTGAATATATCCGAGCGTGGTCGTCTTTATCGAGCCGAGTATGCCGTTGTCTTTGAGTTCCTGCTTGAGCTCTTCCGCCTTGCAAACACCCTCTGCAAGCACGATAATATCCGACGTCTTACCTATTCTCTGATTAAGAGATATTTTCTTGACAATCTTCTTAAGGTCGCATTCTACCTCGGGTACGAGTATCATTTCAGCACCGCCCGATATTCCCGCATACAATGCTATGTCACCGCACTTTCTGCCCATAACTTCGATAATACATACTCTGTCGTGAGAAGTCATTGTGTCACGCAGATTGTTGATTGCCGAAACTACGGTATTCACACTGGTATCGAAACCGAGCGTGTAATCTGTATAAGCTAGGTCGTTGTCAATCGTACCGGGGATTCCTACTGCCTTTACGCCGAACTTGTTGTACAAATCGAGCGCACCTCTGTAACTGCCGTCACCGCCGATTACGACAAGACCTTCTATGCCGTAAGCTTCCATATTGTCGACTGCTATCTGCATATACTTGTCTTCTCTGAATTCGGGACATCTCGCCGTCTTGAGAATGGTACCGCCTCTTTGAATGATATCGGATACGGAGCGCTTGTTCATCTCAACCATATGGTTGTTGATAAGACCCGAATATCCTCTCTCTATTCCGTAAACAGTGAGCCCGTTGTAGATTGCATAACGCACAACCGCTCTTACGCAAGCGTTCATTCCGGGAGCGTCGCCGCCACTTGTCAATACGCCTATTTTCTTCATATATCCTCACTCGTCCTCAATCTTAAGATTTCGGACTAAAATTTTTTTCGATATGTATTATACCAAAAATATTGACATAATGCTACACTTTTTAATCACTTTTAAAAAAATTAAGGGATAGCGCGCGATTTTACCCGCAAATACCCCTTAATCTTTACTTTTACTTATTTTATATCCTTGATTACTATATTGCCCGCGCCTACTATCGCCTTTATCCTGTTGACAAAACTTTCCTTTACAGTTACGCCCTTGCTGTACATCTGCGCCTTAGGGTCATAGAAAAGCTTGAAAATAACAGGCGTGACGCCGGGGAAAACCTCTATTACGTTGAGTACCTCTCTGTAACTGTGCATATCGTCTATTTTGATATACACCTTTTGAGTGCAAGCTACGCTCTTCTGCGTAACCTCCTCTTTATCTTCGTCCTCCTCTTCGCTTTTGTGCCAAGGCTGAATGTCCGCTATGTTGATATTGATTTTGCCGTTGTTGCGCTTTATGCTGCCGCGCACCATTACGATATTATCGTTGATGAGCAAATCTCTGTACTTGTCATAAGTCTTGGGGAAGATTACGCCCTCTATCTCGGCGTACAAATCTTCGAGCTGAGCATAAGCCATTACCGAGCCGTTTTTGGTCGTCTTCTTCTGTATTCCCGAAAGCATACAGCCGAATACCACGTCCTTATTCTCGTATTGGGATATAAGCTCGAGGTCACTCTCGTCAAGCTCGTCTTCGTCCAGGTTTTTGCTGAGCAAATCGCTTATCTTGGAAAGATTGAAGTCGTACTTCTGCATTTCCTCTCTGTACTCGTCGAGAGGATGTCCGCTCACGTATACGTTGAGCACTTCTTTTTCCATAGACAAAAGCTGTTTGTCGGGGTACTCCTTAAGATAGGGAATATCGTCCTCAACGCTAGTCTCGTCAGAATCGAGCAAGCCGAAAAGACTTATCTGTCCGTTGGCCTGCATCTTCTTGTCGTACATATTGAGCGTCATTATGGACTCATAGCTTGCCGCCATAGCAGCTCTGGTATGTCCGAAGCAATCGAATGCGCCCGCCTTTATAAGGCACTCGAGCATCTTTTTATTCACGGTACCTGCGGGAAGACGAGTGAGTAAATCTCCTATCGACTTGTACTCGCCGTTTTTTCTGCGCTCTTCGACTACCGCCTGCATTGCCGCTTCGCCTACGTTTTTGATACCGCCCAGACCGAATCGCAAGCCGTCGTTGTTTTCAACCGTGAATATTACGTCCGACTTGTTGATATCGGGAGGATATACCTTTTTGTCGTAGTTTTTGACGTACGCGAGATACTTGGCAATCTCGTCCGACTTGGTAATTCTGTTGTTGATTACCGCGGCGAAAAGCTCTAGCATATAGTATCTCTTCAAAAACGCCGTCTGATACGTGAGCGTAGCGTATGCCGCCGCGTGCGATTTGTTGAACGCGTACTTTGCAAAGTCCGCCATCGTATCGAATATCTTTTCGGCTTTCTCCGCCGATATGCCTCTCTTTATAGCGCCGTCTACTGCGGGCACGGCTTTTTGAATTATTACGCCCTGCTTGTTCTTCTTCTCGGGGATTGCCTCGCATCCGTTGATAAATACCGTCTTTTCCGCTTTCATTACGTCGACTTTTTTCTTACCCATCGCACGGCGCAGATTGTCTGCTCTGCCCATCGTATAGCCCGCGCAATACTGCACGGCTTGCATAACCTGCTCCTGATATACGAAAAATCCGAACGTTACGTCAAGTATGCTCTCGAGCTGGGGCGCATCGTACGTAATCAAATCCCTGTTGGCTCTTGCGTTGAGATAATCGGGAATACAGCTCATAGGACCCGGACGGTAAAGCGAAATACCCGCGATAACTTCTTCTAGGTTCTTGGGCTGATAGCTCTTCAAAAAGCTCTTCATTCCCGCACTTTCAAGCTGGAACACTGCTTCGGTTTCGCCCGTGCCTATCAACTTATATACTTCCTCGTCATCGTAGCCCAGCTTGTCAAAATCTATGTCCACGCCGTGGTTTTGCTTGACGTACTTCAATGCCTTGTCTATATCCGTCAGAGTGGTAAGTCCCAGAAAGTCCATTTTGAGCATACCCAGCTCCTCAACCTCTTCCTTTTGGAATTGCGTGGTAATATCGGGGCCGTTACGTTGCAAGGGCACGTGGTCGCTTATGACTTCCTTGCATATTACGACGCCCGCCGCGTGCTTGGAGCAGTTGCGGGGCAAGCCCTCGATATTGAGTGCCATATCTATTACTCTGTGCATCTCGGGATTGTTGTTGTAAATCTCTATAACCTCGGGGTTGCGCAGCTTCAAGTCCTCTTCCTTGGTGGAAGGGTCTCTGCCTAGCACCTTGTCGAGCGTTACGCCGGGAGCGTTGGGGATAAGTTTCGTCGTCGCGTTGACTATGTCCAAAGGCACGTTGTAAACTCTCGCTACGTCCTTTATCGCGCCCTTTGCTTTCATAGTACCGAGCGCGAGAATCTGACACACCTTATCCTTGCCGTATTTACGGATTACGTATTCTATTACCTCGCCGCGTCTGTCCATACAGAAGTCTACGTCAAAGTCGGGCGCGGATACTCTCTCAGGGTTGAGAAAACGCTCGAAAATCAAGCTGTATTTCAAGGGGTCAAGGTTGGTGATTCCTATTGCGTACGCGATAATCGAGCCTACGCCGCTGCCTCGTCCGGGGCCTACTGGAATCTTCTGCGTGCGGGCATAGTTGATGAAGTCCCACACGATAAGATAATACTCTGCAAAACCCGTGCGGATTATTATGCTAAGCTCGTATTCTGCTCTTTCTCTTATCTCGTCGGTAATGGTGCCGTATCTTCTCTCAAGTCCCTCGTAAGCGAGTTTCCTTAGATAATCGGCGGGTGAACTGCCGTCCTCGGGAGTATAAGGCGGATACAAATCTTCTTTCTCTATTATGACGTGGCACTTTTCCATTACCTCTACGGTGTTGGTCAAAGCCTCGGGGCACCACGAGAAAATCTGTTGCATCTCCTCGTAGCTCTTGAGATAGAATTGGTCGCTGCCCATCTCCATACCCGTAACGTCGTTGATAGTCTTGCCCGTATTGATACGCACTAGCAAATCCTGCGAAACGTAGTCTTCGCGCTTAATGTAATGCACGTCGTTGGTAGCGACCAGCTTTATGCCCAGTTCCTTGGACAGGCGCACCAAATCGTCGCGTATGCGGCGTTGTTCTTCAAGTCCGTGGTCCTGAAGTTCGATATAGAAGTCGCCCTCGTCAAACATACTCTTTAGCTTTATAGCATACTCTTTCGCGCCCTCGTAATCTCCCATCAACAAAAGTCTGGGGATTTTACCCGAAAGACACGCCGACAGGCATATTACGCCTTTTGAGTACTTGGCAAGCAAGTCGAGGTCGATTCTCGGCTTGTAATAAAATCCTTCGATGTAAGCAAGCGAATCCAGCTTGACAAGGTTGCGGTAGCCTTCGTTGTTTTTGGCAAGCAGTATGAGGTGGTTACGCTCGTTGCTGTCGGTGGAGTGCATATCTTCGCAAGTATAAAACTCACAACCTATAATCGGTATAAGATTGCGTTTTTGCGCTGCCTTGTAGAATGTGTACGCGCCGAACATATTTCCGTGGTCGGTAAGCGCGCAACCGGGCAAACCTAATTTTACGCATTCGTCGAGCAATGGAGATTTCTTGCCCTTGGTAATTCTCGCTAAGCCGTCAAGCAGACTGTATTCTGAGTGCACGTGCAAATGCACGAAAGGCTTCTTGGGTATTTCTTCCTTTTCCTCTTCCTTGTGCTCTCCGTCTTTTTCGGGCTTGTCTTGTGCTTTATCTTCTTTGTTTTCCTCGGCAGCTTTTTTCTCTTCTGCCTTGTCTTTCTGCGTTTTATCTTTTTCGGAGGCTTTTTCAGCGCGCGCATCGTCAAGGCCGTCGGCTACGGTCTTTTGTTGATTTTCCGCGGGCTTTTGCGCGTCGAGCATACTGTCCAGCTCATCGAGCAGTCCGCTCTTCAAATCTTCGAACTTATTCTCTTCCATCGTACTTCCCCTCCGATATCGCAAGCAGTTTGTTGAGTGCGCGTGATAAACTCGTCTTGCTCATCTTGAGCCTGTCGGCAAGCTCCTGCATAGTTTCGTCTTCTCTTTCGCTTCTCGCACGGGCTACGGTTTGCAACTTCTTGTCAAGCACGTCCAAAGTGCCGTTGTCCTGCAATACCTTTATTGCGTCGATATATTTTCTCGCGCCCGCTACGCTCTTGTTGTAATTAGCCATATAAAAGTTGCTCATACGGTTGAATTCGTTGGACTCCTCGCGTTTCAACAGTACGTCGTTGAGAGCAAACAAACAATTTGCTGCCTTGCACATAGCAAGTATGTCTTCGATATCGCTGCTGTTGCGCGTCAAAAGCGTATAGCCCGTCTTGCTCTCGCTGAGTTTGAGGTCGATATTCAGCGCAAGCATCTTGTCTTTGAATGCCTCGGCGTATTCCTTGTCGGCAAAGGTAAACTGCATCGAATAATTTGAATACTCCTCATCGGCAAATCTCAGCCTTGCCGCTACAAGCGCGACGCCGCGCAGGTAATTGAAAAAGCTGTCTCTGTCCAGCGAATTGAGATATTGCACCCCGTTGTCAAGCACAAAAGTTTCGCCGTAACGCGACAAGTGCAACTTTTCCAGAATACTGTCTGCCGCCCCGTCCTTGAGCTGTATTTTGTAAGCCTTTTCCCCCTGTGCGCCCTTTTGCACGAAAAAGACTTCGCCGCCGCTTATATCCCTTATCACGGGCAAGAGCGCGACCGCCTCTTCCTTGGAGGTCAGCTCGTAAGTGAGAATAGCGGATTTTTTATACAACTCCACGTAGGCGCAATTTTTGGTTACGCCTGCGAGAAAAGGCAGCCTGCAAGACTTTTCCTGAGGTATGCCGCTTAATATTTCGCTTTTGAGTTGCTCGGTAAAATCCATAAATCTCCGTATGTCCTATTTCGATATGGCTTGTCCGTACGGATAACAAAACGGCAATCGCTTGCCGTCAGTATGCGTAGGATAATATAAAATCAAATCTATCTTTTGCTTCTTAAGTCAAGTTTCTTGCCCAGAATATTGGCAATCCTTGTGTCGGGTATATCGTACTTTTTGGCAAGCGCGATTGCAAAATCGCAACTCGCGATATTCTCGGGTTTGTGCGCGTCGGAATTGATTACAAAAACGCAGTCCGTAGATAAAAGCTGCTCTATACTCTTCTCGTCGGGCGTCTTGTGTCTAGATGATAACTCCACGTACGTACCGTAATCGGCGCATACCTTGCCCACTTCCTTATAGTCTATATCCAATCTGAAACCGGGATGCGTAAGAATATCTATCGGATGCTTTTTGACGGCGTTGACAAACATAGTCGTATTGCGCGCTATCTGTGCCTTGGTAGACTTCATAGTATACTTAGTGAGCGCGTTCCACGTAATCTTGAAATAATCGCTGAACTTGTAAGGGAATGACGTGAGATGATAGCCCGCAAGTACTATGTCGAGCTTGGACATATCCTTTTCCTTGACGTCTATATCGCCTGCCATACCGAGTACGTTTGCCTCTATACCCAGCATAAGAGTAAGATTGTCAAAACCCTTTTGCACCTCTTCGAGGTCGGCGCGCATCTTGTCGTACTTTTTGGGGCTGACGCCTACGATAGGATGCCTTACAGCGTGGTCGGTGATAGCAAGTATCTCAAGCCCTTTTTGGCTTGCAGACTTGGCATTGTCGAGTATAGTACCGCTGCCGTGCGAATAACGGGTATGCGAATGATAATCGGCAGTGAGTTTTATCTCGTCCACGCTCTTTCCTCCTCTTTTGCCGTGTGCCTTTTAAAGGCAAAATCTCACAGCACGTCTATTTCATATTGTAGCCTAACGCCGAAGAGTTTGTCAACCTCTTGCCTTGCATATTCAGCCACTTGCAAAAAGTCGTCAGCCTTTGCGCCGCCCGTGTTGATTATGAAATTAGCGTGCTTGAAAGATATCTGCGCGCCGCCGATTTTGTAGCCCTTGAGTCCAGCTTTGTCGATATAATATCCCGCCGAAACGTCGCCCGCGCGCTTGAACGTACTGCCCAAAGATATCCCGCTCGGTTGACTTTTTTGTCTTGCTATTCTGTATGCGAGCATATCTTTAGCAATCGCGTACTTGTCGCCCTCGACAAGTCTTATGCCCGCACCTACGGCTATGCCCTTATTCTTTACGAGCGACGTGCGGTAAGAAAAAGCAAGCTCGCTTGCCTTGAATCTCTCTATACCGTCCTCTGTGAGAATATCCACGTATTCGACAAGGTCGGCGATTTGTCTGCCGAATGCCGAACAATTCATAGCGACGCCCCCGCCGACAGTACCGGGGATTGAGCAAAGCCCCTCCAGTCCGCTAAAGCCCGAATTTGCCGCAAGCCGAGCGAGTTTGACGATACCCTCGCCCGCGCCGACGTGCCACATATCGTCTTCTACGTCTATGCCGCAGAGATATTTGGTGCATATCACCGCGCCGTCTATGCCCTTATCGCGGATAAGCACGTTGGTGCCGTTGGCGATAACCTTGTAATCCTCGCCCGCACGCTTTAACAAATCCACTGCCTGCAAAAGCTCCCACTTGTCCTCAGGAAAAATTACCGCGCCTATATTGCCGCCGCACTTAAATGCCGAGAGCGAGGGATAATCGAAACACACTTTGGCGTCAAGCGCCGTCAAAAAAGAAAATCTGTCCATACTAAAGCATATTCACGATATATGCTTTTTTTGCGAACAGACTGCCATAAACTTTATATAAATATATTATATTAAACAATTTATACAATTTACCCAAGACTTAAATTGTATATATAAGGCGCAAGTCGGCTACTTCTTTGCGGTGAAGATTATCCTTGCCGAATAGGGCGCGACGTCGATTGTATCGGACGAGAGTTTTTTGCCGCTGAAAGCGTCCTTTGAGGATTTGTCTACTAGGTATAATTTGTTATTCCCCGAATTGTTGGCAACTACTCTGAGAATACCCGAGGAAGATATTCTTTGCATTACCAAAAGACCGTCTGCGTTGTATTCAAAGAAAGTGTCGCCCGTCATTTCGCCGAGATATTTGTTTCGTATCTTGCCTAAGCCGCGGTAATGCTCCAAAAGTATACTGTCCTCTTTTTGCCAATCGAAAGTACGGCGGCAAAGAGGGTCTTCGTAGCCTTGCATACCCTGCTCGTCACCGTAGAAAAGCGAAGGGACGCCCGGAAGCATATACTGCAAGGCGGAAGCAATCATAAGTTTTTTTCTGGCAAGGTCGTATGCGTCTTTATCGAGACGGAAGTCGCGGCGGTAAGCCTTGGTCGTGCCTGTCATATCCACTCCGCTCAAAACCGTCAATGCGCGCGCCGTATCGTGAGAGTCTATGAGATTCATTGTTACAAGCAAAGCCTCTTTGGGATAATTTTCGATAATAGTCATTACTTCTTTTGCAAAGTCGCCCGCGTCGCCTCCCGCGGCATATCTCAATACCGCCTCTTTGAAGGGATAGTTCATTACGCCGTCAAGCTCGTCGCCTTGAAAATAATGTCTTCTGTATCCGTAGGCAATCTTGTTGGACGCGTCTTCCCACACTTCGCCTATAAGCAGATTGTCATTTGAATTTTGTTTTATTCTTTCTCTTATCTTGCATACAAAATCCTCTCGCAATTCGTCCACGACGTCGAGTCTCCAACCTTTTACGCCCATCTTGGTCCACTTATCTATAATTCCGCCCTTGCCCGCTATCATCTGCCTGAATCCTACCGCGCGCTGGCTTACCGTAGGCGTAACGGTTACGCCCCACCAACAATGGTATTCGTCGGGATAGCGGTAGAAATCGAACCAGTCGTAATAGGGGCTTTCCTTGGACTGATAAGCGCCCACGCTGTCGTAATTGCCGAATTTATTAAAATATTTGCTGTCCGCTCCCGTATGATTGAATACGCCGTCAAGCATAATCTTCATACCCTTCTTATCTGCCTTTGAGATAAGCTCGGCAAACTTCTTTTCGTCACCCAAAAGCTCGTCGAGTTTTTCATAATCGCCCGTATCGTAACGGTGATTTGAAGCCGACTTGAATATAGGGGACAAGTATATAAGCGTTACGCCTAGGCTTTTCAAGTAGTCAAGCTTGTCGATAATACCCTGAAAATTACCGCCGTAAAAATCGTTGGCTCTGTATACCCCGTCATCATCTATAATCGTAACTTCTTCGCCCCATTTTTTGAGCACCGCTCCCTTCTTGTCGAATACGGCGTTTTTGTCCACACCCATACAAAATCTGTCGGCAAAGATATGATAAATCACTCCTCCCTTAATCCAGTCGGGCGTCTTGTAGCCTTTTTTGTACACGGTAAGCTGATAGCACTTGCCGTCGTCATCCTTTATTATATCTCCCTCTTCGGTGTGAAAAACAAATTTATACCAGTAAAGCCCTACCTTGTTGATATTTATTTTTGCGATAAACTCGCTTTCGTCTCCCCTCTTACAATTAAACGCCATAGCAAATGTATATGGCGTTTCCATACCGTCCTCATAAACGCAAAGCTCTACGGAATGAATATACACGCCGTCCTTTGCGAAAATTCTGAATGTCATCTCCGTATCCTGCTCGATACAGCCGAAAGGATATTTGCAATCGGGGTTTTTGCTGTCAAAATAAATCATATCCCGCCCTTTGCCGCTTTTTAAGACGCGGCGTAACACTACTTGTAAATTTCAATTTATATTATAAATGATTAACGCTCTTTTTGCAATCACTGCACTTAAATTTGACAAATACGTAAAAATCGTAATTAAATTACCTTAGCCTGTTTTTAGGCAAAATTTGTCGTATTTTTTAATAATTTGCGTTTCTGTGCTCTTTCCTATTGCAATATAACCTATTTTAGGTTATAATATTCTCGGAATACTTTTTTCGTGGGGTGGGGATAATATGAAGTGCAATCAATGCGGAATGGTCTATAGCAATAAAAGCGGTATTTGTCCGCGCTGCAAAAGTACAGCCGGCAGTGCTTCTATGAAGAATAAGGGGATGTATAAAACTTTTTTCCATATCGGAAAATACCCCGTAAATATTCTGCAGTTTTACTTTTTGATTGAAATAAACCTGACTATAGTTTTCCTGCTCATAAATCTTGTCAATTATTTTGTCAGCGGTCTCAATATCTGGTGGAGCGTTCCCGCTTCGTTCGCTCTGTTCTGCGGTTATCTGTTGCTTTCGCTGGTATCTTCTAACAATAAGACTTTTTTGCCTCGGTTCAGAAGGCTTGCTATCCATACGGTAATTACTTGCATACTGTTCCAGGTGTTAGTAACCAAAGGAAAATGGTGCACTGAGTATTTTATGCCCTCCTTTGCCGTATTCTGTTATGCGTTTATCTTCATTGCAAGCATTGTCGCAAAAGGTCAACTTTCTCAAAAACTTATGACTGCCAACGTACTGTCCCTTATCGGTATCACTTCTATGATTATGGTAGCTTGCGGTTATGACGACGGCAATCTTGCCGGACAAGCCTTCGTACTCATCATAGGCATAATTTCTATATTCGTTATTCTCAATACTGTATTTATCGCGGTGCTTAAACTCAAACACAATATCGGAGGATTGCTCGAATGACGCCCTACAAAATAGGTCTTGTACTGGGCGGCGGCTTTGCTAAAGGCTCGTATCAAATGGGCTTTTTAAAAGCTCTTACCCGATATATTCCAGCGGAAAGCATCTCGTGTATTTACGCATCGTCTATCGGTACTATCAACGGATACGCTCTCTCCTGCGGCAAACTGGGCGAGGCAGAACATCTGTATAAAAATATAGATTTCAAAAACATAGCTAATTTCGTAAAACTCGCATATAAAGACCGTATATTTTCCAAAATGGTGGATATGATAGCAAAAGAGGGCGACAAAATTTCCATACCCTTGACATTTTCGCTGTGCAGATTCCCTAAACTCGAAAAGCTCTACGTAACATTCTTAGGCGAAAACTCCAAAGAATGTACGGACGCGCTTAAGGCTTCCATTGCATTCCCTATCGCGACAAAGCCCGCTAAATTTCTCAAAAAGCACTATATCGACGGCGGCGCGATGGACAATATACCCGTGCGCAAACTTACTGAGGATACGGATTGCAATCTCATTATCGTACTGCACTGCGATACAAGGTATATCCCGCCTCAGGAGATATACAAAGATGACAAGATAATAATGGATTTGGACGTCTCGGTCGAACTCGCATCTCCTCTCGAAGGCTTTGACATAAGACATAAAACTCTTGTCAAAATGTTTGAAGAAGGTGAAAAATACGGGGAAAAAGTATGCGATTACGTCTTCAAAGGTTTCCCCGATATAGAGTTTGACGTGCTGAGAGAACGCGTCAACGAATTTTTGATATCGGATTATCAGACAAGACGTAAGCGCGCGTCTTTCGACACGTTTTATACTTTCCTCAATCAAGTGTACTACGCACTTTTCGAAGACGACGATAAAATATTCGATAAGAATTTTGCAAAACAACTCAAACAAAAAGAGAAAGAAGAAATGCAAAGACTCCTTAACTCTTCGGACGATAACTCCGAATAAAACCGTTTTCAAAGCGGCCTGCAAATACTTGCAAGCGATTGATACGATTATTTATTACCTATCGTATACAAAGAAAAAGCCTTGTCTTCGCGACAAGGCTTTTGCGATATTATTATATTCTGAAATTTATCATTTGGTCAATTTTACTGCCTTTTTTACGGATTTTTCTTTATTCGTCTTTGCCGCTTTGGAATAATCGACGGGCTTCATCTTCCATATTCTGTCAGCATATTCCTTTACGCTTCTGTCAGAAGAGAAGAAACCTGCGTTTGCAGTATTGAGCAGGCTCATCTTTGCCCACGCGTACTTATCTCTGTAAGCCTTGTCGAGTCTGTCCTGACAATCGCAGTAAGACTGGAAGTCGGCAAGTACCTTGTAGGTATCGCTGGATATGAGACTGTCTGCAATCTCGCCGTAATTTACGCCTGCAATACCTCCTCTCAAACCGTCGATAACCGCTCTGATGCGAGGATTGTTGTTGTAGTACTCGCGAGGATTGTAGCCCTTGCGGTTGAGCTCGTTGATTTCGTTTGCAAGCATACCGAATATGAAGATATTGTCCTTGCCTACGTTGTCGTATATCTCTATATTCGCGCCGTCCATAGTACCTATGGTTACCGCACCGTTTATCATAAACTTCATATTGCCCGTGCCGCTCGCTTCCTTACCCGCGATAGATATTTGCTCGGATACGTCCGAAGCAGGCATTATCATTTCGGCAAGCGTTACGCGGTAGTTTTCGATATAAACAACCTTGAGTTTGCCGTTGATGTCGGGGTCGTTGTTGATAAGGTCGCCCAAAGAATGGATAAGTCTTATTATCTGCTTAGCCATATAATAACTGGGCGCAGCCTTTGCTCCGAAAATATAAGTACGGGGCTTGACGTCGAGGTCGGGATTTTGCTTGAGTCTGTAGTAAAGGTCGAGTATGTGCAAAGCGTTGAGAAGCTGTCTCTTATACTCGTGCAATCTCTTGACCTGTACGTCAAAGATAGAATCGGGGTCTACCTCGATACCGTTGGCTTCTTTGATGTACTCTGCAAGCCTTACCTTGTTGGCTCTCTTTATTTCCATTATCTTGTCGAGCACCTTTTTGTCATCGGCATACTTGACCAAATCCTTGAGCTTGTCGGCGTCTTTAGTGAAGCCGTCGCCTATAAGTTTGGTAATATAGTCGCTGAGAAGAGGATTGGATTGGCAAAGCCATCTTCTGTAGGTTATGCCGTTGGTTACGTTGGTAAACATTTCGGGATGCATATTGTAATAATCTCTGAACACTTCGTCCTTGAGTATCTGCGAGTGCAAAGCCGAAACGCCGTTGACGGTATGCGAAGCCGCAAGACAGAGATTTGCCATTTTGACCTGACCGTTAGAAAGAATAGCGTTGTATTCTACCTTGCGGTAATCGCTGGGATAGAATGCCCACAGCTCGTCGGTAAATCTTCTGTTGATTTCGCATACGATTTGATAAATTCTGGGAAGAAGCTGTCTGAAAAGTCCCTCAGGCCACTTTTCTAGAGCTTCCGCCATAACCGTGTGGTTGGTATAAGATATGGTACGTTTTACTATATCCCACGCCTTTTCCCACGTATATCCGTACTCGTCGAGAAGCAGTCTCATAAGTTCGGGAATACAGAGTGTAGGGTGAGTATCGTTGATGTGTATAGCTACCTTATCGGGCAAAGAGTCGATAGTCTTGTAGTCCTTAAGATGCTTTTTGAGTATGGATTGTATGGAAGCAGATACGAAGAAATACTGCTGCTTGAGTCTGAGCATCTTGCCTTCCTGATGGTGGTCTGCGGGATAAAGCACTTTACAGATACTCTCCGCAAGAGCCTTCTGCTCCAAAGACTTGACGTATTCGCCCTCGGCAAAGAGTTTCATATCGAAATCTACGGGAGCCTTTGCAGTCCAAAGTCTCAACTTGTTTACAGCGGGCACGTCGTAACCGCTGATATTCATATCGTAAGGAATAGCCTCTACGGTATAGCAATTTTTCTGCTCTACGTAAAGTCTGTCCTCTTGCCATCTCTCCTCTATTCTTCCGCCGAATTTTACGGTAAAGGTATCTTCCATACGGGGAGACAGCCATACGTCGCCGTTTTCCAGCCATTCGTCGGGAAGTTCTACCTGCCAACCGTTTTCAATCTTCTGTTTAAAAATACCGTAATCGTATCTTATGGAAAAACCGCTGGCTACGTAATTGAGATTGGTAAGCGATTCCATATAAGCAGCCGCAAGTCTTCCCAGACCTCCGTTGCCTAGACCTGCGTCAGGCTCGATAGCATACATATCCTCAATAGTATATCCGAGTTCCTTGCAGATATCGTCGAAATCCTTGGTAAGTCCTAAGTTGAAAAGATGGTTTTTCAAAGACCTGCCGAGCAAAAATTCCATCGACATATAATAAACTTGCTTTGCGCCCTGTTCGAGCCTCTTTTGCTTGAAATCCAGACGTTTGTCGGTGAGTATGTCTCTGACTGTCATACATATAGCTCTGTAAAGCTGAGTTTTGCTTGCATTCTCAACCGTGCGACCGAAGTAGGTCTGACACTTGAGCGCGACCATTTTTTTAAGTTCTTTGTTGTCCATTTGTTTTCTCCGTGTAAAATAGTCGATTTTGACGCTGTTTTATCCGCTCCGAAAGACTTATCGAAGCGGATTTTAAAATTTAGCTATTAAAATTATATCATATATTTTGTTTTTTAGCTATACAAAATCAAACTTTTAACGCTTTTTTTATAATAAATTAATATTTTATAAAAATTTGCGCCGTTTTGTGTAATATTTACAACTCTTTATACAGTTCGATATATCTCTTGGATATATTTTCCCAGCTGAAGTCCTGCGTCATAGCGTTGGAAACAATCTTTTTCCAGTCGTCTTTATAATCTCTGTACATACCTACGGCTCTCTCGACTGCGTTGAGCAAATCGTAAGCGTTGTAAGAATAGAAAGTGAAGCCCGTACCCTTGCCCGTAGTATGGTCGTAAGGTATTACGGTATCCTTTAGTCCGCCCGTCTCTCTGACTATGGGCAGCGAGCCGTAACGCATTGCTATCATCTGGCTCAAGCCGCAAGGCTCGAATTTGGACGGCATAAGGAACATATCGCTCGCGCAGTAAATCTTGCTTGCAAGGTCGCTTGAGAAGGTAATAAGTCCTCTGAGATTTGAGGGATATCTCGTCTGCACGTTGCGGAGCATCTCTTCGTATTTGTAATCGCCTGTACCAAGTACTACTAGCTGCACGTCCATATCGAGTATGCGCGTAAGTACGGGTTCGAGCAAATCGAGTCCCTTTTGATGCGTAAGTCTGCCGACCATACCTATCATAGGAATATCTTCGCCCTCAGGAAGGCTCAAGAGTTCTTGCAAAGCGAGTTTGTTTTTGACCTTGTCTTTAATCGTTGACAAATCGTAGTTTTTGAACGCGTATTTGTCCGTCTTGGGGTCATTGAGCTTGGTGTCTATGCCGTTGATTATTCCCGACAGCTTGTATTGTCTGTTGACGAGAATATTGTTCATTCCGTAACCGAAGTAGGAATTGAGGATTTCGTGCGCATAGGTATTGGATACGGTAGTAACCTTGTTGGCTCTCTCGATTCCGCCTTTCATATAGTTGACGTCGCCCGAATAGTCCACGTATTCTCTTGCCCAGTCGGGAAGTCCGAGCACGTCACCCGTCATATACCCGCTGTATCTGCCCTGGAATTCGATATTGTGTATAGTGAATACCGTCTTGATATACTTATAGGTATCGTCACCTCTGTAGAATACGTCGAGGAAAACGGGAATAAGCGCCGTTTGCCAGTCGTTGGAATGTATTATGTCGGGAACAAAGCCTTCCATAAGCTTTATGCACTCTATAACTGCTTTGGAGAAAAACGCAAATCTTTCGCCGTCATCGAAGTAACCGTAAAGACCGCTCCTCTTGAAATAAAATTCGTTGTCGATAAAATAATACGTTACGCCGTTATATACAGTCTTGAAAAGTCCGCAATACTGGTATCTCCACGAAAGCTGCACGTAGATGTTGCCTATGAATTCAAACTTTTCTCTCTGCTCGCTCTTAATGTCCATATAAAGCGGAAGAATTACTCTGCAATCGACACCGCTGTCGACAAGTGCCTTGGGAAGCGCGCCCGCTACGTCGGCAAGACCTCCCGTCTTTATGAAAGGCACCGCTTCGCTGGTCGCGAATAGTATTTTTTTATTGAAAACACCGCTGTTTTGAATATTGTTTTCAACCATTTTTACGTCTTGTTTTTCCGTCTTAGCCTGTTGAACGCTCTTTTCGGGTTGCGTCTTAGTAGCGACTGCGCTCTTGACGGCGTCAACTGTCTTTTTTACCGTTTCTTTTTCTTCGGCTTTCACAACACTCTCTAAAATTTTTGCCGATTGCGCCTTGGCCGCAGTCTTCTTAACCGTCGTCTTCTTTTCTGCCATAGACCCTCCTTTTATAACTTGTAAAATTCTGTTTTCATTAAAGACGTCCCGCGTGAGCGAAACGTCTTGAGAGATTTTTAAACCGTCTTGTTCTTTACTACGACTACGGGGTAATTCTCCGAGCCGCTGAGCGACTTGTCTTCCGTAACAGTAACATCTTTGTCCGTGATTGCGTAATTGAGACGCGAGCCTTTCATAATGTGTCCGCCCTCCATTACTATGCTGTCTCGTATAACAACTCCTTCTTCGACTATTACGCCACGGAACAAAATGGAGTTTTCCACCTTACCGTTGATTTTGCATCCGTCGGCAATAAGCGAATTTACCACTTTCGCTCCCTCACAGTATCTCGTAGGCACACTGTCTTTTACCTTTGTAAATACCTTGCCTACGCTGTAAAAGAGGCTGTTGCGGATATCGTTGTCGAGTATCGCCATACTCTCCGTGTAATAAGACTTGACGTCGTCGATTATCGACGCGTGTCCCTTGACTTTATATGCGAATATCTTCAGCTTGTCGATATTTGCCTGCAAAATATCCTTCTCGAGGTCAATTCTGCCTCGCTCGTAATTTTCCGTAATGAGCGACATAAACTGAGTTCTCTTGAAAATGTAGCAGTTGAGACCTATTTCGCATTCCTGATTGCTTGCCGTACGCGTAATTCTCATACCCTTGACCATTCCCTTTTTGTCGCTCTCTACAAGCACTCTTTTGGACGTCGTGGGTTTTGCCGTATAGGTAAGCATTGTTATGTCCGCTTTATTAGCTACGTGCGCAGCATATACCTCGTCAAAGTCAATACTAGCGATTATGTTGCTGTTGGTAACTATTACATATTCGTCATCGGAGTTTCCGATATAATCCATTATGCCGTACAAAGCTTCGATTTTACCCTTGAATACGTTGTGCGACGTGTTGGACGCGTAGGGAGGAAATACCGCGATACCGCTGTTTTTTCTGTTGAGGTCCCAGTCCCTACCCATTCGGATATGGTCCATAAGCGATGAATAGTTGCTCCTCGTGATTATGCCTATCGTCGTAATACTGCTGTTGACGAGATTGGAAAGCATAAAGTCTATACACCTGTATCTTCCGCAGAAAGGCAGTGACGCCGTGGTACGGTGCAAAGTGAGTTCGTTGAGTTTGGACTCGTTGTCGCTTGCAAATATAATACTCATTGCGTTGTTCATATCTCTATCCTCCTCAATCTACCATTGCTTTCACGGGCACTACCGTATTGGGCGCAACTTTTGCATTAGGTCCTACAACCGTAATCTGCCATTGTCCGTCTACCATTCCGTCCTGCCTGTCGCCTACGACTGCGTTTTCGCCTACTACCGCGTTGTTTCCGACGATAGCGTATTTGACTACCGCGCCCTTGCATATCTTGGCGTTGGGCATTATGGTGCTGTCTTCTACTACCGCGCCCTCGCATATCTCAACGCCTGTCGAAAGCACGCTGTCCGATACCTTGCCGTTGATTTTGCAACCTTCTGTGACAAGCGAGTTTCTTATCACTGCCTCGTTGCCGACATAGTGAGGAGGCTCTGCCGTGTTACGCGCATAAATCTTCCAGCTGCTGTCATCGAGGTTGATACCTCTATTGTCGTTGAGTACGTCCATATTCGCTTCCCAAAGAGAAGATATCGTACCTACGTCCTTCCAGTAGCCTGAGAATTTATATGCAAACAGCTTTTGTCCGTCCTTAAGCATATTAGGGATTATGTTTTTACCGAAGTCGTTGGACGACGTCTTGTCGTTTTCGTCTTCGATAAGATATTTCCTGAGCTTTGCCCAGTTGAAAATATAGATACCCATCGAAGCGTTGGTACTCTTGGGTTTCTTGGGCTTTTCTTCGAATTCGTACACCGAGTTATCCTCGTGCGTATTCATTATTCCGAAACGCGACGCCTCTTCGATAGATACGTTGATTACGGCTATCGTACAGTCCGCGCCCTTTTCCTTGTGATAAGCAAGCATCTGCGAGTAGTCCATTTTGTATATGTGGTCGCCCGACAGGATAAGTACGTATTCGGGAGAAAACTTGTCCACGAATTCGATATTCTGATAAATCGCGTTTGCGGTGCCTTTGTACCAGTCGGAGGTTTCGCCCTTCATATAAGGGGGCAATACGAATACGCCGCCGTTGAGTCTGTCCAAATCCCACGGCTGACCGTTGCCGATATACTGATTGAGGTCAAAGGGCTTGTACTGCGTGAGTACGCCTATCGTATCAATGTTGGAATTGATGCAGTTGGAAAGCGGAAAATCAATAATTCTGTACTTGCCGCCGAAAGAAACGGCAGGTTTTGCAAGGTCGCGGGTAAGCGAATACAGTCTTGTACCCTGACCGCCCGCCAAAAGCATTGCGATACATTCTTTTTTGTTTGTGTACATTGTCCCTCCTGAATGTCCTAATTGTCCTAAAGGAATTTTATTTCTCTTGACGGACAATTATGCCTTATCATATATTTTTCACTTTTTCACAGTCATTTGATGATTGGTTGTTTTTTCATTTTTCTAGCCGGCGTGATATAAGTTACGCTGTTGGCGGGTATAGTCATCGTGATATGGTAGGGATGTCCGTGCATATTTCCCTTTACCGCCGTGTAACGTACGCTTTCGCTTTCGCCGCCGTACTTCTTGTCATCGCTAGTGAGCGCAACTTTGTATACGCGCTTTTCGGGTACGCCCATACTGTAATTTTCGCGCTTTACGGGCGAGAAGTTGACTACCGCAATAGTGTAGTTGCCCTCTCCGTCGCTTCTCATAAACGAAACTATATTCTGAGTATTGTCGTCAACGCATATCCACTTAAAGCCGTCATAGGTCGTGTCGAGATAGTACATCTCTCTGTGCGCAAGATAGTATTTGTTGAGGTCTTTTACAAACTCGTGAAGCTTGTTGTGGCTGTCGTAATCGAGCAAAAACCAGTCAAGCTGTTTTTGATAGTCCCATTCTATAAACTGTCCGAATTCCCCGCCCATAAACAAAAGCTTCTTGCCTGGGTGCGCCATAGTAAATCCGAAAAACGCCTTAAGCCCGTTGAATTTATCGTTGTATTCTCCCGGCATCTTGTTGAGTAGCGAGCACTTGCCGTGCACTACCTCGTCGTGCGAGAGAGGCAAAATGTAATTTTCGCTGTATGCGTAAGTTATCGAAAAAGTAATCTTGTTGTGATTGTCCTTTCTGAAGAAAGGGTCCAGCACGATATAACTGAGCATATCGTTCATCCAACCCATATTCCACTTGAAGTTGAAACCCAGTCCGTTGTCGTGCGCAGGCTTGGTTACGTTGGGAAAAGCCGTTGACTCCTCGGCTATCATCAGAAGCCCCTTGAACTTGGTAAGCATATGAGTGTTGAGCTTCTTGAGAAAATCTATCGCTTCGAGATTGTAATTACCTCCGAAGACGTTGGGACGCCACTCTCCTCCGCGTCTGTTGTAATCGAGATAAAGCATAGACGCAACCGCGTCAACCCTTATACCGTCGATATGATATTCGCTTACCCAGAAATCCGCCGACGATACGAGGAAAGACTGCACTTCTTTTTTGCCGTAGTCGAATACTCTCGTACCCCACTCCTTATGCTCTTGTTTCAAAGGGTCGGAATACTCATAGCAAGCCGTACCGTCAAATTCGTACAATCCGAATTCGTCCTTGGGAAAATGCGCACATACCCAGTCGAGTATTACGCCGATTTTGTTCTTGTGACACTTGTTGACAAAATACTTGAAGTCGTCAGGCGTGCCGTAACGCGAGGTAGGCGCAAACATACCGCTTACCTGATATCCCCAGCTACCCTCGAAAGGATATTCGCTGATAGGCAGAATCTCTATGTGCGTATATCCCATTTCCTTGACGTAATCGACAAGCTCGTCCGCCAAATCCTTGTAGTTGAGTATATTGCCGTCGGCATATCTTCTCCAGCTGCCCAGATGCACTTCGTATATGTTGATAGGCGCGCGGAAAGGGTCATACTTTTCTCTCTCGCTCAGCCACGACTTGTCCGTCCACTTGAATTGGGATTTGTAGAGCTTGGACGCATTTGCGGGAGACGTCTCGCTGTGACGTGCATAGGGGTCGGCTTTAAGACGCAATTTCCCGTCAGGAGCCTCTATGCTGTACTTATAAATATCGTAAATCTTCAGCCCCTCGACAAAACACTCCCATATACCGTCGCTTATTTTGTACATAGGGTTTTTATCTCTGTTCCAGTCATTGAAATCGCCGACTACGCTCACAGACTTCGCGTTGGGCGCCCATACGCGGAAACGCCAGCCTTCTCTGCCGTCGCATACCGTCTCGTGGGGTGACATAAATCTGTAAGTTTCGTAGTTAGTGCCTTCGTGGAACAAATACAAGGGTATCTTTTTGTCCAATGCTCTTTCTCCTTATCGTTGCTAATAAAATTATATCATAATATTTTTTAATATACAATACCCAATTTGTTAAGTTTAAGGGATTTTTAGCGGATTATAAGGAAGAATTTCGCCTGAAAAAATCTTCCTTAAAGCCAAGCCTGCATTTTTCCTTTATTATGCCGCATTGTAGACTATATCACAATCGCACCTGCCGTGACGGCTATTATAACCGATTTTTGTTGAGTATGTTACAGTTTGCCGTTTAAATACCTTTTTTTAGCAATATTTTTTCTTTTATAAGAATTTATAAAACCGATTTTGTTAAGAATACCCTTTTCCGAATACTCTTATCCGCCCCGGTCAGTTCCCTTTCTGAATTATTATATTTATTACTATATCTAAAATTTTTATCAATATTAATCTTTCTTTATTTTTTGATTTTTTGTCGCAATCGTTTGCATTACGCGCCCGCAAGGAGTATAACATTATAGGGTAATTATGGGACCTTCTAACGCAAAGGAGAATTTTCTATGAAAGATATGTCCTCGGGCAAGCCTTTAAGAGTTTTGTACGCTTTTGCAATTCCTATGATTATCTCCGTGCTGTTTCAGCAATTTTACAATATAGCGGACAGCTTGATAGCGGGCAATTTCATTCACGACGGCGGAGGCGCGCTCGCTGCTGTCAATGCCGCTTACCCCGTAACAGTAGTTTTCATAGCGATAGGCAACGGCTTCGGCGTGGGAGGCAGCGTGGTAATATCGCGTATCTTCGGCTCACGCAATTATTCGCGTACCAAGCTCTGCATCTCCACAGCAATTATCAACATAATTATCTTTGCAATACTCTTTACCGTGCTCGGCGTTTTTACGTCAAAGCCCCTTTTGTCGCTGATGAATTCCGAGGACCTAGGCGAAACGGTCTTTCAACAAAGCGTAGATTATCTCAATATCTATATCTACGGTCTGACCTTCCTCTTCCTCTATAACGTAGTCAGCTCCATATTCCAAGCCCTGGGCAATTCAAACACTCCTCTTTGGCTGCTTATCGGCTCAACGATATTCAACGTAATAATCGACATAATCTTCGTCAAATACTGCAATATGGGCGTCAAGGGTCTTGCGTGGGGTACTTTTATAGCGCAAGGCATAGCAAGTCTTGTATCTCTTTTGCTCCTCGTACTGCATCTGAGAAAACTTCCCAAAGAAGATATGCACGACGAAAACGAACAAATAGAAGGAGTCAAAGCGCAAATACACTCGCATAAACTCCTTGAAAACAAAGCCTTTTCCATTTCGATATGGTCGAGCATTATGCTTATGGCTATTCCCAGCATACTTCAAAACTCCACCGTATCAATCGGTCAGCTCTTCGTGCAAAGCTTAATCAACTCTTTCTCGAGCGCAAACCTCGTAGCTGCATACGGCTCGGCTTTTAAAATCAACTATATTATCATATCCGTATTCACGACCATATCCAACGCCATCGCGACTTTTACCTCGCAAAATATAGGCGCGAGACGTATGGACAGAGCAAAACAAGGTCTTAAAGGCGGACTTTTGAGCACTGTTATTATCGCACTGGTTTCTACGGCAATATACTTGATTTTCGCGCGCGGACTCGTATCGGTATTCACAAGCGACAACAACGAAGAGATAATATCCATAGGCGCACAATTCCTCTATATACTCGCGCCCTTCTACGTACTCGTATGCGTGAAGATAACCTTCGACGGATTTATAAGAGGCGCAGGCGATATGATAAGCTTTACCGTCAGCACTATGACCGACCTTATCGTCAGAGTGGGACTGAGCTATCTGTTTGTAAAAGCCTGTCACTTGGGCTATGTATCGATATGGTGGAGCTGGCCGATAGGCTGGGCACTGGGTACACTCGCTTCGGTATTGTTTTATGTGTCGAAGAGGTGGCAGAAGACGGCACAGAAAAAACTATAACGGCGACCTTGTATAAGGGCGCGCCTTTTCCTTTTATCTACGACGCTCCTACTCAGTCACGGTTCGCTCACCTCGACAAAATAGGCGTATGTACAAAGGTTTTTGCACATACTGCCCAAAATGTCGGGTTTGCTCAATACCGACCAAACGAAACGGTATATATTAGCTAAAGCAAATATAACCGTTTGTCGGTACTATTTTCAAGCGGATATTATTATATCGTGCTCCTGTCGTAGTCGGTCTTGAAAAAGAAAAAATCACACCCTTCTCCAAGGTCGCACGGAGCTGGTAATATAAAAGTTTCCGCGCTCGCACGAGGGGGGGGGTTATATTTTAAGTCGCACGAAGTTTTTATATAATATAGTTGTATGCCATTTCCTTATCTATGCCCGCGCAATTAGATTATTATATTTTTCTTTTTCGCTTGCCGTAAATTCACGTAAAAGCAAAGTTAAATACCGTATATATTATAAAATAATAATTTATACAATTTACTTAAGGCTTAAATTGTATAAATTAGACGGCTTTAACGCGCATACGCGCAATTACGCATAAAAAAACCGCCCTTTAAGAGCGGTTTTCGCTAATAATTTTATGCTTATTCTTCCAATCCTGCAAGCCAGTCTATAGACACGTCGAAAAATTTTGCAATCGCAATAAGTTTTGACAGCGTAGGCTCGCATTTGTTTAATTCCCAAAGACTTATTACAGATTTACCTACGTCCAAAGCCTTGGCAAGCGCGACCTGTCCTAACCCGCGCTCCAGCCTTAACTCTTTTAATTTTTCTCCGAAAGTCGATTTTGTTTCCATAATTATATTTTTCCATAATATTGGGAAAAATACTTGACTTTCCAGTATATTGGGATATACAATAAGATTATATTGAACATTCATATATTGCATTGTTGTATCGAGAGGAGGAAACCTCGATAATTATTTTAAGAGGTTGATGCAATATAAGCAGTATTTGAATAATTAAGAGAAGATGCTTTATCTAATCAAGGTAGGCATCTTTTTAATATATCATAATTAATACAATTTACATAAGGCTTAAATTGTATTAATTAGAGATAATCTATCGTGCGTACACGCATATACTCGCAAAAACTTCCCTGCTTTCAGGGGGTTTTTCTTTATTTTTTTTACTGATTTATATTCATACCGAGCGCGAAAGGCGCGTTTAGCTGTGCCCCGCGCGTTTGGAGAGTGCTGTGATTTTGCGAATTCTCGGCGGTCGTCCCGAATCCTGAGCGTACTAAACAGTCATAATATATGTAATTTAAATATATATGCTCACGCATATGCAACGAATGGCAGACATATTTATTACCTACTCTGAGCGAGCGCGAAGAGTGGCGTGATTTTTGCTTTTTCAAGACCGAGCGCGAAAGGCGCATACTTTGCGTATGTAACTGAGCGCGAGTGTCGCAGAAAAAATAAAAGGCGCGCCGCTATGCGCGCTCGCCTTTTATTCCCAGAATTGCTTCCCGCCATACATCATAAAATACTGCGAAAGTTTCGCCATCTCTTCGGGAGATTCGATAAAACCGTCGTAAACCCACTTTTCGAGAAGGGCTTTGATACCTGCGACAAGATAGACGCTGTAATAGTCGCAATTACGGGAATCGTCGTCTTTGGCACGAACTATCCAGCTGTCGAAACAGAATTTCTCGAGAGATTTTTCAAGATGTCTTCCGAAACCGCTGTCGCAATTAGGACTGAAAAGTATGTAGGCTATGTCATAATTTTCTTTTACGAATTTGTAGAGATTGACAAAACTCTTGGCGGGATTGAAACTCTCGTTGTCCTTGATGAGAATGCTCTTCATATTGTCTATAAACTCATTACCTATCTGCTCGAGCATATCGTAAGGGTCACGGTAATGCAAATAGAACGTTGCCCTGTTGACGTCGGCAAGCTCGGCCAGCTCTCTGACGGATATATTATTGACGCTTTTGGTGGCTATGAGTTCCTTTAGCGCGCACAAAAGCTGCTGCTGGGTACGTTTGAAACGTCTGTCCTTCTTAGTTTTATCCATAAATTCCCCTCCGAAAAATTTTTTTACATATTTCTATTTTTTACCATTATTTCGGCTTTATTAACTCAATATAAACTATCTGTTAACTATTTATTAACCCACAACAATTTGCCAAAAATGTGGCATAATAATGTACATTTTAATACCTTTATGTCGAATATTATACATTTCAAGCACAAATGGACTTGTTTTTTAGATTGATAATTTGTTGTGTTTAGCTTATAATAAGAATAGTAAATTAATTGATAAAAGTCAATTACAATTTGCAAAATTCTGCACCTTTACAATTTACCTTTCTTATAAGTACATACTGCAACTGTAAGGAGGTTATATGTCGAAAAAAGTTTTGTTGACTTACTTCGAGTCGGGTATGGGTCATATCACCGCGATACAATCCATTGCCGACAGCCTGCAAAAATACGACGGCTTGCAATTGATTAATTCATACGTTATGCACGAAGGCAACAACAAAAAAATGCTCGATTACGAGAAGTTTATCATCAAAAATACCAAGATGACGAATTCTCTCAAGGGTTACGGCAATATGTGTTTTCACATTCTTTCGCTCTTTGGATTGAAGTTTTTCAGACTTTTGCACAAAACAACTTTCAGAGGGGCTACAAACGGCGTACTCGAATACTTCGAGAAGGTTGCGCCCGATATAATAGTGAGTACGCATTACTTTATGACTTACTGCGGCCTCGAGTACAAAAAACTCCACCCCGCTACCCAAGTCGTTACCTACAACCCCGACAACAACGTCCATATGTGGTGGGATAACCGCAAAGACGGCGTCTTTTTCGTAAACAACGACCTGGCTTACGAGCAAGCTCTAAAACGTCATTTCGACAGAAAAAACCTCTTTCTCGTACCCTGTACGACACGCAAATGCATACTCGACAGCTCTTGCGACAAGCAGTACTACCGCAGGAAATTCGGCCTGCCTGAAGATAAGTTTACCGTAATCGTCGCCGACGGCGCATATGCAAAAGCCAAAGCAGACGTAGTTGCGGAATACCTCCTGGATACGGACAGACAGCTGTCGCTTATCTTCGTAGCAGGCAAAAACAAAAAGCTGTACGACAAGTACGCCGCGATAAAACAAAACCTGCCCGACAACATTACTCTGACGGTTTTGCCTTTTACCCCCAATATCCACGAGTACTACTCGGCAAGCGACGTCTTCGTATGCAAGGGAGGCCCCAACGCAGTCCTCGACAGCGTTTATATGCATACTCCCGTACTAATAGATTATTACGCACACCCGATTGAGAAGGCTACGATAAATTATTTCGTCGACACTCTCGGTTGCGGAGAAGCTATATTCAATCCCCTCAAAATCCGTCAAAAGATTGAAAGCTGGATTGACAATCCGTCTCTTCTCGATAAGTATACTATCAATACTTTCCGAATAGACAAGACGGACAACGGCGCAGATAAAATCGCGTCATATATAGTCAACTGTTAGGTGAAATATGGAAAAGAAAAAGAAAATTACTCAAAAAGATTTTGACCAGATGCACGCAAATTATGCGCGTATGGAGGCCTATGACCAGTGGACGAGACCTTTTACCGACGAAAACGCAATTACCGTAGATAAGGATTACGTTTTCCAGCCCGACACGGCAGGATTTAAAATCGGAAAATTCTTCGTCAAAGGCGCACTGCGCACTATGTTGCCTATTGCCAACAAACTCCTCTTCGACCTCAAAATCGAAGGCAAGGATAATCTCAAAAAAGTGGACAACGCCATCAGAGTATCAAACCACGTTATGCTGCTTGACACTATGATAAACTTTCAAGTAGCATTCGGACACAGACACTTTATGACGGGCGCATACTTCAATATCAAAAAAGGCTTGGGAGGTAAATTCTTCCGTTGCGGCGGATTCCTTCCTCTCGCCAATTCAATAAAGGCGATGAGCAACCTCGACAAGACTATAAGCGATATATACAAAACGGGCAACTCCGTAGTTACCTTCTACGCAGAACAGGCTCTTTGGGAAAAATACGAAAATTCCCGCCCGCTCAAAAAAGGCGCATTTCACTATGCCGTTAAAAATAACGTGCCTATCGTACTCACGGTAATTCTCTTCAGAGAACCCAACTGGCTGAGACGCAAACTAGGCGTCAAAAAAGACGTAACCGTAAAGATACTCCCCGCTATTTACCCCAAAGAGGGATTGAGCGACAAGGAAAACGTAGAATATTTGCAAAAGGCTACTCAGGAACTCTATGACCGTACTATTTGCGACTACTACGGCTATGACTACGAATTGTACGATATGAGACTTACTCCGCTCGAGAACAAACTCGTTGCTCAGGGACTAATCGACAAGGACGAAGCCCTCAAACGCAAACCCAACGACGCAGAACTCAGACAAAAGGTTTTGCTTGAGGTTACCAAAAACAAAGTAAAACCTCAGGAGCACGCTTACGACGAAGAAATGTCGGATGAGGAGCTTGCAGAATACTACGACTTTGACTTATACGACGAGGATATGGCAACCGAACACTCAGTTTAGTTACCATCCCTCAAAAACATAATTTTTTCACTTCCACATTATTGGTTTTTACCGGACAGAGACCGCCGAAAGGCGGTCTTTGTTCATTCTTGATTTTACGCTTGTTTTATCTTTAATACTATTTTATTATCGGTTACCCCTATCTCGCTATATAAAAATTACCGCAACGTATTCGCTGCGGTAATTTTCTGTAAATCGTTTATTTGACTTCGGGGCGCATAGCCGTCAATTCCTTTATGCTTTCCCTGAGTTTTTTTGAAGCGTACTTATCTTTCATTCGCCACGTCCAGTTTTTACCCGTCGTGGAAGGCTCGTTTATTCTGCCGTCCTCTCCCAATCCCAGATAATCCGCCATACAGATTATCACTCTGTCGGCTTTCGTACTCATTGCCGTGCGTATAAGACAGTGCGTATAGTCCTCGCCTTTTTTAGGTTTGCATACTTTTTTGAAAAGTTTAAGCTCCTTTTCGCTAAGACTTTTCAGCCACTGCGGCGTGGTCATATTGTCGTGCGTACCCGCATATACGATACAATTGCTTGTCTTTATATTTTTGGGCAGATAATCGCTGTTGTCCGAGCAAAACGCAAAGTGTAAAACTTTCATACCGGGATACCCAGTCTGCTTCAAAAGCTTCCTCACCTTGTCTGTGATAATTCCCAAATCTTCGGCTATTATCTTTGCGCCCGGTATCGTCTTGTAAAGCTCGCGGAAAAACGCCATTCCCACTCCCTCTCGCCATTCGCCTTTCTTTGCTGTCTCGGCATCTCCGTCTACGACGTAATAACTCTCAAACGCCCTGAAGTGGTCTATGCGCAATATATCGTAAAGCTTGTAGGCTATCTTCAGCCTGTCCATCCACCACGAAAAGTTTTCTTTTTTCATCTTCTCCCAATCGTATATCGGATTACCCCAAAGCTGTCCGTCTTCGGAAAATAAATCGGGCGGTACTCCCGCTACAAGACGGGGCTTAAGCTCTTCGTCCAGAAGATAATTCGAAGGATTCGCCCAGACATCTACACTGTCGTATGCCACATATATAGGCATATCTCCGATTATCTCTATACCTTTCTTATTTGCGTAGCTTTTTAGCTTGGAATATTGAGAATAAAATTCGTATTGTACAAAATTCCAAAATTCTATACTCCCGGCATACTCGCGCCTCAGTGCCTTTATATCGCGCCTGTATTTCTCCTCGTCAGGCCACTCGCTCCACTGCACGTTGCTGCGGTATTCCTTTATTGACATAAACAGCGAATAGTCGTCAAGCCAAAAAGCGTTATTCTCCTTGAATAGCCTGTAATCCTCAGAATTAATATTAAACCTTTCAAAAGCTTTCCGCAGCAAAAAATGCCTGCTCTCAAATAAATAGCCGTAATCTATCTTTTCGTCATTACGCAAAAAACCGTCAGCAAATTCCTGCGTCAAAAGACCTTCCTCTATCAACATATCCACGTCGACAAAATAAGGATTGCCCGCAAATGCCGAAGGAGACTGATAGGGAGAATCCCCGTATATTGTAGGATTGAGCGGAAGCACCTGCCAGTAACTTTGCCCGCACCCCTTAAGAAAATCTACGAATTTGTACGCGCTTTTGCCCAGACTTCCTATCCCGTATTTATTCGGTAAGGAAAATACAGGCAAAAGTATTCCTGCTTTTTTCAACATCTTCCACCTTTATTACGCATAAGCGGTTTATTTATTTCTATAACATTCAAGAGTCCGTCAAAATAATAAAAACCCTTAAAAAGCTCTAATACTTAGATTATATACCATTTGCGCCTATCGCGCAATACCGTGTGCGTATTTATTGCCACAACTCGCGTTTTGTGATATACTCTTTACGACTAATCAACGGAGAAATATTATGCCATACAGCGTTTATCTCAAAAAAAACGAGGAAAAAAGAATTGTTTCCGGCCATCCGTGGGTATTCGCCAACGAAGTCGCGAGGATAGAAGGTAAAGACAAAAACGGCTCGCTTGCCACAGTCTATGACTTCAACGGAAGATACATCGGTAAAGGCTACATTAATCACCTGTCCAAAATTCTGGTGCGCATTTTTATACGCGACGATTCTATGCCCGACTACGAATACTACAAAACCGCTATCTCCAAAGCTAACGATTACAGGCTTAAACTCGGTTTTAAAAACAGCTACAGGGTTGTTTTCGGGGAAAGCGATAACTTGCCCGCTCTAATCGTGGACAAGTACGATGACATACTCTCCGTCCAGTTTCTTTCGCTAGGCATAGATAAAAACAAGGACCTGATAATCCGTGCCTTGGTAGAGATTTTCAATCCCAAAGGCATTTACGAGAGAAGCGATGTTGCCGTAAGAGAAAAAGAAGGCTTACCGCTTTTCAAAGGAAAAATATACGGCGAATTCAATACTAAAATAGTTATTGAGGAAAACGGGCTTAAAATGATTGCCGATGTCGAAAACGGACAAAAGACCGGCTATTTTCTCGACCAAAAAGAAAACCGCTTTGCTTTGAGAAAATACGCTAGCGGCGATGTACTCGACTGTTTTTGTAATGTAGGCGGATTTGCCCTTAATGCCGCAGCGGCAGGTGCAAAAAACGTTATTGCGCTTGACATCTCTCAAAGCGCGCTTGACACGGTAGCGGAAAACGCTAAGCTCAACGGTTTGCCAAACGTGCATACCTTGCAAGGCGACGTATTCGAGGTGCTGAGACAGTTTAAAAAAGAAGGCAAAACTTTCGACACGATTGTGCTTGACCCTCCCGCTTTTTGTAAAAGCGCAAGCGAAGTTAAGAACGCTTATAAGGGCTACAAGGACATTAATATCCTAGGTATGAAATTAGTCAAAGACGGCGGCTTTTTAATCTCCTCTTCGTGTTCTCACTATATGACTTTCCCTCTATTCCAAAACATGCTCACTGACGCAGCAAAAGAAAGCGGCAGAAAAGCAAGAATAGTCGAGATTCGCACTCAGGCAAGCGACCACCCTTCAATGCTCTCCACCGACGAAAGCCTTTATCTCAAATTCTTTGTTTTGCAAATCCTCAAATAATTGCACAATCATTAAACTAAAAATAAATATCTTAAAAGCTATAAAATCCTTCCGTACAGAAAACCCTATCCGCTATACTCCCCGCCCGCTATACTCACAGAAAATCAACAAAAAACGCACGCCTTATCAGCGTGCGTTTAATTGTTGTTGTAAATATTAATCTTCGTCGCTCTGTACTATCTCAGCGTTAGCAGCAGCTTTTGCGATTGCCTGCATTCCGTTTTTGCAAGCAGGTTTGGACAAATAGCCGTCGTTAGTTATACAAACGATATTTCCGTTTGAAGCTTTAAGTCTGAATCTGTATTCACCCTTTGCATCGAGATAAATCTCCCACTTAGGACATTTCTGCTCGACAACCTTCTTGAGAGTCTGGTCTTCTACAGGTGCATCTGCCGCATTTTTGATAATGCTGTTGATGCCTGTCTTCATTGCCGACAAAGAAGAATAGGGTTCACCACCGATTGCAATAACTCTGTAATTGGAAGAATAAAGCTTGTATACGTAATTACCCTTATCGGTTTTTCTGTATACGAATTTTGCCTTCTTTACAGCGTCCGCAGGCTGAGCCGACTGCTTCTTAGGAGCAGCTTTTGCTACGGTTTCTTCCTTTGCAGGCTGTTTTGTTACAGTAGCCGTCTCCTTCTTTGCGGGAGCTTCTTCTGCCACTTCTTCTTTAACGGGAGCCGCAGCTTTTGTCTCTACTGCCTTAACTTCCTTCTGTTCTGCCTCTTTTTGCTTCTTTTTCTTACTGAAAAAACACATAACAATTACTCCTTTTCTGTAATCTATTTATATCTTACCATAAAAAAACCTTAAATTCAATTGAAAACACCAAAAAAATCTCAGATTTTGCAAAATTTTTAACTTACTATTCAACTTTTCTTTTTCCTCTGCTTCCAACTGCTTATTAATTTACATACCGAGTAATTATCCTTAACCTACTCCTTAAACACTCTTTTAAAAAATACGTAAACATTTGAAAATATTTTGACAATACTTAAAAAGTATGATATTATACATTATGCAGCACGCAAATGAACATTTGCAGCTCAGCATCGCAAATCATTTATCAACACTTCAGTCTGGAGAAATACCCAAGAGGCCGAAGGGGCTCCCCTGCTAAGGGAGTAGTACGGGTAACCGTAGCGAGGGTTCAAATCCCTCTTTCTCCGCCAAACAGAGTCGCGTTTGAACCCGCGGCTCTGTTATTTTTGTATCAAGGGTGTTGCCGGCATCATAATCGACACCGAAGTTTATGTCCCGCAA
>CASERZ010000014.1 GCA_949290515.1 uncultured Christensenella sp.
CGACGACGGACGTCGCATACCACGCCCAATCGCCCTCTTTGCGGAAGTCGTCGCGCGTCGCGGTGAAGCACACCTTGTCGCAAGCGGCGATCGCGTCCGACTTATGCCCTTGGGCGGCGCCGTGGATGTATATGCGCCCGTCCTCATAGACGAAGTCGACGGGCACGCAATAGGGGTAGCCGCCGTCACCGATGACGGCGAGCACTCCGCGCTTTGCCTCGCAAAGCACCTTTTCGCACTCTTCGGGGCGCGAAGCCTTAAAGCGCCTCATTTGTCTGAACTCTTTCATACCACCATTTTAGCACATTTTCGCAAACAGCGCAATAGGCTCTTTGCCCAACATCAAAAAAACCTGTTCGCGCGCCTCCCCCTCGGGGGAGGCAGACTGCTTTCTTTCGCTTAAACGCTGCCTTGCTTCGCTTTTACCTCCTTTTCGTTAACACCATGACTTTGTAACAATTGTATTGTAAACCTACAAGACAAAAACGTAAGTATGCGTTAAAATAATAGTAAGATGTTTGCTGCGTCTAAAGATAGGCATTCAAATGCCGCGTTTAAGCAAATTTTACTGTTTTGAGCTTTTTGTACGCAGCTAAAGGAGAGATTATGAAAAAATTATGTATTGCAATCGCTTTGTCGCTCGTTTTGGTTACCGCGCTTGTCGCTTTTGCCGCTTGCGGCGGTACTAGCACAGAGCCGACTTATTACGATATTACCGTCAACAGCGGCGATAACTTCAGCGTTGTGTGCTCACACAAAAACGCTAAAGCGGGTGAGAATGTAACTCTTACCGTAACGGCAGGAGAATTCTTTGAGATTGATACCGTGACGGCAAACGGTACGGCTTGCACTCTCAATACAAGCGGCAAGTACGAGTTTACCATGCCCGCGCAGAACGTCACTGTTTCCGTTACGCTCAAAGCGTCTCCCGACGTGGACGAGTCGAATACGATGGTTTGGAGTAAAGTCTGTGAACAATTAGCCGCGGTGGAAGACGGCGACGATACCATTTACACCTCTCAGACTTTCGAGGTGGATTTCGGTACATACCGCGTTGCCAACACTACGAACGGCGAAGGATATATGACCGAGGTCGAGATATATTCTCTCAATCCCGACGTGATTCCAAACGAGGCAATTTCGGGAGCAGAAGCGACGACGGTAGTCAGCGGTTGGCTTGCCACCGGCGCGACTTTCGATATAGATCTCACCAAGATTAGCGAAGGAACGGCGAGGTTGGTGTTCAAAGAGGGGACGAGAGCGCTTGTCAAGACGTTGGAAGTCGTAGACTTCGGCGAAGTTACTCCCGTAAATCTCTATACCGAAAAAGTCGTAATCGATATGTCCGAATTGAAAGGAGAGTATGAAAATCTCAGGATATGGATTACCGACAACGATTATCAGATAGGCAGCGTGTACAAGGAAACGCAGTTTGTCGACTTTGTGTATTCTGCCGAGAATACTTTTGAGTACGAATTCAGATTTACGCCCGAGCATGAGTTTACGATTGCGGTAGGCTACGAATACTACGACGAAGACAGAAAGATGGATCTCTACAAAAATTTTGCCATTCGCAACGTCGTTCTCGAAGGCGCGGAAGCAGGTTTCTTTACCGGCATAATCACGGACAGCGACACCGGCTCCTATATTATCTCGTACGTTGCCGACAACATGAGTCTTACCGCGGTACTGATTGACGAATAAACAGTGCAATGAGCATTCAAAGGCGGGCAAACGCCCGCCTTTATTTTGTCCTTGCGGCAGACTTTGAAATATATTATTGATGATAAAATAATAATTATATAAATACTGCGCAAACGTCAAATAATTTATAAGCGCAATTTTTGTAATATCCTCGGTTTGTACGGCATATATTTTAGCGAACAAAAAATGGAGGAGTTTATGGAAAAATCAAATCTTTATCAGGATATCTCTACGCGTACTCAAGGAAATATCTATATAGGAGTAGTCGGTCCCGTAAGAAGCGGTAAATCGACTTTTATCACAAAGTTTATGCAGACTATGGTATTGCCTAATCTCGAAGAGGACTACCATAAGGAGAGAATTATCGACGAATTGCCTCAGTCGGCAGACGGCAAAACTGTAATGACCACTCAGCCCAAATTCGTGCCCGACGGCGGAGTAGAAGTCGAGCTTGCTCCCGAGTGCAGAGCCAAGTTAAGACTTGTCGATTGCGTCGGTTATCCCTTTGCGGGAGCACAGGGCTTTGAAGAAGGTGATTCCGACCGTCTTGTAAATACTCCTTGGAGCGACGAGCAAATGCCTTTTACCGAGGCGGCAGAATACGGCACAAGCAAGGTAATCACCGACCATTCGACTATCGGCGTATTAGTGTCCAGTGACGGCTCTGTTCTCGATTTGCCGAGAGAGGGATATGAAGTAGCCGAGAGAAGAGTAGTGAGAGAGATGAAAGAGCTCGACAAACCTTTCGTAATGCTCCTCAATTCCCGCCATCCTCAGGATACCGAAAGCATAAGACTTCGCGACAGACTTGCCGACGAATACGGCATACCCGTACTTCTTAAAAACGTACAGGAAATGAACGCTCAGGAGATGACAGAACTTCTCGAAAGCGTGCTCTTGCAATTCCCTTTGAGAAGCGTTGATATAGATATGCCTACGTGGATGCAGGCTTTGCCTCGCAACAGCGAAGTCGTTACTCATATCATCGACAAGGTTGTATCTGTGGTCAACGATATGAAAGTTATGGGGGATTACAAGCGACTTGTCAGCCTTTTCGAGGATGACGAATATTTGCAAAAAGATTCTCAGGTATCTGTAGACTACGGCACAGGCAAGTGTATGATTAAGACATCGCCCCGTCCCGAACTTTTCTACAAAGTGCTTTCTATGCAGTGCGGAGTAGAGATTGCAGACGAATGTCAGCTTGTAGCTTATATCAAAGAGTTTGCCGAAGCTAAAGAAAAGTACAATAAAGTCAAGCAGGCTCTCGAGGACGTAGAAAAGTACGGCTACGGAGTAGTTACGCCTACGCTCGACGACTTACAGCTTCAGCAGCCTCAAATCGTCAAAAAAGGCTCGCGCTACGGCATAAAGCTCAAAGCGTCCGCTCCTGCAATGCATATTATGCGCGTTGACGTCGAAACCGAAGTCAATCCCGTAATCAACAGCGATATGCAGAGTGAAGACAATCTGCGCGCCTGGCTGGACGAATTCGGCGAAGACGGACAGGAAATCTGGAATACGAATATGTTCGGAAAGTCACTCAACGTAATCGCCAAAGAAGGCTTGAACAACAAGCTTATGGCAATGCCCGAGGACGTCAGAGGAAAACTCCGCAAGACTGTTACACGCATTGTCAACGAAGGTAAGGGTGGGGTTTTGTGCATCCTCTTATAAGCGACCGCGTATATCAGCACATCTTTTCCTTTTGTCAGCGGTACGCCCGCGGCAGTTACGTACGGTAAGTACGCGCCTTTGCGGGCGACCTCGAAAAAGAAAAATCTGCACTAATCTCCGCGGTCGCACGTAGTTAGTAATATATCGGCGCATATTTGCGATTGCTCAGTCACGTACGACAAGTACGCTCCCTCACGAATTCTCTTCAAAATCGCAACTCTGCACCAATCTCTGCGGTCGCACGGAGTTAGTAATAGTCAGTTAATATTACTATAGAGCAAAGTTGATAAACAGAGTGGTGAAACATATACACAAATGGAGTACTAAACAAAAAACCGTCCCACTAAGTGGGACGGCGTATTTATTTCGGAGTGATTTTACAGTTAGGCTACTTTCTGCACAACGAGGTTTACGTTGGAGAAATTCTGAGCGTTTGCTCCGAGGTTGTTGAGCGTGAGTATGCTGTTGTCGGAAGTAACGTTTATGAGTCCGCTTGCCGAGAGATTGTAGTTGTCGCCCGCGGCGGACACCTGTTCGGACTGAGAAAGCAAAGGCAGCGTCGTACCGTTGAGCTGTACGCCTACGGTCGATGTGCCTGTTGTTTGAGAGTTGCCGGTCAGGGAATACGTAACTTTATACGTGCCCGGTTGGAGCAATACGCCCGTGCCGCTCGAGGTAATCGCATTGCCGATTTGTTTGGAAAGGTTAACGGGAATAACTGCGTTTTCCGCGATATCCGATGCTGTCGGATTGGTAAAATATGCGATATTCTGTACGGCGGTGTTGGGTGCCGGAGCGGGCAGAGTGCTTACAGAGTTGTTTGCGAATGCATAACAACAGTTGGGACAGCAGTACCAGCCGCAGCCGTAATTCGTTCTGCTCCACGAAGAGTAACAATGATTGTTGAAGTTTGTGCTGTTGTTTAAATAATGATTATAACAGAACATAAAAATCTCCTTTGTGTTTTACCCGAAAGCGCAAGAGTTGCCTTAGCGGGTATGTACTGCGTTGCTCTAAAGGGCGAGGTACTGTATGCGTACCGTTGCATTATATGCTTGTAATACTTTTGTTGTGAAAAGCGTAAAAGGTAGATATAAAAAAGCTTTTGCTATTGAAAACGGTTATTCTTTTATGCTAAAATATAGATATGGAAGAGCAAATTCAACAGTGCGAACAAGAGCAATACGTGCAAGAGAAAACAGTGCAGACAAATGCGCCCGATAGTAAAAAATCAAAAATCAGCGGCACTACTTTGGTAATGCTGTTGACTTTGGGCGTACTTGTACTGTGGTTGTGTATTTTGCTGATTTTTCGTACTAATAGCGCGGTGTGCGAGAGAATTTGCAGGACTTTGGTCAATGCCTACGTAAGCGTAGCAGGCAGGTTTTATTCCGTCGTGAATTTCAACGTATTCGAAGTGCTTGCCACGCTCTGCGTGATATGCGTGATAGGCAGTATCGTAGCGTCGATTGTGCTGTTTTGCAAGAAGTACGGAGTGTATTCGCGTCGCGTGCTTATCGTTATAGGCATTGCCGCTGTTTGGATAGCCAATTTATACGTGTTTGTCGCGGGCTTTGCTTACAACAGAGAGCGTGCGCCTATACCTGTGTATGAGTCGGCTACTACCGATACCCAGACGGCGGTAAATACTTATGTTGCCGCAATTGAGGACTTCAACTCGACGGTAGAGCAACTCGGCACCTATCCCGACGGTCGCGCGATTTGTCCGTATACGGACAAACAGCTCAGGGAAGTTATTCGCGACGCTTACGAAAGACTGATTACGGACGATTATTATTTCGATTATACCGCCAAGGCAAAACCTGTAATCTCCAGCGGTATTATGGCTAGTTTCGGAATAATGGGTATATCGTTTGTACCTACGGCGGAAGCGGGCTATAACAAGGATATGCCTATGGTCGAAAAAGCGGCTACTATAGCGCACGAATTTGCACATATTCACGGCGTAATGAGAGAGGACGAGGCAAACGCGCTTGCGGCATACGTGCTTCTTAACAGCGGCGACCCCTATCTGAAATACAGTTTTTATCTGGATAATATGGGATTTCTCTTTACCTTTATATGTTACAACGTAGACCCCAACTATTACACCCTCAAATATCCCACTCATAGTGCATACAGAATAGAGAATGAATATTGCAGAACTTGGTGGAACGAACACGATTTTATGACGGCAGTAGGCAATTTTTTCAATGACTTGTATCTCAAATTGCAAGGACAGGAGGATGGTACCGGCTCATATGTCGAGCTTCCTGAGATAGATGGGGAAGAAACTGTTGACGAAGAGGGGAACGTAGTCATTAATTACCATATAAAGTACAATACGATTCAGCGGATAGTGCTTGATTATTACAACTGAGCTAGGTTTTATTCGATAGCAAACTTCCTGGAAGATAAGCTTTAAATTATACTGTTTTTTGAATAAAACGGAATTTATGGCAAATAGAATAATGAATAAAATATCAAATAATTTTGTTAAAATATACTCAATTTTTATTTATATAGAGCGTAAGTAATAAATTTAAATTATAATACCTTAGAAAAAGTCGACATAAACATACATAAAAAATCCATAAAAGATATTGCATTTTGCATTGAAATATTATAATATTATATAGTAAGATATTATATCATAAGCGAAATTACTCGGCAAAGCGTCGGTTTTGCCGTATTTTGTATAAAGAGGCGGTATGGACGCATATATAGTAGTTATCTTCATATTGGCGATAGCCTACACGTTTTATATGGGTTTTTCCGACGGAGCAAACGCCGTCGCCACTTGCGTTGCGACACGCGCCATTAAGCCTCAATACGCAATCGTTATATCGGGTCTGACAAAGCTTATCGCACCGATTATAATTTGCTTCTTGCTCAAAAGCGACAGCGTTGCGCGCACGGTAGGTAATCTCGTCAAGGAAGAAGCTTTTGTCGGCATAAGCGAAAAAGAGGGATTTATTTTCCTGTTGTCCACTATGCTTGCTACGCTTTCGTGGTCGACGGTAAGCGTGCTTACCTCGGTACCCAACAGTACTTCGCATACGTTGCTCGGCGGTCTGGTAGGCGCGGGTCTTGCCAGTTTCGGTTTTGGAAATATCAACTGGAATTTGGTAGGGCTCAAAATCATTCTTATGGTATTTGCTACACCGCTGGTTTGTATGGCGGTAGGCTTTTTGCTCAGCAAACTTTTTCACGTTATTTGTTACAGAATGGACAGAAGCGTCAAGAAGTTTTTTAAGGGGGCTCAGGTCTTCAACGTAGTGCTTCTGAGTACCTCCATATCTATCAACAACGTGCAAAAATCTATGGGTATTTACCTTCTCGCTCTTGCCGTATGCAAGGGGCAGGACACGCAGACTTATACCTTTGATTTCTGGACTGTTGCAGTATTGTCCGTGGCAATAATGGCGGGACTTTTGTTCGGCGGGTACAAACTTATCTATACCGTCGGCAAGAGAATATACAGGGTAGGTACGCTTCAGTCGTACGTCGCACAGCTTTCGACGGCTACGGTTGCGCTCACTTGCTCGTTTACAGGTATTCCCGTAAGCACGGGTCAGGTGGTTTCTTCGAGTATTGTCGGCGTAGGTATAGCCGACAGAATAAGCGCGGTGCGCTGGGGACGCGCTAAAAAGATTTTTTCCAGCTGGATTTTCACTTTTCCTGTTGCAATGGCAATAGGTGCGGTGATATGCTTGATATTGAGAGCAATTTTCGTGTGACGGAGGGCAGTATATGAAACTTTTCAGAAAAAAAGTAAACTTTTTCGATTTGCTTGCAAAGCAGTGCGAGATTACCAAAAGAGGTATGGAAGCACTTTACAAATATTGCAGCAGCGTAGGTGAAGAAAATCACGAAGCATACGGTGACGAGGTAATCAAGATAGAAGACGAAGGCGATATGGCAAGACGTATTCTTATCGACGAACTCAACCGCACCTTTATCACGCCTATGGAGCGTAACGACATATTCGACCTGTCCCGTCAGCTTGACGAAATTCTCGACTACGCAAAGACGGCGGTTGACGAAATGCGCCTTTTCAAAATCAGCCCTAATTCCGATATGGTACGCCTTGTCGGTATTCTCTACGAGATTACCGAGCATATCCAGAAAGCCGTAGCAAGTATGGAAAAGCACAAGGCAATCGCAAAGGACGAGGCTATCAAAGTCAAGAGCCTTGAAAACAAAATGGGTGCCAACTATTACAAAGCGCTAGCAAAACTTTTTGACAGCGACGACGTATCCGCAATCTTCAAGTACAGGGAAGTTTACCGCCACCTGAACACCACGGCGGACGAGGCGGATGTGGCGATGGATTATCTTTTGGATATCCTAAATTCGCTATAAGGCGAGCGCGTATAGCGGCGCGCCTTTGCGAATTTTCGCGAGCAGTTACGCTCGGTTACGTACGGCAAGTACGCGCCCTCGCGAACTCTCTTAAAATTCACAAAATCACACCACTCTCCGCGCTCGCGTGGTGGTTAGTAACGATTAATCTCTGCGCTTGCACGTACTAGGTAACGATAGCGGCGCGCCTTAGCAATTTCGCAAGCAGTTACGGTTCGTTCTATGCCGACCACCACACTCGCAACCCGACAAGCGAATAAAATATTTGTCGTTACTATACAAAAAGATGCTTTATATTTAATATTAAAATCTTAAACTGAAAAACAAGCCGACCCGAGAGGTCGGCTTTTCACATCATACAAAAAGTTTTGAGCGACCATAAGAAAATAAGTTTACTGCGACCGCAGAGATTAGTGCAGATATTTTAGCGAGTTAAAGACAGTACCGACAAACGGTTTTATTCGCTTGTCGAATATACACCGTTTCGTTTGGTCGGTATGGAGCGAACCCGACATTTTGCCTTACGCTTTCGACACTTCGGAAGCGTGGGTATTTCGTCGAGGTGAGCGAACGCGAGCGCGGAGAGTGGTGCGATTTTTGCTTTTTCCAAACTAGCAAAATTAAATGTCTTGCGACCGCAGAGATTAGTGCAGAGTTGCGATTTTGAAGAGAGTTCACGAGCGGAGCGTACTTGCCGTACGTGACCGAGTGTAACTGCTTGCGCAAAATCGCAAATATGTGCTGATATATGCGGTCGCAAAAAAATGCTTGACAAAAGAAAATTAATGTTATAGAATATATCCATAATATCTAAAGACTACGACAAGGAATACTAACTTTGAAGTCTTTGCAGAGAGTTGTCGGTAGGTGTGAGACAACGGGACAGATAAGCCAACTCGCCTTTGAGTCGCCTCTCCCAAACATAGTAAGAGAGTGTCGGGTAAGCCCGTTATAGCGTCAAGGTATCGTAAATCGGTGTTGGCCGTAGATACGAAAAAGAGTGGTACCACGGATAAGTTTCGTCTCTTGCTGTTTGCAAGGGACTTTTTTATTAGGTGCTAAGATAAAAAGATAATAATTTTAAAAGGAGATAAATATGAAAAACTTTGACAAGTACACGAGAGGATATTATATGCCTCCCTTTGAGTGCAACGACTGGACGAAAAAAGAGTACATCGACAAAGCTCCCGTATGGTGCAGTGTCGATTTGAGAGACGGCAACCAGGCATTGGTTGTACCTATGAGTCTCGAGCAGAAGCTGGAGTTTTTCACTTTCCTTTGTAAGGTAGGATTTAAGGAGATAGAAGTAGGTTTTCCCGCTGCGAGCGAGACAGAATATACGTTTGTCAGGACTTTGATTGAAAAAAATCTTATCCCCGATGACGTAACGATACAGGTACTTACGCAGTCTAGAGAGCATATTATCGCAAAGACTTTTGAGGCTTTGAAGGGCGTCAAGAGGGCTGTTGTGCACCTTTACAATTCTACGTCTTACGCTCAGCGTGAACAGGTATTCAAAAAGTCCAAGGAAGAGATTATAGACATTGCAAAATTCGGAGCAAAGCTCTGTATGGAATATGCTGCTAAGGCAGAAGGAGAGTATTTGTTCGAGTATTCTCCCGAGTCTTTTACGGGTACGGAAATGGAGTTTGCGAGAGATATTTGTAACGAGGTTATCAAAATCTGGCAACCTACCCCCGAAAAGAAAGTCATTATCAACTTGCCCGTAACGGTATCTATGTCTATGCCTCACGTCTATGCAAGTCAGGTCGAGTATATGTGCAAGAGCCTGATTGACAGACAAAACCTCATTATATCCTTGCACCCTCACAATGACAGAGGTTGTGCGATTGCAGACAGTGAGCTGGGTATTTTGGCAGGCGGAGACAGAATAGAGGGAACTTTGTTCGGCAACGGCGAGCGTACGGGTAATGTGGATATAATCACTCTCGCGCTCAATATGTATTCGCACGGTATCGACCCCGGTCTCGATTTTTCGGATATTCCCGCAATCGTAGAGGAGTACGAAAAGGTTACGGGTATGAAAGTCTACGAAAGACAGCCCTATTCTGGAAGATTGGTATTTGCAGCATTCTCCGGTTCGCACCAGGACGCAATTGCAAAGGGTATGAAATGGCGCACGGCAAAGCACCCCGACCACTGGACAGTGCCTTATCTTCCTATCGACCCCAAGGATATCGGCAGAGAGTACGAGGGCGACGTAATAAGAATCAACAGCCAGTCGGGCAAGGGCGGAATAGGTTTCTTAATGGAACAGCAATTCGGCGTAGTACTTCCTATGAAGATGCGCGAGACTTTCGGCTACGAGGTAAAGAGCGTATCCGACCACGCTCACAAGGAACTCAAACCCTCCGAGGTATACAAGGTATTCGAGGATAACTATGTCAATATCGACAAGCCTCTGAATATCATAGAGCATCACTACAAGCAGATTGACGGTATCGACACTACGGTTACCGTTGAGTACAACGGCAAGACTTTCACGTCCGAGGCACACGGCAACGGCAGACTCGACGCGGTCAGCAACGCTTTGAAAAAGGCTATCGACGTAGACTATCATATAGTCGAATACCAAGAGCACGCACTCTCCAAGACATCGCAATCGCAAGCGGCTGCATACGTATGTATCGAGGACAACAAGACTGGCAAAATCGTATGGGGCGTGGGTATTCACAACGATATTATCGAAGCGAGCGTCAAGGCACTCGTATCGGCAATCAACAGAAATATGAAACAAAGTAATTGACGGTTAATGCGCACTTAAAAACAAAAAGCGGGCAAAAGTCCGCTTTTTAGTTTTTATTATAAATGACGCGTGTTTTCGTTTAACAAAAATATTCTTTTGGCGTATATTATAGGTATAGTATGCACGCACATATCAACGCAAAAAATATGCTTCGAGAGGGCAAGCCTTTCAGTTCTATACTTAAGTTTTCCGTGCCTTTGATAATAGGCGATTTTTGTCAACAGCTTTATAATGCTATCGACAGTATTATCGCGGGCAGATTTATCAGCACGGACGCTTTGGCTGCACTCGGCTCGGCTGCTCCCGTAATGAATATCGTAGTGTTTTTGCTTATAGGTTTCGCTATGGGCGGCGGCGTCGTTATGTCGAGGTATTACGGCGCAAACGAAGATGAGAAAGTGCGCCATACGATGAGTACGGCTCTTGCAATAGGACTTATATTTACTCTTGTTTTGAGCGTCGCGAGCATAGCGTTTTCCAAGCCTTTTTTGAGACTTCTCAACACTAAAGAAAGTATTCTTACTGATACCGATAACTACTTGAAGATAGTCTTTGCGGGCGCGATTTTCACTTATCTTTACAACTTTTATTGTTTCGCAATACGCGCGATAGGCGACTCTTTTACGCCGCTTATGTTTTTGTTTGTGTCCGTAGCTTTCAATGCCGTACTGGATATTCTCTTTGTCGTGGTATTCAAGTGGGGCGTAGAGGGTACTGCTTTTGCTACCGTACTTGCGCAGGTGTTGTCATCCGTGTTGTGTATCATATACACAAACAAAAAATATTCTCTTCTCAAAATGACTATCAAGGATATACGTATCGATAAGAAAATAGTTATGGAAATAACGTCCTATTCGCTCTCTATGTCCATACAGCAAGTATTCGTGTACGTGGGAAGAATTGCAATTCAAGGACTGGTCAATACCTATCCTCTCAACTCGGTGGCGGGTATAAACATAGGCACGCGCCTCGATTCGTTGTTGCAGACGCCTATGCGAGGTTACGTCAATGCGCTGACTACCTACACGGCGCAGAATTACGGCGCGCATAAGTATAAGCGCGTGATAGAGGGGTATAAGGCAAGCTGGATATTCGTGGCTGTTTACAGCGTAGTCGCGACAGCTTTTACCGTGCTTTGCGCAAAATGGATGGTTTCGCTCTTTGACGATAATCCCGAAGTTATTTCCGCGGGTACGGGTTATACCGTCGCGATAGGCTGGGGATATTTTCTTATGTGTATTATCGTGCAGAGTCAAGGCGTATTCAAGGGCATAGGACTTTTGAAAACTTTCGTAATATCCACCTTTACGTCGATTGTTTTCCGCATAGCGTTTTCCTATCTTTTCGATTACAAATGGGGAATAGACGGTATGTATTGGGCACCTACGGCAAGCTGGGTTATAGGCGGGACTTATTGCTTTATATGTATGATGATTGCATATCGCAAAAAGCTGTTACCTCTTGCTATGCAAGAGAGCTTGAATAGTGAGGAAGACTTGAAATTTGGCGACTTAAACTCTGAAGATAATGAAGATGAGGCTTTTGGATATGAGAGCTTGCAAAACAGCGAAAACGTGAACGGAAAGGAAAAACTGTGGGATTATTCGGATTTTAAGGAAGAAGAGGATAAGTCCGATAAGCTTTGATTTAATAAGTAAAATCAATAAAAAATCTTTCAAAACACCCTTTAATAACGCCTAAATATTTTATATATACTTGAAAAGTCATCTTTTTTATAGTAATATAATAATATAAAACGCATTGATTATGCGTTGCTTTGCACGCGCGGCGCGCGGCTTTAAGAGGTAAAAATGAAATCTTTGAGAGTAAATCTGGGCGAAAACAGTTACGACATAATCATAGGCAGTAAAATTCTCGATAAAATAGGTGATTACGTCAAGAGCGACGGAGGCAAAATCTTTGTTATCAGCGATACCAACGTCGCGCCGATTTTTGCCAATACGGTGATTGACAGCCTGCTTGAAAAGGGTTACGAGTGTAAGCTTCACGTACTCGAGGCGGGAGAGCCGACTAAGAGTATCAAGTCGATTGAACCGCTTTATTCGTCTATGCTCGAGTTTAATCTCACGCGCAAAGATTTGATTGTCACCTTGGGCGGCGGCGTGATAGGAGACCTCGGCGGTTTTGTGGCATCTACGTATTTGAGGGGCGTACCTTTCGTGCAAGTGCCTACGTCATTGCTTGCACAGGTAGACAGCTCGGTCGGCGGTAAAGTCGCGGTGGATTTGCCCGAGGGTAAGAATCTTGTAGGTAGTTTTTATCAGCCCAAGCTGGTATTTATAGATACCGACGTGCTGTACGATTTGCCTGACCGATTCTATATCGACGGTATGGCGGAGATTATCAAATACGGCTGTATAAAGGACAAAGCGCTTTTTGAAACTCTCGAGGGTATTAAGTCGAGAGATGAATTTATGCAAAAGGTCGAGGATATAGTCTATACCTGTTGCGATATCAAGCGCAAAGTCGTAGAGGTGGACGAGAGGGATACTGGAGAGAGAATGCTCCTCAACTTCGGACACACCTACGGACACGCTATTGAAAAGTATTATAAATTCCAAGGCTATACCCACGGACAGGCAGTTGCGATAGGTATGGTATTTATCACGAAAATAAGCGAAAAGCTGGGTTTGACAAAAAAGGGCTGCGCCGAGAGGATAGAAAATATCCTCAAAAATTACGGCTTGCCTACAAGTGACCCTACTCCCGCGAAAGGGCTTATATCCGCTATGCTCAACGATAAAAAGAATATGGGCAAAAAGCTTTTTGTCGTACTTTTGAAAGAAATAGGCGAGAGCTTTACGTATCCTACAAACGCGGAATTTTTCTTGAAGTGAGGCGAGTATGAATATTGTAATTACCCCCAAAAAACTTTCGGGCAAAGTAGCCGTTCCTCCGTCCAAGAGTATGGCTCACAGAGAGATTATCTGTGCTTCGCTTGCAGAGGGAAAGAGCAGAATTGCCAACATAGCTTACAGCGACGATATAATTGCGACCATAAGCTGTATGCGCTCGCTCGGCGCGTATATTAAGGATAATCCCGACAATATCGAGGTAGACGGACACGCAGAAAAGCGCACGTCATATATCGTATTCGAGTGCAACGAGTCGGGTTCGACTTTGCGGTTTTTACTTCCTCTCGCACTTGTACTCAACAGCGGAAAGAATGAATTTGTCGGCAAGGGAAAACTCGGCAAAAGACCTATGGAGATTTACCGCGATATATGCCTGGGTCAAGGTATAGAGTATATCGACAACAGCGCGGACAATGCCGACAATTTTCTCGATTTGAGCGTACAGGGAGAATTGAAGAGCGGAGATTTTTATATCGACGGCGGAGTAAGCTCGCAGTTTATATCGGGACTTTTGTTTGCGCTCCCTCTTCTTCAAGGCGACAGCAGAATTTTCATAGAGGGTAATCTTCAATCTTCGGGTTATCTCGATTTGACGTTGTGCGCGCTTAAAAATTACGGTATAGACGTTCAGAAAGAAGGAAACGTGCTGTATGTCAAAGGCAATCAGCGATATCTCAATCACGACAGTTACGTTGAGGGAGATTACTCGCAGGCGGCTTTCTTCGAGGTAGCGAATTATCTGGGAAGCTGTGTGGATATAATAGGACTCAACAAAGAGTCTTTGCAAGGGGATAAGGTCATAACGGAGTTTTTACAAAAACTCAAAGACGCTTCACCCGACGAAACTCTTATATTCGACGGCGGAAACTGTCCCGACATAATCCCCGTATTCGCGCTGGCGTGCTGTTTGCGAATAGGCAAGACGCAGATTGTCAACGTATCGCGACTGAGGATAAAAGAATGCGACAGACTTCAGGCAACCGTAGAAGAGCTTAAAAAGCTGGGTGCAAATATAGAAGAATGTGACGAAACGATAGTTATCGACGGAGTATACAAGCTCAAAGGCGGAGAGGTCGATTCGCACAAAGACCACAGAATGGCAATGACGCTCGCAATTGCGGCTACCGTATGCGAGAGCGAAGTCAGGATAAAAGATGCGGAATGCGTGTCTAAATCTTACCCCGATTTTTACGAGGTATATTCCAAACTCGGCGGAGAGATAAAAGAGGAGGCAGTATGAGCACTGTTTGGGGCAATAAAATCAAATTAACGGTTTTCGGAGAATCGCACAGCGAGGCAATGGGTGTCGTTATCGACAATCTTCCCGCGGGCGTAAAGCTCGATATGGCAGAGATAGAGAGAGAAATGGCGCGCCGCGCTCCCAACGGCGGTGAGTTTTCCACGCCCAGAAAAGAGGGGGACAAAGTAGAAATCGTCAGCGGATATTTTGACGATAAGACTACGGCTACTCCTCTTTGCGGTATTATTCGAAATACCAATACCAAGTCTTCGGATTATTCTCAGCTCAAGAGCGTATTCAGACCCGGACACAGCGATTACGGATACTATCTGAAGAGCGGCGGTAATAACGATTACAGAGGAGGAGGACACTCCTCGGGCAGACTTACCGCAACGCTTGTTTTTGCCGGCGCGGTATGTAAGCAGCTTTTAAGACAAAAAGGTGTAGAGATAGGTGCGCATATCCTGTCGATAAAGGATATAGAGGACAAGCCTTTCGGAGTGAATATCAATTCGCAAGAACTTAGGGCATTGACGCATAAGACCTTGCCTCTTATCGACGAGAGTTTGTTTGAGAGTATGCGCAAAACAATACTTTCCGCACGTGAAGAGGGCGACAGCGTAGGCGGTGTTATCGAATGCGCGGCGGTAGGACTGAAGGGCGGTATAGGAGAGCCTTTCTTTGACAGTATTGAATCGCACATCGCGAGCCTTTTGTTCAGCGTACCCGCGGTCAAGGGCGTGCAATTCGGCAAAGGCTACGGCCTTACGAAAATGTACGGCAGCGAAGCAAACGACCCTTTCAGATACGAGGGTGATAAAGTCGTAACTTCTACCAACAACAACGGCGGAATACTGGGCGGACTTTCTACGGGTATGCCGATAGTCTTTAATGTGGCAATCAAGCCTACGCCTTCGATTTTTAAACAACAAAACACTATAGACGTAGCAGCTAAAGAAAATACAGTGCTGTCACTTAAGGGAAGACACGACAGCTGTATAGTCGTAAGAGCCGTGCCCGTAATCGAGGCGGTATGCGCTATCGCATTGTACGATTTGCTGTGATAAATTAATTAGCAAAAGAAGACTTTTGAGTTTGCTCAGGCAGGAGAAAAATGGAAGAACTGAAAAAATTAAGAGAAAGAATTGACGAAATAGATAAGCAAATCGTAGGGCTTTTCGAAAAGAGAATGGGCGTTGTGCTCGGCGTAGCCGAATACAAAAAAACGCACAATACGGGCGTATTGAAAACGTCAAGAGAGGCTGAAGTTTTGCAAAAGGCGGTAGACAATCTCGAGGATAAGGCTTACGCGCCTTACGTAAAACAGTTGATGAACGAGATGATGACGCTCAGCAAGGACTTGCAAAACAGTAAAATATCATATAAATCCGTACTTGACAAATACAAGAGACTGCCTCTCGACAAGAGTGCGCGAAAAGGTTTTTACGGAGACAAGGGAAGCAACTCCGAAAAGGCAATGATTGACTTTTTCGGCAATAATGACGGCAAAAGTTATCCTACTTTCGAGGACGTGTTCAAAGCGATTAAGTGCGGTGAAATCGAATACGGTGTAGTGCCTATCGAAAATTCGTCGACAGGTGCAATAACCGAAGTTTACGATTTGTTGAGAAAGTACGATTATTTTATCGCGGGAGAACAATGGGTAAGCATAAATCATTGTCTTTTGGGCGTCAAAGGCGCGAAGCTTAAGGATATAAAGGAAGTGTATTCGCATCATCAAGCAATCACGCAATGCGACGAATTTTTGTCTGAAGGCAAGTGGAAGATAGTGCCTTACAAATCCACCGCATCGTCGGCAAAACTCGTAGCCGAGACGGGAGATGTTACGAAAGCGGCAATTGCGTCCAAGATAAACGCAAAGCTTTACAATCTCGACGTTATCGAAGAAAATATTCAGTCGCAATCGTGCAACTGTACGAGATTTATTGTCGTATCTAAGTATATGATAGAAGACGAAAACAATGATAAAACAAGTATTGTATTTGCGCTCAATTCTCAGCCCGGTGCGCTGTTTAACGCGCTTAAATACTTTGCTAAAAACGATATAAATTTGCTCAATATCGAATCGCGCCCCGTGGAAAACGCGCCCGAGACTTATTATTTTTATACAGACCTCGAGTATGCGTGCAATTCTCCAAAACTCAATGAGGCACTAGGCTACGTCAAGTCGATATCGACGTTTTTCGAAGTAGTGGGAGAGTATAAAAAAGGCAATATCAACAGCAGAGATTGATAATATTAAGGAAGTGAAAAGATGAAATATTGCGTTATAGGCGAAAAACTTACTCATTCTATGTCGCCTCAGATACATAAACGTTATTTTGATTACTACAAGCAGGACTCAACTTACGTAATTACTCAGATACCTATGGAGGATATGCTGGGAGATTGCAGCGGTTTGCTTAAAGAGTATGACGGTTTTAACGTCACTGTACCTTATAAAGAAAAAGTACTCAAGTATTTACAGGGTACGTCGGATGAAGCTAAGGAGATAGGCGCGGTCAATACTGTGGTCAATCAAGGCGGAGATATGTACGGTTTTAATACCGACCCTTTCGGCTTTGAAAGTCTATTAATTCATAATGACGTTGCGATAAAAGACAAAGTTTTCGTCGTACTAGGAAGCGGCGGCGCAAGCAAATCTGTATGCTATATCCTCAAAAAGCGCGGTGCTAAAAAAGTGATTGTGGTTACGCGAAAAGATACTTCAGAAGAAGGATATATGACTTATTCAGCGCTTGAAAGCTTTAAAGGAGACGTACTGGTCAATACAACTCCCGTGGGTATGTATCCCAACGTTGACAATTGCCCCGTAAGCGAAAACGTAATAGCAAATTTCGATACGGTTGTAGACATAGTCTACAATCCCGTATATACCGAGCTTCTCAAAGCGGCTGTAAGGCTGGGTAAAAAAGCCGTAGGCGGACTGTATATGCTTGTCGCGCAGGCAATGAAGTCGCAGGAGATATGGCAAAAGAAAATTACCGACAAAGAGCTTTATGTAGATATTTACAACGCGCTTATGAAAGAATACTTTCAGAAAAACGGTGGCAATATCTATCTTACGGGCATTATGTCGTGCGGGAAAACGGTCAAAGGCAAGCGCGTAGCGCGTACTTTGGGCTGGGAATTCATAGACGCAGACGAGTACATAGAGAAGATATCGGGACGTACGGTAAAGCAGCTTTTTGCCGAGGGTGAACACGTATTCAGAAAGTGGGAATCTAAGGCAATGTACGAGTTGTCGCTACGCAAGAATATAGTGGTTGCCACAGGCGGCGGCGCGATACTCAAAGACGAAAACGTCAGTGCGATGAAGCTCAGCGGTATTATAGTGCTTATCGAGAGAAATATCGAAGATATTCTCAACGGTATCAATACCGACACGCGCCCCCTTCTCAAAGACGGCAAAGAAAAACTCGTGAGTATATACGAAGCGCGTAAAGACAGGTATTATGCGACTTGCGACGTTGCTGTAAAGAGTTACGAGTACGATATTTACAAGACCGTAAAAGATATTGTCAATGTAATTAAATAAAGTATATGTTTTAATTTGCCTAAGTCGGTTTTGTATTGAGTTAAAACGGCTGACGGGATAAAATAGCACAGAGTATTGTATATTCGGTATTGCAAAAATTCTAAAAAAAGAATTTTGATGCAAAATAGGCAATGCGGTAGTAAATTAATGAGGTATATATGAAAAAAATTATGATTGTCAACGGCGTAAACCTAAATATGCTGGGAATACGCGAAAAAAACATATACGGCACTATGGATTATGCCGGAATGTGCAAATATATTGCAGATAAGTGCAAGAATTCGGGCGCAGAGTTGTCGTTTTATCAATCTAACTGCGAGGGCGCGCTTGTAGATTGTCTGCACAAGTGCTATTTTGACAAATTTGACGGAATTGTAATAAATCCCGGTGCGTATACGCATTACAGCTATGCGCTTTTCGACGCAATAAAGGCGATTGCGCCGTTGCCCGTAGTCGAGGTGCATATCTCAAAAATCGACGAGAGAGAGGCATTCAGACACGTTTCCGTAACAGCTCCCGCTTGTATCGGACAGATTGTCGGTAAAGGCATAGACGGCTACGTGGAAGCCGTGGGAATGTTGCTTAAAAATGACAAGACATAAACGATAGTCGAAGCAATCATAAAACGGTATTAATATATTGCGCGGCGGTGCTTAATCCCGTAAAAATTGATAAAGACAATCCGTCGCAATACGAGGTAAATATGAAAGAGGATAAAGTAATAACAATAGTCGGACTTGGCGTCGTAGGCGGCTCGTATGCAATCGCGCTGTCCAAAAAAGGCTATACCGTTTACGGAGTAAACAGGTCTAAAGAAGGGCTTGACCTTGCTTTGCAAGCGGGTGCGATAAAAGAGGGCGCGCATACTCCCGAAAAGTTTTTTGAAAAAAGCGATATTATCATCATCGCGCTTTATCCCAATCAAATCATAGACTATCTGGAAAAATACGGCAAGTATATCAAAAAAGGTTGTCTGATAAGCGACGTTGCGGGCATAAAGAGTATGTTTGTCGATAAAATCAATGCGAATGTGCCTGACGGTTGCGAGTTTTTGTTCTGTCATCCTATGGCAGGCAGAGAAAAGCGCGGCTTTAAATATGCGGACGATAAGGTATTGCAAGGTGCAAACTTCCTTGTAGTCAAGACAGAAAATACATCGGAAGAAGCAATTTGCAGAATGACTAAACTTGTCAAAGATATAGGTTTCGGCAACGTACGCATTACCGACGCGGCTACTCACGATAAAGTTATAGCATACACTTCGCAGCTTCCGCACGCGATAGCGGTATCCTTAATCAACAGTGACGATGAGGATAGTGAGACTGTAAGCTATATAGGAGACAGCTACAGAGATTTGACGAGAATAGCAAATATAAACGAGGACTTGTGGAGCGAACTTTTTATGGGTAATAAGCAAAACCTTTTGCATTCCATAACGTCTTTTGAAAATCAGCTTTCGCTTTTGAAAAAGGCAGTTGAGGATAATGACGATAAAACTTTAAAAGAATTGTTTGTTAAATCTACTGCCAGAAGAATAGGGCTCGAGAAGAAAAAGAGTGATAAATAAGCAAGATATATTTGTACTATAAAAATTTTTTAAACCTAATCGCGTCAATCTGATGAGGTTTTATTCTGAAGGTCTAATTTATTTTGTTGAAATCATTTTATAATCATTATATTCATAATGTTCATAACAAAGCCGTTTTTTCTATCTATGAAAAGCGGCTTTTGTATTTGACAAAAAGTATTTGAATAAAAATAGATGTGTATCAAGTTATAGAGTGTGGGGGTTATAGACTTGTAGTAATTATTCAATTGATGCCGGTGTGAGGATTGACTTGTTAAAATGGGAGAAGTGTAATAGGGGATTGTTTTTGCGTATCGCTTTAAATTAAAATTGAACAATGTATCATTTTGTATGCGGTAGCAAAGGTGTAAAACATTTAAGATATATCAATACCCGACTAAGTATAATTCATAAACTGAACAATGTTCAAATCGTTATTTTTAATGATAGGATTAATTGTTTGTTGTCAACGGGGTAAGGTGTTTATTTATATGAGCCAAGTTTGCCAAAATTTGAAGATTGCTGATTGACGCGGGGGTACGGGGATAATTGTATATAAATATTTTGGCACACGCTGCAACAAGAGATGAGTTCAAAAGTATAAAGTGAATATAGCAACACAATGCTTAATATGAGTTAAAACTCATATTCAAACAAAAATTTGAGCTGTAATTACAAAGGCAGACATTTATATCTCTTTAAATAGAAAGCATTGTTTTTTTTGATTATATAACTAAATTATCTTCATTATCTTCCGAAATGTTTCGAAGCCTATGCGTTGGTTGGACCTTGACAGAATAAGTGCGATAGTCGGGGGAGTAAATCGGATATTAAAAGCTTTAAATATGCGCTTTCAAAAGGCTGTTTTGTCGGTTTGATTAAGGATGTAATTGCAAATGCGTGACTATGCGTTCAGTGCCTATAATACATAAATAAAACTGAACAGCGTTCAAATTGTAAACTTTATCAATTCCTTGTGATTAGAGGAGTTTTTGTAGTTTAAGGATACAAGGAGATTGAACGCGTAAAAGTTTGACGTGTAAGATTAGGAGCGAGAGGGATTATACTGTTATGTTCGATGCGGAAAGATATGCGGCTTGAAATGATTGACGGGTTGATAGTTGCACAAAGTCGTGACAAGAATGTTGGTTACAGCAATGCTGATTGCCGTAATATTGAGGGCATAAAGGTTTGCCGCGTTGAATAAAAAAACGAATACAAATGTTGAATACGAAATTATTAAATTAGAAAATGACGATTTGTTTTTGCAGAATCGTTTTATGTGTATTTAATGTGAATAATGATTATTATTTTGCGCCTGTGTAATAATATAAATATAATTGACAATTACGGCTTGCTGTGATATTATTTAGTTGCTTTGATTAAGCTATATTTTTGAGTTATAAGGATACTTCGATGGCAGGAAAATCTAAAAAGGACAGTCAAAACGAGCAGCTTACTCTTTCGGACGTCGAGCCTGTGCAGACGGTTAAGTCTCAGGGCAGAAGTACGGGACCTTCCGGAAACAGAAAGAGTGCATCTAAAAAATCGCAGGGCGAGATGCTTGCGGATATCCCCGAAAGCCTTGCCGATTTGAGTGCGTCAGACGTTTTGGCAAAAGATAGGGGGGACGGCAAATCTGGCGGCAAAGTAATTTCCGCTTTGTCAAAACAGGATAAAGGCCCCGCTCAGTTGAAGGACAAGGAAGACTCCCTGTCTAAGGTCGAAGATGCGCAGGAAATTGCCGACGTAGAAAATGCACAGGAAAAACACGCAGACAAAAAGACCAAGTCTAAAAATGTCAAGTATTCAAAGAAAAGTCACGAAAAAATTCAATCCGAAAAAACTCTTGAAGTCAAGACCATAGCCGTCAAAAAGTCAAAAGGCAAAAAAGACGGCGACAATCAGGCAGAAGAAGAGAGAGAAGTTTCTTTCGAGAGTAATTTTGCGCTCGAAATGAAAAAAATCGACGAGCAAAACGACAAAAAAGAAGAGGATAAAAAACAGAAGAAGGCAAAACAGCCCAAGATAAAAACGAGCAAAAAACGCAAAAATCTCTATAAGGATTTGCGAGCCGTAAACAAGGAAAAGGCTAAAGCTCTCAAGGATACGCCTTTTGTCAACGTATATGCCGACCCTAATGTGGGTCTCGACAAAGAGCAAGTAGAAGAAAGAGTATTGCGCAATATGGTCAACTTCAAGTCCGACGCAATCTCAAAATCCTATCTCAAGATATTTACCACCAACATATTCACGCTGTTTAATATCGTCAACGTATTCCTTGCCGCGATGATACTCATCTTCAACGGACAGGTTAAGAATATGTTGTTTGCGATAATCGCAATCGTCAACCTCGTAATAGGTATAGTGCAAGAGATACGTTCAAAAGTCGCACTCGACAAGCTGTCGCTTGTATCCGCGCCGTCTATCGAAGTTATGAGAAGCGGGGAGAAGGTCAGTTTGCCCACAAGCGAGATTGTAATCGACGACGTAATAATTCTCAAACAAGGAAGTCAGATACCTACGGACTGTATCGTCGTCGACGGAGAATGCGAAGTCAACGAATCGCTTCTTACGGGTGAACAGGACGATATCCATAAACAAAACGGCGACAGAATGATGTCGGGTAGTTTTGTGCAGTCGGGTACGTGCAAGGCAAGAGTTATCGCGGTAGGAGACGACACCTATGCTTCCAAGCTTATGAGCGAAGCAAAGAAGTTCAAAAAGTCAAAATCCGAACTTATGCGCTCCATCAACTGGATTATTCGTATCGCGACGATTATCATTTTCCCTCTCGGAATATTGATGTTCAAGACTAATATGACGTACGCTACCAGCGTTTCGAGTGCCGTTACCGCTACCGTTTCATCGGTAATAGGTATGATACCCGAAGGTCTGGTAATGCTCACGTCAATCGCGCTGGCTTTGGGTATTATTCGTCTTGCAAAAAGACGTACGCTCGTACAGGATTTGTACTCGATAGAAACGCTTGCGAGAGTAGACACGCTGTGTCTCGACAAGACGGGTACGATTACCGAGGGTACGATGCAGGTCGAAAACGTACACGTATATTCTTCTCGTCTCGGCTCGGTAGACGATATAATGGCAAATCTTGTAAGCGCGCTCGGACAAAACAACGCGACTTTCGAGGCCTGCGCACATTACTTCTCGTCAAACGAGAGATACGAAGTACTGAAGCTTATGCCTTTCTCGTCGGCAAGAAAGTGGAGCGGAGCAAGTTTTAAGGACGCAGGTACGTATATTGTAGGCGCGCCCGAATTCGTACTCAAAGACAGATATTATATGGTTGACCGCGACGTCAAGGAATACGCTTCTCAGGGCTTCAGAGTGCTCGTGCTCGTCAAGACAAGCGAAACGCTCAAAGACGGCGATATGTCTACCGAAAAGATGAAGATAATCGCGCTTATCGTTTTGAGCGACAAGATAAGAAGCACCGCGAAAGCTACCTTCGATTATTTTGAAAAACAGGGCGTTCAGCTCAAGGTTATCTCGGGAGACAATCCTTTGACGGTTTCCAAGGTAGCGGAAAGAGCGGGACTTAAAAATGCAGAAAAGTATGTGGACGCGTCCGTGGATTTGGACACTCCCGACAAGATTTACGAAGCGGCAGAGAAGTATACCGTATTCGGAAGAGTTTCTCCATCGCAGAAAAAGGAACTTATTGCTGCGCTTAAGGCGCACGGTCACACCGTAGGTATGACGGGAGACGGCGTCAACGACGTAATGGCACTCAAGGAAGCGGACTGTTCGATAGCAATGGCAAGCGGTTCGGACGCAAGCCGTAACGTATCCCAGCTTGTACTTCTCGACAGCGACTTCTCGGCTTTGCCGAGCGTAGTGGCAGAGGGAAGAAGAGTTATCAACAACATCGAGAGGGCGGCTTCGCTCTTCCTCGTAAAAACTACGTTCAGCGCGGTACTGTCGTTGTTGCTTATTATATTCCAGCTTTCGACGTATCCTTTCGAGCCTATACAGCTCACGTTGATAAACACTTTGTTCGTAGGTATTCCTTCGTTCATCCTCGCGCTCGAGCCTAACGACAGACGCGTAAAAGGCAACTTCCTGAGTAAGGTATTCAAGCGAGCGTTGCCGGCGGGACTTACCGTAGCGTTTGCTATAACGCTGATATGTTGGATTTACAACGATATCGGTTTTGACGTAAGTCCTCAGATATCCACGATGAGCGTTTATATCACGGCGAGCGTATCTTTCATAGTTCTTGTACAGGTATGTATGCCTTACACGAAAGACAAGATATTTATGCTTGCGCTTTTGTTCGTAGCGTTCGTTTTTGCGGTAAGCAATCCTTTCCTCAGCGAAATGTTTACGCTCGTATCGCTCTATCCCGATATGGTGGTAAAACTCGTAATCATTATGCTGTGCATAATCCCTATAATGGCATTTATGCGCGTGGAGATAGAAGCGTTCAAGGCATTGTTCAAAGAGACAAAGGGCTTTATACAGAGAGAAAAGGACAGAGCAAAAGAGTTTCTCAACCGTTTTGACAATAAAAAATAACAACAATTGTCTGACGAGAGAAAACCGATTATGCGGTATGCGTTGAGGCGGCAATCAATAGGCGCAGTATGCAAGGCGTAGGCAAACCGATAATAACTACAAAACGGTTTGAATACGGCTAAAGACTAAGAGGTGCAGACGCGCACCGCTACACAAACACGATAAAATAAATTTATATAATATTCAAAAGTTAAAGGAGATAACGATGTTAACAGCAATTGTAGGAATCAACTGGGGCGACGAAGGCAAAGGCAGAATGGTAGACCTTGTGTCCAGCGATTACGACGTTGTCGTAAGGTATCAGGGCGGTAACAACGCAGGACATACCGTAATCAATCATTTGGGCAAGTTTATTCTCAACCTTATTCCTTCGGGTATTCTTCGTCCCGAAGTAGTCAACGTAATGGGCAACGGTATGGTAATAGATATGCAGCACCTTGTCGGCGAAATGGGCAGATTGACGGAAAAGGGCGTAAAGATTACTCCCGAAAATCTCAAAATCAGCTCCAGAGCGGTTATCTGTATGCCTTACCACGTAAGACAGGATTGTCTCGAAGAAGACAGACTGGGCGACGCCAAGTACGGTTCGACGAGAAGAGGTATCGCGCCCGTATACGGTGATAAGTACCTCAAAAAAGTCATTATGATGGGAGATTTGTTCTATCCCGAGGCTTTGAGAAAGCGTATCGAGAGCATAGTAGAATGGAAAAACCTCTTTATAGAAAAGGCTTACGGTTCCGATAAGATAGAAGTAGAAGAAATTATGAAGTGGCTCAAGGAGTACGGCGACAAACTCAAGCCTTTCGTATGCAATACGGGAGAATATCTCGACGAGTGTCTCAAGGCTGGCAAGAAGGTCGTATTCGAAGCTCAGCTCGGCGTATTGAGAGATATCGACTTCGGTATCAATCCTTATACTTCTTCTTCCAATACGATTGCGGCATACGCTCCTATCGGCGCGGGTATACCCAAATACCAGCTTGACAACGTATTCGGTATTATGAAAGCATACAGCACCTGCGTAGGCGAAGGACCTTTTACCGTTGAGATGTTCGGCGATGAGGCAGAAGAACTCCGTCAGGCGGGCGGCGAGTACGGCGCGGCTACGGGAAGACCCAGAAGAGTAGGCGCGTTTGACGTGGTAGCTTCCAAATACGGCGTAGAGATGCAGGGCGCGACAGAGCTTGCGCTCACGAAGCTTGACGTACTCTCTTATTTGAAGAAAATTCCCGTATGTACGGCTTATACCGTAGACGGCAAGAAGACTACGAGCTTCCCCAGCGGCGAGGCTTTGAGAATTGCAAAACCCGTAATCGAATATATGGACGGCTGGAATTGCGACGTATCCAAGTGCAGAAAGCCCGAGGATTTGCCTGAAGCGGCTAGAAAATACATTGAATATATCGAAAAGGCCGTAGGTTGTCCTATCACTTACGTATCCGTCGGCGCAGAGCGTGAAGAATACGTAGTAATGAAAGAGAGTAAAATAAAATAATCAGATAAAAACAAGCAATACGCAAATAATAAAATGAGCAAGAAATTTACCGAAAGCGAAATTGCCGATATGCTCGAAAAGCTCGAGGCTATGCATCCCGATGCGGTATGCGAGCTTAATTACACGACGCCTTTCGAGCTTTTGGTAGCGATAATACTCTCGGCACAGTGTACGGATAGAAGAGTAAATCAGGTTACTGACAAACTATTTAAGATATACAATACTCCCGAGCAGTTTGCTTCGCTGGACGAGAGCGAGCTTGAACCGCTTATATTTTCGTGCGGATTTTACCGCAATAAAGCAAAAAACATTATATCGGCAAGCCGTGATATATGCCTTAAATACGGCGGACAGGTGCCGTCGGACGTCAAGTCACTGATGACTCTTGCGGGCGTAGGCAAGAAGACTGCCAACGTCGTGTATGCCGTTGCTTTCGGCGGAGATGCCATTGCCGTGGATACTCACGTTTCGAGACTTGCCGAGAGAATAGGCTTTTGCGACACGCGCGACCCGCTTAAGGTCGAGGAGGTCTTGAACAAAGCTTTGCCTAAGGACAAGTGGTCGCACGCGCATCATCTTCTCATACATCACGGCAGATACACTTGCCATTCGCGTATGCCCGATTGCGGCAGTTGTACGATTTGTCAATATTGCCGTTATTACAATCAGAAAACGTAAAGTTTATATAAGATATAGAAAAGTTTAAAAGGGAACAGTCAGGAGAACATTTTATGAACGAACTTGTAAAAATTTATGAGGTAGCTCCGAGAGTTAAAAAGTACGTTGTACACACTCCCGTAGTATCCAAACATTGTCTGCCCGGACAGTTTGTAATCGTAATTGTCCACGAGGGCGGCGAAAGAGTGCCTTTCACTATCTGCGACTACGACAGAGAGAAGGAGACCATAACACTACTCGTACAGGAAGTAGGTTATTCCACTCACAAAATGGCTGAGCTTAAAGAGGGCGACAGTCTTTATGCGCTTGTAGGTCCTTTGGGTAATCCTACCGACCTCGATATGTACGAAAACCTCGTACTCGTAGGTGGCGGCATAGGCTGTGCGGTAATCTATCCTCAGGCAAAGCTACGCAAGCAAAAGGGCTTGAAAAGCAACGTAATTATGGGCGCAAGAACCAAGGATTTGCTTTTTGATATCGACGAATTCAAGGCTAACTGCGAAAACGTATATATCTCTACCGACGACGGCTCTTTGGGTACCAAAGGTTTTGTAACCACCGTACTTCAGGAGAGAATCGACGCGGGCGACAAAATCGACTGCGTACTCGTCGTAGGTCCTATGATAATGATGCGAAACGTAGCCGAGCTTACGAGAAAGTACAATATTCCCACAGTCGTATCTATGAATACCATTATGGTTGACGGTACGGGTATGTGCGGCGGTTGCAGACTTACGGTAGGCGGAGAAACCAAGTACGCTTGCGTAGACGGTCCCGAATTCGACGGGCATAAGGTGGATTTCGAAGAAGCTATGAACAGGTCGAGATTCTACCGTGAAAAGGAAGAGAAATGCAGATTGAGAGGTTAATATGAACAACGGTCCGAGAAATAAAACTCTGCATCAACCTGCAGAGGAGAGAATACACAATTTTAACGAAGTAAACTTAGGCTTTGACGACGCACTGATGATGGAAGAAGCGACGAGATGCATCAACTGCAAAAACGCTCCTTGTCGTACGGGTTGCCCCGTAGGAATCAATATTCCCGCGTTTATCAAATGCCTTACTCAGAACGATAAAGACGGCGCTTTGGCGGTTATCAGCGAAGCTTCATTGCTTCCCGCGATTTGTGGAAGAGTATGTCCTCAGGAAAATCAGTGCGAGGGCAAATGTATCCGCAAAGCCAAACTCGGCGGCAGCGTAGCAATCGGCGCGCTCGAGAGATACGTGGGCGACTACGGTCTTAAGAAAGGTACGACAGGACTTAAAGCACCCGCTTTCAACGGCAAAAAAGTTGCCGTTATCGGAAGCGGCCCCGCGGGACTCGCTTGCGCTGCGGACTGCGCTCAGAAGGGATTTAAGGTTACGATATTCGAGGCGTTCCACAAAGCGGGCGGCGTGCTCGTATACGGTATCCCCGAATTCAGACTTCCCAAAGACGACGTAGTAGCAAGAGAAATAGACAAACTCAAGGCTTTGGGAGTGGAATTCAGACTCAATACCGTAGTCGGTAAAGCCGTTACGTTTGACGAACTCAGAGAAGAGTACGACGCTATATTTATAGGTACGGGCGCGGGACTTCCTATGTTTATGAACATCAAGGGCGAAAACCTCAACGGCGTATCGTCGGCAAACGAACTCTTGACGAGAGTAAATCTTATGCAGGCGTACAAGGACGAGGCAATTACTCCCGTGTATTGCGGAAAATCCGTAGCCGTTATCGGTGCGGGCAACGTCGCAATGGATGCGGCGCGTACCGCTAAGAGAATAGGCGGCGGAGAGGTGTACATAATCTACAGAAGAGGAAGAGAAGAGATGCCCGCAAGAGCTGAAGAAATCGACCACGCAGTCGAAGAGGGTATCAAACTCGTACTTCTCACCAATCCCGTGGAAATTCTCGGCAACGAGGGGAAAGTGTGCGGTATCAAGTGCGTCAAGATGGAACTCGGCGAACCCGACGCTTCGGGCAGAAGAAGACCTATACCCGTAGAGGGCAGCGAATTCGTAATCGACGTAGACCAAGTAGTAGTTGCACTCGGCACAAGCCCCAATCCTCTTATCAGAAAGTCGTGCAAGGAACTTGAATTCAACAAGAAAGGCACGATAGTCGTTGACGAAGAAAGTATGTCAACCAACGTAGATGGTATTTATGCGGGCGGCGACGCCGTTACCGGTGCGGCAACCGTTATACTCGCTATGGGTGCGGGCAGAAAGGCGGCAAAGGCGATAATCGACAAGCTGCTTTAATATTCGGATAAATATAAACCGCTTGCGCGTAAGTGTATAATAGTCGCGCGATGCGTTAAAACCGTATGAGAGTGCGTATGCATACGTGTGCGTACGCACTTAACGGGTACGGCGTAATCGGTTTGAAGCAAATTCAGATTTACAAAGATTTACAAGAGAGGCAAGATAACTATGTTTTTGGATATAGCTACCATTTTCGTAAAGGCGGGTAACGGCGGTGACGGTATAGTATCTTTTCATACCGAGAAGTATGTGGCGCAGGGCGGTCCCGACGGCGGTGACGGCGGTAACGGAGGCGATATAATTTTTGTAGTGGACAAGAACGCGTCCACTCTTATCGACTTCAAATTTGCCAAGCATTTCCGCGCCGAGGACGGAGAAAGCGGCGGTGCGAAAAACTGCAAAGGCAAGAGCGGAAAACCTCTCTATATCAAAGTACCTAAGGGTACTATAATCAAGGAAAAGAAGACGGGTAACGTGCTTGCCGATATGTTTTACGACGACAGTCAATTCGTATTGCAAAAAGGCGGATTAGGCGGTAAGGGTAACGCGCGTTTTGCGACCCCTCAGCGTAAAGCGCCCCGATTCAGTCAGAAGGGCGAGAGAACGCAGGAGATAGAACTCACTCTCGAACTCAAGACTATAGCGGACGTAGGTTTGGTAGGTTTCCCCAACGTAGGAAAATCGACCATTCTTTCCGTTGTATCGTCGGCAAAGCCCAAGATAGCCAATTACCATTTTACCACCTTGACACCCAATCTCGGCGTAGTCAAGTATTATGACAAGGACTTTGTGGTAGCGGATATCCCCGGACTTATAGAGGGCGCGAGCGAGGGCGCGGGATTAGGACATAACTTCTTAAGACATATCGAAAGAGTGCGACTAATCGTGCACGTCGTAGATATTTCGGGTATCGAGGGCAGAGACCCTTACGAAGACTATATCACTATCAACAACGAACTCGAGAGTTACTCGGCAAAACTGGCCTCTCTTGAGCAGATAATCGTAGCCAACAAATGCGACTTGCTCGAAGACGATAGCAAGATAAAAGAATTTGAAGAAAAAGTCGGACAAAAAGTCATAAGACTTTCGGCGGTTTCGAATACGGGTACGAAAGAACTTCTCGCGGCTATCAGCAAAAAGCTCGATACGCTTCCCGAAACCGAGCCTATGGAAGTCGTCGAATTCAACGAAAACCGCAATGACAGCACGTCTTTTATCGTTACTGTAGACGAGGACGGAGTATACGAAGTGCACGGCGGACTTATCAATATGCTGGTAAGAAACGTAGTGCTCGACGATTACGAATCTTTCCGTTATTTCCAAAAGACGCTCAAGGACAGAGGTGTAATAAAAGCACTCGTCAACAACGGCTGTCAGGAGGGCGATACGGTACGCATAGGCGATATAGAGTTCGATTTTGTAGAATAGTGAGGTGATGTATGATGAACAGTAATACAAGAGCAAAACTCAGGTCGTTGGCTATGAACATTCAGCCTTTGACGCAGGTAGGTAAAAACGGTATAAGCGATACGCTTATAAAACAGGTAGACGAGCAACTCGAGAGCAGAGAGCTTATCAAGATTGCCGTACTTAAAAACGCAGAAGTAGACGCGGGTGCGGTTGCGCTCGAGCTTGCCGAAGCGACGTCGAGCGAAGTCGTACAAGTGATAGGAAGTAAGATTACGCTTTACAGAGTATCAAAAAAAGACAACGTAAAACACGTTTTGTAATCGAAAAAGCCGCGGCGGCAGAATTGTCGCTAAGCGGTGTTTTCTTAAAAATTACCGCCCCTTGTTCGAACGGATAAGGGGCGGTTGTCGTATAACGGAGAACATAAAAAGACTTTGCGATTTTGAGGTATGATTGATTATTTTCTTGCAAGGCTCTTTATAACGCACGCGAGCGCGAAAATCAGATTTATCGACGCAAGAGTAAGATAATAATTCGAAAAGGGCGTGACAAAGCTTATCGCGACCAAAAGCACGCTTACGCCCACAAAACGGAAACCGTTTTTTCTGGTAAACGCACTTTCTAATATCAGCTTAAAAAACTGTCTTTTGTCAATCTTGTCTGTTTTTACGTCGGGAAGAGCGTTTTGAGATTTCAGTTGTTTGTACAGAGGTTTGAAAGAGTCGAAAGTAATCACTACTTCTGCAAAACGCTTTACGAATGACAATGACTTCTTGTCGGGATTGGTGGTGAGAATTTTTGCTTGACGTATCCCGTCTTTTACGCAGATTCTGTACAGTCTTACGAGCGAGTCGGCGGAAAGTCTGCCGTATTTCGTCCACAAAAAAAACGCCGTATCCTGTATCATCACGTACTCTCCTTTGTCCTCGAAGACTTTGTCTTTTGCAACGCTTTTGAGTAATTCTTTGGTATAATCTTCTCCTTGCCATATCAAATACGTGAGGAAATTGCGGTAATTCATACCGCGTTTTTTGTCTTTGCAAAAGAATTTGTTCACGGTGGCGACTATTGCGATTGTAGAGAGAGCGGCGCAAACGAGTTGCAATGCGAATGGCATTGAAAGAAAAGAAAAAAGTATGTAGGCGATTAAGAATACTATTGCCGTCAGTAAAATTATATCTACACCGAAAGCCATACTGCGATTATTCCCGTATCGAGGCAAATTATTCAATTTATTCTTGCTAATTACGCTCAATTTGTGTACAATAATATCGAGGCGTATATGATAATGATTTACGGCGGGGCTTTCAATCCCGTACACAACGAACACATAAATATGATAAAGCATTTACTGGGTGTCAAAGGCGTCGAAAAGGTCGTCTTAGTGCCGTCCTACAATCCTCCGCACAAAAGTTGTCCTACTTCGTATTCTCAGCGAAAAGATATGCTTAATCTTGCGCTTGAGGGCTTGTGTAATGTGGAGATATGCGACTACGAAAGCGGCAGTGAGGGCAAACACTACACTTGCGAAACCCTGCCTTATCTCAAAGAGATTTACAAAAATATAGCTTTCGTCATAGGCGGGGACAGCCTGGAGGCTTTGCATACGTGGAAAAATCCCGAGGATATTATAAAGGTATGTCCTTTATACGTATTCACGCGAGGAAAGAGCAAAGCTTTTAAAAGTGCGCTTAAATACTGGAGAAAAAAAGGTGCGGACATAAAAGTGTGCAAATACGAGCCTGATGACATATCTTCTACGCTTATTCGTTACAACGCAATGCTGGGCATATACGAGAATGTTCCTCAAAAGGTCGCAGATTATATAAGAGAAAACAAACTTTATGACGCTTACGGCGATATCATAGAAAAACTCAAAGCTACGCTTTTGCCCCGTACTTTCGCGCACAGTCTCAGGACGGCAAAATACGCGCTTTATCTCAATTACAAACTCAAGCTCGGTATAAGCTTCGATAAAGTATTGCTGGCGGGAGTTTTGCACGACTGCGCGAAAAATCTCTGCGCCGAGCCGCACGATATTTCTTTAGTGCCGTCAGACAGCGTAGGCTCTCCCGTCGAGCATCAGTTTTTGGGTGCGGTGGTCGCAAAGCGCGATTACGGCATAGACGACGAAGAAGTACTGAGTGCTATTGAGTATCACACTACGGGCAAAGAAGTTATGAGCGACATCGAAAAACTCATCTTCTGCAGCGATATGTTAGAGGAAAACAGAGATTTCGACGGCGTAGATAAGCTTAGAAAAAGTATAGAAAAATCGCTGGATGAGGGATACAGAGATTGCGTATTGCATCAATACGAATACCTTTATAATAAAGGCGGATATATATATCCTTTGACGATAGATGCCGTAAGGGGCGTAAAAGGCTTATAAAATCAAAATTATGCCTTTGACGATAAACTTATAAGGATTTGTCTTATCGCGCGATTTAAGAAGGTTTCTGACCGTTACGCGCGGTATATAATAATAAATATAATAACAATATCATTGTATCAAGGAGAACTATGGAAAAATATCAACTTATTTGCAAACTGCTCGATGAGAAAAAGGCAAAGGACATCACGATAGTAAATATAGAGGGATTGACGATTATTGCCGATAAATTCGTGATATGTTCGGCACGTTCGAATACGCAGGTCAAAGCGCTTGTCGATATAGTCGACGAGGGAATGTCCAAAGAGGGATACGAGCCTTTGAGAGTAGAGGGCAAGCAGGAAGGAAGATGGGCAGTACTCGACTACGGCGACGTAATAGTACACATATTCTACGAGGAGACGAGAAAACTCTATTCGCTCGAACAGCTTTGGTCGGACGGTACCAACGTAACGCATTACGGCACTGAAGAGAGTAGCATAAACGGCGATAAAGAATAATATAATGAGAAATATTCCGACAAGCGCGTATTATATCAAATGTGACGCGTAAGAATTTTATAAAACAAGGACCGCTAAGGCGGTCTTTTTTTTGTTATCAGAAAACCACCCGTTAGACGGGTGGTTCAAAAGAGGCTATGCCGATGAGTGCTGAAAAAGTACCTCCTGTGTTAGTATATAATTGGGTCTGCCACCTAA
>CASERZ010000015.1 GCA_949290515.1 uncultured Christensenella sp.
TGCTGAAAGACAAGATAAAGTGCGGCTATTGCGGCAGATCCGTAATAGGAGATAACGGCACGGCGCATAACGGCGAAAGAAAATACTACTACACTTGCCGAGGGCGCAAGAAGAAGCTGACGGATTGCCGCAAACAGTCCATACGAAAGGACATACTCGAAAAGATCGTGCTGGAATGTGTCGTTGAACAGATACAAAAAGCCAATTCCCTTGACTTTATCGTGAGCGGTATTATGAAAGAACAGGAACGACAAGCACAGGCAAACATCGTCCTCAATCTGCTTTTGAAAGAGCGGCGAACTACCGAGAACGCGATAAAGAACATCATGACCGCGATAGAAAACGGTGGCACAACGAATACGGTAATGAACCGTTTGCGCGAACTCGAAAACAGACAAACCGAATTGGAACGGCAGATACTCATTGAAAAGAGTAAGACCGCCGTACCGCTTACCGAAAAACAAATACGAGAGTTTTACAGTCAAGCGTTGGCATTGGAGCCGAAACTGCTTATAAATTATCTCGTAAAGCAGGTTACGCTTTATGACGACAAAATAGAAATACAATTCAACGCCCCGATAAACATAAGTCCCGATGACGAAAGCCGTCGGGGCTTTTCTTTATGCTCCAAAACCGTTAAACTCTCATTCAAAGTGCCGTTCAGAGCAAACCTCGCGAAGTACGAATTTGAGGTGGAAATTTACCTGTAAAGATAGAAATTAACGGCTATTTATTCCACGCTCCGCTTGACACGAGCCTCTGCGGCGTACGGTATCAAGGCAATTTGTTTGCCATAGGCGAACAGCCTACCGCACGCCTTCCTCATGTCAAGCGGCTTTCGCGGCATAAATCGCCGTTCCCATGACTGCAAGGGGAAACACGCGACACATCGCTCACCACGCCTATGACGGCTCCAAAACGGCTCAAAATCGCGCCTTAAAACACAACGGCAAAAAGAAAAAACCTAAAACTACTTGCACTTAAAGTGGTTCGTTTTAGGTTTCGTGTGGTGGAGCTGAGGGGAGTCGAACCCCTGTCTGAAAAAGTTCATAAGACACTTTCTACACGTTTATCGGACATATATTTGTCCCTTATACTCTCTATCCGCGGAGGGTAGTTTGGCGAGCCTTTGAGAGGCGTCGGACGTTAAAGGCGTGAGCGCCCGACCCTGGTCCACTAACTGATGCCGATGACTAAGCCGTGGAGTCTTAGGTCGACAGGCTTGCTGTTAGGCAGCGAAAGCCAATTGTTTGTTGTTATTTGCGTTTAATTTTAAGTTTCCGTTTTTACGAAGCCGAGCCTTCGACGTGCTTATACCTTACTCTCTTCCCCATCGAATCCGGGACAGCCCCGTACTTGAGATAATCCTAAGGCACGAAGCGTACTGGGAGATACCGTCGCGCGCTAACAACCACAGAATACGCGTTTCGGTCGGTGTAATTATTATATTGATTGCAAAAGGTTTTGTCAAGATTAATAATATGCAATTATTGCCAAAAAGGTGCAGAAGATACAAAAATAGAATATTTTTGAAGAAAAGCGATTGTATAGAAATGGTAAATTGTGGATAAAGATTTGATTAGAAAAGCGCACAAGCAAAAAAAGTGTGCTATAATTGTGAACGAAAGGAAAAGGAGGCTTTATGGCTACACTGATAGCTTATTTTTCTAGAGCCGGATACAATTACGTAAACGGCAATATTATCCCGCTTAAAGAAGGCAACACAAAGATTGCCGCCGAAAAACTGCATTCAATCGTTGGCGGGGATATGTTTGAGATAGCGCAGACACAAGACTATTCGGACGATTACCGCGAGTGCGTAGCCCAAGCTAAAAAAGACTATCTCGAAGGAGTACGTCCTGAGCTAAAAGCCTACCCCGAGAATATAGAAAAGTACGACAGGATATATCTGGGATATCCCAACTATTGCGGAACAATGCCTGTAGCCGTATTTGCATTTTTGGAAAAGTACGGATTTACGGGCAAAACGATACTTCCCTTCTGTACAAACGAAGGAAGCGGAATGGGCAAGAGCGAAAGGGATATAAGGAACACCTGCCCCGACGCCATACTCAAAGAAGGACTTCCTTTGCACGGTGCGGACGTACAGAATTGCGACTCTCAACTCAAAGAGTGGGTAGAGAGGACGAAAGATTAACCAAGCCCCTTATTGTCATTCTCCCCTTAATATGACAATCAACTAAAAGGAATACGGCGCAAGCCGTATTCTTTTTTTGTTTTGGTGAATTATCAATCCTTGTCAACAATTTCCTTTTTGTTTGATTTCGCACTGTAGACAAAATCCGTTATATCTATATCATATTTATCTAACAACGCTTTTATTATATGCATTATATGTGCAGCAGAATATCCTACGTCCTCGTATATATCAGAGCCTTTTATTTTTAAATCGCCGTTTACCTTGTCTTTATCATACGAGAAAATAATACTTTGCGACCAACTGAGAATTCTTTCGTTGTTCTTTGCCATTGTTTCGATGATACTGCTATCACGCGAATAAAGCCTTTCTATTAAAGCTCTTTGCATTTCCGCGAACGTACTGACATTGACGCGTTCGCCCTGAAGCACAAAGTAATTTGGCGTCTTAAACGTTGCATTCTCAGGCCACTCGCAAGTATATTCGGCATATCTGGGGTCAGTAAATTTAACCGCTACGGCAGGCTGTTCAATAGAAAAGATTTTTTGTATTTCTAAAACAAGTTTATCTGCTCTATGCTCAATTGCTTGCGCGTTCCAACTTTCGCAGTTTTTCACGTCTTCATACAAAACAACCACTTTTGTCTTTGCATCTGCAAGCAGTTCCTTCTTCTCTTCAAAAGGTTTATCTCCAAGCTCACTGTTATATGCAGTCAAAGTCAAATTTCCTAAAGTATGGAGATATTTATCCTTGACTTCCTGCCAGTTTTCTCCGAGCATATTTTGCCAAGCCGAGGAAACGTTTTGATTTTGAGGAATAATATGTTCTATAGTCAGATTGCCCGTATAAATTCTTTCTTTGCCTTGATTTTCAATGGCACTCAGCAAATATTTGCACAATGCGTTTTTTCTGTAAAGATTATTGTATTTCAAAGCATAAGCAAAATCTTTTTCGCTCACAAGCACATCTTTGGAAGTCAATTGCTGGAAAAACGATACAATGGCATCGTAATAATGATTTTTATTATCTTTTCTGATAAAAACTCTGTTATAAAGAGTTTTGTATAGACCTCTCAACGAGTTTGAAGCAACCTCGCATACTATTCTACGAATGCTGTAATTCAGAAGAAATCTCAAAACTTTTTCCAACTCTGATTGATTTATTATATTATTTTCGTAATCGTCGAAAACTCTGTATAAAAATAGATATACGGTAGTTTGGTTTAGTTTGTACAATCCTGCAAGGCTTTCGTTTACCTGCTGACTGTATTTACTGTTTCCGCAAGTAAAAGTATGATAAAACTCAGAATAATGCAGAATTTCCTTAAGAATGGATTCGTTTGTATACCCTCCGTTTTCAAACACGTTTTTGAATACTTCATATGCTTCGTCTTCTTTAGGAAATCCGTCTACTTTTATATTGAGAAAATCCAGGAAAAACGATGTCATCCTGTCATAACCTACCAATGTTTCTGTCTTTAACCAATATTCCTCATACAAACGCTCTTGGTCAATATCTGTCATAAGAACAAAATTTCTTATCTTATCAGCCAGACTGAGAGGAACACCCGTTGAATTAATTCTTTCAAAAATTTCCTGCGCATTATCTTCTTCATCAAGTCGGATTGTAGCACAAGTAAGATGTTCCAGCCCATCATAAATATTGCTTACGCCGATATTCTCATCTTCCGTCATTACTTGTTTTATCAACTCGCAAAACAACGTGTAATTTCTATAAATACCGCTGCTTTTATCCATCATTTCAAGCTGATTGTTCATAAGCAACATAAGCTGATTATTATCACTCTTGACAGGTTTGAGTTTTAATTTGCTAGCTTCGTCTATTCCGTATTGATTAAATTTATCTACATTATAAACAGCAGTCAGCAACTCATCCTTTTCTTTATCCGTTTCGGCTACGTCAATCAATGCCTTAATAAGAATATATATGGTGGTAAGCCTTTGTTGACCGTCTATTATGATATAATGCTCTATTTTGTTTTCTGTTTTCAGCGGAGCGAAAACAACAGACCCTGTAAAGTGGTATCTGTCTTTTTTATGTGCCAATAGAATATCATCAAACAATTTTTTGCATTGTTCTTTTGACCATTCGTAATTTCTCTGATAAACGGGAATAGTATATTGTTTTTTATTGGGTTCGATAAAATCGTTTATTATTCCGCCCTTGTCGATTCTCATTTCTAAACCTCTTTCTATATTAAATTTGCTATATAAAAACTTATTTGATACTATTAATTATAACTCAATAATATACCGAAGTCAACGCTACAAAAACTGTACAATCATTTTTATGAGGTGAATTGTGTCAGCCTCTGGAGACAATCGCTTCGTCTATGGCTTTGATAAGCGACAATTCTGGGTCAGAGGAATCGCAGGCAAAGTGCCATATCATAACTCCTCCCACTCCGCTGTCAACAGCATAACAAGTCTTGTCTTTTACAAGCTGAATACCGTTGTAGTAGTTGGAAAGAGGGGGATATTCCTTGCCGTCAAGGTCAGTATAAGGTTGGGTATAAGAATTTTCCCACGGAGAAATCTTTTCCGCCACATTCTTATAACTACCCCAGAAAGTTGCTCCGTCAACGGGACGTGAATAAAAAGGTATTCCCAAATTTATCTTGGACATATCAACACCTTTTGAGCGGAACTTTTCGAGAATTTCGTAACAAGACTTGTAGAATGTAGAATGATTACCTCTTTCGTCAAAAGAGTCGTAAGCCATTACCTCTATTTGGTCAAGGACTTTTAAATCGTTTTTAGTAAACATAGTTACGCCCAACTGCCAATCGGAAATTGCAGCCGTCAACAGTTTGCCCTCGGGTAAAGCCTCGTCGAGGTCCTTGAGGAATGACTTGTAAACGATGTATGACTTTAATTTGTGAGGATACTCGTAGTCAAAAGTAATTCCGTCGAGTGAAAATTCCTCAATTATCTTAAGAATGTTTGATATCAGCTTGTCTTTGTTGTCGCCCATTGCCGCGGTATGTCGCTGTTCGACATCCATTCCGTCTTGATAAAAATCCTTATTGCCCAGAATGGTAGCCACAATCTTTGCCTCGGGATTGTATTTGCGCACAAGTTGCAAGGCATAATTCAAAGCTTTTTTCCCGTCAATTGCCTGCCCGTCTTTTTTGTAATCCTGAAATACGATATTGCCGTCCTTGTCGAGATAGAGAGTGCCGAACACGTTAAACTGTGTTACGAGAGCCAGATTTTGAGCGTATTCCTCTCCGAGATACAATGCGCTGTCAACAGTCAGGTATGACATTATTCTGAAGTTGTCGTCCTTATCCGTAGACTTTATGTCATATGCTTCCAAAGCGTCGATTTTCCATTCGCCGTCACATTGCAATACCTCTATACGCACAGACGAAAGCGTTTTTTCGTCGAATGAACAATATCTGTAACCGTCTATAAAATCGTTGCCGTAAAAAGCCGTATCGGAATCGTCGGCATAAAGACGGAAGGAAGTAACGCTACCGCTTTTTTCCTTAAGTACAAGAGTGTTAAGCGTTACGTTTTTGCCAAAATCAAACACAACGCTGTCACCCTGTCCGCCTGAAGCTTTGTCAAAACTGCCGCCCTTTGCAAGGTTTGTAAAATTGTCTTTGATTGCGTCGGGCGTAGAATCCGAACAACCGGCAAGCGTAAACAAAGCCACGCAAAGCATTACTGCAATCAAAGTGCATCCAATAATAATTTTATTCAGTTTCATATCTTTTCCCTCTTGTGACATTATACCATTTGTTTTGTCTGTATTCAATAACTCAGCTACCTTTTTCGCAAGTCTTTGAGCTGATTTCGATTTTACAGTTTAAAATAAATCGCTGAACTAATAAAGACTCCCGCGTTATCGGGAGTCTTTGACTTATGCCGCTACCGTTTGTATTATTTTTCTCTAAAAAAATTACGTTGTCTTCGTCTGAGTAAACGTATTATTCAGATAAGAGTATAATTTAAAGTTAAAAATGCCGCTCTTGCTTGTTTTCGTCTTTGGATTAACTCTCGGTATCTTGACTTTGTTCGTCAGAATTGTTATTTTGCGCGTCATCCATATCTTCACACAACGCAGCACCGATTTCGCCTTCTTCGCCGCCTTCGGCTATGTATTCCGCAGTATTTGAAGCGTTAGCCTCGGGATAAGCGGACAGCATAGGCATAATTTTTTTGCCTTTCTTTCTCTCGAAATAGTTGCGCGTAATCCGAGTTACCACACCGCCCAGAACAAACAGCGCTATAAGGTTGGGAATCGCCATAAGACCGTTGAAAAGGTCGGCTAAATCCCACACTAAAGTTACGCCGGATATTGCCCCGACAACTATAAGAGCGACGTAAATGATTTTGTAAATTATAGCATACTTACCGCCGAATATGTATTCAAAACTCTTCTCGCCGTAATATGCCCACGAAAGTATAGTCGTAAACGCAAACAAAGGCAGGATTATGCAAAATACTACGTTTCCGAAAGTACCGAAACTCTCTGTAAAAGCTATCTGAGTAAGATTTGCCCCGCCGTCTATAACCGTGTTTAAGTCATAAACTCCTGACGTAATGAGTACAAGCGCAGTCAGAGTACATATGATTATGGTATCGAGAAAGACTCCGAAAATGCCCCACAATCCCTGTCTTACCGGCTCACGGGTATCAGACGCGCTGTGTGCAATAACCGAGCTTCCCAATCCCGCTTCGTTGGAAAAAATACCGCGTGCAAGACCGTATCTCATAGCGCGCATAAAAGCATATCCCAAAACGCCGCCGCCTACGGCTTTGATACTGAACGCATTGGAAAAAATCATACCTAAAGCCGCGGGAATTTGTTTGACGTTGATAAATATTATCACAAGTGCCATTACGATAAAAGACAGACACATAAAAGGCACTATCATAGACGCTATCTTGCCTATTCTCTTGACGCCGCCGATAATAATCAAAGCGATAAGCACCGCTACGATTAATCCCGTAGCCCACGCAGGCATCGAAAAACCGCCGTCGAGAGTAGTAGCTATGGTGTTGACCTGCACCATATTCATACCGAAAGACGCGAGCATACAGAATATCGCAAAGAGTACCGCAAGCCACTTAAGCCCCAGCCCCTCTTCTATGTAGTACATAGGACCGCCGACGTAATGTCCGTCCTTGTTTTCCCTGCGATAGTAAATGCCGAGTACGTTTTCGGCGTAGTTGGTAAACATACCCACGAATGCCGACGTCCACATCCAGAAAATAGCGCCGGGACCTCCCGCAACAAGCGCGGTTGCAACTCCGACGATATTGCCCGTACCCACGGTGCCCGCAATCGCCGTAGAAAAGGCTTCGAATTGAGAAAGGCTTTTCCCCTTACCCTTAAGAGCCTGTTTTTTGCCTAGCGCGCCTATGGTGTTTTTAACGGCGTAGGGAAACTTCGTAACCTGCATAAACCTGTTGCGCACGGTAAGATATATGCCCACTCCGAGAATAAGCACTACCATAGGGATACCCCAAAGAATATTGTCGTTGATAAATCCGATTATCTTTGATAAAGTCTGCACCTGATACCTCGCGCACGGCTGATAAAAGTATTACGATTATATCATAAGGCGGATAATATGACAAACGTATTGCCTAATAATTGTCAATCTTTGAGCAAACAAAGGCAGTTTTTCCCTTAAAATTTGGATATATCAAAAAATTTTTTTACTTTTTTATATCCGTTTTGTATATAACGTTTTGTAGGATTTTTTAAACGTAATGAATAAAATAAGCAATTTTTATCCATATGGCTCGACTGAAATGTCCATAAAAATTTTAAGTTATTTTTAATTTTGCTCATTTTTTTATGTAAAGTTCTTGTAATTGCGCTTTAACAATGCTATAATATAGACAATAAAAATTCACAAAACATCAGGAGGTTTTTATGAAGAAGAAGGTATTTCTTTCCGTTGCAATCGTAGTGCTTGCAGTAATGCTCGTATCGGTATTCGTTGCTTGTACTCCCAGTCAGGAAAAGGTTGACGAGAAGTTCAAAGAAGAGGGCTATGTCGGCCTTGCAACTTCTTTGGGTGAATACAAGGGTTCTGTTTACACCAAACTCACCGAGACCATAACCGTTTTCTGGTTTGAAAACAGCGAAGACGCAAAAGAAGCTTACGACGAGCTCAAGAGCGACGACAGCAAGAAGAATCTTTGCAAGAGAGGCAAGGCAATCGCATTCGGTACCGAAGGCGCAATCGACCTCTTCAAGAAGATTATCTAATCTAATCGGGGTTAATAAAAAAGAGAGGGCAAGTACCTCTCTTTTTTTTTGTCCCTATTAAAGTATTCAGTGACTGATAGCTTCGTCGCTTACAATCTTGCCGTCGGATAGCACGATTAATCTGTCGCAGTATTTTGCAATATCCTTTTCGTGAGTGATTACGATAATAGTCTTGTTGAATTTTTGGTTTATTCTCTGCATCAGCTGCATAATATTATCGGAATTTTCGCTGTCGAGCGAGCCTGTAGGCTCGTCTGCCAAGAGTATTTCGGGGTCGTTGACCAGAGCGCGCGCTATGGCTACTCTCTGTTTTTCTCCGCCCGACAATTCTCTGACCTTCTTTTTGACGTAGTCCTTAAGCCCCATCTGGCAAATAAGTTTTACCGCTCTCTCGTCCTTGTCTTTTATTTTCTCTTTGGAAAAGTCGAGAGGCATTCTTACGTTTTCTATCACGCTGCACTCTTCTATCAAAAAGAATTGCTGCATAATAATTCCTACTTCTTTATTCCTGAATTGCGACAGCTGTTTTTCGCTGAGCTTGTTGATTTCTTTGCCGTCTATCTCGACCTGCCCGCTCGTGGGATAATCAACGCCTGCTATAAGATGCATAAGCGTGGATTTACCGCTGCCGGATTTTCCCATAATCGCGACAAATTCGCCGTCTTTAATCTCCAAATTTACGCTGTCGAGAGCTCTGCACTCGTTGCTTTTGCCCTCGTTGTAAATCTTTGACAAATTCTTTGTTTGTATCATACTTCCCCCTTCTTGAAGCTTCCCGCTATGCATATTCCCACAAGAATTGCCAACGTGAATATATAAGGTATCAATGTTAGTATCACGGAAGGTATAGCTATTTTGCCAAAGCCGATTGCGATATATATTACGGCAATAATCACCGTGAATACCAACGATGCAATAGTCTTTTGGAAGACCTTTTCGTCGGATTTTTTAAGGTTGAAGAATATAGCGCAAGCATATACTGCAAAAGCCGCAGCCATACATAGCGCGCAAGCTACGGCTATAGGCTTGGCATACGACGAAGTAGTGTCGTATGAAGAAAGCAGAATTTCCACGTCGGAAAAATAGTTGAAACTGTCGTCTGCAAAACCGAAATCGGATATTGCCGCCTTGACGTCTTTCAATTCTCCCGAATACAATACTGAATACACTCTGTCCTTGCTTTCGTGTGCGGACTCCTCTCCCACAATTGCCGTCAAATCACCTACGTAAACTCCGTAGTTGGTAAAAACCTGATTGACGGGGTCGAAAGAATTGTTTTGCAAAATATCCGTTATCTTAGCGTTGAGGGTAAAAGTTTCTTCCTCGCCTCTGATGCGGATACTTATATTTCCGCCCGCCGTAAACGTATCTTTATACGCGCTTCCGAGTACTACCGTAATCTCTTCTGCCGAAGCAGGCGCGTAATTAAAGCCCTCGGATTTTACTCCTTTAAGACAGTATTCAAAAAAGTTTTTATCTGTGATATACGCGTTACCGCCTGAGACAGGCGTAGTGACGTAATATAAGGCAGATGGAGATATGTATCCCTCTATTTTGTCCGAAGCCGCTGCGACAGAATCCATATACGCTTTTTCGCCGCCGTCTGTTATTTTGACTTCAAAAGGCGTAAACGCTACGGCTTTATTTTTAAAATCCGTATTGCTGTTTTCTAATATTCCGCTGTAAAACGAATAATTTTCCTCGGCTACGACGACCTTAGTTACCGTCTGATTATAAGCTACCAAAGCAACGGTAAGAATTATCGCACATACTACTATCAATACGCTAAATTTCTTCATAGTTCTTTACCTCGCTTATCTTCTTATCTTTCTTTGCAATAATCAAGTATCTTATCAGCGCGGCAATAAATCCCGCCGCAAAAACCGCTAAGGTAATCAGAATTGTCGTAGTCGATATGTAAAACAGCGTATTGGATAACAAGCCGTTTGCGACGAATATCCCCACTATGTTGAGTATAAACGCCGCTACCATAGCGACCGTGCAAAGCACCATTTCTCTCTTTCCCCTTGCATTGTAAACAAATGCCGTTATCGACGCGATAATCAATATTACGGATAACGAAAGCAAAAACTGCGCGTCTTGCTTGTCTTCAAAAAGGACGGGCAATTGGCCGTTGTAAGATACCTGCGCGTCCTCAAAAACTCCGTAGACAGAGGCGTCGGCCATAAAAGCCTTTCTCTCATCGGTACTTCCTACTCCTTTGGTAGCATCTCTGTTGAGATACAACGCTCTGCCTGTCAAATCAACCGTATCGCTGAGATATGTATCGTCGCAGAAGACAAAACCCGCCTTTTGCATTTGAGTAAGCCGATGTGTATCGACGTATTCGGGCCACTTGCATATAGACATTTTTCCCGATACGTAAGCCTTTACGGATATAGTCTCTTTGCTGTCTATATCTGTAAAATTCATAGTGAAGGTATCGCCGACGTTGTAAGAGTCGTAATGGTCTCCGCACACCATAACGGGATACGTACCCTCCGGTGCGGACGCGTCTTTAAAAGGCACGCCTTCCGAGAGAGCGTAAAACAAATCGAGTTTTACAGCGTCTGCCGCCATATAAGCATAATGCACTGCACCCGATTCGTCGGCAAATACAGCCGTGGGATTATAATAAGAATAGCCCGTATAATTGTCGTATTTTTCTTTCAATGCCGCATCCATAGCCTGCAAATCGGTATCGCCGTAAGGCACAAACTTGTATTGAAACACAGGTTCTATACCCGCAAAAGACGTCTGACGATAATTGTCGCACGTATTCATATAGCCTACCGAATACGCAACTCCAATCAACGCGATAGCGAAGACCAGCGCGAATACCGTAAAATACAGTATGTTTTTTCTCATAATTCCTCCCTTAACGAAGATAACATATTTTTCTTCTTTATCGCCTTTTTCGATAAAAGCGTTATCAATCCCACTTGTACTATATTGATTAAGAATACCGCTATCAGATGCCTATAGTCGCTGCCGTAATTGATTATGAAATCTCCCATAAGGAATTTATCCGCAATAAAGTATATTACGTCGGCAATCACCGTCATAATAAGCCCCAACAAAAACATCATTCCGTACACGTCGCTTTCGTATGCGCCGTAAAGATATATCGTGCTCAAAAGCTTTTTGGACGAATAAGATATCAACAAAACCACCATCAGCGTACTCAGCAATATCATTGCGACAAGCAACACTACTATAGGCACGAACATCATCAAAAGCATATTGCTTTCCTTCTCTGTATTGCTTATTATTTTATCTATCGTAGCGGTGTAACCGTTGTTTCTCAATATTTCGTAATTATATTGCAAATTTTCCTCGGATATTCCGTCCTTAAATCTTATATAATACGCACCCGAATCTACAAAACAAGGCTGAAGCCCTTTTGCAATCATCTGTTCACGCGAAAAATACAATACTTTTTCGTCCTCTTCCAGACTTCGGAACAAATTATCAATAAAAAACCAATCGGATGATGCGGAGCCTCCTCTCAATTCCAGAACAGTTGCTTTCTTAGGCAAAATGCCCGCGACTACACCCGATACGGTCTTATTGAGAAATTGCATAGACACTTGTTCGCCCAACTTAAGATTGCAGGATTGAGATACCACTATCTCTATTGCCCCGTCGGTAGACGCATCGAACCACCTGCCCTTATATAGCGGTAAATCCAAAAATTCGTGTATGCGGGCGGGATACATAGACGCTATAATTCCTTGTCCTTTTATTGCCACCCCGCCTTCCGACTTATTGACCGCAACCTCCACGTCTTTGAGACTGTCCACTTTTTCCTTGCTTATTATAGAGTATACCGACCCGTTGGCGGCAAGCTGCTCGGCATATTTCACCTGACCTCCTTGCATAAATGAAAACCTGCAAAGCGTAGCCACGCCGAATACGGTAAGGGCAAGCTGTAAAATGACGAGAACCGTCAAAAAAACGTTTCTTTTGACAAGCAAAAACGAATATTTAAGCCAAGCAACAATCCTCTTCATACACTCACCTTACTACCTTTCTGCTCATAAGTCTTACTATCGACGGCAATGCGCTTAAAATACACATTATAGCAAAAAGCGCAAAGACTATAAGATAATATCCTATGCCCAAACTGTTTGCTACGCCGAACAAGTACACAAATATTTTGGCAAATAGCGTCCGCTCGAGAATTAAGTATATCAACGACGCTATCAGCATAGTCGCGCCGACCACCGTCAATACCTCGAGCAGCATCGCTATAAACAAGTGGCTTCTGTCGGCTCCTATGCACCTCTCTACCATATAGTCGTAACTTCTCTTGACAAACATATATCTGTAGCACAACACCATCGTAACCGCCGATATGCCGAGTATTCCCACGCCGATTACCGCATAATAAGGTTCTCTGACTATCTTATCCGAAAAAGATAAATACACGGGCGCGACAACCTCACAGCCGAAAAGTTCTTCGAGCGTATTTGCGTAATTCTCCACTTTTTTTTCGCCTATCAAAGGATTGTCTATATCTATAGCGTATACTGTAAGATTTTCGTCTAGTGCTTTCTTGCTAAGTTCTACATAATTTTCAGGCTTCGCAGTAACGCCTACGACTTTGTAAGTGTTGCCGAATACTTCTATCTCCAGCCCTATCTCCGCGCCTTCAATACTTTCCGATACCAAAGCCTCGTATTCGTCCTGATTGAGCGCTCTGCCGTTGATAACTCCCGTTGCTTTACCGAAAGTTACCGCAAAAATTCTGTCCTCGTCAAGATACAAAGTTGCTTTATTATACTGTATATCCGACAGTTTGTCGGCGCACTCTCCGTACGTTAAATTACCGCCCAAATTCATCTTGTAGATATTGTCTTCGTACATTACGTCCATATGAAGTATATAGGAAAGGGACACCAACAAGGCTATAAAACCGATTATCTGACAGCAGACAAACAAGGCAAGCATTGCCTTGTTTGTCATAAGAGATTTCATATTCATTCTGTATCCTGCAATAATTCCCATATTAACTGTCCTTTACTTTAAAATATCCGACTTAATCGTATATCCATCTGCCCTTGAATCCTAAATCGACTTGTTCCGCGTCAAAGTCTTCCCATTCATTGGAAGCATAATCTTCATCGTCCTCTCCGACATAACTATCTGCCGTCTTCACAAAATGGGCAGTATACTCATTAAAAATGGATATACGGTAAACAAGGGTAGTACAAGTATAATTAAGTAAACTCGACACCATCACTTTTCTGTCGAATTTATAATCATTTGGACTGGGACCTATTCTACACATAGCATCCATTTGAATTCCCGATAAAACAGGGATGCTCAATTCTGTTGATACAAAACGCTCCCAATGAGAATATTCATTTGAAGTTTTGATAGGCTGTATATCTTCCCAATAATAAGTATATGTATTGAAATATGAAGTCCCTGTATAGTTTGAATTGTATTCATACTCGCAAGTAGGCAAATTCATACTATAAGCTTCGGCGCGAGTAGTTTGCGTTACTGCCAACACACTTACAATAGTAAATGATAATACAAAAATAAAGATAAGTGCGATTTTTTTCTTTTTCATAAAATTTCCCCCTATTGTTTTATATTGCACAACGCATATTTTGCGCTATAGCTATCAGATTTTTACGATAGGTTTTATCAACTTGAGTTAAGTATAACATAAGAATTTGCAAATGTAAATGCCTTTAGTTAAATTTCTACAAATTATAACAATGTCCGTTATTTTTCTTTTTTGCAGTCTTGATATTTAATAATATGAATTTAGCGTTTGTATTTACTCCCGCCCGTTTGACATAATACAGTCTTTTATATTATACTAAATGTGTAAAATTTTTAATTTATCACTCTGTGACAGGAGACTTTATGGATAAAAAACCTTTCGTAACACTCGAACAAATCAAAGAGATTGTCAAAAAATACCCTACGCCTTTTCATATCTACGACGAAAAAGGCATAAGAGAAAACGCAAGACTGCTCAAAAAAGCTTTCTCGTGGAATAAAGGATTCAAAGAATTTTTTGCGGTTAAGGCTACGCCCAACCCCTATATTCTTCAGATACTCAAAGAGGAAGGCGCGGGCGTCGACTGCTCTTCTCTCACCGAACTTATGATGTCCGACAAGGTAGGCTTTAAGGGCAAGGAAATTATGTTTTCTTCCAACGTTACCCCCAAAGAGGACTTCGCGCTTGCCGCTAAACTCGGCGCAATCATCAACTTCGACGACCTCACCCACATAGATTACTATAAGGAAATCGCGCCTTTTCAGGAGACTATGTGCTGCCGTTACAATCCCGGCGGCGACTTCACTCTCAACAACGAGATAATGGATACCCCCAAGGACGCAAAATACGGTATGACCAAAGAGCAGATAAAAATCGCTTACAAAAAGCTCAAGGAATACGGCGTAAAGCACTTCGGCATACACGCTTTTTTGGCAAGCAATACCGTAGGCACAGGCTACTATCCCAAGCTTGCTGAGATACTCTTCAAGCTTGCTGTCGAGATTCAGCAGGAAGTAGGCATACACTTCGCGTTTATCAATCTCTCGGGCGGCGTAGGCGTACAGTACCGTCCCGACAAAGAGGGCAACGATATTATCGCTATCGGAGAGGGCGTACGTCAGGCATACGAAAAGATACTCGTACCCGCGGGTATGGACGACGTAGCGATTTATACGGAGCTAGGCAGATTTATGCTCGCTCCCTACGGCGCGCTTATTGCCAAAGTCATTCACAAAAAACATATCTGGAAGGAGTACGTAGGTCTCGACGCGTGCGCGGCTAACCTTATGCGTCCCGCTATGTACGGCGCATATCACCATATCACCGTGCTCGGCAAGGAAAACGAGCCCCTCACTTATAAGTGCGACGTTACGGGCGGACTGTGCGAAAACAACGACAAATTCGCAGTCGACAGAATGCTCCCCCAGGTAGAGATAGGCGACTACGTCAATATCCACGATGCGGGCGCACACGGCTTTGCTATGGGTTACAATTACAACGGCAAACTCCGCTCTGCGGAACTTCTCCTCAAAGAGGACGGCTCGGTACAACTCATACGCCGTGCGGAAACTCCCGAGGACTACTTCGCTACGCTCGACTTTACTCCTTTCGAAAAGGACAAAAAATAAGTAAATACCGCTTTTGCGGATTTATATGCGGCAACAAAAAACCAGGGATTAGAAAAAACATATCAGGGGAGATGCTATGAAAAACATTTTTAAGGGAAAACAACAACCCGCTCAAACGCCCGACGAGGCAAAGAAACAAACCCAATCCGCCAATGCTGCTCAGCCTGCCGACGGACAACCCGCCGTAGCGCAAGCGCAACAAGCCAAACAGCCCGAGAAGAAAAAAAGCAAACTGCAGATATTGTCCATAATATGGACGGTATTTATGTTCGGCTTTTATATCTTCAAGGACGTAATGCAAATAAGAGAAAACGGCTGGACTGCCGTCAACATAATTACGACGGCTTTTCTCGCTTTGCAAATAATACTCTTTGTAGTATTTACGGCAATTGCTTCTAAGGACAAGCAGGACGCAAAAAACCGCAAGAATACTCTCAAGTGGGTCAAAAAAATCAAGAAACTTTCGCTTAAAATCACTACTTTCGTTACGTCCGTATTGATTATCGTAGGCGCGGCTTCTTCGGGAATAGGTATTTTGGACATTATATCCATCGTAGTAGCGGGACTGTCCTTGTTGCTGTTTGTTATCTCTCTTATAAAACTCCTTATAAAAGAGATTATCAAATACAGATTAAGAAAAAAGATGCAGGAGATTAAAGAAAAGCGCGCTCAGACAAAAGCCGAGAAAACTACAAAAAAATAACAACCTCGATACCGCCTTCGGGCGGTATTTTTGTACGATTTGTAAAAGTTGGGTATAAACGGTGTAATTTTACGCTTTGCTAAAGAGAATATCTTGTTTTGGTATTGTTAAAAATAATATTTTGTGATAGAATTATCTTACGGTTTGACGCGTATTATAATAAAAAACCAATAAATACACGCGTCGGCTTGTTTTTTATTCAGCTAATAAAAGGCGGTAAACATTATGAAAAAAAAGCTACTGATTATATCCACTGCCGTTGTACTTCTCTCCTGCCTCGTAATGCTCGCAGGTTGCAATTTTCTCGGCGCATTCTATACCGACCGCACGCCTTACTATATTGACGTAGCAGAAGTCGAAGACCCTAACGCGGCTAATATCGTCGCAAACAACAACTTGCTCTCGTGCACGAGAATAATCGCGTCTTTCTCCAACGGAAAAACCAGCGCGGGAAGCGGTTTCGTCGTAACCTCTGACGGATACGTAGTCACCAACAGACACTGCGTGCTTATGTACTCCTCTACGGGAAGCGACACTCCCTATAACCCTCTCGAAACGCCTCTCAACGCTACTTACAAAGTAGTTTTTGCAGATAACAAAGCTCTTTCTGCCGACTTGGTAGGTTACAGTAACGATGCCGACCTTGCTCTTTTGAAAATAAGAAATTATGCGGACTTTACGGGAAGCGCATCTTTCGAGCCCGTCAAACTTTCGAGCTCTTCGGACTTGTTTTACGGCGACAAAGTCTACACCATAGGCAATCCCGAAGATTTGGGACTTATACTTACCGAGCTTATGGTATCTTCTCCCGCAATCAAGGTTTCGTCGGATGACAGCTTCAGCTCTATTATCCTCGACGGCACTATAAACCACGGCAACAGCGGCGGCGCACTCTTTGACAAGTACGGCAACGTCGTAGGCGTAGTTTATGCGCGTATCGAAGGCTCCAACAGCGACGCTTACGGCATAGGTTGCGCAATTCCTCTAGATACTCTCAAAGAGTTCCTCGACGAAGCGCGTGTAAAATATACCGTAGCGACAGACCAAAGCACGGAATAACGATTTTAAATCTGAGCAAACAAGGGATTACGGGATAAGTTTATGGATACAAAAGACAACAACATTCACGCGGGACACAGACAGCGTATGCGCGAACGCGTGCAAAAACTGGGTATAGAAAATCTCCCCGACCACGAGATACTGGAGTTTTTGCTATACCCTTTTATACCACTCAAAGATACTAATGCCATTGCGCACGAACTGATAGAAAAAGCTGGCGGAAGTCTCGATAAGGTATTCGACTCCTCTCCCTCCCTGCTTATGAGCGTAAAGAATATGACGCGCAACGCCGCGCTATTCCTCACCTCTATGCCTCAGATTTTAAAGACTTATCAGCTCAGAAAACTCGGCGAAAAACCTATGCTCGATACAATCGCGCACACCGTGGATTATTTCCGCATACTGCTGTCCGACCTCACGCAAGAAAAAATGTATCTCGTCATAGTCAACTCCAAAGGAAAACTCGTCGACAAATGCGAGATAGGCGACAGCACCTCTCAGGAATGTACTCTCAACGTCAAGAGTTTTATTGCACGCACCACAAATTCGGGTGCCGACAATATTTTCATAGCGCACAACCACCCCTCGGGCGACCCCTCCCCCTCTATGGCGGATTACGATTTCACGAGATGGCTGGTATCGCTCTGCGAGATTATGGGACTAAAGCTTGTCGACCATATCGTCATAGCCGACGAAGGCTACTATTCCTTCAACGAGCACGGCGACCTCAAACAATATAAAGACGTCTACCGCGACTACGTCAAATTCGCTACCGCTATGGATAAATTCCGTATGTGATATTTTAATCGGTATGATTCTCAAACAACTTTATCGACGGTAATTTCTTTTTGAAAAAATAATATTTGCAAAACAAAAAAAACGACCTTGCGGTCGTTTTTCTTTATGTGTTGTTTTTACTTTTTCAGAACTTCAAAAGTACGCTGAAAGAATGCTTCTTGTTGGCGTCAATCTTGTAAGGCTTTTTAAGGCTCGCTATTGCGGGCACGTCACCGCCGACGCCTCTTTGCTTGCCGTCTACGCTGACTGTGAATTTGTCCTCATATTTAAGCTCGTGCAGATGTTGTGCTTTCTGCAATGCCTTCTTCGTATAAGGATGTACGGACATTTCGAAAGACTTATTTACTGCCTTAAGCTGCATACCGTCCGCTCCGCCTATCTCGGCATAACGTATTCCCGTATGGTTGCCGTTTTCCTGAGGGAAGAGATAGTCGTGTACATACTCTTCTACCTTGCCTTCGTAAAGTCCCAACGAAGCGGAAGTCGCTCTGTCGCAATAGTTTTCGTGAGGTCCCATTCCGTAGAAGCTGAGTTTGTCCTCCGTCTTCGCAAGCTGCCAGGTAAATCCATATCTCTCCATTTTGAACGCGGGAACGACTTGCATATCGAGTTTTACGCTGCCGTCGCCGTAGAAGGTGTAAACAGTCTTAAGGCTCCACAGGCAATTCATAAACCACGAAGTCTTAACCTCTACGGTATCTCCTTTGACTTTAGCGCTACAGCTCAATGCTCTCAAGGACTTCTCTGCGCGTCTGAATTTTCCGTAACCGAGAATTACTTGTCCGACGAAAGCGGGTACCTGAGGCAACGAATCGTTGTCGATAGCAGCTCTCCAGAAATTGGGAACTACAGGTGAAGACAACTTCTCTTTTCCGTCTCTGACAGCGGATATAATCTTACCCTTGCTGACCTTATATACAACGTCCTTGCACGTAATCTCGTATACCTTTTTCTTCTTTGCCAAAACAGCTTTTTCCGCGGGAGCTTTGAATGAGAAATCGTATGCTATGAGAACAAACTGTTCCTGAGCTACCACGTGTCCCTTTGCGGCATAAGGAGTATCCTTTTTGAGCGTGAGATATACGTTGAGCACACACTCCTTTCCTTCGGGACAATCAACCTTTTCGAGGTCGTAATAGGTTACGCTGTCGGGCTTACCCGCAGGAGCTATCTTTTGTACGTGCAGAACTTTTCCTTCGCAAACGGTTTCTGCCGTCAATGCAAATTCCTTGAGGTCGGTAAATCTGTATCTGTTTTTGAGCGACAGCTTGCCGTCTTCGAGAGCGAAGTCTACCTGACGGTACTGATGTTTTACCTCGTAAAGCGCGGGATTTGCCGAGCGGTCGCCTCTTACGATACCGTTGAATGCAAAGTGTCCGGCATTGGGCTTATCTCCGAAGTCGCCGCCGTACAGCCACTTGTCTACGCCGTTTTCAGTCCTCTTGATGCTCTGGTCGGCAAAGTCCCAGATAAATCCGCCCGACAAACGGTCATACTTCTTGAACATATCCCAGTAGTCGCCGAAGTTGCCCAGACTGTTGCCCATACAGTGTGCATACTCGCACTCGATAAAAGGTTTGTCCTTGTACATATCGGGCGTATACTTTGTGCCGAAAACAGCCCAAAGCGCAGGACAGTGCATAAACTTCTTGTTTTGCGCAATGCCTTCGGTGTCTTCCATCTTGACGTACATACCGCTGACTACGTCGCCTACGTTTGCAGACTGGTCGGGGTGATAATGTATAAATCTGGTATCGTCAATTTTGAGTACGGCTTTTTTCATCTCCACGAAGTTTTCGCCATAACCTGCCTCGTTACCCAGCGACCAGCTTATGATACAAGCGTGGTTTTTGAGCCTTTCGACCATATTCTCCACTCTGTTTACGCAGCGAGCCGTCCACTTAGGGTTGCTCTTGGGGATAAAGCGCGCAAGACCGTGAGTTTCGAGGTTGGTCTCCGCCATAACCAAAATACCCAGCTTGTCGCACAAGTCGTAGAATACGTCCTGATTGGGGTAATGGCTGTTACGGATAGCGGTAATATTATTGGCTTTGCAAAGCAGCAAATCTTTGAGTATGAGTTCTTCGGGTACGGCGTGACCGTAATCGGGATGGAACTCGTGTCTGTTGACGCCGCAAATCTTGATAGGCATACCGTTGAGGGTGATGAAAGGGCCTCTGCCGTCTTTCATAGGTACAATCTCTATTTTACGGAAACCGAAATGCGATTTTCTGCAATCTTTTACGCTGTCTTTTTCGCAAAGCGTAACTTCCACGTCGTAAAGTTCGGGCTTTTCGTGCGACCAGAGTACGGGAGATTTTACGGTAGCTTTGAGCGTAACTCTCTTTTGTTCTCCGTCGGCAAGCGAAACGCTCTGACTTTCAACAGCGGCTACTTGTTTTCCCTCACGCGAGAGTACGACTTTTACAACGCCTTGACTAAGACTGCCTCTCTTAGCTTTGAGGTCAACGTCGACAATAAATTCAGATGACGAATAATCGTCGCTGAACGTCGCGTGAGTATAGTAGTCGACAATCTCGGCACAGGGCTTGTATATTACGTATACGCTTCTGAAGATACCCGACATACGCCACATATCCTGGTCCTCGAGATAGCTTCCGCGGCAGTAGCGGTAAACGGTTACGGCGAGTTTGTTTTTGCCCTCGCGCACATATTCCGTAATATCGTATTCCTGAGGACTGAACGTATCCTCGCTGAAACCTACGTAATTGCCGTTGACGTATACTTCGGCAAGGCTGTTGACGCCGTCAAGACGCAAGAATACGTTGCCATCGGTCTTCTTGACGTCAAACTCTCTTACGTAGCAGCCTACCGTATTGTATTTTTTCTTTACCTTGGGTATAGCGAGAAGGTTGTTCTGTACTAAGGCATAAGGATAGATATAGTTGGTATAGATAGGAATATCGTGACCTTCTATCTGCCAGTTGGAAGGCACTTTTATCTTGCCGAAATCTTTAAGCGCGGCACCATCCTTTTCGTAGCCGGCAGGGATATCGTCGGACGTTGAGCACAACTTGAAATCCCATTCTCCGTCAAGACAGTCCTTAAGCTGATTGCCTTGTGCATCATAAGGAAACCCGCTTGCCGAACGCTTGAGCACGTTCTTGCAAAATTCTCGGGAATTGGTTACATCGAATTTTTTCATAGTTCTCTCCCTTTAATAAAATACGTACAATTCAATTATATTAACAGCGCGCGCCTGTGTCAATAAGTTGAGCAACAATGCGGGATATTTAAAAAATAATTATTCAAAAATTTATATAAATACAATACATAAAGATTGTATGACGATTTGCAAGCCATATTCTAAAGATTGACAAGCCGAAGTCTGAGAGAGTAAAATAGCAATGCGAGAGCGCAATAGTATATAAATGGAGTAAAGCCCTTGGAGATTGGTACGATTTTTGCTTTTCTAAGACCGAGCGCGACAGGAGCGTACTAAACGTACGTGACGGCGAGGGACGTTCCCGAAATTTGCAAAGGCGCGGTGCCATACAAGGACGCAATAGAATATAAAGGGAGTAAAGCCCTTGGAGATTGGTACGATTTTTGCTTTTCTAAGACTGAGCGCGACAGGAGCGTACTAGCCGTACGTGACTGAGCGGGAGCGTCGCAGGAAAAACGAAAGGCGTGCCGATATACAAGGGCGCGATAGAATAATATGATAAACGTAGTACTGGTCTACCCCGAAATCCCCAACAACACGGGAAATATAGTTCGTACGTGCGCGGCAACGGGCGCGCAGTTGCACGTAATCGAGCCGTGCGGATTCAGTTGGGAGGACAAATATCTGAAGAGAAGCGGTTTGGACTACTGGGATTTGGCGACGGTAAAGAGATACGAAAATATGCAGGCTTTTTTAAAAGCCAACTTCGGTGAAAAAGCCGACACGGACGACAACGTAGCTATCGCCGTGAGAAAAACTAAAGAGAACAGTAAGGCACAGTTTTTCTTTGCTTCTACAAAGTCGGCGCACAATTTTACGGAAGTGGAATACGAAGAGGACTGCTGGGTATTTTTCGGCAGAGAAACAAAAGGACTTGACGAGGAATTGTTGCACGAAAACTACGAAAACTGCGTGAGAATACCTATGCGTGCAGAGGCACGTTCGCTCAATCTTGCCAACAGCGTAGCACTGTTCATATACGAGTATCACCGTCAGCACGGCTATGCGGGACTTAAAGAGCAAGGCAAGCTTACCAAGTATTGAGATTTTATTAAAAGGAAAATTATTGATTAAATATTATTATCAAGTAAAAAAGACGGGCAAAACCCGTCTTTTGTCTTTTTTTGTTATTATTTTTTTGTGCTTATCGTTTCTTAAAGAACACCTTTTTGCAAATCTTGGCTATACGAAATACTTTTCTATTACGTCGCGCATCTCGTCAATACTCTTTGCGTTGAAACCCGCGAGTTTGATTTGTTTTTGTCCTTGCTTTCCCCTGCAATAATACGCGATATGCTTTTTGAAATTGGCAAGCACGTAAGCGGGATGATGAAATTCTAAAAGCGTATCGAAGTGCGTGAGGATATCTCTTTTGAGAGAATAGCCGGCAGGCACGCAATCCTTTATCTCGCTGAAAAGTAAGGGGTTGCCGAGCGCGCCTCGTGCTATCATCGCACCGTCCGCTCCTGTCACGCGCATAGCTTCTTCATAGCTGGATTTGTCGACTATATCCCCGTTGACGTATACGGGAATAGCAACGGCTTGCTTTACTTTTGCAATCACCGACCAGTCGGCTTTGCCCGCGTAAAGCTGTTTGCGCGTGCGACCGTGTACGGTTATCGCGCTTGCGCCGGCGTCTTGCATCGCTTTTGCAAAATCTTCGGCAATGATATTTTCCTCGCTTACGCCTATGCGGAATTTTACCGTTACGGGACGTCCGCCCTCCATAGCCGCTTTTACGACTTGTTGTGCAAGAGGTATGTTTTCGAGCAATGCGCTTCCCTCTCCGTTTTTGACGATTTTAGGTACGGGACAGCCCATATTTATGTCTATCACGTCGAATTTTGCAAGGGCTTTATGCTCGACTGCACGGCTTATGAAATCGGGTTCGCTCCCGAAAATCTGCACGCATTTTATTTTCTCGCTGTCGGTGGTATGCAACAAATCTTCCGTCTTGTCACTTCCGTAGACAAGACCTTTTGCGGATATCATCTCCGTATAAGTCATATCCGCGCCCCTCTCGGCACATACTCTTCTCAATCCTACGTCGCTGTAACCCGCTATGGGCGCAAGCACTGTTTTACCGCGAAAATCAACCTTCACTTTTCTTGGCTTCCTCCCACAGTTTGTCAAGCTCCTCGAGAGGTCTGCCTGCCGTCGAGCCTCCGCACTTTTCCTCTACGTAAGAGTATCTTCTCACAAATTTGTCGATAGTGCCCTGAAGCGCGACTTCACTGTCCACGCCCTTCCATCTCAAAGCGTTGACGCACGCAAAGAGCAAATCTCCGCCCTCTTTTTCTACGTCTGCGCCCTGAGCCTCGACAAACTCGCCGTACTCTTCTTTTATCTTGTCGAGTACCTGAGAGTATTCATTGAATTCGAAATCTCCCTTTGCGGCGGCTTTCTGCACTTTTTCTGCACGCATAAGCGCGGGCAATGCACGCGCAACGTGTTGCATCTTGTCCGACTGGCTCTTGTATTTTTTCTCCTTGGCTTTAGCGGCGTCCCACGCTTTCAAAGCTTCCTCGGCATTATTGGCGACTACGTCTCCGAATATATGAGTATGTCTGGAAATAAGCTTGGAACAAATACCGCTTAGGCTGTCTTCGACGTTGAATTCTCCGTTGTCCTCTCCGATAACGCAATGGAAAATGCTCTGCAAAAACAAATCTCCGCTCTCCTCAATCATATTGTCAATGTCCTCGTTGTTGATGGCTTCGACAAGCTCGTAAGCCTCTTCGATTGCATTTTCGCGTATGCTTTGGTGCGTCTGCGCCTTGTCCCATTGACAGCCGTTTTCTCCGCGCAGTATGCGCATAATGAGATATAAGTCAATGAAGTTGAAACGCTTTTTATCGACGAGTTCTTTTGCGGGTACGAATACGACAGATGAATAATCGTAAGTCTTTTGTCTGTCGAGTTCGTAGACCATAATCTCCTTTCCCGAGAAGTATATCTTTTCTTCGTCACCCAGAATGTTTTCGAGCACAAGCTTGACTTCGCCTGCGATAAAAGCGTTGTCAACGTCGGTCACGGTAAGCGAAAGTCTGGTATCGTAGTTGAAACCCTTGAGCGAAGTCAGCTCGTAAGCACTGATTGTAAGCACTCCCACGCAAGGCTTTGCGCAAGCTATGCCGCGCGATACGGAAGGTATTATCTTCACTTCGCACTCTTGACACAATACTATTACCGAGCGGTCGTCGAGTCCGCTTCCGTTGACGCAATAAACGGTATTTTTATCTGAAGAATTTTCTATAACGTATCGGACGATTGCCCTGTCGAGATTGTCGAAATCTCCCGACTGCTCGTAAATGAAATCAAGACTTTGCGCATCTATGCTTTGGTCGGTAAAATATGTATAGGTATCCGTCAGCTGAGTTTTGACGAACACCTTGTCTGCTTGTTTTATAGCCTCGGCTCCCTCAAGGGTGAGCTGACCTTTTTTACAACCTAATCCAACTACCGTAATCATATTGTGTTTTTCTCCTTGCCGTGTATACGCCCCTCAGCTCTCGCGGCGAGTTTTTTGCAAAAAGGCAAAAGCCTCAGCTCGTCGCTGTCCAGAGCACGTAAAACGATTATTGCCGCGATATAAACCGCCCCGCCCGCAAGCGCGCCCGCTATGACGGCTATAAGGGAGTCCGAAATAAAGCTGCACGCAAAAACCGTCACACACATTATAACACCCGCAAAGAGTACTTTGGCAATACTTTTGGCAAGAATTGTGTTTTTGCCTACGAGATTATTGTATACGTATGCGTTGGCAAACATCGCAACGGAATAAAACACTATAGTAGCAAATGCGCACGCAACTATGCCGAAACGGGGAGCAAACAGCACTTGCAGGAGTATTTTTATACTGCCCGCCGTAGCTACGTTGACGAGTACGGGCTTGCTTCTTCCCAATCCCGTGAGTACGGCATTGAAGACCTCGAGCAAGGACAAAAGCAGAATGTCGATTGCGCTGATTGCCATAAGCGTAGCGGTAAGACTTTTGTCAGAAGAAGAAAGCGCGGGATACAACAGAGAAACTATCTCAGGCGCGAGAAACGCGCAACCCGCGAAAAAAGGAAAAGCTATGATAAAACATACCTTTACCGACGTAGCCGTCCTGCGCTTGATAGACACTACTTCGTAGTTGGCAAGCGAGCTTGCGAGTGCGGGTACTATCGCCACGGCTACCGACATAGCGAAAATTATAGGCATATTGATAAGAGAATTTACGGGCCCCGTCAAAAGTCCGTAATGCGTTACCGCCCTGACGTCCCCGCCGTATTCGAGAAGATTTACGATGCTGACGCTGTCGATAAACGCCACTACGGGAAAAACAAGCCCGCTGAAAGTAACGGGTAAAAGCGATTTGAAAAATCTGCGGTCGACGGGAGTAGGCATTACCCTGCGAAAATCCTTGCTTGCGAAAAGGTATCTTACGAATACGTAGAGAAATCCTACGAATTCTCCGAGGCTCACCGCAAGCAAAGCCCCCGCTACGGACTGCATAATGCCGTATCTCGAAAAATAAGTCGCGGCAAACAGACCGAAAGCGAGTTTGACAATCACTTCGGCTACCTGACTCACGCCGACCGTCGTCATATTGCCGTTGCCCAAAAACCAGCCTTTGTACACTCCTGCAAGCGTGACGAAGACTATCGCGGGCGCGATTGCAACATAACATATATATACTCCGTCCGTCGACTGTATACCTGCCAACAGACGAGAGAGTGCTATCGTCATAACGCCGCCAAGAAGTCCAGCCGCCAATGCGTAGGCAAGACTTCTTTGCAAAAGCGTCCTCACTCCGCCTGTGTTATCTGCGGAAAGCTCGCCCGACACAAGTCGCGATACGGTAACGGGGACGCCGCTTGCGAGAAGTGCCAGCACGAGCGAAAAAAAGGGAAAGACGAGCTGATAGTAGCCTATCCCCTCCGCGCCCAAAACGGAAGTAAGCGATATGCGGTACACTCCGCCCAAGCCCTTTGCGATAATACTGCAAACAGCCAGAGCGAGCGCGCCTTTTGCGAAAGTCTGCTTTTTCATCCTATGTTGTACGCGAGATACTGCGCCATAGCGTCGCAGACTACAAAGTCGCTTCCGTCGAGTTTATGCGCGGACAAGACTATGCCCCCGTACAAATCCCCTCTCGATACCAACGGCACGATATACTGTTCGCCTCCCTCGTCAGAAGACATCTCTGTCGGTTTGACGGGATTGTCGGTAAGGTGACGACTGCGACGGTTGACGAGAAGCTTGTAAAGCTCGTCGCTTATCTCTTCTCCTTCGAGGGGCTCGCTGCCTCCGCAATGCGCGAGAATGGCGCCCGTATCGCAGATAAAGGTTTCCTTGCCCGTAGTCTTGTACAGTATTTTGCACATAGCCTGAAGCTGGTCGCTGTCCGCGCCGACTTCGTTGTACTTTTTGAGTACCAATTCTTGCTTGTCGTTGGTGTAAATCTCGAGAAGCTCTCCCTCTTTGAGTTTGAGCACTTTACGGAGTTCTTTGGGAATAACCACTCTTCCCAACTCGTCTATTCTTCTTACAATACCTGTCTCTTTCATAATTCCTCCGAGCATAGTATGAGCAAGAAGACAAGTTTTATCATAGCAATTTGCTTTGTCGGCAATATTCAGGATTTTTTATCAGCGTCAACGGGGAAGTAACGCGCTATTGCCTCTGCCGACAAAAAAGAAGGCGGTATAATTTTGACCTTGATTAAGCCTTCAGGCTCGTCTGTCTCCTGCCACTCATCGAGCGCGGGAGGATAATTCGTACTGACTTTATGCGCATAAAAAGTCTTGCCTCTGTCCGTCCTTACGAGTATCTTTCCGAATGACGCGACTTTCATATACGGGGTACGGCTTGCCATATCAGTATTTAGTCTGGAAGATAAGCATCATAGTTTCCGCGCCTGTCATATTGCACTGGACGCCGTAAGTGCCGAGTTTTAGCGTATACTTCTGTGCGTCTTCAAAATCGAGATAAAGGACGTACGTATTGTTGTTAGTTCCGAACGTATTTACCTCGAGCGCGTCGCAGATATCACCCTCTACAAAAATTTTCGTTTGAGCTTTTTCTGTCGACGCTCCGTTGTTCTGCATACAGCCCAACGCCAAAGCCTCGAGCGTATAAGTAAGATATATCCTCCCGAGCATAACGTTGCCTTCGACGGCGTCAGCCTCGATACTCTTTAATCCTCTGGGAAGAATAAGAGTGCGTATATGAGGATTGTTTATCATCGCGCCCGTCTTTATTACGGTTACGCCCGGCTTTATGTAATATTTAGTTGCGTCTTTTGCGGAAGGATAATACACAAAACTCTTTTGCGAATAGAGTACTCCGTCTTCGCTGTACAAATCGCGGTTGCAGGGATGCACGCGGACGGTTTCTACCGCGCTTTTAAACTTGTAAAGACAACTCTCTTCAGTCATAGTCGCGGATACGTATACCTCTTTTATGCCGTCGACGGCAATATCTTCTTTGTCCTTGTCGAAGCCTGCAAATCTTACACCGTCGACGTACTGAGGAAAGACTATCCTTTGGACAGTCGGTTGGGGCGTAAATCCCGTAAGATAACCTCTCTCGTCTACCTGTATGCCCTTGCTGTAAACGTTAAGACAGTAATCCCTGTCCGCCAAAATCGGCTTATCGGGAGAGTATTCGTCGTCGTCAAGCACGTCATACCATTTTCCGTCGCTTTGCAAGTCATCGCTTTGTTGTACCTCGGGCGCGGATACCGTATGCCCTTCTATTACGTAACAGCTTTTGACGAGCGTATCCGTTAGGAAAAATCTTACTCTGCGATAAGTCGCATTGGCAAGCTTGCTCTCGCATATCTCATCGAATTCGTCGCGCGCGTTCTGTACGATTTCCTCGTGTATGTTGTTAAGCGCGTCCAGCTCTTTCATTACCTCGGTAAGCACGTTGGGAGTTTCGCCGAGGTCGCTTTCGAGTACGTTGAGCGAGCCTTCTACGTCAAAAGCCTTGCAGTTTTTGGCTATACTCTTGAATACTACGGAATTGTCCTCGGGAAGATATCCCGTAAGCTGCATATCCACGTGCCCCTTGTATTCGGTAATATTGTTGGGAAGCGTAAAAGTAATGCCCTCGTTGTAGTGAAGTATAGGAGTTATGTATTGAGCTTTGGGAATATTCTTGCTGTTGTAACACACAAACTCCAGACAGTAATCGTACCTGTCGGCATCGCTTGCGGTCGACGTAATCACAACGCTGTCGGAATTGGAAGAGTTTTGCGCGAGAGAGTAACTCTGATACGCTTCGAGCAAGCCCGTATCGCTGTGGTACTTGAATTTCAAAATCATAATTTCTCCGAAAAGGGGAAGGAGTAAACGCAATTATATTATACCGCTTGTTTTTTAAATCGGGCAAAAGCAGTGTAAAAAACTTTTGATTTATGCCCTATAATTGATATGCACGCGCATTTTGTCGAAAGGCTTTTTGCGATGTGGATAACCCCCGTATTTCATAGCGTTTTACCGCCTTTGAGCAATATACATATTGATATATATAATATATACAATATAAAAAAGTTATCCACAAAAATCGCTTTTCAAGGTGGATAACTCTGTATTTAAATAAAAATATACAGTCTTTAAAAGGTGTATTGTTAAATTTTTTCCCTTTGCGACTTGCAAAATAAACCCTTTGTATGCAATAACCTCTAAACTGCTATACGCGTATAATCTAAGACAACGCAAAATACAATTTAGTATGTACCTTTACGAATATATATTCATCTTCCTTACGGGCGCGGCAATCGGACTTATAGTCCGCTATATAGCAGGCTACAAAAAACGCATTTATCCTTACGTCGCTTGCAATCTCCTAACAGGCGGCATAGGCTGTATTATCTCCGCCTTTACGGGCGGAGTGACCTATATGCAGATTTTCATCAGCGGTATAAGCGGCATAATAGGACAAAGCGTGTATGTGATTTACAGGCTTATTTGCGCCGTGTTGCAATAAGCATGATTTGTACGTGATATAAAAAATAAAATAATTTTCCCCCTTATTGTATGTTATTTATTCTCCGGTATCTTTTCAAATACCACTTCTATTACGCCGTTATAATTTTCTTTTTTTGTAACATTTGCCGTATATGTATTTGTTTTGTTACCTTCAACTACTTTACCGTTGAATATCCATTCTTTTACTTGATATCCTTCATCGGGTATTGCTAAAAAAGTCATGATACATCCAATTCTATTGCCTAATCTAGGAATAACATATGAGCCTTCAGGACAATTATCTAATTCGCAAAATTCTGACTCACTACATAATTCAGCGGCTTCTATCCAACTGCTTTCTTCCGGTACAATCTCACCGTTTCCGCCTATCACTCTACAATGAAAGCGATAACCATAGTCATTGCAGCCAGCTAACATAAATGACAATATGAATGTCAACATTACTATTAAAATTATTACTGCTTTATTATTTTTCATAATTAAAACTCCCCCTTATTGTATGTTATTTATTCTCCGGTATCTTTTCAAATACCACTTCGATTACGCCGTTATAATTATCCTTATTAGTAACTATAGCCGTATATGTATTTGTTTTGTTACCTTCAACTACTTTACCATTATATAGCCACTCTTTAACTTGATATCCTTCATCAGGTATTGCTAAAAAAGTGATAGCACAACTACCTTTTTTATTGCCTAATGTAGGAATAACTCGAGATCCTTCAGGACAATCTAATTCGCAATACTCGCACTCATTACATAAGTAAGAATATTCCTCAAAATTAGTTTCAGCCTTAATCTCACCGTTCCCATCTACTACTCTATAATGGAATGAATAACCGTAGTCAGAACAACCAGCCAACATAAATGATAATGTTAACGTCAATATTACTATTAAAATTATTACTGTCTTATTCTTATTCATAATTTATACTCCTTGTAATGAATTTATATTATTTACAAAATAAATTGAAGTGATATATCTATTATTTATATTAATTATAACATGAAGTTTTTGCATCTGTCAATATTGTTCATAAAAAAATTATAATTGCTCTAATATTTATATTTATGCTAAGCAACTTTTTGTAGATACATTTTTGTTTATATTGGTGTAGTGGCAATGCTAGTATTACTTAATATCTCTTGTACAGAACACAAAGAAGCACTATTATTTAGTAGGTAAAAGTATCAAAATATGTACTAATTAGTGAAAAGTTAAGTCGGTGCTATTTTTATTTGTTATTAAGGTGTCCATAAAAATATGTCACAGTACCGACAAAGGGTTATATTTGCTTCAGCTAATATATACCCTTTCGTTTGGTCGGTATAGAGCGAACCCGACGTTTTGCCTTACGCTTTCGATACCGCAGATAAAGGCAAATATTACAAACTCTGTGCGACCGCAGAGATTGGTGCAGATTTTTCTTTTTCAAGGTCGCCCGCAAAGGCGCGTACTTACCGTACGTAACTGCCGCGGGCGTACCGCTGACAAAAGGAAAAGATGCGCTGATATATGCGGTCGCCTAAAAAAAGGGTTGTATTTATATATCCAAAGTGCTATAATAACTGTATGGCTAAATCACTTCAAACTTGGAGCAGACTGGATAATTCGGCTAAAATTTATCCGATGCTTGTTAATAAGAAAAGTCAAAACATCTTCAGACTGAGCGTTACGCTCAAGGAAAAGGTGGACGAAAACATATTGCTCGACGCTCTGAAAATGACAATTGAGCGTTTTCCCGTATACAAGGTACGCCTTATGAAAGGCGCGTTTTGGTATTACCTCGACGACAACCACGCAAAAATAAAAGTATATCCTATGGACGCTTTGTCTTTCAAAAAGATTACGGACAAATCGTGCGGAGGATATTGTTTCAGAGTAAGTTATTTCGACACGCAGATTGCGTGCGACTTCTTCCACGCGATTTGCGACGCGACAGGCGCGGCTGAGTTTGTCAAAAGCCTGGTATATACGTATCTCAATCTTTCGGGAAAAAAAGTATACTCTGACCAAAAGGTCCTCACGGTAGGCTCTCCCGTAATGCGCGAAGAGCTTGAAGACTCTTTTCTTGCCAACTACAAGAAGCTTCCCCTCAAAGACCTCAAGGTCAAGGATATGCAGGGCAAAAACGCATACCATATCAAGGGAATACTCTTTGACAACGTAGGCAACGGTATAATTCATATGTACTGCGACGTCAAGGAAGTGTTGGATATTTGTCACGCAAAAGGCTGTACTATGACCGAATATCTCGGCGCGCTGTTTATGATGGCAATATACGAAAGTCAGATAAAAGGCAAGGAAGAAAACGCAAACAACATACAGCTTTTCGTGCCTATCAATCTCAGAAAGATATTCGGCTCAAAAACGCTGAGAAACTTCTCTTTGTTTTCGCGTATAGGTTGCAATCCTCGCGAGGATATGGAGATGGATAAACTCATAAAGATTATGCACGACAACCTCAAGCGCGATATGGACAAGGACGTACTCAAAGACAAAATTTCCACTACGGTATGGGCGGAAAAGTTTTTCCTCGTGAGATTCGTACCGCTTTTCTTAAAGAGATTTTTCTTTAATTTTTCCAACTACTTTTTCGGCAAGACAAAAAAGACGGCAACGCTGTCCAATTTCGGTGTGCTGGATATCCCCGACAGTATGAAACAGTACGTAGAGAGCGTAAGCTTTGCTATCTCGTCAAATACTACTACCCCTCTTTCGCTGTCGATTATCTCCTGCAACGGCAAATTGTGTATTACATTCACAAGACGTATCACCGATACTCAAATAGAGAAAAATTTTGCAAGTTATCTTACGAAGGACGGCGTAAACCTCACAGTTACGTCCAACTTCTGGGAGGTGGACAATGCGCTGTAAATACTGTAACGTAGAGATAGGATGTAAGGCAAAGGTCTGCCCTCTCTGCCACGAAAAACTCGAGGACGATACCGACTCCGACAAGCTTTCCGTAGCATATCCTCCCAAAAGCAGAAAAAAGGAGAGAAAGTATCTTTCCCCCAGCAGTCTTTATCTTTCGATAGCAATATCTATATTTATTCTCTGCATACCGATAAATCTTCTTATCACTCCCGAAGTTTACTGGTTCGGAATAGTGGGAATATTGGGCGTATACGGCTTTGTGCTCGTGCGCAATACCATACTCTCCAACAACAGCATAGGCGTAAAAATATTCTGGCAATGCATATGGGCTTTGATAGTTCTTATCGTCGTCAACGCAATACTTTCGAGACAAGTACCCGAACTCACGGGAGCCTGGGTATGGAATTACGGATTGCCGACGATACTTTTGTCCTCTACGCTTGTAGTAGGTATTTATACGGCAATAGCTTTCCGCTTCTGGAACGACGTAATAGTCGATGCAATGTGCGTATCCGCGGTAGGATTTATTCCCGTAATTCTTTACGCTTTCAACGTCATTACCAAACCCGCAATGTCCATAACCTGCGCTTGCGTTTCGTCGGTAGTGATTATATTCTGCGGAATACTGGGAAGAAAGTCGCTCATCAACGAATTCAGAAAGCGTTTTCACGTATGACGTACCGCAAGACGGCGGTGCGGGCTGTCTATAAACGCACCTTTTCCGTAATTTGCGTATCGGCGTCCTTGTAATACGGCAAGTATTACTTCGTCCTTCTCAAAGCAAATTACCGGAAAATTCGCTGTCTACAGCCTAGCCCTTACCGCCGTCTTGCGGGACTTTTTTTATTTTTAGACTTTTTTTTGTTTTGTTTGCTCACTTGACAATACAGCAAGTATTGCCTGCGCGCCGCGCCTCATAATAGACGCAACCTACACCGCTCATATTGCTTCGCACCGTAAGGCGTGCCTTACGGCTAGTCCTTACCGCCGCCTTGCGGTACTTTTTTTCTCTCTTTTATTTTTGTCTGCTAGCTTGACAATAAAGCAGGTATTACCTGCACGCCGCGCCATTTTTAGGAATAAGGCAGATTTAAATATGATATTAATCCGCTTGTACCTAATAGGCAAGTCGGCGAGAATTACTTAGCAGAAAAAATACAGCAAGTAAATTTTAAAAGCTTAGCCGTAAACTGAAGATTTTGTAATGATTTTTATTGAGAAGGAAGAAGTAATACTTGCTGTATTACGAGGACGCCGAAATAAAAAGCACACAAAAGATACGCTTACGGCAAGTTTGCAAAATACACTTGCGGTATTACACAAAATACGCTATAATGGTTGTGACAAAGAATATAAACGTATGATTTGCATATTATAGCAACAAGGAGTAATTTTTATGTATTTGATAGGTATTGACGTAGGCGGTATGAGCATTAAGGGAGGACTCGTCGATATGTCGGGTAATATCCTTTACAAGACATCTATCCCGACTACAGAAAAATACACCGCTGAATACAGTATCAGCGAGGATATCAAAAAGGTAATCGACCTCGTTCTCGAAGGTGCGAAAGCCGACATCAAACAAGTAAAAGGTATCGGTATCGGCCAACCCGGTTCGATTGATTCAAAAAGAGGTATCATCAGATACAGTAACAACATCTCGCTCGAAAGAGTGCCTGTTGCGGACGAACTCCACAAATACTTCGACGTTCCTATATACCTCAACAACGACGCCAACTGCGCGGCTTTGGGCGAGTACGTATTCGGCGCGGGCAAAGGCTATAATGATATCGTATTCGTTACGCTCGGCACCGGCGTAGGCACAGGCTTTATCATAGACGGAAAACTCTTTGAAGGCAGAGAATGCGCAGGCGCGGAAGGCGGACATATGGTAATCAATACGTCGGCTGACGCTCCCAGATGTAATTGCGGCAGAAGCGGATGCTGGGAAGCATACGCATCGGCAACCGCCCTTATCAGACAGACCTCTGAAGCTATGCAAAAAAATCCCGATAGTCTTATGCATAAGATTGCAAAAGAAGAAGGAAAAGTTTCGGGAAAAACGGCTTTTGCGGCAGCTAAACAAGGCGACAAGGCTGGTCAGGAAGTCGTGGATAAATACATAGGATACATCACTTGCGGACTTCTCAATCTCGTAAATATTTTCTGCCCTGACGCAATACTTATCGGCGGCGGAATAAGCTACGAAAAAGAATATCTTACCGCTCCCATACAATCGGCAGTCAACGAGAAGCGTTTCGGCGCGAAATTCAACCCTTATGTAGAGGTAAAGACCGCAAGCCTTAAAAACGACGCAGGTATTCTCGGTGCCGCAGCTTTGGTAATTCAGGAGGAAGTATGAAACGTAATTTCGATTTGCTCAACGACTTTGAAGAAAACTTCAGTTACGGACTTATACCCGCAACCGAAGAAGAAGTCCGTATGTGCGAAGAAAAGGAAAAAAGCATAGGAGCACTGCCCGAGGGCTTTGTCAAAGCCAACGATAAGACAGACAATAAATATTACAAACTCGTTCCTCTCGACCAGGAAGAAGTATTTTTCAAGATAAAGGCTCAAAAACTGCGCCGTCTTAAAAACATCGACCGCCAGACCCGCACGAGTATGATACTGCACAGCGTTACGCTGGGATTTACCGTGCTAATCGCGGCAATGCTGTTTGCGGCATTATTCCTTCTCTGACAGAAAATTTGCGAATTTTCTACCGAAAATCGAATATATTTCCAAACCGCTATTCTATAGCGGTTTTTTTACACGAAAATTGATATTGAACGCGATTTGCCGATGTGATATAATATAGAAAAAAGTATTGCAGGGGGCTTATGAAATTCTATAAATTCCTCAACTTTATGACAAATAAAATAACGCTTGCGGTATTGTCGGTAATCTCGGCTTTTACTTCGTTTTTCTTTTATTCGTGCCGTGCCAATTACGTATTTTTAGATTATAATGTTTTCAACGGCATATCGTATCTTCTGCTAAGTCTGATGATAATAAATACGCTGGCACTGCTCGCGCTGTTCGTATGCACTGCATACAATCTCAAAATAAAAGAAAAAGAGCTTAAAGACAGTAAGGCATTCAAGGTAATATCCTTAATATGTTTTGTCGTATGCGTAATATTCTTAATAGGCGTGCTTGTCAATATCATCGTTGCGGGAGCAGAAACAACACCCGTTATTATGAAAATGGCTGCACGGAGTTTTCCTGCTTTCATAGGTATATCGGCAGTAGTTTTCTTCGTAGTCTTTTTCCCCGCTATGAAAAACAAAATACTGAAAACAGTTACGGTATGCGTGACGGCAACGTGTATTCTTATAGTTTCGCTGTGGGTACTCGCACCCGTATGCAATTATAAAATCACTTCCGCGCCTATGGTCATAGACAGCGGCGAGGACTATTATTCTGTCGTATTCGCAACAAACGACGAAGGCACCGGATACGTGGAATACGAATTCGGCGGAGATACAGTAAGACTTTACGACGAGGCTATGGGTAGAATAAAAGGCGACAGCAAAATACATACCGTAAAAGTACCCAAGGAAGAGCTAGACGGCAATACCTACCGCGTAGGCTCTAAAAGAGTAGTGGAAGCATACAGTTACGGAAGTTACACGGGCAAAGAAGTCGTATCTGAAAATTATACCTTCAACGCGCCCGACGGCGAGAATCAACAATGGCTGTGCGTGTCCGACTGGCATACTTACTTGGATAAAGCCTACGACGCGGTTTCGTATGCGGGAGAATACGACGGCGTGATAATGTTAGGCGACGCCGCACCCGGTCTTATGTTTGAAGACGAAATAAAAGATTATATCGTAGAATTCGGCGGCAATCTCTGCAAGGGCGAAGTTCCTGTCGTATACATACGCGGAAATCACGAAACGCGAGGCGAATACGCCGCAAAACTCCCCGACTATCTCGGTATGGAAAGTTTTTATTATACCGCGTCTTTCGGCAACTACGAATTCATAGTGCTCGACAGCGGCGAAGACAAGGAAGATTCTCACCCCGAATACGGCGGTATGGTCAATTACGCCCAGTATCGCGAGAATATGACGCAGTGGCTCGAAACACTCGAAAAAAGCGATAAAAAAATCGTTGTACTTTCTCATTCTTACGAGATTTGTATAGAAAAGGACTTGAGCAACCGCGCTTATTCGGCACTTAAAAACATAGGTGCGGAATATATTATAAGCGGACATACTCACACAAACGAATTTTTCGAATACAACGGCTTGAGCGTCTATCTCGACGGCGGACATAAAAACGGCGTTTACGTAGCAAGCAAAATCACTCTCTCCTCGGACGGTATTCTTATAGAGGCGTGGAATGACAAAGGGAAAACTACGTTTTCTCAATCTTCGGCTCTGTAACTTTAAAAAATATGAACAATACAAAATTAGTTTTCTGAATTTAAATATTATGACAACAAAAATACCGCCCCGTTAGGAGGCGGTATTTTGTTGTTTGATAATTCTTTCGACTAACTGGGAAGTATTACTCCTGAGGCTGATTTTCGCCCTGTGCGGCACTCTCCGCTGCGCTTTCGGTATTCTCTGCGCCTTCAGCGTTTTCCGCGCCCTCTGCTACTTCTTCCTCTTCGTCCTGATGAGGTACTACCGTGAAGGCAACTACCTTAGCGTTTTCGTCCTTCATCTTCATTACTCTTACGCCCTGCGTATTTCTGCCTATCTTGGAGATTTCGCTTGCGCGTACTCTTATAATGATACCGTTGTCCGCGATAATCATAATATCGTCGGTTTCGGGATTGACAAGCTTGAGGTTGACGACGTTACCCGTCTTATCGTTGAGCACGCCGACTTTGATACCGCTGCCCGCTCTGCCCTGTACTCTGTACTCGTCGAGGTCGGTACGCTTGCCGTAACCGTTTTCGGTAATGGTAAGCACTTCGCAATCCTCTTTGACTACGGTCATATCGACTACTACTTCGCCCTTGTCGAGTCTTATGGACTTAACGCCCATACTCGTACGGCCGGTAGCTCTAACGTCCTGCTCGTTGAAACGTATGCACTTACCGCCGCTGGACGCCATAATAATCTGGTCTTCGCCGCTGGTGATATGAACGCTTATGAGTTCGTCGTCCTCGCTGGCGAAGGTAATAGCCTTCTTGCCGTTTGTCTGTATGCGTACGAATTCGTCAAGCGAAGTCTTCTTGATAAGACCTTGCTTGGTAGCCATCATCAGATAGCCCGTGCTTTCCTTGGGTACGGGAACGTATGCGTTGATGACTTCGCCGGGGTCGAGGTTGAGTAGGTTGATGATAGCTCTGCCCTTGGAGTTCTTGCTTGCTTCGGGCACCTGATAAGCCTTGCATCTGTAAACCTTGCCGAAGTTGGAGAAGAAGAGAATAAAGTTGTGAGTGGAAGTTGCGATAACGTTTTCCACAAAGTCCTCTTCTTTCGTCTTGTGTGCGGTAACGCCTACGCCGCCTCTTCTTTGAGTTCTGTACTCGTCGACGGGCATACGCTTGATATATCCGTCGTGGGTAATGGAGAGTACGACGTCCTCTTCTTCGATAAGGTCTTCGATGTCGAGGTCGCTGTAATCGTAAGTGATTTCCGAACGGCGGGGGTCGTTGTATTTAGCTTTGATTTCGAGGAGTTCGTCCTTGATAATCGTGATAACTCTCTGAGGATTAGCGAGAATGTCTCGAAGGTCTGCAATCTCTTTTTCGAGGTCGGCGAGGTCTTTCTGAATCTTCTCTACCTCGAGAGCGGTAAGTCTTTGCAATCTCATTTCGAGGATTGCGATAGCCTGCTTTTCGCTAAGCTCGAATTTAGAGGTAAGATTTTCGATAGCAACCGTTCTGTCGGACGACTTTTTGATTGTTTCGATAACCTCGTCTATATTGGTCAAAGCCTTGACTAAGCCGAGCAGGATATGTTCTTTTTCGAGGTCCTTGTCGAGGTCAAACTGCGTACGACGTACGATGACCGACTTCTGATGCTTGACGTACTCTTCGAGAATCTGCTTGAGGTTGATTATCTTAGGCGTACCGTCTACGAGCGCAAGCATAATCATAGAATGAGATATCTGAAGCTGAGTATGTTTGTACAGAGTATTGAGTACTACCTGCGCGTTGGCGTCTTTCTTGACGTCTACGACTATTCTCATACCGTCCTTGTCGCTTTGCTCGTGAATATCGGATATACCCTCGATTCTCTTTTGCTTTACGAGGTCTGCCATATTCTCTATGAGCTTTGCCTTGTTTACCTGATAAGGAATTTCGGTAATAATTATTCTCGACTTGCCGTTGTGATTTTCTTCGATTTCTGCTCTAGCGCGGATTATACAGTTGCCTTTACCCGTGCGGTAAGCGTTTTTGATACCCGAGCCGCCGAGAATGTAAGCTCCCGTAGGATAATCGGGCGCAGGTATGTATTTCATAAGGTCGTCGATATCTATATCGGGATTGTCGAGAAGCGCAACGGTACCGTCGATAACCTCTCCGAGGTTGTGAGGAGGAATGGAAGTAGCCATACCTACCGCAATACCGTCACTGCCGTTGACGAGCAAGTTGGGGTATCTGGAAGGAAGTACTACAGGCTGTTCTCTCGTATCGTCGAAGTTGGGATAAAAATCTACCGTCTTTTTGTCGATATCTCTTATCATTTCTGCTGCGATTTTGCTAAGTCTGGCCTCGGTGTATCTGTAAGCTGCCGCAGGGTCGCCGTCCACGCTACCGAAGTTACCGTGGCCGTCTACGAGAGTACATCTTATAGAGAAGTCCTGCGCAAGTCTTACCAAAGCGTCGTAAACCGAGCTGTCGCCGTGAGGATGGTATTTACCGAGCACGTCACCGACGATAAGCGCACACTTACGGTAGGGCTTATCGGACGTCAGACCGAGTTCGTTCATATCGAAGAGGATTCTTCTGTGTACGGGCTTGAGACCGTCTCTTACGTCGGGAATGGCACGCGAAACGTTTACCGCCATAGCGTAAGCGATAAACGAAGTTTTCATTTCGTTTTCGGCGTCTACGTTGATGACGTTGGTTTTGTCGAGCATTTCAAAAATATTATCTTTCTTTTCTTCCATAGTTCACCTCTTATACGTCCAAGTCTTTGACGAGATTTGCGTTTTCTTCGATAAACGTACGGCGTTTTTCAGGCTCGTCACCCATAAGCACGCTGAATATTTCGTCCGCCTTTTCCGCGTCGGTAAGATTTACTCTCAAAAGCGTTCTCGTCTCGGGATTCATAGTAGTATCCCAGAGTTGTTGAGCGTCCATTTCTCCGAGACCTTTGTAACGCTGTATTTCTGCTTTTCTGTCTATACTTACGAGGAATTCTTCGAGCGACGCGTCGTCGTAGAAGTAACTTTCCTTGCGGTTGCCCTTTTGTGTAACCTTATAGAGAGGAGGCTGAGCGATATATACGTGTCCCTGCTCGACTACAGGCTTCATAAATCTGTAGAGGAAAGTGAGCAGAAGTATTCTGATATGGCTACCGTCTACGTCGGCATCGGTCATACAGATAATTCTGTCGTATTTGAGCTTGTTGACGTCGCACTCTTCGTGAATACCGCAGCCGAAAGTAGTAATCATATTCTTGATTTCTTCGCTCTCGAGTACTCTGTTGAGACGTGCTTTTTCTACGTTGAGGATTTTACCTCTCAAAGGGAGAATGGCTTGGAATCTTCTGTCTCTGCCTTGCTTAGCCGTACCGCCCGCGCTGTCGCCCTCTACGAGATAAATTTCGCACTTTCTGGGGTCTTTGTCCGAACAGTCTGCAAGCTTGCCGGGAAGAGTAGTCGATTCGAGTACGGACTTTCTTCTCGTAAGGTCTCTTGCGTTTCTTGCGGCGTCTCTGGCTTTTTTAGCGTTGACGGCTTTGAGTACGAGTTCCTTAGCGACCTTGGGATTTTCCTCCATAAATTCACCGAATTTCTCGAGGAATACCTTGGATACTGCGGCACGCATAAAGCTGTTGCCGAGTTTACCTTTTGTCTGTCCTTCGAACTGAGGGTCGATGAGTTTTACGCTGACGATGGCTACAAGTCCTTCGCGGCAGTCGTCACCGGAGAGTTTTTCCTCGTTTTTGAGAATTTTCTGCTCTGCGCCGTAATCGTTGAAGAGTTTTGTGAGCGCAGTCTTGAAACCGTCGAGATGAGTACCGCCTTCGTGCGTGTTGATGTTGTTGGCATAGCTGTATATCGTCTCGCTGTAATTATCGTTGTACTGCATAGCGATTTCTATCTGATAATCGTTTGCCTCGTAAAAGACGTAGAAGGGCTTTTCCAGAAGTCCCTGGTCCTTGTTGAGTACGTCTACGTATTCCACGATACCGCCCTCGTAATAGAATTCCTGCTCTGCCTCTCTCAAAGGTCTGCTGTCCTTGAGGACTATTCTCAATCCCTTGTTGAGGAAAGCAAGCTCCTGAATACGCGCCTTTAGGGTATTGTAGTCAAAATCTACCGTTTCGAATATATCTCTGTCAGGATAGAAGGTGATTGTCGTACCGCGTCTTTCGGTTTTTCCGACAACAGCGAGAGGACGCTGAGCAACGCCGCGGTTGAAGGACATCTTGTAGAGGTTGCCGTTTTGAGCGACTTCTACGTCAAGCCATTCGGAAAGCGCGTTTACGCACGATACGCCTACGCCGTGCAGACCGCCCGAAAACTTGTATCCGCCGCCGCCGAATTTACCGCCCGCGTGGAGCTTGGTCAATACGACTTCTACAGCCGATTTTCCCTCTTTTTCGATGATACCCGTAGGGATACCGCGGCCGTTATCGATTACGCGCACCGCGCCTTCGGGCAATATCTCGACGATAACTTTGTCGCAATAGCCTGCCATAGCCTCGTCGATAGAGTTGTCGACTACTTCGTAAACGAGATGGTGAAGACCTCTCTCGTCGGTAGAGCCGATGTACATACCGGGACGCTTTCTGACAGGCTCGAGACCTTCGAGCACCTGAATGTCTTCCTGAGTATAATGCTGTTTTTCGTTTGTACTCATTTTTACCTCCATAGAAATAAGGTTTTGCGTGCTACGCGCACACATACGCACACGTGTATACGCAAAATTATAATATTATAATAAAATTATTATACCATATAAAAAACTTAATCTCAACTAAAAAAAATATTTTTTGAAAAAATAATTTACGCTTTCGTCAAAAAAAGCCCCTGAGAGGGAAAATACGGGGAATTTACGCTTTGTCGAAGGATTGCTTTAAACAGCCGAAAAATTAAAATCAGGGCATATTGCAAGCCTTTAGACGCGATTTTATAAAAAACAGTCTGTATAAATACTTATACATACATATTTTTTATACCTCTGACGAAAATCAAACTCTTTTATAATAAAATAATGAAATTGTTTTAATCCGAAAACGTTTTTATTACTGCAAAAGAAAAAAGACGCGTCTCTTTTACGAAAACGCGTCTTTTCAGGTAGGTTTTTATATATTCAAATTTATGCTCTCTTTATTTATTCCTTGCGTATTGGCAGTAATCCATTTTTTCCAGTTTGCCTGATACCAGAAGGAGTATATACCGAGTGTGATTATCGTAAGCAACGTCCATACAATGTACTTACCGAACAGACTTCCGCCCTTTCCGGTAAATTTTTGCTTATATCCGTCTATTACGGTGTGATTAGCCTTCCATCTTTCAAGGCAGCATTTAGCCCAGGCAAAACCTATCGTCAAAGTAACAACTGTCAGAAGCACCGCGCCTAGACGTGCAAAAAACAGTCCGAAGGCACCGCCGGTAAACTCTGATTTTTTATCCTCTCCCGCTTCGTCGACGTAGTGAGTATGCGATACAATCCATTGTTTCATTTTTACTACCAGCCAGAAAGAATATATTCCAAGCGTGATAATGGTAAGAAAAACCCACAATACGTATTTGCCGAAAAGCTGAAGTCCGTTACCGTCAAAGTAGGTTTTTCTGCCGTTTATTTCAGTATTCGCCGCTACCCACTTATAATAGAAACATATCATAGAAGGATATGCAAGCCCCAGAGTAATTGTCGATACCAATGTTACGAGCAGTCTTATGAAAAACAATCCGAACGCACCGCTTGTAAATCTGGATTTTTTGTCTTCTTCGAAAAAATCCACGGGCGCAATAATCCATCTGTCGCTGTCTTCGGGCTGTACGACTTCTTGCGATTTTTTGGACTTTTTCTTTGAATCCTTGGCTTTTTTATCCTCATTTGAGTTTTCCTCGGGTTGAACAGACTGAAGCTTCTGTTCCTTTTTTTCTTCCTCCGCCTGTCTGAATTTATCCCCTCTTCTGACTACGGTCTTTTTTACTTCGTCTGTGCTCTTGAACGTATTTGATTCATTCGCAGATACGATATGTTCTGCGTTGTCAGGGTCGTATTCCATTTTTATATTGGAATATATCCCTGTAGGATGTCCGCAATTGGGACAATAAGGTCCGCTGACCTCTTTTCCGCAATTTTCGCAAATCATAACTTCTCCTTTTCCCCCTTTAAGGCCCGTTATTTTTTAAAGTACTTTAATAATACTATAACTTATTATAAAAGTCAATTTAGACAAAAATGTCACATATTTTTTATAAATAATACGGTACATAGTACCGTAAACATATTTATTTTAACGAAATTTATAAATAATCACTTTTGAAAAACATCAAAATTTAAAAAATTTTAATACTCATTTAATAATACTTCTAAAAAATCAGATTTATTAGTATTAAAAAACTTTAAATTGCTATAATAAACAAACACATTATTACCGATACTTGTCACACTGTCGGGGATTGTGACGCTTGTCAAGCCGGTGCAGCCGCAGAATGCCCGATTGTCCCTTAAAGCGGACTCAAAAAAACAATTTGCAACCGTGGCGTGTGCTTGTCTTTGATACGAGCGGGAATGACCTCATTCAAAGCAAGCGCAAAACTTACGAATTCTTGCAAGGTTCCGATATTCCAAGCCGCCCGTACGCATAGGCGGTAAGACGGATCGCGCCTTCGGATCGGGAATGTCGGCAGGGGCTTTCGCAGCCTTTTA
>CASERZ010000016.1 GCA_949290515.1 uncultured Christensenella sp.
TGCTTCAGCTAATATATACCCTTTCGTTTGGTCGGTATAGAGCGAACCCGACGTTTTGCCTTACGCTTTCGATACTTCGGAAGCGTGGGTATTTTGTCGAGGTGAGCGAACCGTGACTGAGCGCAACTACTCGCGCAAAATCGCAAATATGCACCGCTACATTATCAACTTTGTGCGACCTTGGAGAAGGGGGTGATTTTTTCTTTTTCAAGACCGACTACGACAGGAGCGTACTTGCCGTACGTGAGAGAGCAATCGCAAATATGCGCCAATATATTACTAACTACGTGCGACCGCGGAGAGTGGTGCAGAGTTTGTCTTTTCCAGACCGAGCGCGACAGGCGCATACTTTGCGTATGTAACTGAGCGCCCTCTCTATCGCCACGGCGTAAGCCGCAAGACGGTAACTCAGCTTGTGTTCTTTGGCTATGTTGTAAACGTCGTCGAAAGCACGCGACATAACTTTGTAGAGAGTGTTGTTGACGTCGTTTTCGTCCCACGTGAGGGATTGGAGATTCTGTACCCACTCGCAGTAGGATACGACTACGCCGCCCGCGTTGGAAAGTATATCGGGAAGTACGGTGATATTGCGCTCGGCAAGTATCTTGTCGGCGTCTACGGTCGTAGGTCCGTTGGCTGCTTCGATTACCATTTTGCACTTGACTTCGCGGGCTATGTCCGCCGTAATCTGATTTTCGAGAGCGGCAGGTATGAGAATATCGCAAGGACAGGTCAGCACGCCTTTGTTATCCACGTGCTCGGCGTCTTTATCCTTGTAATCTTTCAAGAGGTTTTTGGACTTGACAAACTCGTAAATCTTGGGGATATCCAGTCCGTCTGCATTGTACAGTCCGCCCGACACATCGGATACGGCTACTATTTTACAGCCCTTTTCATACAAAAGCTTGGCTGCCGTCGAGCCTACGTTGCCCATACCCTGTATGCTTATTCTGACGTCATTGGGAGCAAGGTTGTTTTTCTCGAGCATCTTGAGGGTAACTATCATTATACCTCTGCCCGTTGCCTTGGGTCTTCCCAAAGAGCCGCCTACCTCGAGCGACTTGCCCGTAACTACGCCGTGCACGGTGTAGCCGCTGGTCATAGAGTAAGTGTCCATTATCCAGTCCATAACCTGCGCATTAGTACCTACGTCGGGCGCGGGGATATCTTTCTCAGGCCCTATGATAGGGAAAATCATCGCGGTGTAACGTCTTGTCAGTCTTTCAAGCTCGCCTTTGGAGAGTGTGGAGGGATTGACTTTGATTGCGCCTTTTGCGCCGCCGTAAGGTATATTGACTACCGCGCACTTGAAACTCATCCACGCGGCAAGAGCTTTTACCTCGTCAACGTTGACGTCCTGATGGTATCTTATACCGCCTTTGCAAGGACCGCGCGAAGTGCTGTGCTGTACTCTGTATCCCTCGAAAACTCTTATCTTGCCGTCGTCCATACGTACGGGTACGCTTACTTTGAGTTCTCTCTCGGGATATTTTATGAGAACGTAATCTTCCTCTTTCATACCGATAGCCTTAGCGGCATCGTCGAGCACTTTGAGGAAGTTGTCGTAAGGGTTGTATTGTGCCATAATCGTCCTCCTTATCATATATTTCACTTAAAGTTTAGCACACAAAAAAAGGCTTTTCAACGGCAAAACGCGATAATAGACAAAAGCGGCAAAATAGTATTACAAGTATATGCGATTGTTAATTTTTTTGCGTATAAGACGGTAATCTTTGATTGTAAAGAGCGTGCCGACACTTTATATAAATAAGCGCAATAAAAATGCCGTCGCAAATGCGACGGCAAAATAAGGTTTTGATATTTATAATGCGGTATTTACGCGATATTGTTCAATATTATCTCAACGGTGTCTTTAACCGCACCGTCAACCTGCGATATCGTCGCATCTTCGAGAATGAGAATATAAGCCTTGACCCAAAGTCCGCCTCTTTCGTCCCCTTTTTTCAAAACAAACAAGGATATGTCCGCCACACCCGCCGTGGTCGTATCAACGGCATAAGAATATTCGTACTCTCCGTATTCTTTTATCGTGCCGTTTTGTCTGAAAGCGTTTTTGTCATATTCTGCCGTCACGTCCGTCAAGGTCATATTGTCGGCAAGCTCAATTTGAGGTTTGAGCTCGATATGATAGCGTACAGCTACCTCGTCATAACCCGTTACTTTACCCTCTTTCTGCGTCTTATTCGGCGTCTTGCCGAAGTCTATAAATTTGTAAGGTTGAATATAGTTTTCGTCGATAAATGAATCTTTGAGATACATTGCGTCCGCGCCGAATACCGTCTTGATTTCAGTATACTCGGCAACTTCGAAAATGCCGTCTCCGTAAGTGCTGCGTCTGTACCCCGCTACGCTAACGCAAGTGATTATTATTGCCAGCACTATAAATACCGCGCATACGGACACGGCAACGGCTATCTTTGCTTTTGCCGATAATTTGCTCATAACGCTTTCTCCTTTTCAAGTATTTTTTTGACTGTATCCTTTGTTTTATTGTACCGCCGTAGAATATAATTTACAATACTGCAAGTGCTGTTTAGTGATATAAGACAAATTTTCTTATGGTTTTAACAGCTTGGGTTGTATATTTTATAAACAAAAAAAGAGTTGCTTTCGCGGCTTGCGAAGGCAACTCTTTGATTTGTCTGACTTTATCTGCAAATTCTTCTCAATTCTTCTATCGGGCCCGACATATCCTTGCTCATAAGGGGTATATGCGCCTCTCTGTCTTTGAGCAGACCCTTGAACAGCTTTGTCTTGACGTGCGTTTTGAGCTGATACTTGGATACGAGATTGACAAGCTCTTCAAAGTATTCGCCGTTTTGCCTATGCTCGCATTTTTCAAGCACGACTTTGACGGAACTGCCGTCATACTCTATCTCAACGCAGTCGGGATTAAACTTCTCTCTTTTGCCGTCAACGCTGATTTTCGCGCTCGTCACATCCTTGAAAATAAGCGTGAATTTGCGGGGCTTAGAGATGAGTTTGGTATCGCCCGACGAGGATATATCGAGAGTGATTTTGTCCCCCTCTTCTCGCATTCTGAAAGTCGTAAAACACTGCTTGCCCTTTTGGTATTTCAAGGTTTCGCCGTCATCCTCGTAGAGAGTAAATTCGCCGCCCCCTCTATAAAGCCATATATCGAGAGGCTGATTGAGGCAAACATCGTTGGTGTCGCAATCCGAGTACACGGGTACTATCGCACCCGCCCTTGCGAATACGGGCATATCCTCTATATCGCGGTATACGGTATAATTTCCGCTCTCGTATATCCTGCCCGTGAAAATATCCGTATATCTCTCTCCTTCAGGTACGAAAAGTTTCGCTCCCGCGAGTTTTGTCTTTGCGCTCGTATGTGAGGTTATCGGCGCGCAAACGAGCTGTGTACCGAAAGAATACTGATTTTTGACTTCGTAAGCCTCTTTGCAATCGTACGAGTAATACATAGGCTCGCAAAGCGCTCTGCCCTCGGTGTGCGTCAAGTAATTGATTGAGTAGATATAGGGTATGAGCTTGTGTCTTAAGCGCAAGTACGCTTCCGCGCAACGCTCGGTTTCCTTAGAGCATTTCCAAGGCTCTTTTCCCATAAATTCGTTGCTAGTGGAGTGAAGCCTGTTGATGGGACTGAACACTCCGAACTGAAGCCATCTCAGATACAATTCGTCATCCTTGTAACCCATATGATGTCCGCCTATATCGTGGCTCCACCAACTGTAACCTACGTTTGTCGCAGTCGAGGTCATATAGGGCTGAAAATCGAGTACCTGCCAATTGATTGCGCTGTCTCCGCTGAATCCGAGAGGGTAACGGTGGCTTCCTATACCCGCATATCTGGACAGTATGAGCGCGCGCTTGCCCTCGTCTTTCTGGTCAAGCGTATGGTAATGATTGAGTGCCCACAAAGGGTCAAGCCCCTCTATATCGCTGCGCGTTCCCTGCTGCCAGTCTATCCACCAAAACCTTACGCCTTCTTCCTGATAGGGGCGCAGAAGCACATCGAAATACGCCTTGTTGTATTCCTTGCTTTTCAAAGAAAATTTTACGGGAGCTTTGTCGGAGGGGTCTTGCCCTACGGCTTTGCAGAATTCCTCGTATCGGTCCTCGAAAAATCTCACGCCTTGCGCGGGATGCAAGTTGAGAGTTACTTTGAAATTCTTGTCATTGAGCCACTTCAAAAGCTCTTTGTAATCGGGGAATAATTCGGTATTCCAACTGTACCCCGTCCACCCCGGCATACCGCCGTAAATAAGCCTGTCTTTCAAGCTGTTGAAATAGAAGACAGCCGCCTCTTTCCCGAATCTCTCGACGACGTTTACCCAGTGCCAATCCATATCTATCGTTGCGACCGTAACGGGAATCTTCCTGTCCAAAAACTCTTGCATAAGAGAGCGGTATTCTTCCTGCGTATATGCCTTGTATCTGCTCCACCAGTTGCCCAGCGCAAAACGGGGTATGAGCGGCGTATAGCCCGTCAGTTCATAAAGTGCGCGAATACACTCGCGGTAATTGTTGCCGTATGCGAAATAGTAAAGGTCTTTGCACTTCTCTCTAGGCAAAATATCGTCGCCTTTCAAAATAAGCGACTTTGAATCGTCAAAGACGGCAACGCCGTTTTTTGACACAAGTCCTTGGGAGAGTTTTACGGCGCCGAAAGTCATATCGAGAGTACGTCTCGTGCCTCTTAGATTGCCCTTGCTGAAATTGCTGATTTTTCTGCCGTCTGCAAGCAATATTTTGAAAATCTTCTTGCTTTTTTCGTTAAAAAAGAAAGTCGTTTTATCAGTGATTATACGCAATACCGCACCATCTTTTTCCGTCTTGTATTCGGGTTGTTCCCACGCTCTGTACCACACTCTTTGCGTAGCCTCGTCGCACACCGCGCCCCTTTCTACCCTGAGCAAATACGGAGTCAGGACCGTAATGCGGTAGCCCTCTCCCGATATAATCTGACTGTCTTGGCTCTTGCTTTTCGTGTCTATAAAAAATCTCTCCATATATCCCTCCTTATCATGATGTTTCATATCATATCTTCTTTACAAAACATATTATCCTGTTTGCTTCGTCAAAACCTGTCGCCATGTGAAAACGCCTGCTTTCCTCGTTGCTCAATTCGCAGTCGCTCGCAAACTCCTTGCAACCCTTTTCTTTAGCCCATTGCTCGCACGCTTTTACAAGCTCTTTTGCCAAGCCTCTGTTGCGATACTCGGGGAGCACGAAAACACCTTCTAAATATCCCACGGGACTCGTATAAGTCCCCTCTACGTAATCGCGTCTTAACGAACACTGCGCAATGCCTGCCGTCTGCCCCTGTACGCTCGCAAGATACGTTATAAGATTTTCCCCGGTCAAACTGTGCAAAAAGCTGTCTTTCAACTCTCTTTCGTCGGCATCTTGCCAAAGCGCTTTAAACAAACTCAAAGCCTTCTCTTCGTCTTTTCTTTCTGCCTTTTTTATCATACTGCTTTCTGCCCCTTATTCTTTATAATTGTTTCCCGCATACGCATAGGCGTAATCATATTACGTTTTCATTATCCGACATAATACAGCCATTGTCAATATACAAATATCCGCGGTTATTTTTTGTATATCACGATAACGCATCAATCCATTGGCATTATAAATTTTCAGCGAATAATAAGAAATTAAAAGGAGCAACGCGAAGGCTTATTGAGCATTGCGAACGTCACATTATTTCAGCACTCCGCATCAATCGCACTTAAGGCGCAAGCATATTCGGGCACAAAAAAAGAGAGGTTTGCTACCTCTCTTTTTTTGCACGTCTTTCGCGACGCGCCGAACTGGTGCACCACTACCAATGCAAGTTGAACCAAAAGTTTAGCTTGCGTTTTTTATAAAAATTGAACAACTATTAGAAAAAAGTGATTCGACTTTATTTTTGTGGGGAGGAGGTTTTACATCCCCCCCCTCTGTAAATTTGATTTCTTAATTCCAAAATTCGGAATATCTTAAGATTAAGTTTTCCAACTCTTCCCAAGTGATAAGTCCCTTTCCCAAAGATACTTTGAGATACTGCCCGCCGAAAGCGTTGAATACTGCTTCGGGAATTGGACAAAGCGCGTTGAATTCTTCGTATGTGAACAAACCGTATTCTTCAATGTCTTCGAGATATGCCTCTTGGTCGATTGTCATTGTGTCGGGGTCAACTTCGAAGATATTTATAAATCCTGTAGTCGCACCCGGCATCGACAGCATTCCGTTGACGTAATAGCAAAGATGTCCGTACGTTACGGGACTCCATGCCGAAGTATATTCTTGCTGCACTACTACGTTTGTGAGCTGAACTTCGGTATAGACCATGTTGCCGTTTTCATCAATGGTTTGCTTATTGAACCAATGTCCTATGTACTGCGCCGCATCGCTCCTTAGGAAAACGTACTCGTTGAGATTTACATCCCAAAATGCATGCTCACTTATGACTTTTACAGTTGTACCATCTGAGAAGTAGAGATTGATTACTTCATAGTAATTCTCGGGGTCGCTGTCTATAAACAGTATAGGTGCCGAATCGAATTCGCCCGTAAACATATTCCATACGAGGAGTTCCTCCTCTCCTGTCAAATCTTCTACAGCTTTTTGACTGCCGTCGGCAAGAGTTATCATTGAGCCTTCGGCAACGCAAAGCGATGTAGATTCTTCCTTTTCAAAAGTATATGTTTTAGAATTAGTATAGGTCGTTCCGTCTCTCGTCATTCTACAATTTAGCGTTAAAGTATAGGTATCAGCTGTTAAATCTCCGGGCGAAATGCTGAAAGTGCTGTTTGTAATAGACACGTTACTTGCTAAACCTACACGAACCGTACTTGTATGAGTATTGTTTCCGTTAATCGGTTCGATATTTCCAGCGCTGTCCTTTAAAGTGATTGTTATCGTGCCAGTCATTTCTTTAACGGCATTAAACGCAATAGCTGTATTTATCTTAAAATTTAAATCAGAAGAGCCATTGACTTTTAACGTGCCGGATTGTGCATAGGAATATAATTTGTCGCTGGATAATGTGACATACCCTTTCCATTTGTACCAACTAGATAAATATCCAAAATCTTCCATTACAGTAATGGGGCGATTTATACGAAATGTATAAGAAGTCGTATCTTCTGATGACCATTCCCCTCTGCTAAATGTACTAGTAATCTTTATATGATAAGTCCCGTGATTCATTTGTCTTGTGTTTATAGTAAATAAGTTTCCTTCTAAAGTAACATTATTTAACAAATCAACCGTAACGGAACAAATATTTGTTTGTAATATTTCTCCACTGTTGTTTTCTAATTCAAATTTTATTTGGCCATTAGTCACCAAAAAGGCATTCTTACTAGAAATAGTCTTAACCTCAATTTCCAAATTAGAGCTATTCTCTATAATCAAAACGTCATCAGAATTTACCTTATTGCCTTGTGTAAATCTCATTTCAACTAAGCCTTTCCATGAATACGTACTGCCTTCATATCCAAAATCATTATATATATGCCTTCTGGTAGAAACAACTTCACGATGTCCGCAATAGCATTTGCATATCTTTATACAACCATCTTCAATTGTATCGACAGTAGTGTATTCATGAGTATGATTTATTTTTAGCCTAATTGCATTGTTAAACCAAGCTTTATTTGCCCAAATATTTATATATTTACTTGATCCATTAGGATCCCATCCAAAATGTGTAATGTATCCATCATAAATAGTCGTGTCCCCACTATTTGTGTAAGCAGCAAAAGATTGATAGCCATACGCTATAACAGCATGATCAAAAGTTCTTTGACCTACATACGGCGTTCCATTTAATGTACTTGACGTTTGCAATACTATTGGTCTACCTGCATTCAACTCCGTTAAAACTATATTTTTATCTAAATAACCAATTAGTGCACTGGTATATGTATAATTTACATCAGCATCAATATTTCTATCCTCTAAATAGGATTCTAATCCTTCAGATGAACTGTTAAAAGATCCTATAATGTTATAACTATTTAATAACATATCGTGAAAAGATTGTTTGCTACCTAATGTTTCGCTTGTTATCTTATTAGGATCAATACAATAGTTAGGGTTATTTTCTGGATTATTCGATTCATCTCCAAACAAATATATATCGTCAATTATTCGGCGGTCATTATAATAGTTATTAAAACTTAACAATAATTGTATTGCTACTGTAGTACATGAATTACCATTATTATCTCCATGTCTCGGGGATTCATTAGTAGTCAAAAAATATTCTGAATTTTCTATATATTGAGCACCATTTGTTGGACTTATAAAATTATTTTCATCTAATGGCGGCGCACTAACTGCTTTTGCAACAGAATTAACTGCAGAGGGACTAATAATATTAGAATTTATCTGCTGAAATACTGTTGATAATCTATTTGACTTATTAACAATTAATTCAGCATTTTCTTCTATCGATTTACTTTGTACTGAAAAAACTTGCCTTATTTTACCAGCGTTGCTTAAAAATAAATCATCTGTACACTCGAATGTTTCATCTGTCAAAATATTTTGAATATTGTTTTCATTTTTTACATAATAAGCATTAGGCCCGCCGTAATATTTATCCCCATCTATATTTTCATACGGGAAATCCCCTTGTGTTGTATACTCTACGATTTCTAACGTTTCTTCAAGTAAAATTATATATCCGTTAGAACCTGCAAAATCGATATAAATATAATCTATTGACCCGTCATAATTATAAAGATATCCATTATCTTCTATTTCGGTAGCAGATACAATATCATTAATACTGTGCAAATTGCTTTGTTGTAGTGAGGATTGCATTGCATAAACTTTAGTATCATTCTTTCCAATAGCGATTACTACACAAATTGCAATTATACAAATAATTACAGCAATTAAAATTTTTGTATTTCTTTTAGAATTTTCCATAATTTCCTCCTTTGTGATATAGTGTATTTAGTTTATTTTTATATTGACATTGTATGCGGGAAGTTGAGGCAGTCTGATAACTAAAAAAGTCATGTTGTTTGAGACGTCTTTACTTTGAGATTCTTTGGCTTTTTTGTTTAGGCTTATATCTAAAAAACCTTTTTCGTATTGAATATCTGCGATAGAATATACATACGCGTATGCGTCATTGACGTCTTCTTTTATAAAGTACAGTACAAGCATTTCGTCATTGACGTCAAATGTGTTATAAAATTTTTTAAAAGCCGTAACGTATTCTTCGTAATCCTGAATTTTATCGGTAAGCTGATTTTGAGATTCAAGAGCAAAACTTATATCTTTTTCATACTCCTCACGTAACCAATTAATATCTGCATTGTAGAGAGTAGTAGCAGTTTTCAAACTACCCTTCCAACTTAAATTATATAGTTTATATTCTATGTTTAGTTCAGTTTGTTCAACTTGTATCTTCGGCATCAAGAATGCCAAACATTCTTGCGTTGGCATAGATGCATCAGGAGCAAAAATTCCTGAAACAGCCAATGCTGTTTTATATTTATATACATCTATAATCAGTTTGTTTTCCGTTACTGATATATTACTCAATTCATAATAATAAAATCTTTTTTTGTCACTACTGAAAATATTATCCGCCGTGTAAAAACGTAGCACGAGCATTTGTTTGCCAAAATTTATTTCTGTCGGAAACTCATTAAAAGCTTTGTCAAAATCTTCTTGATTTGTAATGATATTCGTAATTTCAGAAGGACAATCGTCGGCATCGGGAAGGGGGCTTGTTCTGTTGGCATAAACATATTCATCTTTCATCCACAAAATAGCATCATCGTATAAAGTAACGCTGTTTTTCAAAGCCGTATCGCTGCTTTCTTGCAAATCGTATGGTATGTCCACTATTTTTTCGCAAGCCGCAACACTTACAAGGCATATTATATATATTATAATAAGTACAAAAACTACAAGAAATTTGTTTTTCATAAGTCCCTCCTTTTTATATCGACCGCTATCTCAAAATAGCCTTTCTTACTTTATAGATACAAAAAATGACGTAAAATGTTACTCTCTGATATTTCTTCGGCAAAAGCTGTTCCTGCCCCATTACACATGAATATTAAACATCCAATTTAAATAATGTTTACTATCATTGCGAAAATTACTACATTTTTTACTTTCTTCTCTTGTTTATTTGCTATTTCCATTTTTTCTCCTTTTGTATATTAATAAGGGTAAAGTATTATCATAAGTAGGCGATTGTCGGGTTGATATATAAAATAAACCATTTCGGGCGCTTGCATCCAATAATAGGATTTATCGAAATCCGGAACGTATTCCGTCGGGATAGAATTATCCTCTCCCGCAAATTGTTTGCTTAACTTCTCTTCAATTTCTTCGTCCGCTTCGTTTGAGAATCCGCTGTCTTCCAACCAGTCGTCAGGATCAGAATCGAATTCGAAAACATAATATTCTAACGAACGTCCGGGGGAAAGCCCTCTATCCCCTTGATAATCGTACACCATATGCGAGTTTTCGGGAATCTCCGTTTGGGTTTTTTCTATTGTCCATAATCTGAAATACTTTTCCTTCCTCCCCAAATCGGGAATGTCGTAAAAGACGAACAGAACCATAAAAACAAGGATTGCAATAATACCCAGGGCTATTACGAAACTCAATGTTCTCCTTTTTGTTTTTTGCATATTTCACTCCTGTATTTTAATTATATTTCTTATCCCAGATAAATTAACGTCAAACATCCGTTTGATTCATCATATTGCACTTCATAAATAAAATCTTTATCTACATCTATCTCAAAATAAATTTTGCCATCCTTTTCTTTGATATCGGCTTTACGGTAAACGCTTCCGCTTACCCACAATTTGGCAGTGTGGCCTTTGATTTCCCAACAAGTTTTGCTGCAATAATCCTCTCCTTGCTCATCAAAAATATATTGATCGTTTTCCGTATCGCTAGTCGAAAAATAAGGGATATAGTAGCCGTTTGGAATCGGACCGCTATTAACACATCCTAGCAAAGAGCATATGATTAAAATTGTTATAATAATTATAACAAAACTTGCCATTTTTTTATTCATAGTTATTTTCGCCTCCTATATCATTTATTTAACTTACGCAACAACTAACAGATATATCGTCAGTATTTTGCAAGAAACTTTTAATCAAAATTAAATGCCGCGATACCTGTGTCGAACCATATATTCCACACCGCTATTTCATCCGCTTCATACTCTTCCTTATATTCGAATTTGTCATAGGATATCAAATTCAGGTATTTATCCTCTCTTTTTACGGCGGGCACGTATTTTTCCTCTCCGCCTATTGTTACTTTAAGCAAATACTTTTTCTCTTTTTCTATCCCGTCTATATCATAAGGATTAAACCTTGTAATGGTATTTCCGTATTCAACTGTTTCCCACAGTCTGTCAGGATAGTGCGCGGCAAATGATTTATCGTTGGTCTTCGTCCACAAAATTCCGTCTTCAAAAAGGCTTGTTTCGCCGGGATGTATTTTATATCTGTTAAAATCTGTATCCCTAGCCTCTCTATACATTGTTGCTCCTAAAACTTTCTGTATAAATAACGGATTAGAAATTTTTATACAACTACTGCTTCCGTTTGAATACAACGCGATAAAACCTAAAATTTCATCGTCTTCCGTATAAAGATAATCCAATGTGAAATCGTCTCTTTTTGCCGATATTATTTCCGATACTTTCTCAAAATGTTCTTCATATGTATAATATTTAGGATTGTTTGCGACTTCCGTCCATACGCACCCTACGGTGATTGCTATGACCACCGCCGCCAATACACACAGAGTAATGATTATTGAAACTTTTTTCTTCATACTTTCCTCCTTTACTTTTAAATTCGTAACAAAATATGAATAATCTCTTTTTACTTAATAGATACAAAAAATAACACAAAACGTTACACACAAATAAAAAAAGTTGGAAAATTTTTCCAACTTTTTTATATACAGCAATTTTTCGTTTATTCAAATGAGATTATCATATCGAGCATTTCTGTCAAACCGCTGTCTTCTGTAAAAGCTATATTTTGATACTCGAAATAGAGTTTTGTGCCGTTTATGATTATTTTTCCTTCTATTTCAAACTCGTATATGCCGTCTTCTTTTTTGATTGTTTCTCTATATTCGAGCAGATACCCTTTGTAATTTATACTTTTGTCAAAAACTTTGTTTGCGTATACCCTGTCTATATAATATGGATTAGTAACTATATGCATATTAATAGTATTGAATGCTTCTAAATTATCATACACAAAAATATACATTAAAGATTCTTTTGAAATATCGTCATATATGCGTTTCGTTTCTGAATTCTGTAATGATTTAAATTTAAACCCTGTTAGCTTATCGTTTAATTCCACAACAGAAGTGTTAACTGTTTGTTCAAACTCAAAAGCGTAATGGGGTTCTTTCTGTGATTGATCATTTAATGGCAACGCAATTACCATAACCAAACACACGATTACAATTACGGTCGCAATGGAAGATAACGCCCATATAAGTTTTTTATTTATTTGTTTTTTATTTGAACAGTTTTCAAGCATATTTTCGGTTTTTTGTCTAAATACGCTATCCTCTGCCGATTTCATAGATTTGTCTGCTATGTCTTGCAATTTCTTTTTTATAAATGCCATAATGTTCCCTCTATTCAATTATTACCGCCATTGCGTCGTCAATAATATTGCTTTTAGATAAATTCAAATACCCTCCGTTCAAACTGCTGATTCCCGTAGCCACTTCCAACATATTGACGTTTCTGCTGCTGCCGTCCGAAAAAGTGTATCTTATCTCCTTATAACCAAATGCAACTATGCTGTGATTAGCAAAATACGTAGAATTTTCCACTATATCGCAGCCGTTACCATTGCTAACATCTTCCGTATATACTGATTTTCCCATAAATACAATGACGGGAATCTGAGCGTCTATAAATGATTTGACTTGACTAAAACTCATTGTCCCTCCGCTAATACAAGATGAATATGTTACGTCATAACCTTGACGATTACAGTACGTTTCCATACCGCTCTTAAATTGCGCAACTGTAGCTCCTGCCCCCGTTGTGTTAGTTCCCATATCGTCGTATAATTGTAGAATTACCTCTCTTAATTCTTCCCCGACTGCATTATATATATAAATACTTCCAGTCCCTCTTCCCGGTGTATAATCCTCAATTAAATTAGTGCAATATCTGTCATAATATTGTACTATATTCGCTCCCGCAACGGGAACGCATATGTTGCTTCCCAAACTTGTTTCAGCCGTACACGAAGGTATTCTGTAAGCCAAACTAAAATCAGATAATACCGTTTTCGAAGTATAGTAGATTGACTCTTCTTCTGTAGTGATATTTCCGGCAGATGACGCATAGGCAATCTCCGCATAATATTCGGACTCTTCTAAGGTAAGCGTCCTGCCGTTTTGCATATAATTGCCGTCGGCATATTCAAGATAAGTCATTTGGCTAACATATATCATCTTGTTTTCGCAATTCCGCCCAAACGGATTTTCGCTTCCGAAAAACATCTCTTCTAATACAATTTCGTTATTTACGTTAATTATAACGGCAAAGCCATTATCCCCGTTTACCGTAAAATCGTATATGTAACCTAATTCTTTCAAATCCATATCGTACAACAATTCTTTTTCCGCAGCAATCGTATATTCTCCGGTATATCTCTCTTCAATAATTTCCCTGCTACTTTGCAAAAAAACTTCATCGTATTCGTCATAATTCAATTCCATAGCATAAGCTTTCGGCGTTGTTGCCAATATACCCATAGCAATAATAACGATAAAAATTAACGACAGCGACAAAATTCTGCAATATGTTTTACTTCTCAACATTTAAATTTTCTCCTTTGTTTTACTAATTAGATACGATAAAACCTGCGTTTCGTTACACGTCAGTTAAATTTTTACCTATTTTTTTTAATGCGCGACTGTGTTTTTGTCTTATTGTACCAGCCTTTATGTGCATAATCGCAGAAATTTCTTTAAAATTGTATCCTTCCCAATAATACATTCGTATTATTTTTTGACTGTCCCCGTCTAGAGATTTTATCGTATCGTATAAATCTCCGTAAACTTCGATTTCAAACTGCTGCTCATATTCCAACAAAAGCTCGGGAGCCGATATTCTCTCATTTTTTTCTTTTGCAAGTTTTCTTTTCGCTAAATTTTCGCAACATTTGTATACCCACGAAGCGGGATACTCTATATATTCACTTCCTATGTTTTCCTTATGTATTAATTGCAAAAAAAAGTCTTGTGCAACTTCTTGCGCCAAAGCATCCCCGTATATATATTTTAAATGGAAAACTATTCTTCTATAAAAAAAGTCATACAAAGCATCAAAGGCTTTGACTTTATGAATATTTTTTATTAAATAATTAAACTTATAAGTCTCCATTAATTCCCGCTATCAAACTAGTTAAATATAATTATAACACATTTCTATTAGTAAAATAAAGACTTTACCAATCTTTATATAATTTTTATCGTTTGGCACCAGGACGTGTGCTTGTCATAGACAAGTGGCGTCGCTTCGCTCCGCCAGACAAGCACACGTCTGAATAACTCTTTAGCTTGCTAAAATGAAAGCGAGAGGCAAGCGAAGTTGCCCGCTGATCCGCTTGGGCAATCTTTCGCTTTTTGCCTTCTCGCTATTTTCAATAAGGCAATTCTACACTCAAGCCTTAAGAGATGAAAAAAGACTTCTTATTAATCTATTGATACAAGAAATAGTTCTTTATGATGATAAAATAGAAATATATTTTAACAATCCGACAACAAAGAGTCCTGACGATGGTCAGGGCTTTTTGTTTTCAAAATGGTCATTGAAAGTCAAAACAAAAGCCCGCTTATAATAAAGATAACGATAGAGATGTATCTGCGTTAAAAGCAAAACAAAAAGTCTAAACTAAACACATTTTTCAACGGTTCAATTTAGACTTTTGGTGGTGCGGATGACAGGACTTGTAAGGAGCGGAGCGACGGAATAGCGAGCAAGCGGTTAGCGTCTTGTGCGAGCGTCACTATTTCGGTAATCCTGACTTTGACAGCAAAAAGAGAGTCGAGTGAAAAGCGATAAAAAAATAGAGAGGTTGACATCTCTCTAATTTTTTTGTCTCAATGCGAGACTCTCGAAAACTGGTGCGGATGACAGGACTTGAACCTGCACAGCCTTGCGACCATAAGAACCTGAATCTTACGCGTCTGCCAATTCCGCCACATCCGCATATGCTGTTTGACAACATATATAATATCAAAACTTTCGGGTGCCGTCAACCTCTTTTGAACAAGGTTAAAAGGTTTGTAATATTTTTCGGTATGCAAAATATATTATATTGACGAAAAAACGATATAAAAGGACGGATTATGACTCAACTGACCACTAACGTAACAACTAGAGCTCCGAAATACGTAAATATAGATTTCGACAAAAACACCGTATACATAAGCGGTATTACCGCAATGATAGAGAGCGATGACAAGCAAATCCTTGCCAATATGGGGGACACGAATCTCACTTTATGCGGAGAAAAACTGGAGATAATATCGCTGGATACGGCAGGCAATTTATGTACCGTCAGCGGGCGCGTGAACTCTCTTAAGTATTCGAAGGGAGCTAAAAAGCAATCTTTAATCAAGAGAATTTTCAAATGATATTGTCTGAAAGCGTTTCACAGCCCTATGCACTGACTGTATTTGCAATATTAGGCGCGACGATGGGCGCACTTTATGCGTGCATATATTTTACTGCAGAATTTATCGTTAAGAAAGAGTTTTTCAGACATACGGCTAATATAATATTCGTATGCGTATATGCCGCGCTGTTCGTGTTGTGCGAGATAAAATTTTTTGACTACAGCTTGCACGCTTATCATTTTGTTATAGCGTTTTCCGCCAGCGGAATTATTATGGCGGGACTGTGGCTGCTTATGCGACTTTACCGCGAAAAATTAGAGAAAAAATGCAATGCGGCAATTGAAAAAATACGGTCGGGCAAGCACTACAAACGTTTTACAAAATAGTTGAGATTGTCTTTGCTTTTAAATTGCCAATACTGTAAGCAAAAAAGCAACAACATTGTAACTGCAAAAATAAAAAACCTATTTTATCCATAATTTTAAAAGAGTTGAAATTTGTCTGTCGCGAATCCTTTGCTGACTGACGCAATTAAAGAACAATCGTTTTTTCAAAGACCTTTATTCTACTGCAATTTTGTCCGTTTAACAGCTGATTTTCTTTAAAAAAATCTGAAATTCGCAAAAGAATCACTCAAAGATTCTTAAAGAAATTTTCTCGATAGACTTCAGCCGTAAAATTACTTTCTGCAGCTATTTAGAAAATTACCGCTGTAGCCCGCTAATTTTTCTAAAAATACCGCAAAAGCAGACTTTTCAACACCTGGTATAGTAATTGTAATATCAGGCTAAACAACAGCGTTTTGCAAGCAGATTGCAAGCTTGACTAGCAATTAAAGAGCAGTTTTTTCACAAGAGGAGAATAAACTTTTTTCTAATGAAAGATAAAATTGAAAAACATATTATTTTATATAAATTTAAGTACTATTATTTCTAAACAAATAGATGCTTAAAATAGCTCGAAAACCATTTTGGGACTAGCTGAAAATATGTCAAATCGTCCATATTTGTATAAATAATAATTATATCAAGTATAATTTATAATTATATACCAAAATACAGAAATATCAAGAAGTCAATAACTGCTTACATTAAGCGCCTTGTATTTATTAACTAGAAAAACAGATATTTGCAAATCACTTGTAGTAAAAAATAGAGAAGCCCGTCCTCTGAAACAATATTTAGGAATTTTCGCACCTTCTAAACGATGCAATATTATATCAATGCGCGCACAAGAAACACAAAAGCGAGTATTTAAAGGATTAAATCATACATATTGCCAAATGCGACAAATTTTTCGCATAATTTTGCACGGAGGAGAGCTTAGTTGACGTGATGTAGCTTTCCGCCGCATTCGCAATCGTGTCCGTAAGTCGAATAACAGTGTTCGCATATAAAGCTGTTGCACTTATGGCATATATAAGCCTTGTCATAGTCGATTTGTTGACTGCATATACTGCATCTGGGCATAAAATCTCCTGAAATTGCATATAAGACCTATTGCATAGGCAAATAATAGGGCTTATAGTCTTGTATCTTCGCAATTCTTCTCACGCCGTGTAGGTCGGCTTTTTATGTATGTTTATTCAATATTAATATATATATTTTATATATACGACGTAGAGCTTACCGTAAGAGCTTTAGAATATAGCATAAAAGTTTGCAGATATAATTATTTACCGTATTATAAAATTTATACGCGAACATACTTGGTCGGTAACTGAGATACAAAAGAGCAAAACGTATAAAATTAATCGCGCGAATACGTTAGTGAAAATACGATAAAAGCCATATAATTATATCTAATAGAAATAACAAGACGGTTTTTATATAAAAAAAGTTGATTTTTATGCTATTTTTGCGTTTTATTACCAACGTTAAACGTAAGACTAAACTATCCGAGCGTTTAGTAGTCTTATTCAGCTTTTATTATTCTGGAATAAAATACTGCGGACATATCTTATATATCTTAGGTCAATCAACAAAAAACAAAATCAATACTCGTCAATTCTATTTTAAATACTGATTAAAATCATAGAGCAGAGAAGTATGCAAAACATATACATAAAAGGGACTAGCAAGCCATATTCAGCGCATATATCGCGTTAATCGTATTTAAAGGAAGGTAAAATGACTAAAGAATTGAAAGCGAATTTGCTGATTTAAGAAAATAGGCAATAAAACGCACTAAAGAAGAAACAAGAAAACACAATAGCGAAACTGTGCAATAATAAGAAAACCGCTATGTGTTTGCGTTTTAGCCGCGCAATGATTATAAAAAATTATATGGTAAAAACGGATATTTTATATCAATGCATACGCGCGATACGCACACGTGCGCGAGCACAATGCGTATATGCACACACGTCTTTAACGCGTGCGCAAAGCTAAATTTCTCAAACTAACCGAAATTGACAAATAAAACAGCGTTCCAAAGAGACAGCGATTTGAACAGGTTCAGGAATTTTGGGCAAAATTACCCAATTTTTAGCATATAATATGCTGAAAACACCAAAAAACGGGGGTTTTCTGAGGGTAAAAAAGTGTATGTAAATTGTTTCACAAAACGCGTGAAACAATTGAAATTTTTTCAGTAGGAAGTTACAAAACAGCAGAATTATGGCTGAATTTTTGCCTAAATTTTAGCGTAATTTGAGAATATTATTTTCTAAGATAGGCGTTTTTAGAAGTTAATATTCTTTAAAATTGTTTCACGCGAAACTGTTTGCCCTATATAGGAAAAGTTATTAAACCTTTATGAAACATACCGATAAACCGACCGTTTTTTGATTAAAAGCATACGAAAACCGCATCAACTCAAAATTTGATTAATATTAAAGATTTTATCTCTTTGTTTGCTTGACAGACTATGACGCAGCTAACAATACTTTCTTATACTTATCTTTAAGCTTTCTCTATTATCGCATTAATAGCAGTACTCTCCTGCGGCAGAACAATGTCAATGCTCGGACAGTCGAACAGATAAAACCATCTAAGTTACCGAAATATTATCAACCTACACAAGACTTTCCTCGATAGAGCAGAGGACGTTAAGACTTGTTAGATAATAAAGCAATATATTTATTCAGTAAAGTCTTAATCATATACATCGAGCTTATTGTATAATGCTTTAGAGGTACAAATTCAAAAACATTACACCGTCTAATAGCACGAAAACCATATGGACATTTTGGATTAAAATCAAGATACCTTCGTTTACCCTTTACAAAGTGAGTCTACTTTACAACCAAATGTTTCACGCTAAACATTTTTTTAAAGCATTTATTCTCAATGATAATTTTATTATAACTTTCGTAATTTCCTCGTGAAGATTACTCAGAGTATTTACTCCTGATTCTCAACGTGTCAAGCAAAATTGGTTTGCGTTTTCTGTTTACTGAAATAATTGTCTTCGCTATTTGCAGAACTTTCGTACAATCTTTTTTCGTTAAGCAACAAATAGGCAAAAATCCAACTGACCGCTTTAACCTTTAAAAATGCTTATATACACAATACACGTTGCTAAATACATCAAGTTAAATTGAATCGTTTAAGATATCTTCAGCCGCCATCTATCTTCGACTATCATCCATATTAGTTTCCTGTTACAATCTGTATATAGGTTAATTATTAATTACTCAACTATTTCTGCCGCAGTATGTGCCGCCCACACAATTGCCGACCTATAATCATAGATATTTTACCTACTTTTACATTGCGCTTTAGTTATTTATTCATTATATTATAAGACAAGGCATAAATTCAGGCCTTTTAAGCGGCGCGCCAAACAGCGACCGCTAAACAGAAACAATACATAGGTTAAATTCAACGAAAACCAAACGCGTAAAAAGAAGAGAGTTTTCAATCTCAAATAAAGCGATTATTGGCAACTTCCATTATTAAGCCACCGGCATAACTATTGTGCGCGCACCACACATATACGCAATAAAGATTTTTCAGGCAAGCTTCTAATTTTTTTGCCTACAAAAGGCGCATATTTTAAATTTTTACTTATTATCAACTAAAAAACAATATACGGGAAAGATAAAAGCATTGCAAAAGATATTTGCTAACATAACCGGAGTTAGCTATATAATAAATCGTATTGCGCCGTATAGCTTAAACGTGCGCGCGAATTCTGCGAATTTATTTGTGACAAGTCCATTCAATTTATTACGATTACCATATACAATGCAAATTATAGATTAAGTATATCTCCTTCTGATAGCCGTTGTATTGTCAAAATTGATTATCACGCGAGCGCGCGAAAACAAAAGCAACATTAATTAGAGCATCTACAAATTGCGTATAGCCAAATAAGATTCTTTCGCTGAATTATTATGCTTAACTAACTCAAACAAAAAAACAGACAGCTTGCCGCAGATAAATACGCTAACGCGCGCGCAGATATCGAGAATATCAAAATAACATAAATGCTAAATGCAATATCGTGATTTTGTTTAGCACGCAACTTCTCAAATTTCTTATTCTCCAATGACCTTATCAAGAATAATTAGTATTCGCGCGCGTAATAGTCCTCTCCCCACGTATTAAAATCCAAATGTTGCAATACAAATAGCAAACAGCAATAACATAAGAATATTCAGTAAAAGTTTCACGTGTAACATTTTTTGTAATTATAGCCCTTAACTAACGTCATCATAGTAAAATACTTCGCAAATTAAGCCAACTTATGCTCATAGGGTATATCGGTAGACGCTATTCTGCTTTATATACGTGTAAAAATTCAGAAGCACGGAGATTGTCGCGCTCGCTCAATTTGCCGTATTTGGTCGTTTTTGAAAATTTTTGAATTTTCGAAATTTTAACTTTGTAAAATTAGCAAAAATAATACTGCATACAAGACATTATACTGCTTTTCTCCAATGATTTATACTTAGCCGCAATCAGCGGTTTTTTATTAATCGAATAATTTGCGTACAGACTGCTACTTAATATTAAACATAGTATTATTAGAGCAGAATTTTATGTTATAACTATGACTTATTTTAACACAATAAAATGCCTTTTAATATTTTATGGACAAAATGGGAAACTCGCTTAAAAAAAATACACGCTCCGACTAAAGAACATTGCTTAATACGGCATATATAAAATTATTCGGTTGTGAGTCGAGGTGTTTTAATTTTTGTCATATTATAAACTTAGATTATAATTAGATTTTTGCGTAAAAGTTTACACGCTCACAAATACTTACTTGAATCATATTCCGGATAATAAATTCGAAAAATAAATTAATTAGAAACTAAATTTAATCATACCGCGAGAATGAGTGTAAACCGGGTTTTGAGTTAACAGGATTGTGGGTTGCGGATTTTACGATTTGCGTTTTGTGAATAAGTCGATAAATATTAATACTAAATACTAAGCACCGCCGAGAAGAAGTGCAAGTAAGGCTATAAAAACTAAATTTTTACGCTAATTTGCTTTAAGAAGGACGAAACAATGCTTAATTCACCTACCAGGTACCGCCGAGAAGGGATGTGAACTAGGCTGTAAGGCGTGGATTTTGCGATGCTTTGTTGTGCCAATATTAAACAGTGCGGATAAGATTTGAGATGTGCCTCTTACGGCTGTTATTTTGTTGAGGCACTTGACAATACGGCAAGTATTGCCGTCGCACCTCGCCGCATAACAACCGCAATCTGCTATTCTCAAATTGCAAGCCCCGTATGAATACGGCTTATCCTTACCGCTTCTTATCGGCAATGCGAAAGGAAGAAGTAATACTTGCCGTATTATGAGAATACTGAACGTAAAACACGGAAAATAGTCTAACTATATTATATAAATCTCAGTACCGCCGAGAAGGGGTGCGAGCTAGGCTGTAAGCCGTGAATTTTGTGTTGATTTTATTTGAGAAGGACGAAGTAATACTGGATGTATTTCGAGGACGACGAAAGGAAAAGCACGCAAAAGACACGCTTACAGACAGTGAGCGCCCCTTCGAGGCGGTACCAAAATCTACAACAATTTGCTTGACACGCTTACTTTTTTTATTTATACTATTAAAGCATAATTATTTATATATAAAGAGAGGAACTCAAAATGAAACAAACTTATCAACCCAAGAAAAGACAACGAAGCAAAGTTCACGGTTTCCGTGAGAGAATGCGTACCAAAAACGGCAGAAACGTTCTCAAAAGACGTCGCAACAAGGGCAGAAAACAACTGACCGCTTAATCGTATTATGCAAAAACAGTACAGGCTAAAAAACGGAAAAGTTTTTGACTATCTGCATAAGCGCGGACACAGCTTCGCCAACAAACTGCTTGTACTCGTCTACGCTCCCTCGAAGTATCCGCTCAAGGTCGGGTTTATCGTCAGCAAGAAGATAGGTAAAGCCCACGTACGCAACAAGACGAGAAGAAGATTGAGAGAAGCTTTCAGAGCTTTGATACCTTTTATAAAAGACAATCATAATTTTATCGTCATTGCAAGACAAGAATGTGCGCAAGCGGATTTTCATCAGCTTGCCGGCGCGCTCGTACATATTCTGACGAGAGAAAAACTCTTAGACAAAAAAGTTGACGACAACGTTGCCGAAAAACTGGGCTTGCATTCTTCAAAGACAAAAAAAGGATAAGCCCTCGCAAACCTGAGTGTTTTGACTTCGTGCGTTTATATTAAGGCTGTTTGGCAAGACTTTAATCGTAACTTGCGGTTTGTCTTACGCGGCAAGTACGTCAGGATTTTTCCCGACTTACGACAAGTCTACTTTATCTTCCGATACGACATTGTGCCTCGCAGCCCGACGTACGCTCGCTATATGCGCGCAGATATCAATATCGTTATTCAATAATATTATCCTTAATTGATTATCGTCTGCCCGCGCATAGTTTTTATTTAACCCGCGCGTATATATATCCGCAAATACGACTTACACGGATATCGCTTATCCGAAAATATCCCCGTCTGAGGGAAAACCGATATGAAAAGATACAATCCTCTGGTAAGCTGCTATAAGTACTTCGTTAACCCCGTTCTGCCAAAGACGTGCAAACATATTCCCAGTTGTTCGGCATATATGATTCAGGCTGTAAACAAACGAGGTTATTTCAAGGGCACGGCGATGGGAATAGCAAGAATACTCAGATGCAACCCCTTTTCTCAAGGCGGTTTCGACCCCGTAAAAGACGATTTTAAAGGAAACGCAAAATGGCTCTTATGAATTTGATTACGCTCAGCGGCGTAAGTTCTATCTGGAAACCTATCATCAGCCTTCTCGACTGGATGAACAGCGGTATCGGCAACTTCGGCTGGACCGTAGTCGTATTTTCCATTGTCCTGAGAGTTGTGCTTTTGCCTTTGGATATATGGCAGAAGTTCAGTATGCGCAAGCAGAAAGAAAAGATGGATATCCTCCGTCCTCAGCTGGAAAAACTCCAGAAACAGTACGCTAACCGTCCTGATATCTTAAGACAAAAACAGTACGAATTGCAAAAATCGGCGAATGTTCATATGATGTCGTCTTGTCTTCCTATGATTTTTACGCTCGTTATATTCGCAATCGTCTTCCAAGGTTTCAGAGAATATATCGTATATGTCAACGAAAGCATAGTTACCAACCTTTACAACGACGTATATTTGCAGTTCTTTGTGGACAACCACGCTGCTATAGAGAGTGTAGTAGGTCACAGCATACTCGACTCGTCTGGTAACCTGGCCGCAAACTTCTTCCCTTCGTATGCTCACATAGAAGCTGCCGGACTTGTCGACCAACTCAATCAAAAACTCGTAGAAGGCTATAGCCCCGAAAGCTGGCTGTGGGTCAAAAACGTATTTATGTCCGACACCTGGGCAAACGTAATTCCTTCGTACGACAACTTCATCTCGTCCGGTCTCGGCGGTATTTCGGCTAGCATTCCCGATATCGCGGGCGTATCTTACAATGAGCTTATGACCCCGATTATGAACGCTTACAACAAGTCGGGATTTACCGATTTGAAGAATTGGAACGGTTATTTGCTGCTCCCTCTGCTGTCTATTCTGACGAGCTTCTTTGCTACGATGCTCCAGCAGAAGATGCAACCTATGCAGCCCCCTACGACGGGAAGCGAAGCTCAGCAAAAACAACAAAAAATTATGAACAAAGTTATGGTATATATGATGCCCATCGTTCTCGGCTTCTTCGCTATTATGTACAGTGCGGCATTTGCAATTTATTACTTTGTAAGTAATATAATTATGACTGTTACTTCCGTAACTTTCAATCTTATCGTCAAGAGCGCGGACAAAAAACGCCTTGCAGACGACAACGTGATTATTACTAAAAGCTGACAACAGCTATTTGTAAGGAGATATATAAATGAAAAGTATTGAAATCACCGCCAACAGCTATGCTGAGGCTCTCAAGGAAGCTTTGGAGCAACTCGGTTTGAGCGAAAACGAAGTTGATGCGGAAAAAGTAAAAGAAACAGGGCTTTTGAGGAAAAAGGTTACGGTAAGAGTAACTCAAAAAGTAACGGGTGCAGTGCTCGTCAGTGATTTCCTCAACGGCATTATCGAGAGAATGAACATAGACTGTAAAGCCGAAGTGCAAGAAAAAGAAGACGCATATTACGTCTCTCTCTCGGGTGAAGATACCGGCGTACTTATAGGTTACAGAGGAGACGTACTCGACTCTTTGCAGTACCTGTCGCTTCTCATCGTCAACAAGGATAACCCTCTTGGCAAAAGACTTGTAATCGACGGAGAAAATTACCGCGCTAAGCGCACTGTTACGCTCTCCAAACTTGCAAAGAAGATTGCTTTCAGAGTAGCTAAAAACCGTAAAGAAGAAGCTCTCGAGCCTATGAATCCTTTTGAGAGAAGAATAATCCACTCGGCACTTCACGACGACAGATTCGTTACTACCGAAAGCCACGGCGAAGAACCCAACAGATACGTAGTTATCTCGCCCAAAAAGCCTTCTTTCGACAGAGAAAGAAAGCCCCAGAACAGAAAACCTTACGACAACAAGTCGCACTCTTCTTCCACCTCTTCGACGCGTTCGTCCGCACCCGTAACTCATACGGATACAAAAGCTTTCAATAAGACGGGCTTCGGAAGAATGAAGACTTACGGCGGAGAGAAAAAGAAACTCTTCTGATGTAATTTGCCGTATGCGTACCGAGTATATAATCAGGCAAATATATGCTTTGCCCGCATATCAAAAATCTATACGAAAACAAAAAAGGCTTGCAGTATAGCAAGCCTTTTTTGTATGATAAACAACGGAGATTATTATATCTTTTTGTCAACCTGCGGTTGCTTTTGAATTTTGCATATAATTATTTTACAACAAATTCGGCTAATGAGCAATACCCCTAATCAAGCGGAAATACAGTAGTATATTGATAAATAATAATTATTATAATATAGGAATATAAAAAGCCCGCCGATAAAGCAGGCTAGAATAAAGATGAATTTATTAATTATTACCAACTTCGTGCGACCTCGGAGAGTGGTGCGATTTTGCGAATTTTAAGAGAGTTCGCGAGCGGAGTATTTTTATCTATCCGATTAAAATAGTACCGACAAAGGGTTATATTTGCTTCAGCTAATATATACCCTTTCGTTTGGTCGGTATGGAGCGAACCCGACGTTTTGCCTTACGCTTTCGATACTTCGGAAGCGTGGGGATTCTGTCGAGGCTGTCAAATCCGTAATCCGCTTGAAGACAGTACCGACAAACGGTTTTATTCGCTTGTCGAATATACACCGTTTCGTTTGGTCGGTATTGGGTATTTTGTCGAGGTGAGCGACCCGTGACTGAGCGCAACTACTCGCGCAAAATCGCAAATATGCGCCGCTATACGCGGTCGCCTATAAGCGGTCGCCTATTTTATTTGCCTAAACAAAACTTGGAAAATATTCTATCTACTATCTCTTCCGTAGCCGTCGTACCCGTTATCTCTCCTAAAGCTACGTAGGCATCTCTTAAATCTATAAGCACGCATTCGGTGGGGAGAGTATCTATATTCAAAGAAGCGTTGGTGACGCTTTCGAGCGCGCGGGCTATTGCTTGTGCGTGTCTCTCGTTGGTGATGACGTCGCCGGAAGAATCAAGTGTGCCTATGACGGTATCGACGATTTTTTCTTTTAATTCGTCTATTCCTTGACCTTTTTTCGCGCTTATGCGTACGCCGTCGCGGGTATCGGAATAGAGGTCGCATTTGTTGATTACGAGAAGTATTTTCTTATCTTTGTCAAAACGGGAAATAAGGTCTTTTTCATAGTCGTTTAACTCTCGTCCCGCTTCTGTCAGAAATAGTATTATATCGCTGCCTTTCGCCGCCTCTATACTTCTCTCCACGCCTATAGCCTCAACTACGTCGCTTGTTTCGCGTATGCCGGCTGTGTCGATAAGACGCAAAAGCACGCCCTTGACCTCTAGCGTTTCTTCGAGACTGTCGCGCGTAGTGCCTGCTATCTCGGTAACTATGGCGCGCTGTTTTCCTAAAAGCGCGTTGAGAAGAGAGGATTTTCCTACGTTGGCTTGACCGATTATAGCTACGTTGATGCCCTGTCTGATATATCCGCCCGTGAGTGAGGTATTGAGCAATTTTTTCAGCTCGTCGGCTATATCCTTGCTTACTGCCTTACCGTCAGCGCGCGCTTCGTCCTCCATCTCCTCGGGATAATCAAGACTTGCTTCAAGATGCGAAACGCAGTCGAGTAGTCTGTCCTGCAAAGAGGTGATTTTACGGGCTATGTCTCCGCTTGACAGACGGTAACCCGCATTGAGTGCGGCACTGCTTTCGCCGTTTATCATATCAATTATACCTTCGGCATCGCTCAGGGCAATTTTGCCGTTGAGAAAAGCCCGCTTGGTAAATTCTCCCTTGTCTGCTACGTCACAGCCTAAGTCGATACAGCGTCTTAAAAGCTCGCTCACGAGTCTTACTCCGCCGTGACATTGAAATTCCACAAGGTCTTCTCCCGTATACGAATGAGGTGCTTTGAAATAAACGGCTAATATATTGTCTTTAAACTTTCCTATATCCGCCGTGCCGTAATACATATAATTGGGGGAAGCGTCCTTAAAACTAGCGAGTTTTTTAGTAGAAAAAATGCGGGAGGCAATTTCCAAAGCCTTGTCTCCGCTCATTCTCACTACGGCTATCGCGCCTTTTCCCACGGGGGTGGATATGGTTGCTATCGTCTTCATAATTAAATTATAACACACGCGATATGCGTTTGCAAATACAAAGAGCGTGTGATATAATAATCGTAAATTACAAAGGCAAGAAATATGTTGGACAGTTACGATAAAAATTACGATGCGATAGTAATCGGCGCGGGACACGCGGGAGTAGAAGCGTGCCTTGCTTTGGCGCGCCTCGGACATAAGACGCTGGTAGTAACTCTGTCTTTGGACGCGATAGCTTTTATGGCTTGCAATCCCGCTATCGGCGGTACGGCAAAGGGCCACTTAGTCAGAGAAATCGACGCTCTCGGCGGGCAGATGGGAATATCCGCCGACCACAATCTTCTGCAGATTCGTATGCTCAATATGGGCAAGGGCGCGGCGGTACAGTCTTTGAGAGGACAAGCCGACAAAACTCTCTATCACCACTATATGAAGCGCGTACTCGAAAACGAGCCTAATTTGGATATTCTTCAAGGAGAAGTCGCAGAAATACTTGTCGAAAACGGCAAAGTCTGCGGTATAAAAACTACTCTCAATCAAGAGTTTTTCTGCGACGCGATAGTAGTCGCAACGGGCGTATATCTAAACGCTCACATAATAATCGGCGACAACGTAACAAAGACGGGACCCAACGGTTTTGCACGCGCTACGCGCCTTACCGACAGCCTTATAAAACTGGGGATTCCCACAAGAAGATTCAAGACGGGTACTCCCGCAAGAGTCGATAAAAAGTCAATCAACTTCGACGTAATGCAAGTGCAGAAAGGCGACGATAATATATATCCTTTTTCCTTTATGACAAAGGGTTTCGTACCAAACAAGGAAGTGTGTTATCTCACTTATACCACGCAAAAAACCAAGGATATCATTATGCAGAATATCGACCGTTCTCCTTTGTACAACGGCTCTATTCACAGCATAGGTCCCAGATACTGCCCGTCGATTGAAGACAAGGTAATGCGTTTTGCCGACAAGGAAAGACATCAGATATTTATCGAACCCGAAAGCTCGCTTACGGACGAAATGTACGTGCAGGGTATGTCGTCCTCACTTCCTTTCGACGTACAGCTCGAAATGTATAAAAGCGTAATAGGTCTTGAAAAGGTAAAAATACTCAGATTCGCTTACGCTATCGAATACGACTGCATAGATTCGCTTTGCCTTACTCCTTATCTTATGACAAAGGATATACAGGGACTGTTCCTCGCGGGACAGCTCAACGGAAGCAGCGGATACGAAGAAGCCGCCGCTCAGGGCATTATGGCGGGCATCAACGCATCGCGTTATCTTAAAAACGCCGACTACGTAGTACTCAAAAGAGACAGTTCGTATATAGGCGTACTAATCGACGATTTGGTTACAAAAGGTACCAACGAGCCTTACCGTATGATGACGGCAAGAGCAGAGCACAGACTTCTTTTAAGACAAGAAAACGCTGACCAAAGACTTACTCCTATCGGAAGAGAAGTAGGACTGGTATCAGACGAGAGATGGCAAAATCTGCAGACTAAAATAAATACAATAAAAGAAATCGACAAAAAGCTGGACAAAATCATACCTCCCAGAGAATACCGCGCATTTTTCGAGTCGATAGGAGAATCCGTACCAAACAACGGCTTATCATATAAGGATATGCTAAAGCGCGCAGGCATTACCTACGATATGCTTACGGATAACTTTGACGAGCTGAAAAGTCTGGACAGAAGATGTATGGAAGAAGTCGCGACTACCGTCAAGTACGAAGGATATCTCGTCAAACAGCAAGCTATGATAGAGGATATCAACAAGCTGGAAAATAAGGTTTTGCCTGAGAATATAGACTATAACGATATAAAAGGACTGAGAATAGAAGCAAGGCAAAAACTCGATAAAATCCGTCCTCTCAATCTCTCGCAAGCTTCGAGAATAAGCGGAGTTTCTCCCGCGGATATTACCGTGCTTTTGGTATATCTTGCAAAAAACAAACTCTGATATATATTATACTTCTGATATTATCCTTATAACGGACAAACTCAAAAGCTATGGAAAATTTACCTTTGTTATGTGAATTTTTAGAAAACAACGGTTATTCCGCACAAAATTATGCGGATAAGTTTTCACGCTATTTCGAGCTTCTCGTTGAGTGGAATGAAAAATTCAATCTTACGGCTATTACGGATAGAGAAGGCGTAGAGACAAAGCACTTTATAGACAGTCTTTTAGGAAACGTTATACTTAAAAACATAAACGTTAAAAGCGTATGCGATATAGGTTGCGGAGCGGGCTTTCCGTCAATTCCTCTTTCTATAATAAATCCCGATATAAATTTCACTCTCGTAGACAGCGTAAATAAAAAAATCACTTTTATAGAAGAATTGAAAAGACAGCTCGCGCTTGACAACGTAGAGTGTTTTCACTCGCGTGCAGAGGACTTTGCGCGTATTAATTTTCAAAAATTCGACTGTTGCGTGGCAAGGGCTGTAGCCAGTCTTCCTACGCTGGCTGAATATACTTTGCCTTTGGTCAAAAAAGGGGGATACCTTTTGGCTTATAAGGGTATAAATTATCAGGAAGAATTAAAAATTTCACAAAAAATACTTTGTATTCTCAACTCTAATACAGATAATATTTATGAGAGTTCTCTCCCTGACGGTGAAAAAAGATACATATTGGCAATAAAAAAATCAGGCGACTGCCCGAAAAAATATCCGAGAGGCGGAAATAAACCCAGAATATCTCCTATTATTTGAATCTTTTTGAGAATTTTATAACAAATAACAAGGTATATACAACGTCAGTATATGCCTTTTTTATATTGAAAATTCAAAGAGGTATATCAGAAAAAATTTTTAAATTTAATATTTATTGTTCTGTTTTTTATTATTCTGTCAAGTTGTAGGTTAAATTCTTGCATATATTTTTTTTGTTTGGTATAATAATATAAGATATTTTAAGGTTTTACCTCAAAAAGCGTGTACAGGAGGTTACTTATGAAAAAGGAAAGTAACGGCTCTAATATAGAAAAAATGCTCGATATCGACGAGCAGATTACTTCTTACGATAAGGACGGTAAACTCACTCAAGGCGTTGAGTTGATGTCGCTTGCTAAGATTATCACTAATCCTAATCAGCCCAGAAAAAAATTCGATGAAAATCTTCTCGATGAACTTGCCGCTTCTATCAAAAATTACGGCGTTATTCAGCCTATTATCGTATGCCCCGTCGGAGACGATACCTACGAAATAGTAGCAGGTGAGAGAAGATACAGAGCAAGCAAAATAGCAGGCAATACCACCGTACCCGTTATTATCAAAAAACTCAGCTCAAAACAGCGTAAAGAAATCGCCCTTATCGAAAACCTTCAGCGTCAGGACCTCAATCCTATCGAAGAAGCTCAGGCTTATAAGGCACTTATAGACGAATACGGTTTTACGCAAGAACAGCTTGCCGACAGACTGGGAAAATCACGTCCAGTCATTACCAACTCTTTGAGACTTCTCAATCTCAATCCCGTAGTAATAGATATGGTCATCAACGGCAGACTTTCCGCAGGCCACGCAAGATGCCTGTCTTCTATAAAGGACTATATAGTACAGAATACCTACGCTATCGCGGCTTGCGATAAGCAACTCAGCGTACGTCAGCTTGAGATAATGGTAAGAAATTATCTCAATCCTAAAAAGAGCAATAAAAAACCTACTGAATTGCCCGTAGAACTGAAAGACCTTGCTAATATTATGCAGAAGAAATTCGGTACTAAAGTAAATGCCGTAGGTACTAATAATAAAGGAAGAATTTTTATAGATTATTATACGGCGGAGGATTTGGACCGTATATACGATATTCTTGCAAAAATTAAATAGGCAAGCGCGTATAGCGGCGCGCCTTTTATAATTTTTGCGAGCAGTTACGTTCGGTCACGTACATCTAGTACGCTCCGCTCGCGAACTCTCTTAAAATTAAAAAAATCACACCACTCTCCGTGCTTGCACGAAGTGGGTAATATTTATTTTAGGGTGTAAATAAATTTTTATAAGCTAATAATATGAATATAACTTATTTATTGCCTATAATAATAGCTGTTGTTTATTTGATGATATTTATGTCGTCAAATAAGATTCTGACGGCTTATATAGTCAAAAGAAACATAAAAAGAAAAAGGGGACTTAATCAGAATATGAACGAACTTCTTCAGAGTTTTATAGAAAAAGACTGTATTATATACTGCGTAAACAACACGTCGGTTGACGGAATTATAAAAGACGTAAAAGAAAATGCCGTACTTATCGAAACGCGCGACGGACTTCAGCTCATCAATACCGATTTCATTACCCGCGTTAGAGAATACCCTAAAGGCAAAAACGGCAAAAGAAAAGGCTTTTTGATGGATTAATCAATATAAAATAAATACCGCTCTTAATTGAGCGGTTTTTTAATTAATAAATATAATTAATCAAATAAATAAAGAAAAACCACTCTTAAAAGTAAGAGTGGTCATTTTTTTAATTATTACCCCACTTCGTGCGAGCGCGGAGAGTGGTGTTATTTTGCGAATTTTAAAAGAGTTCGCGAGCGAAGTATTTTTATCCATCCGATTAAAACAGTACCGACAAAGGGTTATATTTGCTTCAGCTAATATTTACCCTTTCGTTTGGTCGGTATAGAGCGAACCCGACGTTTTGCCTTACGCTTTCGATACTTCGGAAGCGTGGGTATTTTGTCGAGGTGAATGAACGCGAGCACGGAGAGTGGTGTAGAGTTTGTCTTTTCCAGACCGAGCGCGACAGGCGCATACTTTGTGTATGTAACTGAGCGCGAGCGTCGCAGATAAAGGCAAAATATGCGCCGCTATACGCGCTTGCCTTTATCTGCTGCGGATAGGCAAAATAAGATACAAATACTCATTGCTCTCTATAGGAGTAATTACGATAGGCGAATTGCTGTTTAAAAACTTCATAGAGATATATTCGTCCTGAGTATTTTTGATGCAGTCAGTGAGATATTTTGCGTTGAGATTTACGCTCATATCCTTACCGCTGGTAAAGGTATTTATTACTTCCTTTATGTTGCTGGTGGCAGTATTGCAGTAGATGGTCATTTTTCCTTCTTTTATATCCATCTTGATGTAGTTGTTTTTGTCCATACGGGCAATTACGTCTACCTTGTCCATACTGTACTCGAGACTTGCTCTGTCCACGGTTACTACCGTTTCGAAAGTAGTGGGAATAGTGGACTGATATTTGATAAACTGACCTGCAATCAAAGAAGTGATAACCTTTGTGTTGTCAAACTCGACGCACATTTTCTTGTCGTTTATATTGAGAGTAATTTCGTTTTCTTCGTCCTCAAAAAGTTTGGATATTTCGCTAAGGCTCTTAGCGGGTACTATAATCTCTTTTGAAGGATATTCCTTGTCAAGTTCTTTATTGCATATTGCAAGTCTGTAACCGTCAAGACCTACGCTCTTTATCTCTTTTCCGTTGACGGAGATAAGACAGCCTTTGAGCTGTTGTCTTACTTCTTCGGTAGAAGTAGCGAATATAGTCTTATTGACCAAATCTTTGAAATCCTTCTGCTTGATAGTGAGCTGCATATCGTACTTTTGCTCTTCAATGGAAGGATATTCGTTGATATTCATAGTAGCAAGGTAAATAAAGCTGTCGCAGTGAGTGATGCAAAGCTTGTCTTTTTCTATATCGCTGTCAAACTCTATTATGTTTTCCTTGCTTATTTTTCTTATATACTCGCATATAGTTCTGCCGGGAACGAGTACTTCTCCTTCGAGAATAATATCCGCTCTTATTTTCATAACTACTACAAAATCAATATCCGTAGCCATAACAGTGAGGGTATCTTTGAACGCGCTGAACTTTATACCTTCGAGAATAGGCATACTCTTTTTAGAAGGCAATGCCTTCATTACTTTTGACAAAGCGTCGGACAAATCCATACCGTTGCAAATAAACTTCATAAGTCACCTCATATTTATGCTAAAGCAATTAATGTATTTATTTATATATTGATAGATAATAATATATCATAATAATGTCTGTGAATATGTTGATAAGTGGTATTTACCGCCTTATATCCTGAAAATTTATCAACAAACAGGGATATAAATATGTTGATAAATTTTGAAGGTTATCCACAATATCCACAAAAGATTTCAAAAGAAGGTATTTTATGTCTTTTAATTATAAAAATATTATAAATTTTAAGAATAAAATACGTTTTTATTTTACTTCTTTTGTATCATATTCTTGATGTCTTTTATCTGAGTGGCAATCATATTGTCGGTCTTTGACAATTCTTCTATCTTATCTCTTGCGTAGATTATGGTAGTGTGGTCCCTTCCTCCGAAATAACTGCCTATCGTAGCGAGGGGTACTCCCAAAAGGTCGTTGATGAGATATATTGCGATTTGTCTTGCCATTACTATCTGTTTGAGTTTTTTCTTTCCGATTACTTCTTGTTTCTTTATGTTGAAATAAGAGCAGGTAACGTCTACTATACTGTCGAGCGAAAGTATGTGAGTAGTTACGTCAATATCGTCTTTCAAGGCTTCTTTAACTATATCTATATTGTCGGGTTGCTGACCTTTGAGTTGACAATAGAAAATTACTTTTTGAAGCGCGCCTTCGAGTTCTCTTACGTTTTTATCGAATTTTTCTGCGATAAAGTAAACTACGTTTATAGGAAGGTTTACGTTTTTAAAGAAAGCCTTTTTCTGAAGTATTGCTATTCTCGTCTCGAGGTCGGGCAGAGATATGTCTACCGTAAGACCGCTTGAGAATCTTGACTGAAGTCTTTCTTCTAGGAAAGTGAGTTCTCTTGGATGACGGTCAGAAGATATTACGATTTGCTTTTTTGACTGATACAAGTCGTTGAATGTATGAAACAATGCTTCCTGACTCGTTATCTTGCCTGACAAAAACTGTATATCGTCAAGCATAAGTACGTCGACTCTTCTGTATTTTTCCCTGAATTTAATGTTTTCAATATTGTCTTTTGAATTTTTAAGACTGTCTATAAAGTCATTTACAAACTGTTCGGTAGTGCAGTATAGAATTTTTGACTTTTTATTGTTTTTTAAAATCTCGTTGCCGATAGCGTGCATAATATGAGTTTTACCCAATCCTACGCCTCCGTAAATGAAGAGAGGATTGTGAAGGGTACCAGGTTGGCTTGCTACGGCTTTTGCGGCAGCGTAAGCTATTTGGTTAGAAGAGCCTACTACGAATTTATCGAAAGTAAAATTAGGGTCGAAAATAGAAGAGTAATTAGAATTTTCTTCTTTCTTTTCGTCTTCGATTTTTGTCTGATATACCGATATTTCTTCGGGCGTGATTATAAGATAATCGTCAACGTAAGTATTGAGCTTTTTAATCTCGTCGAGAATAATATTGCGGTAATTTTTGTTTATAGTGTTTTTAGCAGACTTGAGGTTGGCTACCAGAATGAGTTTGTTGTAAGCGATAGTAAGAGGTTCAAGATTTTTGAACCACATATCGTAGCTTACGGTAGATATATTGTTTGATATTCCGAGCAACAATACGTCCCAGATTTTTTTGCTTTCTTCCATACGTATATTATACTATAAACTGCTTAAAATTTCAATTATATTTATATAAATAGAGAAATTCAAAAAAATATATTTACTTTATAAACAAAAAACAAGCGGATTTGATAATAAAATTTTTATTATCATTGAGAATAAACGCTCTTTATTGAGATATTTTGATAAGATTGTGATTTAAATCCTCGTCAAAGTCGGTACAGGTGATTAAAGTCTGAAGTCCTGTGGACAGTTCAAGGAGTTTTTTACGTCTTGACGCGTCGAGTTCACTGAGTACGTCGTCGAGCAGAAGTACGGGTTTTTCTCCCGTTTCGCTTTCGAAAAAGCTGATTTCTGCAAGTTTTAAAGACAGCGCAACGGTGCGTTGTTGTCCCTGCGAAGCGAATTTTCGGGCGTCTATACCGTTTATTTTTATAGATATATCATCCCTGTGGCATCCGAAAGAAGTATATTGCAAAGACAAATCTTTTTCAAAGTTTTCGTTGAGTTTTTTTAAAAACTCTTCCTTTATAGCGTTTATATCGTCCTGAGGTATTTCGCATTCGTATTCAAGCATAAGATTTTCTGAATTATTGCTTATTTCAGAGTGAGTATTGCGTGCAAAAACTTTTATTTTTTCAATAAATTCGTATCTTTTCAAAATTATTATCGCACCGTAAGAAGCAAGCTGAGAATCCCAGCCGTAGAGCATTTCTTTTATTTTGTCGGGATTGTGTTCTTCCTTTAAAAGTTTGTTGCGCTGAGCAACGATTGCATTGTATTTAGAAAGTGCGTTGAAATAATTTTTATTTTGCTGAGAAAGACTTATATCCATAAATCTTCTTCTCTCCACGGGACTTTCTTTGACGAGTTTCATCTCGTCGGGAGAAAAAAACACTATATTGAGCATACCAAGTATCTCGCTGAGTTTGACAAGAGGTATGCCGTCTATAGCTATGCGCTTTTTATCCTGACGGTCGATAGAGTATTCTATCGTATGAGTGGATTTGTTTTTTTTGATTTTTACTTTGATATAGGCGTATTCGCTACCCCAGCGTATCATATCCTTGTATTTGTTTGTACGGGGAGAACGGCCTATGCCCGCTACGTAAACGCTCTCTAACAGATTTGTTTTACCGCTTGCGTTTTGTCCCACTATAATATTGAGACCGTCTTTAAACAATACGGTCTTATCTTGGTAGTTTCTGAAATTTTTAAGAGTAACGCTTTCTACGTGCATACCTGTATTTTACTACATTTTACGTTTATACCGCAACTGAATAAAGCAATTCTTAAAAGTGCGTTTGCTTAACCTCGCCCGAACACCTTTGAACAGCAATAATCATTGATTTTCCTCCTATATCTCGTACAGACAAGGCAAGCCGCGCGTCTGTACATAATAAATACCGGCAGGAAAAATAATGGCCGCCTTTTGAAAGCGTTTACCGATTTCACGGAATAAACCAAAGCAATGTCGATTCGACAAGCCGCTTGGTTGGAGCGCGGCAGGAGGCGAGCGTTTTACGTGTATGCTGCGACCTGTTTGGATAAGACT
>CASERZ010000017.1 GCA_949290515.1 uncultured Christensenella sp.
TACACAGGCTAGCCCTAAAGCTATTTCGAGGAGAACCAGCTATATCCAGACTCGATTGGAATTTCTCCGCTAACCACAAGTCATCCCCGGTCTTTTCAACGAACGTGGGTTCGGTCCTCCACAGTGTTTTACCACTGCTTCAACCTGCTCATGGTTAGGTCGTCTGGTTTCGGGTCTACGTCATGCAACTATTCGCCCTATTAAAACTCGCTTTCGCTACGGCTCCGGTACTTAATACCTTAACCTCGCTACACAACGTAACTCGCCGGCCCGTTCTACAAAAAGTACGATACCACACTATCAGTAGTGCTATATCTGCTTGTAAGCATAAGGTTTCAGGTTCTCTTTCACTCCCCTCCCGGGGTTCTTTTCACCGTTCCTTCACAGTACTATTCGCTATCGGTCACTAGGTCGTATTTAGCCTTACGGGATGGTCCCCGCATATTCCCACAAGATTCCTCGTGTCCCGTGGTACTCTGGATCCTCACTGCCATACTCAAATTTCGCCTACAGGAATTTCACCTTCTCCGTTCACCCTTTCCAGAAGTGTTCGACTATCTTCGTATGTGCGTTATGTGAGTCCGCTACCCCTGTCTATATCACTATAAACAGGTTTGGGCTCTTCCCCTTTCGCTCGCCACTACTCGGAGAATCATTTGTTTATTTTCTTTTCCTTCAGGTACTTAGATGTTTCAGTTCCCTGAGTTCCCTCTGTCATACTATGGATTCATATAACAGTACTCACCCTTCGATGAGTGGGTTCCCCCATTCGGATATCTACGGATCTATGTTCATTTGCAACTCCCCGTAGCTTTTCGCAGCTTGTCACGTCCTTCTTCGGCGCCTAGTGCCAAGGCATCCACCTTACGCTCTTCGTAGCTTGATCGTCTTTCGTCTTTCAATCCTATTTCAGATTCTTAATGTCATCCTCAGCTGTTTGTATAATATTTAGATTCATTTACCTTCGTATTATATTTTCGCTTTGTATGCTTTTCATCATACCTAGAAACATATACTCGTCATATATGTTCCCTACTATGCAGTTGTCAATGTGCAAAATTCGAACCACCGACCTCACGCTTATCAGGCGTGTGCTCTAACCAGCTGAGCTATGAGCCCATTAGTGGTGGAGAATAAGAGAGTCGAACTCTTGACCTCCTGCTTGCAAGGCAGGCGCTCTAGCCAACTGAGCTAATCCCCCACGTCAGGGTATTTATTTGCTGTCTTATCAAACAGCCTTTATATAATATCATTAAAGAATTTAGATGTCAACAATTTTTTCAATGTTTTTTAAAAATTTTTGCAGGTCTCTAAATTCCCGCTTTTCCCCTGTCTTTTACCGTCGGCTTACTCGCGTATTGCACGCGGATTCTGGGGGGAGAAGTGTATCTAATATATCAAAAATATAAGCGTATGTCAAGACTTTTTTGCAAGCAAGAAAATATTCTTCTTTAAATTTTTTCTCATTTTTTATTCGCTTTCAGCGGCTTATTCCGAAAGGCTTTTATATATATAATATTTTATCAATATATATTGTATAAGACTTAACTACCCTACACTATCGGTTGATTTTCAATCGAGGTTGATTTGTATAACAAAACTTCTCCAAATCTTTTTAATCAAAAATATTAAATTTGAATATTATAGAAAAAACAAAAGCCACATAAGTGGCTTGCGGTTTTTTATTTATAAAATAGGATAAACGATTCAATCTATAATCTATTACAACAATTTTTTCTTTTTGAGGAAAAGCGCAAGCGCAACGGATATCGCAGCCGATACTCCCACTACTCCCAAAAAGCCCCATTTGCTGTCTTGTCCGGGCACCCAGGTATTCATACCGAACAACGACGCTATCAATGTAGGTATTGAGATAACGAGCGTGATAGAAGTCAGTATCTTCATCACTATATTGAGGTTGTTGGATATAACGCTTGCGTAAGCGTCCATCGTACCCGACAAAATGTCTCTGTAAATGGAACACATTTCCATAGCCTGCTTTGTATCTACCGCTACGTCTTCGAGAAGGTCGGTATCGTCGGGATAGCTTTTCAATATATTGTTGGTATTGAATTTGCTCTGCAGAAGTCTGGATATTACCGCGTCGTTACCCGTAAGAGAGGTCGAAAAGTATACGAGCGAATTTTCGAGGTCGAGCATCTGAATAAGCTCTTTGTTTCTCGTGGACTTGTGCAATTCGTTCTGAATACGCTGCGACGCCTTGTCTATCTGCTTGAGGTATGCCAAAAACTTGGACGCGATGTTATTCAGAATCTGGAACAAAAATCTCGTCTTCTTGAAAGTAGCGAATCCTTTTACTCTGTTACGAACAAAGTCTCTGGTAATTGCCGTATCTTTGAGCGAAACGGTAATAAACAAATCCTTTTTGATAACCGCGCCCAAAGGTATGGTAAAATACGAATAGTAGTCGAGCCCCTCTTCGATTACGGGAATATCCACAAGCACGAGAGTAAAATCGTCTTCCATCTCTACACGCGACCTCTCCTCGTCGTCCAACGGAGTTTTGAGTACTTCGTCTTCCACGCCGCTGATTTTGGAGATGAGAGCAACTTCCTTATCGCTGGGATTGGTAAGATTTATCCAACAATCCTTAGGGTCAAAGGCTTCGTCCATATAGACGCTCTCTTCGATTTGTATGAGCTTATTGTCCTGTGCATCGGTCTTGTAAATCTCTATCATAAGCCATACCTCCTTTTGTCCCGTGTATAATAACAACACCTTCATTGTATGCTAAAAATAAGGTCTTGTCCAGTGATTACGGTCAAAAAATACTTAGCGGATGACTTTTTTGTCAAAAAACCGAACATATAAGTCGCTTATGACACGTAACTTTTGAGTTTATGCATAGCCTCTTTGAGCGCAAATACACTCTCACGTGAAGTAGCCGCAGTATAGTTTGCCGAATAAAGACTTTTGAGCACGACTTTTGCCAAACTTTTGTCGGGATTAGCGGCAAGAAAACTCTCTACGCCGTTAGCCAGCGCGCTTACGCTGTCGCCGTCAAGCGTTTTTACGTCCTCTATGCTTCCGAGAGAAAATGTCGCTACAGTCCTTGTATTATGGCTGATTGCATAAAGAAAATCCTTTCTTTTGTTGCTTTCTCTGTTTGTAAACAACCGTTTCGCAAGCAATGTGCCTATGCCTAATACCCACCATACGAAAGCCACGCCCAGCGCAATAAAAGCTACCGCAGCGAGAGAATAGCCGTTGAGTGCCATAACAACACTTACGGCAATAAGGTGCACTACGCAGCCCGTTTTCATCATCTTAACGGGTCTTTTGCCTCTGTAATTCTCAAAGGTTGTACAAATCTCCTCTGCACTTACGTCTTTTCCTTCCATTCTTTTCATAGCCTTGCGCACTCGCGCGGGGAAAAACTTGGACACTTTCTTATTGAAAAGAAAAAGATTGAGCGATGAGACGTAACTGTTGTATTTTAAAAATTTACCCAGTTTGCGCTCTGCCTTGGCGAATATGCTAGAATGCGAAAATGCCGCTAGCTGAAGAACGGTAACCACTACAGGTACGGTTGCTACAAGCGCGACTAATCCGTAAATATTCCACCCTTCGAGAGCGGTTTTGAAACAAGCGTATAAAAGTATCAAATACGTCATATTAAGCCTCCTTAGATAATATGTACAGGCTTAATCTCTTGTATTGTTGACATATCGACGGCATTTAATCACACGATGAGATTAAATTTGCAAGCTCTCACATCTCGATAACTTTGTTTTTACCGAGTACGTATATTACCTTTCTGTCGACTTTGGTATTCATACACTCCTCTATCGCCATAGCGTAAAGCTCGAGCTGTTTTGAATAGCGTTTTTTTATTTCCTCGTCGCTCTTTTTAGAAAACTTGAAGTCGACAAGTACGTTTTGTTCGCCTTTCTCCCGTCCTGCGATAAACAAATCCACCGTACCTTGCAAAAGCACCGTATCCTTTAGCGAAGTATCCGTAATTTCGTCGGCGGGAATATTGAGCATAAATTGTTTTTCTCGATAGTGCGTATGCTTCCTTGCAAGCGAAATGACGGGGCTGTCAAGACAATCCAGAATCAGTGCGGGATTTACGAAATCGCGCTGTTCGGGAGTAAGCAAACGTTTCTCTACCATACCGTCAATACTGTTTTGCACGTCTTTGACAGTATAACAGTCAAAATCTATGCACTCCATTACCCTGTGATAAGCTATACCTTCGTCGGCATAAAGTCTGATATCGCTATCGTACTCTCCGTCCTCTCTCATCTCCTCTACAAAATCCTCGATAAGGTTTTTGTAATTTACGGTTTTTTCTTTATCTTTCTTTTCCGTCTTGGATTCGTATGCGATATTGTTGAGTGCGGTTACGGTATACTTTACAGGCGTTACGGTTGCTTCCGCATATGCGTAAGGCTTGTCGAAATAAGTCAGACACTCTTCAAGCGCGTATTTGTCGGGTTGTCTGAAAGAATAGACGGGCGAAACGGTTTCTAGCTCTTCCTGCTCTTCTTCAACGTTTACGGCATACTTCTTTTTAAAGTCTTCGTCGTCAAAAGCCACATTGTTGAGCCACCCCCACATACTCTTAGGATTTTTTATCTTTTTTTCTGCAAAATTATCCGACGCGGTAGCCGTGAGATAAAGTCTGTTTTGAGCTCTCGTTACGGCAACGTAGAACAGACGCATATACTCTTCGAGAAGTTCTTTGGATTTTACTTCCTTAAACATCAGCATTGGAAGCGAATCGTCGTAACTTCTCTCGTCTTCGTCCAAACTCTTTATAGCCATTCCGTAACGCTTGTCGCAAGATATAAGCGAATGAGTAGCGTCCCGCATATTGACTTCCTTAGCGCAATCGACTACGAAAACTACGGGGTATTCGAGTCCTTTTGACGCGTGTATCGTACTCGTTCTTACGTAATCCCCCTGTATTCCGGCATCGCCCGCAACCTTACCGAATTCCTCGATATTGTCCATTGCCTCCACAAATTTGGAAACCGACGAATTATACGACATACCCTCTAAAGCTCCTATAAAACGTTCTAGCCCCATATACTCAGCTTTTCCGTCGTCGAGAGTATGAAGGTAAGTCGAATAATCGAAGTCGATGAGTATGCGTCTTATAAGCTCGCTTACGCTCATAAATCCGCCGGCAAAACGGTATTTTTCAAGCATAGAGAAAAATTCTCTGAGCCTTTGCGCGATTTCGTCTTTCTGCTCGCGCGAGTATCGCATAACCGCCCTGTGGAAAAATTTTTCTCCTCTGTATTTCTTTTTGATTTGAGCAAGCGAATCGTAATTCAGTCTTCCGAATACACTGGTCAAGACGGACGCGAGAGGAATATCGTTGCGGTGATTGTCCACAACGCGCATAAGGTCTGCCACCAACTCTATGCTGGGATTACTCTTCTCTTTCAAAACGTTGTTTGCGTCTACGGGTATGCCTACCGATTTGAGCACGTTGATAATTTTCTCAACGCTGTCGCTGCGCGTAGCACTCAATATTGCGATATCGCTGAATTTGATTTTCCTTACGACAGCGTGTTCGTCTTTGCCCTTTACGTCCTGCAAAGTTCCGTTTTGCACGAGTTCGAGTATCTCTTTCGCGATATACACTCCCTCCTCGTATTCCTCGAAAGCTTGTTCTGACAAGCTGTCTTTAACGCTGTATACGCCGTCATTCCCCACGGACACAGACAACTCAGCTTTATTCTTAGAAAAAGTAGCTATTCTTACGGGGCAACAGTCTTGTGGAAAGTATTTTTCGTTACCCTTTACAAGTCTGCTTTCGCTCTTGTAATTTATGCCGCCGTACTTTTCTGTCATTATAACGTCGAATACGCTGTTGACAAAATCGAGAACTTCCCCGCAAGAACGGTAATTCTTGTTGAGACTATGCGGGCTGCCTGCGCTATTACAGCTCTGGTAATATCTGTATTTGCCGAGAAATATCTCGGGGTCGGTCATTCTGAATTGGTAAATACTCTGTTTGACATCGCCTACCATAAAGAGATTTTTGCCGTTGGAAAGGCGCGTGAGGATATATTCCTGCACGGCGTTTATATCCTGGTATTCGTCCACGCAGATATATTTATATTTCTCCCCCAACTCCTTTGCCGTCTTGTCATCGGAAAGCAGCTTGACTGCATAATACTCCAAATCGGAAAAATCGAATTTGTTTTCTTTTTTCTTGAGTTTTGCATATTCCTCAGATACCTCTCTGACTACGTCTACGAGTTTTGCCAAATAAACGCCGTTTCTATCTATCGACGCCTGTATTTCGTCGTAAGGAGTTTTGATAAAATCCTTAAGATAGCCGTACAGCTCTCTAAATTTTTCGCTATACTTTTTGTAATCATCGGATATTGCCGACAATACCGCGTCCTTATCGCTTCTCTCGTAAGGTCTCGGAGGGATTTTGTCGTACAACATCATCGCGGCAGTACAGAGCTCTTTGAGGTCTTTGGCATCGCTCAGCTTCTTAAGTATATTCAGATTAAGCTCTAAATGTCTAACGTACTTATCGGCTTTTGCGAGTTCGTATTCGTCGTGCTTTTTATTGCCTTCAATTAAACATTCCAAAGCCCTTTCTTTAGCTGCCGCCGTAAAACGCTCGGCAAGATAAGTCTTAGAGAAATCCCCTTCGTAATTCTGCAAAGCTATCTCGCTAAGATATCTTTCTCTGTCAGGCTGAGCTTCCAAAAAACCGTAGATTTTAGTGATAAGCTCGTAAAAATCCTGCTCGCCCTTGCAATACCCTATAAGCATATCTATCTCATAGTCGTAGCCGGTCTTGTATTTTTTCATTACTTCGGCTATCGCTTTATTGAACAGTACCGCTCTTTCGCTGTCGTCCGCAATAGAAAACGACGGGTCTATATCTATTTGTTCGAAATTAGACTTGATGAGATTACTGCAAAACGCGTGCAACGTCGATATGTCCGCGAGAGGAATATCCTCTATTTGCGCGCGCAAATAGTCATTGTCCGCTACGCCCGTATTTATCAGTTTGACGAGTTCGCCGCTGATTTTGCTTTTGAGTTCGTTGGCTACCGATTCGTTGAACGTAACCGTTACTATGTTTCTTATGGGTACGCCTGCCCTGCCTGTTTGCTTGTCGCCTACGACGATACGCATAAGCCTCTCTAGCATTACGGCGGTCTTTCCGCTGCCTGCCGACGCGGATACGAGGGTGTTTTTATCTATGCTGTCAATGACGTTTTTTTGCTCGTCAGTCCATTTGATTTGCGCCATCTTGCCCCTCCGTAATCTCCATAAACTCCTGCTTGTCCACTTCCTTCACGCTTCTCACAAGTCTGCCCTCGCGGTCGCATACGCTACGGTAATCGCAATACTTGCACGCGTTGACGTATTCTTCGCCATTTATATTGAGAGGCGATTTCGCTATATAGCCCTCTTCTATCTCTTTTGCCGCTTTGATAGTGAGTTTTGTTACGTAATCGCGCATTTTGTCAAATTGTTCGGAAGAGAGAATATCTCCGCATTTTTGTGCGCTGTAACTGATATTTTTATCTTTATCAATCTTGCGTTGCACGGGATATACTTTGCTCGAGAATGCCTCGTTTTCGCCGAAACCTTTATCCAAATCAGGCAGTAAATTTTCGTCGCAATTTACAAACCCGTTGAACATAAATCTCTTGTCGTCTTTTTTGATAAACTTGTTGTTCATCAAGAGATAAAACAACCCTTGAGACGTAATATCCATATTGTTTTTCAATGCGTTGAGATATATGAAAAGCTGTATTCTGTCGCCGTACAACACATTAGAAAAACCGAATTCTATACTGCCCTTAGATTTATAATCCACAATAATAACCCTGTCTGAATATTTGTCTATTCTGTCGATTACGCCCTCAAAAGACAATTTGCGGTAACCGTTGTCGATTTCCATACCCCTAAAATCCCCTCTCGTTCTGTCCGCGCCGAAATATGCCTCGGTCATAAACGGACGGAATTTTGTAACCTGCATATTTTTAACAAGATTTTTGACTACGTATACCGATTGGGAAATAAGCTGCTTTAATGTCAAAGTCTGCTTTTCTTCTTCTAGCAAAAAAGCATAGTCCGACATTTCTTTTACCGATTCGCAAAACAATTCCGGCACTATTTTCTCTATGTCGACTTCGCTCTTATCCGCACAGTCTTGCAAACTGAAATACTTCTCGAGTACGGCGTGCAATAGCGTACCCGTATCTTTTACTTCGAGACCGTTGATTTCTCTTCTTTTGAGCTTGAGCACCTGCTCGGTAAAATGCAGAAAAGGACACTTAAAATACTTTTCAAACTGGGTCGATGACGTGTGATTACCGTTAAACATAATTCCGTCGGCTTTTATATTAGTTTCGTCATCGTCGCGTGTGAGCAGCTTGTCAACATAGTCCTTGCCGTATCTTTTCAACGCCAACGAGTAGAGCACGTCCATAGTCTCGGCAAAAGCGTCGTTTATCTGCACGCCCCCCAGTCTATACGCTCTGTTCATATCCAGCAATTCTTCGAGCACGTTGCCGCGTGCCGAAACGTACTGCGCATACTCCTCTACACCCCACGTACTTAACGGTTGAGGAGTAGGAGACGAAGTTATGTGGAGGAGGTCGCAAATATGTTTCACCGTATCCGACGGCAATAATTCCGCACCCGATACGCTTGCGGAAGGATAGCTGATATACAGTTTTTTCTTTGCTCTCGTGAGAAGCATCAGCACGTTGAGTCTTTCTTGCGCGTTTCGTCTTCTGCAATCGGGCTGCACGTCTATACCCATACGCGACCACGCGACGTATTCCCTCTCTGCGACAATACCGTTGTCTACGTGTTCGAGAGGAAACTTGCCCGCATTGGCTCCGAGCACAAACATATAATCAATATTTTCGTACCTGCTCTGACTGCTCTCTCCTATGAATACGCAATCAAGGTATAAGGGGATATTCGACATTTCCACGCTGTCGATTGCCGTGGAAAATATCTTATAAAATTCGTCAAAATTCATCTCTTCTCCGCCCAGCATAGCGTCGCACCTGTCGAGCAAGATAAGTATTTTTTGCAGGGATTGCACGGTAATAGAAGACAATTCGTCGTACCCTTCCTCGCTTTGCTTCTGAGATAACGCATTGACGAGATTATCGGCATCGACCGTCTTGAAAATTTCACGTATTTTGGCTGTATAATCGCTTACCTTGCCTTTTAAATCGACAAACGGAGCGACCAGTTTTGCAAGTTTTGCCCTTATACCTTCGGCTATTTTCCTGTCATTTTCTTCGCCAATAGTAAACGGAGAAAGAAAACGCGTGTATTCTATACCGTACTTAAGACAGTAATTCTCAAACACGCACACATCGTCATAATCGAGCAACAATAAAATCTGCTTAGAAAGCTCGATAACGTCTGCGCTTTCAAAACCGCTTAAAGCACAGCGTATCGCACCGGCTAAAAGTTTGGTTACCGCCTGCTGAGAAAGAGGCTGTTTGACGTCAGCGTAAAAAGGTATGCCGAACGCGCCGAAAACGCTTTTGATATAAGGAACGTACGCGGGAAAATCACAACAAACTATTGCCATATCTTTATAACGCGCGCCGTCACGTCTTACGTGCATATTTATTAGACGCGCAACATTCTTGACTTCTTCAGCTATATCCTTGCAGGAGTAAACCACGGTATATCCCGAACTAACCGTTTCTTCTTTGGGAGAATAACCGTAAAGTTGTTCGTTGATGACTTTTGCGTCGTCCTCGAGTTGCTCTCTGCAATATGAGATTTTCGCAGACAAGCCTATCTCGTCTATAATCGACAACAGCCTTTTCTTTACGTCTGAAGGAAAGACGTGCTTATTCTCTCCCTCGCTGTCGACAAGGCATATTCTCGTATTCATACAATTAAGCATAATTGCTTTCAGACATTCGTACTCAACCCCAGAAAACGACATAAAATCCGATATGTATATATTACAGTCGTTGAGTTCGCCCGCGCTAATCCTGTCAGTCAAAGCCTGCAATTTACTGGTACCGTCCGTGTAACCGTTTTGCAGATACTCTACGTAACTTCTGTAAATTCTGACAATATCTTTTGTCTTATTGGCAACTCTCGTGGGCAATCCGTCTACTGACTCTGCCATACGGTTGACGGGTATATTGCTGTTGCGGATTTGAGATATCGCAGCATACATATCCTCTGCAAAGCTTACGCTCGCGGTTGCTCTGCCGAAACACAACAGCTGCTTTTTGTTTTCCTCTATAACCTTTCTCAAAAGCATTACTTCACTCTGCTTGTCGAGTACCTTTTTGTCGTTTTCGAGCATTTTGTCGGCAAGTCGCACAAACGAAGTAACCTCAATATCGAAGCTTCCCTTTATCCCCAAATGCTCGAGTACGGCTTTCTGGTATGACAAAGAAAACCTGTCGGGCACAAACAACAGATGTCTTTTTGTCTCTTTAAGACTGTTTTTCAATTTTTCCAAAATAGGGAAACTGTCCAAAGTATTGGTTAAAATCAACTCAATCATAGTTATATTGTATCAATTATTGTCAATAATGGCAATATATTATTAAAATTTTTATTGCAATTCTGTTTCAATATGCTATAATATATACATTATGAAAAAGAAAATTTTATTGATAACAGCAGTAATAAGTCTCGTAGCGATATTGCTCTCCTTTGCCGGTTGTAACGACTCTTTCGGTATGAGCGATATACGCGCCCTTATCGAAGACAACCTCGGCTGGCACAAAATGACGCAGACAGAAGTAGCCGTCTATGATGCTTTTGATAAAGAAGGCAATAAGTTCGGCGAATATACTCTCACCGTAACCCGTATCTATAAAAAGGACGTTACGGTAAAAGCAATCAACGAAGACAATGACCGTACGCTCAAAGTTTTTGACGGTTACAAGTTCACGTCTTCCCTCACCGTAGACGATAACCCCGACTACGTACAGATTGCCGAAAGCTATACAAGTCTCAGCCTTACCCCCAAGCTGTCCTATACCAGAAAAGTAGACGGAACGGCAACGGAAATTTTCACTTCCTACGGGGAGAAAAAAGCTGAAGCTACCTTCATCATCGACGGCAAGACCGTTACTTCCGACGACAAGTACGCTACGTCTATACTCTGCGACAATACTTATCTGTATCAATTCGCGAGAGTAACGGATATGTCGTCTTCTCTGTCGGTAAACATTCCTTCGTACACGATGACTTCCGACCTCACGCAGGTATATAATCAGGCAATCACAATGTCTTTCGCTTCGTCCAGCAACGTCAACCTCGACAAGTCTTTTATACTCGACAAGACGTTCAGCGAAACCGTTACACCTAGCGGAGACGTTACACCCGAGGTATCGGGCGACCTTGTAAACAACGGTACTGCTCCCAGCGGTGACGCACCCGAGACCAGCACTGACGAAAGCGGTAACGTAACCACTACTTACCCTCTCACCGAAACAAACAGTATCCCTGTCAAGTCCTGCACATTCGCGGCAAGCAAGGACCTTAACATTCAGGCAAAGGTAATGTGCTACATCTCCACTTCACCTATCAAAAACACTCTCGAGGACAACGCTTTCTTCAAGCGCGTAATCGTAATGATAAGAGAGGGAGATATGACCTATGAGCTTACCTCCGTAAGATACGAATAAAATAAACACAAAAAATCAAGACGTCTTCGGACGTCTTTTTTTATGTTCTGCGTTTATCATTTTGTCGCACTCAGTCTCATATACCGATAATATAAGACATATATTAAATCGAGGTGAGTATGACAAAACTGTATTTCGACAATACAAAAGGCATAGTGCTTATCGACGGAAAAAAATCAACTTCTCCCGCTTTGACAGACGAAAACTTTGCCGTCGAATTTTTTCCTTATGACAGCGATTGCCTGCCCGTTCAGCACGCATTGAGCAAAAAACCGTCAAGCTGTAAAGATATGCTCTGCATAAAACACGGAAAAGATACGATTATTAAATTCCTACCCCAAAGAAAACCAGTATTCGAAGAAGCTTATATAATCAAACAAGCAGAATGCAATCAGGTAAAACATTTGCTGACTTGCAAAGCAGACAGATGCCACGTAGCGGTTATCGAAACTCAGGAAGAGATAATCACTCTGCCTTTGCCCGCCCGTCCCGACAAAGTGTCCTTCAAAGCAAAGAGATTTTGCGACGGACAGCTTCTGATAGTAAAAGCGCATACGGGCAAAAAAACGTATATAGCAGTTTTGCATTATAATGATGACTATACTCTGCTTATGAGTGCGTATTGCGACAAAGCCCAAATCGCTGACGACGGCAGAATAATTCTGAGAGATAAACTGTATGACTGTATGCAACGCACTTGCGTAAGAACGCTAAAATTCTGCAACAACGCTTTTGTAGAAGAATCTCGCTACTTCGAATACGAATGCGAACGCGATTTTCCCGACGAATTAATACCCTACGTATTTCTCGAAAGCATCAGCTGTAACGATGACGACGCTATAAAAAAGTTTGTATCGTACTCTCTCAGAGAGGAAAATTTTCACGAGATTTTCGGAAACTTTATCGGAATATGCGATACCGTAGAATATGTCCCTTATAAAGTAACGCTGGTTTATGCCGACAAAGGATTTTATACAAAATCTTTTTGTTTTTCTCTCTCGGGCGGAAGAATAAACTTCGTCAATTGCGTGTAAAAAGATTTTAAAATACTGTATATATAACTTAATTTGTGTTATACTAGAAAAAAAACAAAGGACCGTAAGAATGTTCGAACTTATACTTTCTATTATAGCGCTGTGCTTTTTCCCTCTGCTTTTATGGATGATTATAGCCAGCATAGGCGTAAGAAGCACTTACAATAAATACAGCCAGATACCGGCGGAAAGCGGTATGACCGCACATCTCGCAGCTCGTACTATACTCGACAAAAACGGACTTATCAACGTTCAGATAAGCACCTGTCCCGGTACTCTTACCGACCACTACGACCCCAGAAGCAATACCGTTTATCTTTCTGAAGCAACCTATTACAGTCCCTCTATCGCCGCGATTGGCGTAGCCGCACACGAAGTAGGACACGCGATTCAGTACGCAGAAGAATATGCGCCCGTCAAAATGAGAACGGCGCTCGTACCCGTAGTCAATTTTACGTCGCGTATGATTATGCCCTTGATGCTGTTGGGATTAGTATTTGAGTTACTTGCCTATACCGTAAGCTTTAATATTTCTGCTATTTTCTTTATGGCGGCGCTTGTATGTTACGCTTTTTATGCGCTGTTTACCTTTATAACTTTGCCTTGCGAATACAACGCAAGCAAGCGTGCACGAGTTCAGCTCGAAGAATGCGGTATACTCTCGGGCGAAGAAACCGCTATGGCAAAAAAAGTTCTCGACAGCGCGGCTAAAACCTATCTTGTAGCGTTTATGATGTCCTTAGTGCAAATTGCAAGAATATTGCTTTTGCTACTCGGCACGAGAAGAAGAAGATAAATTATTTATAATCGTAATTTTAAAACAAAATGCACCCTCAAGGGTGCATTTTCTGCTTTTGTGTTTATCCTATTCTACGGATAATCGGATTAACTATTCGGGCTTGACCTCTACCTTTATATCGGTAGTTACGTTGGAATGAATCTTGATTTCCACGTCAAAAACTCCCGCAGACTTAATCGAATCTTTGAGATTGATTTTTTTCTTGTCTATCTCATAACCCATCTTGGACAATTCCTGACATATTTCTTTGGACGTAACAGCTCCGAAAGGCTTACCGTTTTCGCCGAATTTTATACTGAGGACTATTGTCTTTCCTTTGAGTTCCTTCCCCAAAGCCACAGCCTCTTCATACTCTTTTTGTCTTTGTCTTTCGAGTGCGGCGTTTTTTTGATTTGTCTCGTTGATTACGTTAGCCGTAGCCTGTTGAGCCATACCTTTCTTTATAAGAAAATTGCGCGCGTATCCGTCGTTGACTTCTACGATTTCGCCTTTTTTACCTACAGTCTTTACATCTTGCGTCAATAAAACTTTCATATTTCACCTCGCTTTTTTATATTTTAGCACACTGCACGTGTAATTTGCAATGTATTTTGCATATCGCTTTGAGATATCGTACAGAAAAGTATAAAAATTAAAAATTATGAGATACTAAATAAAAACGCGGATAAATACGTACCCTCGGATAAATATACATAATCGCTGTGCAAGGAGCTTGATAGTGAACGGATAAACTGCAAATAGCGAAAAAACTACCCTATCGACATACATAATTCTCGCCGAGTAAGGAGCGTGAGGGTGAGCGGATAAGCAGACTATTTTTAGAATAGTTGCCGTGAGGAGGAAGAAGTAA
>CASERZ010000018.1 GCA_949290515.1 uncultured Christensenella sp.
CAAAGGTAAAAGCAGCTTGCTAATATATGAGAAGTGGGCAAATATGAAATATAAATATCGAAGTAGGGAATTCTGGTGTAAGGGATACTATGTCGATACGGTAGGAAAAAATAAAGAAAGGATAGCGGAGTACATAAGAACGCAATTAGAGGAAGATAGGACAATGGAACAGTTGTGCATAACGGAAGCCTTTGACCCGTTCGAGCAGAAACGCTAAAAGTCGCAGGTGGCAGACTAACGTACGCCATTTAGGCGTGGCTAGTACCATAGGGCTATGCCCGTATTGTGAAAAACCACCCGTTTGACGGGTGGATGTTTATTCATACCTTTAAATGCGTTGAGATGTATCGGTATAATAAAAAAATAATCAAATCTTTAAAGATTTCGATAGTCAAAACTGCTTTTTTGCTATTCCGCTTTTCCGTGCGATTTCTTTGACGCGTAATTTATAACAAAAAGACGGCTGAAGATTTTAAAGCCGTCTTTTGATATGTCAATAAACTTTTATATGTCAATTGTAATATGTCAATCGGTTTCAGGACATCAATTCAAACGTCGAATAGTAAAGACCTATAAGGATATCTTTTTCTCCTGACAAGACCTCCAAAATAAAAAATACGCCTTCACCGAGGCGTATTTTTTATTGCAAACTTCTTTTCAGTTTCTATTTTTCTTAATGTATATTCTTAACCTATATTAACTTATATTCTTAATATATATTTCGCGTCTAATCCGAAAGATACCTTTTTATGTCCAGCCACGCTTGCTCACTCCACCCTCCTGCGTTGGCGGGCGAAGTGGACGGAAGATACTTAAACTCTACGTCGGGATAATTCTTTCTTGCCGTATCGTAAGACTTCCTTCCGTTGCAGAATATCGCTCTTATCGGTGCATTGTCGAGGACCTGTCGAATATCGTTGGGAGTTACTTCCCTGATGTCGCTGTCCAAAGAGCCTTTGCGCTCGCACGAATATATAATATCCATTAGCGCAATGTTATTGTCCAAAAGCCACTGTCTTTTCCCCTCTATACTCTCCGGTACGGGATTGCCCGCAACTAAGGCAATCACGCGCCAGAATTTGTTTTGCGGGTGCATATAATAAAATCCCTTCTCGAGGGATTTTACCGATGCCATACTTCCAAGTATGAGAATTTTGCTTTTTCCGTCATAGACGGGTTTGAACGAATAAATCATTTGCTTATGTAAATCTTGGTCGAGGGAGCCTGTCCGCTCAAAACTTCGCTTATCGAAAAAGCGGGATTTGCGATATATACTTGAGTACCGTTTTTCAAGGGTGCCTTGATATATTCGAGTTTTGCCATTGCTCCGTTTGCGCCTACGCGCGAAGAACCTTTGCAAAGCTTCTGCGCCTCTGCTACCGCGTCCAGCGCCTCGTAACTGTCCTTTCCCGTGATTTCCTTTATAAGGGTGCTTTCGTCGCCGGGATTTGCGTATATACCGAGCGTTGAGGTATAAATCAAAAGCGTCTTGCACTTGACCAGACAAGCTATCTGCGAAGCCGTTTCGTCATTGTCCATACAATGCACGATATCGTCTCTGTACTTTGCAAGCTCCTGAAGCTCTGTCTTGTCGATTTCCTCGGAAGAGAGGGGGTCGTTGTAGTTGATAATAGGTACGGCGTTTTGCTCGGGGCATCTCAAAAGCAGTTTTTTGAGGTTGGCGCGCTTGGCTAAATCGTTGAAGTGTCTGTGCTCGACGAGAATTTGTCTTACGCTGTATTTAGGGTCGATATACTGACGGTAATTGTCCATCAGTATAATCTGTCCTTGCGCCGCATAGTCCGTCTTGACGTCGTTGTAATCGCCCTCGATTTCGCGTCCGTTGCGTCTTATATAATCTATTCTGCCTATCTCGGTCGCACCGCTGGTAACCCAAATATATCCGGGGCGAAGTTCTCTGCTTATTCTCGCTATAGCGTTGTAGTCTATATCTCCCCACTTTTTGTTGACGAGAGCCATTGAGCCTACTTTACCGACGAGTTCGATATCGAATTTCATAATTCACCTTCTTGTCTTATCTCTATTATTATGCTGCGAGGCTTACCAGGTAATCCTCTTGTCTAAAGTACGATACTGTCGCTACCTCTCCCGAAGGCTCGACGGTTTCCTCTTCGATAGTGCCAGCCAAAGACGCGTCTTTTTCGGGGCTGTCGGCAGAAGATATCTGCATTGCACCGTTTTCTTCTACGCGCACGGTAATAGTTCCGTCCTCATCGGTACGGTAAACTTCGGCAAATCCGTTAAAGTCGTCGTCGGGCGTTATGTCCGTATATTCGGCAAGTCTTGTCAGTGCCTCGGGCGTAGGATGTCCGTAGCCGTTGTCCGCGCCGCAAGAAATAATCGCATACTCGCAGTCTATTTTGTCGAGGAATTCGTCGGAAGTCGAGCTTGCCGAGCCGTGATGTCCTACCTTGAGTACGTCGGCATCGATATTGTTGAGATAACCTTTTGCAAGCACATACTCCTCGGTTTCGAAGTTAGCGTCGCCGGTCAAAACTATAGTTCTGTCGGCATATTCCAAAAGGCAAATAGGCGAAACGCTGTTTTTCTTTTCAGCAGACGAGCTGTTTTTTATAGTAGGATAATCTGCCTCATCAAAAGAATAGCACTTCATTCTCCAACTTGCAGTCTCGAATCTGAACACACCTACGTTCTCATTGAATTGCGCTTTTTTGGTTTCGCCGTCTTCGACGTACGTTTCGCTCTGAGCAGCGTTATATGCCTTTTCCCAAGTACCGCTGACATCTATATTAGCAACAGGGAAATAAAAACTCTTTATTTGGTAATTTTCGCAAAGTTTAGCCACTTCTCTAGAATGGTCGTAGTCGGTGTGAGAAAGGAACATATAGTCGATTGTCTGTATACCCTTTGCCTTAAGTTCACCGTCTATTACGTTCCAAGGCGAGGTGGAGCCGACTTCGCTTCCTATATCCATTACCATTACTTGCCCGTCGGGGAAAGTGATAAGTATGCAATCTCCCTGCCCTACGTCAAGCACTTTGACCTCGAGAGTACCGTCAGGCACGAGTGTCGCATCGTCTTGGTCGGGATTAGTCTCGTCTTTCTGCAATAAACTTAGGATAAAGTCTATTACCTCGCCCCACATACTCTTGACGCTTATGAATATAATCGCCGCGATAAGCGCGATTACTATTATCACGGTAATGATTGTGATTAGCGTCTTTTTTGCCTTTGACTTGGAAGCGTTCTTGCTTTTCTTTGCCATAATTAGCTCCTTTTAGTCCTCGTCGGAGAAGTATTCAAGGAATTTCTTTTTCTTGGGAGGACGGTTGTCTCCGTGTTTTATGAATATAGTGGTTACAAAAGCCAATACGATAAATACCGACGCGTATATGAATACCACGCTCTGCGACGAGATGTTCATAAATATTCCCGCAAAAGCAGGTGTAATGGCCTGTGCCGACATTGAAAACGCATAATAGTAACCTGTATATTTACCTACGGTACTGCCCTTTGAAAGTTCTACTACCATAGGAAGCGTGTTTACGTTGACGCAAACCATTCCGAAGCCTGCCATAATAAAGCACAGCGGGAAAAGGAATTTGACGCCGGGCGTATTAGCCGTCATAAAGAAACAGGGGAAGAATGCGACTGCGGCTATTAGCACGCCTATTATTATAGTCTTCTTTCTACCCAGTTTGTTAGCCAAAAGCGCGACAGGCAGAAGTGCTATTGCTCCGCCCAGTCCGTTGAGTAGGGTTATCGTACCGACAAAACCTTGCTCGAATACGAGCGTCTGAGTTGCGTAAGTGGACAAGTGCGACTTAACGGCATTGTAGCCCATAAACCACAAAAATACCGTGAGAAGTATAAGCACCAACGATACTACTTTGCCCTTGGACAACTTCTCCGTACCCTCTACTTCCTCTTCGTCTACTACGTTGCAAGCCTTTTCTTCTTCCTCACGCATTGCCACAAACTTGCGTTCCTTTACGGTAAGCATATATACGAGCAACACAAGCAAAAGAACTATTGCCGTTACCAAGAAAAGCCAGAAGTAATTCTGCGTAGCCGAGTTTGCAAAAATCTTGTAGAGTATGATTGATACGAGTCCGCCTGCGCCGCCCATAAACGTGATAAGCGCGTTAGCCTGCGAACGCAAAGGCTTGGGCGTGATATCGGGCATAAGCGAAACCGCGGGTGAGCGGTATGACGACATAGATATCAACAATATAAACAGCGCGACGATAAATACTATAAGTAGCCATACGTTGTCGCCTGCAACCTGTCTGGACATCTCTATCTGAGCCTGCTTGATAGCCTGTATTGCCGCTGTATTGTCGCCTGCCATAATAGTATTGTAATCGGCATTTTCCATACCTGCTATTATACTAGCGAGTTCGGTATTGTATTTTGCAAGCTCATTGATGTTGTCATATCCCGCCTGCATTATCTTCTGAAATTCGAGATATTCGAATATCGCTACGATAATCAGTGCTACCGCCGCGCAAATCGTACCCCAAAACAGAAAATGCGTACGCCTGCCCATTTTTTTCTTGACCGCCTTGTCTGACAACGAGCCGAAGAAAGGCAACAAGAATATGGCAAGCAAGTTATCAAGACCCATTATAAGTCCGTATTGCCACGAATTAAGACCGAAACGCGTATTGAGAATCAACGGCATAATATAGTCGTATACTTCCCAAAAACACATAATGCCGAAAAAGGCAAAACCTACAAGTATCGTACGCTTGATATCCAGTTTAAGCGTAGGTGCTTTGCCGTCCGACGTCTTTTGTCCGCCGTTTGAATCGGAAGCATTCATCGAGACGTCTTCAGAGCTTGATTCAACCGCATCGCATACGACAGGTTGAGCAACAACAGTTTTGTTTTCTTCTTCCATAGTACCCCTTACGTTATTGGATTTTACATAATTTCCTATTTTTGAGTATAACATACAAAATAAGAATTGTCTATACATTTATAAGATTATAATATAACTGTTATACCTATGCAGTTCTATTTCGACTGCAATATATTTTATTCCGCATCGCCTGTCTTTGCCAAAAAAAAACAAGGCGGAAAACCGCCTTGCATAATATTTTTAATAACGTTTATCGCGCTTTAGTCGAATTATACTGCCAGGTATTTATGCTCGACCGTTACGTTTCTGTCGGAGTCAATCGTGATAAGCGTACCGCCTACCATATCCTCGTCGTGATAAAGCTGAGTCGACGACTTAAGTCCGTATGACAAAGTTACGCCCTGATATTCGACTGAATAATTGTTTATATGGTCGTGACCGCAGAAAGTATGAGTGGTACTGCCCAACTTTTTAATCATTCCGAACATACCCGTATTGCAAGGACTGTTGCACTCTTCCTCGCGTTTTTCGCCGAAACCTATACTCTCGTCAAAACCGCCCTCTTCCCATTCGTCGAATGCAATACCGTATTCCACCAAAGGTATATGGAAAAACATCATAGACTTATCGTAACCGTGTGCCTGCAAATTGGTAATCATATACTCATACCAGCTTACCTGCCCCAGCTCGAAACAACCGTATTCCATCTTACCGTCATATTCGATATACATATTGGAATCCATCATTACAAGCGAATAAAAAGGCTCGCCGTCCTTTGTAAGGTTGACCACATAGTTACCCGTACCGCCTATGTTGTAAGGTCCGTTGTGATAAAGACAATGTTCAGCCGCTTCGTACTTCTCGCCTTGCCAGAATTTATCTGCTTTAAACTCGCTGTCGTGATTACCGTAGACGATTGCCCAGGGAATTTCAAAACTTTCCATAAGTTTTATTACGTGAGGCACATACACGGTGTTTGCGGGACCGAATACCGTATCTCCCGTGAGGACTATCATATCGGGTTGATTTTGCTCCACAAGCGTTTTGACGATATCGTCGGTTTGCGAAGCTTTGTGAGGCATCCAGTAATGCAAATCGGTAAGCTGTAAAATTTTAAAATCTTCTCCCTTAACCTCAACCGTATCCAACGAAGCGATATCGAACTCTTCAAACTGATTCCAGCAATCGGTATCGTCATACTCTCCCGTAACAGGTATAAACAAAATCATCAAAAGAATTACAAACGCCAGCACGCTTGCTGCCGCAATACAAATTTTTTTCCAAGTTTTGCTCATTTTTTCTCTCCACTAAACTTATCTACGCAAAATATCCTAAGAATAATTTACGTTGTAAATTATGATATTTATTATAACACAAGCTTGCAGTATTTTTACAGCCTTCTTACAATATTTTTACAAATAAATTGATAAAGAAAATTACAAGATTCTTCTGTTTATCTCGAATTTTTTCCCCAACGTATTGAATTGACTTTAGAAAAGTGATAAAATATAATCGTAGATTAATAGCATAGGATAAATTATGGTATGTAAAAACTGCGGGTACGAAATCCCTGAAAACGAAAAGATTTGTCCCAACTGCGGGTGCGATTGCGATGAGAAAGATGCGAATAATGACATTCGTCCCCTTTCCGATGCTTCCGACGAAAAAACCGAAATTACTATGCCCGATGCCGATTGGAGAAAAGAATATTTTATAGGAAGCGGCGACGAACAAAAGGAGCCCGACGAGAATCAACACGTCTTCCCTACTATGACGCAGAGAGGCACTGACGAAGGCTTACCCGATATGGATTTAGGAAAAACTACTCGCTACTTTTCAAAAAAGCGTACTTCCTCTGTCCCAAAAACACGCTGGGAAAAAATAGTGCTGAAATTCCGTCCCAAAGGCGAAGTCGAGCCTATGCAAATGTTGCAAGCAGCCAATAAAAATGCCGTATTTTCAGTGTTTCTGGACATTATTGCATTTATTTGTTTTTCTTTTGGCGGAACCTGGATAATGAACGCCGATGATTTATCTATAATATTCGGTCTCTTTAGCGTTTTGGGCGTTTTTGTATCAGTCGTCTCAATAGATTTCAGCGATACCGCATCGGATTATTATAAAAAATTTTATAAGAAAGATATAAAAAGATGTTCGGCACTGTCATTCTTCAGCCACGCAATGTTTTGGGCGACCGCTATAACGGCGGCGGGAGTAATAGCCTATAAACTGTTTTTGATGACAGGCTTTTTACAAGCCGCGGGAAATCGTTTTATTATATGGTAAAACGAATTCGACAAAGATAACGAAACTGTAATTTGCGGATAAAGCAATTATATAAATATAAGGATAATGTAATTATGACTTGCAAAAACTGCGGATGCGATATCCCTGAAAATCAGAATATTTGTCCCAACTGCGGATGCGATTACAATGACGCCGACTCAACTTATTCGGTGCAAATCAATAAAACTTTTTCTAACCTTTTAGAGGAAAATGTTCAAGATAACGACCCCTATATCCAATCCGCTACAGATAACGACGACGAATATATTAAAACGACCGAGCCCAAACACATATACCCTACTATGTGCCAACGAGGCACCGACGAAGGTATACCCGATATGGATTTGGGCAGAAGCACGCGCTATATAAACAGACGTCGCAAGACCCCTGCAAAGAAAACTCTTATAGAAAAAATCGTACTGCAATTCCGTCCGTCAAAAGACGCCTCTTTAGACGAATATATCGAAGCTGCCGAAAAAAACAGAGCTCTTTCGATAATTCTCAATATTCTGGCGTTTATAGGATTAATTTGCGGAATTCAATGGTTTATTTATGCCGATTTACGCTACGTAATAGCAGGACTATTGTGCCCGTTAGGCACATTTCTTGCTTTAGTTTCCATAGACTGCGCAGACACTGCCAAAACATATTTTCATCGCAATTGTTTTTATTTAAAGAAAGAGTACAGAATACTTACTTTTATACCACGAGCATTATTTACCGTTGACTTCTTTATGTCGGCAATCGTAATATATGCAGTCGCTCTGCTTATGACAGGATTACCTCAAGCACAGGATAAAGGCTTCATTATATGGTAAGAGGTAAATATGATTTGTAAAAATTGTGACAACGAAATAGCTGACAACGAAACTTTTTGTCCTTTCTGCGGCCATAACGTACACACTCCCGCCCCCGAAAAATATCTTAAAGGCGGCGAGGACGATATGCCCGTGCGCAACGCAACTACTGAAAACAAACCTTTCGAAGATATCGACTTAAAACCCGATTATATCCGCAAAAACACTAATCCCGACAGAGAAAGCAAGTTAGAAAAACTCGCAGACGCTTTTCTCGACTCGGGTACGCAAACACCCGAATGCTCTGTCGAAACAGCAGAAAAACTCGAAAAAACAGCTATGATATTGGGCATTATTGCCATAGTATTGAGCGCGATAAAATGGATATCTGTAATAGCTCTTATCCTTTCGATAACGGGTTTTTGCCTTATATCCAAAGCAATAAATACTTACAAAAAATCTCAAAGCACTATGTTCAGACGCTGTAAGACGGCAAATATTCTCTGCTCGGTAGGACTGTGCCTTTCATTGGGTATTACTCTCTATTGGGGACTGATATCTGTTGTTTAAAAGAATATGCAATAACTAAAATACAAAAGCAAAAACGCCCTCTAAAGGGCGTTTTTTTATCGTTATTATTGCACTTATCATTGAATTTTATCAAAGTAACTTGCATCGTGTTTGCATATCGGACACATAAAGTCTTCAGGCAATTCCTCTCCTTCGTGCACATATCCGCACACGCGGCATCTGTAGCCTTTTTTCGTGCCGCTCTCAGCAGGCTTGGGCTTGACGTTGGCGTGATAGTATTCATAAGTCATAGAAGGCGCGGAGGACATTACTACCCCGTCCGTAAGCTCGGCTACGAAAAGCGTATGACTACCCAAGTCGACGGTGGACTTTACTTTGGCGCAAAGATAGGAGTTTGCGTATTTAGTGATAAAAATCACGTCGTTTTCACCCCTCTCGTAATCGTCAAATCCGTCAAGTTTATCCGTATCCCTGCCGCTTGCAAAACCGAAACGCTTGAATATATCGAAAGGCGCGTTTTGCGAGAGTATAGACACGTTGAAAACGCCGCTCTTTTTAATCATATCGTAAGTGTAGTTATTCTTATTTACGGCAATTGTGATAGTAAGAGGACTGTCCGCCACTTGCTGTGCCGTGTTGATTATGCAACCGTAGTCCTTGTTATCCGTCCTGGTCGTGAGCACAAACAAACCGTAACTCAATTTGAACATAGCATTTTTATCCATATTTACTCCTTATTGGCAAATTTGCCCTATTTAATTGAATTGTATACAATTCAATTATAATAAAAAACAAATACACTCGTCAATATCAAAAATCACACATTTTAAGAGAATAAAGAGGATTTTTTAGAATAAAAAAAGCGCCAATAGGCGCGTATCGTCTGATATTAATAAAATTATTCCGCTTAATAAGTAAGAGTGCAAATACATCTTCTTGCTTAGTATAGCCGTCAGAGAGTGGTGGGATTTTTGCTTTTTTAAAACCGAGCGCGACAGGCGCATACTTAGCGTATGTAACTAAGCGCGAGTGTTGAGAAAAAAACGAAAGGCGCGCCGCTATTCCGTTGAGAATAAAAGACTGCGGAGAGTGGTGGGATTTTGCGAATTCTCGGCGGTTGTCCCGAATCCTGAGCGTACTAAATCGTACGTGACGGTGAGGGACGTTCCCGAAATTCGCAAAAGCGTGCTGCTATACGCAGTCTACAAATAAAAAAGAGCGTCCATATCTGAACGCTCTTTTTATTTGTAACCGGCGGCGACCTACTCTCCCAGGCCGTGTCCAGCCAAGTACCATCAGCGCTGAAGGGCTTAACTTCTGTGTTCGGGATGAGAACAGGTG
>CASERZ010000019.1 GCA_949290515.1 uncultured Christensenella sp.
CTTTTGGACAGGACCGATCTCGCCTTTTCGAGAGCGACGTTCTGATCGACAACAAACCTCATGACAAGAGCGCGTCGAAAGACGCGCTTTTCTTTCGCCTACCCCATTGAACTCCTGACCACCGTCAAAAAACTTTGGACGAGCGCCTTGACAGGACAAATGCTTTGAATAACCTGTTTCGCCCTCCAAACAATGTTATGTCCATTTTGTTGTTTGGAAGGTATGAATCAATATTATTCCGCCGAACTTGCTCAAAAGGTAAAAAGAGGTATGAGAGAAACAAGACTAAAAGGATTATACCAAGGCGGAGGTTTGCCTTACGGGTATAAGGTTGTAAGCCGTAAGATAGTTATTGACGAAACCAAAGCCGAAACAGTAAAATATATTTTCCGCCAATATGCAAGCTGAAAAAAGACTTCTTGTTAATTTATTGATACAAGAAATAGTTCTTTATGATGATAAAATAGAAATATATTTTAACAATCCGACAACAAAGAGTCCTGACGATGGTCAGGGCTTTTTGTTTTTATCTGCGTTAAAAAGCAAAACAAAAAGTCTAAACCAAACTCGCACTTTTACGGTTCAATTTAGACTTTTGGTGGTGCTGCTGACCGGACTTGCAAGGAGCGATGCGACGGCTTAGCGAGACATCGTCGAGCGTCACTATTTCGGTACTCCGAGACTGCCGCACTTGAGGCGCAAGCATCTTCGGGGATAAAAAAAAGAGACTTTGCGTCTCTCTTTTTGTGCCCGTCTTAAGCGACGCGCCTTACTGGTGCTGCTGACCGGACTTGAACCGGTACGAAGTCGCCCCCGAGGGATTTTAAGTCCCTTGTGTCTGCCTATTCCACCACAGCAGCATACTATACTAAAAAAATAGCTCTTGCTTTCGCAAGAGCTTTTGTTTTGGAGGCACCACCCAGATTTGAACTGGGGATGAAGCTTTTGCAGAGCTCTGCCTTACCTCTTGGCTATGGTGCCACGACATTATATGATATGCTCTATAATGCCTTTATGTGTCTGGAGCGGGAGACGAGATTCGAACTCGCGACATTTGCCTTGGCAAGGCAACGCTCTACCACTGAGCCACTCCCGCGTAATTTGGTGGAAACTATAGGGCTCGAACCTATGACCCTCTGCTTGTAAGGCAGATGCTCTCCCAGCTGAGCTAAGCTTCCATACAAATTGCTTATTTATAATATCAAAAAAATATGCGTTTGTAAAGAGTTTTGCTTATATTTTTTTATTTTTTAGAAGCGGGCGCGCCGACAAGTATTATTGCCTTTAAAAAAGCTTTTAACACATCTGATTTAACGCTTCGCTTAATTAATATATTTACAACACCGGCGATTTATGTGAAATTTTGGACAATTTAATATTCATTCTGTGTCCGTAAGGAGAAAATCAATAAGCTTGCACCATATATTCTATGAATATTTTCAGTCCTATGAGAATGAGTATTGCCCCGCCTATTATTCCCGCCTTGTCTTTGAATACTGCACCGAATTTTTTGCCTATGAAAGTCGCGCCGATGCACATTAGTGCGGTAATGATTCCGAAAAGCGCAAAAGATATCATAGCAAAAGAGGTTTCTTCGGCAACAAACAAAACACCTACGCTGAATGCGTCAATAGATGTTGCAATTGCTTGAACTATTATCTCTTTGACTTTTATTTTTCTTACGTCTTGACCGATAGCTTGTTTAGTTAAAGCGGATTCGGTCAACTCGGCAGATTCTTCTGCTTCGGCAAGCTCTGTTTGCTCTTGAGCATTTTTCTGTAGCGGTTGAATTATAGGTTGTTGTTGCTCATCAGCCAATATACTGTCCTCACCCTGAGTTTGTGTATTTTCTCCATCGCTCAAATTCGACGGCAAAACCTCGGATTGCAAGTCACAGGGATTATCCTCTGTATGCTTTGCTGATTTAAAGTCGTGTTTCTTTTCCCTTAATGTTTCGATTATCATTTTTGCGCCCAGAATTGTCAGAACTATGAGCGCAATCAACGGTATAAATTTATCTATATACTGAGAAAAATATCTTCCTATAAAAAATCCCAGTATGGGCATCAAAGATTGAAAAATACCGAATACGAGTGCTATAATTATGATTTTCACAACACGCATCCCCTTCTCAACAAGTCCGTTTGTCATAGATACGCAGGACGCATCCATAGCAAGTCCTATACCCATAAATACAGATTGCAACATATATTTGCCTCCAATAAAAAAAGTATAGCTGTTTGCTATACTTCCTAAAGACTTATCGTATAGCAAAGCTGCAGATAAGTCTCGTTGTTTAATGCAAGCCAGATATTTCTATCAGCATGTTGACTTGCAACACTATTGTGCCAACTACTCCCTCATTCATATATATTATATCTTGTAGTTTATGCTTTGTCAACATTTGTCATCATTATTTAATTAAGACAAATACAAAATACTTTAAGCCAAAAACAAAAAGGAGTTGTTATACGCAACTCCTTTTGTATTTGTTAAGTCAGCTCTTTTGTTCAGCCTGCAACCCCGTAATTTATCGTGCAGCCGTCAGGGTTAAAGCCGTCTGTCCAATCTCCGGGTTGCGAAGTATGAGCTGTATTGACTACCATACCCGAACAACCGGCAAATGCGTTTGCCTCGAGATAGGTTACGGAAGCGGGTACGAACAACGTCGAAAGTTTTGCACCGTTAAGAGCATTTGCTCCTATAGATACTACATTGAAAGTTTCGCCGTTATACTCAATAGTTGAAGGTATGCTGTAGCTTTGTACAGTAAGCATAGCCTTTGTGCTGTAACCTATAAGACGTGCATTGTTATCGTTGTAAAGAATGTACTTGAACGTAGTGCTTCTTCCCGTCTCTGTTGCTTCGACATTATACACATACTTAACGTTGTAATACGTAGGCAAATATGTAGGATTGGTTATCAAAGACCAAATACCGTCAAGGCTTGTAAGATTGCTTATGTCTTCAAAACCGAGTTTAATATTCCACTGCGTTACTCGGTAATTGTATGCACCGCCTATTATACTCTCCTCTATTCCGCAATATATAGTTGCGTTGGAGCCTGCGAAACATACAAAGCCTACGCTCTCTACACTTGCGGGGATATATATTTCCTTAAGAGACATAGTACCAAGGAACGCATAGTCGCCTATCGACGTCAATGTGGAAGGAAGCGTTATCGAAGACAACATCATATCCATATAGAAGACCTTGGAACCGATCGTCTTGAGTCCTTCGTGGAGAGTTACGGTATTGAGCAAACTCATATTTGCAAAGAGTTCGTCACCGAGTTGAGCTACTACAAATTCAGTATCGTTGTAGGTTACGCTTGCGGGTACTTCTACGCTAAGCGCGCTTGTACTGCCTATATATTCTGCTGCAACCGCAGTATAGTCGTTGAGCAAAATAAAGCTGTAATCTCCGCTCTCGTACATATCGATAACGCCCCAGTAAAGCACTCTCGTACCTTCGTCATCGCCGTCGTTACTGTTCCAACTAAATCCCCAACCCGCGGGAACAGATCCGATTGCGGGTTCGTCTCTCTGAATATAGAGATTTGCACTGACGCCTGAGAATGCATAGTTTTGTACCTTTTGGATAGTGTCGGGAATAAATATACTCTTAAGATTAGAGCAACCTGCATAAGCATGCTTGCCTATCTGAGTAATATTGTAAGTCTTGGTGTTGATACCATTGCTATACAACGTCCATTCTATGCCCGTCTTTTCGTCGATTTCCTTGTATTCGGTATATACGGACAAATCGCAGCTTACTGTTTCATCGATATACGCTCTCGCCGTATTATTGTTTATCATAGCGCCGATTATTGCCGTATTATCCGATACGAGCAAGTATCTGTAATCCGTCGAATAGTATACGTGTTCGATATTGAAATAAATATCTTTTGCAGGAGCGTTGATTAATTTATGGTCAAGATACCACAGTGCGCTCCAACCTGTTACGAGGTTACCGCCGCTGACGTTTTTCTTCTGGACGTAAACCGCTACCTCTACTCCCGAGAAAGCATAGTCTCCGACAGAAGTAATCGTGTCAGGAATATAAACCGTATCGATTACGGCGTTGTCCATAAACGCTTCTTCAACTATGGTCGTAACCTTTTTGCCGTTTGCCGCGGCAGGTATGATAAGATTACCGTCTGTTCCCTCGTAGCCTATGATTTCGTTGTTACCGTTGAACAAAAGACCAGTCATATAAAGGTTGCCGAACAAAGTCATCTTGCCTTTGACTACGTCGTTTGCCATATCGAAAACAGTGTTGCAATAAGGGTCTTTATACCAACTGTCAAAAGTATATCCCGTCTTTTCGATAGTCTTTGTTATCGAGCTGCCGTAGCCCATTTCGACTGTTTCGATAAACTTATTAGTAGTTATATCATAGAAACTGATTTGATAATATCTCAAATCGTTGCGATAGTCGGCCTCGATAGTCGTATATCCCTCGATAAAGCTCGTGCCGCCTATCCAGCCTATAAATACGAAGTCATATTGTTCGGTAGACTGCTTGGTAGGGTCTTCGGGAATAGGCGAAGACGTGCCGTATTCGACAACGTACTCAGCGTAAACTGCTCCGTCGTTGATAAACGTAACCGTATATTTTCTTATGGTTTCCGTATAAGTAGAACGAACTTCCATGTTGCTCTGGATAAACGATATATCCTTATCCCAGCCGCTGAACGTGTAGTCGTACTTGATAGTCGAATCTTTTGTCACAACAGGCACTTGAGAGCCGAATTCGCTCGAGCTGTCCGTAAGGTCTGTGCCGTAAGGTACCGTAAGCGTAGCGACTACGGTATACTCCGTACCCGTCTGGTCGTTGTAGAAAGTTACGGTATACTGCTGTACTTCTCTAAGGTATACGGCGGTATAAGTTACGTCACCGACTACCATCTCGCTGTTGACGTCGACAGCTGTAAAGTCAGAAGTGTTTTCAACTATATCGCTCTCTACTTTGCCCCAACCGAGATATGTATAATCGTATTGTACGGTATCATTCTTGAACGCAACAAGCTCGGGAGCAACAGCATAAGAGCCGTACTCGACTTCTTGCGTCTTGATTATCGTACCGTCATTGACAAATGTGATATTGTATTTTCTTACAGTCGGCTTATAGATTGCCGTTACGGACAAATCACAGGATATATATCCAAAGTATCTGTCCCAGTCAATAAACGTATAATCGTATTGAGCCGTCGACTCCTTGAAAGTATCGGTAGGCACTTGCGCTCCGAATTCGTTATTTTTGTCTGTAAGGTCTGTGCCGTAAGGTACGTTTTCTATAACTACGCTCTTATCGTGACCGTAATAGAAAGTTACGGTATATGTACGTTCGATTGCATCGAAGATAGCATAGACAGTAATGTCTCTAGTTACTTGCGTCAAAGATTCGCTGTCCGTCCAACCTGTAAATTCGTATGTAAATCTGTCGTTTGCTTCTCTTGCGGGGGTCTCTCCCTCGTATACAGAAGCTTCATCGGTAACTACGCTGTCCGTAAAGAGAATTTCTCCGTCCCAGTTGATATACTGAACGGTATAGGTATGCGCTATTTGATTGAAGAGCGCATTTACAACAGTGTTTTCGGTAATGCTATCAAAAGTTTTATCCCAACCCGTAAATTCGTAAGTATATCCGTCATCCTTAACCTTAACAACGGTATCGGGAGCGGTAGCCGAATTGCCGTAAAGAACAATTTCGCTCTTTATGCAGGTATCGTCAACCATAAATTTGACTTCGTATTCTCTGACGTCCTCTCTGTACTGAGCGGTGACAATCATATCGGAAGTAACGCAATCAAACGCATAATCCCAACCGATAAATACGTAAACAGTGCTTACCGTTTCGCTCTTATTTACGTCCTCAGGCGCAATTGCCGCCTCGCCGTAAGTCACGGTCTGCGATAGGGTTTCGCCGTCGCCGTAATTGAACGTAACGTTGAATTCTCTCAGGGATTCGCTGTATTGAGCCTTGACAGTCATATTATCTTCTACGCTGTCAACCGACTGCGACCAACCTGTAAAGGTATAATCGTATTTGTCGTTGCTCTCCCTTTGAGGCTCGAAGCCGAGCGAAGCGGGTTGCAAATACCCAACTTCGTCACTACCCAACACAACGTCATTCCAGTCTACAAACGTAACCTTGTAAAGTACGGGAGTTGCGTCGAATTGCGCTCTTATCTCGAGATTTGAAGTAACGTTATCGAAAGTGCCGTCCCAACCGATAAATTCGTATGTATTGTATTTATCAGCGGGCTTAACGATTTTTTCAGGCGCGGTCGCTGAATAACCGTAAACAACGCTCTCACTCTTAAGAAGCGTATCGTCCATATAAAAATCTACGCGGTACACTCTCAAAGTCTGAGAATAAAGCGCGTTAACTGTAATATTGTCAGTAACTTTATCGAAGACGTTATCCCAACCGGTAAATGCATAATCATATTGCGCGGTAGGGCTCTTCTTAACCTCGCTTGCATTGGGAGCTTTTGCCGCTTCTCCGTAGTATACCTTTTGACTCAATACCTGATTGTCGCCGTATTTAAAAGTAACGGTATACTGTCTTCTGACAGGCGTGAATTGAGCCACTAGCTGAGTGTCGGAAGTAATATTTTGCGTATTGCCCTGCCAGCCTGCGAATACGTAGTCATACTCGGGTGTACTGTCTTTCGTAGGCGTAACAAGTACTGAAGTATCGGCATTTTCACCGTATTTTACCTTTTGCACGTGTACTACTTTTCCGTCAACGACATACTCAACGTCGAAAGAACGGAGTTCACTTGTATACAGAGGATATGCGTCGTAATGAGATTTTGACAGGTCGGACATATCGCAGTCCCAACCGCTGAAAGTATAAGTATACTTTTCGTCGTCTGGCTTTTGCGAAGCTTTAAGGAAGTCCAGGTTTACATTGTCGCGGTTAAAAGTGTGATTAGCAAGAAGTATTGCTCCTGTATAGTCGTAGAAAGTAATGGTAATACCGTCTGTGATTTCCACCCAGTGAGCGTATACCGTCAAATGACCGTTTTGAACGTATTGCGCTACGTCTTCAGGAAGCACTTCCTGTTGCCACGTGCCTTCGTCCAAAAACCAACCGTCAAACAGATAACCGTCTCTTTGAGGTTGCGACTCTAATAGCTCCATTGCCTCTTCAATACTCATAGCATTTGACACGACTTTTTCTTCACTGACAAACTCAATATTAATATCTTGTTTTTTCTCACAAGCCATAAAAGCGGTAACAACCATTACCATGGCCGTCAATATCAATATTAACTTTAAAACCGACTTTCTCATTTCATCTTCCTCTGACTTAAATATAATAATATTTAACACTTACATTTTATGCTATAAAATTGTAATTGTCAAACTTTTGTACATATAAATATAACCTTAAATTTATCTTAAACATATTTTACATTTTTTGTTGTTTAATCGCAAATCAAAGCATTTATATCAATATAAAAACATTTAAAGAGTTAAAAACATTTCACCTTTAATTAAATTTTAATAATCTATGTGACAAATATTACAAAATAATAGACCGTATTGTCCATAAAATAGTAACAGAAAGAATACCCGCGACAAATTTGAGACTTTTTAGAGAGCAATGAGCAGTTTTAGTTATCCAATATATCCTTTCCGCTTGAAGACAGTACCGACAAACGGTTATATTCGCCTGCCAAATATACACCGTTTCGTTTACGCCGTAATATAGCGGCATGCCTACCGCTTTTTGCAGAGATATTCTTGCTCGGTTACATACACAAAGTATGCGCCCTTCGCAATCAATCTCTAAAAACCGCTATCCATACTGCTCTCTTACGGCTTCGGTCGGTATAGAGCGAACCCGACGTTTTGGGCTGTATGTGCAAATACCTTTGTGCATACGCCTATTTCGTCGAGGTGAGCGAACCGTGACTGAGTGGGAGTGTCGCAGATAAAAGGAAAAAGCGTGCCGCTAAGCTGTTTAGAATGGAAGACCGCGGAGATTGGTACAGATTTGCGATTTTTCAGAGAGAGCGTAGACTTCTTGCTTAATATAGCCGTTTTAATAATTTGTTACTTACCCGTGACCTTGGAGAAGGGTGGGATTTTTTCTTTTTCCAGACCGACTACGAAAGGAGCGTACTCGGCGTACGTGACTGAGTGGGAGTGTCGCAGATAAAAGGAAAAAGCGTGCCCTTATACAAGGTCACGCTATTTGTAACCGGCGGCGACCTACTCTCCCAGGCCGTGTCCAGCCAAGTACCATCAGCGCTGAAGGGCTTAACTTCTGTGTTCGGGATGAGAACAGGTG